>CAXXTC010000021.1:0-90723 GCA_963666925.2 Phycisphaerae bacterium | reverse complement strand
CGGCTCCCACGTGCTACCGGTCCAGCGCGCTATGTGACTAACGGGCGATTCCCCGCTCATATTGAAGTTGCCGCCCGCGATCAGGCTACCGTCATAGACGGCCAGCGCGCATACACACACGTCCAACCCGTCACCCAGCGGCGCCCATTCAACACCGTCCCAGCATGCGATGTTGGCTACCTCAACGTCGCCGGCTATCTCGAACTCGCCGGCCGCAATCAGCCCGTCGTCCGTGACGGTCAGCGCCAGCACCACGCCGAAGATACCACCTCCAACCGCGGACCACGAACTGCCGTTCCAACGGGCGATTCCGTAGATCTCTTCCCCCTCATACTGCTCGAACGAGCCGCCCGCGATCACGTCCCCCTCGTACAACGTCAGCGCGTTAACAACGGGTTCATATCCTCCCAGCCCATCGCCCAGCGGCTCCCAGGCTAGCCCGTTCCACTGCGCTACCGATGTTGCCGGTTCTCCTCCCGCCACCTCGAACGCTCCCCCCACGACCAGCACCTCACCGTACTCGGCCAGCGCAAACACGCCGGTCTCCCCGCCTTCGACGCCGCTGCCCAGGCCGCTCCACTCGACACCGTCCCATTGCGCAATCCGATTTACCGGATTCCCGCCGGCGTACCACAGGTAGCCACCCGCGACCAGGTTCTCGCCATATGCCTGCAATACCTCGGCGGCCTCATCAATGCCGAGGCCGTCGCCCAGAGGCGCCCAGGTTGAACCGTTCCACGAACCAATCGAATTCAACGGCGTCGTTCCGGCGTGGGTGGTGAAGTAGCCGCTCGCGACCAGCTCGCCGTTGTACTCCGCCAGGCTGATGGGCGTGCCGTTCAAACCACCCGTACCGTAACTCGACCAGCTTACGCCGTTCCACCGCGCCACGCGGGCGGTAGGCACGCTACCTGCGTTGTTGAACCCGCCACCGGCCAGCAGTTCGTCACCGAACACGGCCAGACACCACACCGCAAAGTCGATGCCGTTGTCCATTGCGTGCGCCTGCGTGCCGTCCCATCGCGCCACGTACGACGCGGGGGTTCCGTCCAACGCGGCAAAATAGCCGCCCACGATCACCTCATTGTTGAACACCGTCAACGCGCGTACCGACATGAGCAGCCCGCCGCCGCTGATGCCGTCGCCCAACGACGCCCACAAACTCCCGTTCCAGCGAGCGATGTAGTTGGCCGGTTGCTCACCGGCGGTGGTGAATCGACCCCCGACGATCAGTTCGCCGCCGTATTCCGCCAGTGCTTCCACCTGGCCGTTCAGCCCAGCGCCGAGCGCTTCCCAACCCGAACCGTCCCAGCGCGCAATCTGGTCGATCTGTACGTCGCCGGCATGATCAAGCCACCCGCCCGCAATAAGCGCGCCATCGTAAACCGCCACCGCGTGCACCCCGCCGTCATATCCTCCGCCAAACACGCCGTCCCCCAATGCCGACCAGTTTTCCCCATCCCACGCCGCAATCTGACCGGTCGGTTCACCGCCGGCATAAGTGAAGCCGCCGCCGACAATCAGTTGGCCGTCATACACGCCGAGGGCGTACACATCCGACCGCCACCCGCTGCTCACACCTTCGCCCAAGGTGGCCCACGACGTGCCGTCCCATCGCGCGATGTAATTCGCCGGTTGGCCACCCGCTGTCGTGAACCGCCCGCCGGCATACAACTCACCGTCGAAAGCTGCCAGCGCCCACACGTAGGAATACTCGTTTCCCACGCCGTCGCCGAGCGCTGACCAACGCGTCCCATCCCATTTGGCGATGTTCATCGCCGGCACATCACCGGCGATAGTGAAAGCACCAGCCACGTACAACGCCGGCCCGCTGCCGTCGTTATAGACCGCAGAGCAATGGGCGGCTCCGTCGAGTCCCGGTATGGCGCCCATCGAATGCCACGTGTCCTGAGCCGGCGATCGAGCCACTCCCAGCACAAGCCCCAACATGATCGTGATCCCCTTTATCCTGCCGCAACGCATTTGCTTCTCCTCCAGGTTTCCCAGCGTCGTGCTGACTTCATCATAGCTGCCGCGGTGTACCAGGCGCGCGATGAACCTCGAAGATCTGGCTCACTCGCAGGTTGACGCAAGTTCGACAATGCTCATACCAGTGCACTCACCAGCAAACCTTGACTCAGTTTGTTCAACCTGCCACACTATGAAAGGTGTTCGAAGGACGCCTCCTGGCCTGCGGGAAGGATTGAATCCACCTTCGTGCGTGTACACTTGCCACCTTCTTTTCCGCCCGCATGTGCAGGCCTCGGGCACGCCGGAAAGGAAGGTTACCATGCCCGCTTCCCTGCCCCCGCAGCCGAACCTGCGGTTTCTCCAGCTTCAGGCCAAGGCCCTGCTCAAAGCCCAGCGCACCGGCCACCCCAAGGTCTGCGACGTCCTACGCCTGCTCGACCGCTTCCACGATGCGCCCGACGCCCACGTCCTCCAGGCCCACGTCGCCCTCCACGAAGCTCAATTTGCACTCGCGCTCCATTACGGCTTCAAGAGCTGGCCCGATCTGCGCCGCCATCTCCAGGCCGGCGCCGACGTGACCGCTTGCACCCTCGATGCCGTTCGGCTCCGTACCCCGGATGAGATTCCGGAGTACGCGGCGGCCGGTGTCCCTCTCGCGATCGTCGCCGCCCTCAATCACGCTGGCAGCGATCTGGACTTCGTCGACTTTGCCGCCGCCAGTGGTTGGGCCTTCAGCTTCGGATACCACTACGCCGACATCACGCCGGCTTTCATGGCCGTCCGGGGGCGCCCCGGCCACGATGACCCGCCCGAGATCTTCGCCACGCTTCCGAAACACCTCGGGTATGACTTCGCGTTTGCCCCCACCGCGCAGCTCGACCAACTCTGGCCATTCGTCGTGCGCCACGTCGATGCCGGTACCCCGATTATCAGTGAGCACCTGGATGGCGGCCTGATTACCAACCACCGCCAAACGGGCCGCCAGCGAGAGATTTTCTTCGATGGCACTGTTGGCACCGGCTGGATCGCGGCCGATCAACTGCAACCCTTTGCCGTGTACGTCCTCGTCCGTGCGGCCGACCAACTCCCGCCAGACCAGCTCCTGGCCGCGGCACTGCAACGCGCCGCTGCCAAGGCCGCTCCGCATGCTTGGCAGGGTGTGCCCCAGGGGCTGGCGGCCCTCAATGCCTACCGCGCAGATGTGGCCGATCCCGCCAAAACGTTCGCCGAGGTCGAAGAGTGGTTCTGTTGGGCCGCTTTCGAGCGTCTGCTCGCGCGCCAGTGCTGTGCTACCTGGCTCCGGCGCATCGCGCCGCGCTTCGCCGCCAATATTACTGAACAGATCGTTGCCGCCGCCGCCCACTACGCGACCGCTTACGGCCACTACGAACGCTACCGGGCTGCCATCGTGGCCGGCGAACCTTCAACCCACGATTTGCAACAACGTGTCCGAACGCCCGGGCGAATCACGCACGTCGTTTCCATACTCGACGCTGCCATCGCCGCCGAAACCACCGCCATCGAGTCGCTTCACGCCGCGGCGGGACTCGTCCAACGAGGGGCAGCCGATACCGCCTGACCAACTCGCGACGGTATGCTCCACGTGGTCGGTTCACCGGCGGCCACCGGGTTGCAGACCGCTGCCTGTGCGGGTCCAATGTGCGCATGCCCAGCGAGTTCATCTACATCGTGGGTGGTTCCTTGCTCGTCGTCGTCGTTGCGCTCGTCGCCGCCTCAATTGCCGAACGCCGCCGCCGCGACAACCTCGCCGACCTGGCCCGCCAGTCCGGGTGGGATTTCAATGCCGAGGGCGGATTCGTCGAACAGGATTACGGCGCTTGCCGACTCATGACCCTCGGCCACAGCCGGCGACTGCGCAACCTCATCACCGGCGGCCGGCGCCAGGACGCCTTCTGTGCCTTCGACTACCGCTACGTTCGCGGCCATGGCAAACACCGCCAAATCTACCATCAAACCGTGGTGGCCTACGCACTGCCCGAGCCATTGCCGGTCTTCTTCATCAGCCCCGAATCCAGGCTCAACTGGATCGCCGAGTCCTTCGGCAGCCAGGACATCGACCTGCCGCACGACCTCGAATTCTCCCGCCAGTACGTCCTCCGCGGCCCCGACGAACCCGCCCTGCTTGATTGGTTCAACCTCCGCCGAACAGAGGCTGTCCGCCGCTTCGGCCGCGCCTGCATCGAATGCGACGGCGGCCACCTGCTGGTCTACCGCCCGCGCAAACGTCTCAAGCCCGGGGAATACCGCACCTTTCTCGACGAGACTCGCCAACTTCGCGACACCCTGATCCGCGGCTGATGTCGCCTTTCACACTGTTTGCATCGTAGCGAGTGTGGGGCGGGCGTCTCGCTCGCCGGTTACGCCCCGCAGATGTCCGGCGTTCAGATCAGCGACTCGACGATTAACACCACGCCGAGGGCGGAGACGATCGCTGCGCTGACTAGTGGCAGGTGTTTGATCCAGCCAGCGCTGTCGAAACGCCGCTCCACGAAGGACTGCGCCCGAATGACCAGCAACCCGACGGCGATCAGCACCAGCGCCAGTCCGATCGAAAACGCTGCCACCCCCGACACGCCCAGGGTGGCGTCACCATGCCCCACGCCGTACAGCAACGGTGCCACCGCGGCCGGGCAGGGCAGCAGTCCGCCGGAGATCCCTAGCGCCGTTACGCTCCACCCCGTGCGCTCACCCATGTTGGCCGCGTCGGCGTCGTGGTCAGCGTGCAGATGATCCTTCGCGTCGGCGTGCTGGTGCTCGTGAGTATGATCGGTGTGCACATGGGCCCCGTGCTCGTCATGCACGTGGTGATGATGTGTATGCCCGCCGAACCCATGGTGATAGTGATGCCCGCGCACCCGCCAATACAACAGCCACAACCCAACTCCGAGAATGAGAACGCCGGCCACCAGTTGTAGCCACTGATGAAGCTCGTCGATCCGGAACTGGTCCATCCCGTACATGGCCAGCAACCCCAGGAGCAGAATCCCCAACGTGTGTGTGATCGTGACGACAATGCCCAGATAGACGGCGTGATACCACCGCCCCCGACTGCCAATCAGGTATGCCGCCACAATCGTCTTGCCGTGGCCGGGTTCTATCGCGTGCAGCGCCCCCAGCCCAAACGAAGATACCAACGATATCAATACAGCCGGCGCAAACAAATCACGCTCCTGATCAAGCCGCTGCGAGCGCTGGACGCATGATCCGGGTCACCGTGCGCAGCAGATTATTGCCCATCGCGTACCGTCCGGCTGGTCGGGTTCAATCCCAGGGCCGACAGTAACTCCTCGCCAGCCACCCCATCCGCCCGTCGCAGATGTTCCCGCAACAACCCGCGCGTCACATCATCATCCCGAAAACGGAGCACTTGCCGGGCCAACTGTTGCGCTTCAGCAGCTTGCCCCGTCGCCACCAGCGCTTCCACCAGCAACGCTCCCCGCGCCACCGCAAACGCCTTGGTCCCGCGCTCGTGGCGCATATCCGGCGTCTCGGCACACTTGAACCGCCGGCCGCGCGCCATTATCACTTCCTGGCGAAACGCCTGCTGGGGCTCGACCATCGCGAGCACTTCCTCGTAACGCCTCCGATCCACCAATTGCTCGATCACCCAGTCAAACAGCACCTGCCGCGCCCGGCTGCGCTCTGGCAGGCGATCGTAAAACTCCAGCGTGTCGGCCGGTTGCCCGAGGCAGAAGTTCAGCTCGGCCAGGTTGCGAGCGACATTCGGATTGTCGCGTTTCTTGAGCAGCGTTTCCTGCATGTCGCGCTTCAGATCGGCGAGCATCCGGCGGGCCAGGTCATGCTCCTTAGCCAGCGCCACCAGCTCCTTGAAAACGAAGCGCCGCCGCGCCGCCGCGTAGATCGTGTTGTGCACCAGACCGACGTCGACGCATCGCCGATACTCCGCCAGCGCTTCGGCGATCTGCCCGTTGCGCGCCAGCGTCGCCGCCAGTCGCTCGAAACCGATCGGGTCTTCCCGGCTGGCGCCCGCCGCGACCTGCCGCGCTCGTTCCAGCGCCGCTGCCCCACGCAGCCGGGTGTGCAGCTCCGCGTCGAGCTGTTCAGCATCCAGGTCGCCGGCGAAACTATGCAGCACCCGCCCCTGCGTATCCAGCAACAGCACCAGCGGCAGCTCCTCCAGATCGACATCGAAACCCGGGAGTTGCTGCGACAGTGTGTCCGCGTTCATTCGCACCGCCACTGTCTCGAGAATCAGCAGATCCAGGGCGCGCCAGTCTTTCCAGCTCGGCGTCTCCAGGAACTCCGGTGCCGGCCGGCCGGGGGCCGTCACATAGACGAATACCAGCTTGTGCTCCGTCGTCGCCAGATCCGCTGCCGCGCTGACGGTCGCTTCATGAAACGGATTGCCGAACGTGTGCCCGTCATGCGCCACCGCCCGCCCGCCCGAACCGATGGCGCACAGCAGAGCCCCCAACGCAGCACACGTCCGGCGGCGCGGAAACATCTACTTGAACGCCTCCTCGAGCCGATCCACGTTCGCGTTCATGATCTTCAGAAAGTCTTCGCCCGTCTCACGCTCGGCCGAATCGATCGCCTCTCCCGGCGTATAGACGATGCACTTCAATCCCAGGACATTCTCGAACAGCGCAGTCACCTCCGCCGTCGGCTCCGCCTCCCACAGGATGAACTTTGCCGGCGTCTCCGTCAGTTGCGTACGGATCTTCTCGATCTCCTCGGCGCCGGGCAGCTCCTCCGGATCAAGATGGAACGTCTTGAGCTGCCAGCCATAGCTGCGCGCCAGGTAATTCCAGGCCGGATGATTCGCCAGAATCGTCTGATCCTTCATGTGCTTCGAGACCGCCTCCAGACGCGCGCTGAGCGCATCCAGATCCGCTTCCAACGCAGACAGGTTCTTCGCAAACGCGTCAGCTTGCTTCGGATACTGTCCGCCCAGCGCCTGCTCGATCGCCTTCGCCTGCCGTTTCGCATTGGCCGGGTCTAGCCACGTGTGGCCGTCAGTCCCCGCATGAGTGTGCGTCCCGCCCGCCCCGTGGCTGTGCATGATCGCCCCCTTCATCTCTATGAATTCATCCTTGAAAGACGCTGACGTGTCGACCAGCCGCGCCTCCGGCAACGTCACCTTGCCAACCCATTTCTCAAAGTTCGCCCCATTGATGATGATCAGATCAGCATCAGTCTGGTATTTCTCCAGCGCGGCGTCGTCCGGCATCCAGAAAGCCGGGTCGGCGTCCGCCGGGCACGGGTTGACTACCTCCACCGTCCCGCCCGCGATGCGATCAGTGAAGTACTCCGTCGGGTAAAACGTTACGTACACACGATCCGTCGCCTGACGCGTCTGGGCGGCCGGTTTCGATGATTGGTTCTCACAACCCAGAAAAAAAACAACCAGCGCCAGCAGGGGCAGTTGCACCACCCAGAGTCGCCTGCGAAGAAGCACATTGATTCCATTCATTATTGTTCTCCCGTTGCACGAGGATCGGTTCGACACAATACCCTCAGGGTCTATAACATTTCGGCCAGTCCCGGCGCCAACATAACCACCACTACCGCCAAAACCCCCGATAACAACACGCTGATAGCCAGAATGATGGCCAGTTCCGCCCCGTGCAGCGAGACCGCCGTCCAGCGACTGCACCCGATACGCGACATCGTTTCCATTTCGCGCTGCCGTAACTGGTTTGATAAGAGCACCACCAGCACCAGAAACAGCACCGTCGCCACGCCAACCAGCGCAAAGATGGCATCAAAGAGCCGCTGAACCTCAAACACTCGCCCCATCAACTCATCCACGACCTTCGTCGGATCCAGTATCTGTTCTGCTCGTTGCGGCTCCTGGTACTCCGCCTTCAATATCGTCGCGCCCTTGTCACTGTTCGGGACCACGATGATGGCCGACAGCGGCAGCTCTTCCGGCGGCGCGTGCGTGTGAAACGACCCGATGTTCTCGGGCGTAACTTCGTTGTATTCGACTATGCCCGGGTTGGTGACCACCTCCTGATCGGTGCGCTCCAATACCAGGGCCGGATCGACATCCGTCCGAGCCACGTCCTGATGCCCATGACTGATGCCCGCGATGATCCAGGCGGTCTTGATATCAACAAAGACCGCCCGATCGTCCGGCGTGCCCATTGGCGCCAGCGTGCCCGCGATGTGCATCTTCAACGGGTAGGTCTGCGTGATGTCGTACAGGCTCTTCTGATCGGAAAAAAGGTGGTCGCCAGGGCACAGCCCCAACTCGCGGGCCACGTTCGCCCCCAGCACGGCCTGACCCAGTCGCAGTGGCAACGACCCCTGCGCAACGCGCAGCCCGCGAAACTCGAAGTAATCCAGCGTCGTGCCGACGATCGGATACCGGCCGCGCTCGACCGTGTAGGACAGCTCCAGCGGTATCGGCATCCCCCACGGGCCATCGTGCAGACGGTCAACTTCACCCATGTGCACCGGATCGACGCTCGCCGGCGTGAAATACAGCGCCTTGAGCACCAGGTCGAACCGCTTGCCGCGCGCCCCCACGACCAGCGGTGTCGTCGCCGCCCGCGCCCGAAACTCGCGGTCGTAACTGCGAATCAGCAGGTGGTTCGACAGTGGTAGAACGATCGTCACAGTCATGCAAACGATCAGGATGAGCGATTTCATCCGGTGATACCGTACGTAACGCCAGGCCAGGTACCAGGGGCCGCTCATGACTCGCCCCCCGCACCATAATCGCACACGTTGATGGTGCGATCGAACGAGTCGAATAATGTCGGGTTGTGCGATACCACGAGCAGCGTCGCGTCATGTCCGGCGGCTGCCTCAAGCAGCAGGTTCAGAATTACCTGGGCCGTGTCAGCGTCGAGGTTGCCGGTGGGCTCGTCGGCAACGAGCAGTTGGGGCCGCGTGACCAGCGCCCGGCAGATCGCCACACGCTGGCGTTCCCCCTGCGAGAGTTGACCGGGCGACCGCCGTAGCTTGTCACCGATGCGCAAAGCGTGGGCCAGCTCTTCAGCTCGCGTTGCCGCCGCCCGCGACAGATCCAGCGCAGTGCTGACGTGAAACGGCAACAGAATGTTGTCGCGCACCGAGAGATAGTTGAGCAGCTCAAATTCCTGGAACACGAAGCCGATGTTTTTGATCCGAAACGCGCGGCGCTGATCGTCGCTGGCAGCGCTGATGTCAAAGTCGGACACGCGCACGCGCCCGCTCTGTGGCGTGATGATGCCGGCAATAAGCGAAATCAGCGTGGTCTTGCCGCTGCCGCTGGGACCGACCAGTACAAAGCGCTGCTTACGGTCGATTCGCAGGTTGGGAATCTTCAGGCGAAAACCGCCGCCCGCGTATCCAAATTCCAGGTCCTGAATCTCAATCATGGCTCGCGTGCCGAATCTGTTTCGGAGGGCGTATCGGCTGGTCGTGCGGCGCGACGTTGGGTGTTGCCCCGGCGTGGCGACAAGCTGGTCGGGCGCGCCGAACGCCGGGAGATGCGCGGATCGTCGCCCTCCTGTACGATGCGCTCGCCTTCCAGGTCGCTGATGCCGGTGATTTTCCAGCTACCGGCCCGCTGGGCGACGGTGAACTTCGCCGTGTACTCGTTCGTCCGCGCGTGCACGTGCCCCCAATGGTAAACGGCCCCATGCACCCGCCAGCGGCTGCGCACGGTAAACGCGGCCGCCTGTGTATCCGCCAGCACGCCGGCGTGTTCAACCTCGGCGTCAAGAATATCGACCGCCCGGATCCGTGCAACGGCCCCCCCCTGGTCGCGCAGGATCAGGCTCTGATGAACCTCGTTATAAACCTCGTCGAGCAGCTCACCATCGACGCTGTACGCCAGCACGTCATAAACGTCGCCGGAAGTTTTCTTCTCAAAGGCGCGATAGACGTTCTTCTGCAACGTTTCAAAAATCCCGACGGCTTGGGCATCGTCGGGCAGCTCGATGGTCGGGCCCCAGGGTGACTGCACAGTGAAAACGAGCACGTTGCGGGTCAGGCCGGCCAGCGCCAACGGCAGAACCGACGCCAGCAGCAGGCCGCGCGGCACGCGTTTGGGCCGGCGGTGGACAGCGATCGCTACCAGGACGATCAGCCACACGCCGACAACGGCGATTGAGAGTGCGGGGATTCCAAGCGTCGGTTGATTGAAGGCCGCCACCACCGGTGCCACGCTGTCTTTTTTGGTCTGGGTGGACGCGTGCCAGATCTGCTCGGGCTCCTCCGGCGTGAACAGCAGCAGGCGATTCTCCTCCGGCGCGTCAAGTTGGGCTATCACGCCAACCTTCGCCGGCATGCCCAGCGCACGCCGCGTGGCGTCCTCCGGATAAATGGTCCACACCAGTCCGACCTCACGCAGTTCGGCCGGCGCCGGGTAGAACAGTCTAATGCTGACATCCGGCGGCAGGCCGGTCAGATAACCCAGCGAGTTGGCCTCGACGAACTCGAGCTGACGTAGCTCCGGCTGCACCAGCTTCCCGTTGATCGTGATCGGGTTTTCAAGCTCGAATATGTCAGCCACGGTCTTGCGAAAGGCGGCCTCGGCGTCGGGATCGGTATAGCGATGCTCGTCGCCGACACGCTGCGGAGCTTGATACTGGGCCTGGTGTGCGGCAAACAGGACGCCGATCATGTCGGCTGAAATAATAATGTGCTGCGTAACGCCGCCGTCGCGGATTTCGATCTTGACGTCCAGATTTTGCCCGGGATGAGCGCGGGCCCCGGGCGCAAACGACAACACGAAGAGCGCGACGCTCACGCCAACGACATTCCCCAAGCTCATGCAATGATGATAGCACCGACACAGGCTGGCTGCATTCAATACGCAACGAACCTGT
This sequence comes from Phycisphaerae bacterium, assembly GCA_963666925.2. Lineage (GTDB taxonomy): Bacteria > Planctomycetota > Phycisphaerae > UBA1845 > Fen-1342 > JANQFV01. The sequence continues at coordinate 79,945 of CAXXTC010000021.1, read as the reverse complement.
TGATAACCCCGCATTCATCACGGGCCAGCGGGTTGGCTGGAAGCTATCCCAGAACCCCTGTGGCACCGGTTACGAATTCAGTGCCACACTTTGGAGGATAGGTTCTGACAGCGATCGCTTCCACCCGGCGTAGCCGCTACAACAGGGCGGTGCTGAAGTAGCGCTCGGCTCGGTCGGGGAGTATCGTCACAACGTTGCCCTTGATGCTCTTGGCGACCTGCCGGGCGGCCCAGACGTTCGCCCCGGAGGAGATCCCAACGAGCAAACCGTCATTCGCACCGAGTTGCCGCGTCGTGTCGATCGCCGTCTCGTCAGAGACCTCGATGATCCCGTCGACGATGGAGACGTCCAAAACGGCCGGCACAAAGCCGTCGCCGATACCCTGGATCTGGTGCAGTCCGGGCTCGTGTCCGAGGAGCGCAGATACGTTCTTCGGCTCGACGGCGATGATTTTGACGTCGGGGTTGTGCTCTTTGAGGAAGGTTCCGACACCCTGGAGCGTGCCGCCGCTGCCCACGCCGGCGACAAAACAGTCGATCTTGCCGCTCATCTGGCGCCAGATCTCCGGGGCGGTTTCGGAGTAGTGGGCCCGCGGGTTGTCCGGGTTGGAGAACTGGTTCGGCATAAACGCACGCGGATCCTCCGCGGCCATCTTCCGGGCGGCCTCGACGGAGCCGGCGATCCCGTCTTCGTCTGGCGTGAGAATCAACTCGGCGCCCAGTGCCCGAATGAGCTTCTTGCGCTCCTCGCTCATTCCTTCCGGCATGATGATGCGGACGCAATAGCCCTTGATTCGGCCCACCAGCGCCAGGCCAATGCCGGTGTTGCCCGACGTCGGCTCCACGATGACGCTGTCGGGACGCAGCTTGCCGTCGCGTTCGGCCCCCTCAAGCAGGGCACGCGCCACGCGGTCCTTAACACTGCCGCCAGGATTGAGGAACTCCGCCTTGCCGTAAACGTTCATCCCGTTGAGCTTCAGCAGAGGCGTGTTGCCGATCAGGTCGAGGATGTTGTCGGTTAGCATGGCCTTCACCTGTTGCTTGCTGACGCCGAGCCCCGGCATCACGCGGCTCGCGACGGCCTGGTCGGGGACGTTCTCCGGCGTGCTTCAGCAAGCTGGAATGACGTCAGCGGACGTGCCGTCTTTCCCGTCCGCCCTGATCCTCCGTACACCCATTATTCCCCGCCCGACGGTGCTGTTCAAGATCCGGTAACGCTTGCCCGCCCCCACGCCTCGAATTCCCCGCCCAACACTCGCTTCCGACCCCCAGGAACGCCTTTCTTCCGGTCGTGACCGCCATTGTGCCAACCTTACTGTTATCAACAGCAACTTGGTCGATACAAGAAACGGGGGGGCGCCAGCTCAGGAGACGGCTGGAAGATATTCGGACCTTCGTCGCCATGACGGCAACGCTACAGGAGTGGTCAGAACTCGCCGCAACCGGATGCACAGTCATTACGACAGTCGCATGTAGTTGAGGTTGAATGGGTCGATCGAAGAGGTGTATGTGTGATCGGACCTGAGGCGTGTGTTGATTCTCTGCGGCTGACCTTCGACGAGGTGCGCCAGATCCTGGACCAGTTGGATTGGGCCAGCCGCAACCAGCGATTCATCGAACTGCGCCGCGATGCGCGCTACCGGTACGCGGTCAACGACGGTATCCGCGTGCAACTCGATGATCAGAGCGGCGGCTTCATAGTGCGGCCACGAAACATATCGGCCGGCGGCCTCAGCTTCCTGCACGGAAGCTTTCTATACCCGGGGGCCCATTGCCGAATCGCTCTGCGAGCCCTCGACGGCGACCAGGTGGAGGTCGGCGCGCGGCTGGCACGCTGTCGCTGTGTGCGCGGACGGATCCACGAAGTGGCGGCGGTGTTTGACGAGCGCATCGACATCGAACGCTTCGTGAACACCGACCAGGTGCAGCCGATCAAGCCGGCGCCGGTTTCACTCCCCCAAACGAGCAGCGCCGAGCTCGACCTGCCGGCGCCCGAAAATCAGGTCGAGCAGTTGCTGCGCGTTGTGGACGGGCTGCGCCTGCTGATTCAGTCAGGCGCCCCCCGCGGCCAGGTGGCGAAAGTGCTGCGCAAGCTGACCGAACTGCTCGTCGACGCAGACCTACCCCAGTAGGTTACGCCCTCCAGACAACCCCCGGCGCGGGCCTGTTCCGCGCCGGGGACAAGTTCTGACACGACGCCCCGCCGCCGATCGCGTAGCATGTTGGCGATGTGAAGGTCCGTAGCCGCTGCTCAGTGCTGCGAGGTGACCACGTGATGCAGAATACTCCTACCAATGGCGCCGAGCCCCACACCAGGTCCTCCCGTTTCGTGGCCGACAAGTGCCCCGTCGAAGTAGCCTGGCAACAGGCACTGATCGACAACATCCCCTACGCACTGATGCTCGCGCTGGGGGCATGGATCATCCAGATCAGTGTCGCCACCGCCACCTGGAGTTGGCCCGCGGCCCTGCTCTATGTCGCCTATGGCATCGTCGGCGTCCTCTGGATCATGTACTTCATGTGTCCCTACTGCCACTTCTACGACACGCGCCTGTGCCCCTGCGGCTACGGCAAACTGGCGGTGAAGCTGCGCCGGCGCCAAGCCGGCAGCGAATTCGCCCGCCAGTTCCGCAAGCACATCCCCGTGATCGTACCGCTGTGGTTCATCCCGCTCCTGGTCGGCGCCTACGGCTTGTGGCGGCAGTTCACCTGGCTCCTGCTGATCCTGCTGGCGGCCTTCGCCATCAACTCGTTCGTGCTCCTGCCGCTACTGGCTCGAATGTACGGCTGTGCCGAGTGCCCACAGAAGGAAAACTGCCCCTGGATGGGCGGATGCAAGAGCCGCCACGAGCAAACAGACGCCGTCCCCCACGAAAGCTGACGCGGCCAGCGCGGCGGGCCCCATATCTTGGGTGCCATGGGCAAGGTTCGCCAAGGGCGGATTTGCCCGTGCAATACGCCGCGCAGTTGAAGTGGGGCGGGCGTCTCGCCCGCCAAGCTCGATGTGAGTGCAATCAACAAGTCGGCCGAGACGACCGACCCACTTCAGGTTCGGCCGAACGCACGGGCGCCCCAGCTCATTCCATTTCGCTTTTGATTCTCGCGATGCGCTCGTCGAGGATCGCGCGGTAGGGGTCGCCCAGGCCGATCTGCCGGCGAATGGCCGCGTAGAGCTTCAGGGCGGCGCCGCGCTGCTGGTTCAGCACCAGCGCTTCGGCCAGGTTGATCGCCACCTGGCGATCATTGGGCTGAAGCTCATAAGCCCACTGAGCGTGTTGGAGACAAGTAGCCGGATCAACGTCGGCGAGGAGCTTCGAGAGATTGGCGTGGGCACGCCAGTCCTCCGGGTTGCGCTCAAGGGCGGCGGCGAGCATGGGGCGGGCTTCGTCGACCCGGCCGACGAGCGCCAGTGTCTCACCAAGCAGGCGCAGAACCTCCGGATCATCCGGGTCGGCCTGCCGCAGCAACTCAAACTGCTCGCGCGCGTCGTCGGATTGCCCCAGGCCCAGCAGCGCGCGGGCATACTCGAGACGCAGCGCTTGATCGTCAGGATCGCCCTCGACCCGCCGGCGCAGGTCGCCCAGCCGGGCGTCGACGGCGGCAATACCACCCTTGATCTGCGCCAGCACACGCAGGGCGTCGCGGTTGTGCGGCTCGATGCGCAGGGCAGTTTCGGCCAGCCGCTGTGCTTGTGGATCCTGCCGATCGAGCAAATAGCGCACCTGGGCCCGCAGCGCGAGCGCGCTCGGATAAGCCGGCTCGATCTTCAGCGCACGCTCCAGCAATTGGTCAACTTGGTGAAACTGAATGCTGCGCGTCTTCGCGTCCCGCATGTGCATGGCTACGTCGAACAGTTCGAAGGCCAATCCGCGGTTGAGATGGGCGCTGCGCGGGTGCGTCACGACGTCGCGCCGCGCCAGCGTGAACGTGTCGGCCCAGTCGGTGTTGCGGACGGCCGTGCGCACACCAAGAGCGAGCAGCGTGGCCAGACCCAGTATACGCAGCACCCGGGCGCTGCGGGCCAGACGCTGCCCCGGGGAAGCCTCACGCCGGTAGATGTGCACTGCCCCGCACGCGACCAGCAGCAACACTGGGACCGATGGCCAGTACATCAGTCGTTCGCCAACGCTGACGCCAATGAGCAGAAAACTGTTCGAAATCAGCAGGTAGCTCGCGATCGAGATAGCCGTCAGAGTCGCGGCACAGCGCCAATTCACATTCCGGCGAGTGTAGCCCACCAGGCCCACGATCGCGGCCAGAACGGTGACCAGCCCGAGAGCCGTGATAGGTTCAAATCCCCCGGCGCGGGTCGATAACCGCGAAGCCATAGTCGCAGCAGAGCTTGTTCGGCACCAGGATCAGCCGGGTGTAGTGTCCCAGAACGGTCAGGGCGGCGGTAACGCGCTCAAACCCCTCCGCACGGACGACCGGGTTCATGAGATCGCCGGCCGGGTGGGCGCGCAGCAGCCGGCCATCCAGGGCCATATACCGCAGCGGAAAATAGACCAGCAGCGGAACGAGCAGAATGCCGAGCCGCAGAAGCCACCCATTTCCAGCGACGCTGATTGTCAAAATAGAGCCGGTGAAGAATGAGCAGCGCGACGGCCGGGTAGCAGATCGCCGTTTCCTTGGCGAGCAGCGCCAGAAAGCAGAGACCAGCCGCCGCCGCCGTGCGCCCCAGACCGGGTACGCCGCCGGACGGCATGATCGCCAGGAAACCCAGCAGCAGGAAGATCGTGGCGAGTATTTCCGCCCGGCCCACCAGATTGGCGACGGCCTCTGCGTGCACGGGATGGACGGCGAACAGGGCGGCCGCAACGCCGGCAATAACGCGGTCGCCGATCAGTCGCCGGGCAAACAGCCAGACCAGCAGCGTCGCGAGCACGTGCAACGCTATGTTGGTGGCGTGAAAACCAAGCGGACGCAGGCCGTGAAGAGCATAGTCGACCGCAAACGTGAACAGTGCGAGCGGCCGATAGAGTGGATCGCGGCTGGCGTTCTCGAATTCAGTACCATCGGTGGCCTCCCACCAGTTGGAGAGCCAGATGGCACGAAAGTCGGACAGTTGGTGGATGCGCGGGTTGTCCCGCACAACGACCAGATCATCGTACGCGAAATGATTGCTGATGCTGTTCAGCATGCACAGCAGTGCCAGCAGTGCCGGCAGCGCTGGGCCGAACAGAAGCTTCTGACGGATTGAAACTGGGGCCGACGCGTCGGCGTCAATTGTCGCCATCGGTGACGGTTACGTTGTTGTATTCGAGCAGGGTGCCCTTGGCCTTCTCGAGCTGGATGATGGCGAGGTTGTAGTCGCGCAGAACAGTGAGCAGCGTCCGTCGCGAGTTGGATAGCTGCTGCACGCCGCTGAGCTCGGTCTCAAGATAGTTCGGGTCAATGCGCTGCGTCCGGGCCTGGAGGGCGCGGAGGTTATGCCGGGCGGCCTGCACCGACTCCAACTGCGGCGGAATCTGCTCGTAGCGGACCATCAGCGTGCGGATCGTCGTGTTAACTTCCTCAACGATCGAATCGGTGACCTGTTTGAGCTGGACGATGGCTTGGCTTTCTTCCAGGCGGGCGCGGCGCCAGGCGGCCCGGGCGGCTCGCTCACCAAAGTTGTACGCAAAGCTGGCCGAAACGGTGTACGAGATGAAGCGGTTCGTCGTCAGGTTGTCGAACGAGTTGTCGCCCGTCGTGCCGATTCCCTGCACCTCGTACTGGAAAGAGAGATCCAGCTTCGGCAGGATGTTGTTCTTGGCGACGTTCGTGCTGACGCGGCGCAGATCGATCGCCTCGCGGGCCTGGCGGACCTCGCTGCGGTTCTCGAGCGCGGTGCGCACTTCGCCGAAATGATCCAGCGTCAGCGGTGCCACAAAGAAAGCTTCGGTCGGGATGATCTCGATCGACTTCGAAAGAATCAGGTCAGGATCGTTCATCAGGTTCTTGAGCTGATCCTCGGCGTCACGCACCAGCTTCACCGCTTCCAGGTATTCGACCTCCTGGCTCTGCCAGCGTGATTGCGCATTGGCGACCTCAACCACCGTAGCGTCATGATCCAGACGCTCCTTCATGTTGAGATAGGTAACGTGGTTCTGCGCCAGCGTCTCGGCCAGGATGCTGACCGTGCGCCGGGCGGACACCAGTTGCCAGTACGCACTCTCGATATCCAGCAGCGTGTCGCGAACCTTCTGCACGAATTGCTCTTGGCTGATCGTGAACTCGTGCTTGCGAACCTCGATCGTCGCGCGGTTGACGTCCAGCCCAAACCCGCGCAACAGCGGCTGCGTAAACTGGGCAACAAAACTGCTGTTGTAGACCGGGTTTATGGATTGGTATTCGGCCGGGAGGTTGTTGCCGCTGCGCTGCTGCGACAGGGACACGGATGTCTGCATGCCGCTCGGCAGCAGTTGCCGGAATCCTCCCTGGATGGAACGCGTGTCGCTCGTGTTGGCGACGAAGGTCGAAGCCGTGGCCTGATCGCTGGCAGAGTAGCCCGAGTCGAGGAAGAACTCGACATCGAAGGCCGCCTCGGCTTCGACCAGACGCGTCTGGCTGATCGCCGGGTTATGGGCCTCATAGCGAATCGTGTAGTTGTGCTCAAGCCCACGCTGAATGCACTCGGCCAGGCTCAAATGCACCTGCTTCGGGAGGCGGACTTTGTCGATATAGCCGCTCGCGAAATCGATCACCCGCTCAAAGTTGCGAACAACGCGCTGGTCCTGACGGTTGGACTGCTGCTGCCGTAGTTGCTCCAGCCGTTGGTCGAAAAACTCGTTGGCGTCGGCAGGATCCGGAATCTCGAAGAGGATGGCCGCTGGATCGGGCAGATCTGCTACGTTCGGCGTGGTCAGCAGGGCGTGTCGCCCGGAACCCTCCTCCTCCTGGCCGGCGGGGAAGGCCGTGGGCTCACTGTAGGTGGCCGACGCCTGACGGGCCTGGGCCGCTTCGCGGTGTTCGGTCAACATGCGATCGCGATAGGCGGCGATCGTGCCTTCCATCTGGTCGGGCTCAGACTGGCAACCCATACTGCTCACGCAAATGACCAGAAGTGTAACCAGCGATAGTACCCCGGCCAGGCTTTCCTGTGCGTGTCGTTCTTTCATATCTCGCCCACGCCCCCGTGCAGTCTCGCCGCGCCCTGCAAACTCCAGTTGGGGGCGATAATAGGTAGGGCCGCAGGGGGTGTCAAACAACCACCGCCGACCTCAGATGCGCGGTCGCAGACGTTTCTGTAAACGTGACTGGCTGCTCCCCGCTCCCGGAATGACCTCCCCCAGGAAAGCGGTTACGTTGTCCCGCTGGATACTACGACAAAGGCACCTGGCGGGGCGTCGCCCGCAGGTGCCAACTGGGGATCCAGGATTCGAACCCGGACTAACTGAGCCAGAGTCAGTCGTGCTACCATTACACTAATCCCCACCCGTTTCATCTTGTCCTATCAGCTTATGGGCTGCGTGGGCTTTAATCAATGGGGTCACCGGCGGGACGCGAAAAATCACACTTTCGAGCCGAATCCCAGCTCCAATCCACGGATACGCTGGCCAGCATGGGGGCTGGAGCCCATTCCGCCCGCGGCAGCCGTAATCGGTGACGGCGCACCGGGCAGGCTTAGGAATGCTGCTCGGATTGCCCGTCACGCTTCTTCAATATGCCGTCATAGACGATGCCGGTGAAAACGTCGGGCGGCATGCCACTCTGGCCCCACTGCGGGTCCAGGTCGGCGGTCGGCGTCCGCGCGACCACCTCCTCGCGTGACAGACCCTCGTCGACGAGCTGCTGCACGCGGTCGCGAACGGTGACCAGCATAGTCCGGTACTCGCCCAGCTCCTTGATCGTGCTGATCGGGCCGTGGCCGGGGATGATACGCGTCTTGGCGTCGGCCAAGGCGCGAGCCCGGTCGACCGCGGCGATCATGCCGGCAATCGACCCGCCGGTGTTAACGTCGATAAAGGGATACATGTTGTTGAACCAGACGTCGCCGACGTGCAGCACATTGGCCCGGGGCAGGTGCACGAAGCAATCGCCGTCGGTGTGCGCCGGAGGGGATACGTGCAGGACCCGTACGATCTGCCCACCGAAGTGCAGGGTCAGCTCGTCCGAGAACGTAAGTTCGGGCAGTGCCTCGGGCGGTGAAGCCGGGATCTTTTGCCCCAGTCCGCCGAGAGCCTGGGGCCGGCTCATCCGCTCGCGAACGGTGTCATGGGCGATCAGCAGGGCGCCGCGTTCGCTCAGTTTCTGGTTGCCGCCCACATGATCGAAGTGCCAGTGAGTATTAACCACGAACCGCGGCGGCAGTTCAGAGATTTCGGTGACGGCGGTAAGAAACTGGTCCGTAAGCTGTCCGATGGCCGAATCGACCAGCAGCAGGCCGTCGGAACCGACCAGGATGGCCACATTTCCTCCTCCGCCCGCGAGCACGTGGAGGTTGTCGCCAAGATCCGCAGTCTCGAAACGCGGACCCCGTTGTGCCGAGGCCGACGTGACCAGGCCTGCGGCAACGAGCATGATTGCGACGAGTCGTATGTGGTGGATTCGCTGCATGATTGGCTCCCTGTGGCTGGGGGCCGGGTTGCTGGCACCCGGCCCACCAGAATCTTACCGGCCAGGGCGATTGGGCCGGGCCGGGGCTGACAGGAATCGACGGCGACCGACGAATACGGACGCGTACGGGCACCGGGTGGGTTGTCGGCGATCCGGCCAGCCCGCACTTTTCTTGCTTGCGGTCCCCTCCCATGCTAAACTAACTGGTCTGTACGCTCATTGGGAGACTACCGATGTCGATCGATCGATCGCTACGCTCGAAGAATTCGCTGGAACGCCATCGCAACGTCCTGTCACGGGCTGAACGCATGGCCGTACTAACCGATCAGGACCGCTGGGAGGAAGGCGCCAGCCCGCTCCATATGCCCAAGGTCGCCCACCGCAAGGGCAAGGCCGGCCGCAAGAAGGAGCCCAAGGCTGAAGGCGCCGCCGCCGCTGCCGAAACCGAGGCCGAGAAGAAGTAACACCATCCAAGGGCCAGCCCCGCGACCCTCTTTTCGGGTGCGCGGGGTGGGCTGGCATGGCTAACCGGCGACGCGGGCATAATCCGGGCCGCACCGTTCAGACCCCATGCCCACCCGCTCAGGCCCAAAAAAACCGTCCCATTCGAACCTCTCCGCCCCGGCTCCGTATCCCACCTGTAGCCGGTCCCCTTGCGCGCCGCGGATCGGTCATTGACAACGTGTCGCTACTGCTTACAGTCACACATCTTCTGTTCAGATAGACGCGGCATCAGCCAGGGGCCCTGGCGTTCCCTCACAAGCGCGAAATGGTGAGAAATGGCTCACGATCATCTCTCGGTAAAGTCGGAAACCGGACGGGCAACTGCCAAACTGATCGCTACCATGCTCGGCGGTGTCCTCGTACTCTGCTCTTTCGTCGCCGGCTGGCTCTTCGACGACCCCGCCCGCGAACCCGAAAGCAGCCAGTTCTACAGCGACGTGCTAGCCTTCGCCGGAGCCCTCCTGCTCGCTATCCCGCTCTGGTGGCACGCCCTTAAGTCATTGGTCACAGGCGAATTACACATGGACGAGATGGTCGCCCTGGCCATCCTCGCATCCATGGCCGCCAAGGAGTACCAGACCGCCGGCGTCGTCGCCTTCTTCCTCCTAATCAGCATCCTCATCGAGTCCCGGACCGCTCTCGGCGCCCGCGCTGCCATCGAAGGCCTAATGAGGCTCACACCCGAGAAGGCCCGCCGAATTCTCCCCGACGGCCGCGAAGAAGTCGTCGAGGCCCACGCTCTCAAACCAAACGACCTCGTCCTCGTCCTCCCCGGCGACAACGTCCCCAGCCGACGGCCTAATCATCGAGGGCGAATCCACCCTAAACGAAGCCAGCATCACCGGCGAATCCCTCCCCGCGGAGAAGGAAATCGGCTCCGAAGTCTTCGGCGGAACCAACAACATCACCGGCGCCCTCCGCGTCAAGGTCACCAAGGTCGGACACGACACCACCCTCGGACGCGTACAGGATCTCATCCTCGACGCCGAACGAACCAAAATCCCCCTCATGAGATTGATCGATCAGTACGCCTCCTGGTACACCCCGGTCGTGCTCATGATCACCGGCGTCGTCTGGTTCTTCACCAACGACATCAACAAAACCATCGCGATGCTCGTCATCGCCTGCCCCTGTGCACTGATTCTCGCCACTCCGACGGCAATCGTAGCCGCCCTCTCGGCCGCCGCCCGCCTGGGTATCTACATCAAAGACGTTACAAACCTCGAATGGGCCCGCAAGCTGACCGCTGTCGTCTTCGACAAGACCGGCACGCTGACCACGGGCGAACTGGCGGTCTCCCGGCTCACGCCAGCCCCCGGCGTCGATGCCGCTGACCTGCTCAAGGCCGCCGCCAGCGTCGAACGCCTCAGCCGCCACCCGGTCGCCCGCGCCATCGTCAAAGTTGCCCGGCAGGCTCGTGTCACCCCCGACGAAGCCACCGAATTCCAGGAAATCTCCGGCAAAGGTGTGCAAGCCAAGGTCCTCGGACAGACCATCTGCGTCGGTCGCCGGGCCTGGGTCGCCGAGGCCGGCACCGACATGACCCCCATCGACGACCCCGAATACGCCGAACCCGAGGGTGTCAGCATCCTCTACGTCGGCCAGGGCAACCGCTGTCTCGGCTGGGTCGGCCTCGAAGACCGCACCCGCCCAGAAGCCAAACAGGCCCTCGACGAGCTGCGCCAGCTCGGCCTCCGCGACCTCATCATGGTCACCGGCGACCGCTGGTCCGTCGCCCGCCGCGTCGCCCGCGAAATGGGCTGTTCCGACGTCCAGGCCGAGGTCCTGCCACAGGATAAGCTCGCCCTGGTCGACGCCCTCAAGCGCAAGGGACACAACGTCGCAGTCGTCGGCGACGGCGTCAACGACGCCCCCGCACTCGCCGCCGGCAATCTTGGCATCGCCATGGGCGCCGCCGGCTCCGACGTCGCCATGAACAGCGCCAGCGTCGCCCTCATGAGCAGCGACCTCCGCCGCCTGCCTTACCTCGTCTCCCTCTCACGCGCCACCACACGCGTCATCTGGCAGAACCTCATCTTCGGCGTCTCCTTCATCATCGGCGTCGAACTGCTGATCGTTTTCGGCTCCGTACACCCCATGCTCGCTGCTTTCCTGCACACCGCCTCTTCCGGGTTGGTGATCTTCAACAGCGCCCGCATGGTCCGCTTCGGCGAGCACATCGAGTCCCACGTTCCCACCCGCCCCGGTACTCCGTCCGAGGAGGCCGGCCGCGTGGCCCTGCAACCAGTCTAGGTATCAAGAGAGTCCTGCCGCCCGATATGACCGCGGGTCGATCACATACCGAATACAATGGCCCTGGGGTACCTACCCGGCCCGCAGACCGGCGCTATCCCCCGTTGCCCGCTCGTCGCTCAGCTAACCTCGCGCGTCTGGAACAACGCCACACCCAGGCTCAGCACGCCCAGCGAGTACAGCACGGCATAGCCGGCCACCCGGGCAACCTGCGCCGCGGGAATCAGCCGCTCCTGCGTCAACGCATCACCAGCCCAGAAAAACTGGAAATTGGGCACGATCGCGTACAAACACCTGGTAAATGACCGCCGTCCCCGCCACCGCCGGCCGACCCAGGTAATGATCCGCCAGCAGGCCGCCCATGAACACGCCGGCACACAACGCCAGCGTCAGCACCTGGCTGAACCGTGTCGCCAGGGCGACCGCGAACGCCGTCAATATCAGCACCCCGCAGAAACACATCAGCAGGGCGTACGGCAGTTGAAGCTTGCCAAAATCGGTGGCCGGACTCTGAAGCTCCCATTGCGGCCCGATAAACAGTACCAGCCCCAGCGCCAGCGTCCCCAGCGGGACAACCCACGCCAACAGCGTGGTCGGAAAGTGCCACCCGTAAACGAAGTTGCCAAACACCGCCGCGATCAGCGAAATTCCCACCGCAGTGATCGAGAGCACCAGCACCGGCTGATCATACTTATCAGCCGCGGTCTCCATCACACCGTGTCGAATCGTCATCATCAGCACGATCGACAGCAGGTAGTACGCGATGAAGACAGCCAGACTAACGCCGATGTACTTGCCCAGCAGGAACACCGGCCGGCTGACCGGCTTGGAAACCACCGTCAGCACGGTCTGCGACTCAATCTCACGCGTAATCACGCCCGTCGCGCTGAACACGCTCGCCAGCAGACCGTACAGCAGCAGGGTCGCCAGACCGATATCCGTCGCCACCTTGGTATCGCCCCCGGACTCCAGCGAAAACGACGCCAGCGACGGATTGAGCAACAGCAGCCCGAAAGTTACCCACAACAGAACGCTGTAGATCGGCTGGCGGATCGTCTCGAAGAACGTATTGCGCGTAATCGCGATCAGCTTAGCAAGCATAACCACCTGTCGGTGAAGGACCGTTCGATCGCAGGCGGGATCGCCAACGCCATCGGAAACAGCGAGCAATTATGCCGTGGCCCACGGCCGCGGACAAGCAACCATACGCCCGACGCCACACCGGGTTCAACCCCCGCCATCGGCGCCGTTACCACCTGGAGAGGTGCTTCGTGACCGAAACCGCACAGACTCGCAGCCGACGCGCCAGCTTGGCCGGACTGATCCTCCAACTGATCGCCTTCGGCAGCCTGCTCGCGATCAGCTTCGCCACCCGCTCTCAGGCCATGTACGCCCTGGCCTGGCTCGTCCTCGGCGGCGTGCCCATCTGGTTCGTAACCCTGCTAATATTCCGGCAACGCGAACTGGCCGCCCTCGAGGCCCTCGACCTCGAAGAGCTACGCCGCGAAAAAGAGGCCAGCGGAGGCGGCGAAGCCCTCTTCGACGAAGAGGGCGGTATGGGTCTCGGTTTCCGCGTCGCCGAAGCCCGACTCCACTGGATGCAACGCTGGCTCCTCCCGGGGTTCTCACTCGCCACCGCAGTCTACCTGGCGGCCGCCGGCGTCTACTTCTGGCGGGTCCTCATCAGCGTTGGCCTGCGCATCAACTCCGGGCCCTGGCCCGAGTTCGCACAGGTCCCAGTCGCGATGGTCATCGTCGCCATCTTCATGGTCGGCACCGTTCTCTTCTCACGCTACGCCTCCGGCATGGGACGCGTGTCCGAGTGGCAACTCCTCCGCGGCTGCGGCTCATACATGCTCGGCAACGCCCTGGCCATGATGGCCCTGCTCATTGCCCTCGGCGTCCAGCAGTACGCCAAGCAGCCCGCCTGGGAACACACCCTTGCCTTCATCATCCCGGCCTTCATGGTCGTCTTGGCCGTCGAAACGCTCATCAACTTCGTACTCGATATCTACCGCCCCCGCGCCCCCGGAACCGAGCCCCGCGCCGCCTTCGACAGCCGGCTCCTCGGGCTCATCGCCGAGCCCGGCGGAATCGCTTCCTCCATCGCTGAAGCCATCAACTACCAGTTCGGCTTCCAGGTCTCGCAAACCTGGTTCTACAAACTGCTCGAACGGGCCGCACTCCCGCTGGTCGTTATCGGCGGGCTGGTCCTCTGGGGCCTGACCAGCATCATCATCGTTCAGCCCTACGAACACGTCATCGTCGAACGCTTCGGCCGCCAGTTGAACGCCGCCGACCCCCTCGGCCCGGGCCTCCACTTCAAGCTCCCCTGGCCAATCGACGTCGCCCGCACATACAACACCGGCAAGCTCCACGAAGTGCACGTCGGGTATGACATCTACGATGCCCAGATCAAGTACGCCGACGAGGACGCCGGCCGCGATCGCGACATCCTCCTCTGGACCGACACCCTGCACTTCGGCCTCAAACACTTCGATTTTCTGATCTGCCCGCTGCGACAGAACACGGATCAGCCCGAAGCAGAGATCATTCCCGCCGGCTTCGTGTCCGGCGAACAACGCGTCGACAAACAGCCTGTGCACCTGCTGCGTATGGACGTCGCCGTCCAGTATCGCCTGGTGCCCGAACGCCTCGCCCAGATCACCCAGGTCATGGCCAATCCGCAGCGATTGCTGCTTGATATCGCCTGGGAAGAAATCGGCCGCATCAACGCCTACTCCACCGCCGACTATCTCATGGGTCAGGGGATCAGCGAACTGGCGAAGAGCTGCGCCAGTGCATCAACGAACGCATCAAGAACGTCGGCCTTGAGGTCGTCTACGTCGGCCTGACCAACGTCCACCCCGAAAAAAACCGTCGCCCAGGCCTATCGAAACATCGTCCGGGCCGAGATGGAAAAGGTCGCCGCCATCCGCGAAGCACGCGTCACCGAAAACCAGACGCTCTCCGCGGTCGCCGGCGAAGCCACCCACGCCCGCGCCCTGGCCGCGACCATCTCGCGCGCCAACGAAGCCACCAAGGAAGTCAACATCTCCGCCGATAAGCTGGCGCAACTACCCGCCGACACCAGCGAGCAGCTTGTCAGTCGGCTGCTGGGGCACGCCGATCTGTTCCGCGCCTCCATCCAGGCCGCTGCCAATCTCGAAGATGCCCAGCAGTATCACCTGCGCGTCCAGCGCGAGTTCGAGCTCGGCCTGAGCCGCACGTTCGCCGAACAGTTGCGCGCCGCCGAGCAGGTCGATGCCGCCGCGCAGGACGCTGCGGCCGCGGCCGAATCCCTCGACACCGCCTTGGCCCCGCTGCGCAGCGCGATGGCGGCCGAACTAGGCGACAATGCCGAGTTGGTTGACACGCTCGTCGCCCACGCCCGCGCCACCAGCGCCGAGCGCCTCTGGAACGAGCGCCTCGCCACTGATTTCACACTGGCCGAACTGGGCGGCAGGGCCGCTGCGACGCTCTCGCGGGCCTTCGCCCAACGCTGGAAAATCGAAATGGGCGCCGCCTCCGAGTTGGCCCGCGCCCGCAATGAACGGGCCGCCTATCATGCTGCCCCGCGCGTCTATCGCGCCCGCCGAGTCATGGATGTAATCACCGCCGGCATCATGGACGCACGCAAGTTCTTCCTCGCGTTCAATCCCGGGGAGCGGCTGGTGCGCGTACGTTTCGTCGCCGAAGACGAACCGCAAACGGATATTTTTGAGCTCTCTCCGGAGCAGATAAAGCAGTAGCGCTAAGCGGCCGGCGACCATCCCGGCGCCGCCCGATTGTCAGGAGCACTCATGAGCAAGGTTTCGCTACCGTCTTTCATCATCGCGTTGCTGGTCGTTCTTATCCTGCTGACCTACATGTGCACCTTCCAGGTCGCCTTCCACCAGGTCGGCATCAAGAAACGCCTCGGCCAGGCTGACGAACACAGCATCATTCGCGAGCCCGGCCTGCGCCTCAAGTGGCCGCCCCCCATCGAGAGCGTCCAGCTCTACGACACGCGATTGCAAACCCTCGACACGCCCGAGGCGGAAATGAAAACCGTCGATGGCAAGCAGGTCATCGTCGGCACCTACGCCGTCTGGCGCATCGAGCAACCGCTCAAGTTCTACAACACGCTGCGCACCATGCAGGCCGCCGAACGCTACATGAAGTCGCGTATCGCCACCGCCCAGGCCGCCGTCATCGGCCAGAGCAACCTCTCCGACTTCGTCAACCTCGACGCCGAACTGGTTAACGACAGCTATGAACAACTCCTCGGCAACATGAAGGGCGAGGTAGCCCCGGGCCTGCTGACCGATTACGGCGTAAACATTGTCGAGCTGGGCATTCGGCGGATATCCCTGCCCAAGGAAACTACCGGCCAGATCTTCGAAGCCATGCGCCAGGAGCGTAACAAGGAAGCCACCCGCTACCGCGAGGAAGGCAAGTCGGAGGCCGCCGCCATCGTCGCCCGCGCCAGTGCCGAAGCCGACCAGATCATGGCCTTCGCCGAGCGCCGCGCCCAGGAGATTCTCTCCGCCGGCTATCAGGCTGCTGCCCGTATCCTCGCCCAGATCGAAGATGCCGACAGCGAATTCTTCGAGTGGCTGCGCTGGCTGGACGCCCTGAAGGCCTCGCTCTCTCAGAAGACCACCATCTTCATCGACCAGGATTCGCCGCTGTTCGCCCCATTCGTTAATCCCCCGGTCGATATGCAACCGCAGCCGGGCAAGGAGAACTGATGAGCACCGACCCGCACCACGCCGGCCAGATCGAACAGCCCCTCGGCAACGCCGGGGTCGATCCCGCCCAGGAGTCCCTGGTCCGCGCTTTGCAGGCCAGCTTCAATCTCCTTCGCGTGCTCATGATCGTCCTGGTCGTCCTCTACCTGCTCTCCGGGCTGTTTCCGCGTCGAACCCGACGAACAGGGCCTCGTTGCCCGCCTCGGCAAGCTGCGCGTCAACCAGACCGACCAGGGCGAATCGCTCGTCTTCGGCCCCGGCTGGCACTGGGCCCTGCCCGACCCCTTCGACCAGAAATACACCCTCACCGGCCGCAGCCTGACGCTCTCCAACACCAATTTCCTCTTCCAGCATGATCAGGCCAACGCCAACAAGCCGCTCGTCGAGATCCTGTCGAGCTCGCCCGAGCTAAACCCGGGCTACGACGGCGCCATGGTTACCGGCGACCGCAACCTTTCCCACGGCCGCTGGGATATCGAGTATCAAATCGAAGATGCCGCCCTCTTCGTCGAAAACATCGGCCAGTCGCCCGCCGACTTCGAGCCGCTGCTCACCCGCCTGATCGACACCGCCGTCGTCCGCGAAGTCGCCGGCCGAACCATCGAAGAAGTTACCCGCACCAATATCGACGCCGTCCGCGCCGGCGTCCGCGAACGGCTACAGGATGCCCTCGGCCGGCTCCGCACCGGTGTCAAAATCGTCAGCGTCAACACCGAAACCATCGAGCCCGGCGCTGTACGCCGCGCTTTCCTCGACGTTACCCGCGCACTCAACGAACGCCAGACCCTGCGCGACCGCGCCGAAGAAACCGCCACCGAGATCCTCAACCGCGCCGCCGGAGATCGCGTCACGCTAGACCGGCTGCTGGGACTCGTGCAGGCCTACGGCCAGGCCCAACTGGAAAACGCTTCGCAGACTGAACTCGACGAGCTGCTGGCCCGCATCGACCGCGAGCTCGATCAGGCCAAAGACTCTGACGAGGCCGGCCAGATTTCTGTCACTCTCCGCGAGGCCGATGCTAACGCCAGTCGGCTCACCGAGAGCATCCGCCGCGAGTACGAGGAATTCGTCAAATACCTCGAACTCCGCGCCGCCCAGCCGCGCATCGCCCTGCTCGGCCTGTGGGTCCAGATGCGCCAGCAGATCCTGGCCAACCCGGACAACGAGATCTTCTTCGTCCCCAGTGACGCCGACGAAATCGAAATACTCATCAACCGCGACCCGATGCGCGCAATCGAACGCGAACGCCAACGCGTCCTGCAACGACGCGACGAACAGATCCGCGGCTCCGGCAGCACACCGGTCAGTTCCGGCAACCGTCCCGCCAACGTCGGCGGCCGAATTCGCTGATCGGCCCAATGCCTAACTCAACCAAGCGAGGACCACTGTGAACGGTCAAGCAGTCATCCGGGCCGCCGGACTCACCAAAGTCTTCCGCGACTTCTGGCGCCGCGCCCGCGTCCGCGCCGTTAACGACCTCGACCTCGAAGTCCACTCCGGCGAGGTCTTCGGACTGCTCGGCCCCAACGGCTCCGGCAAAAGCACAACCATCAAAATGGCCCTCGGCCTGCTCCACCCAACCCGCGGACGCGTCTCCATCTTCAACCGGCCGCCCGACGACGTCGCCATCAAGGCCCGCATCGGCTATCTGCCCGAGGAATCCTTCCTCTACCGCTTCCTCAACGCACGCGAGACCCTCGACTACTACGGCACCCTCTTCCGCATCGACCGCCGCGAACGAAAACGCCGTACCGAGCAGCTCCTCGAAATGGTCGGCCTGCGCTCCGCCGCCCGCCGGCCCGTCGGCGAATACTCCAAGGGCATGGCCCGCCGCATCGGACTCGCCCAGGCCCTCGTTAACGACCCTGACCTGCTCATCCTTGACGAACCCACCAGCGGCCTCGACCCCATCGGTACCCGCTTGGTCAAAGACATCATCGTCCGACTCAGCCGCGAGCACCGAAAAACCGTGCTGCTCTCCAGCCACCTGCTCTCCGATGTCGAGGAAGTGTGCGACCGCGTCACAATCCTTTACGGCGGCCGCGTCCGCGAGGCCGGCAACATCGACGAAGTCCTCGCCCGCCAGGACCTGGTGCAGATCACCTGCCCGCGCCTCTCCGACGAAACGCTTTCTGCCCTGCAGGCCCTCGTCCAACAGCGCGAAGGCCAGGACCTCGAAATATCCGTCCCCCGCGACCGCCTCGAAGCGCTTTTCCTCCGCATCGTCCAACGTGCCCAGCAGGAACGCATCGAGACCGCCGGCAGCGCCGCCGCCGGCGACATCGCCAGCTTCCTCGGCGAACACCAGGAAGGCCGCGCCATCATCGATGACCTGCTCCGCACAGAAGCAGTCGCCGAGCCTGCCGAAGCAACTCCCGAGCCACCGCCAACCCAACGGGTCGACCAGGACGTCCTCGCCACCCTGGCCAAACAGCGCCCGGGTTCCGCCGCCGGCCCGCAAACCGAATCAACCGAGCCTGGTGCCGAACCCACTCCGCCTGCCGACGTCGATCGCAACGTCCTCGATGACCTCGCGCCCGGCGCTGAGGACACCAACGAGCACAAGGACCAACCATGAGACGCGCCCTGGCGATCGCCAAGCTCGCTTTCTGGGAGGGCGTCCGCATGCGGATTGTCCTCATCGCCCTGGTGCTGCTCGTCTTCCTCATTTTGCGCATGCCCTTTGCTCTGCGCGGCGACGAGACACTCGCCGGCCGACTCCAGAACTTCCTGGCCTACTCCCTCGGCGCCCTGGGCTTTCTCCTCAGCCTCGCGACGATCTTCTTCTCCTGCGCCACCCTCGCCAACGAGTTCAAGGAACGTTCCCTCCACCTGATCGTCACCAAGCCGGTCACCCGCTTTCAGATTCTGCTCGGCAAGTGGATCGGCGTGAATCTCCTCACGCTTATGATCATCGCTATCTGTGGCACCGCCATTTACGCCTTCGCCGGCTACATCCGTACACGCCCCATGCAGTTTGAACGCGACCGCTACAAGGTCCGCGACGTTGTCTGGACGGCCCGTTACGCCGCCGTCCCCGTTGCCCCGCCCAACATGCGCCAGCAGGCCATCGACGAGGTCAACAGCCGCATCCGCACCGGCGACGTCCCCCCGGAGATGAAAAACCAGGCCGTCGAGCAGCGCTTCCTCGAACTCGCCCACCGCTGGCGCGTCGTCGACAGCGGCGACAGCCGCCTCTACCGCTTCGAGAATCTCTCCAAGCCCGAATACACCGACACCGTTATCCAGGTCCGCTTCCAAACCATGGCCTCACCCATCCCCTTCGACGAAATCGTCGAGGTCGGCTGGGTCTTCTGCGATCCCGACACCGGCGCACCGCTGCACCAGCCAGTCTTCACCGCCGAACGCAACGGCGACATTCACCAGTTTCTCGCCACCGGCGCCTCCGTCATCAAGGACGGCCGCGCCGCACTGCTCGTTCTCAACCCCCTGCGACCCCAGACCGGCTATTCAGTCATCTTCGAAGGTAACGACAGCCTCCAGATCCTCTACAAGGCCGGCTCCTTCGAGCTCAACTACGCCAAGGCTCTGCTCCTCATCATTCTCCGGCTCGCCCTGCTCAGTGCCGTCGGCATCTTCTTCGGCTCCTTCGTTTCCTTCCCGGTCGCCTGCGTCTGCACCTTCGCTTTCTACCTCCTCTCGCTCGGACAGCAGTTCTGGCTCGAAGCCATCGGCGCCAACATGCCGCTGGTCTTGCCCAGCATCGACCCCTTCGGGCACCTCGGGCCCGCCATCCGCGCGATCCTTGTACCGATCGTCGTGTTCGCCTTCCCCGACTTCTCGCAGCTCAGCGGCACCCGCGCACTTGTCGACGGCGAGTTCATCCCCCTCGAAATGCTCGGTTGGGCCACACTGCGTACCATCGTTTATGGAGGCGTTCTGCTGTTGTTGCTCGGCTGGTTCATCTTCCGTCGCCGCGAGGTGGCCGAGGTGATCGTGTGACCCCGTTCGGAGCATGCTGATGCGCCCCCGCGTCACCCAGGCTATCGCTTTGCTGCTCTGTGCGGCCTTTATCGCCGCCGCCGGCTCCCGCGTGTCCGCAATCAACACGGGCCGCAAAGCGCTCAACGTCTGGGGCAGTGAATCCCCGGTCGAAAACACCCCCCCGGAATACGCTTTCGCGATCCAGGCCTTCGGCGCCTTCCGCGGACTCATCACCGATATGGCCTTCATGCGCGCCGAACAGTTCAAGTCCGAAGGCCGCTTCTACGACGCCATGCAGCTCCACAAGTGGATCTGCACGCTCCAGCCACATTTCCCCGCCGTCTGGGAATATGCCGCCTGGAACATGTCCTGGAACATCTCCGTAACCACCTTCACGCCCCAGGAACGCTGGAACTGGGTCTATAACGGCGTGAAGCTCCTCCGCGACCAGGGCATCCAGTTCAATCCCGGCGCCGTCAATCTCTACAAGCAGCTCGCCTGGACCTTCAACAACAAGATGAGCGAGGTCACCGACGAGTTCCACTATGCTTACAAGTGCGCCTGGGCCTATCGCATGCACCTGCTGCTCGGCCCGCCCCAGCCGCCATTCTCCGAGGTCAAGCTCAGCGAATTCGCCAACCAGATGAAGGACACCGGGGATACCGATCAGCTCCTCGACGCGGCCGAAAAGGCCCGCCGACAACACGAAATCGAATGGCAGACTGAGGCACGCGAGCGCGGCCTCGAATTCATCTCCCCCGATTACGACCCCACCGCCGGCCCCAAGACCAGGGCCGAAGGACTCTCTGCCCGCGACATCGCCCAGCAGGCCGCCCTTAACCGAATCCACCGCCTCATCGACGCCCCCAAGACACTCGACGAACTCTACCAACGATTCCCCGAAGCACGCGATATGGTCTCACGCCTAAACACCATCGGCGTCACCATCAACTCAGACACCCTCGCCGAAGCTCGCTACTGGCAACCCTCCGGCCTGGCGTTCACTTTCTTCCGTCCCTATCGCAACCTCAGCAGCAGTCCCGTCAGCATCACCGCTCTGAGCGCCGATGATCAGCCCGAAGACGACCTCTCACAACGCCAGGCCGAACTCGACGAAATCCTCGGCATCAGCACCAAGAACACCGCCGGCGACGCACTCGTCGCCTTCCTCCAGCGCAAAGTCCTCCGCGACGTCTACAAGATGGACGCCGGCCATATGCTCTACGTCGTCGAGAACTTCGGCCCCGTCGACTGGCGCAGCGTAGATTCGCAGGGCCTCTACTGGGTTACTCTAGGCCTCATCCGCACCGGCGAGAGCTACAACGACTTCCGCAGCGACAAAACCAACACCGCTCGCATTCTCTTCTTCTGCATGCGCAACCTCTTCCTGCGCAACAGCATCATCTTCGAACCCTGGCCCGATCCCGAAAACATCCACCTTTCCTACCTGACCCTCGGCATCGACCTCAACTTCATCGAGCCGATGCACCAGGCCTATCTGCGCTACGGGCCTCTCTTCGACCCCCGCCCCGGCATGGGCACCGGCGCCGGCGCCACCTACCGCTCCGGACACTTCAACTTCCTCACCGAGGCGATCCGCTTGCTCTACCTCGCCGGCCAGGAAGACGAGGCCGCCCGCTACTACCGCTACATCCAGGACACCTACGCCACCACGCCCACCGGACAGCCCAACCTCGCTGTCACCAAGAATCTCCACGACTTCGTCATGGACAGCTTCATCGAGAGCAGCGAGGTGCCCGGCCTGCGCGAAATCTCCATCCTCGTCGATGGCCTCCTCTACAACGCCTTCCACGAACTCGGCAACGGCAACGCTGCCCGCTTCGTCAAAATCGTCGGACGCGCCCGCGACTTCTACGAAAAGTACATGAGCGGCAAACGCGGCCGTGGCTACGAACGCGTCGCTTTGCCCAGCTTCAAGGACATGCAGATCGACGTCTTCCGAGAATACCTCGGCCGGCCTCCCATCTCACACATCGAGACCATCGAGAAGGTCCGCCTCTGGCGCGTCGCTCCGCTCTACCTGCGCCAGGCAACCTACGACGATCTGCTCCCCGTCTTCCAAACCGAATGCCAGGCCTGGGGCTTCGCCATCGAAAAGGCTTTTCCCACGCCCCCCAACATGGACGAGTATCGCGAGCAACACCCCGACCGCCGCCGCAAAACCCGCGAGTCAAACGTCGAAACCCTAATCCGCCCCCCCGGCTGATCCACGACCTCCGAGTATCATACGCCGATGGGGGGGCATCCCGTTGCGCAGCACGGGGTGAGGAAATTGAAGTGTGGCACAGGCCAATAGCTTGTGGTCAGGTGCCCACGAGCAGTGCATTCCCCAGTGTCCGCACCTACCTCAGCAGCGATTCATTCCCCCGAAACAGCTTGTCGATCCTGCCCCGCAGCGAATCATCCTTCGCGTCCGGCCCACCCTTGTCCGCCACCAGTGCCACGAACAACTCCACCATCGCGCACCAGTCCGCATAGCTGACCTGCTCGCTCGCGATCTTCCCGTTCCGTGTGTTCATGTTGTGATAGTTTCCGAGTGCCAGACAGATCCCGATCGTCGCATAGCCATGCGCCCCGAACGCTGCCGCCTCGCACATCCCCCCGTCCATCAGTTTGCGTTGATACTTGAACCCGCGCTTCTCCTGCACGAGTCGATTCGCCACCCGCGTACAGAACGCATCCAGCCGCGACGTGTACGTCACCGCCCGATCGCCCACGCGGATGATCGGCCCCGCCCCGATCGGCGCATTGACCAGCGCGCTGCTGGTCTCGATCGACACCACCGGCACCCGCTTGCGCACCGTCCGTGCCGCAATCGCTCCGGATGCCCCAACGAACCCCACCTCTTCCGCCCGCGTGAACAGAACGTACACCTCACCGTTGGTCCGCTGCCGCGCCAGCCGCGTCAACAACTCGAGCAGCGCTCCAACGCCTGCCAGATCATCACATGCCCGCGCCACCACGCGATCTTTCCGCAACGTCGCCGGCGGCAGATCCCACATCCCCAGCGCACCGGCCGGCACCTCCCGATCAACCGCGATCCGCGCTTCCCGCGGCTGCTTCGGCCCACCCGGCCGACCGGGCGGATCCACCTTCGTCAGTTTCTGCACCCGCCCGCGCACCCAGCGACCCGCCACGTAGAAACGCACCTTTGAGCCCGCGAAATACTCCGGCCGCACCCCACCACGAAACGCCGCTCGCAGCGCCCCCTTGCCGACCATCTCCAACGCCGCAAATCCGGGATGGTCCATATGTGCGACAAAACACATCGGCGACGTCTTTCGACTACCACGCCGATAGTGCGCCAGCAGGTTCCCATAACGGTCCCGCTTCAGATCCACCCCCCCCAGCTTCCCGATCACCGCCGACACATAGTCAGCAACATGCCCCTCCAGATACGGTGCGGTCGGCAGGTCGAGCAACTCTCTAAGCATTACCGGCATCGCCACGGCTGATCTCCCAGAGCAATTTCCGCGTATCAAACCTGTGTGGATGGTATGTTATCGGGCAGCAGCGGCCAAGCGGGGGTCTGCCAAGCCCCGCCGGCCCACAGATTTTCGTCCATTTTCGTCAGGCTTTGGCCACCACACCCGTCCATTACGGTGAAATGACGGCCATGTCGATCGACGGCGAGTCGTTGTGCCGAACCGTGACGGCGGCACAACAGGGCAATCGGACGGCCGCGGACCAGCTCGTCCGCGACCATGAAGCCTGGGTGCGCAGCGCGATCTATGGCGTCACCGGCCGCCCGGACCTGGTCGACGATATCGCCCAACAGGTCTGGGCCCGCGTGTGGGAGCGCCTCAGCACCCTCCAGCGCCCGACACGCCTGCGGGCCTGGCTCTACTCGATCGCCCGCAACGCCGCCATCGACCTCAGTATCGCCCACCGCCGCCAACGCGACCGCTGTGTCCGACTCGACGACCGCACCGCTAATCAGGCGGTCGATCAGCGGCCAGCCCGCCCCGCGGCCATGGACGCCGAAACGCAGCAAACGCTGCTTCAGGCCGTGCAGGCTCTGCCGGCCATATATCGGGAACCATTCGTGCTCCGTCATCTCGAAGACTGGAGCTACGCACAGATTGGCGAGGTATTGGAACTGCCCGTGGATACTGTGGAAACTAGGCTGGTACGAGCGCGGCGCCTGCTGCGCGAAAACCTCGCAGGCAAGGTGTGACGATGAATTCCGGACCCGACCGACTGGAACATCTCTTCTCGCGAATCCTCGACGGCGAGTGCACCGCCGACGAGCGCGAATTGTTCGACGCGCTCCGCGCCGAACAGCCCGAGGTGGCCCGCCGCTTCGATGAATACCGCCAGCTCGACCAGGCCGCCGGCGACGCACTCCGCGCCGCCATGAACTGCCCCCCTCGGCCTATCCCCATCTGGACACGCCTGCGCCCGCTCGCACGCACCGTCGCCTTCGCCGCCGCCGCCTGTCTGGCCATATTGCTCTGGCTCTATCCACCCCAACGCCCCGGCACGCTGTCCGGAAACGATGCCCAGCAGGCGTCGGCGCTGGCGGGCAGATCCTGGTTCGGACCCACCCTGCCACAGGCGGACACCGTCTCCGCACCTTCCCCAACCTACGTCCGCCCCCAACTTCAGGTGCGCAACACTGATCGCGACTGGATTGTCATCCCCGGCGACGGGCCGCGGGAATACTTCGTCATCGAGGTCGATCGCGTGCAGGAGCACGTAATCGTCATTCACAAGGACCTTTAGCGCGTTTTCAGTAATGGCCCGCCGTGCCACGGCTCTTGAGCAGTGGATTCTCCAGTGCCAACACTCGGCCCCGGCAACGCGTAGTAACTGAAACTGCCCTGGAAACTACCAAGGAGTCTGTCATGCTCGCTTTTCTCTTGGGAATACTGATGTCGCTCGCCCCCGGCGACGCCACCGCCACCGTCTTCGCCCCAAACGACGGCCCGCAGACCTACTGCATCGCGGTCGCCAGCGATGACGACAGTGATCAGCCCGGGACAATCAAAATCATCACCAGTTCCGACGACACTTTCTACGTCACCGACGATGCTCCCGCGAAGGTCTTCGTCACCACCGTAGCCACCGACGACGAGACCGACGTGCCGGACAAGAGCTACATCGGCGTACGCATCACCTCAGTCCCTGACCCGCTGGCCGCCCACGTCGGCGACCAGGGTGTCATGATCGGAAACATCACCGTCGGCGGCCCCGCCGAGCAGGCCGGCATCAAACGCTACGACATCGTCGTCAAGTATGCCAACCAGGACATCACCGGCGTCTCCGATCTCACTTCCGCAATCACCGCCGCCGGCCACGACCACCCCGTCGAGGTCGTTGTCATCCGCGAGGGCCACCCGCTCACGCTCAGTCTCGAACCCGCCGCACGCCCCAAAGAGATGCGCTGGATCTGGAAGTACGACGAGCCCGAAGACGTCTTCGCCGACGACGCCATCAACTTCCGCGGCCGGACGCTCCAGAAAGGCCCCGGCGGCGAATGGATCATCCGCGACCTCGGCCAGCTCCAGGACCTGCCCCAGTCACTCGACAACCTGGAAGACCTGTTCGACCAGCTCGACATCGACCTCGACGTCGACATCAATCTGGACGATGATCATCCGCTCGGCCCCTACGACCAGCACAAAACCTACAGCTTCTTCGGCGGAAATCCTCCCTCCGGCAGCAACTACCAGATGTTCAGCCAGCCGATGAAGGGCGAATGCAAGGTCGTGATCGAGACCAACCCCGATAACAATCAGCGCGAGCTCAGCATTACCATCGAACGCATCGAAGACGACGCTACGACCAGCATCACGTACAAAGGCGACGAGTATCAGGTCACCCGCAACGACGCTGATGGCCAGGAAACCACGCGGACCTACAAGACTCTCATCGAGCTCGAAGACGGCGACCCCGACGCCGCCCAATTGCTCGAACAACACCAAATGACCTTCGTGCCAAAGTCGGAGTCCATGGTCTTCGTGCAGCCTTTCGGCCTGGAGGCCCGCAAGCTCCGCAAGGAATACCAGAGCCAGGTCGAACAGAAGCTGCGCAAGGCTCTTGAGGATGCCAACCGCGGCCACGCTCGCGCGCAGAAGCACGCCAAAAAGGCCTACGGCCGAGCGCTCGACGCCCAGCGCCGCGCAGAGAAGGAGGCCCAGCGCCACGCCGAGCAGCACGCTCAGCAGCAAAGGGAGCACCAGCGCAAGATGGAAATCCACCGGAAAACCACCGGCGAGCCGCAGCCGGCCGGCCAGCAATTAGTCGGTGTGCGCGTCGACGCCGACGGCCAGGTCACCGTCTACCTGCGCATGGACGACGGCGGTATCGCGCGCCTGAAGTTCAACAGCGCCGCCGACTTCCAGGCCGCCGAACCCAAGCTCTACAAACAGGCTCAGCCCATGTTCGATTAGCCAAACTCGAACAGTTGTGAAGCTTCAACGGCCCTGGTGGTAACGCCAGGGCCGTTTTCGTACCGAGCTCGTGACTGCACGGCATATCACGTGAACCAAAGCCTCTCTCGTGGTTGCCGTCTGAGCGATCTCAGGCAACCCTGATACCGGTTGGTCCAGGCCAGTCAATGCCGACCAGATCGCTTACGGCTGCGTGCCGGCGCCGGCGCCCGGTTGCTCTCACACCTATCACGGGGGTGCTCGCCAGGAGCCTGCTTTATCGGGCTGTTCTCCGGTTTCTACCCCGCGAAGGATGCGCAACTCACGCAGAAACGCCATCGTTCCGATCCATTGGACGGAGTCGGCCCCCTGCGCTCCACGACGCAACTTCCGCGCCTCGTGCATGGCGCGGGCATCCGAGGGCCTTTCAGGAGATCATCCCATGTTCAAGGAAGACCGCGAAGAGTTCAAGTTCGAGTGGTCGCACCTGGGCGATATCGATCTCGGTCGGCCGAACCTCGGGCCGAAGACCAGTGTGGCGGTATACCGGCTGATGCAGTTTACCCTGCGTGATGCCGCGATCAGGCACACAGACGCGGAGACGGCCCGAAAGATCTTCTATGACGCTGGGCACAGCGCCGGGACCGCTATCTATGAGAACATGATGGAGTCGCCGGCGAACTTCGCCGACCTGGTTGCGAAGTTGCAGAGACTCCTGGTGGACCTCGAGGTGGGTGTCCTGCGTGTTGAAGCCGCCGACCTTGAGACCCTGACGTTTCGAATAACTGTGAGCGAGGATCTGGATTGTTCCGGCCTGCCGCTCATGGATGAGGCGGTGTGCACGTACGACGAAGGCTTCATTGCCGGGATTCTCGAGGCGTACACGGGGAAGCCGTTCCGCGTCAGAGAAGTGGATTGCTGGTGCACGGGCGATCGCGTTTGTCGCTTTGAAGCCGTCCTGGCACAGGACGTCAGCGGGGCGGCACAAGCTGCTGCGGGTACCTGTAATGCGACGTGATGGATGAGACCGAGTCGAAACGCGTCGATGACATCACGCGGGCGGTGAACGACCTGCTCAAGGGTCACGAGCCTGTCCGTCTGGATGTGGCTGCGCAGCCGGATGACGAGATTCGCCAGCTTTCCACGTTTGTCAATCGTCTGGCGGACGCGCTGCACCTCGGCACTCGTTTCGCCCTCGATTTGTCCGAGGGCAGACCGGGCGCGCGGGTCGATTGTCAACTTGCGTTTTGCGGTGCGCTCAAGAATCTCCAGGCCGCGCTGCGCCACTTGACGTGGCAGGCCCAGCAGGTGGCGAAGGGTGATTTCTCCCAGCGCGTGGCGTTCCTGGGGGAGTTTTCGGTCGCGTTCAACCACATGGTCGAGCAACTCGACTCCGATCGCCAGCGTCTGCTGGAGCAAGAGAGCGTCTTGCGGCATCAGGCCCAGGAGATTCGGCAGGCGCTCCGCACCGCCGAAGCTGCGACCCAGGCGAAGAGTCAGTTCCTGGCGAACATGAGCCACGAGATTCGGACGCCCATGACCGCCATCCTGGGCTTCGCCGAGACACTGCTTGAGCCGAACCTCCCGGAAGTTGAACACCGCGAGGCGATCCACACAATCCGGCGCAACGGCGAGTATCTTCTCACTCTCATCAATGACATTCTCGATCTCTCCAAGGTCGAGGCCGGCAAGCTCGAAGTCGAGTGGATTCGCTGCTCGCCGTGCAAGGTGCTCGCCGAAGTGGTCTCCCTCATGGCGACCCGCGCGCAGTCCAAGAGGCTCTCACTTCAGATCGCCTACACCGGGCCCATGCCGGAAGTCATTCGAAGCGATCCGACCCGTCTCCGTCAGATTCTCATCAACCTGGTTGGGAACGCCATCAAGTTCTCGCAAACGGGCGCGATTCTTATCGTGGTTCATTTCGAGTCCGCGCCGGCTCCCCACATTGACTTTGCTGTCGTGGATTCAGGCATCGGCATGACCGCGGAACAGAAGGCTCGACTGTTTCGGCCGTTCACGCAAGCGGATTCGTCCACCACGCGGGAGTTCGGCGGTACCGGCCTGGGCCTCACGATTGCGAAACGACTGGCCCAGGCGCTCGGCGGCGACATCGACGTGTGGAGCGAGCCGGGCCAGGGGAGCGTGTTTCACGTCCGCATCGCTGTCGAACTGCTCGACGACGCGCAGGTGCTCTACGACCCTCTGGCGGCCACGACTGTGTTACCACCCGTTGAGGAGACGCCCGAACCGCCGATTGCGGCGGATACACTCACATGCTGCATACTGCTGGCCGAGGATGGGCCCGACAACCAGCGACTGATCAAGTCCGTGCTCGAGAAAGCCGGTGCTACGGTGACCGCGGTTGAGAACGGGAAGATGGCGGTTGACGCGGCCTTGGCGGCCCGCACAAGCGGCGCGCCATTCGACGTCATCCTGATGGACATGCAGATGCCGGTTATGGATGGCTACACCGCGACCGGCCGGCTCCGTCAGGAGGGGTATGCGGGACCCATCGTTGCGCTGACCGCGCACGCGATGGAGACGGCGCGCGACGAGTGCCTGGCGGCAGGCTGCGACGACTACGCTTCGAAACCCATCAATCGCAAGAGGCTGCTGGACACGATCCTCCGTCACCTGCGCCCCGCGGCAGCCAACGCCGGTGGTAGAAGCTGGGCCGGCGAAAGCCCAGAGTCGCGTTGAGGCGGGGAGGGTGCACACGAACCCTGGTCATTCAGAACAATGCACAACTAACTATCAAAACAAGTGCCCCGCCTCGTTGATCAAAACGGGACGGGACACTTCGCTGTTCGAACGTGGGGGACTGACCGCCTCGTCAGTCAGCCCTGCCGCGGCTACTTACTCCACCAACAACGCGACGAACGCATCAATGTCATCAAAATTGACACTCCCGTCTTCGTTGGCGTCGCCGTTTAACCAGTAGCAATCTGGGTAAGCCGACTCGTAGTCTTCCTCGCTCACCAGCGCCAGCACGAACGGATCGATATCATTAAAGTTCACGTTGCCATCGCAATTCAAATCGCCCGGCTCCAGCGGGTCGGAATCCAGATTGAATAGCACATACTCCTCGGTATCGACATTGCCGTCATCATTGACCGACGCCGGCACCTGCGCTGACGGAATCAACACGCCACCGTCGGCCGTCGCGTACACCGCGAACGCCAGGTAGACCGCGTCCGGCACCGTGCCAAACTCGCCCGCTAGGTCGATGGTCCCCTCAAGCCAGCCGCCGTTGGCACCCGTCGCACACTGCGTCGCTCCGCTCGCATCAAACCAGCCGCTGTAATCGTTGTCGTTTTCGTCGGCCAGATACGCGCTCCATGCCGCCACCTGGCCCGACTTGGCCCACGGTGCCGCCTGCATGGCGCCCGGCGTGTCCGCCATGAAGATGAAATGGTCGTTACCCTCGCCGGCATCCGCAGCGGCGATGTACAGGGTGGTGTCGATCAGGCCGGCGTAGAGCTGGAGGCTGCCGCTCTCCGCCACCAGCGTCGCACCCTCGTCAAGCTGACCGTCCATGACCCAATCGTCCGACGGGCCGCCGCCCGTAACCGTGAAATGCCAATCCTGCCCGTCGTTGTTGTCCCACGTGCCGGAACCGTCGTTGAACACTATGTCAAGCTGCGTCGCGCTTGA
This sequence comes from Phycisphaerae bacterium, assembly GCA_963666925.2. Lineage (GTDB taxonomy): Bacteria > Planctomycetota > Phycisphaerae > UBA1845 > Fen-1342 > JANQFV01. The sequence continues at coordinate 49,924 of CAXXTC010000021.1, read as the reverse complement.
CTGCACCGACACGGTGATCTCCCACACCGCGTCGGCCGAGTTCCACGTCATAGCCGCATCGGGCGAGATCACCGGGTCCCAACTGTTAAAACCATAGTGCAGATGAACCTGCGACGCGCTGGCCAGCACCCGGCCATCCGGATCGTAGCTGATAGTGACATCGTTGCCGGCCTGGGCCGGATCGGGGTCGATCGCGACAACGTCGCCACCACCGCTACCACCCGAACCATCGCCAATGTATACATGATAGATCGGCGAACGTTTGGTATATCCCTTGTTGTCAACTGCTTCGATGTAGTAGTCGATCAGAACTTCGCTCAGGTCGGTGACTTCGACGTAGTATTCGTCAGCGCAATAGTCCGGCATCTCGAAAAAGTCGATGTTCGGATCGCTGAAGAAGTTGCCTTCGGGGAAATCGCGATATGTCATCGGCAGCGATTGCCACGCGCCGACGCCGCTGCCGCCGGCGTAGGTGCGATTGTCGTCGGTAACGGTGGTGTTGTTGTCAACGCGGTACTTGAGCGTTACCGACGCCAGGCCGGAAACGTCGTAGACAAAACTCCATACCCAGAAATCGCCGTCGTCGTTGTACTGCTGGTAGCCGTACTGCGGGCCGAAGTTCAGCGAGCCGGGATTCCACGGGTGGCGCTGCGGGGCCCAGATGGTCGGCGGGGTGGTATCGAGCGAGCCGGTGCCGATGACCGCGTCGGCGTATTCCATCGCGCGGTTACAGGCGATGGTGGCTTTGACCTCGTGATCGAGCGCCGTGCCGTAATACATGAAGCCGCTGTTCAGCCCGCCGAGGAAATAGTGCCAGGCCCGTTCGGCATTTGAGGTGTAGCTATCGGGGTAGAGGATGTCGTCGATGTCGACGCTGCCGGCGATCTGCTCGGCCGTGTCGACGCGATTCTGAGCGGCGGTGATGACGGCCCAGTTGCGCTCGTCCTCGGCCCAGCCACCGGGGATATCGACCTGTCCACCGCTGTTAACCAGCGGCCAGTTCCAGTTGAGGAAGACCGGCGAGCCGAAATCGCCGTCGGCGTTGACCCAGGCGCCGTCCTCGACGTGGACGATGTCATCGGTCGGCACGGGATGGTCTTCGAGGTATTGTTCGATGGTGGTGGCGGTGTAGCCGGCGGACTCGGCGTTGCTGACGAAATTGGGGACGGCCTCCAGGTAGTAGCTGTAGCCGCCGCCCCAGGCGTTGTCGCCGTCGTGGGCAAACAGCACGAGCTGTGGCCGACTCGACGGGTTCTGAGTTTGCAGTGTGTTGATGTGGTCGAGGCCGGTGGCCGAGTAGCCATCCTGCCAGCCCAATGCCTGGGCGGCGGGGATGACGATGAGCTTGTATTCCTGCCCGGTGTCGGGGTCGAGGTAGCGGGCGTAGTGTGGCGTGTAGGAGAACGGGTAGGCGTTGCAGGGTGAGCAGCCGCGATCGATCTGGATGCGCAGCCAATCGGACTGGGATGGGTTGGACTGGTCGGCGAGGTTGGGCGGGTCGCAGTTGATGCCGCCAGTGCCGAGCACGGTCGGGAAGTTCTCGCAAGCGCGTGAGATGTGTTCGTTAGAGACGATGACCCAGTCGATGTTCTCCTGGACGAGAACGGGGATGAGGGTTTCGCTGAAGGCGATCTCGGGCGGGAAGAGGCCGCGGGAGACGCCGGGGTTGGAGCCCCAGGCGTCGGGGTAGATTTCCTGGTAGAGCTGTATTTCCTTGCGGACGGTGTTGGCGTCGCAGAGTGGTAGCAGGGGATGGTGGAAGGGGATGATGACGATGTCGAGTCGCGGGTTGCCGCCGGCGGTGGTCCAGTTGCGGGCCTGACGGTTGGAGCTGTACCAGGTGGAGCTGTAGCCGAGCTGGCCGGCGTCGCCTAGTGAGAAGATGTTTTCGACGAGGCCGCCGGAGTAGCTGATCTGGGCGCCGCCGCTGGCGGTCCAGGTGAAGCTGTTGATGGAATCGCGGACGCGCCACTGGTAGGCGTTGACGCGGTCGTCCTTGCCGAAGATCTCGCGGAGGTCGTTGGCCGGGTGGGCGGCGCCGCCGTCGGTGCGCTGGATGGACTCCCAGGCGCGTTCGTAGCGGTCGGAGCCGGTGAGTTGGCGGTCGGGCCAGTAGATGGGTTGTTCGAGGTGCCAGAGGTAGGTGAAGTTGACGTTGTCGGCGACAGCGGGTGCGCTGATGACGACGAGCGACGCGGCGATGATCAAGCCCGATGAAAAGGAACGCAGCCTCATTTCCAGCCTCCTGGGTGGCGACGAACGAAAGACTCTTTTGAGGGTGCCGATCGGGGTGGGGTTCGTCCGATCGGTCCTTGCTGAAATAGAGGATAGCACGGCTTTTGCGGCGATCCAAACGAGAGTTGGCGGCTGGCGTGATATTGTTGGCGGCTGGCGGAAACTGGCGAAAACTGTTGGATTCTGGCGAAGATTGGCGGGGATTGGCGGAATTAAGGGATTCTGCGGGTGGAAGGATGAGGGTGAAAGGGGATTGTGAGGTCCTGATTGGAGCGGTGGGGTTCCTGAGTGGGATTGTGCTTGTGGTTGGTGGGGTTGGGGGCGTAGACTGGTTGTGTGGGCTGGCCATGAGGGGTTGGTCCGGTTCTGCTGCTGCGATATCACATCATCGCAAAACGCCGCGGCGAGCCGGACACCCAGCTCCTGGCCGAAGACTGCCGCGTCATCGGCTTCCGTGGTGCCCCCAATCGGGCCGAATGGCTCGATCCCGGCGACGAGCAGATCGACCAACTTCTAAACGCCCGCCCAGCCCGCAACATCGAGAAGCCGCAAGCCACGGCGTTCGTCCAGAAGGTAATCGACGGCTTCGACGACCTACGGCCGCACCTTAACGAATATGCCCGCAGCCGAGGCGACGAAATCCTCGACGCCCATCAGCGGGTTCGCGAGTCAACGAAGGTCATAGGCGTCCGTTACGAGATCGAGCCGCAATTGCCTGTGGACGTCCTCGGCATTTACGTCTACTTGCCCGCATAGGAGGCGCATCAACATGTCCTCGGCCGCGACGGTCCGCGACGCGATTCTCGAGTGCTTCCGAAGCTCTCCGAGGGCGGTCTTGTCCATTCGCGAGGTGAATGAGTGGATCGCCAGCCACTACTCCGGACGGTGGAAGGACGTGTCGACGAGTCTCGCCGACTTGGTAATCGGCGGCAACGCTTCGAGCGGCTACCGACGCAGCGAGCAGTTCCTCGAACGAGTTGGGCGCGGCCGCTATCGTCTCGCCGAGTGCTCCCGCGCTGAATCGCCCCAGAGAGACGTTGTCACCGCTCCCGCTCGTGCAACCCAGCCACGGGCGCGAGCCGTAACTCCAGCAGCGCCAGGGGAGACCTTCGCTGTTCCTGGCGTCCCAGCGACATTCGCAACGGCCCGTGAAGCCGCGTGGCGAGAGGCGTTGAGTCGCCACATTCCGCCAGCGGGAAACATCCCGGCGTCTTCTCACATGGCGATTGAGTTCCGGGTGCCCAATGATCTGAGGGCCGGCCACCCGTTCGATCTCGACAACCTCTGCGAACCCGTGTTCAGCGTCGTGATCAATCAGCTCGGGTATTGCGGCGGCGGGCGACCCAATCTGCGCTCCTGGTTCGCAACTCGCTCCATCAATCCCGATGCCGGCTGTACGATCAGCTTCACTGCCCCGGCAGAGTCTCCGCATCTACCCGGCCGAGTCTTGGTCAGCGATACCTACCAAGGCTCCTTACCCAAGTCGGCCCGCGACACAGTGGTGGCGGAGTGGTTGCAGCGGAACCAGTCCCCCGCGCCGCCGCAGTTCAACAGCCGCTTCGCCGTCGCGCTACGATTCGGCTCTGATCACGTGAACATCGGCGACATCGCCACCGGCAAGGTGAAATCGCTGATCGACAATCTCTTCCCCGTAGTCGGCGGTACAGCCGGAGCCCCCGAAGACTGGCGAATCAACGTTCTTGACGTTGAGAAGGGTGCCGGCGACTTGGCGGATGACCAGGTCCAAATCACGATCACCCAGCTTTCAGCGGGCAACTAAGCCAATGGCCAGGCACACGCAGTCCATCTTCAGCACGATCAAGTCCGAAGGCGCACTGCTGCCGCCGGACCTGCTCAAGCGCATCGCCGAAGGCGGCAAGGACCTCGACGGCCTCGCGCCGGAGTCCTTCCACCTCGACAAGTCCGAACGCATCAACGAAGCCGCCAACCGCGCCTGGTCCGCGGTCAAGGATGCCTGGCAGCGCTTCGCCAAGCAGCGCGAACAGATCAAGGACGTTGACACCGACACCGGAACGTCCATCACCCGCGAGCGTTGGCTGCTCAAGCTCTTCGAAGCCCTCGGCTACGGCCGTCTCCAGCCCCACCGCTCGCTCTGCTTCACGCAGGACAAGAACGTACTCCGCCCCGTCGACTATAAAAACCTAGGCTCCGAGGAGCTGGGCAGCGTCTACGAGTCTCTCCTCGAGCTGCACCCCGACATCAACACCGACGCCGCCACGTTCGCCCTCTCCGCTGTCACCGGCTCCGAGCGCAAGACCACCGGCAGCTACTACACGCCCAGCTCGCTGATCAACTGCCTGCTCGATTCCGCTCTCGACCCTGTTGTCGACGACCGCCTCAAGAGCAAGTCCGGCACCGAAGCCGAGCAGGCCCTGCTGAGCCTCAAGATCTGCGATCCCGCCTGCGGCTCCGGCCATTTCCTCATCGCCGCCGCCAATCGCGTCGCCAAGCGCCTCGCCGCGATCCGCACTGGCGACACCGAGCCCGCCCCATCCGACCAGCGGGCTGCCTTCCGCGACGTCGTCAGCCGCTGCATCTACGGCGTTGACATCAACCCGATGGCGGTTGAGCTGTGTAAGGTCGCCCTGTGGCTCGAATCGATCGACCCCGGCCGGCCGCTGAGCTTCCTCGACCACCGCATCCTCTGCGGCAACTCGCTGATCGGCGCCACGCCGCGGCTGCTTACGGAGGGCATCCCCGACGACGCCTTTAAGCCCATCGAGGGCGACGACAAGACGCTCTGCAAGGAATACAAGCGCCGCAACAAGGAGGAGCGCAAGGGGCAGCAGTTTTTCGTTTTTGAAGGCGCTCAGCCCTGGGTCAAGCTCGGGAACATGCCTGCCACATTCGCCCGGCTCGACGCGATGAGCGACGACTCGCTGAAGGACATCGAGGCCAAGGCTCAGCGCTACGCCCAACTCGTCGGCTCGGCCGACTACGAAAGCGCCTGCCTGCTGGCCGACGCCTGGTGCGCGGCGTTCGTTTGGAAGAAGACAAAGGACTTCGGCGATGCCATCACCGAATCTGTCTTCCGCCGCATCGAGGCCAACCCGCACGACATCACGCCGTGGATGAAGCAGGAGATCCAGCGGCTGCGCGATCAGTACGAGTTTTTTCACTGGCACTTGGCGTTTCCCGACGTCTTTCGAGTTCCGGAAGACGCGGCGCTGTCCGAGAATAAAGACACCGGCTGGGACGGCGGGTTCGACGTGATCCTCGGAAATCCACCGTGAAAAAAGCCGGAGACAAACGATCGAGCGTTCTTCTGGCACACCCATCAGAATATTTCATCGGAGCCGTCCGCACGAAAACGACACCGTCTCATTGCAGCTCTCAGAGAATCAGACCCGAGCAGTTTCGACGCGTGGAAAAACCAGGTGCGGCAGAATGACGGTGAACGGCAGTTCGCCGCCGCTTCTGGAAAGTACCCGACGGCTGGAAGAGGTCGCCTCAACTACTACAAGCTGTTTGTGGAAATGAACTGGGATGGTCTAGCGTCTGTGGGCCATCTGGGCATGGTGATTCCGAGCGGCCTGACCACCAACACCTACGAACGGCCGTTGTGGCACCGCTTCATTGAGACGGCTGGCGTCCGTGCAGTTTTCGATTTCGAAAACCGCAGGCGAATATCCCCTGCGATTGACGGACGGACCAAATTCTCTCTATTCGTAGCGAGCCGACGGCCCACCCACAAGATGCGTGTCGGGTGTTGGCTCCTGGACGTTGCCGAGCTCGCCGAAGCACACCGGATCGTCGAACTCACGCCAAACGAGCTCGACCTCTTTAGAACCTATCCCAGAACCTGTTTTGGCCCCTCGCCGCTGGAGGCCGGATCACGCGAAACTCGAGAGAAACTGCGATTCTCGAAGTACATATGACCAGGGTTAAGAGGTTTTAGGATAGGTTCTAGATAGGTGAGAGGGGCGGTGCTGGTGATCATGCGCGATTTCTGGGGATGTGTGCGCTGGTTCTTGTCGCGCTGCGCGAGCTGCCCCCTCCCCCGGCCCCTCCCCCGCAAGCGGTGGAGGGGGGTTTGCGCTGCGTAGGGTTTGCACGGGTAAACCCACCTGTGGCGGGGGGATCAGGGTAGGGCGTCGGGCGATTCGCCTATGTCGACGATGCTGCATGCGAGGATCGGGTCCAGGCCGAGCCGGCGGGCTTCTTCGAGCAGCTCCATGCTCTCGGCACCGGGGTTGATGAAGAGCTCGCCGGGTCGCATGGCGGCGATGGATGGGAGGAGCTTTACGCCGACGGTGGGCGGGACGTAGACGGCGACGCGGTCGAGGCGGGCGGGGATCTGGTCTACGCTGGGGTAGGTCTGGAAGCCCTCGATCTCGTCGACCTGGGGGTTCACGGGGTAAACCTCCCAGCCCTGGCGGTCGTACGCGCGCACGGCCTTGTTGCCGAATTTGGAGCGATCGGTCGAGGCCCCCACGACGGCGACGGTGCGAGCAGCCATTGAACACCTTTGGCCGGAGCCTGGCAGGGTTGATGGGATCTTCAGAAAACCAGCGTAGTTAAACGATATATTATTTCGCGCCGGGGGCAAGTTTGATGGATTGGTGAGATGGTCAAGACAAGCCCGCCGCAGATTGGATTCGTCGCCGAGGGTGACCACCTGTACATCGCCTGCCAGCAGCGTGCGACTCGTGAGACTTCGCTGACGGGTGAGAACCTGGTGACGGATCTGTTGCTGGAAAAGCCGGCCCATCCGTTCGTAATACTGGATTTGGACGGTTGTGAGTGGATCGACAGCACTTTTGCGGGGTGGATGGTGAAGGTGCGGCAGCGGCTGCACGAGGCGAACGGCCGGCTGGTGATTTCGCGTTGTCCGCGGACGTGCCGGTCTTCGCTGGAGACGATGGGGCTGACGATGCTGTTTGGGTTTGAAGATATAGCGCCTCCTGAAAACCTGCGACAGGTGAGTTGTCAGCCTGGTGAGGATGTTGATCCGGAGACGGTTGAATTTATGCTTCACGCTCACGAGGATTTGGCCGGCAGCAGTCCGGCGGCTCAGGAAACGTTTGCTCCGATCGCGGATTTACTGAGGCAGGAGCTGCTCAAGAAGAAGGGGGAGGAGACTTGACGGTCGGCACCGTCGGGGGCTGGGGGATAATCTTAAGATTATGTTTGACAGCTACTTGTGATTGTTGCGGCGGTTGGCGTAGCGGGGGGAGATGGCGCAATAGGGTCGGCCGAGCAGTTTCTTAATGAGAATTAATTCTCCCATGTCGTTGCCTTCTTGGAGGTGGCCGAGGAATTGGAGGAGGTAGCCGAGGGTGATTAGCAGGGTGGGTCGCCACCAGAGGCTCCAGAGGTCGTGGTAGAGCTGCCAGGCGGCGAGTGGGATGGCGATGATGGTGAGGGGGATGCCGATGGCGTGCAGTGTGCGTGAAATCGGGCTCTGGTGCCGTTCGAGCCAGTTCAGGAGCCAGCGTGGTTTGGTGGTGAACACGGTGGGATGTTAGCCGGGCTGGTGTGATTGGCCAACCTGGGGGGCGGATGGGGTTTTTCTCGATTGGGCTCAGTCGGCTGGAGTTGGGGCTCCGATAAGAATAGTGGGAGACATGCCATGATCGTAACTCTCGACGGACAGAAGATTGACGGGCCGGTGGTTAGCGACTGTACGCTTGAGACGCTGCTGGACCAGGTGCGGAAGGCGTACCTGGGCGAGCGGCTGATCGTGTCAGTGGCGATTGACGGTGAGCGTCTGGACGAGGTGGCGTTGCAGGAGCAGCTTGAGCGGCCGGTGGACGAGGGCTGCCAGTGTGACCTGGAGTCGGGCAATCCCGGTGAGCTGGTACGCGATGCTCTGTGCGGATTGGCGCAGGAGTTTCAGTCGGCCGGCGAGCGGCAGGCTGATTTGCCGGAACGGCTGAGCTCGGGTGATGTCAGTTCGGCCGTACGGGACATCGGGCAGTTTGTGCAGCTCTGGCAGACGTGTCATCGTGCGCTGGGGCAGTGCAGCGGGCTGCTGGGGGTTGATCTGACCGAATGGGAGCACAACGGCCGGCCGGTGCGGGTGTGGCTGGAGGATCTGGTTAGTAAGCTGACCGAGCTGCGGGAGGCGCTGGAAGCGCAGGATGTGGTGTTGCTGAGCGATCTGGTGCGTTATGAGCTGCTGCCGCTGTGTGATACGTGGAGCGGGGTGCTGAAGGATCTGGCGGGGCAGGTGCCGCAGGGTTGAGGAAGAAAGAGTGCGGCCGGGGGAGTGGTGGGGGGTATTAATCCAATGACGGTTAGGGTGTTTGAGCTGAGCGGTGGGAACTACTCGGCGGGCCGGGCGTCAGATATCCTAAACGCCGTGCCCAGTCAGCTCGCCGGCGCCGGTGTTCTGATTCCGATTCCCGCGGGACGGCACATAACGGGAAGAATGCTACGGGCCCTGAAGCTGGAGGTATCAACATGAGATCGCGGCAGGTATGCCTCGCGGGCGTGATGTTGCTGGTGGTTCTGGGTGTGCGGGCGGATGAGCGCATTCCGCTCGAAGTGACGCGTGTGGCGCTGTTCTCCAGCGGCGTAGGATACTTCGAGCGCCAGGCGGAGGTTGTCGGCGATGCGTCGGCCGAGCTGACGTTCCGCATTGCGCAGATCAACGACATTCTGAAGTCGATGGTGGTGCAGGACAGCGGGGGGGGGCATGTCGGCATTGTCAATTATGCCTCGAAAGATCCGCTCGAGAAGACGCTGCGGAGTTTCGGGGTCGATCTTACTGGCGATCCGACGCTGGGCGAGCTGCTCGATCAACTGCGCGGCGAGCCAGTGGCGATCAGCGGCGCGGTCGATATGCAGGGGACCATCGTCGGCGTGGAGAAGACACGTGTTTTGGAGCCGGACGGGGAGACCGTGGAGGAGATTGAACAGCTCACGGTGTTGACGGATGCGGGCTTGCGACGGGTTGCGCTGCGTGACATCGAGGAACTTAAGCTGACTAATGAGAAGATCGCGGCCGAGCTGCGCAAGGCGCTGGCGGTGTTGGCGACGGCTCATGATGCGGACAAGAAGGCGGTGGAGCTGAACTTTGTGGGGCAGGGGCAGCGGCGGGTGCGTGTGGGGTACATGCTGGAGGCGCCGATCTGGAAGACGAGTTATCGGCTGGTGCTGTCGGACGATGAGCAGCCGTTCTTGCAGGGCTGGGCGAATGTGGAGAACGCGACGGAGGAGGATTGGAACGACGTACGGCTGTCGCTGGTATCGGGTCGGCCGATTTCGTTCCAGATGGATTTGTATACGCCGTTGTACGTGCGGCGGCCCGTGGAACAGCTTGAGTTGTACGCGTCGTTGCGTCCGCCGGACTATGCGGGTGGGTTTGAGCTGGATGAGGCGCCGATGGTAGCCCGGCGGGGGCGGAGTGCCGGTGGTCGTGGTGGTCGCGGGGTGGCGGTGCAGGAGAAGGCGCCGCCGGCGCCATCGGCGTATTTCGATGCGCACGAGGCCGGCGAGGAGATGATTCCCTGGAACGCAGACGTGTTGTACCCGCGCAACTGGAACGCGGCGGAGGGGCGTGAGGCGGGCGAGTTGTTTGAGTATCGCATTGACACGCCGGTGTCGATTCCGCGGCAGCACGCGGCGATGTTACCGATCGTGAATGAGACGATTGAAGGCGAGAAGCTGAGCATTTTTAACCTGGGGACGCATCACAAGCATCCGTTGAATGGGTTGGAGCTGACGAACACGACGGACCTGCACCTGATGCAGGGGCCGGTGACGGTTTTTGATGAGGGTGTTTATGCGGGTGACGCGAAGTTGCCGGATTTGAACCCACATGAGAAGCGGTTGATCGCATATGCGCTGGATCTGTCGACGGAGGTGATGATCAAGGGGTTGAACCTACCGGACGAGATTGTGAGTTTGCGTATTGTTAAGGGAACGTTGTGGCACAAGCACAAGCTTTTGGATCGGCGGGAGTACGTGATCAAGAACAAGGGTGACCGAGAGCGTCGGGTGTTGCTGGAGCAGCCGTACTCGGACGCGTGGACGCTGGTTGAGCCGGCGGAGGCGTATGAGCGGACGCAGAATTTGCTGCGATTCAAGGTGGCGGTGGGTGCGCAGGCTACGGAGACGTTTCCGGTCAAGTTGGAGCAAATCCGGGACCAGTCGATTGCGCTGACGGACATGGGGCCGGACCAGATTCGGTTATTTCTGAAATCACGAGTGATAACGGCGGAGGTACGGAAGGCTCTGGAGCGGGTGATTCAGTTGCGGTCGGAGCTGGACCAGTCGCGGCAGCGTCGGGGGCGTCTGGAAGGTGAGCTGCGAGAGGTTGAGTCTCAGCAGGTGCGTGTGCGGGAGAACATCAAGGTGTTGCAGGAGGGCACGGATACGTATCGGCGACAGCTCGAGAAGTTTGATGGGTTTGAGACGCAGATTGAGCGGCTTCGTGAGCAGATTGTGGGGGCGCGGGATGAGGAGCAGCAGCGTGAACGGGCGCTGGAGGAATATCTGCGTACACTTACGGTGGAGTAGGGCTGGTGGGGGGTAATTGATCGTCATATATCAATCGTCGATAGCGGTTGGGGGGCCGCCATCGGCGGTGGTGTGGGTTGTAATTCGGTGCGATCGGGCGTAGTCTGGTGCGTCTGCTGCACGCCTGCGATTGATGACGCGGGTGTGGGGGGAAGTGTGACGTTGCCGTGCTTAGTCAGTGCGCCAGATGCGGTAAGTTTGCGCGGTAGCGGGCGGCACGTTAGCGATATTGCTACAGCGTTTGCAGGTGTCGCGGGGCGCACTGCGGGAAATTTACACGCGAAGGATGAGAACATGAAGGAAGACAAGGCGTACCGTCAGGAAACGCTGGCCGTGCACGCGGGGATTGACCACGTGGAGTTCATGCCGGCCGTGCCGCCGATTTACCAGACGTCGACGTTTGGGTTTGAGAGTGCACAGCAGGGTGCGGCATTGTTTTCCGGTGAGGAGCGGGGGTACATCTATTCGCGGATGGGTAACCCGACAGTCGAGGGCGTGGAGCGTTCGGTGGCGGCACTCGAGGGTGGCCACGCCGGCTTGGCGTGTGCGAGCGGGATGGCGGCGATCCACACGGTTTTTGGCACGCTTCTGAAACAAGGCGAGCACGTGGTGTGCAGCGAGGCGGTTTATGGGCCGACGTGCACGCTGCTGAAGTCGGTCATGAGCAACTTCGGGATTGAGTCGTCGATGGTAGACACGGGCAACCTCGATGAGGTGGCCGGCGCGATGCGTCCGAGCACGAAGGTGCTGTATATCGAGACGCCGTGTAACCCGACGCTGGTGATCAGTGATCTGGCGGCGCTGGCGAAGATGGCGCACGAGCGGGGCGTGCTCATGGTGGTGGACAACACGTTCATGAGCCCGATTTTGCAGAAGCCGTTCCAGTTTGGTGCGGACGTTGTTGTGCACAGTCTGACGAAGTTTTTGAACGGGCACGCGGACGTTGTGGGGGGGATGATAGTGACGCGTGACGCGGAGATGTACGGGCGCATGCGGCGCGCGCTGAATCACTTTGGTGGTGTGCTGCCGCCGTTCGAGTCGTTCCTGGTTCATCGCGGCGTGAAGACGCTGCCGTTGCGGATGCAGCGTCATTGTGAGAATGCACAGCGGATTGCTGAGCATCTGGCGGAGCATCCGAACATCGAGTGGGTGCTGTATCCGGGGCTGAAGAACCACCCGCAGTATGAGCTGGGTCGCCGGCAGATGGTTGGGTCGGGTGCGATCATCTCGTTCTGTCTGAAGGGCGGGCTCGACGCGGGGCGGAAGATGATGAATGCCGTCAAGCTGTGTTTGCTGGCGGTCAGCCTGGGCGGGGTGGAGACTTTGATCCAGCATCCGGCGAGCATGACGCACGCGTCGATGGGTGAGGCGGCTCGTCGTCAGGCGCATATCGAGGATGGGTTGGTGCGGCTGTCGGTGGGGATCGAGAACGTGGATGACCTGATTAACGATCTGGACCAGGCGCTGGAGGCGTCGGCCGGGAAGACGAGCGTGTCGACGCGCAGCGCGGCGCCGGCTGTTACCTGATTCTGGTTCGTTGCTGAATCTGATCGCTGCTTGGCCACAGGCTATAGCCTGTGGCCCACTTTTTTCACGGGCAAACATGCCGCCCGTCTAGTAACTAGACACTAGAACCTATCCTAAAACCTCATAACTGTGGTCATATGTACTGTGAGAATCGCAGTTTCTCTCGGGTTTCGCGTCATCCGGCCTCCAGTGGCGAGGTGCCAAAACAGGTTCTGGGATAGGTTCTAGTCGCCGCGTGATGGCGGGCTTGGGGTGGTGTTCGTCGGGCGGGGGTTGCTACGCAGGGTGGCGGTCCAGGCGAAGGGTGGGTCGGCGCGGAGGCGGTAGCCCTCGACGGCGACGAGTGCGCGGGTAGTCATTTGTTCGAGGCTGAGCCCGAGCTGTTCGAGGGTGACAACGGAGACGCGGTCGACGCGCAGGATGAGGTCACCGACCTGGATGCCGACGCGGTCGGCTGGTCCGCCGCGGGTGACGCCGACGACGATCAGGCCGATGTAGTCGGGTAGGTCGTAGCGATGGCGCAGGTCGGGGGGGATTTCTTCGAGGTTGAGGCCGAGGAGTTCGCGGGCGAGGGCTTGGCCGTCGGGGAGGGGGATGGATTCGAGTTTGGCGGCGAGGGTGAGGTTCTGGTCGTTTCGTTTGACGTCCAGTTTGATGGTGCTGTCGGGTTTCTGGCCGAGGAGTTGGACGTAGTAGTCGATGGCGTTGGTTACGGGGTGGCCGTTGAAGCCGACGATGCGGTCGTTGAGGGTGAGGCCGGTGTTGCTGGCTGGGCTGTCGGGTCGGATATCGACTACGCGTGCGTCGGGTCCGGCGACGTGGAGCCCGAAGCGGACGCGTTGTCGGCGTTCGATGTCGAGCATGCTGGGGAGGAGTTCCCAGAGTTGGTCGACGGGGATGGCGAAGCCTATGTTCTGGGCGTCGCTGCGGATGGCGGTATTGATGCCGATGAGCTTGCCGTTGATGTTGATGAGCGGGCCGCCGGAGTTTCCGGGGTTGATGGGTGCGTCGGTCTGGATGAGTCCGGTGTAGTGGACGTCGTCGCGGTAATGCTGGTCGCGGTTTATTGCGGAGACGATGCCGGTGGTGACGGTGTGTTGTAGGCCGAGGGGGTTGCCGATGGCGACGACGGATTCTCCGATCATGAGGTCGTCGCTGCGGCCGATGTTGATACTGGCGAGTGGGTGCGGGGCGTCGACCTTGATGACGGCGAGGTCGTGTTCGGAATCGACGGCGATGACTCGGGCGGGTCGGCTCTCCTGGTCGGCGAATGCGACGTGAACGTCGGAGGCCTGGGCGACGACGTGGGCGTTGGTGACGATGAATCCGCTGGGGTGGATGACGACGCCGGAGCCGATGCTGTGGACCTCGCGGTTGCGGGTACCCGGGCGGCCGAAGTCGAAGATTTCGTCGAAGAGGGAGGGGTATGTGAGTGATCGCATGCGTACGATGCGGGCGGTGTTGATGTTTACGACGGCGTCGCGGCACTGCTCGAAGACCTCGACGACGGGGGTGCGGCGGCGGCTACGGGCGGAGTTGTCGTCGGGATTATCGGCGGCGTGTGCCGGGGATGTCAGGATGGCGAGCAGAGTGAGCAGGAGGGTCGACTGACGTTTCCGTATCATTCGGGGCACCTCGCTGAGGCCGGGGTTACGTCGGTGTTGCGGAGCCGATAAGTCCTTTTTCGGTGGACGTTTCATTTTACGCGTGTCTGTCAGGAAATCATCGGGTGGGGGAATGTTCGTCGGGTGGAGGTGGTCTGGTGCGCTTGCCGGATTGGCCGGCGGATGAGATAATGGGCGCTTTATGAGAATGAAGCGGTTACAAGCCTACGAAACACGGAGAGCGTGAATGGGAGCGACGCTCGAGTCCTTGCGTGTACTTCAAGACATCGAGCTTCAGATCGTGGACATACGCCGCCAGGTTGCGGCGCGACAGCGTAGCGTGAAACGGCAGACGGCTAAGGCGCGGTCGGCCGAGGAAGCGGTGGGGGCAGCCCGGGAGGACCTCAAGCACAGCCAAGCCGAGGTGGATTCGCTGGATCTGGATCTGAAGAGCCGCAACGAGAGCATTGCGCGATTGCGGGACAATCTGAACACGGTCAAGACGAACAAGGAATACGCGGCGGTTCTTTCCCAGCTCAATACTGAGAAGGCGGAAGTGAGCCGGATGGAAACGCGTGCCTATCAGCTCATGGAGGCGCTGGAAGGCAAGAAGCGGGTGATCGCTGAGCAGGACGACCAGGTGCGTCAGGAGGAGGCACGGCTGGAGGACTTCAAGGCGCAGTTGGCGCGGGCGGAGCATTCGTTTGCTGAGCGTCTGAAGGGGCTCGAAGAGCAGCGTGCCGAGGCGGCCGGTCGGCTGGATGCGAAATCGCTGAAGCTGTTCAATCGGGTTTCTGAGCGGTACGAGGGGGAGGTGATGGCGCAGGTGGTTCGGACACATCCGCGGCGGGACGAGTTTATTTGTGACGGGTGTAACATGTCCCTGGCGGCGGAGCGGGCGAACGCGCTGCTGACGCGGGACGAGGTTATCACGTGCGATAATTGCGGGCGCATTTTGTACATCGACAAGGGTACCTAGTCGGCGGTCAGCTCGTGAGCCTGGAGATTTACGTCGATGGGGGCGCGCGGGGGAACCCGGGGCCGGCGGGTGCCGGTGTGGCCATTTTTGCGGAATCGGGCGCGCCGCTGTTTGAAGCGGCGTATTACCTGGGCGAGCAGACCAACAACGTGGCGGAGTACAACGCGCTGATTCGGGCGTTGCAACGGGTGGTGGAGCTGGAGCCGCAGTCGATCACGATTTATTCCGATAGCGAATTGATGGTGCGGCAGGTTACGGGGGCCTACCGGGTGAAAAACGCGCGTCTGGCGCAATTGCACGGTGAGGTGCAACTGCTGCTGCTGAAGGTGATGCGTTGGAGCTTGCGGCATATTGATCGCGAGGAGAATGCCCGGGCGGACGAACTGGCCAACATGGCCATGGATCGGCGGCGCGACGTGGTTGTTACTGACAAGATTGGCGGTGATGGGGCGGCCGGTTCGGCGGCTGACGCGTTGGCTGAGGAGGATGGTCCGGCGCCTGGCAAGGGGGCGGATATCGCGGTTTCGGCAGTGGAGCAGCGGTCTGATCAGGCGGTGCAGGTGACGTTGAGCCGGGCTCCGGGAGCGGGGAACTGTCCGGCTGGCGGGGTGCCGGAGGAGCCGTTTGTTGTGCAGCACACGTTGCCGCCGGGGTTGTGTGTGCATGCGGCGCATGCGTTGTTGCCGACGCTGCTGGCGATATTGAATACGGATCCGCAGGAATTTGCGGGGATTCCGACGCTGACGGTCAGGTGCAATCGGCCGGGGTGTCGGGCGGAGTTCAAGCTGGCGCCGGTGCATTCGTCGAACGGGTCGGGGCGGTCGCGGGGTTAGAAGCTGACGATGCGGGGGCGTTCTACGGCGAGGCGGTTTAGGCGCTGCGGGTCTACTTCTACGCCGAGGCCGAAATCGCGGCGTGGGCTTGGGCGGCCGCCGTAGCCGAAGCGGATGGGGCGGTGGACGATGTCTTCCTGTAGCAGGCGGGTTCCGTAGGCGCCCTCGACGAAGCGGACCTTTGGGCAGGCTTCGAGGAAGGCGATGCCGGCGGCGGAGAGGATACTGGTTTCGCCGACGAGGCAGCCGAGCTGGACGTCGAGTCCGGCGTTTAGTGCCATGCGTGCCATGCGCAGGGCGGGCAGGAGGCCGCCGTTTTTGGCGATACGGAGGTTGAGTACGCGTGCTCCTTCACCGGCGATGAGACGTTCGGCGTCGTCGAGGGTTAGGACGGATTCGTCGACGATGAGGTCGCAGTCGGTTCGTTGGGCGATGTAGGCTAGGTCGGCGTCCTGGGCGTCGGGGAGGGGTTGTTCGAGGGCGCAGACGTCGTGCCGTTCGAGCACGTTGAGTGCTTCGAGTGTTTCGGCGATGGACCAGCCGGCGTTGGCGTCGACGCGCAGCGTGGCCTTGTTGCGTGCCAGTGGACCGCGGAGTACGTCGTGGGCCCAGCTCAGTCGTTCCTGCCAGCCGGGGACGGCGACCTTGAGCTTGAAATCGCGCAGGCCGTAGAGGCGTTGTAGCCAGAGTCGGCGGGTGAGTTGGTCGCGGGTTTGGCCGGTGATGATTCCGCTGTAGCGGGCGGTTCTCAGGCATCCGGGGGGGCCGAAGCCTGCCAGGCCGAGCCAGCCGGCGGCGTCGGCGGGTCGTCGGCGGAAGACTCGACCGGCGAGGTCGAGCAGAGCGAGTTCGACGGCGGCACGGGCGGCGGTGACGACGCGTCCGCCGATTTGGAGCGGGAGAGTATCGAGCACTTCGAGGACTTCGATGAAGCTGGCGGCGCGCATGCTGGCGAGGCGGGCGGAGAAGACGTTGGCGATATCGTCGACGACGGAGTTGACGGTTTCACCGGTGACGTATGGGCGTGCCAGCGTTTCGCCGTAGCCGACGTGGTGAGCATGGGGCGAGGCGGCGACGGCGGAGACTACTACGGGGTCGGCGACTTCGCGGCTGGCGGCGGCATGCTCGAAGCGCAGGCGCATGGGGATCGCCAGGCGAGAGATGCGCAACTCGCGAATACGTAGCGGTGCGGGGTTCATGGCACCCGTTTGAGCGGCGCCCGGTCGGGCGCGATGGGCCAGAAATCACTGGCCGAGATGGCCGCCTGGCCGGCGTCGCTGGCGAGATAATCCAGCGTGGCCTGCACCTGCGGCGAGGGCGGGTCGAGATAGTACACGTAGATTACTTTGGCGAGGCCGTAACGTTCGCTTTCGATCTTCTCCAGTGAGGGCAGGGCGGCGGGGGCGGTGCGCTGCATGCGCAGGCCGAGGTAGCGAACGCCGTCGTCGTATCCGAGGCTGGCGAAGCCGAGCGCCAGGGGGTCTCTGGCGACGCGGTCGATGACTTCGGCGTCGGTGTCGAGGACGGTCCAGGTAGGTTTGTTGAACCAGACTCGGGCCATGTGGCTGAGCTGCATGCCGGCGCGGGTTGACTTGCTCAGGCCGTAGACATTGATCGGGCCTTGCAGGTCGGGGATGGCGTCGCCGGCGAGTTCGTGCCAGTCGGTGATGCGTTGCTGGAGGACCATTTCGAGATGGCCGGCGAAGATGGCGTCGAGCTTGTTGGTGTGGTGGACGTAGAGGGCGTAGCCGTAGAAGGCGATGCGGCGGCCGGCCACGGGTTGCTGGCCGAACTGGTCGATCTCGCGGTCGTTGAGGAGTCGATCGGCGCAGGCCAGATCGCATTGGCCGCGGGCGAGGTTGTCGAAGCCGTCCTGCGAGTAGCGCATTGGCCAGGTTTTTTTGATGGCGAAGTGGTGTGTTGGGGCGGCCGCGAGCCAGTTATCGACGGCTTCGACGGCGATTTGTGAGCCGGCCAGGGTGATGCTCACGGGTGGGGGGCCACTGGGACGGTGACAGGCCGGCAGGGTTGCCAGCAGCAGGGCGGCGATTAATACGCAACGTTGGCGCCCGCCTCGGTCTGGGCGTACACTAGGGGTTTTGAGCGCGCCCGCACCAGAGGAAGGTACGCCATGTTGACGTCGACGACGATAGCCGAGCTTAAAGATCATGCCAGTGAAACGGTAACACTCCGCGGCTGGCTGTACAACAGCCGGTCCAGTGGGAAGCTGCTGTTTCTGATTCTCCGCGACGGCACGGGGTTGTGCCAGTGCGTGTTGGAGAAGACGGACGCTAACGCGGACGAGTTTGCCGCTCTGCGGCGTCTCGGGCAGGAGTCGTCGCTGGAGATCGACGGGACGGTGCGGGCGGAGGAGCGCAGCGTCGGCGGGTATGAGCTGACGGCCAGCGCGGTGCGTGTAGTGCAGGAGGCTGAGGGGTATCCGATCACGCCCAAGCCGCACGGCAGCGAGTTTTTGTTCAAGCATCGCCACTTGTGGTTCCGATCGCAGCGGCAATGGGCGATTCTGCGGCTGCGGCACACGATCATCAACGCGATACGCACGTTCTTCAACGAGCGTGGCTTTGTTCTGATCGATACGCCGATTTTTGCGCCGGCCGCGGGCGAGGGCGCCCAGACGCTGTTCCAGGTAGATTATTTCGGCGACCCGGTGTACCTGGCGCAGACGGGGCAGCTCTATGTTGAATCGGCGTGTATGGCGCACCGCAAGGTGTATTGCTTTGGGCCGACTTTTCGGGCGGAGAAGAGCAAGACCCGGCGTCACCTGACGGAGTTCTGGATGGTGGAGCCGGAGATAGCTTACGCCGACCTGGACGACGTTATTGCGGTGGCGGAGGACTTTGTCTGCGCGGTGGTGCAGGCGGTTCTGCGTGAGCGGCGGCCGGAATTGGAGATGCTCGAGCGCGACATTGCGAAGCTGGAGCAGATTCAGAAGCCGTTCGATCGCATTACTTATTCGAAGGCGGCGGACCTGTTGCGCAGTGAGCGTGTCAAGAAGCTGCTCGAAGATGACCTGGTGCGATCGCAGACGCGGGTGGCCGAATTGCAACAGCTCATAGCGGACAAGGAGGCCGAGCGGTCGGCGGCGGGTGTGAAGCAGTGGCGGGCGGACAAGCTTGCGCAGGAGATCGCCGACCACCGTGAGGAGCTGGCGGACCAGGAGGAGGCGGTTCGCAATATTCCGAAGCACATGGAGCTGGCGGCCGGCTTTGAGTGGGGTTCGGACCTGGGCGGTTCGGACGAGACGATCATCGCCCGGCTGCACGAGCGGCCGGTGTTTGTGACGCACTATCCACGGGCCTGCAAGGCGTTTTACATGCGTCGCAACGAGCAGGACCAGCGCCTGGTGAACAACTTTGACCTGCTGGCGCCCGAGGGGTATGGCGAGGTCATCGGCGGCTCGCAGCGTGAGCACGAGCTGGACGTGCTGCTCGACAGCATGCGCATGCAGAACCTCAACCAGGAAGATTATGAGTGGTATCTCGACCTGCGGCGCTATGGGAGTGTGCCGCACGGCGGGTTCGGCCTGGGTGTTGAGCGTACGGTGGCGTGGATCTGCGGATTGAAGCACATTCGCGAGACGATTCCGTACCCGCGCATGCTGGGGCGCATGTATCCATAGAGTTGACAGCGCCACCACGCGCCGCTGAGGGGCACGAGTATGCCGACGGAATACTGGATCGGCATTGTTGGCACGCTGTTGGCGCTGCTGTGTCTTTGGGGAGCGGTCCGGGCCGGCCGGCGGCGCCGACTGATCCAGGATCTGCCAACCTGCCACACCACGGGCGTGTTCATCGGGCTGGTTGAGCTGAAAGGGACGGCGGAGGCCGAAGAGCCGCTGGTGAGCTACCTGGCGCGAGTTCCGTGTGTGTACTACTCGTGGCAGGTTGAGGAGCACTGGTCGCGCACCGTCACGGAGACTTACACCGACAGCAACGGCAAGACGCGCACGCGTACGCGCCACGAAAGTGGCTGGGCCACGGTTGGGTCTGGCGCTGATCAGACGGTGTTTTATCTTCAGGATAAGGAGGGGATTATCCGAGTGTGGCCTGATGGGGCTGAGATTGAGCCGCGGAGTGTCTTTCGGCATGAGTGCGGTCGCTGCGACCCGCTTTATTATGACAAGGGGCCGTCGGGGGCGGTGGCGCATTCTGACCACCGTCGGCTGTTTACGGAGCGGGCGGTGCCGTTGCACGCGACGGTCTACGTGGTTGGGCCGGCGCGGGAGCGGGAGGACGTTGTGGCGCCGGAGATTCGGGCCGACGCGGACGCGCGGATGTTCCTGATCTCGACGCGCAGCGAGAGTCAGGTCGCCTCAGGCTGTCTGCTGCGGTTCTGGTTACTGGGGTTGCTGGCGGTGTTGCTGGTGGTTGGCGGCTGGATCGTGACGCACGCGGTCCGTGACGTCGCCCCGGTGCAGGTTGTGGGGCGGCACGTTGCCATCGGCGCCGGCGTACTGGCGGCGTGGCTGCTGGGGTGGGTGTGGATGGTGCATAACAGCCTGGTGGATCTGCGGCAGCGCGTGCAGCAGGCCTGGTCGAACGTGGACGTACAGCTCAAGCGGCGAGCGGACTTGATTCCCAACCTGGTGCGCGTGGTAGCGGGGTTGCGCGATCATGAGCGGCTCGTTCAAACCGAGTTGGCGACGCTGCGCACCCAGTCGCTGGCCACGCGGCCCGGCAGTGCGGGGCCCGATCCGCAGGCCTGTGCGGGCATGTTAGTGGCAATCGTGGAGCGCTATCCGGAACTCACCGCGAATGTGGGTTTTGGCGAGTTGCAGCAGAGTCTGATCGACACCGAGCAGCGGATCGCGCTGGCCCGCGAGTATTTCAATCAGATTGCGACGTTCTACAATTCGCGCATCGAGAGTGTGCCGGATTGTTTCATCGCCCGGTTGGCCCGGCTACGACCACAGCCGTTGATCGGTGCCGCCGACTTTGAGCGGGCCGAGGTGCGCGTGCAGCTTTCTGACGCGCCGGTGAACGTGGTCGAGCCCGGGCCGGGCGAGTGAGTGATCAGACCAGCGGCGTGGTGCCGGGGACTGACACGGGGCGCACGGGCAGGTCGCCGAACTCCTGGGCCGGTGGCGAGAGGTCCAGCTTGGACGCGTTCATAAGCCAGCTCCAGGAGAGTTCGCGTCCGGTGTAGGCCGACATGCGGCCCATGATCGCAGTAAGCGTGCTCTCGGCGACGCGGCGGCCTTCATTGAGCGGTCGACCGGCGCGGATGCTGGCGATCAGATCGCGATGCTCTTGCACGTAGGGGTCGGTCCATTCGCCGTTGGGTGGTTCGTAGTTGAACGGTTTGCGGCCTTCGATTGTGCCGTGCGGGTCGGCTGCGCCGCGAGTGCCGACGATTCGCTCGGATACGCGGGTGGAGGTGCCGTCGATCTGGCGGCAGAAGCTGTGGACGCGTACGCCGCCGGGGTATTCGTATTCGACGGCGAAATGGTCGAAGACGTTGCCGAATTTGGGGTCGGTGCGGACCTCGCGGCCGCCCATGGCGAAGCACTTTTCGGGGTGGGCGTTGAGGGCCCAGTTAATGACGTCGAGGTTGTGGATGTGCTGCTCGACGATGTGGTCGCCGGAGAGCCAGCCGAAGTAGAGCCAGTTGCGGCACTGCCATTCCATGTCGGTCCATTCGGGTTTCGGCTCGACGACCCAGAGTGCGCCCTGGTTCCAGTAGCACTGAGCGGCGACGATGTCGCCGATGGCGCCGTCATGGATGCGTTTGATGGTTTCGATGTAGCACGGGTCGTGGCGGCGCTGTGTGCCGGCGACGAGGGCGAGCTGTTTTTGCGTGGCCAGCTCGGCGGTGGCGATGACGGAGCGCACGCCGACCGGGTCAACCGCGACGGGCTTTTCGGTGAAGATGTGCTTGCCGGCCTCGATGGCGGCGCGGAGGTGGCCGGGGCGGAATCCGGGCGGGGTGCCGTGGATGATCATGTCGATGTCGGTGTCGAGCAGTAGGCGGTAGGCGTCGAAGCCGACGAAACAGCGGTCGTCGCGGATGGTCTGGGGGCGGCTGTGTTCGGCGAGTGCTTTGCGACAGCCGTCGAGCCGATCCTGGAAGAGGTCGGCGAGGGCCACGACGTGGACGTTTTCGGCTGCGTCGACGCAGTTTTTGGCGGCGCCGGTGCCGCGGCCGCCACAGCCGATGATACCGACGCGCAACGGCGGTGGCTGGCCGGGTCCGATCGCTGCGGGGCCGCGTTTGCCGAGCGTGGTGCAGCCGGTGAGCAGGGCGGCGGCCGACGCGGTGGCGGTGGTTTTGAGAAATGCGCGGCGCGAGAGGGCGTCGTCGTGCTTGGGGGTGCTGGATGAAGCTGAATCGTCAGGCATTCGGGCTCTCCTGCGGTTGGTATATCGGCGGTGTCGGGGCCGGAGTCGTGGCGGCGGCTAGAAGTCGTCGCAGGTGCGGTAGGCGTCGATGACGGCCTGTTCGCCGGGCTTGTTGGGGCGCGAGTTGCCGTGTTCCATGCCGACGATGCCGGCAAAGCCGCGGTCGTGAATGTGTTTGAATATGTTGCGGTAGTTGATTTCGCCGGTGGTCGGCTCGCAGCGGCCCGGGTTGTCGCCGACCTGGAAGTAGGCGATCTCGCTCCAGGCCTGATCGATGTTGGGGATCAGGTTGCCCTCGGTGACCTGCTGGTGATAGAGATCGTCGAGGATCTTGCAGGACGGGCTGTTGACGGCGCGGCAGATTTCGTAAGCCTGTCCGATGCGCGAGAGGAACAGGTTGGGGTGGTCGCGCGGGTTCAGCGGCTCGAGCACGAGCACGAGGCCGGCGGGTTCGCAGACTTCGGCGCAGGCTTTGAGGTTGGCGATGACGTTGGCGGTTTGGTAGCCCCATCCGAGGCGCGGGTTGAGCGGGCCGGGGACGACGGTTGCCCAGCGGGCGTTGACGCGTTTGGCCACTTCGACCGCTTGGCGCATTTGTTTGACGAGCTGGTCGCGCACGTCGGGGTTGTTGTGGACCATGGTCGGCTGGCTCCACTCGGCGTAAGCGACGAAGACGCCCATGGTCATGTTCAGGCGGGTCATTTCGCGGGCGATGGCTTCCTGGACGTCGGTCGGTCGGCCCATCATTCCGTTGTCTTCCATGGCAGTGAAGCCCTGGTCGGCCATAAAGCGGAGCTGGTTGAGCGGGTCGTCGCCGGCATGATGTTTGAACATGCCGAAATGGGGTGCGTATTTGAGCTGGAAGCGTCCGGTGGTGGGTGGTTTGTTTTGATCCTGGGCTGAAGCGGGTTTGGCCAGCCCGGCCCCCATGGTCGCGGCCGCCCCGGCCACAAGACTGGTGGACAGAAACTCACGACGGTTCATGGTGTTACCTCGGCATGGTGTAGGACAGGTCGGGCCGGCATGACCCGGCGCTGGTCTTATACCACACCATTGCGGCGGATAACACCACTCGCGGTCGGGTGTAGGCGTTCTGCGCTGGCGTGAGGGCGGCTTAGTAGCCCGCCGGCGGTGGGCTGGTGTCGGTGCTGGTGGTGATGAAGCTGATCAGGGCGGTGCGGTTGTCTTTCCAGCATTGTTGCGGCGGGCGGCCCTGCGGCAATTCGAGCGTGATGGTTGGCAGCTCGTGGTCGATGCCAGCCCAACTGCCGAAGCTGCCCGGGGTGGGGTAGCCCATCGAGGGTCGCAGGGGGTAGCTGTTCAATTCGGCCATGCGTTTGGCCAATTCGGCGGCCGGCCCGTCGTAGTTGGTGCAGTAGCGGCCGTTGAAGATGGCGTGGATGGACAGAATGCGGTTGGGTTTGATCAGGTCGATGGCGACGAGCAGGGCGCGGGTTTCGGGTTCGCTGGCAGGGCGGTGACCGTGTGCGCAGCGTTTTCCGTGCATTACGCGTTGCCAGTTTTCGGCGGGGAAATTGCGGTTGAGGTCGACGCCGTTGGCATTGCTGCGTGTGCCGCGGTCCAGGCCGTCGGGGTTTGCGGCGGGGATGATACCGATGGTTCGGCCGCGCCAGAGCTGGGGGTTGCGGGCGAGATCGTCGGCGAGTCGGCGGGCGAGGGCGGCGCTGTTGGGTTCGTTGCCGTGGATGCCGCCGAAGATGAGCATGGTGTCGGGTCCGGTGCCGAAGAGTTCGAGCGTTATGGGACGTCCTTCGACGGAGTTGCCTAGGTGTACGCGTCGGGGGCTGGAAGCGGGCGTGGTGGGGGTCATGGGGACGGATTCCGGTCGGAAGCTCGGGCGGGTCTGGTTGGTAGTGCCGGCGATTGGGGTAGGCATTCTGCCATGCGGGGCGGAATCGAGGTGCGTGCAGCCTGAGGCGGCCCAAATTGACAGGCTGGCGGGTATTACCAACCACATGCGCAGCCGCGCCGCGCGCGTTCTCATTCGTAAACTCGCAGAACAACTCATGGGCGAATGAACTCCTGATAGCGTGCGGCGGCGTTTTCGAGATCGGCGGGAAGATCGCCAAACAGCCCGTGCCGATTGCCGTGTTTGATCTGATTATTATGACCCGATTGTGGATAGACGTCATCTGCCCCGCCGAGATCGAGCCACAGGGAGAAACTGGTGACTTCGTCGTCGCCGTCAGCGCGGGGCACGCCGGCGGTTGAGGAGTAACTGTCCTGCCCGTCGTGGTCGATGAGGAGTGCCCAGCCGTTGTTGTGGGCGGCGCAGCAGGCGAATCCGCCCCCGCCGAGGTAGAAATCGTCGCCGGCGCGTTCGATGAGCATTGTGACGGTTTCGTCCCAGGAGCAGGATTGGCCTACGCCGCGCCAGCATTCGTACAGGTCGTTGCCGGCGTCGTCGGCGAGGAATCCGAGGGCCTGGTGGGCAGCCCAGGCCTGGGCGTAGCGTGACCCGCGGTAGATATCGTCGCCGGCCCGGTCGATGAGTGTGCCCCAGCCGAAGTAGTATCCGCCGCCCTGGGCGAAGTTTCCGCCGAAGTAGTGGTCGTCGCCGGCATCATCGCGGAGTAGTGCGATACCGCCGGAGGCAAGGCCGCGGAATCCGATGCCGCAGCCTTGTCCGAAGGCGTCGAACACTCCGGAGACGCCGTAGCCGGTGGCGTCGCGTCCGGAGCAGAAGTACCAGTCAGAGCCGGCGGAGTCGACGAGAGCGGCGAAGGCGCCGGGCATGGCGATGGCCTGGGCGTAGCGGGGTGCGTCGTAGCGGTCGTCGCCGGCGTGGTCGATCAGGAGGCCGACACCGGCCAGTGCCGCCGACTGGCTGTAGTCTTGGGCCCGGTAGTAGTCGTTTCCGCAGGCGTCGAGCAGAAGTCCGACGCCGACAGCCGCCGCGCCCTGGGACCATTGCTGGGCGATGTAGGTGTCGTCGCCGTCGTGGTCATAGAGCAGGCTCACGCCGAACTGGGCCGCGCCCTGGGCGAAATCAGACGTGGCCTGGTAGGTGTCGTCGCCCTGAAGGTTGATGCTGATGGAGAATGGTTGCTGGGTTTGGTGGGTGTAACGGTCGTTTCCGCCGAGATCGATCCGCACTGCTGCCGACTCTTGATGCCAGGAGTCGCCCCAGCCGGCCAGGACGATGGGGCCGTAGGGAGTGTCATGGGTGATGAATATGCCGGGGTCGGACTCGCGCAGGTCTTGCTGCAAGCCGGCCAGGTAGTCGCGGTCGAGTAGTGCGCTGAGCTCGATCGCGGCCGCCAGGAGCGCTCCGCGATCGACCTTCACCAGCAGGCTACAGAAGCGTTGCACGCGGGCACGTCGATCGTGATCTTCATCGCTCAGCACCATGACGAATTCGCGAAAGGCATCGGACACTTCGGGCAGGGTTTGTTCGAGGAACTCGCGTTCCGCGTCGGTCAGGTTGGCCAGGGCTTGTTCATAGT
Organism: Phycisphaerae bacterium; assembly: GCA_963666925.2. Classification (GTDB taxonomy): domain Bacteria; phylum Planctomycetota; class Phycisphaerae; order UBA1845; family Fen-1342; genus JANQFV01. Next base: position 24,433 of record CAXXTC010000021.1, on the reverse strand, counting down.
GCTCGTGAGCGGAGGTCAGCAGGCGTTCGATCTGGGCCGCGTGTTCTTCCGCGGTCAGGCCGGTGCGCAACGCCGGCAGCGACCGGGCGGGGACCTCGAGGTTCAGCATTCGGCCGGCGTGTCGCAGCGCCCCGGCCGGATCGGTCGGGATGTTGTCGAGTTGATCCGCCAGGTCTTCCAATGCCATTGGCTCGCGGAATGCATACGCGATCAGCGGCAGTCGGAAGGCATCGCCCTGCTCGACCAGCGCCGCGAGACGCTCGCGCAGGCGGGTGTAATCTGCACGGGCATTGAACTGGTCGATCAGTTGCTCGGCCAAGTGGGTCGCGGGGGACAGTGTCAGCGCGCCCGGCATGATCTCAGAGTTTGACGGGATTCGAAAAGTTCCGATGCCGCTGTCGCTGGGGCGTTGGCCGAGGCGCGACGTGAGGTTCAGCAGCTTACGGACGTGTGTGGCCGTCAGCGTCAGACGCGTGCCGGGAGGCGCGTCGGCGACCAGGATGTCGGGCTCATTCCAGGCGGCCGGGTTTGTGACCGGCTGGTCGTCGAGGTGGGCGTCGCGTTCGACACGATCGCGGAAGACGGTCAGGGACAGGAGGTCGCCCACTTTTTGGGTCTGGAGCGTTTCCTGGAAGCGTTGCAACACCTGGTCGGCCGGACAATCGAAGCTGGTTCCGTCCAGGGCGACGATGATGTCGCCTTCCAGCAGGCCGGCTTGCTCGGCCGCACTGTCGGTCACCACCAGTTCGACCCGCAGTCCCCGCAGAAAGGTCTGACCGGCGATTTCAACGGGCTGGTCATGAACGCTGGTGCTCACGCCCAGGAACGGTGGCGCCGCGTTTGTGTAGAGCAGCACGGGCAGCAACAGGCTTGTCAGGTAATTCATGGTTGTATCCTCCGTGCGTGAGGGTCGCCTAGTAGGTTACCTCTGCCCCGCGTCCGTCGGGGTTGCCAACCGCCGTTCATGCCGGGTGTGGCGGCACGGGGTGTCGATGAACCGCACACCGGAGCAACCCGTGCTATGAGCGGAACTGGTGGCGGACGATTTCGCCGGTTGATAGGAAGATGACATCCTCGGCGATATTTGTGGCGTGGTCGGCGATTCGTTCCATGTTTTTGGCGATTGAGAGGATGTCGAGCTGGGCGCGCATACTTTCGGGCGAGCGGTCGGCATTGGCGACGATCCAGCGGACGATTTCGCCGTGGAGCGCGTCGATGGCGGCGTCCTGCTCTCCGACGCGGTAGGCGCCGTCGGTATCGCTGGTGCTGTAGGCCTGGATCGCGTCGCGGAGGATCTGGCGGACGAACGGTCCGAGCTGTTTCAGCTCCGGGATTTGCCGGGCGAGTTCCTGGACCTCGTCGTGGCGGGCGCGTTCGGCGATGTTTACGGCGCAGTCGGCGACGCGTTCGAGATCGCTGTTGACCTTCAGGATGGTGCAGAGCAGGCGCAGGTCGACTCCGACGGGCTGGTAGAGTGCGAGGATGCGGATGACTTCCGCTTCGACCTCGACCTCGGCCGCGTCGATCTCCTCGTCGCGACGCATCACGCGCAGAGCGAGGTCCTGGTTGCACTCGAAGACGACTTCGCAGGCCTCATAGAGCAGGTCCTCGACCTGGCTGGCCATGCGCAGCGAGCGGCGCCGTAGCTCATCCAGTAACGTAACAAAGTGCGCGGTCATGACCTTTTCGCTTTCCGGGCCGGCCCTCTTTCCGGGTCGCGGCGCCACCAGTGGCTAGCCGGCGACCGGCAGCCCAGCCCCCTTATTAACGCAATCTTAACCGAACCGGCCCGTGATGTAATCCTGTGTGCGTAGCTCTTTGGGATTGGTGAAGATCGTGCTGGTTGCGTTCATCTCGATCAGTTCGCCTACGTAGAGGAAGGCGGTCAGGTCAGACACCCGGGCGGCCTGCTGCATGTTGTGGGTGACGATAATGATCGTGTATGTGCCGCGCAGCTCGGCGATCAGGTTCTCGATGTGGTCGGTTGCCATCGGATCGAGGGCGGAGGTCGGCTCGTCCATGAGCAGCAGTTCGGGCTCGACTGCCAGTGCGCGGGCGATGCAGAGTCGCTGTTGCTGGCCGCCGGAAAGGCCCAGGGCGTTTTGCGAGAGTCGGTCGCGAACCTCATCCCAAAGGGCGGCCTTGGTGAGGCTGGATTCGACGACGTCAGCCAGGTCGGAGCGGCGTCGAATGCCGTGAATCCGCGGCCCGTAGGCGACGTTGTCGAAGATTGATTTGGGGAACGGGTTGGGTTTCTGGAAGACCATTCCGACGCGGCGGCGCAAGGCCGTCACGTCGATCTGTGGCCCGTAGATGTTCTGATCATCGAGTTGAAGTCGGCCGGTGGCGCGGCAGCCGGGGATGAGGTCATTCATGCGGTTGATGGCGCGTAGGAAGGTGCTTTTTCCGCAGCCGCTGGGACCGATAATCGCGGTTACATGTCCACGCGGGATGTCGAGCGTGACGTTGCGGACGGCCGCTGTGGTTCGATAGTAGATCGAGAAGTCGGCGGCCTGTACGTGCGCGGGCGGCGGTGCTTCAGGTTTGTTCATGGGTTGCTCGACCGGCCGAAGCGCCGTGCGTGTGGTGGGGCCCTTTGGAATGGGCGTTGGCACCGCGTTTATCTTGGTGGTGTTGGCAGAGGTCATGGGCCTTATTAACCCTTGAGTTTGCGCGTTATCCGGGCGCGCATCACGATGGCAGTACCGTTGAGCAGCAGCACGAGCAGCACCAGCACGAGCACCATGCCATATTGCACATGTCGAATCTCGTCGACGGCCTCGTGTTCGGTGCAGAGGTTGTAGACGTTCCAGGGCAGCGCCGGTGTGGGCTCGGTGAATGATTCCCAGATCTGTAATGGCTTCCCGACGCTGACGGCGGCCGTGAAGATGATGGGCGCTGTCTCGCCTGCGGCGCGGCCCATGCTGATGACTACGCCGGTGAGGATGCCCGGCAAGGCTGCCGGCAGAATCACCGTCACAATCGTGCGCCACTTGCCGGCCCCCACGCTGAGGGCGGCTTCTTTGTATGTCTTGGGAACCGCGCGGATGGCTTCTTCTGAGGCGCGGATGACCAGCGGCAGGATCAAAATCGCCAGCGTCAGCGAGCCGGCCAGCACGCTCTTGTGCGGCGAAACGTGCATCGCGTTGATGAAGAAGGCCAGGCCAAACAGGCCGAAAACAATGCTGGGCACGCCGGCGAGCGTGCTGACGCAACTGCGCAGCACACCTACGAGCCAGTGCTCGCCGGCATATTCGACCAGGTAGATGGCCGAGATGATTCCCATCGGGACGGCGAACAGGATGGCTCCGATCGTCAGGTACAGTGTTCCCAGCAGCTCCGCCCATATCCCGCCGAAAATGTGGGAATCGATTGAGGCGTCGGTCAGGAAGCCCCAGTAGAAGGTCCAGCGTGGTTGCAGGATTTCCTTGGTGTCGCGGTCGAGTTCTTCGAGCAGCGCGACCATGGGAGTTCCGGCGAAGTCGGTGGTTCGCGGAATGAAGGTTTGTTCGAGCATCTGCGGAGTGCCGTCCGCACTCGGCGTCGCGGGTGGTACCCACGCTTCGCGGTAGAGCACGTGCTTCAGCTTTACCGTGGCGCGGTCCCAGCGCGTTGCCCCGTACTGATCGCGTGGCACAGCGGGTTTGTTCGGATCGACATCAAGCTCGTCGGTCGGTTTGCGGGGGTGGTCGTTCCGGGTGGCTTCGAGCAGGTCGCGCACCTGGTATTTGATTTCCCGGTGTGGCCCCAGCAGCTCACGCAGGCAGTGCTTGAAATCCGCAGTGTAGAACTGCAAATTTTCCTGGCGAGCACGCTCCTCGGGGCTGAGCGACCACCAGCGGGACTGGGGGACGAGTTCGTCGCGTTCGAAAGCTCCCACGCGTTCATAGATCGAGTTTCGGCGGGCGGCGAACTGCTTGACCTCTTCGATGGCGGCGGCGCGGTCCCCGCGATCGAAACGTTCGATCAGGAGTCGGCGATGCTCGACCGTCCCGCGAAAGACGAAGGCCCGCGCGCCGCGCACGACGATCGGTGCGAGCAGTACGACCAGCGACGCGGCCACCAGGACGATCGAGAAGACGCCCAGCCCGGTGAAGGAGCGATCGATGACTTTGCGTGTGGCCAGTTCCATGCGGGTTTATCGGTTCTTCATAGCTGAGCGACGCACGACCTGCTCGCTCACCAGATTGCAGACGAATGAAATCGTTAGTAGCACGAGTGCCATAGCGAAGAGCACGTGGTAGCGGGCGGAGCCGGTTACGTGGTCGGCCTCACCCATGTCGCCGGCGATTGTTGCAGTCAGGGTACGCACGGGTTCGAGTAGGTTGTACCAGGGTTTGGGGATCTGGCTGGCGTTTCCCGACGCCATCCAGACCACCATGGTTTCGCCGATGGCGCGCATGATGCCGAGGATGACGGCGGCGCAGATTCCGCTGGCGGCAGCGGGCATGACCACACGGGTGAGCACCTCGGAGCGGGTGGCTCCGAGAGCGTAGGCACCTTCGCGGAGTTCGCGTCCGACGGATTGGAGGGCATCTTCGGAGACGCTGACGACGGTTGGCAGCGCCATGAGTCCGAGTATGAGCGAGACGTTGAATGCGTTTGCACCGCTACCGATCTGGATCGCGTAGAGGTGTTGGCCGATGACCCAGGTTCCGGTCGCCAGCGGCAGGCCTAACAGCAGCGCGAGCATGGCGCGCACACCGCGGTTGCGATTGGCGAAGCGAGCGGCCAGCATGTCGCTGAGGACGAAGATGAGGAGTGCTGCGAGGGGGGCGGCCAGGCAATACCAGGCTATCGCCAGGACTATTCCACCTTGCTCCTGGAGTAGTGGCGCGAAGACGACGAGTGCGAAGAATCCGTAGGCGACGGAGGGGATAGCAGCGAGGACTTCGATGACGGGCTTGACCAACTGGCGGGTGGCGAATGGCAGGACGTCGCTGAGGCAGACTGCTGAGAGTACGCCGAGCGGGACGGCTACCAGGGCGGCACCGAGTGTGACCAGGCCGCTGCCGACGAAAATGGCGAGAGCGCCGAAGTGGGGCGGGTCGTGGGTCGGATACCAGGCGTTGGCGGAGAGGAATTCAGCGAAGCCGCGCAACTTGAAGAATGGAATGGCGTCGCGGGCGATGAAGAAGAAGATGAAGAGGACCGCCAGGGCGGAGCTGGAGGTGATCAGCAAGAGGAGTCCGTGCCCGAGCAGCGCTGCCAGCCGTCGAAGGCGGCTGGCGCGCTTGCTGAGCAACAGTGCTTTGCGTGACCGCTGGCCTGTGAGCCCACGGAGCGAGACAGTGCTACTTATCTGATTGCTCACGATCCTCGACCAGACTCGTAGTGGGCGGATAGCAGGTGACGGGGACGAACCCGATGGCGTCGATGATTTCCTGACCCTTGGGGGTCAGGTGCAGGGTTACGAACGCGTGCAGGGGAGTACCGAGTTTCGGGTAACCGTTGGTGAACATGAACAAGGGACGGGCGATGGGATATACGCCCGAGGCGACGGTGGCCCTGGTGGGCTCGACGCCGTTGATCCGCAGCGCCTTCACTGTGCGATCGACGAAGCCCAGGCCGACGTAGGCGATCGCTGCGGGCGTGGACTGCACGCGTGCGCGGGCCTGGCCGTTGCTGCCGACGTACTCGGCGCTGGAGTCGATTTCCTGCTTGCTCATGACGAGCTTCTCGAAGGTCTCGTAGGTGCCGCTGTTGGTGTCGCGCGAGATCATTACGATCCTCATGTTCGGGCCGCCGACGTCTTTCCAGTTCTTGATTTTACCGGTGTAGATGTCGCGCACCTGCTCGACCGTCAGATCCGTAACTGGATTGGAGGGGTGCAGGACGATGGCGATTCCGTCCATGGCGACGACATGTGCCACGGGCATGACGCCTTTTTCGGTGGCGGCCTTGAACTCGCTGTCTTTCATGAAGCGTGACATGTCGGCCACGTCACAGACGCCGTTGATCAGGCTCTTGGCGCCGTTGCCACTGCCCGATTCGCTCACCGGGATGTTGACTCCCGGGCGATTGGCCATAAGGTATTCAGCAAAGGCCTTGGCAATCGGTCCGACGGTGGTGGAGCCGTCGACCACGATGCGGTCTTCGTTGGCTCGCGCCGGATTCGCAGACACACCGGCCAGCAGCAATGCTGCGGCTACCATTGCAGTCCCCAAGACCTGTCTCATCCCTGGATCTCCTGTTTACGATGTCGAACCCGGCCCGGAGTGCCCACACGGGCACGTCTCTCAAGTTGTTTAGGATGCCTGCGCTCAGTTAGCTTTGCGTTAAGGTATGGTGGTCTTTTCGCGCTGCCGCGGAGTGGGGATGGTTGGATAACCAATTCGGCAGTCGCATAGTCAGGCCGCCCGCAGCAATCGCCGATGCGCTGTGCACTGGCCTGCCAGCAGCTACTTTCGGCCGCCATAGCGGGTTGGTGAGCTGTTATATCGGATCAAGCGCGCGAGGCGGATTGTGGAACCACGATAGTGACGATGGTGCCCTGGCCGAGAGCGCTACGCAGCTTGACCTGCCCCTGCATCGCGCCGGTGGCGTGTCTCACAATCGACAGTCCCAGCCCCGTGCCGCGCGCCTGGCCGGAGCGACTGCGTTGCACCTGGTAGAAGCGTTCGAAGACGCGGGCCTGGTCTTCCTCCGGAATGCCACAGCCGTCGTCGCGGACTTCCAATTCGACCGAATCACCATGGTGGCGCGCTGTGACCGTGAGGTACCCACCTTCGTTGGTGAACTTGATGGCATTATCGACCAGGTTGTCGAGCGCGAGTCGCAGCAGGTGCGGATTGATTTGGATGGCGCGTGTATCGGGCGGCTCGATGCGCATTTCCCAGTTCAGATTCTTGCGGTCGAGCGCCTCGACGAAGCGGAAGTGCAATTCGGTCAGCAGGCGGTGCAGGTCGACTTCCTCGGGCTCGAAGCGTTCGGCCGGCGATTCCAGACGCGACAGGTCCAGCAGGTCGGCAACCATCTGTTGGAGCCGGGCACTTTGCCGGTCAATCTTGGCCAGGAAGCCCAGTGCTGCGGGGGCCTCGGTGGCCAGGTCCATCGTCAGCAGCGTTTCGACGGCGGCTCGGATGGTTGACAACGGCGTGCGCAGCTCATGCGAGGCGTTGGCCACGAAGTCCGAGCGCATCTCGATGATGCGTTCGAGCTCGGTGATATCGGTCAGAACCACCACCCGACCGGCCCGGGCGTGGGCGACCGGAGTTTCCTCCGGCAACTCAAGCGCCGTTGCGTGGGCCAGCAGATGCACCGTCCCACGCGGCAACTCGATCTGTAGCTGGATCTCCACCGGCAACTGATCGTCGTCAACCGCGGGCCATTCGGGTTCCCGGCGGTATTCGCCGTCCGGGGATTGCGCCGGACCTAGCAGCAGACCTTGCAGGGCGTGGGGCCGAATGCAGGCCTCGACTGGGGCACCCACCCAGGTGGCGTGGTGGTCGGCGGCGGGGGTGATGCCGAGCAGTTTGAGCGCTGTCGGGTTGACCAGGGCTATCCGCCCGTCGGCGCCGGCAACGATGACGCCCTCGCCGAGGTGATCGACGAGTGACTGGAGCATGCGTCGCTGCCGGTCGATAGTTTCGAGCTGTGAGGCCAGCCGGTGCCGCAAGGCGTTCAGTGAGGAGGACAGCACCGCCAGCTCGTCGGCCCCGCCAACATCCAACTCGCTGCTGAGGTCGCCGGTGGAAAGGCTGCGGGCCGTGGCGAGCACGCGTTTGAATACGCTGCTGCGTAGCCGAAAGAAGACGAACGTGGCGGCGGCGGCATTGATGAGCCCGATTAGGATACCCGCGGCCAGGAGTTCGGTCCGCGCAGCGGGGTCGTGCCACAGTCGCCACTCGGGCCGGGCCAGCCAGAGCACGCCTCGTGTGGCGACGTTGTCGCGGATCCGGATTGCAGCGCAGACCAGGGGGCGCCCGCGAATGGTTCCGGGATGGTGCCCCGTGCCCCAGCCGGAGTTCAGCGCCTGTTCCACCGCCGGCGTTCCGAGAAGTGCCGCCGTCGGGCCCAGGGAGCTGAGGTTCAACACGACCGAGCCGTCGGTCGTTACTACGGCTACTTCGGCACCGTCGTCGCGGAGTTGTCGGAGGATTTCGCTGGTCGGGGGCGTGTCCAGGCGTGGCCATTGGCTGCGAAGCACGTCGCGGGCGATGCGGCCGGCGGTCAGCAATTGTTGTGCGATGCACGCGTCACGTTGCCGCTGCTGGTAGGGGCGTATGAGCAACACGGTCGCGGTACAACTCAGGATGAGCAGGAACAGGCCGGCCAGGATGATGCTGCGTGGTCGTCCACCGAGAATCATGAGCCGGGCGTCCTCGTCACGTTGCCGCTTCCTCCGTTGGGCGGAACGCGTACCCGACGCCGCGCACGGTGTGGATGCAGGGCGATGCCAGCTCCAGCTTCTTGCGCAGCGAGGCGATGTGAACGTCCATGGCGCGGTTGGTTACCGCGGCCCCATGCCCGATGGCGGAGTCGATCAGTTGTTCGCGTGTCAGCACGCGTCCGCGTGCCGACATGAGCGCCGCCAGAATGCGAAACTCGGTAGCTGTCAGATCCAGGCGTTCGCCGTTAACCGTTACCTCATGCCGACCGTGATCGAGCACGACGGGACCGGCACTGACGACTTCCGGGGGATTGGTGGCCGAGCGTTGTCGGCGGAGGACAGCCGTCACCCGTGCCAGCAGGAGCTTTACCGAGAATGGTTTGCGGATGTAGTCGTCCGCCCCCAGCGCGAATCCGACCAACTCGTCCTCATCCTCGGCCTTGGCCGTCATTATGATGATGGGGATTCCGCTCGTGCGACTGTCACGTTTCAGGCGTCGCGCGACTTCATCACCGGATAGCCGGGGTAGCATGCGATCCAGGACGATGAGGTCCGGCGGTTGGCGATAGGCTTCGGCCAGGGCGCGTTCCCCATCCTCTGCCCGCCGGCAGGCGTAGCCCTCGCGTTCCAGGTGATAGCACACAACGTCGGCGAGGTCCGTTTCGTCTTCCACGATCAGAATGGAGGAACGGTTTTCCATGGCGCCACGGCTCCAGCACCCCGCGCAGGGGTGCACCAGGCGCTGCCGAGGCCGATCACTCACAGGCCGGCGCAATCGTCCAATCGGGCGGGACGAGCACCTCGGCAACAGGGCGCGAACTCGTCACCATACCAAATGACTCACCCATGTTAGGCTATTTTGAGCGTGAGGTTAAGGAGGCGCAGAGGAACATCGTTTTGCCGCCGAATGGCCGCTTTTGGCTGATATTAGGACCCAGGGAGCAAGGATTATCCGAATCGGCCGCGTTCCCGAGGGGCTGTTCCCGCGTCGAACAGGCTCTTCTGGAAGCTTGCGAGATATCCCTGTTGCTGGAAGTGTTCGAATGCCTCGACGACCGTACCGAATACGCGTGTTGCTGTTTCAGTGATGAAAGGCGACGGCTCCACGCGGGGTTCCCAGACGACGTAGACTTCCTTGGTACCCTCGAAGGCGTGCTGCAACTCGCGCTCTACGCCGGAGGAGAGCCCCGGCTTGCCGTTGGGCAGTTCGGGGATGAAGCTCACGATCATGTCTGACTGGTCGATCAGCTTGAAGTCGCGCGCGTAGATCTGCGCATCGATGTCGCGGGTGACGCCGGTCACGTCAGCCACGTTGAACTCCACGTCCCGATCGTGCACGCGTACGGTGAACTTCGATTGGTTGTTTTGCCGGGCGGCTTCGGCATCTGCGAGGAGGCGTTTTTCGTCCATGTCGCCCGGATCGAACGTGATGAAGTGCTCGGCGATGGCGGCGCGGAAGGTGTCGATCTGCGCCAGCGTCGCGGGCATGTCCATGACGTGTGTCATCGGGAAGGACGGATAGACGCGCTTGGTGTCGGGTTTGAAGATCAGCCGATACAGCGATTCGATGGTGTTGTCCTCGAAGCCCCGGGCGAAGACAAAAAAGCAGCCCTGCCCATGCACGGCGCTGGCCAGCACTTCTGTTGCCAGAATCTCTTCCTCGCGCCAGACGAGGATATCCTTGAGTGTGTGGGGCAGGTCGTGCTCGCGCGTCAGGCGTTCGTGGACGGCGTCGACGTTGTCCACCAGCGTGATGTACAGGTCGGCGTCGAGCCCGACCATCTGGTCGTGGTCGAAGGCCGGGAACAGCCCGTGCTTCCAGCGGAATGCGGCGTGGGTGTTGACGATGACCGTATCGTGCCGGTCGACGTCGGCGAGGATGTCCTTGAATACCGAGCGGCGTAGTCCGGACAGCCGGGCCAGCGGCAGGTCGAGGATGCGTCCGGGGCGGATGTCCCGGGCCTCGGCGTACATCAGGTCGCCGACGTGGTAGCGCTGGACGGAGTGTCCGCGGCTCTCGGCCAGCCGGGCGACCCTTTCGATAAAGGGCTTCTTGTCGACGCCTACCTGCCCCGTCACCACTACCCGTCGATTGTTATGCTGTCGCCGGTCGAACAACCCCCGGCTGACTTGCCATGCTCATAGGAATCACCAGTTCGGGGAGCCGGCCGTTTCCTCGCCGGGACTCCGCGCACAAGACCTTGACGAAACCGCCTGGGGGCGCCTATCATGATGGGTTCGTGCCGGAATGGCAATGCCTTCGGTGCCAATCGCAGCGGCTGTGGCGGAATTGGCAGACGCGCTAGGTTCAGGTCCTAGTCCGGGTTTTCCGGGTGGAGGTTCGAATCCTCTCAGCCGCAGTGGCCCCCCTCTCGCGGGGTGTCCCCCCCTCCAGGAGTTTTTTCCGCTCCGCGTCTGCGCTGCTCCGATGATGTTCCATTACCGGTACTCCGGGCGACCCAGGTTATGGCGGGCCAGTCCCCAAGCTGACCGTTATGGCGAGAATATCGGTCGTGGTACGCGGTTCCGGCTGGACTGGACTTCCCCGTTTCGATGGTCGATGAGCGCTGGTCGGAAGTGAATCAGGGCAACCAGTAGGCTGATGCTGGGTAACGACCAATGCGCAAAGCGTTTATTGATTTCCTGGTCGAGCAGGGGCTGGTACCGCCTCAGCGTGCCGACGAGCTGCTGGGGACCGTCCGCACGACCATGCAGCCGATCGGGGCGATCGCGTTCAGTTATGGGATGATCACTGATCAGGACATCGACAAGATTCTCGATGCGCAGCAGCACTACGGGCGTCAGTTCGGCGTGATCGCGATCGAGATGGGGTTGCTGACGCCTGATCAGGTCAACATCCTGCTGTGTGTGCAGCAGATACGCGCGGCCTGCGAGGTTGCCGAAGCTCTTTCACTGGCACGAGTCTGTCCTGTCGACGACGTGATGAACGCGTTGGGGCAGTTTCTTTCCAACGTCAACACTGCGGCGGTTGGCTTTCCCGTTTAACGCCAACGCGAGAGGAACATGCCCAGCGAGAACGCTGCAAACCTGGTCACGACCCTGCGGAAGCTCAAACGGCTTCCGAGCCCGCCGGGAACTGCTCTGCGGGTGCTAGAGTTGTGTCGGCGCGATGATACGGACGTGAAGGAAATCGCCGACGTGCTGATGGCCGACCCGGCTCTTTCCGGCCGGCTGCTCCGCTACGCGAATTCGTCGACGATGGGCAGTAATCGCGAAGTTGCCTCTGTTCGCGATGCCGTCCTGTGCCTCGGCCTGCGCACGGTGAAGCTGACCGCGCTCGGCTTCTCGCTGGCGACCGGGATGGAAACCGACTGTTCCGGGTTCGACCTGAAGCTGTTCTGGACGGGGTCGATTCTGACGGCAATCATGGCCCGGCGCTTCGCGACCTACTACGAGACTGATCGCGAGGAGGCGTTTACGGCCGGTTTGCTGGCCGGCATCGGTCGCCTGGGGCTGGCTTACGGGCTGGGTGAGACGTACGCCAAGGTTCTCAAGGAGGCTGTGGGTCGCAGCGCCCCGCTGCATGAAGTCGAGCAGGAGCTGATGGGGACTGACCACGTTGATTTCGGTGCGGAGCTGCTGGCCCATTGGTCGCTGCCGGCCCGATTGGTGGAGTCCGTTGCCAATCAGCTTCATCCGGGCAGTGCGACGGCCCGTACGCGTCCCATGGCCCAGGCCGTTCATGCCGCCGTCAAGCTTGCGCCGTTGTTCCTCCGTGAGCCGGACATCTCGGATGAGATGAAGAAGGACGCGCGCAAGGTTATCGAGGCCGACTTCAAGCTAGATGAAGCGGGTTGGCAGACTGTCGCCGACGAGATTCTGGTTGACTATCACCAGGTTTCGAACGTGTTTGAGATCGACCTGGATCAGGCTGAGCTGTTCGATCTTTACGCCGAGGCCCAGGAAGAGACCACGCGTGTGGGGATCGTAGCGCAGCTCGAGAAGAGCGAGGCGCTGGCAGAGAACAAGGATCTGCTGCGTCAGGCCACGACGGATGCCCTGACGGGCATCGCGAACCGCGCGTGTTTCGATGAGCGTCTTAAGCAGCTTGTTGCCGAGAGCGCCCGCTTCAACCGCACGTTCGCGCTGATCATGTTCGACCTTGATTACTTCAAGGTGTTCAACGACACGTACGGGCATGCTACCGGGGACCTGGCGCTTCGACGTGTAGCCGAGACTGTTCAAATGACGCTCCGCGACGTGGATCTGCTGGCACGCTATGGCGGCGAGGAGTTCATGATTATCGCTCCCAACACCGACCAGCGCGGTGCCTGCACGATAGCGGCCCGCACACGTAAGTGCGTCGAGGATCTTGTGGTGCACGCCGACGGAGAGGAACTGCGGGTGACCATCAGTGTCGGGCTGGCACTCAGTTGTGACTACCAGAACGCTCCGAGCGTCAAGCAGATCATCTCGGACGTAGATCGTCAGCTTTTCATCTCCAAGAACGCTGGTCGAAACACCTGGTCATATCGGGACCATAGTGCCTGCCAATTCCGCAATCCTGTAGCCCTCTCCTGATCCGTTTACATTCCGATGTGAGTTTGGCCCGTTTTGCGGGTCCCCGCCCATTTGTTAGCGGCCCGCCGCGCTGGCTTTTCAGCGCGACGTCCGCATAGCGTTCCACGCCCCGGTTTTTTCATGATGAACACTGGATTTCTTCGCTGTCGGTGGCCTATGAATAGGTGCTCGCCGATCGCCGCTTGCCGCTTGCCAGGCATGACCCACTCAGTGAGAAGTTAATAACGCTCTCGCCGGAGATGGTAAAGGAGCCTGGTATGCGATCGAACTTCCTCCTCACTATTGCGACGCTGATGATCGGCACCGGATTCTGCTACGCGGACCTGATCGATAGTTTCAGCGGCTTAGATGCCGTCTTCGAGGTGGGCGTCTCAGGTCTCCAATCCTCATACTACTGCGACACCAAGTCCAATCAGGCTGTTACCGGGCCCAGCACCAGCACGGAGCTGGCCGTGCTCGGCGACAGTCGGGTTTGCTATCCCAGTGGCGTCGGCGAAGTTCCCAGCCCCGGCGGCAGCGTCGGCACCCACTTCGATCAAGGTGGCCTGGGTTTCCTGGCCGACGGCGACAGCCTCGTTCTCATGTTCGCCGGCGGACTCGACCCCAACAGCGGGTATTACTACAGCGGCTGGAACACCTGGTATTCGCAGGGTGATCTCTTCCTCACCGTCTCAGATTCGACCGGTATCAGCCACTACGCCCTGCTGAATAGCTGGGCCCGCGACAACAGTGGTGATCCCATCAACATCAATGCCGACTACTACGCACAGGCTGAGGCCTTCCACGTCTCCGGCGGCGTCGGCGGCAGTAGTCTGGAAGGTCACCTCGTCAAGCTCGACAGCGATAGCGACGTCAGCATCATTGGCGGCCGCGGCGCGTACAGCACCGGGAACGTCCCCGACGGTTTCGATCTCCGTGTTTTCGCGCAGGGTGGCACCGACCTTGGTAATGCCAACCTGACGCATGGCGAGATTGCCGACACCGACCATACCTGGTACGCCCAGAGCTGGACTATTCCGCTGGCCAGCCTCTCGGCCGACGGCGAGTTCGAAGTTGCTCTACACACGGCCGCTACGTGTGGCAACGATCAGATTGGTCTCACCATGAGCGTTCCCGAGCCGAGCACGATTCTGCTGAGCCTGAGCGGCCTGGTGCTGCTTGTTCGCAGTCGTCGGCCGGCCTGCTAGATCTCCTTCCGGCCGGCGTCCTGACGCCGGTCAAACGGGCCCACCACCCGTTATACCACCGCCAGCGCGGGCGACCGTTCTCCCGGTCGCCCGCGTTAGTTTGCGCGCTGCTGGACCGGTTTCGGAATGCCGTATCGGTCGGGGGCGTGTCTTGGGGGAGCGGCTGCTTCGCATTGCCGCTGCAATCGTCTGCGAATACCATGCACCCATTGGGCAACATCCACCGGCCCGGGGCGGCCAAAACGGGCGCTTGCCGCGTTGTCTGCGGGAGGCCCGGCAACAGGAGTATGAACATGTTTGTCAGGAGATTTCTCCGCAGCACGCTGCTGCTGGCGGGGTTGAGTTGGATTCCGATAGCCGCCGGTCACACCGTTGAGCTGACGGACGGTACGCGCATTGAGACCGAATCCGTGCAATATCGCGACGCCGTGCTGGTGCTCGACGGTGGTCGAGAGGTTCCGCGTGATCAGGTTCGCAAGGTCATCTTCTCGCAGGGCGTGCTGGGGGCGTCGTCGACTGACGAGTTGAGTCGCGGTGCCGATGTCGGCGAGTTGTTGGAACAGGCCGACCGGATGCGTGCGGAGTATCCAGATGTTGGGGCCGCCGTTCTGATTGATGACGGCGAGTTCACTTTGCGTCCTGACGGTACGCAACTCCAGCGTAGCCACATGGCCCTGCTCGTGCTGAAGGAACCCTGGAAGGCGGCCGCCCAGATTTCTCAGTATTACGAGGAAGGCCGGAGTCGGGCGCGACTTCTGCTTGCCCGCGCTATCGGCCCGGACGGCACGATTCACGAGTTTGATCCGGGCGAGTTGCGCGAGGTCAAGCCCAGCAGCGGAATGGAATTTTTCAGCCGGAACAAGACGCTCAGCGGGCAGGTTCCGCAGGTGGAGATTGGCTCGATTATCGAGACCATCTGGGAAGTGGAGACCTACAACCCGTACGACCCCGAGCTGTTTTACCCACGCTGGTACTTTGGCAGCACCGAGCCGGTGGCCATGAGCCGGCTGACTATTTCTGTACCCGAGGAACGCGAGCTGTATTACGAGACGGGCAACTTCGTTGACAGTGCTGCCGCCGAGCCGCGGCAGTGGACCGAAGGTGAATATGACACGCGCGTATATCAGTGGGAGTTGCGCGATATCGCGCCGGTGATCCGCGAGCCGGGCATGCCGCCGGTCGGTCAGGTCGTTCCCTCGGTAGTCGCCAGCCTGCATTCGACCTGGGATTATCTGTTCGATTTTCTCGGGCGCTTTCAACGCGAGCACGTGCAGGTCACGCCAGAGATCGAGGCCCAGGTGCACGAGATAGTCGGTGACCTTACGGAACCCGAGGAGCAGCTCGCCGCCATCTATTACTGGTTGCAGCGCGAGGTCCGTTACATCTCCATCAAGGGGAGTCTCGGTTCGGGGCTGAGCGGCCACCCGGCCGCGCTCACGCTCAAGAACAAGTATGGCGACTGCATCGACAAAGCTATTCTGTTTGCCACGATGCTCAAGGTTGTCGGCATCAAGTCTGAGCCGATAATCGTGGCCACCAACGACCTGCCGGCGGATGATCGAAGTTTGCCGACGCTCTATGGCAACCACGCCTTCAACGAGGTCGAGCTCAACGGCCGCACTTTTCACCTCGACTGCACCGGCACGGCCTGGCGCTATCCGTCGTACCCGCTCAATGATCACGGCGTGTCGACGATCAACGTTTTAGAGCGCAAGATCGGCCACACGGAAACGCCCCCGCCGGAAGAGAACGAGCTGCTTATCGATCTGAACATGCGTCTTGAAGCGGACGGCACGCTCAAGGTCATTCTCAAGCTTGAGCCCAACGGCAATTTCGAGGCGATCGGCCGGATGATGCTCGACCAGGTCAATTCGATGCTGCGGCGCACGGTTGCCCAGCAGGCCATCAACGCCCTCTGCCCCGGGGCCGAGTTGAAGAAGCTGGAAGTCGGCGATGAATCCGACCTGACCACACAGCTCACCGCCACACTAAAGATCGTCCTGCCCGAATACCCGACCTTTGCCGGCGATCTGATGATTTTCGAGATGCCGCTGGCCCGCGCGATGAAGTCGCTGGCGGCCATCGCTGCGCTTGACCAGCGCGACTACGACATCCAGTCGCCGACGGTGTTCAGCCTACGGCAACACATTCAGCTTGATTTGCCGGCCGGCTACGTTCCGCGTGGTCTGCCCGAGCCGGTCGAGTTGTCGACGCCGTTTGCTGACTACTCTGCCAACTATGAGTACGCGGATGGCAAGGTGGTCTTTAATGACAACCTGGAGCTGACCCACCGCGTGATCGAGTCGCGTGAATATCCGGAGCTCAAACAATTCGTCGAGAATTGCACAGATTTCATCAAGCACCCGCTGCTGTTGACGAAGACAGGGAGTGAATCGTGAAAGTGACGCGTATATCACTGGTTGCCGCAACACTTCTGTGCCTGGCGGCGGTGCTGTCGGCCCAAGCCGGCAACGATGTGCTCTATCTCCAGGACGGCAGCGAGCGTGTTGGCCAGCTTGTGCAGATCAGTGCTGAGCAGATCACGTTTCTGGTCGACGGCGAGGACGAGCCGACGCTCTTTCCCCGCGCCACCGTACAACGCGTCGAGCTTACTCAGCAGCGTCTGGGCGACCAGGCCCAGTCCGTTGACCAGCTTGATGATCCCGTGTTGAAGCGCGTCCTCGAGCATCAACCGCCGCCGTTTATGTACCCCGACTCCGGACACGTGACGCTCTATTCGCTGACACGGTACGACCTCGATGAGAGCGGTGGCTACACGGTTCGTCAGCGCCGCATCGAGAGAGTAATGCTCGAGCGTGGTAAGGCCCGGGCCACAGTGGCGCGCACCTACAAGCAGGGCGAGCAGACGCTGACCGTTGACTTTGCCCGCACGATTGATCCGGACGGCACCGTCACGCCCATGTCCGACAGCGCCCTCGAGGTTTCCAGCGTATTCTCCGAGTACCCCGCTTATGAGAAACTCTATCAGGCCAAGTTTGCTCTGAAGCAGATTCGCATCGGCTCCGTGATCGATTACCAGGTCACGATTCGGCGCGACGAGGGTAACATCTTTGATGTCCCCCTCTGTGAGGCGCTGTTCCGCGAAGAAGAGCCGGTGCTTGAAGCCGAGCTTGTTATCAGTGCTCCGCTGGGGCACGAACTGTTGCAACATACGTCGAATCTGGGTGACAACGTTACGACCACGCGCGAAGAGGGTCCGCAGCACGTCACGATTCGCTTCACGGCTACGAATTGTGAGCGTGTCGTTCGCGAGCCGCAGATGCCGCCGGCTAGCGAGATCTTGCCGCACGTCGCGGTCTCGACACAAATGACGTGGTCCGATATCGGTACGGCCGCCAGTGCCGCGTTGGGCAGCGCTCTGGACACCAACGACGAGATGCGTGCGTATGTTGCTGGGTTGGTTGCGGATGGTGCGACGGCCACCGAGCGGGCTCGCGCGATATACCAGGATTTCAACCGCACGGTGCGTTATTTGCAGGTTTCGCCGCCGCTGTACTCGTACGAGCCACGCCCGGCCAGCGAGACTTTCACAGCCCGCGCCGGCAACTCGCTCGACAAGGCGGCCCTGTTGGTGGCGCTGTTGCAGGCGGCCGACGTGGACGCTGCTCTCGTGCTGGTTTGCCCACAGACCTCCGGCGTGCTGCTCGAGGACGTTCCCAACGTGCACCAACTGGTGGTGGCCGTCGTCGCGGCCGACCTGCCCGACGGGCGCGTCTTCCTCGCTCTAAACGACGAAACCATTCGTTTTGGCCAACTGCCATATCGGTTCCAGAACTCGCGCGGTCTGCTGGTTACTCCGACGAGCAGCGAGCTGGTCGATCTACCGCTTAATGAGCCGGCGCAGGAACAGATTGCTGTGCGGTATGAGATCGATGTGAGCTCCGCCGGCGACGTCACCGTCAAAAAGACGGAGACGTACACGGGCAATGACGAGATCTGGCAGCGTAACATGTGGAAGGATCTTCAGGACGAGGAGATTCGCCGCGATCTGGAGGTGTCGCTCAACGCGATGCACGCCAAGTCGCAGCTCGACAGCTACGAGATCGAGAACCTGCACGATCTGGCCGCCCCGCTGCGCTTCGTCGAGCAATACACGCTTACTGACTACGCCATCCGCGGTGGCGACGATCTGCTGGTGTTCCAGCTCCCCGAGATCGACTACACTGCAGCCAGTGTCGGAAAGCCCGCGCGCCTGTTTCCAATGCGCTGGTATCGGCGTGGCGCCAGCACGAAGACCATGCACATTCGCGTGCCGGCCGGCTATCGGGTTCACTATGCGGGACAGGATTATTCCGCATCCACGCCGGCGGCCAGTTTCACGGCCACGTTTACCACCGATGGCGACGTCGTAACGTACGAAGACGCGTTCGTCCGCGAGGGTCTCGAAGTTATGCCGGCCGAGTATGCCGACTACAAGGCCTGCATCGAGACACAGGCCCGTGTGGCCAAGGAGTGGATCGTCCTGGAGCGGGTGTCAGACGAATAGAGGCTATCTCAGAGCCTATGTGGCACAGGTTTGTAACCGGTGCGTCGCGCCGGCGACGAACCCCAATGCTGGGTGCCCCATCCCGTTGCGCAGCACGGGGTGGGGGACCGATCTCCCACCCCGTTGATACGTTGTCGCATTGTTACGCCTGGGTGTTCTTGAGCAGTGGGCTCCGCACTGTTCAGGAAGTGTGCCACCCGGCATCTGTGTCCCCGGCCCGCTCGATTTTGTCGAGTTGGGTGCGTTGCAAGTTGTGTTTTGTCAGACGCAGACGTAGCGACTCGATCACATACCCGGCCAGCCGAACGTGGTAGTAAGCTACCAGCAGCGGAAATGTGCGTAGAGTTTCGCCGAGCGTTTTTCCTTTGCGGAACAGGTCGTTGTAGGTGATTGCCGCCAGCGCCCCCAGCATGAAGAAAGCCGGCACGGCCGCCAGCCAAACGTGCAGCGCGATCAGCGGCAGCGTGACGTACGCCAGGACGAACGGAATCATGTCGATCCGCTGACGCAGGTAGTATTTGTACACGAGTCGCGCCGCGGACTTCCCGCCGCGAAACGCCTGCCGATAAAACGTGGGCCGATCGAAGCCATGGTCGTGCAGCACGACGGCGTCGCTGACAATCAATTGCTCATACCCCGCGGCCCGCAGCAGTAGAAACAGCCCCTCCTCGTCGCCGCGGCCGGACACTTTCAGGTCGCGCTGGCCGTCGGCGTTGGTCGCCGCCGCCGCCCGATCTTCGTCGAGCCGGTATTTGAGCAATAGCTCGCGCCGTACGCACATATTCCCGGCCACCAGTCGATGTGCCGGCCCATCGTGGTGCAGGCGGTGGGTTCCCTTGAACGTCAGCTCGTAGATGTTTGTCGGCGGACGATCATCGACCCGTCCGGTTACCGCCGCCACGCGCGGCGTGCGGAAGCCGGCCATGAGTTTTTCGAGCCAGTCCGAGGCGGCGATGCAATCGCTATCGAGAAAGGCCACGAACTCGCCGCGCGCGGCGCGGATGCCGCGGTTTCGACTCGGGTTTGCGCCCAGCGGCTGGTCGTTGCGCAGGCTGCGCAGGTTGAGCGCCGGCTGCTGCTCGGCCAGCTCCGCGAGTAACGCCGGCGTGCTGTCCTGCGAATGATCGTCGACGACGATCACCTCGAAGTTCGGATAGGTTTGGGCTGCCAGCGCTGCCAGACACCGGTTCAGGATATCCTGCCGGTCGCAGGTCGGGATCACCACGGAAACCAGTGGCGTAGCAGTGCTCAAGACATGATCCTGCAATCTGGGGTGGTCATGGCGCGACGGTCACGGTGCCTGCTTGGGCGATTCTCCCGGGCGCACGGGGGAGATGCGCTGCCGGCCGGCCAGGTATGCGCACAGTCCCTGCGTCATGCCGACGCCGCGCCAGTAGGCCCGCACCAGGCTCATCCAGGCGAACAGCGCGTACGACGGGCGCCGGCAACGCCGTAACAAGCGGCAGGTCATCGGCACTTGTGCCGCACCGAGCAATGCCAGCACGCCGGCCGGCGCCAGCCAGCCCCACGGCAACAGTGCCACCGGCAGCGCCGGCAGACTCAACATCGCCAGCGGCGGCTGCATATGGTCGACCAGGCTGCTGTACGAATCGCCGCCGCTGTGTCGCGGGTAGCTCATGTGCAGATATACCCGCCAGTAGCCCTGGTGGCGCTGCGTGCGCAGGTATTTCAGCCAGTGTTGCTCGTGATAGTGTTTGACGCGTGATTCGAGCTCGAAGTGCAGCTCGTAGCCCGCGGCCTGTACGCGGAACGACAGCTCGGCGTCCTGGGCTTTCAGGTAGCGCTCGTCGAATCCGCCGACCTGCTCCAGGGCCGCCTTGCGATATAGCACGTTGAACGTTGCGAGAAAGTCGACGCGTGTCCGCATACGCAGATGCCGCTCGATTATTTCCTCGTGGATCAGCCGGGCCAGTAGAGATTCGGGGTTCATGATGCCGTAGCTGCCCGAGACGGCTCCGACGCCCGGGTCGTTCATGTGCGGCAGTAGTTTGCGCAGCGCGTCGGGCTCGGCTACGCAGTCTGAATCGACGAACCACACCAGCGGGTTGCGCGCCGTCCGCCAGCCCAGGTTTCGCGCCGAGCCCGGCCCGCGACCCGCGCCCGGTACGAGCGTCACGGGGAATTCGCCGACGATCTTCGGCGTGTCGTCGGTTGAGCCGTCGTCCACGAACAGAATCTCGTCCAGCCGCGACGCCGGATCCTCACGCACCGCGACGGCGGCCGCCAGGCACTGCCGGATTGTTCGCTGGCAGTTGCGTCCGGGAATTACCAGACTGACGCTATCGGAGCTGGCCACTGCATCACCGCGGTTATCGCTGTCGGGTCCACGACACGCCGTCGTGTTGAGTTGGAATGTATCAGGTCAGCCCCGCCAGTGCCACGCGCAGCGTACTCGGCGGCCCCGATCAGGCGATGTCGCCGAGCGTGTCCGATATTGGCGGCGTCACCGAACGCCCCGGCAACTCGCTGTGGAAATCGCTGTGCGCGGGGGGTAGTATGAAAATCGACGGCCACCGCCGCCAGCGCGTCGGCAGTGGTCTATCCCAGCATGAGGAGCCGATGTCGGATTCGCCCCCGACACTGCCGGAGCAGATTCGCCGCCAGGTCTTCGTGGTTGTGCCGGCTTACCGCGAGGAACGCTGCATAGGCACCGTTCTGCGCGAGCTGCGCAAGGTCTACCCCAACGTCGTCGTGGTTGATGACGGATCGGGCGACGGGACCTATAGCGCCGCCCGGCGCGAGACGCCCTACGTCCTGCGCCACCTGGTCAACCGTGGCCAGGGCGCCGCGCTGCAAACCGGAATCAGCTTCGCGCTGCGCCGCGATGCCCGCTATGTTGTTACCTTCGACGCCGACGCGCAACATCGCGTCGAGGATATCGCTGCCCTGCTCCAACCCGTTATTGACGACGAATGCGATATTGCGCTTGGCTCGCGCTTTCTGGGTACTGCTGAACGAATCCCCTGGACCCGCCGCGTTATGCTTCGTGGGGCCGTCGTGTTCACCCGCCTGGTGAGTAGGGTGCCGGTCACAGATGCTCACAATGGCCTGCGGGCGATGTCGCGGAAGGCGGCCGAGGGGCTGAACATCTCCATGGACCGCATGGCTCACGCGAGCGAGATCATCGACCAGATTCGCAGATTGCGATTGCGATACCGGGAGGTCCCCGTCACCATACGCTACACGGATTACTCGTTGGCCAAGGGCCAGTCCTTGCGTGAGGCGGGACGGGTCCTGTTCCACTATCTCGTCGGCCGTGTGGCACGGTAGCCATGTTTGAACTCACGCTCGCCCAACAGGTGCTCGTCATCATCGTCGGGGTGCTGCTGATCGGCAGCATCGTGGCCCTGCTGCGCGGCTGGGCGGGCAAACGTGAAGGACTGATCTGGGCGGCCGTCTTCCTGGCCGCTCTGGTTGCCATTCTCTGGCCCGGTGCGACATCGCGGGTGGCCCGGACCATCGGCATCGGCCGTGGCGCCGACCTGATCCTCTACATCGCCGTCATTGTCATGCTGGCGGGATTCTGGGCGATCTACATTCGCCTGCGGCGTGTCCGGCGTGAGATCACGCTATTGGTCCGTCACCAGGCCCTGCTCGAAGCCGAGCGCAATCTCAGCCAATCCTCAGACAGCGCCACCCCCCCAGCGCCGGGGCCTAAAACCCCGGCGAAGGGCGATTGATCCCGTATTGATACGAACAGATGTGTCGCCGGCGTGGCTGCGCAGCCTTATTGCTGACCCGGGCCGGGTTGTGCGCGGTTGCCCGGGGGACGCGGGATGCGCTCCAGCCGACCCAGTTTCAGTGCTCCATCGATCGAGCGGATGTGTAAATCCTGTTGCGGGAAGGCGATTTCGATGCTTGCCTTGCGGAACTCACGGTCGATCGCTTTGTGCAGTCGGTGCTTGGTTTGCAGGAAGTAATCCACGCTCGGGATGTAGACGCGCAGCTCGAAATCCAGCGAGCTTGCTCCAAAGCCGAGGAACAGCACGCGTGATTCCGGGTCGTCCAGAACGTTTGGCTCTTCTTGTGCCACGCGCGCCAGAGTTTCTTCAACCAGGTCGGTGTCTGAACCATAGGCGACGCCCACCGGCACGATGAGCCGCAGCAACGGGTCGGAGAGGCTCCAGTTGATCACCGATCCCGAGATGAACTCGCGATTGGGGATGATCAGCTCCTTGCGGTCCCAGTCGGTAATGGTCGTGGCGCGGATGCGAATACGCGTGACTGTGCCGTCGACGTTGCCGACCGTGACAGTGTCACCTATGCGAATCGGCCGCTCGAACAGCAGCATCAGGCCGGACACGAAGTTGGCGAAGATCTCCTGCAAGCCGAAGCCCAGGCCGACGCTGAATGCAGCCACGAGCCACTGCACCTTGGACCAGCCGATACCGATCGTGCCGAAGGCCACGATTACGCCGACGGCCACGATGACGTAGCGGGCGATGGTGGTGAAGGCGAACCGCCCGCCGGCGTCCATGGGTAGCTTCTGAACGATGGTCATTTCGAGTAGACCGGGGATGTTGCGTGCCAGGATGATGGTGAAGATGGTGATGACCGTAGCGGCCACCACGTGGGCCAGCGTGATGTATTCGATGTGGCGGGTGGTTTGGGTGGTGCCGCCGTCCTCGGTGCCGGCGGTAGTCGCGGCGACGGTTTCGACCGTGTAGGGCCAGAGCTCGACCTTGTCCATGAAGCTGAGCGCGGGCAGCAGGTCGACCCAGATCAGCCAGAGTGCGATCAGGCCGGCCAGCGTGATCAGGCTGCGCAGCAGTGTGCGGGTCTGTGCACCGATGCTGATGATGTCGAAGCGGGATTCGTCGATTGGTGGCGGCGGCTCGCCGGCGGGTTCGTTCTCGGCGGCGCGGGCTTCAAGCAGGGTGGCGCGTTTCTTGCGCGCCTGTTCTATGGCCAGGCGGCGCTGGGTATAGGTCAGCCAGCGCAGCAACAGGGCGTGGATGATGAGCAGGCCGAGCACCAGCCAGACGCTTTGCGTGAGGCGGCGGGCCAGTTGCAGGGTGGTGTAGTAATAGCCGCCCCAGGCGGCTGCAATGAGTGCCAGCGGAATCGCGATCGCCAGGCTATACCAGACGTAGCGCAAGCGCCAAGCCCAGCCGGCGTGATTGCGTTGCAGGCTGGCAGCCAGGGCGCCGCGGGTGGGGTGGAGGAGTCGGGCTACGAAGGTCGTCAGCGCCAGCAGGGCGACCATGAAGGCGAGTCGGCCGAGCGAGTCGCGCCAGTCGTTGTCGACGATGTGTTCGGTGGTGGCGACGATGATGGTGGCGGGCACGAGTACCCACACCAGCCACAGGAGGTTGTTGCGTGTGAGGCGTAGGCCGGCGGGGTTCCAGGTGAAATGGCCGGCCAACAGTCCGCGCGGTCGGCACGCGTTCCGGAAGAATGAGATGCCGAGCAGCACCTGTGCCGCCGCCGCCAGTCCGCCGCCGAGCGCATGGGCGTACTCGTATAGATGGGCATCGGTCGGCTCGACCGCCAGCGGCAGGTGCCAACCGAGCAGCTTGAGCAGCAGTGGCCCGGGTAGTGCCAGCAAGGCGGTGATCAGCAACGCCTGAATGGTCAGTAGGTAGTTGTCGCTGTAGGGTCGGCTGACGCGTTCCTGGTTCTGGCGAAGTTTTCTGAGCAGCCACGGTTGCCAGATGACCAGCCCCAGCAGCAACAGCACGGCTACTCCGTAGCCGGCCGGGTGCTGGCGCAGGTTTGCGCCGAGTGTCCACAGCAGTCGAAGGTTGCTCTGTGCGACGGCTTCGGTGTCAGAGGGCAGTCGGGTTTCATGTAGCGGCAGCGCGCTGCGGATCCACAGCACGTGTTGGTTGACGTATCGGCTGA
>CAXXTC010000020.1:0-105383 GCA_963666925.2 Phycisphaerae bacterium | reverse complement strand
TGCCAGGGCGGGCCTTGTGTGCGATGGGCTGGGATAGGAGATATTGCTTGACGATATGGGATCTTTGTGGTACTGTTTTAAGAGGAGCACATAAGGAGGCCGTGGCCGCTGATTTACCAGTGGAGGGTGTTCGAGGCCAGGAGAGGCGGGTCGCCAGCGCGGCTCGCCTTCCTTTTTTGGTGGGGTCGCGAACGGGGCAGCGGATCGTGTGAGGATCGAGGATCGAGAGGCGAGGATCGAGGTTTGAATTCGAGCCTTTCACGCTTGCGTTGCCTCTTTCCGTTCACACGGGCACTTTTGTGCCGCCGGGGGATCGATCTCCCGGCGGCACAAAAGTGCCCGTGTGAACGGAAAGAGGCAACGCAAGCGTGAAAGGCTCGAACAACAAACCTCGATCCTCAACGCACGCCCCTCGATCCTCACACGATCCGCTGCCCCGTTCGTGACCCCGCCCACCCGGAGCGGCCCAACACAGCCACACCAGGTGTGATCATGCAAGTGTGGCACCGGCTAATAGCCGGTGAAGTGGTATTGGACCGTACGAGTCTCCGGACGAGGCCGGGCTATCCCCCAGGACCGCGGCCGGCAGAACAGGCGCCCTAACTCCTGCGCTCGAACTGGACCGGCACCGAAGCGGATCTTCGACAACCGAATAATCGGCCCACGCCAGACGCACTGCCGCCAATAGCGGCCGCGTCTCACAAGTTCATCATGGGCCCGCCGATCTCGCCTGCTATCAGGGATTGCAGTTCTTGCTTAGCAGCGTGTAATAGATCGCCCCACGCGGCTGGCCCGGATGGAATGCCCAGTTCGGGTTGATCGTCGCCCACCCGACGCCGCAATGTCGACGACTGTCCATGTACTTGTACGCCGCGTGGCCATCCAGAAAACCGACGCAATGCTTGGAGTACTTCTTGTGGTTGCCGATCTCCTGCGTCATGTCTTCCAGTGCCCAGTCGAGCGGGTCTTCCCAGAACATCGTCAGAGTCCCGGTCATACCGCCGAGCGTGTCACCGACGAGTGCCCGGCCGATCTGAACCCAGCCAGCGCCATCGTTCTCCCACTCGTCGATGTTGGTGTCCTGGAGGGCGTGGATGTTGTAGTGATAGCTCGTGCCGACGTCGTCGTACGTGCTGATCGATTGCTGGGGCAGGCCGGTATCGTTGAACCGGCGTTGGTTGGACGTGCGATCAGAGGGGCACTCGACTGCGGGGATCTCCGTCCGCAGGATAATTTCGTTGCCGTCCATGAGATCCGGCTCGACCTTGGTGCCCATTAGGTACTCGTTGAACGGGCGTTCCGTGACGGGGATGTAGAACACGCCGCTGTCGTACGTTTCCCAGTACTCGTTGTTGGTCTTGCCGCCGTAGGACCAGGTACAGATGCCCATCCAGCCGCCACTGGCGCGCACCATGAAGGGGAACTGGTCGTTGTACTCGTGGAAGTACATGTTGGTCGTGGTCATCACGCCGCGCAGGTTGGACAGGCACTTGGCGACCTTCGCCTGTTCCTTCGCATCGCTCAGCGATGGCAGCAGGATTGAAATGAGCAGGGCGATGATGGCGACGACTACCAGCAGCTCGATCAACGTAAATGCGGCGATGCGAACGGGGGATTTACGGATCATGGTCTCGATCTCCTGCGGCGCAGATGACGTGAGCGCCTCGGTGCGGGCCCGACGTTGGCGTGCTGCCGGCGAGCGCACGCAAGCGCTGCACGCCGCTCGTGGGGCCGGCCAAAGTTACTGCCTGATATGCCAGTCTGCATTTTAGCAGTGTGTAACGCGGGCTGCACGCGTTTTCTGGAGTCCGGCCCCGGGGCGAGGTATGATTCCCGGCATGAGTACGCCAAAAACAAGCCAATTGGGGTCCTATCAGGTCGGCGCCGGTCGGCCGCTGCTGCTGATCGCCGGGCCGTGCGTGTTGGAGTCGGCCGAGCACGCATTGCGGCTCGCGGAGCGGATCGCCGAGATCGCGCGTGGTTTTGAATTGCCGTACGTGTTCAAGGCCAGCTACGACAAGGCGAACCGGTCGAGCGTTCATTCCTATCGCGGGCCGGGGCTTGAAGCTGGTTTGAAGATGCTCGCCGATGTGCGCGACGCGGTTGGCGTGCCGGTGTTGTCGGACGTGCACGATCCCGCCCAGGCGACGGCCGCCGGCGCGGTGCTCGACGCGGTGCAGGTGCCGGCGTTTCTGTGTCGCCAAACGGACCTGCTGCTGGCGTGCGGGCGAACCGGCAAGTGCGTGAATATCAAAAAGGGGCAGTTCCTTGGCCCGGAAAAGATGGGGTTGGCGGTCGAAAAGGTTCGCGAGGCCGGCAACGACAACGTGCTCGTGACGGAGCGGGGCGCGTTCTTTGGCTACGAACGGCTTGTTAATGACCTCACCGGGTTGGCCGTCATGCGGAACTTTGCCCCGGTGGTGTTCGACGCGACGCATTCGGTGCAATATCCCGGCGGCAGCGGCCAGGTCACCGGCGGGAAACGCGAGTTTATCCCGCTGCTGGCGCGGGCGGCCGTCGCGGCGGGCGTCGTCAAGGGTGCCCTGGGAACAGCGTAAGCGTAGGTAAGTGTTGACGCGCTTTTTGGGTTGGGCAAGTTGGATTTTAGGGATTGTCGCTGGCTGGCGGAGATTGGCGATTTCTGTTGGTTTCTGGCGGATTCTGCGCGCGGGTTTTTGCTACGTCCTGGTAATGGGATTGCGGGGACAAGGTTGTTGGGGGTTGAGGATCGAGGGGGCGCAGGGCAGCCTTGAGCCTTGGAAGTTGTAAAGATTCGGTGGGAGGAATTAGTTGCTGTCCCGGGTGTGCCGGGTTTGAGTAAGTGAGCATGGTAGGACGATGGTCGACAACTCGGAGGAGTTGTCTTGGCGCTGATACGGTCACCGTCTAGTATCAAAAAATGCCATCGTCCGAAGAGCCGAGTGAAGCCAAACCTGAAGCGTGCCCCGCAGATGCACCCGTGCCAGATGACGGCGAGGGGAGGCTTGCTGAAGTCACATGCGCGCCCTCGACGCAAGAGGCAGATTCGAGCAGTTCAAGAGGTAAGAGCCGTTGGAGTGTGAAACACGCGCTGGGTGTCGTAGGCATGCTCGTGCTTACTGCAGGGATTGGGTGGAACGTGACCCGAGGGTGCGATTGCATCATGCCAGAAGGGCCACAAGAGATCGCATGGCCGGAGTCTATGCCTGCCAGCAAGCGAACTGCTGATGATAAGTCGGTGTATTGGAGCCTAGACTGGCGACAAGCGACGCCTGCAGAGATGAAAGTGATCAAGCGGTTACACAGGGCGGCGCCAGAGGCAGTGGTCTTCGGTTTGTTCGTGCGCACAGATTGCGCAGTGTCGCTGAGCGACCTCACGATCTTCGGTTCGTTTGACAAGCCCATTCTGGCTCACCTGATTCCAGGTCTATGGAAGCCGACAAGCTATGACGAGCATCCTATCACCGATCGTCTTCGCCATTTCGCCTATGAGAGGAGCTTTTTGGTGAGGTACCATGAGGTTCCGTCTCACACCGAGATCATGACCTATTTCATGGTACCTCCGTGCAAGTTCGAGGTTTACTGCAGCGTTGAGGGGGAGTGCGCAGCTGCGGAGCCGTGGCCATCGGACGTTGCGATCCCGGAGAACATATTCGAAGGAGGCTTCGGTGAGGCTCGAACAGATCGCAAGTAAGCTAGCGTGCCGACCTAGATGGCACATTATAGCCTCCGTGGTTGTCCTAATCGCTGGTTGTCATCAAGCGCAGACAAGTGGCTGGAGCGATGCGAGAGCGACTGACTTGCAACTGTCGCTAAATGAGATATTCACGAACAATGCGGCTCAACGCTACGGCATGCTGTTCCAGGAGGGAATCCTGAGGAGCGACTTGTTCAGTGTGGAGCTGCATTATCTACCTTTTGGATTCATGGGTGACTTTCACAATACGACTGAATTCCCGATGATCTTAATGTGGGAACTATGCACCCTGGTCGATGGCGAGGGCTGGTGCCACGGCATCATTTACCCAGAATCTCTGGGAGCCCCCCCAGAAAGCGTGTATCCGCGCATTGTGATCGCCCCCCAATCAAAACGCCGAGTGCCCTTAGTTCCGCGCACGATGGCTAGGCGCTATGTGATTCGGCCCGAACCGCCTGAGAGCTTCCACCCGCGTTTGGCTGACTTGCCGGCATCAGGCGTTACTGAGCGATTGATACTGTGGCTTGAATACCGGGAGCAATCACTGATGTATGACCTTCAGATTACACTTGCTCGGCGTGTGGACTCAGGAGGGATTTCCGACACAGTTACGCTCACAGACAAAGAGGCTCAGCAAGGGGGAGAAGAAGGTAACATGCAGGATTAGAGAATGGGAATTCCCCAGTCCGTGCTGCGCAACGGGATGAGGTGTTCGGATAAATCGCGGGTTGAGACGGCGGGAAGACACTGCTGGCACAGCAGTGAAACTATGAAGCGAGCCTCCTTCGGGGTATGACCCCGTTGGAACTTCAAAGAAAGGAGGCCCGCATGTACACGATTGGACTAGATCTACATCAGCGTCAGTCGACCATCTGCATTTTGGATTCAGCCGGGAAACTCGTCAAGCAACAGCAGATTCGGGGCGGAGTCAAGGAACTGGTGAAACAACTGCGTAGTGTGTCGCCGCCCTTCCAGATCTGCTACGAGGCGTCGTGCGGCTACGGTTACGTCTACGAACAACTGCAGCAGGTGGCGCAGCGGATCGTCGTGGCTCATCCGGGGGCAGTGCGACTGATCTTCCGGGCCAAACGTAAGCACGATCGGGTCGACGCCCGGAAGCTGGCTACCTTGCTATTCCTGGACCAGGTGCCGCCGGTGCATGTGCCGCCCGTGGACGTCCGCAGTTGGCGGCGGCTGATTCAGTTCCGGAGGCGGCTGGTGGCCCAGCGGACGGCGGTGAAGAACCGGCTGCGGGCCCTGTTGCGGGCGCACGGCGTGGCGGCACCACGCCGCGCCAGTTTGTGGAGCCGGGCCGGCCGCGTCTGGCTGGCGGAGGTGGAGTTTCCAACGCGTACGACGGCGCTCGAACGGGATCTGGGCCTGGACGAGTTGGAGCATCTGGACGCGCGGCTGCGTACGGTGGAGCGGTGGTTGGACAGCATGGCCCGTGAGCATCCCAGGGTGCGTTTGTTACAGACCATCCCGGGCGTTGGGAAGCGTACGGCCGAGGCGCTGGTGGCGTGGATCGACGATGTCCGGCGTTTTCGGAGCAATCGGCAGGTGGGCTGCTACTTCGGGCTGGTGCCGTGCCAGGACCAGAGTGGGCAGACGAATCGGCTTGGGCATATCACCCGGGAAGGTCCCAGTGTCGTGCGGCAATTGCTGTGCGAGGCAGCTTGGCAGGGCAAGGGACGCAGTCCGCTGCTGCGGGCGGTTTACGAACATGTGCAGCGTGGTGATCCGGAGCGGAACAAGATTGCGCTGGTGGCGTTAGCCCGGCACCTGGCGTGCGTGTCGGCGGCAATGCTGCGCAGCGGAGAAGTGTGGCGTGAAGCGGAGGTGGTCACGGAACCGACGCCGAGCGTAGCATAGGAGTCCGTTCTTTCCCCTCCGGAGAGCACCAGGAGGTGAGTGTACCGCTATGGGCGGGACGAAACTTCGAGCGGGTCGAATCGGGCGGACCTCGCGGATGTGCCATGAGGCGTCAACCGGCGGGGGCCAGTTGGAACCGGCGCGTTACCATCGTAGCAGTGACTGAGGCCGCCCCCGAAATCGTTGAGTGGCGTGTCCCTGCGACGACGCCGAATAGATGGTTGGAAAGACCCCGTCGAAAACCCGCTTGACTTTGGCTCGCTCATAGATGACTGAGGCCGCCCCCGAAATCGTTGAGTGGCGTGTCCCTGCGACGACGCCGAATAGATGGTTGGAAAGACCCCGTCGAAAACCCGCTTGACTTTGGCTCGCTCATAGATGGCACGGTGACACCACCGCAACCGGGTGAGGCACGTAGGCGGTATGGGGGGGCAGTTCTGTCGCCCGCTGCGCGGGCTTTGGGGTGATTAGGGGTTGGGTTCCCCGGGTTGCGCTGCGCTCCACCCGGGGCTAGGGTCCGTCGCCCGCTGCGCGGGCTTCTTTGGGTTGGGCGGAACGGTTTCCCCGGGCTGCGCCCGGGGCTATGGTCCGTCGCCCGCTGCGCGGGCTTCAGCGTCACAACGTCACAATGTGACGACGTAACGACGTGATCGCGTGGGGATGCGTGGGGATGGGGCGGTTTGTTGTCGTTGGGGGGGGATGGCGGCGGAGTTGCCTTGCCAAAGCGCTTAATCACTGGCCTTGAGTATCTCGCGCAGGATCGGTTCGTAGACGTTGGCCATGCGGGTGAAGCCGAGGTCGGTGGGGTGGATGCCGTCTACGGTGCCGTTTTCGCGGCCGGCGAGTTGGTTTTTGCCGGGGAGACGGTGCAGATTGGGCACGCCTTCGGCAGTCAGCTCGTTCAGGATCTCGCGGAGTAGCTCGTTGCGGTCGGCGCCCTGGGGGTAGATCGGGTGCTCGACCAGCAGAATCGGCGTATCGGGGCGCTGGTCACGCAGGCGACGAACAAACGGGGCGAAACGTTCGCGGGTCATCTCGGCCGTCATGTTCGGCAAACATTCGAGCACGTACAGGGCCGGATCTAGCTGGGCGAGCAGATCGGCGAGGGCGGGCTCCATCTTGCCGGCCCCGGAGAAGCCGAGGTTGATGATCTCGCGGTTGAGGTGTCGGCCGAGGATGGCGGCGTGACACATGCCGCTGCGAGCGGCGCAGCCGCCCTGGGTGATCGAGGTGCCGTAGAAGACTATGGGACGTTGTATGCGTAGTGGAGCGGGTTCGAGTCGGGCGCCGGGTGTGACGCCGATCTGCAAGTCGGTGACATTGTTGTAGAGCGGCAGGTAGAGGAGGTACTCGGTGGGGTTGGATGGGAGGTTGGTGGCTAGGGTGGCGGTGGTGCGGGTGAGTTTTGGTTTGGCGACGCCGCGGAAAACCCAGAGGCCGTCGCTGCGGGCGTAGAGGTCGAGTCCGCTGTTGGCGGTGGCGGCCATGTGTGGCATGGCGCCGCCGCCGTCCCAGATGGCGGCGATGCTGGTTGAATCGGTGATGAATCGCACGCAGACGCCGGCGGAATGGCGGCTGAGATTCCAGACGGCGGGGGGTACGGCGGACTGGGCGGAATCGGGCAGGCGGCAGAACGGAGTGGCGTCGGGCCAGCCGCGTCCTTCGACGCGGAGCGTGCGGGCATCACGCCAGTGCCACTCAGGCGAGGTTGGCTGGTCGGGCTGGGGCGATGCGGTGCTTTGGACTGTCGCGCTGTTGCGAGCGCTGGCGCAGCCGATCAATGTCAGGACGATAATGAGCAGGGGCAGGAGTGTACTTTTCATTGGCGGCGGACCTCGCGGTGCGGAGCCGGCACGGTTTTGGCCGGGCTGGGTGGAGGTTACTGCCGGAGATCGGGTGATACCAGTGGATGCGTGACAACGTGGGAACGTGGGGGGGCGGTTTTCGCGGGGCGTGTGTGCCGCGGTGGAGGGGCGGTACAATTGGGAGCGGGGGCGGTTTGTTGTTGTGAGGTTGGTATGGCGGCGGAGTTGCCGGTTGATGGGTCGTTGGTCGGGCGGATGGTGTGTAATCCGGCTCGGCCGGAATGGGGGGCGGGGAAGGTGGTGCGGGTGCAGTCGGCGACGGTCGGCGGTCGGCCGGTGCGGCGGGTGTCGGTGCAGTTTGCGACCGGGCATCGGGTGATGGTGATTCCGCCGGGGAGATTGGCGGAGCCGACGGAGGAGCCGGAACGCGAGGCTGGGTGGCTGGAGCAGGTCGCGGGTGCGACGCCTGACGATCGGCTGCGGCAGTTGCCGGCGGATTTGGCTGGGCCGGCGTTGAACGCGGTCGAGCGGGTGCGGGCGCTGGCGGGGCTGTACGAGCTGGACGAGGAGCCGGCGACGGTGCTGAAGTGGGCGCGGCGACAGGCGAACGTGGCCGACCCGCTGAGCCTGTGGTCGCGGGACGAGTTGCTGGTGGCGTTTCGGGCGTTTTGCCAGGAGCGTGATTCGGCGTTGCGCATGGCGGCGGCGAAGCTGTGTGAGCGACAGGGGGCGGAGTCTCTGCGGGAGCTGCTGGAGGGGTTCTCGGAGGGGGTGCGGGAAGGGGTGGTGGAGGCGTTGCGTAAGCCGTTGTAGGGGGTGTGATTCGAGGGAGTTGGTGCGGTTTCAGTTACGGTTCATTACCTTGGGGAGCCGACGGTGTTGCGAATGCACTGCTCACAAAACAGTGGCACGGCAACCGCTGTAGGCGGGGTGATTCGGAAAGTGGTGTAGGGTTGTAGTGGGCGCGGGTGAGTGGGGGAAGTAGCGTTGGGGGAGACGTGAGAAAGCGAAAGGAGGTTCGATCATGACCAATCCGATCACGTGTGCGACGTGCAAGAGG
The DNA here is from genome assembly GCA_963666925.2 of Phycisphaerae bacterium. Lineage (GTDB taxonomy): Bacteria > Planctomycetota > Phycisphaerae > UBA1845 > Fen-1342 > JANQFV01. Next base: position 96,970 of record CAXXTC010000020.1, on the reverse strand, counting down.
CCGCTGGACTTTGTCGGGACGAAGCAGTTTCACGAAGGGACGCGGTGGGGGATTCTGGGTGAGCTGGGCGAGCTGTTTGTGAACCGCGAGCGGTTCGACGTGTACGTGTGCCCGCGATGCGGGCGGGTGGAGCTGTTCATCGACGGGATCGGCGAGGATCTGCGGCCGCATTAGAGCGGTTTTGCTTACTGATGCGTTGTCAAGCCTCGGCGATTGCACTTGAAAACCCATTGCTCAAGAGCGTGTACGTGTTTAGCGTTCGATGGTTGTGAGTGTGAGCTGTGGGCGGAGGAAGTCGACCAGGTCCTGGCCGCGTTGTGCGCACGTGGCCGCCCAGTTGGCCAGGACGTCTCACGTGCGAGCTCCACGCTCCGTCTTGTTTCCGGCCGACAACTTGCGAGCTATCACCGCCGGCCGAAGAGCCCGGTCCGCACGGTTGTCCGTACCCTCAACCGCTTCATGATCCAGGAACGTGAACAACCACCGCCGCCGTTTGCGAATCCGCTCGCGAACCTTCTCCGCCGGCGACATCTCCGCCTGCGCGGTCTTCACAACCAACGCCGGCGATTAGCAGGCGGCGGACGAAATGGTCGCGCGGGGGGTGCTTGTCCTGGGAAGCAGTATCGCGAACTGTCGAATCGGCGGGACCCACGGGCGCAGTGTGGCGTATTCAGGACGAATTGCCAAGTGGGTCTGCACGTCTCGACCCGACGCCGGCGATCCGCGTACAATCAGTGTGGCCGAGACCGGCACGCCAGGAGCTTTCGGTGTCCGATCAATCCCCAAGCCGCGAAGACCGATCTGCCGCAGCGCCCGCTGCGCTGCGACCTGGGGCCGCTGTGGCTTCGCCGCCCTCCTTCTTTCGGCGAGCGGTCCTCTATCCCCAGTATTACACCTGGTACGTTTTTCTGTCGGCCCTGGACGTGCTCTTCACGTGGCTGATTCTCTCTCATGGGGGGCAGGAGCTGAACGCGCTCGCCGACTGGATCATTGATCGTTACAACATTGCCGGCATCGCGGTCTACAAGTTTGGACTGGTCGTGTCTGTGTTGCTGATCTGCGAGGTCGTCGGCCGGCGGTGCAACGATCGGGGGCGAACGCTGGCGCGCTGGGTGCTGATTCTGGCCAGTTTTCCGGTGATCGTCGGTGCGGCGCACCTGCTCCAGATCACGACACACAAGCACACCCACTGACGCCGGCCGGGTGCGGCGGTATTATCGGGTTGAATCAGAACAGCCGCCGGGCGAGTGCCGACGACGCGGGCGCGAGGCGTGGCCGCGTCGGGACTACCCGGCTCAACGGAGGCCGCTTGAATACTGACACATTGCGGATACTGGACGTCAATCTGAACCGCGCGCGTGAAGCGCTGCGTGTGATGGAAGATCATGCGCGGTTTGCGCTGGACGATGCCGACGCGGCCGGCGCACTCAAATCATGCCGGCACGAGATTCAGCAGATCGCAGCGGCGCTGGGACCGCGGGAGTTGCTGGCGGCTCGGCACATCGTGGGCGACGTGGGGCGTGAAGTGAAAACCGCGAGCGAATTGGCCCGCAGCGCGCCCGACGCGGTCGTGCAGGCGGCATGTGCGCGGCTCAGTGAGGCGGCCCGGAGTTTGGGTGAATATGCCAAGCTAATCTCGCCCGAGGCCGCCCGGCGTGCCGAGACGCTGCGCTACGAAGCGTACGAGATCGAGCAGCGGGTGGTGCTGCGCGGCGGGCGTCGGCAGCAGTTTCGGGCCGGGCGTGTCTACGTGCTGCTGACAGATGAGCTTTGTCGCCATGATTGGCAACAGACTGCTGAAGCTGTTGTCCGTGGCGGGGCCGGCTGTATACAACTGCGGGAGAAGGGTCTTGGCGATCGCGAGTTGTTGCGCCGGGCGCGCTGGCTGCGTGACCTAACGCGCGAACACGGCGTACTGCTGGCTATTAACGATCGCCCCGACCTGGCCCGGCTGGCGCGGGCGGACATGCTCCACGTTGGTCAGGACGATGTCAGTGTTGAGGAGGCGCGACGCGTTGCCGGTGCGGAGATACTTGTCGGCAAGAGCACGCACACGCCCGAGCAGTTTGACGCGGCGCGGGCGGAGCAGCCTGATTATCTCGCGGTTGGACCGATGTACGCGAGTGCTACGAAGCCGCAGGATCACATTGCCGGGCTGGAACTCGCGCGTTATGCGCGGGAGCGGACGGAGCTGCCGCTGGTCGCGATTGGGGGGATCACGGTGGGTAACGTGGGGGAGGTTGTTTCTGCGGGCGCTGATGTTATCGCCGTTTGCAGGGCGGTCATTGGCGTCGAGGACCCGGCCGGCGCCATCGGCGAGCTGGTGGGGCGACTCGCGGATTCGTCAGAAATTGTTAGCTGATTTGCCACCATCAAAAGCGGGCCGTAGACTCGCCGCGCGGACATGCGGCTGATCGTAGTTAACCGCGGGCGGGCCCCGCCAAGACGTGATCCGTGGGATGCTGTCGCGCTATACTCACCTGAGTTACCTGGTTCTTCCGGAGCCTATCTGATGAACAAGCCTGCTCTTCACGGTTTCGTTGTTTTGCTGAGTGTTTGCTTTCTGCCGGGGACGGCCAGCGCTCAGAGCACCGACTCGCCGTTCGACGCCGACACGTATCTGAACCACATCAAGTTTTTGGCCAGTGACGAGCTGGGCGGGCGGCTGCCCGGGACGCCCGGCATCGAACGAGCGGCCGAGTATATTGCCGATCAGTTCAAGCAGATCGGGCTTGAGCCGGCAGGCGTGGACGATACGTGGTTCCAATCGCTCGAAGTGCGCCGGGGTAAGAAGATTGTGGACGATGAGGCCGAACTGAGCATCGCCGAGATTGACCGCCGGTGGCAAGTTCGCAAGGATTGGATCCCCTTCCCGTTTACCGAGATTGGCGACGTCAGCGGGCCGCTCGCTTTCGGCGGTTACGGCATTACCGCGCCCAAGTATGATTACGATGATTACGCTGAGTATGACATCGACGGCAAGATTGTCCTGATCTTTCGCTACGAGCCCTGGTCGGGCGACCCCGAGGCGGAGTTTGGCGGGAAGAACTCCACCGCCCATTCGTACTTCTACGAAAAAGCCCGGCTGGCCGCCTGGGAAGGTGCCAAGGCGCTGCTGGTCGTCAACCCGCCGCTACGGCCCGGCTGCGAGGACACGCTGTATTCGTTCGACTCTGGCTCGACCGGTCGCACGATGGACCTGCCCATGGTCCATATCTCGCGCGAGCTGGGCGAGGCGCTGGTCGAGCGGGCCGGCCTCGGGGCGCTGTCCGAACTCGAGCGCAAACTCGATGCTGAGCGTAAGCCGCTCTCGCAAGATATGAACCTCACCGTCACGCTGAAGACCGGCGTGGGCTGGGACGACGTGGAGACGCGCAATGTTATCGGCCGATTGCCGGGTGACGGATCGAGCGATCAGGTGCTGATCGTTGGCGCCCATTACGACCACCTTGGCAATGTCCGCTCCAGCTTTGAGGCTGATCCCAAGGCGCCGGCGCAGATCCACAACGGCGCCGACGACAACGCCTCCGGTACGGCCGCCGTCATTGAGACGGCCCGGGTTCTGGCAGCCGGCCCGAAGCTCCACCGCGACGTCTATTTCATTACCTTTACGGCCGAGGAAATGGGCCTGCTCGGCAGCCGGTATTTCGTTAACCACCCGACCGTTTCGCTCGAACGGCTCTGCGCCATGATCAACTATGACATGATCGGGCGACTGAACCAGGATAAGTTTACGATCTTCGGGACCAACACGGGCACCGGCCTAGCCGAGATCGTGAGCACTGCCGCCGGCCGCACGGGCATCAACTTCCGCGCAGCCGAGGGCATGACCGGCGGCAGCGATCAGTTTCATTTTTACCAGCATGACATACCGGTGCTGTTCGCATTCACCGGCGTGCACAAGGACTATCACCGGCCGTCCGACGACTGGGACAAGATCGATGCCGCCGGGGCCGTCAAAATCCTCGACATGTTCCACTCGATCATCTTTGAGCTGGCCAACCTGCCGCAATGCCCCGTATTTCAGGACAAGGCCGCTCCACTGGCACCGGGCGACGACGTCAAGAAGCCGGCGGCCGAACATGCCAAGGAAGAGGCCCCGCCCGAGGTTGGTGGCGCGGCACCCAAGTACCAAGGGCAACACGCGGGCAACTCCGGCGAGGGCGAAATGCCGTCACGACCGAAGGTCCGGCTCGGCATTATCCCCGATGTCACCGGCGGCGACTCTGAGCCGGGGCTCCTGGTCGAGGCGGTCCTTGACAACGGACCCGCCAAGAAGGCGGGCTTCCACGACGGCGACCGCATCCTGCGCATCGGCGACCATGCGATCCGCGATATCTACGCCTACATGGACTCGCTGAGCAAACATAAGCCGGGCGACGAAGTTCCTGTCGTGGTCAAGCGTGGCGAGAAGGAAATCACGCTCACGATCAAGCTCGGTGAGTCAAAGGGACACAAGCACCATCACGAGCCCGAGGACTGAGCGGGCGGGAAGGATCGAGAGGCGAGAGGGAAGGATCGAGGGGACACGACGTAGCGTTTTGCGCAGGCTCTGTGCGGCCCAGGCTAATAGACTGTGATTTAGAGCAAGCTCTGCTTACTCGTAGCAGCCTCCCTGCCGTATTCTCCAGGACACTTAGAGTTTAAGACGCTACGAGTTCGTTGAAAGCGCTCTAGAACCTATCCTAAAACCTCATAACTGTGGTCATATGTACTGTGAGAATTGCAGTTTCTCTCGGGTTTCGCGTCATCCGGCCTCCAGTGGCGAGGTGCCAAAACAGGTTCTGGGATAGGTTCTAGTATCGCACGGGCAAACATGCCACCCAAATCGAAGCATGCCACGTAATCGAGGATGTGCTGCTCAAGAGTAGTGGCACCCAGGCCGTGGCATTGGGGTTCGTCGCCGGCACGACCCACCGGTCAAAAACCGGTGCCACAGGGTTAGGAACCGGTGCCACGGGAGTTCTGGACGTTACTTTCGGAGCAGCACACCGGACCATCTCTGAAAATGCGCTACTCGTCTGCTGTGCAGGCGGCCGGCGTGGCGGGCGTTTCCTGCTGCACCAGTTGCTGAAGCCGCTGCTGCTCGGCGCCGTAGCGGGCCTGCTCCTGCCGACGTGTCTCCTGGATCGCCTCGCAGGCGTTGTCGAGGGTGCTGACGACGTCGCCGTCGAGGGCACCATCGGCCACCATTTTGTGCAGGATGGCGAGGGCCTGTTCGCTGGTCATCCCCGCGCGGTAGGGGCGATCCTCGGTGACGGAGGTGAACACGTCGGCAACGGCCATGATGCGCGAGCCGAGTGTGAGGTCGTCGCCGGAATGGTGGAACGGGTAGCCGTTGCCATCCAGGCGTTCGTGGTGGAACGCGGCCCACTCGCAGATCTGCGGCATGCCGCCAATGGTGTCGAGCACGCGGAAGGTGTGATACGTGTGTTCCTTGACGGTCAGGTACTCTTCGCGAGTAAGCTTTCCGGGCTTGTTGAGAATCTCCGTGGGGGTGGAGAGCTTGCCGAGGTCGTGGAGGTAGCCGGCGGCGCGCATCAAGTGCAGCTCGCGTGGCGAGAAGTTCAGGCGTTCGGCCAGCGCTACGGCGGTGGCGGACACGCCGGCGCTGTGCACGGCCGTCCAAGGCGTGGCCGCATCGACGATACGTGCGAAGACCTCGGCGATGGGGCCGAGTGTGACTTCGTCGATCGTCAGCGCGGGCCAATTCGTCTGCCGCAGCAAGATGCTGTAGATTCGCTCGGAGGCGATATCGAGCCAGAAAGCCTCTTCGCGGGCGAGGTCGCGGAATGCGGCGACGCAATCCGGGTGCAGTCGGCGTCCGGCCAGTGCGACGGTTTTCTCGACGAGCAGATCGGCCTGGGAGAGTATCGGCGCATTTCGGTCGATGGCTATTTCGATAGTGTCAGCCGTGGCCAGGATGTGGCTTTCGAGCGGCACGGAACAGCCGGCGTGGACGGCGCCGCGCCCCTTCGCCCATGCAACGTGGTGGTACCGGAGGATCTCCGCCGGTCGGGCGAATAGTGGATTGTCCTTGAGAAGGCGGTAGCCGGCCTCGGCGTGCCAACTGCTCGCTTCAAGATCGCCGAGGGAAAGGGTCCTGACGCGGTTCTCCCGACCGATCAGGCCGATGTCGTGCAGGGCCGCACCGTGGAAGAGGTCAAGCAGGGCCGGTCCGTCCAACCCCATGCGACGCCCCAGTCGCGTGGCGATATATGTGACGCGTTGCTGATGGTCAACGACCTCAGGGTGGATGTGGTCCAGTGCTTCGGAGAGCGAAAGAACCAGGCGATGGAGTGGGACGGTGGGGTTGATGATCACGTGCGACCTCCTCGCACAAACAGGACCTGAAACCTCTCTGGCTGACCGGCAGCCAGAAACCGGCGTCTCGGCATTGGGCGGCTAGCGTTGCCGGCCGTTTACCAGCATAGCCAGCTTGTCGACGATGCCCTTTAGCAGGCGGGCCTGGGCGCTGAGCTGCTCTGCGGCCGAGGCTGACTGTTCTGACCCGGCCGCATTGGCCTGGGTAATGGAATCCATCTCGGTGACGGCTTTGTTGATCTGGCTCACGCCGAGCGCTTGTTCATCGGATGCGACGCTGATGCCATCGAGCAGTTCGGCGACGCTGGAGACATCGCGTACGATGGCCTGCAAGGCGGCGGCGGCGTTCGAGGCGACCACGGAGCCCTCCTTGGTGCGTGTGACGGATTCGTCGATGAGCGTGGTCGTTTCGCGGGCGGCGCCAGCGCTGCGTGTCGCGAGCCGGCGAACCTCGTCGGCCACGACCGCGAAGCCGCGGCCATGTTCGCCGGCACGGGCGGCCTCGACCGCGGCGTTCAGTGCCAACAGGTTCGTCTGGAACGCGATCTCCTCGATCACTTTGATGATCTTGCTGACGTCCTGCGAGGATTGGTCGATCGCGTCCATGGCCTCGTTGAGCGCCGCTATTGTGTGCTCACCCTCGCTCGCATTCTGCCGGGTTTGAGCGGCCAGCTCGTTGGCTTCGCGGGAACGGTTCGCGTTGTCCCGCGCCTGGGCCGCGACCTCTTCGAGCGCGCTGCTGGTTTCCTGTAGCGATGCGGCCTGTTGTGTTGCGCCGAACGCGACGGATTGTGACGATGACGCCACCTGGCCCGAGGCGTCGCTGACCTGATCGGCACCCTCGTTGAGCCCGACGAGCACGCCGCGGATCGGCCGCGTGACCTGACGAGTCAGCAGGAGCAGGAACAGGCCGGTCCCAACCACCAGCAGAGCACCGACGACCAGTATGCCGCTCGACATTGCGGCAGCGACCTGTTTGTCTGCGTGGTCAAGGGGCTGGATAAGCTCAAAGGCGCCGTGGACGTCTCCGAGCTGTCGGTTCTCCATTTTCGTATCGGTTGGATCCAGCCCCTCGTTGTTGGCCCAGAGGGTGGTCGACTGGCTCGGGTCGCCGTGGCAGAGCAGGCACTCGTCGGTCAGCCTAATGGGGCGGAAGTAGCGGATTGCGTTGATCTGCGGATCGATCTCGTAGTATTCGGTCAGGTTCTCATCGGCCAATCGGCGGAGTACGGGCGTCTCGACCTCGTCGGGCTCGTTCTCCGGATTTCGTGGGCTGAAGGCGGGCACGCGGAGTGTGTAGCCGCGTTCCTGGGACTTGGCCCGGGCGGCGCGCCAGGCGGTGACGACCGGAACTGCAGAGAGGATGCGGTCTGTATTGTCCGTATCGGCCCAGTCGCGGAGCTGCTGGGGTGTGAAGATGCCCTGGCGCCACTGTTTTTCCAGCTCTTCGCGCGTGGCTTCGACGGTAAGGACGACGCTGCGGGACTTTTCGACGTATTGCTGCCGAATGTCAGCGCGGGCCCTAAGGTAGTAGAAGCCGAACATGACGCCAATGACAACGACCAACTGCGCGACGGCAAAACAGATGATCTTTCCGCGCAAGCCCAGTCGCATTGCTCCGCTCCGACAGCGATACACCGCAACTTCCAACCTGTGACGACCACGCACACCGGGCCGGCCAGAGTCTGCGCGTCTGAGCGCGTCGTCACCCGCTCCGCACCGCGGATCGGACAAATCGGCTCTGTGTCGGCCCGAGGGCAAGTGGCGCCAGCCCTCCGGAACAACCCTTGATCGCACCGTGTCTGCGGCGCGCGGCGTGCGTGGCCGCAGCGGCGCCAGGAGAAATCGCCCTGGCGCACGTTGTGCTCTTCGGGGTATCGGCCCGTGTATGGGCGTGGTTGAGGATCGGGCGCCGTTACGAGCGTCAGGCCCCGCCGACGGGATAATCCCCGGACTTCAGGCCCGGTAAAAGCGCGAGTTATCGGTCGACGCGTTTGGTTCTGAGCATTCCGCAGCCTGCCGGCACCGTTCACGGCGATCCCGGGGCATTCGGCGCAGACTGTTTGGCAACTCGCCGATCGCGGTCTGGGCTGCATCGGGATCGTGGTCGCGCGGCGGCGGAATCCGGATGAGAATTTGGTTGACGTAGCGTGAACTCAGGTTCACACTATGACTCGTGTATTCGCCACAGGTGGTACGGGCCGGCGTCACGCGTGTTTTCGATCGCAGGCGTTGCGGCAGTGAGATTGATGTGGCTGCACCCGGCAGCGGCCGGAAGATACTGTCTGAAGACAAGTTCATCGTGCGTTTGAAAGGAGTCGATGATGAAGCTTAAGAATCTGCGTTGGTACACCGCAGGGCTGCTCGCATTCCTGATAGGGATTCCGATGACTGAGAAGGCAGTGGCCGGAGATGGGGGCGATATCTTCGAGGCCGCGATCTCGCTGGCCGGCGCCATCATTGATGTCGCCGGCAACAGCTAACGAACCTGTTACACGTTCTCTGCTGGGGCCTCGCCTGCCGATGCGCGGGTGAGGCCCGAGCCCCAACGGACATGAGCCCAGAGATACTGGGTGGGATCTTCGAGGATGATCTGTTCCAACGCGCGCACGTAGCGTCGCGTGATGCAGGTAACCGGATCGTCCGAACCTTGCCAGGCGACTTGGTCGAAGAGGTCCGAGACGGTGATCTCGAAGCGGAACGGGCGTTTTGAACGACGAATCCCCGCCACGCCGACAACTGCTTCGTAATGTGAAGCCAACAGGCCCACGGAACGCGAAGCAACGGTCGGCAAGCCCAGAAACGTGATCGGAACGCCGCGGCCGCCGGCATGATGATCGCTGAGTATGGCGACCGTGCCGCCCGCTTGCAGGACATCAGGCAAACGGCTTACGGCTTGTGTATCGGGAACGAGTTCGCAGCCGCTCCTGGCGCGGATGGCGCGTCGATAGGCGTCAAACTCCGGATTCGCGTGCGGCCGGTAAACCGCGGCGGCGTGAATTCCGTTGAAACCCAGGAACAGGGGTAGCAAGTCGAAGGGGCCGTAATACGCCGTAACGAGGATGACGGGGCGCCGTTGTCGCTGGGCATCCAGAATCAACCCGAGATACGGCTCCGGGACATGCCCGCCGTAACGCTGGAACGTGCCGGCGTGAAGCAGGCGGTCGGCGAGCATCAGGTCGGCGAGATTCCAGGCGCGATGGACGAAGGCCCGTTCGGCAATGCGGGCGTTTTCATCGGCCGATCGCTCGTCGCCGAGCGCTGCCCGGCATTGCGCTTCACAACGGTGTCGCAGAGGATCGAGCAGTCGATATACGCAGCGCGCCATGATCGCGAAGACGGCGTACGTGGCCCGCGGTCCGATCACGCCCAGGGCCACCGCCAGCACGCGCCGATAGCCGTTGCTCAGATGCACCAGTGCGCGTGCGAGCAACCCCGAACGACCGCGTTCCGGCAGCCGCGAGGCTGAACCCGTTCCGGGAACGCCGGCGGACATCGGTGCGTTGTGGCTTTCGCCTCGCGATCGGCGTTCGTTGTTCACGTGTCCGACTCCGCGGTGCCTGCCGCTTGACTGATCAGATTCAGTGTTACAAAATATGAACATGTGTTCATAGTGTCAATGAACACGGTGATGGCTTGGACTGTGAGCATGGGATTCTCGACACCGAGATGATCACTCAGCCGACACGCAAGGAACGGGAACGACTGCGGCACCGGCAGGAAGTGCTGACGGCGGCGCTTGATCTGTTCTCGCGGAGGGGCTTCGACAAGACCACCATGGCGGACATCGCCAGGCAAGCGGAGTTTGCGGTCGGCACGCTCTATAAACTGTTCAAGGACAAGTACGCACTCTATCGCGCGCTGATTGTCGACACGCTGGAACGGTGCGCACAAGCCTTGACGCTCGCGCTGAAGACGCCTGGCAGCGAACTTCAGAAGATCGAGCGTTACATGGAAACGAAGGCGGCCTTGTTCTCGCAGCACATCCCGACGGCGCGGCTGTATTTTGCACAGACCACCGGCGCGGGGTTCATATCGACGGCGGGGCTCGATGAAGAGGCTCGCGCGGTGTATGAGAAGGTCCTGGGGCTGTTGGAGTCGGTCGTTCGCAGCGGCATTCGCAAGAAGTTGATCCTGGATCTCGATCCACGAATGATCGTGATTGGGCTGGAGGGGCTGAGCAACGCCTTTTTGCTCGAATTGACAGAGCGGCCGGCTGACTTCACTGTTGAGAAGACGGCAACGCTGATGAAGCGGCTGTTGTTCGAACAGGTGGGTTTGCCCAGTTCGCAAGGTCGGGAACCCCGAGACGCGTAGCGCGGGGGAACGGGCGACGGATAGCGCTCGGCGAGTGGGACGCCGACACATAACACCGTAGCATACGCGCGACATTCGCAACGTTATTCGGCCCAGGGCCATTGATGCACCCACCAAGAGGAAAGCCCGCATTGATGCAGAAATCCGCGAACACGATTGGTTTCTGGTCAGCGTCCGCGATTGGCGTCGGTGGCATGGTCGGCGGCGGCATCTTCGCCGTGCTGGGCCTCGCGGTGGAATTGTCACACGGCGGTGCGCCGCTGTCGTTCGCGCTGGCCGGAATCGTGGCCATACTGACGGCGTACTCCTACGCCAAACTCTCCGTGGCCTACCCCAGCCAGGGCGGCACGGTCGAATTCCTCAACCAGGCGTTTGGCTCCGGCGTATTGGCCGGCTCGGCCAACGTGCTGCTGTGGATCAGCTACGTCGTCATGCTCAGCCTGTACGCGTACGCGTTCGGCAGCTACGCGGCCAGTTTCATCTCGGGCCCCCACGAAGCCATCTGGCGACACGTCTTGATCTCCACCCCGATCGTTCTTCTGGCAGCGCTAAACGCACTCGGCGCTGCGGCCGTCGGCAAGGCTGAGGAGTGGATCGTCGCGCTTAAAGTGCTCATCCTGCTGTTCTTCGTCAGCGTGGGAGCGTTCACGCTCGATCCGGCCTCACTCGCTCCGGACGCCTGGTCGGGGCCGCTCCAACTGCTGGCCGGCGGCATGATCATCTTCCTAGCATTTGAGGGCTTCGAGCTCATCGCCAACACGGCCGCCGACATCCGCGACCCAGCCCGAAACCTGCCGCGGGCATTCTACGCGTCGGTCACGTTTGTGATCTTCCTCTACGTGGTTGTGGCGGCAGTGACCATCGGCAATCTCCCGGTCGACCAGATCGTCGCTGCCAAGGACTACGCCTTGGCGGCCGCGGCCAAGCCGTTTCTCGGCCACTTTGGCTTCATCCTGATCGCAGTGGCGGCGATGCTGTCCACCGCGTCGGCGATCAACGCGACGCTCTATGGCGCCGCCCGAGTGAGCTTCATCATCGCCAAGGACGGGGAGCTGCCGGAATTTCTGGAGGACAAGGTCTGGCAAAAGCCCATCGTCGGCCTGATCCTGACCGCGGTCCTGACGCTGCTCACGGCCAACCTGTTCGACCTGTCAAGCATCTCGGTCATGGGCAGCGCCGGCTTCCTGCTGATCTTCGGGGGCGTGAACCTGGCCAATCTCATCTTGCGCACGACCACCGGCGCTCGCTGGTGGTTGGCCGGACTGGGCGTTCTGGCCTGTCTGGCTGCGATCAGCACGCTGGTGTGGCAGCGGGCGCTCACCGCGCCGCGGGAGCTGTGGGTGCTTGCCGGTATGGTCATCATCTCCGTGGCAATCGAGGTGCTCTACCGCGCCTGCACGCATCGGCGAATCAAGAGTTGCATGCGCCCCCCCCTGCCGGGTGAAGCAGGCCAACCTGGAGAAGTCTATGGCAGGTAGTGAAACGGAGTTCCTGACGTCGCTCTGGTCAGTGGCGAGCCCCGCGGTGCAGGCGTCAGCCGCCCTGCTGGCCATTACCAATCCTATCAATGCCGCGACTGTCTTCGTCGGACTCACGGAAAACGCCGGTTCCATCGTTCGGCAAGCGGCCATCCGCCGGGTTTGTCTGGTCGTGCTGGTAATCATGGTCGGCTCGGCGCTCGGCGGCGAGTGGGTACTGCGCGCGTTCGGCATCTCGCTGCCGGCGTTTCAGGCTGCCGGTGGGCTCGTCGTGCTCCTGATGGGGCTCGAAATGCTCCAGGGCCAGCATACCCGCGTACAGCACGACCAACACATGTACGCGACCGACAATGACCAGGTGCTCGTTCCGCTGGCCATGCCGGTCATCGCGGGCCCCGGCACAATGACAACGATTGTCACGCTGACAACGGGGCACAAAGCTGGGGGGCTGACGCCGATCCTCATCGCCATCGCGGTGACATTGGTAGTCCTGTTCATCATGCTGCGCGCGTCGACCTGGATCGACCAGCACGTCAGTGCCCGTGCGCACCGCGTCTTCATTCGTTTCATGGGGCTGATTCTGCTGGCCGTCGGAGCGCAGATGGTGCTGGGCGGCGTGCACTCATTCTGGGTCGGCGGATAGTCCGGTCGGCATATCACCGAGGCCGGGCCGCGCAGTGACTGCCTGTGTTGATGAAGAATGCTCTAGTTATCGGGCAAGCGTCCGCGGCCGCCGCCACGGCCGGCTCCACGACCACCGCCCTGACCAGCGCCACGCCCGCCACCGCGGCCGATTCCGTGACCCTCTCCACGGCCGCGGCCCGCAGGCTCGCCAAGGTCGTCGCGCAACTGCTGGTAGAGCGTTGCCGGCGTCGTGCCGCGCCAGCGAGCGACGTCGCGCAGCGTGTCTTCCCCGTGAGCCAGCCGGCCGCCCTTGTTGAGCGATTTCAGCACCGCTTCCAGCGGCCAATCGAGCTTGGTTGCGAACTGTGCCAGCGGCGTATCCTCGGCATGTCGCCACGGCGCTGGCGGCTGAAGCTCCGTTGCGAACCGTTCCTGCCGCTGTTCGGCGAGGTCGGACAACAAACTCGCCGGCGGAAGCATGGCCAGTGAGAGCATCACGATAGCCGCCGCGATAATGATTGCCGCCAAGAACTCACGCACGTACCGCCGGCCGCCGGCCTGAGACACCCGGAAGTAGCTCAACAGCGGTCGCCAGTTCAGCACGACGTGCAACGCCGCGATGATGATGAAGGCCGCCGCCGCCGCCATGTGCAGCGTTACCCATTCATCCTTACCCAGCCCGAGCACGTCCCACCCGCCCCAGTTCGCGTCTCGACAGCGCGGGGCGAAGTAGCGTACACAGCCCGACACGGTCAGGACCAGGAACAGCGCTGCCAGCAATAGCGACGTAAACGCCCGGTTGCTCCACACCGCTCCTCTCGGCTTCGCAGTAGTCATCTGCATTCGCTCCTACCTGCTGATCTGCGGTTGCTTGGCGCGCCAGAAGGTCTCATAACGCCGTTGCATGCCAAACGGGACAATGTCCACCCGGCTCAGGCTGTCGATTATCCCGGCGTGCGGCGGCATGGCAAGCACAAACGCTGCGATGCTGCGCTCCGGCAGCTCTCGGGCCCGGCAACGCACATTTTGTGAAAACGCTCTACTCCCAACGTACCGCCGCCACGGTCGCGGCGATGGTGGCGCCCGGCGGGACGTGCGGTACGCGCAGCGCGCCTGCGAACGGCATGTCCGTGTCAGCGGGGACGTCGAGAACCTCGACCATGGGGTTTGTCGCCAGGACGTTTCCAGCCGAATCGCGCAGCTCAATGATCACAATGGCCGAGCGCGCCGCCCGCTTGCTGTGATTCACAAGGGTCCCCCCTACCGTGCAACCTCCATCGCCCATTTCCCACGTCAAACCCGCGACGGCAAGTTCGCTCGTATCCAACAGGGACGCGCTCGAATCGCGTGACTGCCACACGTACCAGCCCAGCACCGCGCCGGCGGCCGTGCAACACGCGAGTACGATTATCAGGTGCTTTGAGCGACGTGTCATCAGTTCATTCAGTAATAGGGATTCGTGGGGTCGGGGGTCGTGGTCACACCCTCCCATTCCGGGTATGAACGCCGGTTGGAAAGTGCAGCGCCCTGGCCGACCGGCCTGGTGGCGGTTCGCCGACGCTGGTAGAGCACTTGAAATGAGACCTCCCGAGCGAACCGCATCAGCGTTCGCCCGGATAGGCGTGAGACCTCGGCTGGAGCTCAGACGCCACCCGCTTGGAGTTATACCGCGAGCAACGCGGAGCAGAGTAAGGTTGTCCTGCTCCGCTGCTCGCACGTAATAGCAGCTTTCCAGCCGGGTCTCCGCCACCTTTCCCCAACGACAGCGAGTTGCGTGCGCGTGAGAATCACACCAGCGCTGCGATTCGCCCCCGACTGCGGTCGGCGCAAGCGTTGTAACCGCTCCGGCTCTGCACCGTAGAGCGAGCCGGTGTTCCTATGTGGCCTGTGATGCAAACGCAGTATCCGGCGCCTCGGTTTCAACCGGTATCTTCGGCACTGTGAAAGAGAAAGTCGCCCCCGCCCCTTCCACCGACTCGCCCCAGATGCTGCCGCCATGCGTCTCGACCACCTTCTTGGCGAGCGCCAGCCCCATTCCCCGGCGAGCATCCGTCCGCAGGTTCCCACCGCGACGCAATGGCCGAAACAGATCACCCATCCGGTTCGGCCTGACTCCGATCCCGTTGTCTCGAACGGCGAATACCCACGCGGATTGATCCTCGGCTACCTCTACGAATATCTCCGGATCACAGTCGGAACGGTAACGCAACGCATTCTCCAACAGGTTGAAGAACACCTGCTCAAACTCGCGCCGCTGTACCCGGATGGATGGCAAATCGGCGACGTGGATCCGGGCCCCCGTCTCCCGAACGAGCGGCTTGAGCTGTCGCAGCGCCGTCGCGACGAGCTCGTTTGCCGGCGTATTGCAGGGCGCCCCGGGGCTCGAGCCGATGTCCACAAGCGTACGCACGGCGTCGATGAGCTCCTTCATCTGGCGGGCTGCCTCCATGGCCGCAGAAAGATTATCCCGGCATTCTGCGTCGAGCTCGTCGCGTGTGCGCATGAGGGCGAACTGGCACGAGCGCACCACCGTATGAAGTGGGGTTTGCAAATCGTGATGGGTGATGCTGGCCAGCTCACGCAACTCGTCGTTTGAACGGCGAAGCTGCTGGGCCGTTCGTGCCAGCGAGGTTGCCAACGCCGCCTTGGCCTCGGCAGCCTCCTTCTCAGTCTGGGCCCGCTCAGCCTCCAGCTCCTTGTTGCGAAGCTCGGCCAACAGACGCAACTGATGCCTCGCGTTCGTAGAATCGGCGCCGCAGAAGCGCCCGGATGCGGCGTTTGAGAACAACGGGTTCGCTGGACCTTGCCCACGAAATCGTCGGCGCCGGCTTCGAACGCGCGCGACCGATTCTCGTTGTTCTCGTTGGCGGTGAGCATCAGTACCATGAACTGACGCTCCGGTCGCAAGTCGTTGAGCTGGCGGCACAACTCGATCCCGTCCATGCCCGGCATGACCAGATCCACCAACACGCAGTCGTACTCTTGCGCCTCCACCATCGCCAGCGCCCTGAAAGCGTCCTCCGCAGACTCAAACCACGTACCCGTCTTCGGCCAGCGTCTCGGTGAGGAACGCGCGATAGGTGGCACTGTCGTCAACGGCGAGCAACCGGGCCCCGCGGGTGCATTCATCCATCGACCCCATCGTCGTCACTTCGCTCGGCTTGGCTCGCCCCAGGATTGACCGGACGCGAAGCCGCAACTCGGCGACATCAACCGACTTGGGGATGAGAGCGTCGCCCCAGCCCGCCCAGTCGATATTCTCCATCTCGGGGTGATCATCGGACGTCAGCACGATAATGGGAGTGTGGTGCGTGTCAGCTCGCGTCCTGAACTGCTGGCGTAACTCGTCACTCCGCAACCCTGGCAAGTGATCGTCGAAGATCAACATGTCGGACCTGGTCCGGCCCAGCCGGTTGAGCGCCTCGGAGGATGAAGACGCGCAAACCACGTGCCACCCTTCCTGCTCGAGGGTCAGCTTGAGGTACAGCGATTCCGTCTTCGATCCACCGACCGTCAGAACTGTCGGAGTGTTCTCCACTACTCGACTCCGCTCCGATGGCCCACGCTGGACCAGGGCCTCCTAATGCCGGGCAATGTCAAACCAGTGCGAAGTGTCCGGCAGCGCCATTTGTGCGTCCGCGGGCGATTGGCACAGGCCCGGGGGGCACGGTTATGGGGCGTCCGCGGCTCCCCAATGGTGCCCGGGGAGGCCGCGTAATTGATCGGCGCACTCGTATCGCATCGGGGGCAAAGCGTCACCAAGCTGAAGTTTCGCCGATGATTAGCCAAGGTTCGCTTGGCCCCGACCGATAAGGATAGTGCCGACACGTTGCACATGGCACGTGCGGCACGTCGACGGGAGGAACGGCGATTTCGGGCAACACGCACTATCAATCTGCGGCGTGCGTCAACCCGCAGGGAGGCGGAAACGAGCATTCCTGCCACGATTCTGATCGTGGAGGATGCGCCGGCTGATGCGGCCCTCATCGAGTGCATGCTCGATCAGGGTCGGGCGCCGCTGGCATTTGATTGTGTCGCCAACGCCAACGACGCCGAGGCGTTTCTTCAGCAAGCTCCCCCCTTCTCGTCCGCCC
Source organism: Phycisphaerae bacterium (assembly GCA_963666925.2). Taxonomy (GTDB): domain Bacteria; phylum Planctomycetota; class Phycisphaerae; order UBA1845; family Fen-1342; genus JANQFV01. Next base: position 80,133 of record CAXXTC010000020.1, on the reverse strand, counting down.
CCCAGCCCGATCTGATTCTCATGAATCTGGATCCTGCCAGCAACGACGGCCGGAAGCTGCTGGAACACTGGGACGGGACAGTCACGAAGCATGTCCCGGTGGTGGTCTGCTCGGACTCGACCTCCGCAGAGGGGCGGCAATTCGCCAGTGATTGCGGCGTCGCCGGCCATCTGACCAAGCCGTTCAGCGTAGGCGCTCTAGTCAAGGTGCTGCTCGATGTGCTGCATGATCGTAGTGTTCTCATTGCGCAGCTCGAGGGTGTCGAGCATGAATTGCGCCGCGCGATGGAGGAACTCGTCCGTTCGAATGCGGAGCTGGACGATTTCGCCTATACGGTTTCGCACGACCTCAAGGAACCGTTGCGCGGGATTCGCAACTACATCACCTATCTCGAGGAAGACTGCGGTCCCGAGCTGGCAGAAGACGCCGCCGCGAAACTGGACGCGATCTCCCGGCTCACAACTCATCTCAACGGTCTGATCGAAGGGGTACTCTCCTATTCCCGCATCGGTCGGGTCGAACTGCAAACGCAAGACACGGATCTGCACGACATCGTCACGGATATTCTCGGCTCCCTGAAGCCGCTGCTCACGGAGCGCCACATTGACGTGCGTATTCCGCATCGCCTGCCGGTCGTATCCTGTGACCCGGTCGGCGCCGGTCAGGTGTTTCGCAACCTAATCACCAACGCCATCAAGTACAACAACAAGGACAATCCGTGGATTGAGATTGGCCGGCTGGAGCGCTGCCCGGCGGGGGCTCACATTGTCATTGAGCCGAAGCATACGCCCGAGGCAGTGTTCTTTGTACGCGACAACGGGATCGGTATCCCGCGAGAAACACCTGACGGCGATCTTTCCGCATGTTCAGACGCCTGCACGGCGGCAACAAGTTTGGCGGCGGCACCGGAATCGGATTGACAATCATCCGCAAGATCATCGAGCGCCACGGCGGTTTCCTGGCACTGGAGGCGGAGCCCGCGGATCGGTACAACGTTCTATTTCGCATTGGGAAGTGAGGGACGAGCCAATGCAAGCACTGGTAGTCAGCGCGAGCATACCGATACTGCACGTCGAAGATAACCCGATCGATCACCTGTCAGTCGTACGGGCGCTCGAGAAGGCCGGCGTTACCAACCCGGTGGTGCATTGCGCCGATGGTGACGAAGCGATCGACTACCTGAAACGGCGGGGTGTGTTCACGGACGAATCCAAGTCTCCGCGACCTGGAATCATCCTGCTCGATCTGAACATGCCCGGAACCGACGGGCACGAAGTGCTGGCCGAAATCCGGAACGATCCGGCACTCCAGGACGATTCCCGTCATCATCCTGACGACCTCGACGTCCCAGCAGGACATCGAGGAGTGCTACCGCGCCGGCGCCAACAGCTACATCGAAAAGCCCACGGATCTAGACCAGTTCTTCGAAGCCATTCAGTGCCTGCGCGACTACTGGCTGAAGCTGGTGATCTGCCACCGTGCATGAGATTGTCCCCCGGGGGTTCCTGATCGCGGAGGCCGCGTGGCCCGCAAAATACAACCGGCCCCGGCAGCGCGAAAGTTGCGCTTCCGGGGCCGGCTGCATTGCTCCCACCCGCGACCGATTGGCTATCTGCCAACGCCGCGGAGTTGGACGAGTCGGGCTATTCCGCAATCACATCCGGGATTGGCAGGACCGGGCTCCAGGCCGCGCCCTGGGCACAGGCGTCGGCATCTACGCCGGGCCCCTGGCTGCACGGGTCGAAGTTACCATCGTCATCGAAGTCTTCGTAGAACCAGCAGGTCGGCAACATTGAAGACGACCGTGATCGATTCCACCGTCCCAGGTTCCGCCGAGTCCAGGTCGAGCTGGAATGGAACGGTCTCGAGGAAGATATCCTGGTCGGCGCCCTGCATGAACGCCTGCTGGTTCCACTGCAAGGCGTCGCCGTAGAGGCCGCGGAAGTGGCCGGTCTCGGGATCGGCATCGCTGTCCTCAGCACCGGCTTCGTCGCGTTCGGCCAGCAGGTTGGCAATCGTCCAGGGATCTCCACCGCGTACGAAACCAAGCTCCTGGTGCTGGTCGTCGACCAGCGTTATGTCGCCCTGGTGATGGCCGAGGTTGCCTTCGGCCTCGAAATCGTCGTCGCTGAGATAGACGCGGATGCGCTGGTTCTCGGGCGGGTCGTTGAGCGGCATCACCAGTTCGTAGTAATAGAACTCGGCCTCGATGTTGGAATAGACGGCCGCGGGGAGGTCGAGCTCGCCCAGCTCGGCCGGGCTGGTCAAGTCAATCACAGTGGACTCTGCCAGCGTGTCGGCCTCGGGCACCATTTCATACTGGTTCCCCTCGGTGTCGAACAGCGTCATCCGCTTGACCGCTACCAGGAAGCTCGACGGGGTGATGTACTGGACGACGGCACCGTCGCCGTCGCAGTCGGCGCCGGCGGGCGAGCCGGGATTGTCCTGCTCCAACAGATCCCCTTCGCAGCCGTCCCCCGCCACCTGGGCAGATTGCAGGTCGCCGGTGACGGCGGAGGTGGCATAATCGGCCTGCATCCGGAGGGCGACACTGTCGCTGCCGGTCACATCATCAGCGGCATCATCACCGTTGGACGTGGTCGTGTCGCTCGGGCAGCCGGCAATCAGCAGAGCGGCCGCCACTCCGAGAAGCACGTTCAGGATTCGCAGGTCAGCTTTCATTGGTAAGCTCCCAGTAGGATCAGAATCTTCGTCTGGCATAACACGAGAGTTATCGGACTGGCGCGCACACACATTCGGCCACTGCCCCCTATCGGCCGGCGGCGTCGGCGACCTTGAGATGCCCGCGGCTACAAGAGTTTCATAACTGGCTGTTACAAAGCACTTTATGAAACCATGCGGCAGCAGCTCGATTGATTAGCGAGGATGGGTGGAGGATCTTCTGGCGATTAACCCTAATAGACCTGAAGCCCCCCTGCTTGGCACCCTCGTGGAGAGCGAAAGCGGCCGGGTAGTCGACCTTGCCCGCGGCACAACCTCGGGTGAACTGATCAGTGCAAAACCAGGAGCATGAGCTGCGCGACGACGGTCATGGCGACCAGTGCGATTGGATAGACGGTGGCGTACGCCAACGTTGGGGTGTCGGAGTCGATCTGCGCGCTGGCGGCACCGAGGCCGGGCGTGCTGGTCATGGCAACCGCAGGTTACCCCCAAAGCGCTGGCGACACTCTGCCGAAAGACGAAGAACGATAACCCGAAGCCGATCACGGTGGCAACGATTACGGAAAGTGCACCCAGCAAGAGCAGCTCGACGCCCTGCTCCTGAAGCGTCGGTAGCAACTTGGCACCAGCGCCAACTCCCGCGGACACCAGGAACAGGACTAGTCCTAACTCGCGCATCAGGTAGCGTGCCGCCATTGGCACGTAGATGCGCAGGCGTCCGATTCGGCCGAAATGGGCGAAGAGCAGCCCCGCGAACAGCGGCCCGCCCGCCAAGCCCAGTTTCACCGTGCCGATTCCGGGGATGGGCAGCGGGGTCAGCCCGATTAGCAGGCCGACGAGCAAGCCCACGGAAAAGGCGAGGATGCCGGTCTCGTGCAGGCGTCGCTCGTTGACGCCGGCCCGCTTGTGCGAAGCGCTGGATGTCCGGCTCATAGCCCACGGCCCGAATCTGATCGCCGATCTCGAGCACGAAATCTCCGCGTGGTACGAACTCGAAGCTCTCCCGGCGGACGCGTGTAATGACGACACCCGAAAGCCGTACGAATCCGCAGCTCGTCCAACCGCCGCCCGACGAACACCTGCTCGGTGATGTAGATATCGCGTGCGAGCACATTGGGCATCTCGCGTAACTCGATCTCGGCCGGGACTGGCGGGCCGATCAGTAGGGAAAAGCGATCCAACTGTTTGCTGGTTCCTACGGCCAGGACGATGTCGTCGCGTTCGAGGTGGACGTCACTGGCACTGGAGAGAATCTGGTCGCCGCGCATGACGCGGGAGATGTTGGCCGTCACCATTTCGTGTAGACACAGTTCGCTCATTCGCTTGCCGATGCAGGCCGGATTCTGCACGAGGAAGCAGCGTTGCTGGACCGACTCGGCCAAGTCGGATGCCCCGCGTTCGTCGTCGAGCCGCGTGGAGCGTCGCAAGATGCGTGGCACGAACTGGGCGAAGAGGACCACGCCGACGGCACCGATCGGGTAGGCGACGCCATAGGCGACGGCTACGAGCGGGCTATCCGCCACCTCTGTGGCAGCGGCCAAGGCGGGCGTGCTGGTGAGAGCGCCGGCGAAGACGCCGACGGTAACCTCCGGGGGACAATCCGAGCAGTGTTCCGACCACACCGGCCGTCGCCGCGCCCGCAACGACGGTTCCCAGTGCGACGACCAGCGGCATCCAGCCTTTGCTGCGAAGCATGTGGGCAAAACGCCCGCCGGCCTGCAAGCCGATCGCGTAGACGAAAAGGACGACCCCCAGGCTGCCCAGAGTATGGACGCCGCTCGGGGTCGATCGGGCAGCAACATCCAAACGCGAGGGCCACGAACAGTACGCCCGACGACCCCAGTGAGAGTCCGCGCACACTCAGGCGTCCCAGGAGGAGCCCCAGCGCGATGATGAGAATCGTGGCCGCAACGGGGTTTGTCAGAAGTTCCGCGGGAATGTCGACGGCCCTTTCGTTCAAGCGCATACCCAGGCCGACCCGCCTGGCTGAAAACGAGTGATCTTAAGCCACCGACGTCCCCGTCGTCCATACGCGGCGGGCTCAGTCGCCGGAACATGGGCCGGTCATTCGTGGGCGAGTCGGGATGTGGCTTGCGGCACAGCCGCCGCGTTCGGCGCGGATAAGAGGCGTGCTACGCCCCGGCGACGGGTTGTGGCTGGAGATGTTCGAGGATCGTCTCGATCAACTTCGCGCGCTGAATGGGCTTGCTGGCATAGCCATCGCAACCGGCCTGGATGCATTTCTCTCGTTCGCCGGCCATGGCGTGGGCCGTCAGCGCCAAGATGGGGCTGGTGTACCCCTCCTGGCGAAGCAGGGCAGTTGCCTCATAGCCGCTCATCACCGGCATCTGCATGTCCATCAGGATTATGTCAAACGGCCGACCGGCGGCGTGTGCCGCCAAGGCAGCGTCAACGGCGAGCTTGCCATTCCTCTCGACAGTGACCTCGGCGCCCACCTTCGTCAACACATGCGAGATCAACCGCTGGTTGTCCGGACCGTCCTCGGCCAACAGAATGCGACAACCTTGCAGGCTCTCTTCTCCCAGTTTGGCTTGAGCGGAGACGGCTGGGGCAGCAACCACTAGAGTTGCGGCCATCGGATCGTCGATCAGCGCGACACCATCGAGTGGTCCGGTGGCCACGGTGAATCGCATGTGTGTACCGCGCCCAACCTGAGTCTCAACCACGGCAGCATCGCCGCCGAGCATCTGGGCGAAGCGTCTGGTAATGGCCAATCCCAGCCCGGTGCCGCCGAACCTGCGGGTCGTGGAGCTGTCGCCCTGAGAGAACGGCTGGAAAAGCCGGTCGACCTGCTCTGGAGTCATACCCAGTCCGGTGTCGACGACATCGAATTCCAAACGGGGCTGGTCGTTCTCGACGAAGCGGGTGATGAGCCTCACGTTTCCGGTCTCAGTGAACTTGATGGCGTTTCCGACCAGATTGATGAGTGACTGTCGTACGCGGGTCGGGTCGGTCTGAATGATCTCGGGGATGGGCCCGGTGTACTCGATCTCAAAAGGAATCCCCTTCGATTCGGCCCGGACGCGCATCAGAGAAGCGACGTCGGCGATGATTGCACACGGTCGACACTCGATTCGATCCACCGTCATCTTGCCGGCCTCGATCTTCGAAAAGATCGAGGATATCGTTGATCAGACTGAGGAGGTACTCGCCGTTGCGTTTGATGGTCTGGGCCGCTTCGAGCCGCTCTGGGGGAGCGTTCTGGAGATCGCCCTGCTCGAGCAAGCACGTCGGCGAACCCCAGGATCGCAGTCATCGGTGTGCGAATCTCATGGCTCATGTTCGCGAGGAATTCGCTCTTGGACTGGCTGGCGGTTTCAGCGCGTTTCTTGGCGATCCGCAAGGGCCTCTTCCGCCTTCCTGCGTTCGGTGATGTCCTGATTGGCACCGTAGGTCTTAATCGTACGCCCCTGTTCGTCCTTCTGGATGGAGAAGCGCACGGCGATGTAGCCGGTCTCACCATCCGCATACCTGATGCGGTGCTCGAGTTGCCGGGTGAAGTTGGGGTCGGTGGTAGCGATGGCCTTGGCCGTTTCGTCGGCCAACATGGGCGCGTCTTCGGGAAACAGGAAACGCCGCCCATACTCCTCGGGCGTCATCGTGTAGCCGCCGACTTCTTCCGCTGTTGTGCGGAAGATGGAGTAGAAGTGATCATCGAAAGTGAACAGCATGGTTTTCAGGTCGAGTTCCCAGTAACCCAGTCGCGCCATCTTTACGGCGCTGGACAGCTTACGCTCGCTGGTGCTCAGAGCCTGTTCAGCCAGCTTGCGGTCGGTGATGTCCTTGCTGTACTCAATCACCCCGATTACGTTACCGGCCTCATCCTTGAGTAGGTAGCTGGACAATTCCATCCAACCCAGCGGCTGCTCTTGGGACGGGTAGGGCACGATGGCGGTTTGCGTTTGACCACATTCCAGTGCGCGCAGGCTCGGGCACCCCGGACAGGGCGTGCTGCGGGCCTGAAACACCTCGTAGCACTTGCGGCCAACCAGCGGGGCTCGCTCCGCGTACCGCTCCTCTATACACGCATTAACGCGGAGAACGTTCAGGTCTCGGTCCAGGACGTTCAAACCATCCTGGATGGCGTCCAATACCCCGGCATGGAAACGGTTGCTCTCATACGGCGCTTCGTCCATCTGCTGACGCCGGGGGATCCGATTCTTCACGTCTGCGCCGGCGTCGATCGGATTTTGGTTCTGCGCCGCGAGTTCTGGAGCGTAACTGTCGTCGCTCGCTTGGGCCGTCCGGTGCTGGCCGCCTTCATCTGTGCAGGTAACCTCGACTGGTTCCTTTGATCCGCCTCGTTCCTCCCCGATGGTTCCGAACAGCCGGCTCAGTGGCCTCGTCACCCAAATCGGCATTGTAAAGGCCAGCAGCGTCAAGCCGAGTCCGAGAACGATCAGCCCGGCAATCAGTGAATAACCGAGCAGCCGGTTTGCCTTGCGGGCCACCAACCCTGGGGTGAACCCAACCCTCACCTCCCCAATACGCTGACCGCTCGAACGGTCACGGATCGGCGTCATCGCACCGCAGAACCCCTCACGACCTGCGCCAACGCGCTGACCGACCGCCGAACCGTCTTCGCACCGTTGCGCCGGCTCCGGGGACTCTATTCCGACGCTGTGCTCGGCCGGGCGGCTGCGATACAACACGGTCCCGCTGCGATCAACCACGAGGGCGTAGGCGATCGTATCGCTGCGATCAACGACGCCCTGGCAACGTTGATTGAACCCGGCCAACTCGTCGATTGGGGTCCCCAATTGGAGCGACTGTTCGAGTTCCTGGCTTAACTCCCGGGCGACGGCATCGGCGTGATGGATCAGCGTTTGAGAACACTCGCGCGAGAGGAAGTGGCGGCCGGTAAGAGCGGTCGCACCCACCGCGACCAGCGCGATGACCGCAACCATCAAGCCGGTCTTGGCGCAAGTGGTCCGTACCATCCAAAACGCTCCGGTCGAGCAAGACAGCCAGCCGCGTAATATGCAACGGCCAACATCCTGAGTGCGAGACCCTCAGCGGGCTGGATTGCGCCAGCCGACTGGTCGTGCGTAAGCCACGAGCCTGGGCAGGCCACGCTGGCTGGGCCGCGTGACAGGGCGATTGAGGCTCCCCTGGCCTGACAACAATATGGTGTATCTACTACACCAGACAATCTATCGGTCGCAGGAACGGGAGGCCTTACCCCGTAGTGCAACTCCGCACAGTGGCCGCCGCATAGCCCTATAATGTCGCCCATAAAGAGCAACCCAGTCTCGGCGAAGGTTCAGGCAGTGGTCGGCGACTTCGCCAAACAGGCCTTGCCTGCCGAGCGGCGCTTCCCAATCGTCCGCCAGCCCGCCATAGTTCCCACATGATGCGAAACGCTCTTAGTCCTGTAACGCTTGCTCCGTTAGTGGCCATGACATTGGCGAGCCCGTGCCTCGCGCAGGCGACCGTAGGTACGACCCGGCCAGCCACAACGGATAACGCCGCAACCCGGCCGGCCAACGCCAGCCAAATAATCGTTCCCACCCCTCGACAACTCGCCTGGCATGAGCTGGAGTTCCACGCCTTCGTCCATTTCGGGCTCAACACGTTCACCGATCGCGAATGGGGCGACGGAACCGAGGATCCCGCCCTGTTCAACCCCACGCAGTTGGACGCCCATCAGTGGGTCCGCGTCTTCAAGACTGCCGGCATGAAGCAGGTCGTCCTGTCGGCCAAACATCACGACGGATTCTGCCTGTGGCCCAGCAAGTACACGACACATTCGGTCAAGAACAGCCCCTGGCGCGACGGCCGGGGCGACCTCGTGCGGGAGGTCGCGGACGCCTGCCGGGCGGCGGGCCTGAAATTCGGAATCTACCTCTCGCCCTGGGATCGCCACGAGGCGACTTATGGCGACTCGCCGCGTTACAACGAGTTCTACAAGAACCAGCTTACGGAACTGCTGACCAACTATGGCCCGATTTACGAAGTGTGGTTCGACGGTGCGTGTGGCGAGGGCCCCAATGGCAAACGGCAGGTTTATGACTGGGCCGGCTACATCGAGCTGATCCGCAAGCTTCAGCCACAGGCCGTCATCTTTTCCGATGCCGGCCCGGACATCCGCTGGATCGGCAACGAGAACGGCTACGCTGGCGAAACAAACTGGTCCATGCTGCGCCGGGACGAGTTCTATCCCGGCGCGCCGAACTATCGGCAGTTGACCTCGGGCCACGAGGACGGCACGCACTGGGTCCCCGGGGAGTGCGACGTATCGATCCGCCCCGGGTGGTTCTATCACACCGCCCAGGACGACCAGGTCAAATCACTCGCGGACTTGCTGGAGATCTACTATCGGTCGGTGGGGCGCAATGCCGTGCTGCTGCTCAATGTTCCGCCCGACCGGCGCGGGTTGATCCACGAAAACGACGCGGCCCGCCTAGCCGAGTTTCGCGAGGTGATCGACGAGACGTTCAAAACCAACCTGGCGCGGGGAGCCGGCGCCAGCGCCAGCAATGTCCGTGACAACAGCTCAGATTACGCCGCCACCAACGCCATCGACGGCGACCGGCAAACCTGCTGGGCGGTCGACGCGGGCGCAAACTCGACCACACTCACGATTGATCTGAAAGATGCGTGCACATTCGATCGAGCGTTGCTACAGGAGGACATTCGGCTCGGCCAGCGGGTTCGGGCGTTTGCGCTCGAGGCCTGGGATGGTCACAACTGGCAGCGGATCGCCGCTGGCACGACGATCGGCTACAAGCGGCTGCTGCGTTTTCCCGCGACCACGACCCGCCGCGTGCGTCTGCTAATCGAAGATTCCCGCCGCAGCCCGGTGCTGAGCGAATTCGGCCTGTTCAAGGCGTCAGACCGGGAGACGCACTGTGAATGATGCGCAAGCGCAGCCGTCAGTCCAAACAGTGGTACACGCCGGTTGGCATCTGGCGGTGGGGCTGGACTTCGACTGGTCCGATTCGGATCGGGGCCGCACATTCGCGCACGGTCATAATAGAATCGAAAGGGTGCCTCTACAGGCTGGTCCTCGACGCGGCACCGTGTTATCAGAGCCGGTATAGATGAGCATGCAGAAGGGTCGCGTCAACAAAACGCATATTATGAATCAAACCTGATCGCAGCGAGCTCGGCGGGCGAGACGCCCGCCCCACTTGGCAATCGAACGATGGATTCTCAAACGCATTACGCCGGAACCAGACACGTACGAGGTGATCCTCGATTCGGTCGCCGACGGTGTGTTCACGGTTGACCTCGCGTGGCGCATCACGTCGTTCAATGCGGCCGCCGAGCGGATCACCGGCGTTCCGCGCCACGAGGCGATCGGCCAGCGCTGCTGCGACGTGTTCCGGGCCAGTATCTGTGAAAGCGACTGTGCCCTGAAACGGGCGCGCGACTTCGCCAAACCCGTCGTAAACAAAACCGTCTACATCCTGACCTCCGACGGACTCCGCGTGCCGATCAGCATCTCGGCCGCGGTGCTCAAAAATGCCAACGGACGCGTCATCGGCGGCGTGGAGACGTTTCGCGATCTGAGCCAGGTCGAGGAGCTGCGTAAGGAGCTCGAGCAGCGTTACACCTTCGCGGACATCGTCGGTCGCAGCGCCGCAATGCAGCGGCTGTTCGAATTGCTACCGCAGGTCGCCGAGAGCAACAGCACCGTGCTGATCGAAGGCGAGAGCGGCACCGGCAAGGAGCTGGTCGCCCGCGCCCTGCACAGCCTGTCAACGCGCAGCAAACGCCGCTTTGTTGCGATCAACTGCGGCGCCCTGCCAGACACGCTCCTCGAATCGGAACTCTTCGGCTACAAGGCCGGCGCTTTTACTGACGCCAAGCGTGACAAGCCCGGCCGGCTAACACAGGCTCACCGCGGCACGCTCTTTCTCGACGAGATCGGCGACATCACTGCCGCGATGCAGACGCGCCTGTTGCGTGTGCTCCAGGAGCGTGTATTCGAGCCGCTGGGGTCGGTGGAGCCGGTGACAGTCGATGTGCGTGTTGTCGTCGCCACGCACGCGGATCTCCACGAGCTGGTGCAGGCCGGCCGTTTTCGCGAGGACCTGTTTTACCGCATCAACGTCATTCGTCTCCGGCTGCCGCCGCTGCGCGAACGGAGCGAGGACATCCCCCTACTGATCGAGCGGTTCATCGCCCGGTTCAACAATGTGCAGGGCAAGGATATCGTCGGCGTGTCGGAGGGTGCGCTGGCCGCGTTGATGTCGCACGAATACCCCGGCAACGTTCGCGAGCTGGAAAACATCATCGAACACGCGTTTGTGTTGTGTCGCGGGGGGCTCATCGACGTGCAACACCTGCCGCCGGCGTTTCAGTCTGACAGCGGCGATCGTGGCCAGCGTCCCAAGACCGGGCTAACATTGCGTGAGCTGGAGGCGATTCACATCGCGGATGCGCTCCGCCGACATGAGAACAACCGGGCGGCGGCCGCCCGCGAGCTGGGCATCAACGCCAGCACGCTGTTCCGCAAGCTGAAAACGCTGGGCATCAGTACCGAAACCACGCCGCGAACGAAGGACACACGCCCCTGACGCAGCCCCGCCATTGCATTTTGCAACGATAGTGACACCTCAACGTTGCATTATGCAATCATGCCCCTTCTGGCCCGGTCGGATATACCTGCCGTAACATCATTACCAACAATCATTTACAGCATGATCGCGTGCGACAACACATTTGGCACGGCGTATGCTCTGATAACGGACATGCAGCTCGGAATTGCCATGTATGCCGGCCGTGTGTCGCCGGTGCTTGATGTTGCCCAGCGACTGTTGGTGGTGGACATCGCCGGCCAACAGCCGATGAGTCGGCACGACGTTCCGCTGGCTGCCGCCACGCTCCATGGCCGGGCGCAGGAGATTCAGGCAGCGGGCGTCGAGGTGTTGGTGTGCGGCGCGTTGTCCCGGGCGCTGGAAGCTGCGCTGACGGCGGCGGGCGTGCAAGTCGTGCCGCAAACCTGCGGCGATATCGAAGACGTTCTCCAGGCCTACCTGGCCGGGCAGTTAACGCAGAGCGCTTTCCTCATGCCGGGCTGTTGTGGACGGCGCCGGCGCCGGGGCGGTCGCGGCGGCAACGGCCGCGGGATGCGCGGCCGGCGCGGTGGAGCATAGACAATAAAGGTGGTAATCGCCTGATGAAGACCTATCTCGACTGTATTCCCTGCTTTCTCCGGCAAACGCTGGACGCGGTGCGGCGCGTGTCAAACGACCCGGCCATCCACGAGCGCCTGTTTAGCGAGATGCTGCGCGCCGCCGGCACACTCGATCCGCACCAACCTCCGCCCGCCATGGGGCAGCGTATCCATCGACGCATCCGCGAACTGGTCTGCCAGAGCGATCCGTACGCGGCCGCCAAGCAGCATTTCAACCAACTGGCTTTGAGCCACCTGAGCGAACTCCGCGCACGCGTGGCAGCGTCGGACCAGCCGCTCGAGACGGCCGTCCGGCTGGCGATCGCCGGCAACATTATTGACATGGGCGTGAACTCGACCCTGGCCGACGCACAGATCATGGCCGCGATCGACGGCGCGTTGAGCGATGACCTGCTCGGCGAAGTGGACGCCCTGGCGAGTGCCATCAAAGCGGCCGACCACATTCTGTACCTCGCGGATAACGCCGGCGAACTGGTATTCGATCGGCTCCTGCTGGAGCAGTTGCCTCTGGATCGGGTGACGGTCGTGGTGCGCGGCAGCCCGGTGATAAACGACGCGACGCGCGCCGACGCCAAGGAAGTCGGTTTGCTTGACGTGGTCAAGGTAATCGACAACGGCTCGGATGCGCCGGGGACGATTCTGGCGGATTGCAGCGCTGCGTTTGTGCGGCGATTTGAGGCCGCCGACCTCGTCATCGCCAAGGGCCAGGGCAATTTCGAAACACTCAGCGACGTAAACAAGGACATCTTTTTCGCGTTTATGGTGAAGTGCCCGATCATCGCGCGCGAGGTGGGTTGCGGCGTCGGCAGCCTGATTCTGCGCCAATCGAACAACCGGCCAACTGAAAAAAACGTGGCTGCGAACGAACACACAAATGAACAACAACACGAATCTTTCTGCAACAAGGAGTGAATAACATGCCTGGTGGTGATCATACGGGGCCACTTGGACAGGGTCCGCGAACGGGCCGCGCAGCCGGCTACTGCGCGGGTTACGACATGCCTGGATACATGAACCCGATTCCCGGCGGCGGATATGGCGGCCTGGGACGTGGTCGCGGCGGCGGCTGGGGCGGCGGTGGCCGCGGTTGGCGCCACCGGTTCTACGCAACCGGGCTGACCGGCTGGCAGCGCGGCGGACGCGGGCGCGGCTGGTGGCCCCAGCCCCCCTACCCCGTCGCCCAGGACGTGCTGCCGCCAACGCACGAACAGGAACTGAGTGCATTGCAGGCGGACCTGCGCTGCCTGGAGCAGAACGCCGAGCAAATCCGCCGGCGGATTGAAGAGCTTAGCGCACAACCGAGCGAGCCGACCGACAGTTAGTCGCCGCACGTAGAAACACGCCGCCATACTGCGCTGCGAAGCGCCCGGCAGGCGGCCGGAGAGTGAGGAACCCGATGAGAATCGCAGTTACCGCTGTGGAACCTAATCTCGATGCGGAAGTGGACCCGCGCTTCGGCCGCTGTCCATACTTCGTCGTAGTCGAGACGGACAACCTGAGTTTCGAAGCCATCAACAATGAGAACCAGGCGCTCGGGCAGGGCGCCGGGATCCAGTCCGCCCGGCTGCTGGCCGAGCGCGGCGTGAAATACGTTCTGACCGGCAATTGCGGGCCCAACGCGCACCAGACGCTGACGGCCGCCAACATCGGCGTGATCGTCGGCTGCGTGGGGACCGTGCGCAGCGTGGTCGAACAGTACACCAGCGGCCAGCTGCAGCCGGTGGACGGGCCAAACGTGCCCGGACACACCGGCATGAACGCGGGCACCGCTCCAACAGCGAACCCGCCAACGCCCCCCGTCGGCCCCGGCGGCGGACGCGGAATGGGCGGCGGTGGCCGCGGTATGGGCGGCGGTCGTGGCCAGGGTGGCGGTGGTCGCGGAATGGGTCGCGGCGGCGGCGGTGGCGGAGGAGGAGGTCGCGGTATGGGGGGCGGCGGAGGTCGCGGACGCGGCGGCGGACGATAAGGTGCCCGGCATGAAGATCGCGATCGCCAGCGGCAAGGGTGGCACCGGAAAAACCACCCTCGCCACCAATCTCGCCATCGTCGGCGCTGCCCGCGCCGACTCGGTCGCCTACCTAGACTGCGACGTCGAGGAGCCGAACGGACACCTATTCCTCAACCCGACCATCCAGCAGCGCACGCCCGTGCATCTGCCGATTCCCAAGGTGCTCGCGGAAAAGTGCGACCACTGCGGGAAGTGTGCCCAGGCGTGCATGTTCAACGCGCTGGTTTGGCTCGGAAAGAAAGAGCCGCTGGTGTTTCCCGAGCTCTGTCACGGCTGCGGCGCCTGCACACTGGCCTGCCCAAACGACGCCATCGTCGAAGAGCCGCGGGAAATCGGCGTCGTCGAGAGCGGCATGAGCGGCGACCTGCGGTTTGTACGCGGACTGATGAACGTCGGCGAGGCCAAGAGCCCGCCGGTGATCCGCGCCGTGCGGGAGGCCGCTCCCGACGTAACCTGGCAGATCCTCGACGCGCCGCCGGGGACATCCTGTCCAGTCGTGGCCGCGGTGCGCCACTGCGACTATGCCCTCCTGGTAACCGAGCCCACGCCGTTCGGACTGCACGATCTGAAGCTGGCCGTGGTGGCGATTCGACAAATCGGCTTGCCATTCGCGGTCGTGATCAACCGGGCCGACCCCAACGACGATCGCGTCGAACGCTATTGCGCCGCCGAGAACATCCCCGTGCTGTTGTCAATCCCGGACGATCGGCGCGTCGCCGAGGCATATTCGCGTGGCGAGTTGATGGTGGACGCGGTGCCGGAATTGCGGGCCGCCCTGAGCGCGTTATGGGAGCGAATCGAGAAAGAGGTCACGCGCAGCGCCACCGTCGGAGAATGAAAAATGCCAACCTATGAATACGAATGCCCGTCCTGTGGCAAGCGTTTTGAGTTATTCCTGCCGATGTCGGCCGACGCGGAACAGCCCTGCCCGTCCTGCGGCAGCGTCTCTCGCCGAGTGATCGGCCCGGGCGGTGCCGTCCTGATGCACGGCCTGCATGGCAATCGCGGCGGCCAGGCGCCGGCCTGCGGGCGCGGCCAGACCTGCTGTGGACGCGATTCGCAGTGTGATGCACCGCCTTGTAAGGGGTAACTGAAGTTGCAGCAGCGTGAACATCATGTTTTCGGTCCGGTACCGTCGCGGCGTCTGGGGCGCTCGCTCGGCGTAGATCTGGTGCCGCTCAAAACCTGCTCATACGACTGCACCTATTGCCAGCTCGGGGCCACGACGAATCGAACGCTGGAGCGCGTCGCGTTCGTCTCCATCCCAGACATCCTGCGCGAGGTCGAAGCGAAGCTCGCCAGCGCGGCAGCGCCCGACTACATCACGCTCTCCGGCTCCGGCGAGCCCACGTTGCAGGTGAAGCTCGGCACACTGATCGCCGGCATCAAGCGCATCACCGATCGGCCGGTGGCCGTGCTGACCAACGGCTCGCTGCTGTGGCGTGCGGACGTGCAGGCCGAGCTGCGCGACGCGGACCTGGTGATCCCCTCGCTGGACGCGGGCGACGAGCAGATGTTTCAGTGCGTAAATCGGCCGCATCCTGATCTGCGGCTGGCCCAGGTCGTCGACGGATTGGCGGCCTTCCGCAAGTGTTTCGACGGGCACATGTGGCTCGAGGTTTTCGCACTGGCCGGACTAACCACGACCGACGAGCAGATCACAAAGATCAAAACGCTGCTGGAGAGAATTCGGCCGGAGCGGATCCAGGTGAACACGGTCGCCCGGCCACCAAGCGAACCCTCTGCCCAGCCGGCCACCGCGGCCGAGCTGGCGCACATCGCGCAACTGCTCGGGCCGCAGACCGAGGTGATCGCCGAACGGCCAGCGGCAGAGGTCAAGGATGCTGTCGCGGCACGGGCCGACGAAGTGCTGGCACTGCTCCAGCGCCGTCCATGCACGCTTGAAGATGTGGCCGCCGGGTTGGGGGCACACCGCCTGGAAGTGGCCAAACACCTGGAGAAGTTGCTGCGCAGCAGCGTGATCGTGACACGCCAGCATGGCCAGCACGTGTATTACCAACCCGCGCCGGACAGCGTCGAGCCGTTGGACCTGTCCCGAAACCGCGGCACTGGCTTATAACCAGTGGAAACCACCGGCTGAAAACCGGTGTCACAAAGGAAAACGATGAAGGAACTCGTCATCATCAGTGGCAAGGGCGGCACCGGCAAGACCAGCATCACGGCGTCGTTCGCGGTGCTGGCCGAGCATGCGGTGCTGGCCGATTGCGACGTCGACGCCGCCGATTTGCACCTGGTGCTGGCACCAAAAATCGAGCAGCGGTCCGACTTCATCAGCGGCCACGAGGCACACATTCGCGCCGCCGACTGCAACGGCTGCGGCGTCTGTGAGGAGCTGTGCCGATTCGACGCAGTGCGAAAGGTAGCTTCACAGCCGGGCGGGCCGGACCTCCGCGAGATCGACCCGCTCGCGTGCGAAGGTTGCGGCGTCTGCGTGCAACAATGCCCAAACAGCGCCATCGACTTCCCCGAGTGCCTGTGCGGCGAGTGGTACATCTCGCAAACGCGTTGCGGGCCAGTGGTCCACGCGGCGCTCCTGCCGGCCGCCGAAAACAGCGGCAAACTGGTCAGCCTGGTGCGGGAACAGGCCCGGGCCGTCGCCAAACAACAGGGCCGCGACCTGGTGCTGATCGACGGCTCGCCCGGTATCGGCTGCCCGGTCATAGCCTCGATCACCGGCGTAAGCCTGGCGCTGGTCGTAACCGAACCGACGGTCAGCGGCGTGCACGATCTGGAACGAATTACACAGGTCACGTCGCACTTCAACGTGCCGACGTGCGTCTGTATCAACAAGTGGGACCTGAACCCGGAGATGGCCGAGCGCATCACGACGCTGGCCGGCGCCAACGGTATCCCGATGATCGGCCACGTGCGTTACGACCCGGCCGTGACGGGGGCGCAGCGGGCGGAGCTATCGCTGGTGGAATACACTGACGCGGGCGCCGCCGAAGACGTGCGAACATTGTGGCGGGAAACCAATCGCCAATTGCAGGCGGCTACACGAGAGAGTCCAACCCTGAGGACGCACACATGAAAATCGCCATTCCCGTGAACAACGGGCGGCTCAGTGCGCATTTCGGCCACTGCTCAGCCTTCGAGATGTACGAAGTGGATGATGCCGCGAAAACCGTCCGTTCACAGACCACCCTGCCGGCTCCGCCGCACGAGCCGGGGCTGCTGCCGCGTTGGCTACACGAGCAGGGTGCGAATATGATCATCGCCGGCGGTATGGGGCAACGAGCCCTAGCCCTGTTCGCCGAACAGAACATCCAGGTGATCATCGGAGCCCCGTCCGACAACACGGACGATATCGTGCGCGCCTACCTGGAAGGGACACTGCGGGCGGGAAGCAACGTCTGCGATCATTAAGGAACCCTGCGTGCTGATTTGTCATGAGCACCGAATTCAAGCAATCTGGAGTTATCGATGAAAGAAACTGACGTAGCCATCGTTGGCGGCAGTGCCGCGGGATTGACGGCGGCGCTGACCGCGCGGCGGCACTACCCCGACCGGCGTGTGCTCGTGATCCGACAGGAACAGCAGGTGCCCGTGCCCTGCGGCATCCCGTACATCTTCGGAACACTGAAGGACCCGCTCAAGAACGTCATGCCGGACGCCCCTTACGAGGCCAACCGCATCGACCTCATGAAGACCGTCGTCACCGAGCTCGACCCCGCGGCCAAAGTGCTGCGCACCGCGGACGATGAAGTTCGTTACGAGCGCCTCATCCTGGCAACCGGGTCGCTGCCGGCCATGCCGCCGATCCCCGGTTTCGAGCAGCCCGGCGTCTTCGCCATTCAGAAAGACATGGAATATTTGCAGGGTTTGTTGACGCACCTGCAAAAGGCCAAAAACGTCGTCGTGGTCGGGGGCGGATTCATCGGCATCGAATTCGCCGACGAGATTCACAAGCTCGGCAACGCGCAAATCACGATCGTCGAGGTCGCGCCACACTGCCTGAGCCTGGCGTACGACGACGAGTTCTGCGTCGAGATGGAGGAGCACCTCCAGAAGCGCGGCATCGTGCTAAAGACGTCGGCCCGCGTCGAGTCCATCGTGGGCAAGGAGCACGTCGAGGCAGTGAAGCTTTCCGACGGCACGCAGATCGAGGCCGACACCGTGATTATCGGAATCGGCGCTGTGCCAAACGTTGAGCTGGCCAAGAAGGCCGGCCTGCGTGTCGGCCTGACCGGCAGCATTGCCGTCGATCAAACCATGCTCACGTCTGACCCCGCGATCTTCGCCTGTGGCGACTGTGCCGAAAAGATTTCTTTCTTCGGCGGGCGCCCATCAGGCCTGAAACTCGCCTCCATCGCCCAGACCGAGGCCCGCATTGCCGGCGCGAACCTGTTCGGTATCACGCGGCAGAATCACGGCACCGTCGGCGTCTGGTCCACCTGCGTCGGCGAGTTGGCGCTGGGAACGGCCGGCCTGACCGAGGCCATGGCCAGGCAACGCGGCTACGACGTCGTCACCGCGACGCTAGAAGGCCCCAACCGCCACCCGGGCGGCATGCCCGGCGCCCGGCCGACCAAGCTCAAGGCCGTCTTCGAAGCCAATTCGGGCGTCATTCTGGGCACCCAGGTGCGCGGCGACACGGCCACCGGCGAGCTAATCAACGCGGCCTCGGCCTGCGTGCAAATGCGCATGACCGTTGAAGACATCGCCACGTTCCAGATCGGCACGCACCCCGCCCTGACCGCGTCCCCCGTTGCCTACCCACTGGTAAACGCCGCCGAGATGGCCATCAGCCAGATGCGCAAGCGCTAAGCGGCTGTTACATGGAGCAATGCTATGCCGAAGATTCTCGTCATTGATGACGACGCCGATTTCCGGGACGCCGTTCGACTGATGCTGGAAAAAGCCCAGTTCGAGGTTGATCTCGCCGCCACGCCCGCCGAGGGGCTCATGAAGGTGACCAACAACACGCCCGACCTAGTCGTGCTCGACGTCATGATGCCCAACGACTACGAGGGCTTCGAGGTCGCCCGGGCGATACGCGAGCAACTCAAGCTGCGCAGTCTGCCGATCGTCATTCTCTCGGCCGTCCACCAGCGCAAGCAGGTGCCCTACCGCTTCGCCGCAGACGACGACTACCTGCCGGTCGACGCGTTCCTGGACAAGCCGTTCGATTCGACGCAATTGGTCGGCGTCGTCCAAAAGCTGCTGGGGCAGGAACGGATCGAGCCTGAATACCCGCTGTAGAGGCCAAGACAAGCCCGACCAAGACCACCACAACAGGTGTTGCCACGAGCGCACGGCGGAGTGTTACCCAGAACACGAGCGCCGATCGCTCCAGGATCTTGAGTTGAGTAAGGAGCAGTACGTTGAGATGCAGACAGACCTACGGGAGCTTGGTAATAGCAGTACTGGCAGCGATGCTCGTCGGCGGCTGCCCGGCCGACCTATGGCAGAATGAAGATGCTGACCAGACCAGCAAGCCCATCGGGCTCGTTCATCTGATCGAGTTTGAGAGTATCGAGGGACTGCGCAACTGGGCCTACGAGCTGGAAGAGCGCGAGCTCAAGTCGCTGATCCTGGTGCAGAAGAACATCCTGGAAGACTATCCGACCGATGTCGCGTGGCTGGCGGAGAACGGCCACGAGATCGCCGGTGGCTACGCCGAGGAGCCGTTCTGGGACGTTCCCTACGAAACCCAGTTGCAGCACATGGAGGAGACAAAGACACTCGTTGAAACGGTAACGGGCCAGACGATGCGGGCCTTCGGCAGCCGTTACTTCGCATACGACGAGAACACGTTGAAGGCGGCCGACGCACTGGGCGTCACGTATATCCTGGCACGCGGCACGAGCGACGTGGAAGCTCTCATCTACGATCCCGACGAATACGACTGCCAGATCATCTCCATCAGCAACGTGACGTTCGAGAACATGGGGCGCGGCAGTCTGTGCGACTATTCGCTCTGGGCGCGCGGCTCGACGGCCGAAGAGTTCGCCCAGATCATCGCTGACTCGCTCGCCAAGCAGCCCAAGCGCATCATGGTCGCCTCGCACGCCTACCTGGGTGGATTAAAGAAGGACTGGTGGGCGGTCTACGAGGCTCTGCTCGACAGCGACGAGGTCGAATGGGCCCCCGATTTCGACACGTGGATCGACCGCGTAAGCGGGGTGAACATCGCGGTCCCGCTCAGTCTGATCCCAGTCAACCGCGAAGTGCAGTACGTTACGCCGACGCCGAGCACGCCGCTCGACGAGCTGGAAGATGTGGACGAGTTGTACAACCCGTGTGCAGCACCATGAAAACTCTGCTACCCATCATAGCCCTCGTTGCCGCGCTGCTCGGCGGCTGTCCGACGGAAAACACGACGTCAGACGCGACGGACGCGCCCGACGCGAACATCCTGTACATGTTCCATAACAACCGCGGCTCGATGTGCCTGGAGGCGCTCGAGTGGCTGCCGGAATCGCAGGCCGCCAATCCGGCCCTGGTGGTCGAGGAGCATCTGACGTACGAGTCGGGCGAGGCCGCCCTACTGAGCAGCTACGCGGCCCAGTTCGGCTCCAGCCAGGGCGTGTCGACAAGCTTCGAGTACCTGCCGATCATCTTCTATCAGGGCCAGGCGTTCTCGGGCTTCGACGAAGATATCGCCGCGGCTCTGGAGGCCCTACTGGCGGCGACCGAGAGCGCAACCTGAGACAGTTCGGCCGCCGACAGAGTCAGTTTGGCAGTCATAGCCGCCCCCGACAGAGCGGCTATTATGCAATCGGATTGCACAATGGACGATGCCCATGTTCCGGCTGCGCGATCAGTGACAGTCAGTGGGCCACATCTGAACAACCCTCGAACCACCATCTTGGCGTCAGTTCTCTCACGGCGGATTGCGCCCGGTGTCCGGAGGAATGTGCTGTGTGATGCACACGCTGGGCAGGCAATATTAGCGATTGACAATATCGCAATACACTAATACGATGCGCGGCTGAGCGTGGTAACGTAATCCGATGAAACGGGCAACTCGACGAAGCGATGGCGCGGCAGACTACCGGCAATACACACCAGCGTAAACGCAACCGCGAGGAGTGTACCCAACTGCTACGGGCTATAGCTCACCCTGTCCGCCTGATGATCCTTGAGACGCTGGCCGAACACAGCCAGTGCGTCAAGGATCTCAACGCTCTGGTTCCGATTCCCCAACCGCGTCTTTCCCAGCACATGGCGGCCCTGCGTAAAGCTGAGCTGGTTGACTGCCATACCAGCGGCTCGCTGCGCTGTTACTACGTACTTCGTCCGAACCTCATCCGAGGATTGGTCCGGCTCTTGTGCGAACGTCACCAGCCGCGCCACCGCAGCCGGGATGCCGTGCTCAGGGAAATCCAGCGTTCGACCAAGTCCGATTCCGAATCCGCCGGCCGGCGTCGTCGCCAGCCAAAGCGCCGCCCCGCCAAAGGTGACTGATTGGCGTGATGGGAGCGTCTCGTGGATGAGACTGTTCAACGCTTGCTCGATTTGGCCGGAGGGCCGCTGTTCAGGTTTTCGTTCGCCCTGATGGTGTTGGGCCTGCTGCGCAAGGCGGCCCTGACCACCTCGGACACGCTGGCCGCCTACCTGACCATCAGCGGCCGGCGCGTTTTCTGGCACCGCTTCCGCCAGCACCTGACGTGGTTCTTCTTTCCCAGCGTCCTGCTGCGTCGCGCCCGCCCCGGCGGCACAACCTCCAGCTTCGCCTACCACCTGGGACTCTGCGTTCTGTCCCTGGCGTTCCGCATCACGGCGCTGGTCGTGCCGGTCTTTATGGTCGCGCACGTGCACTCCTGGGAGCGCGGCATCGGCATCGGTTGGCCGGCCCTGCCAAACCAGGCCGCCGACATCCTGACCGTGGTGACCATCGTCACCGGTTTGGCACTGTTCCTCGGGCGCCTGTACTCGCCCGTATTGCGGGCCATTGAGGCCCCGTGGAGCTTTCTCAAGCCGCTGATTCTGATCCTGCCCTTCGCCACCGGCCTGCTGGCGATGCACCCGGCCTGGAGCCCGCTCGACTACAACGTGGTAATGTTGATCCACATGCTCAGCGCTGCGCTGGTCTTTGTCATGGTGCCATTCACGCGCATGCTGTCCTGCATGCATACGCCGCTGATCCGCATCGTGCCGGAGGCCGCATGGCTGGCCCCCGACCCGGACCCGCCGTCCGCTGCGGCGGCAACGCCAAAGAGGTCCACGGTGTCATGAGGTACGCAATCAAACCCGAGGATCACAAGCGCTATGCGATCCTGACCGACACGACGCTGTGCACCGGCTGCGAAGCCTGTGTACACGCGTGCAAGCAGACCTACGAGCTCGGCCGCGACCGCGCCTGGCGCTGGAAAAGCAAGGTCGACGATCTGTCGTCGACGCGCTTCACCACCATCATCACCCGCCCCGGCAACCATCACGTGCGCCACCAATGCCGCCACTGTCTCGAACCGGCCTGCGTCTCGGCCTGCCTGGTCGGTGCTCTGCAAAGGACCGACACCGGAGCGGTAATCTACGACGAGCATCGATGCATGGGTTGCCGCTACTGCATGATGGCCTGCCCCTACGGCATTCCGCGGTACAACTGGGATAGCGCAGTGCCGTACGTACGCAAGTGCATCCTGTGCTACGACCGCATCAAGGAAGGCCAGCTGCCAGCTTGTGTCGAGGCCTGCCCCTATGGCGCCACGATCTTCGGAACGCGCGCCGAGATGTGCAAGATTGCGACGGAGCGCTTCGCCGCCAACCCGGGCAAGTACTACCAGCAGCCCGGCCAGTCCGAGCCCGAGTTGTACGGCTGGAACGAAGTCGGCGGGACATCGGTGCTGTATATCTCCGACATCTCGCTGGCCTTCCTGGGCTGGCAATCCAACCTGGGCAACCAACCTATTCCCGCCCTGACCTGGGGCGCGCTCACCAAGGTGCCCCCGCTCGCGCTGGGGGTCGCGGCTGCGATGTCCGGCATCTACTGGATAATCGGGCGGCGTATCAAGCTCCAGGCGGAAGCCGCCGCACGCGAATCATCGGAAGCTCGACATGACGTCCCCGACCGCGAATAAAAACCTGGAACGCGTCAAGACCATCCTCTGGGCCGTCATGGGTGTCTGGATGGTCGTAACGGTGGCCCGTTTCACCAACGGCCTCGGCGCCACCAGTGGCCTGACCGATGTCGCCCCGTGGGGCTTCTGGATCGCTTTCGACGTCATGGCCGGCGTCGCCCTCGCCGCGGGCGGCTTCGTAATTGCCGCTGGCGTGTACATCTTCGGCCTCGAAAAGTACCACCAGTTCGCCCGACCGGCGATTCTGACGGCGCTGCTGGGCTACATCGCGGTAGCCGTCGGGCTCCTCTACGATTTGGGCCTGCCCTGGCACATCTGGCACCCCATGATCATGCCGCAGCACCACTCGGTTCTTTTCGAAGTGGCCATGTGCGTCATGCTCTACCTCACGGTGCTGGCCCTCGAGTTCAGCCCGGCCGTGCTGGAGCACCCGCTGTTCCATCGCCCGCTGTTCCAGAAGCTGCTGGGCATCATCAAAAAGCTCACTATCCCGCTCGTAATCGCCGGCATCGTCCTGTCCTGCCTGCACCAATCTTCTCTGGGCTCACTCTTCCTGATCCAGCCCTTCCGCGTACACCCGCTCTGGTACAGCCCGATCATGTGGCTACTCTACCTCATCTCGGCGATCGGGCTGGGCCTGATGATGGTCACACTGGAATCACTGCTGTCGGCCTGGCTCTTCGGCCACGCCGTCCGCACGGAACTGCTGGCCGGACTGGGGCGGCTGGCGTCATTTGTTCTGGCGCTGTACGCGCTGCTCCGCCTGGGTGACCTGTATCATCGCGGCGAATTGCTGAGTGCGCTTGACGGCTCCTGGGAAGCCGGCCTGTTCCTGGTCGAGATGCTGATCAGCGCGGTGATACCCGCCGTGCTGCTGGCGCTGCGCCGCGTCCGCACGAGCGTTGCCGGTATGGCAACCTGCTCGATCATGACCGTGCTGGGCGTCATCGCCTATCGGTTCGACACGTGCATCGTCGCCTTTGCGCGACCCGAGGGCATGCCCTATTTCCCAACCTGGATCGAATTCGCTGTCAGCATCGGCATCGTCTCGGGCGCCGCCCTGGTATTCATCTTCTTCAACGAGAATCTCAACCTCAGCGGGCACGACAAGCATGACGAACCCGCCGCCGCCGGTCAGCAGCCCATCTCGCCAACGTCCGGCCACGGCCAGCGGCACTCCTTCACGCCGGCGCTCCACCGGCACTCGCTGGTCTTCGTGATTGCGGCGGCGGCGGCGATCGGCATCCTGCCGCGCGAAGCGATCTTCGGAGCCGAGCCGCGCCCAACACCGGTCTTTCATTCGCGGACCGTCGAGGCCCTGGCAACCAACGTGGACACGCCCCTGCGCCGCCTGTTCCACCTGACATCCCTGGCCGGCAACGTCCCGGCGAGCGAAGACGCCGAGCCGGTTACGGTCGTGATGATCGACGGCAACCGCAACTGGCGTTTCGTGCCGTTCACGCACGACGACCACGCGGCGGCGCTGGGAGGGCGCGAGTCGTGCCGCCTGTGTCACCACCAGAACTTGACGTTTGACCAGAACACCGCCTGTTTCCAGTGTCATCGTGATATGTACGAGACGACCGACACGTTCGATCACGCGTTGCACGCGCGCAAGCTGGGCAACAACGCCGCCTGTGCTGTCTGTCACCGGCCCGGCTCGGGCGTCAAGTCGCGCGAGACGGCGCTGGCTTGCTGGGAGTGTCACGGCGACATGGTCGTGGCGGGTTCGATCATTCCCACCACCGAAGCCGGCCTGATGGGGTTTGCGGTGGGTTACATGGATGCCATGCACGGCCTGTGCATCCGGTGTCACGAGCAGATGGCCCGCGAGCGGCCGGAAGAGTTCGGCATCGAGTTCTGGCGGTGCGATTTCTGTCATCGTGAATTCCAGGACACCGACCATCGACGGCTGGCCCCGTACGTCCCCATGCCACCGGGACATGCGGAACTTTCCGCCGCCGGCACATCGCGTTCCAACTCCGCCCAGCCATGAGCAGGCGCCGACCCGAGTCGAGGAGCACATGAGCGCCAGTCAGCACAATACGAGCCAACCAGCGCATTCCGGCTACGGGTTCTGGCGGTTGATGGGACTACTCGTCGCGTTTGTCCACATCCTCGCCGTCATCGTCATGGTTGCGGCTACTGGCTATGCAGTATTGACGTTCATCAAGTCCGCTTCGCAGCGTGAGACGCCCACCGTGCCCTCCACCATGGAGGAGGTGGACTGGAACAGCCCGGACAGCAGCGAATATTGCCTGGCGTGTCACAAGCCGATCGGGCCGGCGATGGCCAGCCTGGACATCGAGCACGGCCATCCGCAGAACGTCCCCCTAAGCGACACCCAGCTCCAGGCCATCGCCGACCTGGGCACCATAGTCGGCCCGAACAACACGCTGATCTGCATGTCCTGCCACACGTTGAACGACCCGCCGACCGGGCCGTACATGCTCGCTGACGAGCTGGTCGCCGGGCGATTCTGTGAACATTGCCACCTCGGCCACTACGCCCGCGGCACGCCGCACGATCTGCGCCGCTCGGCGCCCGATGAGCGCAACCGGCTCGACCAGACGGCCGCTGAGGGTGGGCCGTGCAGTGCCTGCCACTTGGCCCACCGCTACGCCCGCAGCTTCGAGCCCTGCAAACACGACCCCGACGGGCGCTGCACCACCTGCCACGACTCGCACCAATGTGCCGCCGGCCACGCCCGCCAGAGGATGGACCATCCCGAGTCACGCTGCCTGGAATGCCACGACCCGCACAGCATGGCCCACGGCGAATTTCTCAAGCAGCCGGTGCAGGACTTGTGTATCACGTGTCACGAGGGCTACTCCGCGGGCGTCACTGCCGGCATGCACCCCATGGGGCCGATGGCTGACTCCATCCCGGCTGCATTGATCGACGCGGGCGCCGAAGTGCCGGCCGATTCGCACGAGTTGACCTGCGCGGCGTGCCATTCGACGCACCGGGCCGGCTACGAGCAACTGCTGGTATTGCGACCGGATTCAAACGACCTGTGCCTGACCTGCCACGAAGACAAGCGCGTGGAGCCGGCGCCCGACGGCGTCGCGCCACGCCACGGCCAGAGCCCCGTGCTGAATCCCGAACAACAGCAGATTGTCAAACGCTGGGAAACGCGCATCGGCCCGGACGGCGAGTTGTTGTGCATGTCCTGCCATCGCGTGCACAGCAGCCACTCGGCTATGGCGCTGCTGGCCTTTGAGCCCAAGTACGGCGAGACATGCGGCGCGTGCCACCCGCACCACGACGGTCTGTTCGGCACATCGCACGACCTGCGGACAAACTTCCCCGACGAAAAGAACATCGCCGGCATGACCCCGACCGAGCATGGCGCGTGCAGCGCCTGCCACCTCTCGCACCAATACGCGCGGACAACCACACCGGCGCCCGGCGACCCGTCCGGGCAGTGTCTCACCTGTCACCAATCCGACCAGTGCGGCCGAAAGAGTGTGGTCACGGGAATCAACCATCCGGATACAGCCTGCACCGACTGCCACAATCCGCACGAGCGAAAAACCGGCAACTATCTTGCCGCGGAGCAGGTCGCCCTGTGCTCCGAGTGTCATGCGGAGCAGGCCCGGCTGGTCGGCGGGCCACACGATATCCGGCAGAATCCGGACCTCTGGCCTGAAACTACCCGGACACCGGGCGGTGCGTGTCTGTCCTGCCACGTGCCGCATGGCGGCGCGCGGGCCGACCTGTTCCGTGTGCGGGGCGCGGCGCCGGTCGGCAACCATGACGACGTCTGCCTGGTTTGCCATGCCGAAGCCGGCTGGGATGCCTCCTCCGCGATCGCCGCCATTCACCCGCAGGAGATCTCGCCGGACCAGCACAAGGTTGAGCTGTCCCTGGTGCCGAAGGATGCGGCCGGCAACATGCGCATGGGCTGCCGCACGTGCCACGATCCGCACGCCGGCGCCGATCCTCTGCACCTGACGCGCATCGCCGCGGGCGACGCAACCGAGAGCCTGTGTATCCACTGCCACGCGGAGAAGGAATACATCAAACAGACCGGCCACTCGGCCGCGAGCCTCAGCCGATTCGGCTTCGACGTCGACTCGTGCAAGCCCTGCCACGCGATGCACGCGACCCGCGACGGCACTTGGGGCCAGATGCTCTCGCCACGCTTCCTGATGGACAGTTGTCAGGATCTGGGACATCTCGGCGGCGACTGCGTGCCCTGCCTGGCCTGCCACCACGCAGATGGCACGGCTCCGGTCCGCGAGGTCGCTACACACCCCGAAGCGGAGATGTTCAACATCATCTCGCCCGACGCCCCGGGGTACCTGCCGCTGTTCGACGCAACGGGCAACATCGATCCGGCCGGCCGCGTCGTATGCCGCACCTGTCACCTGTCGCATGGCCGGCTTGATCTGCTGCATCGCGTCGCGCAGCGCGAGTCGCTCTCGGACGCCGAGCGGAGCGCAATCCGCACACAGGTGCGTCCGTTCATTGCGCCCAACGTCTGCACCGAGTGTCACGGATCCGAAGCCCGCCTGCGTTACCTGTTCTTCCACAACGCCGAGCGCCGCGCGTTCCCCCGGCAGGACCCGGCAGCACGAAGCTGATATCCGCCCACTTGCACAAGTTCCACTCCGGCCGATTCACGTGCCGCGGCCTGAGCATACAATGCCCGGGCGATGAACGTTGAGTTGTCCAATCCCTGTATGCGCCGCCACCGTGGCCCAACGGTGGCAGTGGCGGTGTTCCTGCTACTGTTCGGCAGTGCGGCGATTCTGCGGCACCATCTGCTGGCGTCGTGGACGCTCGATCTGGGCGTCAAAGCCCAGATGCTGGACAATTGTGCCGCCGGCCGATGGTTCGAGTCCAGCATCGAGACACCGCACTACTTCGGCGACCACTTCGACCCGACCATGGCACTGCTGGTGCCGGCCGTGTGGGCAGCGCCGACGCCAATCACGCTGATCATCATTCAATGTCTCGTGTTCGCGCTGGGCGGCGTGGTGGTGGCAGACCTGGCCCGGCGCCGGCTCGGCACCGAGCACGCCAACCTGGTCATCTGGGCGGTCGTGATCTACCTCTTCCAGGCGTCGGCTGGAAACGTGGTGCTGTACGACTTCCACGAAACGCCCTTCATGGCCACGCTGATTCTGCTGGCGATCTGGGCGATCGAGCTGCGTCGGCCGGCACTGGCGGCGGTGCTGATTGTGCTGCTGCTGGGCTGCAAGGAGGACGCCGGCCTGGCGGTCGCCGGCATCGGCACGTGGATGATATTGCGGCACATTCGCCCGCGAGTCGGGCTGCTGCTGATCGCGCTCGGCGTGGCTTACAGCGCCGTCGCACTGACGCTGATCATCCCGGCCCACCGCGGCGGCGCGAGCGACACGCTGACACACTTTGCCCACCTCGGATCGACGCCGACCGAGTTGCTCACCACCGCGCTGACGCGACCCTGGCGGCTGATCATCGCGCTGTGCGACTCGCCGCTGAAGCCGGCGTGGGTGCTGTGGCTGCTGTTGCCGACGTTGCTGCTGCCTTTGTGGCGGCCGCGCTGGCTACTGCCGGCCTGCTGGGTAGCGCTGCCGCTGCTGCTATCGTCGCGCTGGACGCATCATTCCGGCCGCTGGCACTACGACGCCGCCCTGCTGCCGTTCCTGATCGTCGCGACGATCGAAACCTGGCGCGAACTGGCGCAACGCTTCGGCATGCCACTGCTCTTGAACAGTGCATCCTCAACCATCAGCGCGCCGGTCGGCCGGTGGCTTGCGTTTGTGCGCAGACGGTTCGCGTGGCTGACGATCACGGCCCTACTGATCAGCAACGCCAACTCGACGCTGCCGTTCTGGGCGTACGAAGCGATCGTCAATATCGGACGTCGGGCCGCGTTCGAGCGATTGGCCGACCAGATCCCCCCCACCGCTCCGCTGGCCTGTTCGCTCAACCTGGGGCCGCACTTACTCCGCCGACAGTTCACGATCTACCCGGTCCTGCAATGGCCGGCAGAGACCTTCCCAAACCTCGCCACTCGGCGGGCCGAACACGTGCTGGTCGACTATCGCTTCGAACAACGGCACCGCGCGACGAAGCCCGGCCCACAGGAAACGCGGCTGGCCCAACTGGGCTACGAGCTGGTGCAAACGAACGATTCCTTCGCGTGGTACCAACTGCGCGAAACGCACGCCGACAAAGATGTTCCCGGAACAGGTGGCCCGCTGGAAACACGCATCATCGAGATCGAGGAGCAGTTGCGCGCTGGTGGGCAGTGATATGTGCCCCGGCGGGCCGCTGCCCCCCCGTTGCTCGTAAGCTCCGGCGGGCTGTGCTATCATTCTCTGCATGAGTGCTGGTGAAATGGATTCCGCGCCCTGGACGGTGGCCCGGCTGCTGAGCTGGACCCGCGAGTACTTCACGCGGGGCGGCGTCGAGTCGCCGCGTTTGTGCGCCGAGTTGCTCCTGGCGCACGCCATGGGCTGCGAGCGAATCCACCTGTACACACGCCACGACGAGGTGCCGGCCGAGCAGATTCTGGCGCCGTTTCGGGAGTTGGTGCGCGAGGCCGCCCGCGGCGTGCCGATCGCCTACCTGGTGGGAACCAAGGAATTCTTCTCGCTGCCGTTCAGCGTGACCCGCGACGTGCTGATTCCACGCCCGGAAACCGAGATTCTGGTCGAGCGGACCATCAACCTCGTGCGGTCGGCCGGCCCGGCCAACGCCCGCATCATCGACCTGGGCACGGGCAGCGGCTGCATCGCGATCAGTCTGGCCCGCCACCTGCCAGAGGCGCGCCTCTGCGCCAGCGACGTCTCAGAGGAGGCCCTCACCGTCGCCCGCCGCAATGCCGAAACGCTCGACGTAGCTCAGCGTGTGGAACTTCGCGCCGGCGACCTGTTCACACCCTGGTGCATAGCCGACGACGAGCCCGCGCTGTTCGACATCATCGTCTGCAATCCGCCTTACGTTGCAACCAGCGGCGCGCCTATCGACAAATCAGTCCGCGAGCACGAGCCGGCCGGCGCGCTCTTCGCCGGCAACGACGGAATGGAGATCATTCGGCGTGTGCTGGCCGAAGCGCCGCAACACCTGGTCGCCGGCGGACACCTGCTGCTGGAGATGGCCTTCGATCAGGGCCAGCGCGTCCGCGAACAATGCACAAGCGGCGGGTACTGGGAGAAGGTCGTAACGTATCGCGACGGCGCCGGACACGAACGCGTCCTCCACGCGCAGCGCGGCGCCGCCGAGCATTCACAGGTCGCCTGACCTGGAGGAACTGTGCAGTGAGTCTGCCATACTTCGAAATCAACGGCGGCACCCGGCTGCGCGGCAGCGTGCGGGTCAGTGGTGCCAAGAACGCGGCCCTGCCGATCATGGCGGCGTCGATCCTCTGCGAGGGTGAGGTCCTGCTGCGCGACGTGCCGCGCGTCAGCGACGTGCTCTCGCTCTGCGAGTTGCTCGCCAAGCTCGGCGTAGACTCGGACTGGCGCGACGATAACACCCTGCGCCTCGTCTCACGCGACGAGATGAACTGCAAGGCCGAGTACGACATCGTCCGCAAGATGCGCGCCTCGATCTGCGTGCTCGGACCACTGCTGGCCAAGCGGCGCCACGCCCAGGTAGCCATGCCCGGCGGCTGCGCCATCGGCGATCGTCCGGTTAACCTGCACGTTCGCGCCATGCAGCAGCTCGGCGCCGACGTCGATCTCGTCAGCGGCGACATCGTCGCCAAGGTCAAGCGACTGCGCGGGCGGGAGATGTTCCTCGGCGGCCCCTTCGGGTCAACCGTCCTGGGCACCGCCAACGCCATGATGGCCGCCACGCTGGCCGAGGGCACCACCGTCATCGAGATGGCCGCCTGCGAACCGGAAGTCTCTGACCTGGCGAACTTCCTCAACCAGTGCGGCGCGTCGATCGCCGGCCACGGCACGCCACGAATCGTTATCGAAGGCGTGAAGGAGCTGCACGGGTGTGATTATCGGATTATCCCCGACCGCATCGAGGCCGGCACTTTCATGGTCGCCGCCGCAATCACCAACGGCGAACTGACGCTCGAAAACGTTCGCCTGGATCACCTGATGGCATTCGTGGATCGGCTGGCGGCGATCGGCGTCAACGTCGAGAAGACCGACAAGGGTGCGACCATCTCGTCCGCCCGCCGACTGGAGCCAGTGGACGTCACCACGCAGCCATTCCCCGGCTTCCCGACGGATCTGCAGGCGCAGCTCATGACGTTATTGTGCTTGGCCGACGGCAACAGCGTCATCACCGAAAAAATCTTCCCCGACCGATTCCTGCACGTCGCCGAGCTGAGCCGAATGGGCGCCCACCTGCGCCGCGAGGGCGCCACGGTAATCGTCGAAGGCGTCAAACGGCTGGTCGGGGCACCCGTGATGGCGTCCGACCTGCGGGCGTCAGCGGCGCTGGTGCTGGCCGGCCTGGCGGCACGCGGCACCACTCGTGTAAACCGCGTGTATCACCTGGACCGCGGCTACGATCGCTTCGACGACAAGCTGCGCAAGGTCAATGCCGACATTCAACGCAAGGAAGGCGGCGACTAGCCCGTGATTCACCCACCACTGGCGGGTGCCGCACGGGGTTCTGGTAGACGCTCTCTTGAGAAGGTACACAACACGGCAAGTCGGGAAGGTGTGACAGGGAAGTCATGTTCCAGAAGCGTCTCACCTGGTTCTGGATAATGCTGACCACGCTGGCCATCATCATCGTCGGCCGGCTGGTACAGCTCCAGGTCGTCTACGCGGACGAATACCACGCCCTGGCCGAACGCATCCTTACCCGCCAGCCGGACTACATCACCGCCCCGCGCGGCACCATCCACGACCGTAACCGCATCCCACTGGTCAGCGATGAGCCCGCCAGCGACGTGTGCATCCACTACGCCCTGCTCGACGACGACCCGATCAATCGGCGGAACTACCTGATCGACTTCGCCCGCGACCTGCGCCGGCGCGGCGACTATCCGGCCGACTACCGCCTCTCTGAAATCGCCGATGAACTCGAAACGGTCGAAGTCCCGCGGATGTGGACCCGGCTGAAGGCCATCACCGGCATCTCACAGGAGGAACTGGACGCCCGCGCGGCCCGGATTCGCGCCAAAGTGGCGGCCATACTGCGCGCCTGCGGGCCAACCGTGCGAATGATCCGCGAGCAACGCTGGCGCTGGCCGCTGGCCGAGAACGTCAGCAACGACGTCGCCCTGGCCGTTCGGCTCGAACTGGAAAGCTTCCCGTGGATCCGCGTCATGCCCGGCACACGGCGCGTAGCTCACGATACCGACGCGCTCGTCCACCTGCTCGGCCGCGTCGGAGTCGCCAGCGCCGCCCGCATCGCGGTCGATCCACTGGCCGACGACGAGCTGCGCGGCCTGCGCCAGACCGATCAATGCGGCACCAGCGGGATTGAGCGCGTCGCCGACACCGTCCTGCGCGGCCAGCGCGGCAAAATCGTCGAAAACTACGACGGCCAGATCATCGAGCGCAGCGACCCGGCGGCCGGGCGCGATGTATACCTCACGATCGACCTGCCGCTCCAGGAAAAGGTGCTCGAACTGCTGGAGGAAGCGGTCCAGGCTCGGCCGGCGGGCTTCCGCTCCGGGGCGGCCGCCGTGGTAATCGACGTGGCCACGCGCGAGGTGCTCGCCCTGGCCAGCTACCCAATCTATGCCTACGACGAATACCGCGCAAACTACAATGAATTACGCCGCGATCGGCGGCGCGATCCGCTGATGTTCCGAGCGGTGCGGGCCCAATATCCGCCGGGCTCAATTTGCAAGGC
This sequence comes from Phycisphaerae bacterium, assembly GCA_963666925.2. GTDB lineage: Bacteria > Planctomycetota > Phycisphaerae > UBA1845 > Fen-1342 > JANQFV01. The sequence continues at coordinate 47,465 of CAXXTC010000020.1, read as the reverse complement.
GATTGCGCTGATCGGCGGGCTACACGAAGGTGTCATCACGCCGCAATCGACCATCACCTGCACCGGTCACCTGCTGCCCGACCACCCGAATATGTTCCGCTGCTGGATCTACAAACAGTACCACACCACGCACGGCCCGCAGACCGGCGAGGACGCCGTGCGAAATTCCTGCAACATCTATTTCTACAAGGTCGGCGAGCGGCTCGGGCCGGGGCGCTTGTGCGAATGGTTCCAGCACTTCGGCCTCGGGCGCACCCAGGGCACCGGGCTGATCGAGGAATCGCCCGCGATCGTGCCGACCGAAGAGTGGCTCATGAACCCAAAGCGGGCCCAGCCGCGGCGCTACCAGCGGGCGGACGCGTGGAATTTCTCAATCGGCCAGGGCGAGGTAACGGCCACGCCGATCCAGGCCGCCAATGTAGCCGCCACGATCGCGTCCGGGTTTTGGGCGCCGGTGCGGCTATGCTACGACGACACCGGCCAGGCCCTTGGCGAGCCGCTGGCACCGAGTGAACACTTCAACGAAAACTACCTGCACGTGCTGCGACGCGGCATGTGGCGCGTCGTCAACGAACAGGGCGGGACGGCCTACCGCTATGCCCGCATGGGGCGCGACGATTATCACCTCTGCGGCAAGACCGGCTCCGCTCAGACCACCCGCCGGGTTGTCCGCAAACGCTACAACTTCGAGTGGCCCGACGGCCGGTGTGAGAGCATCGTCGACATCTCGCTGCGCGATGCGCTGGCCCATTTTGACGATGATGAGCCGCGGCTGATCGACACCCAGATAGTTGAGCTGTTTCCGGACATGCACGAGGACGAGGGGCTGCCGGCGCATGCCTGGTTCATAGGGTTCACCCAGCCCGCCGACACGCCGCGCGGCGGCCGGCCGAGTGGCGAAGTGTACGCAATCAGTGTAATCGTCGAATATGGTGCCAGCGGCGGTCATGTGGCCGGCCCGGTGGCGCGGCAGATCGCCGAGTACCTGCTGAACGAAGAATAACCGACCGGGCAGCGCGAGACGGTCTCAACGCACCCGCTCATCGCTTTCGCGGTTAACAATGCCGCATTTGAGAATGCTGAACCTGACACGCCTCGGCTGGGGCGTCGTACTGCCGGTGGTGGTGCTGGTCACCGTGGGGCTGGCGTGCATTCACGTCACCGACCGCAGCCTGGCAAACGCCACCCAGGGACAGCGCGAGGACGGCTACCAGACACAAGACGCGGGCTGGCTCATGCGAGCCTACCGCGCGGTCGGACCGCTGACGACCCGACAAATCCTCTACCTGCTCACCGGCATCGGCATGATGCTGCTGGTACTCGTGCCGAGCTACCAGAAGATCGGCTGGTACGCTTACCCGATTTACACCCTGGCAGTAGTGCTCCTCCTGTTACTGGCCGTGGGACATTTCCTCGACAAGTACGGCCTGCCGAGCCTGCCCTTCGTGCCCGAACGGCGCGGAACCTACCGCTGGATCGGCCTCGGCCCGTTCCAGATCCAGCCCTCCGAGTTCATGAAGGTAGCGCTGATACTCTGTCTGGCCCGCTACCTGCGTTTTCGCAGCTCATATCGGCGTTGGGCCGGCCTGGTCGCACCATTCCTCCTGACGCTGCTACCAATGGTGCTGATTCTCTTTCAGCCCGACCTCGGCACCCTGCTGATGCTGCTGCCCGTGCTGTTCGCGATGCTGTTCGTAGCCGGCGCCCGACTGCGACACCTCGTGATCATCGTAATCCTCGGCTGCGCAACCATGCCAGCCTTCTACTTCTACGGGATGAAACCCTACCAGCGCGCCCGCATCCAGGTGCTCTTCAAGCAAAACATCCAAGACAGCACCTGGCACAAGGATCAGGGCTATCAGCTCCGGCAGTCCAAGATCGCGCTCGGCACCGGCGGCATCACCGGCCAGGGCTATGGCGAGGGCGTCTTCGTGAAATACGATGGCCTGCTGCCGGAAGAACACAACGACTTCATCTTCGCCATCATCGGCCATCAATGGGGCCTGATCGGCGGGATCGCCCTCATCCTGGCCTACAGCATCATCGTCATCTTCGGCCTGGAGGTGGCCGTCGTAACCAACGACCCCTTCGGTCGGCTACTGGCCATCGGCGTGGTCGTAATGATCGTCGTGCAGGCGCTCCTGAACGTCTGCATGACCATCGGCCTGGCGCCGATAACGGGCATGACACTGCCGTTCGTCAGCGCCGGCGGCAGCAGCCTGTGGGCCAACTTCCTGGCGCTCGGCCTGCTGCTGAACGTCGCCCAGCGCCGACCACTCCTGATCGCCCACCCACCCTTCGAATTCGACGATGATGAGGATTGAGCCACCGCTGTGCCACTGCCTCAGCAGTGCATACTCCAGGGTGTGCGCACCCCGTGCCACTGCTCTTGAGCAGTGTGTTTCCTCCGCAGATCGGCGCCGTTGGCCGGCCGGCTTCTCAGTTCTTCATGACGCGTTTCAACACCGGGGCGACGACCTCGGTCCACACACGATAGCCGTCCGCGTTGAGATGAAGACAATCTTTCAGAAAGAACCGATTCTGCGGCCGGCCGTCGTCGCCCAGCAACGGCGTGGCCGTGTCGACGCAAAATAACTGATCGTCGGCAGCGCATATCCGCAACACGAACTCGTTCGCGGTCCGCATGGCCGGCCAGAACTTCCACCGGCTATTGCTGGGCTTGATCGGCAGGTAGATGATCCGCGTATCCGGACGATTCTGCCGAACGAGCTTGACAAACTTCTCAAAGTCCATGGCGACACGCTCCGGACTCTTGCCGCCTGCGATGTCGTTGTCGCCGCAGTAGAACACGATGATCGGCGCGTTGTAAGGAATGACCACCCGCTGCGCAAAGTGCAACACGTCGGAGATATGCGCGCCGCCGAAGCCACGGTTGATGACGGGCAGATCGGGAAAGCTGACCCGCGTCTCCCACATGCGAATGCTGGAGCTGCCGACAAACAAAATCGGCTCTTTGGGCGGAGCATTCTTGCGATCCCACGCCTCAAAGCTGGCAATGTCCTTCTCGAAACGCGCCGGATCGGGATCATTGCGATCACCCGCCAATGCCAACGGACCGCCCGGCAGGATCAACAAACTGGCAAGTCCCACAACGCCAATCAGGTAACGCAGAACGGGCCGGCAATACAACAGCATGTTCATATCAGGTCTCCATACTGTCCCCGGGACCATGGTAGCGCAAGGCCAGCAGCGCGGCCCCGATAACACCGGCATCATGCGTCGAGAGCGGTGCCCGTTCTATACGCAGCCCCGGCGGGATAAGACTACTCTGGAAAAGACCGCAGGCTACCCGCGTATGGTCAACCAGCTCGGGATGGTTATCGATCACGCCGCCGCCGAGAGCAACCGCATCGGGCGCATAAATATGCACGAGGTTCATAATGCCGATCGCGAGCGCGCGCGAGGTGCTCTGGAGAAGATCGTCGGGCAACGGCTCGGCCCCGATGGCTTCCGGGTCGGAGTGCCCGGTCGCGGCCAGGTGCAGCGCCGGGCCCGCCACCAGTGCCGAAAGGCAGCCGGGGACGTTGTTTCGGCCACCGGGCGCGCCGGGGGACGTGTCGACGATCAAGAACCCGAAATGGCCCGCACCACCACGCGTATGACGGACAATGTGCCCATCGAGAATGACACTGCCGCCGACGCCGGTACCAAGCGAGATGTAGACGAGTCGCTCGGGCCGCGGCTCCATACGCCGCCACTGCCCCCAGACGCCGGCGTTGGTATCCGCTTCGAGCAACACCGGCCGACCGAGGGCGGCGGAAAAGAGCCGCTCGATGTTGATACCTTCCAAACGCGGGAGATTGACGGCCTTCCGCATGATGCCGGTATCGCGGTCCCAGACCCCGGGCAGCGCCACGCCGGCAACTTCCGGAGTAACGCCGGATTCACTCAAAACATGCTCGGTCTGACGTGCGACAAGTTCGCGCAGCGGCTCCGGATCGCCGGCAGTCGGCAGGCGCGATTCGGCATGAGCGCAAACCGCCCCCGCGTCAGTCACCACGCCGACGCGAACACGCGTACCGCCAATATCAACGCCAATCGCAGTAGTGGTCATGAGCGTATCTGGCCCATGAGTCAACCGATAGTTCAGTCCGCCAGGGCGAACATAACGTCGACTTCCACCGTCGCGCCCAGCGGCAACTCGTACATGCCGACCGCGGCGCGGACATGTTTGCCGGCCTCGCCGAACACGCCGGCCATCAGATCGCTCGCACCGTTGGCAACCTTGTGTACATCCGTGAAACCCTCGTTCGCAGCGACGTACACGACCACCTTGAGCACGCGGGCAATCTTGTCGATACCGCCGGCCGCCTCCGCCGCGGCACCGAGGGCATTGAGCGCACACAGCCGAGCGGCTGCCTGGGCATCTTCGAGCGAACGCCCGGTCGGCCCGCCAACCTTGCCGGTGAACACGAGCTTGCCATCCTTCAGCGGGATCTGCCCGCTCAGATGCAGGACGTTGCCATGACGCAGGGCCGGCACGTAAGCCCCCACCGGCGTCGCGACGGGCGGCAGCGTCAGGTCAAGCTCAATCAGTCTCTTGCTGGGCATGGTCATTATCATTCTCCAATTGCTCCGCTCGCTCAGGCAGCGGAGCCGGTTCTGCTTCAACCTGGTTATTTCCGATCTCGGTATGGGAAGAGTCGCCGCCGACCGTCTCGTCCGCCTCAAGCTCGTCTACCTCTTCCAACAGGAACAGGTAGATCCGTCCAAAAACGTTTTCCTGCTCGGCACGAACCCGGCGGCCGCGAATAAGCTCGAGCAACGCCAGAAAGCGGCCAACAATGTGAATGCGTTCGGGAGCACCATCGAACAGGTCCCGAAACGTCGTCGGCCCCTCACGCTCCAGGATGGCCACGATCTCGGCCGAGTGCAGGGCGAGCGGCACGTCATCATATTCAACCTCATGCCGGCCCGGCCCCCGCCCGATCGCCGACATGACCTCGCCGAAGGCCGACAGCAGGTCCCAGACCTGCGCCTCCTCCAGCTCAACCCCCTGCAACTCGCGCGGCAGCTCAGCCGGCACGCGAACAAAACGCTGCGCCCGCTCGTCCGCCGCACTACCGAGCGACTGGGCCGCATCCTTGAACCGCTTGTATTCCAGCAACTGCCGCACCAGCGGTGCCCGCGGATCTTCCTCGTCGTCGGCCGATTCCAGCGGCGGCGCCGGCAACAGAGCCCGCGACTTGAGCTCGACCAGCGTGGCCGCCAGCACCAGAAAATCGCTTACCGAATCCGGGTCGAGCTGTTCGAGCAGACGCACATGCTCGACGTACTGCTGCGCAATGTGCGCAATCGGGATATCCTCAATATCGATCTCGTCCCGCCGGATCAGATACAGCAGCAGATCCAGCGGCCCGCTGAAAACCTCGAGTTGAACGCGATACCCGCCCATCCGTCTAGGACACCGATTTGGCGCGCACGATTCCGCATGCGTCGCGCACGTCGTCCATCACTTCCGCCGCCACCGCACGCGCCCGAGCAGCCCCGTCACGCAGAATGTCCTCCACGTCGTCCGGCCGCCCGGCCCAATCCTCGCGAATCGCCCGCCGCGCGCCGAACCGCTCCTCATACAGCTCCGCCAGACGCTTCTTGGCATCGCCATAACCCATCCCGCCCGCACGATAGCGCTGCTCCCACTCCGCCAGCTCATCCGGACCGGCCATCAGCTTCAGCAGCGCGAACACGTTGCACGTTTCCGGATTCTTCGGGTCCTCCACCGGCGTGCTGTCGGTCTTGATGCTCATGATGCGTTTGCGGATCACCTTGGACGGCCCAAACAGGTCGATCGCGTTGCCGTAGCTCTTACTCATCTTCTGGCCGTCGACGCCCGGCACGACCGGGGCCTCGTTAAACCGCGGCTCCGGCCGAACGAAAACCTCGCGATACGTCTGATTGAAATACCCGGCCATGTCCTGCGTCATCTCAATATGCTGGACCTGGTCACGCCCCACCGGCACCACGTCGCTGCGATAGATGAGTATGTCCGCAGCCATCAGCAGCGGGTAAAAAAACAGCCCCATGCTGACGGTTATGCCCTTGGCGACCTTGTCCTTGAACGAATGCGCCCGTTCGAGCAACCCCTTGCCCGTCACGGTGCTCAGGATCCACGCCAGCTCGGTCACCTCGGGGATGTCGCTCTGCCGAAAGAAGATCGCCTTCTGCGGGTCGAGCCCCATGGCCAGGTAATCGATCGCGACGTTGCGCGTCAGCTCACGGAGCCGATCGGCGTCCTGAACCGTGGTCATCGAATGATAATTGGCGATGAAATAGAAGCACTCGTGCTGCTCCTGGAGCTCGATGTGCTGCTTCATCGCACCAAAGTAATTCCCCAGGTGCAACGCCCCCGACGGCTGAATCCCGGACAATACCCGCATCGGTACCTCCACCTGGCGGCGACCAGGCCCGCGTCTAACGCCGGCCGCGGAGCCGCGGCGTGCTAGTAAAACGCACAGTAGACCATCTGGCGGAGCCCGACACAAGGCGCCCCCACTCCACACCGACAAACGCCTGCCGCTCGCATTCGCCGAGTATCAAAAAAGAAACCCCGCAGCCACACAGGGTCTGCGGGGTCACGTAATTTCGGATGGCAGGCGGTGGCTCCCGTTACCGTCCGGCCACCCATACCGGCTCGTGAGTCAGCCCGACTCAGCCGCGGGCCGACGTGTAGATCTCGTTGACCATGTCCCAATTGACCACGTTCCACCAGGCCGCAACATAATCCGGCCGGCGGTTCTGATAATGCAGGTAGTAAGCGTGCTCCCAGACGTCCAGCCCGAGAATCGGCCGATGCCCGAGCATCAGCGGCGAATCCTGGTTCGGCGTGGAGCCAACGTGCAACTTCCCGCCGCCGTCGAGCCCCAGCCAGGCCCAGCCGGAACCAAAACGCGTTAGCGCCGCCTTCGTGAAATCCGCCTGGAATTTCTCAAAGCTGCCGAAGACCTTCTTGATCTCATCACCAACGGGACCGGTAGCAACGCCGCCCTTGCCCGCCCCCATGATCTTCCAGAACAGCGAGTGGTTCGCGTGCCCGCCGCCATTGTTGATGACCGTCTGGCGAATATCCTCAGGAACGCTGCTGATCTCACGCAGCAGCTTCTCGACCGGCTTATCAAACAGCTCCGGATGCTTCTCCAACGCCGCATTCAGGTTGTTCACATACCCGCCATGGTGCTTCGTGTGGTGGATCTCCATGGTACGGGCGTCGATATGCGGCTCCAGCGCGTCGAGTGCATATGGAAGCGGGGGCAGTTCGTGTGCCATGTTGGTCTCCTCGCTCAGGCCCGGGTCCGTCGCTGGGCGTCAGCCCTTCGCCGCCACCCGTGGGCGTGTGTCTCATATGCCAGATCCTAGACCGGCAATCCATATAGTCAAGAAATAGTCCTATTTGTGCATTTACCCTCTCCGTGGCACCGGTTTTTAACCGGTGCGTCGTGCCGGCCTGCCACTGTCTTGGGATAGCTTCTCGACACCATTGGCCCGCGCGCCGCCGGCCCCTATCATGGGATCGTGACTGATTCGCTAATACTCGCGGTGGAAACGTCCAGTCGGCGTGGCAGTGTTGCGCTCGGCCGCGGCCCGACGCTGCTGGGTGAGGCCCCGCTGCAAGCCGACCGCAAACACGCCGCCGAGCTGTTTCCCAGCATCCAGACGCTGCTGAGCGACGCCGGCGCCACGTCCGGTGACGTCGCCGTGCTCGCGTTTTCGCAAGGACCGGGGAGTTTCACCGGTCTGCGTGTGGCCGCCACGCTGGCCCGGATCTGGCAAGCGAGCCGGGGCGCCCGGGTTGTCGCCGTACCGTCGCTCGAGGTGATCGCCCGCAACGTCTTGCCGCTGCCGGAGATAACCGGAAACATCGCCGTCCTGCTCGACGCCCGCGGGCAGCGCGTCTTCGCGGCCGAGTATCGGCGCACCGATTCCGAGCTGGAACCAGTCCGCCCGGCGCAACTGTGCGTAGCACAAGAGTGGCTCGCGGAGCTGGCGCCCGGGAGCACCGTCGTCGGCGATGAACGCGTTGGAACGCTGATCGGCTCGGTCGATGCTGACGCGGGACAGTCGGCGTCCGCGGACACCCTCCCCCAACCCCTCCCTCTGGAGAGGGAGGGGGGTGATGCCGCTGCCGCTACGAAGTGGCACTTCCTGACCGGACCATACGCCCTCCCGGCCGCGCGCGAAGTCCTCGCTATTGGCGCCCGACTGGCGGAAAACGGGCTTTTCTGCCAAACTGCTCAGATTCTGCCCGCTTACCTGCGACCACCCGAGTGCGAGGAGGTTTATGAACAGCGGCGGGCGGCCGCCCGCGCCCGACGCGGCGAGTAGACCTCGCAGCCCGGCCCGGGGGCTCAATGTAAACGGATCAACCAGGGTCAGCACGACACCACGAGGTAGCGCGGATCATGTCTGAGCAACTCATCGAATGCGTCCCCAATTTCAGTGAGGGCAACGACCTCGCCCTGATCAAGCAGATCACCGACGCCATCGAGGCCGTCGACGGCGTTACGCTGCTCGACGTCGATCCCGGCAAGGCGACCAACCGCACCGTCGTCACCTTCGTCGGCGCGCCCGAGCCAGTGCTGGAGGCCGCCGTACAGGGCGCCCGCAAGGCCCACGAGCTGATCGACATGAGCAAGCAGCATGGCGAGCACCCGCGCTTCGGCGCGATGGACGTCTGCCCGCTTGTGCCGGTGTCGAACATCACCATGGAAGAAACCGTCGAGTGGGCCCACAAGCTCGGCCAGCGGCTCGGCGAAGAGGCCGGCATCTCCGGCTACTACTACGAGCACGCCGCCACCAGCCCGGAGCGCCGCAATCTCGCCACCGTTCGCGCCGGCGAGTACGAAGCGCTCGCTGAGAAGCTCAAGAAGCCCGAGAACAAGACCGATTTCGGCCCGGGCACGTTCGATTCGAAGTATGGCGTGTCGGCGGTCGGGGGCGCGCGATTTCCTGGTCGCGTACAACGTCAACCTGAACACCACCTCGACCCGCCGGGCCAACGCGATCGCGTTTGACGTCCGCGAGAAGGGTCGCAAACAGCGTGAGGGGAATCCGCTCACCGGGCCGGTGGCCAAGGACGAAAACGGCCAGGACATCTGGACCCCCGGGTCGCTCAAGTGTGTCAAGGGTATCGGCTGGTTCATCGAGGAATACGGCATCTGCCAGATCTCGATGAACCTGACGAACATCAGCGTGACGCCGGTGCATGTTGCGTTTGATGAGACCAAGCGCCGGGCCGAGGAGCGCGGCATACGCGTCAGCGGCAGCGAGCTGGTCGGCCTGGTCCCGCTGAAAGCGATGCTCGACGCCGGCAAGCATTACCTGAAGATGCAGAATCGTTCGCTGGGCATTCCGGACCGCGAGATTATCAAGATCGCGGTGAAGTCGATGGGGCTCGACGACCTGAAGCCGTTTGATCCGGACGAAAAAATCATCGAGTACGCCATCGCGGCTGGGCAGAAGCACCAGCGCCGGCTGGTCGACATGACCGTCCAGGATTTCGTCTGGGAGACGGCCAGCGAATCGAAAGCGCCCGGCGGCGGGTCGATCAGCTCGGCCATGGGTGCCATGGGGGCGGCCCTCGGCACGATGGTCGCGAACCTGTCGTCGCACAAACGCGGCTGGGACGACCGTTGGGAGGAGTTCTCCGAGTGGGCCGAAAAGGGCAAGGCCTGTCACGACGAGTTGCTCCGGCTCATCGACGCCGACACTGACGCGTTCAACCAGATCATGGACGCGTTCAAGCTGCCCGCCGGCTCGCCGGAGCAGAAACAGATCAAGCACGACGCGATTCAGGCGGCGACGAAGGAAGCCATCGCGGTCCCCTTCCGGACCATGGAGGTCGCGCTCGAGAGCATGGCCGTCTGCCAGGCGATGGCCCAGAGCGGCAATCCTGCCAGCGTAACAGGACGCCGGCGTCGGAGCGCTGGCCGCCCGGTCGGCGGTGATGGGCGCCTTCCTGAACGTCAAGATCAACGCCGCCGACGTTGAGGACCGCACCTGGCTCGACGACATCCTCAAGCGTGCCGCGGCCATTCAGGAGAGCGCCACCGCGACCGAGCAGGCGATCCTGGAACTGGTAGAGCAGAAAATCTCCGCATCGTAACGGCAGGCCCTCGATCCTAGGTTGGGTACGGGTAACGCACAACAATAGAATAGGTCGTGACCACGAATCGCGCTCGCCTGCGGGAGGCTCATCCTGAACTCCGAGCACGAAAATCACGACGCCCCCACCGCCGACGATGTAGGTCTGCACTGCCCGAAGTGCGACTACAACGTCACCGGACTGCCCAAGCCGCGCTGCCCCGAATGCGGAACGACCTTCGATTGGGATGCCCTGCGCGCCGGCCAACTTCATCGGCCACGCATCGCGTTCGAGAAGGCACGCGGCTGGCGCAAGCTCGTCGGCTTCGTGATAACCTGGCTCCAGGTTCTGTTCTTACCCGTCCGCTTCGCGAAGCAGGCCGTTCACGGCATGAGCACCTGGCACGCGCTGATCTTCGTCGCCATCTGCCTGCTGGCCGTTCCGATCCATTTTTTGTTCGAAAGCGCGTTTGACGCAAGCGCCACGTGGATAATCGTCGCCGCGATCTACCTGCTGATCCGAACGGTCATGCTGACACTGCTCGACATCGCCAACCTGCGCTCCTGGCACCGGTCGCTGAGGTTCTGGTTCCAGGTCGGCTGCTACACATCGGCCGTCGTGCTCACCGAATGCGTCACGGGCCCGCCGCTCCTGTTTCTCAGCGAGTTGATCGACTTCGTCTGGGGTACGCTACATGCTCGCTTCATACGCATTTCGAGTGTGCTGACCACGGACTTCCCCGCCCCCCTGCACGTGATCCAACTGACGCTCTGGATTCTCTGCCTCGCCACCTGTCACTTCGTCCGCCAGCGGCGCCGATACCGCTCAAACTGGTGGATCCTCCTGTCACTGCTGGTCGGTTTGGCAGTCCTGATCCTGTATGCCGCAACGCTCGAGTTCATTGGCCACCCGATCTACAACCTGCCTCACCACCCGTCCGTTCCTGAACCTGTAGGCGGGTCCGCTCCGAACCGGCCCAATCGCCCTCCCGCCGGCCGCCCACCTGACAGCCAACCGCGCCCGCGGTATCCTCCAGCCAATGAACACGATCAACCAGGCCAAGCTCATGGACGGCCGGCGACTCGCCCGGCAGATCCTCGCCGCCGCGGCCGAGAAGGTCGCCACAATCCGCACCCAGACCGGCATGACGCCGACGCTGGCAACGGTCATCGTCGGCAACGATCCCGCCTCGCACACCTACGTCCGGATGAAGCGCAAGCGTTGCGAAGACGTCGGCATGAAATCGGTCGCCGTCGAACTCCCTCTCGGCACCACCACCGACGAGCTGGTCGCCGAAATCCACAAGCTCGGCGAAGATCCCGCCGTCCACGGCATCCTCGTGCAACACCCCGTCCCCCAGCCAATCGACAAACGCATCGCGTTCGAAGCCATCCCGGTAACCAAGGACGTCGACGGCGTCACCTCCGGCACGCTGGGACGCGTGATCCTCGGCCTGCCCGCCTACGTCCCCTGCACGCCGGCGGGAATCATGCGCCTGCTTCAGGAATACCAGGTCGAGCTCGACGGCGCACACGCGGTGGTCATCGGGCGTAGCCCGATCCTGGGCCGGCCGATGGCGTCGATGCTGATCAACGCCCACGCAACCGTGACGCTGTGCCACTCGCGCACGCGCTCACTGCCCAGCCTGGTGCGTAACGCGGACGTCATCATCGCCGCCGTTGGCAAGCCGCGCTTCGTGCAGGGCGGCTGGGTAAAGGTCGGAGCCGTCGTGATTGACGCCGGCTACAACGAGGGCAACGTCGGCGACGTCGATTTCGAAAACGCGATCGAGCCTTGCTCGCTGATAACCCCCCGTCCCCGGCGGCGTCGGCCCCATGACCATCGCCACACTGATCGACCAAAACCACCGAAGCAGCCGCCAAGCTGCTCAACGTAACCGCCTGATGCAGCCCCCCCGTGCCACTGCTCTTTGAGCAGTGCATTCCCCGGCCTGCGGGAGAATTGACCGGAAGCTAACCCGGCCCCCCTGCGCCACCAAACCCCTTGTGGCATCAACTCGCTTGCATGCCTAACAAAAACCTACTATACTGCGGGACACTGACAAGGCAGTGTGGCACAGGCTAATAGCCTGTGCACCAACCATGGGTTGGTGCCGCACGGAGTTTTGACAGGCGATCCAAGCGGCCTGGCAAAGGAGGTGCCAGCGTGCGGGCGACGGACAATCCGGACAATCCGTTTCATCGGTCAACTTGCACCTATGACGAACAGCAGCCGGTGCATCGCCACGTGCGTGAGGAGCACGCCCGCTCCATCCTCAACAGCAACGACAGCCCGGACATCCCTTTCCGTTGGTCGGTCAATCCTTATCGCGGCTGTACCCACGGCTGCGCTTATTGCTACGCCCGCCGCACGCACGAATACCTCGACCGCGGCGCAGGCACCGATTTCGAATCGTTCCTGACGGCCAAGCTCAACGCCGCCGAACTGCTCGAACGCGCCCTCGCTCGGCGAAGCTGGCAGCGTGAACGGATCGCTTTTTCCGGCGTAACCGATTGCTATCAGCCGCTGGAGGCGAAGTATCGGATCACACGCGCGTGTCTGGAAGTCTGCCGGCGACTGGCCAATCCGGCCAGCATCGTCACCAAGTCGACGCTGGTCCTGCGTGACATCGACCTGCTGACCAACCTGGACCGGATCTGCGGCGCGCCAGTGTTGCTTAGCATCGCGTTCGCCGACGAACACCTTGCCCGCCTGATCGAGCCCGGCGCCCCGCCGCCGCGAGCGCGCTTCGCCGCCCTGCGCCGGCTGCGCGAAGCGGGCCTGCCGGTCGGCGTGCTCATCGCGCCGGTGATACCGGGCCTGAACGATCGGTCCATACCAACGCTCATGCAGCAAGCGGCCGACTGCGGCGCCCAGTGGGCCGCGATCACACCCGTCCGCCTGCCCGGCCACGTAGCGGACGTGTTCCTCGCCCGCCTGCGCACGAGCTGCCCGGACGCGGCCGCTCATGTCGAGCAGCGCATTCGCGAAATGCGCGGCGGGCGCCTGAACAACCCCAATTCGGCCGCAGAATGAACGCGTCCGGCACGTACTGGCAAAGCGTTCACCGGCTGTTCGAAATCACCGCAACACGCCTGGGCCTCGACGGCGGCCAGAGATGGAAACGCTCAACCTTGCCCAGCCCCGCCGCCCCGCCAGTAAAACAGTTAACACTGTTCCCCGACACACCAGCCCCCTCGCAGTACCACTACCCTTGAGATTGGTTTTTCGGCAACACTCCGGCTCAACAACAGCCGTCTTGCGAAACCACCCCTAAAACAGCCGGGTGATATCCTGGAACGTGACAAAGAGAAACACCCCGACGATCAGCGCCAGGCCGATCAGCGTGGTGGTCACCTGCACGCGCAGACTGACCGGCTTGCCGCGGATCTTCTCGAGCAGCAAGAAGACCATCAGCCCGCCATCCACCACCGGCAACGGCAGGAAATTGATCACCGCCAGGTTGATGGAGATAAACGCGAGGAAGTCGAGCAAGTCGCCCACGCCCGACTCGGCCTGCCGAAATGCAATCTGGAATATCCCCACCGGGCCGGCAACGTTGTTCATGCTCGCCTTGCGCTGGGCCAGGCCGCGAACCATTTCGTACACGCGACCCAGGGCCGAGCCGGTCTCCTCCAACCCCAGCCACACCGCCTTCGCCGGGTTGCCGCCGGCGCCGATACGCACAGTCTCCGGCGTAAAGAAATCGATCAGCATGTACGAATAGTTGATGCGCAGTTGCCAGGGGTCGGTGTTGTCCGCCCGAACCGCAAACTGCTCCGTCCGCGGCTGCGGATCCTGCAAGCTGCGGGCGTATTCCACCGTCACGGTCCGACCGATATTGCGCTCGAGCAGCTTCTGAACCGCGACATGCGCCGGCAGCTTCACTTCACGCCCGGACTTGAGCATGACACGCTTCTCGCCGTCGATCGTGAGAATCGTCGCAGTCGGCGGCAGGCCCAGCTCGTTCACCATACTGCTCGGCACGGTCATCGTGTCCTGAACTTCGTCACCCCCGGTCCGATAGCTGACAGCGATACTCTCCCCAGCGTGAGACTTGAGCGACTCGACAACCTCGAACCAGTTCGCCACCGGCTCGCCGGCCAACGAAATCAGCTCCGCCCCACGCGGAAAACCCACTTCCGCCGCCGGTGTGTCGGCCACCACGTCGGCGATCACCGGACGCCATTCCTCTGCCCCAAACACCACCCCAGCCCGGTACGGCGCGGGACGCAACAGCGAGAACGGCCGCCGCGGCGTAATCTGCAAATCGACCAGATCGTCTCCGCGGCGCACAACCATCGGCAACGGTGATCCGCCAGAACTCGCGATGCTCTCCTTGATCTCGCTGAACGTCGGGTTCAGAACGTTCCCCCACTGCACGACCACATCGTTGGCCTGCACACCCGCCTGCTCAGCCGGCGTCCCCGGCTCAACCTGCTCGATCCGACGACGCCGACACATCCCCAGAATGTGTCGACTGTCCACCGCCTCAACCTGTGATTCCGGATTCTCGGCCGCGCTATAAATCTGAAGCTGCGGCCACTGCGAGAAGGTCAGCGACTGCGTCTGGCCGCCCTCCGGACCAGCTCGCTCGACGGTCAAATCTATCGGCTTGCCACCACACTGCTGCACCGCAACGAACACGTCATAACCCGTTCGAACATCAACGCCGTCGACCTGCGTAATGCGGTCCCCGGGCTGCGGCCCATCAACCTGATCCCCAGCCGCCGGCCCCGTACGCGGTACGGCCGCCAGCGTGGTCGTGGTCATTGGGTAGATGCCCATCGACCGCTGGTCGTTCTCCTCGATAGGCGTCACGACGATCGGCTCCGGCAACCGGGCGCTGTCACGCTCCACCTGGAGCCGCACCGGCCCATCACTCAGTATCACCTTCATCCGTATGTCGCTGAAGGTCTCCACCGGCTCGTCGTTTACCGACAGAATCCGATCCCCAGCCACCAAACCCGCCGACGCCGCCGGACTCCCAGGCTGAACCATCCCCACCGCCGGAGCATGCACCGGCTTGCCCCAGGTCAGAAACACCAGCGCGTACGCAACCACCGCAAAGAGCAGGTTGAAGATCACGCCGGCGGAGATAACCACCATGCGCCGGCCAACGGGCTTGTTCGTGAAAGCCCGCGGGTCGTCCGACGTCTTCATCTCGCCGGTCTCTTCGTTAATGATGATGTCGTCCTGGCCGAGCATCTTCACATAACCGCCAAAAGGCAGCGCCTTCAGGCAGTAATCAGTCTCGCCATAGCCCTTCGCGGCCAGCTCCTCGGGCGTGTAGTCGGGCCGGTTGCCAAAGGTGATACCCTCACCCTTGCGATAGCCCACGAGCCGATAGAGAAAACCGACCGCGAACCGATCGACGCGCACCCCCATCCACTTGGCCGCCAGGAAATGCCCCAGCTCGTGAACAAAGATGATGATCGAGAAGCCGATGAACACGCCCGCGAACAGGTACGTATTGGTCATCCACTGGGGCAGGCTGCCGGCCGCTAAAATGCTCAATGCGTGCACGCTGAACTCCGGATACATCGCTTAATCTCGGCCCGCGCCCAGGCGTCGGCCGCCATCAGCTCGTCCAGGCTCGGCCGCTGCTGCTGCTCGTGACGCTCAAAGACCGTGCTGGTGAGCGCCACAACGCGCGCAAACGGGATCTCGCCGCGTCGAAACAACTCCACGGCCGCCTCGTTGGCCGCGTTGAGCACCGCCCCACTGCTCCCGCCCTGCCGCGCCGCCTCGTAACCCAGCGTCAGGGCCCCAAACCGCTCAAAGTCCGGCGGCTCAAAACGCAATGTGCGGGCCTGGCTCCAATCCAGCGGCTCGGCAATGCCCGGAACCCGCCGCGGATACGTCAATGCATACTGTATAGGCGTCTTCATGTCCGGGGTACCCAACTGGGCAATCACCGAACCGTCCTGAAACTCGACCATCGAGTGCACCACCGACTCCGGGTGGATCAGCACGTCGATCTGCTCCACCGGCAAGTCAAACAGCCACCGCGCCTCGATGATCTCGAGCGCCTTGTTCATCATTGTGGCGCTGTCGATCGTGATCTTCGGCCCCATCGACCACGTGGGATGATTCAGCGCGTCGTCGAGCGTAGCCCGCTCAATCCGTTCCCGCGACCAGTCCCGGAACGGCCCGCCTGAAGCCGTCAAATGCACCCGCCGAACATCGTCACGCTGCCCGGCGTGCAACGACTGAAAAATGGCCGAATGTTCGCTGTCGACCGGGATCAGCGCCGCCCCACGCTCCCGGGCCAGCGGCATCAGCAACGCCCCGGCCACCACCAGCGATTCCTTGTTCGCCAGACCAACATCCAGCCCGCGGTCGACCGCCGCCAGCGTCGCCGGCAACCCCGCCGCCCCCACGATCGCAGCCAGCACAAAATCTGCATCCGTCTCCCGGACCAGCTCGACCAGCCCCTCCGGCCCAACCAGCACCCGCGTTATTGGCGAAACCGCCCCGCGGAGAGCCTCAGCATGTTCCGCGTCCGAGATCGCCACCGTACCCACGCCGAACTGCACCGCCTGCTCGGCCAGCAGCCCCCACTCCCGTCGCGCCGCCAGACCGACGACCTGGATCTCCTCACCCAGTGCCGCCGCCACCGCCAGCGCCGACCTGCCGATCGACCCGGTGGAACCCAGAATGATCACTCGTTTTGACATCCGGCGTAGTATACCGGCCGAAACGTTCCCGTGGGGCGTGTACGGATACCCCATAAGGTTAAGGGTGTCATGACAGGGCAGATTCGCCCGTGCTACACGGCGGTGGCCGCAACCGCCTGCCGCACGCTGGCCAGTCGCGAAGCCCCTTTTTGCCCGATACCGATCATCAGCCGTTGAAGGGCCGCGTCCGGAATCGCGCCGGCGTGCTGCTGGAGCGAGATTTCGTCCAATTCCTGGTCCTCAGTCGGAACCGCGTCGCCTTCGACGCCCCCAAAAAGGCTGAACGACGACAGTCGCAGGCTCCCGGTGCAATCGCTGGCACCCACCAGCCGATCCCAGTCTTCCAGCGACAACACGCCGCTGCGTAGCGCATCCAGCAACGCCACATATTCTTCCGCCAACGTCGGCCAGCGAACCGTCGCACTGCCAAAGAGGACAAAAAAGAAATAGCTCGAATCGCTGCCCGCCTCTGCGTCCTCGCGACGCGCCCGGGCAAGCGTGCCAGCCACCGGCGGCCGCGCCAGCGTAGCGCCGCCGAAGATGCTGATGTAGACCGCCCCACCGCGGGTCAGTTGGCCGGAATGTCCGCTGAAGACAGCGAAGTGGATCATGTTGCACCTTGCCAGAATGGGGCCCGGGCGACCAGTTGCCAGAATGGAGTTCGCCAGTCTACCAGCAATATTCTGCCCGACTATCCCGCCGGGCGAAACCGGCCCGAACCCCGGGCTGACGCCGCCGAACACAGAGCCGTCCCAGGAGCCGCGGACGCTGTCGCCCAGACACCGAACGGGCTATAATCCGCCTGATTAACAGGCAGTCAAGCCCATGCGGCCGCCGAACGCATACCGCCGGCCGTGGCACGGATGCCTAAGTAAGCCGAACCCAGGGCGGGTTTGGCGCTAGCGGGTCCAGGGAGTCGAAATGAGCGCGGTCGAGACCCCTCAGAGCCGAAATGTTCCGACGACGATCACGCAGGAGATGCAGGAGTCGTACCTGACCTACGCCATGAGCGTGATCATGGCCCGGGCCCTGCCCGACGTGCGCGACGGATTGAAACCCTCGCAGCGACGCATCCTCGTCGCGATGCACGATCTGAACCTGCGCCCCAGCGCCAAGCACCGTAAATGCGCCAAAATCTGCGGCGACACCAGCGGTAATTATCACCCCCACGGCGAGGGCGTGATTTACCCCACGCTGGTCCGCATGGGCCAGGAATGGAGCATGCGCCACCTCCTGGTCGATCCGCAGGGCAATTTCGGCAGCATCGACGGCGACCCCCCCGCCGCCATGCGTTACACCGAAGCCCGTCTGGCCGGACCCGCCGAGGAAATGCTCACCGACATCGACAAAGACACCGTCGATTTCGAGGAAAATTACGACGGCACCCGCCAGGAACCCGTCGTCCTGCCGGGACGCTTGCCCAACCTGCTCATCAACGGCTCAGAAGGCATCGCCGTCGGCATGGCCACCCGCCTCCTGCCGCACAATCTCGCCGAAGTCTGCGACGCAATCATCGCTCAGATGGACAACCCCGACATATCCATCGACGAGCTGATGCAGATCATGCCCGGGCCCGATTTCCCCACCGGCGGCCAGATCTGCGGCCGCGAGGGTATCCGCGAGGCCTTTGAAACCGGCCGCGGCGCCATCACAGTACGCGGCAAAATCCACACCGAGGAAGGACGCAACGGCCGCATCAGCATCATCGTCGACGAAATCCCCTACGGCGTCCTGCTGCCCACCATCAAGGAACGCCTGCTGGACGCCGTCCAGAACGGCACCATCAAGGGCATCGACGACCTGCGCGACGAGTCCGGCCGCAAACAGCTCGTCCGCCTCGTAATCGAGCTCAAGAAAGACGCCAACGTCCAGGTCGTGAAAAACCAGCTCTGGCGCTACACGCCGCTCCAGAGCTCTCTCCACGCAATCAACATCGTCCTCGTCAACCGCGTCCCCAAGACGCTCAGCCTCAAACAGCTCATCGACTGTTTTATCCGCCACCGGATAGACGTCATCCGCCGGCGGACTGCGTACCTGTTGCGCAAGGCGCGGCAACGCGCCCACGTGCTGGAGGGGCTGATCCTCGCGGTCGCCGACATCGACGAAATCATCCGCATCATCCGCCAGTCGCCAGACGTCGACGCCGCCCGCCAAGCGCTGATGCAACACCCTCTGCGCCTCAGCGAGCAGGCCACCGTGCGGCACCTCTTGCCCGAAAAATTCGCCGCCGAGGCCTCCGCTGCCGACCAGCACCTCTCGCGCACGCAGGCCGACGCGATCCTGGCCATGCAGTTGCGCCGCTTGACGGGCCTTGAGATCGAGCAACTCGCCAAGGAATACTGTGGCCTGGTCGACCAGATCGCCGACTACGAACTGATCCTCAGCGACGAACGCCGCGTCCTCGACATCATCTCCGAAGACCTGCGCGAGCTGAAAGAGAAGTACGGCCAGCCCCGCCGGACGGAGATCACCGGCCCGGTCGGCACGCTCCAGATGGAGCAACTCATCGCGCGCGAGGACGTCGTCGTGACCATCTCGCACGCCGGCTACGTCAAGCGTGTCCCGATCAACACCTACCGCAGCCAGGGCCGCGGCGGCCGCGGCGTACGCGGAACGGACACCAAGGACGACGACTTCATCGAACACCTGCGCGTCTGCTCAACGCATGATTACCTGCTGTTCTTCACCAATCGCGGCCGGGTTTACTGGCTACGCGTCTACGACGTCCCCAGCCTCTCGCGCACCAGCCGCGGACGCTCGCTGGCCAACGTCCTGACCATGCAGCCCAACGAGCGACACATGGCCGTCCTGAAGGTCAGCGCCTTCGAAGAGCGCTTCGTCTTCTTCGCCACCGAAAAGGGCGTGGTCAAGAAAACCCCGCTGGCCGCTTTCTCCAACCCGCGTCCCAGCGGAATCCAGGCCATCACCCTAGACGCCGACGACACGCTCATCAAGGTCTCGCTAACCTCCGGCGAAGACGAAATCGTCCTCGGCACCAACAGCGGCATGGCCTGCCGCTTCCAGGAGACCGACGTCCGCGCCATGGGCCGAACGGCGCGCGGCGTGCGCGGCATCAAGCTCTCCCGCGACGACCTCGTCATCGACATGGTCGTCACCCAGCCGACCAAGAGCCTGCTGACCGTCTGCGAAAACGGCTACGGCAAGCGAACCCCCGTCGACGAATACCGCCTCACGCGGCGCGGCGGCAAAGGCGTCATCAACATCCGCACGACCGATCGCAACGGGCCGGTCGTAGCGTTACGCGCCGTCACTGATGAAGACGCGCTGATGCTGATCACATCGGAAGGCATCCTGATGCGCATGGACATCAGCGAGCTGCGCGAGATCGGCCGGGCCACGCAGGGCGTGCGGCTGATCCGCGTCGACGAAGCTGACCGCGTGGTAGCCGTGGCGCGTGTGCCCGGTGCCCAGGAAGAGCGCGAAATCGACGCCGTCATCGACGAAGACGAGGATGCGCCCGACGCCGACGCTGCCGAACCGCCGGAAGAGCCCGCAGACGACGCCCCCGCAAACGAATCCGCCAGCGACCCCGACGCAAACGACGCCGACTCCGACACTTGACCGCTCGCCCCGCACCCAGGCCAGTCACGCCCCGAGGGTTGCAGCCGGCCCCGGGTTCGCGTTAGGCTGCACCCTTTGTCCGGATCCCGATCGGAGATGGAATCCCCCAACCACCAAGGCAGGTTCTTGAAGAGGTGTTCACATGCTGCGTCTCGCACTAGTCGCCATACTCGCGGCCGCGCCCGCCCTCCTGGCCGATGAGCCCCAGAACAAAAAACAGAACGAACAAACTGATCAGCTCAAGGAACAGATCAAGCGAATGGTCGAGCAGAAGCAGGCCCAGGCCAGAGCGCAAGAGGCGAAGTCCAGCGGCCCACGCGCAAAGCTGGAAACCACCCTCGGCGATATCGTCATCGAGCTCGACCCCCCAGCGCGCCCCCATCACCACGAAGAACTTCGTCGACTACGTCACCGCCGGCTACTACAACAACACCGTCTTCCACCGCGTCATCAAAACCTTCATGATCCAGGGCGGCGGTTTCACCACCGAAATGGACAAAAAGAACGACGGCCTGCAACCACCCATCAAGAACGAGTGGAAGAACGGCCTGAAAAACATCCGCGGCTCAATCGCCATGGCCCGCATGGGCGGCAACCCGGACTCCGCCACGTCTCAGTTCTTTATCAACGTAATCGACAACGCCCAATTGGACCGTCCCCAGCGTGACGGAGCCGCCTACTGCGTCTTCGGCAAAGTCGTCGAGGGCATGGACGTGGTCGACAAGATCCGCAACTCGAACGTCATCAAACACCCCAAGTACCCCTCGCCCCAGGCCGTCACGCCCGACCCCGCGGTCGTGATCAAGTCCGCCACCATGATCGGCGACTTCGATCGCGCCGCATTCGACAAGCAGGTCCAGGGAACCCTCCAGGCCGCCAAGGACGCTGACCGCAAAATCCGCGAAGAACGGGAGAAACAAGTGCAGGATTTCATCAAGAAGACTGAAGCCGAACTCGGCAATACCGCCCAGAAAACCGATTCGGGCATCTACTACTTCGTGCACGAAGAAGGCAGCGGCGCCTCACCCACCGCTACCGACACGGTCGAGGTGCACTATCGCGGCACCCATCTCAACGGCGAAGAGTTCGACAGCTCTTACAAGCGCAACCAGCCCGCCAAGTTCCCGCTCAACCGCGTAATCGCGGGCTGGACAGAAGGCGTCGCGATGATGAAGGTCGGCGGAAAGTGGAAGTTCATCATCCCGCCCGACCTGGCCTACGGCGCCGCCGGCCGCCCCGGCATCCCGCCCAACTCGACCCTCGTGTTCGACGTCGAGCTGTTGAGCATCGAGTAGCCCGCACAGGCCGAAACAACCTGTAAAACCACCCGGGGCGCGTCGACCATCCGTCAACGCGCCCCGCTTCTATGCGCTGCACGTCGAGTGGCCACGTGCCGACGTGGCACTGCTGTGTCAGCAGTGCAAAACCCAACAACGCCAACACCCCAACGTGCCACTACTGCTGAAACCGCCCTACTCCGCAGCCCCACCCAGCCGGCTACGCAGGTTATCGAGCACGTTCATGTAGTTGATGAACGAATCGTACGGGGAATCGTAGGGATTGAAGTACTTGTGCACGTCGCCGTCGGCCATGTGCTTCGTACACATATAGTAGAAATGATCTGAAGATTGCAGCTTGCGCCAGTCATCCAGCAACGCCGCATCCCCCGAATCCTTCACCGCCGCCTCGAGCTGGTACATTCTCGTGCAACGCGTTCGATTGCATCGCGTTGCCCAGCCACGCCGACAGATCTCGCTCCGTGTCGGCCCACGAGATCATATGCGGCACGTCGTACGCCTCGGCCGCCTCGTACGCATCCGCACACTCGCTCGGCGTCCGGAAATCATCGCCCGCGTGAAGCACTTCCTCCGGCAATTCACGCAGAAAATCGAAGATCCCCGTCTCCGACCACTGATGCTCCCCGAACGTCTCGTAATCCAGAAACAGGTTCATCACCGGCCCATCCACGCCGCCCTCGTGAATCCACCGCGCGAACTTCGCCGCACTCAGCGGCCACTCCGCCCACGCCCGATTCGAAAACCGAAACGCGATATCGTCCGACAGCCGATAATTCTTCAGCAGCAGCTTCACTTCCGGCACGTCCGGCGGCGTATACAGCCGAGCCGGCGAACGATAACCCAGCAAATGATCCGCCCCCCTCACACAGGATCACGCTGTACCCCAGCCGCGCGACGGCCTTGGCCAACTCATTGTTGTAGATCAGCTCAGTATTGCGAAAAACCGTCGGCGTCTGATCAAACAGATCCTCCATCAACTCGCGATGCAGCCGCACCTGCTCGACAAACTCATCACGCGAGTACAAAAAGCTCAGCGAGTGATAGTAGGTCTCAGAAAGAAACTCGACTGCCCCCGTCTCCGCCAGCGTCTCAAACGAACGCAGCAACTCCGGCACGTGTCGCCGACACTGCTCCAGGAAAATCCCCGTCAGACTGAACGCCACCCGAAAACGCCCGTCGTAACGATCAATCAACTCGGCCAGCACAGCATTAGCCGGCAGGTAGCACTTCTCCGCCACCTTCCGCAGCAGCCCCCGGTTCACTTCCTCATCGAAGTAATCGTTGCCGCGGTCGAATATGCTGAACCGCCGCAGTCGAACGGGCTGATGAACCTGAAAATAGAAACAGACCGACGCCATCGCAGAGGTCAACTCGCTTGCTGGCCACAGGCCGCTTCGTAGACCTTCACACATGCTGCCGCCGAGTCCGTCCAGCTCAACCGGCGAACCTCCAGCGTGCCATGCTGACGCAGTGTCGCTTGCAGCGGCGGGTGCCGCAAGACCGCGACGATCTTGTTGGCCATTTCGTCGACGTCCCAGAAGTCAACCTTCAAAGCGTGACGCAAAACCTCCGCAACGCCGCTCTGTTTCGAAATCAGCACCGGAACATCGTTCGAGATCGCTTCCAGCGGGGCGATTCCGAACGGCTCGGAAACCGACGGCATGACGTACAGGTCGGCCATCTGAAACACCCGGCGCACGTCATTGCCACGCAGAAATCCGGTAAACAGCACCTTGTGACCGATCCCCATCTCCGCCGCCAGTTCGATCATCCGCCGGACCATGTCCCCCGAGCCGGCCATAACAAACCGCACGTTGTCCATGACCTCCAGCACCCGCTTGGCCGCAGCCAGGAAATATTCCGGCCCCTTCTGCATGGTGATACGGCCCAGAAAAAGCACGATCTTCTCATCGCGCCCGATCGGCGGCAGCGCCGTCTCGCCCGCCTTGCTGTCATCATCGATCGCGTTATAGACCACGTCCACCTTGCGCGGGTCAATCCCAAAGTGGCGTATGATGATGTTCCGCGTCAGGTGACTGACGGCGATGATCTTCGTTGCCGCCTGCATTCCGGCCCGTTCAATGTCGTAAATGCGCTGGTTCACATGCACCCCCGAACGATCAAACTCAGTCGAGTGCACGTGCACCACCAGCGGCCGCCTCGACTGCTGCGCCACCGCGATGCCCGCGGCATAGGTCATCCAGTCATGCGCGTGAACCAGGTCAAACGTCTCGTGACTGGCAAGATTGCAAACGAGACTGGCATAACGCTCGATCTCGGCAAACAAATCGCCGCCGTAGTCGTCGCCAGCATTCGGCCCGCCGCCGCCCAGAACGCTGACCGGCGTGGGGCGATACGCGGCACCATGCCCCGCACCACGCACGCCACCAGTCGCCGCCGCACCGGCCGTCCCCGCCGTACCGGCAGCAGCCGACTCGGGACGATCATAAGGTCGCAATATCGCTTCAACCGCGTGAAACGTGGTGTGCGTAAACTCCCCGCTGTCAGCCGTCCCAATCCCCGCAGCACGCCAACTCGCGGTCGGACTCGCCGGCGACAGGATGCGCACGTGGCTGCCATCCACCATGCTGATCGGCCGGGGCAACACGAAAAGAACTTCGCTCCCCAATCGATCCAGACCACGGGTCAGCCCGTAGCAGGCCGTGCCGAGACCGCCGCTGATAAACGGGGGAAACTCCCAACCCAGCATGAAAATCCGCATCGGCGACCTCACGCACGTTGTGGTCCGAAGGCCAAACGGCACCCCTGACCCTGCTCCCGACCCATGACTCGTCTGCTTTCAGGGAAGTCCTGAGTGCCACTACCCCACGCAGCCCGCACTCGACTGAGCCCGGGAGGTTAGCAACCGCCCCCAGTGGTGTCAATGGAAGGCCCCTCCGAAAGCGCTCACGAACAGCAATTCCAATCATCTGTTTGACTTCTTGCCTGCAAAAAAGCCGTGACGACTGGCGTAACTCGCAAATCTGCGATATGTTATGCGTTCTGACCGTACAGTCTTCCTGCACCGTATTGCGATGGCCAATACGATCAGAGTGGACTTGGCAGGGAGCGCTTGCGCATCTCCCGGCCCGGTGTCGCTCGGCCAATCCGGGTAACACCGCATAAGAAGAGCTTGTTTTTCGTCTGGCCCGCTGCTCGTGTTCCGACCCCTTCGGAACGCACGCTGCGGACCAGTTGTTACTTGACTCGCAGTACGCCGCGTGGAGAGTTTTGTGGCCTCAACTTTGAGAGTCCATACGCTGGCGAAAGAGCTCGGCGTCCCCAGCAAAGTGATCATTTCCAAATGCCGCGCTGAGGGCATCGAACTGAAGAACCACATGGCAGCCCTCTCTATCGGGCTGGCCGAGTCCATTCGAGAGTGGTTCACCACTGGCGACGACATCACTTCGGTAGAAATCGCCGACCCGATCGAGCTCGAAAAGGTCCGCAAGGAACCCCCTGCACCCAGCCCCGAACAGGACGACGAATTCCTCGCCGAAATCGAACCAACCACGGCCGAAACCGCCGAAGAAACACAGCCGGCCGCTCCCGAAACAGACGAGACACCGACTGCTTTCGCAGCGGAATCCGAGGCGCCGGCTACCGAAACCGCCGTAGCTGAGGCCGAACCACCCGCTGCGGACGACATCGAACCGCCCGCCACCGAGGTGCCTCCACTACTGGCAGAGGTCCCGAGCGAAGCTCCGACCGAAGCACCGGAAGCCGAAACGCCCCCGGAAGCCCCCGCGGAGCAAGACGCAGTCGAACAGCGACCTGCCGCCACCGCGGCCGAGCCAACCGCCCCCACCGAACCCGAAACCGCACCGACCACGCCTCCCGAAACAACGCTACCATCGGCCGAGGAGGTCCGCCCGGCCGGCCCGCAGTTGGTTCCCAAGCCAGCCGAGTTGCAGGGCCCACGCGTAGTTCGGATCGAGGCTCCGGAACCGCACCGGCCGCCGCGACCGCGACCCCGACCCGCCGCCGCCCGGGCGCCCACTACTGACGAACCACCTTCTTCCAGCCCACGCCGCGGCCGACCTGGACGCGGAGGGCGCACCGACGAAGCCGAAGCACGCGGCAAGGCACGCAGCCCTCGCCGCCATGGTTCCGCCGCCGATGTCGACCAGCGCGTCCGCGAGTGGCGCGACCAGGACCTCATCGAGCGACGCGAGCGACTCGCCAGCGCCACCGGACACGGCCTCCAGCGCCGCCGAGCCGCCGAACGCCGACGCCAGGCCACCGTCCAGTCCGGCAGCTCCGCCTCCCCACGAAAGGACCCGGTCAGCATCGCCACACCGATCGCCATCAAAGACTTCTGCGCCGCCGTCGGCGTCCCGTTCGCGCTGATCTCAAAGAAGCTCATGGAGCACACCGGCCGGCTCTGGACCATCAATCAAAGCCTCGACTCCGAACAGGCCGAACTGCTCGGGATCGACATCGGCGTGCCCATCCAGGTAGAAAAAACTCTCACCGCCTACGAGCAGCTCAGGGAAGATTTCTCCCAGCGAGAACTCGAAAACCTGCAATTCCGCCCGCCCGTCGTCGCCATGCTCGGCCACGTCGACCATGGCAAGACCTCCCTGCTCGACCGCATCCGACAGACGCACGTCGCCGCGGGCGAGGCCGGCGGTATCACACAGCACATCGGCGCCTATCGCATCGACTCCGGCGACTGGCACGTCACATTCGTTGACACCCCCGGCCACGAAGCTTTCACCGCCATGCGCGCCCGCGGTGCCAACCTCACCGACGTCGTCGTTCTCGTGGTGGCCGCCGACGATGGCGTCATGCCGCAAACCATCGAAGCCATCAATCACGCCAAGGCCGCCGGCGTTCAGATCGTCGTCGCACTCAACAAAATCGACCTCCCCGGCGCCGACCTCAACCGCATCTACTCACAGCTTTCCGAGCATGGACTCGTACCATCCGAGTGGGGCGGCGACACCGACGTCATCAAAACCAGCGCCACCGCCGGCACCGGTATCGACGAGCTGCTGGCCCACCTCAGCACACTCAGCGACCTGCTCGAACTCCGCGCCGACGCATCCGTCCCGGCCCACGCCACCGTCATCGAAGCCCGCCTCGTCGAAGGCCAGGGCATCGTCGCACAGGTCCTCGTCCGGCAGGGCACCTTGCAAACCGGCCAGACCATCGTCTGCGGACCAGGCAGCGGACGCGTCCGCGCCATGCGCGACGACCGCGGAAAACCGCTCAAGAAAGCCCTTCCCGGTACACCTGTCGCCGTTTCCGGACTCGATGAACTACCCGAAGCCGGCGACGACCTCTACGTCGTGCCCAACCTGTCGACTGCCAAGACAATTGCCGAAGAGGTCCGCGAAACCCGTCGGCAAAGCGAGCTAGCCGCCGCCTCCGCCCCCAAGCCACGCTCGCTCGAAGCACTTGTCCTGGGCGACGATTCCGAGATCCCTCAACTCACGGTGATTCTCAAGGCCGACACCCAGGGCTCCATCGAGGTCCTGCTCAAGTCACTGGAGCAGTTCCCCGACGAAAAGGTCCGCGTCAACCCGCTACACACCGGCATCGGCGCCATCAGCGAGGCCGACGTTAACCTCGCCAAGGCCGCCAAGGCCATGATCATCGGCTTCCACGTCGTCGCTGAAGATCGCGCCCGCCAGTTGGCCGACCAATTGGGCGTCGAGCTCCGCCTCTACCGCGTCATCTACGAAATTCTCGAGGACATCGAAAAATCCCTCACCGGCATGCTCGAACCCGAGCAGCGCGAGGAGGTCCGCGGAAAGGCCGAGGTCCGCCAGGTTTTCCATATCAGCCGCGTCGGAACTATCGCCGGCTGCTACGTGACCGACGGAACGATCCACCGCAATCACCGTGCCCGCCTCGTGCGCGACGGCGTGGTCATCGCGGAAGGACGCCCCCTCGCCTCGCTCAAACGTTTCAAGGATGACGCTCGCGAGGTACGCGCCGGATTTGAATGCGGCATTCGGCTGGCCGACTTCAACGACGTCAAGATCGGAGACGTCATCGAGGCCTACGAAGTGGTCGAGGTCGCCCAGCAGTTATAACGACCGTCGCCGCGGGTTCGGCCCCCGCACTCCGGGATCCCGACCACCCGAGCCACGCGGCCCAGATGTGAGCTTGTAAGTATGATCGTCGGCGTGCTGCGCGTGCGGCTCGCGATCTATGGTGCCCAGTCGCTCAAGGACAAGCGCCGGGTGGTAAAAAGCCTCAAGGATCGGCTCGCCGCCCGACACAACATCTCCATCGCCGAGGTCGACGACCTCGATCGCTGGCAGGTGGCCACTATCGGACTGGCGCTCGTCGCGAACGACACCCGCTTCGTCGAGAGCGCGCTGACGAAGATCATGAACGAGATTCGTGCGGATGCACGCGTGTCATTGCTGGACCACGATATGGAGTTCCTCTAGCGCAGCTTCCCACGCCATGAGCATCCTGTGAATGCTCTGGCCGAACCTTCGGCCCACCGCGGCCTCGCCCCCCCCCCCCGGGCATCAGGCCGGCTCGCGATGCCGGGTCTTTCAAGAAGCTGTTCTGGCGAACCTCACAATCACGGCCCATCGGCACAATGCCCGCCAAACGAGTTAGAGCGAGTTGCCCCGTGTCACGACGAATCGAACGAGTTGCCAGCCTGATGCGCACCATACTGGGCGAGGAAATCCAGTATCGCCTCAGCGACCCGCGCATCCCGACGGTCACTTCCGTCACCCGCGTCGAGGTCGCCCAGGATTTCTCCGTCGCCCGCGTATACGTCAGCGTCATGGGCGACGACACCCAGCGACAGAACTGCCTCGCCGCCCTCGATAAGGCCGCCGGCCATCTGCGCTGGTGCGTCGGCCGGCAGATGCAGATCCGCAAGCTACCCACGCTCCAGTTCCGCCTCGACGAATCGTTGCAACGCAGTTTCGAAACGGTCGAAGCCATCGACCGCGCCATGCGCGACCTGGGCGAAATCCCCGAGTGGGAACGTGCTGACGAGGGCGACCCGCCCATCGACGAGCCGGCGTCCGACACCGACCACGAAAACACCAGTGACGAGACCGACGCGCCGACCGACGCGTAGGCTCCGGAGGTAGACAAGCCGATGAGGGGTGCGACCGAGTGTGCCAAGCGCCTGAAGACGCTCATCAGCCAGTTGCGCGCCAAACTGGGCCAGGCCCCAGCGCCGCAGCCCGGCGATCCCGTCACCCAGTTGATCCTCGGTATCCTTTCCCGTGACACGCCCGAGAGCAAGGCCCAGGACGGCCTCGAGCGGCTGCGCGGCATGGTAGTCGATTACAACGAGCTGCGCGTCATCCCAGCCCTCGAACTGACCGAGGTGCTCAGCGATTTCCCCGACGCACGCTTCAAGTGCGAGGACATCTCCCGCGCGCTCAACAAAATCTTCGCCATCGAACACGCTGTCGACCTCGAACCCTTGCACGCCCTCAACAAACGCGATCTCCTGGAATACCTCGAAAAAATCGACGGCACCGAGGCCTATTCCCGTGCCCGCGTCCGCCTGCTCGGCCTGCGCCAGCACGCCATCCCGCTCGATGAAGCCATGTGGGCTTACGCCCGCCATCACGAAATCGTCGCCACACGCTGCGACCTCCACGAGGCCCAGCAGTTCCTCGAACGGCAGATCGACCCCGACGCCGGGCTCGAAGTCTTCGCCCTACTCCGAAAGCAGGCCTGGGAGGAGTTCGGAGACGCCGTCCACAACCAGAACACCGAGGACGAGGACGGCCCCGTTCGGCGCATCCTGAGCATCCCGCCCGACCGCACCACCCGGCACATGTTGCAAGCCGCCGCCGGCATCGCATCGGGCCGCGACAGCAACGAAGATAACGAATCTACTGCCCAGTCGCCCGCCGAAAGCAAGGACACCACCTCGCCGCCGGCTTCACAGCAACGCTCGCGCCAACGCACCACGACCTCCCGCAAGAAGGCATCGTCCACCCGCTCGAACACCGCCAAAACCAAGCGAGCCGCGGCCACCAAATCAAAGAAGGCCGCCAAACGCCCTACCCGCAAACGCGCCAGCACCAAAAAGGCCTCCAGTACAACCAGAAAATCCCGTGCGGCCGGCACCACTAAACGTGCCAAGCCATCAGCACGCAAAAAGACCACCCGGAAAACCGCCGCCAAACGCACCAAGCGTAAGACCCGCTCCTCCTGACAATCCAGCGACCTTGTAAATCAACCGCCCAAAAGCGAAGCGGGACAAGCGTCTGAGCTTGTGAATCAATCACCCGAAACCCAAGTGGGGCGGGCGTCTCGCCCGCCAGGCTCATTGTGTGCTACGTGCACCCCATCCCATCGCACAGCGCGCGGTGCGGGACGGGCAACACCGCTGCTGGCAGACTCCTCCCCACCATCGTAGAATGCCACGCGTGGACGCGGCCGTCGGGGTGGTCCTGCCCGTTTGGGCAGCAGCCTGGTCGGCGCGACCGATCCGCTTCCCACACGCCAGTTTCCCTGCGAGGACCACGTATGTCACCGAGCGTCCTGCCGTCTTTGCTGACACCTGCCACGTCTTCCGCCGCGGGCAATCGCCGCCGCCAACCACAACAACTTGCGCTCGCTGCGCTGTTCCTGTCAGCGTTGCTCGCGAACGCCGCCCTGTGCCCCGCGCAGACTCCCCCTTCCGGCGACGACAACAACCACCGGCAGACGCCGCTTTCCGCCATCCAGGCCCTCCCGCGGCCGGATGATCACCCCGTCCGTCTGCCAGAGACCGACCCCCAGGCCAGCGAAAGCTACCAGGCCGCGCGCGACGCCTTCGACCGCGGCGAATATCGCCTGGCCGAGCAAAAGCTAAACGCCGTGCTCGACCGCGTCGGCGGCTCGTTCGACGTGCTCATGCTCCTGGCCCAAACCAAGTATCACCTCGCGCTCTTCGGCGAAGCCCGCCTCGCATTACGCCAGGCCACCACCTACCGGCCGAACGCACCCTCACCGAACTTCCTCCTCGGCCAGATCCACCGCGAACAACAGCGCCTCGACCAGGCCACATCCGCCTTCCGCACCGCAACACTGGCATCCACCGACGACCCAGCCGATCCGATCGTGCTGGCCGCCTGGTACGAGCTGGGCCAGGTGCTCGCCGAGCGCGGCTACCTGACCGCGGCCGAGCAGGCGCTGGCCAGGTTCGACGAAGCCACCTGGTCGCTGCCCGAACCCCCACGCGACAACCAGGAGCTGGACCACATCCTCAGGGGCCACCCGCTCGGAATGGTGGATCAGCGCCTCGATTTGCTGCACCAGCTCGGCAATGACGATCGGTGCATCGAAGTCGCCCGCCAGGCGCTCGAGCACCACCCGGCCGCCGCCCCGCTCTTGCGCCGATTCGTCGGCGCGCTCATCGAAGCCGGCCGCTCGTCAGAGGCTCTGCGCTTCTGCCAGGACCGTCTCGCCGCCGACCCGCCGCGGAACGTCGAAGACCCCGAAACCTACACCGGAGTCATGTTGTCGCTGGCGATCGAAGCCGCCCAGGCAGCCGACCAGCTCGACACGTGGATCAGCACCTTGCAGAGCCAATTGAATTCCGAAGTCGACGTCGCGTTCGCCCGGCGTCTCGCCGAGCGCCTCGACGACGCCGGCCGACATGCGGCCGCCGCCCGTCTCTGGACCGCAATCACCGACACCACGCCGACCGACGCCGACGCCGCCTGGGCACTGGCCGGCGCACTGCGCCAGGCAGGCGAACTCGAAGCCGGCCTCCAATCACTAATCAACTTCGTCCGCACGCACCCTGAACAGGCCCACTTCCCGGCCCAGACGATGACCGACTGGCTCGGCAGCGCCGCCCAGACGCAGGAGCTCCTCGCCCTCGTCGAGCGACTCACCGAGCAACCCAACGCCGACTTCGCCACGCACACCGTCCTCGGCCTCGCCGCCGCTGCCGCCGACCAAGTCGAGCTGGCCGAACGTCTCTTCACAACCGCCCTTGAAGAACGTCCCGACTTCGCGCCCGCCCACATCGCCTGGGGCCAGTTGCTCTTGCAGCACTACCGCTGGAACGATGCCCTGGCGCAGGGTCGGGCCGCCCTCGAAACCGACCCCGAGCTCCCCGCCGCACACTTCGTCATCGCCGAAGCTCACAACGGCCTCGACCAGGCCGACCTCGCCGAAGCCGCCTATCGCGCCGCCATCGACCGCGCCCCGGAAAACGTCGACTACCTGCTGGCTTTGGCGCGTCATTATCGTCAGACTGGCGACCTGCTCGCGGCGCAGCGCTATTTCCAGGAAGCCTGGAGCCTGGCCCCCAATCTGTCCACCGCCGTCGAAGACCTGGTCGACTGCTACCTGACCGCCGGCAAACTCGAAATCGCCCGCGATTGCCTCCAGCAGGCCCAGTCGGCCGACCTCCCCGCCGACGCGCTGCGCCGCCTGGAGACCACCCTCGAATACGCCCCGACCGCGATGAGCGACGAGCACGTAGCTGAGCTCGCCCGCCAGCACGAGAAGTATCCGGACGACATCATCACCGCGCTGAACTGCGCCGCCGGCCTCTACCTGCACCAGCGCTACGACGATTCGCTCGAGGTGATCCACGCCCTCCGCGCGCGCAACCTACGCAACTCCCCACGCGCCCGCGACCTCGACGAGCAGGCCATGAATCTGGAGGCCCGCCTAGACATGCGCCGCCTGCATGTCGACCACGCCATCGAGCTGCGCGCCGAACTGGTCCGCCGCTATCCACGCCGCCTCGCCGCCCTCCGGCTGCTCACCGACGCCTACATGGCCGCATTCCGCGTCGACGAAGCACGCCAGATGCTCCGGCGCGTGCTTGATCTCGAACTCACCGACCAGCAGCGCCTTCAAGCGCGTTCGCAGCTCATGAGCACCTGCGTCGATTTCGGCGAATTCGACGACGCCCTCCGGCTGCTCGACGAATGGATCGCCGACGACGACAACAACGAAGCCTGGATTCAGGCCAGGCAGCGCGTACTGGTAATCGCCGAGCGCAACCGTGAAGCGATCGACCTCGCCGCTCAGCGACTCGACGCCGCCACACGCGCCTATGACACGCTGGCCGGCGAGCAGGATGAGCTGCGCGCCCGCCTCCGCGAAAACGCCGACGACATTGAAGCCCGCAACCGCATCCAGATCGTCCAGGAAGAACTCATCCCCCTCCGCGAACAGCTCCAGCGACGCCGGGCGGCCTACGTGACCGTCGCCCAACTGGCGAACGAACTCGCCCCGGCCGAACTGCGCGCCCGCTCCTGGCTGGCCGAGGAAGAAGATGGACTCGCCAAGGCGCAATATCAGGAGTGGCTGGTAGCCCTCTTGCTCGCCGCAGAACGACCCACCGCCGCCCTCGAAGTCATCGACGAAATCACACCACGCACCCTCGACGACATCGTCCAGATCCACATCTGGAGGGCCCATTGCCAGGCCCTGCAAGACGATGCCAACGCCGGCGTCAACGAACTCCTGCCTCTGCTCAACGAAGCCTTCGTCCAGCAGAATCGCCAGTTCCTGACACGCGTGCAGATCGAAATCATCTCGCTCCTCGCCGAGGCCGAACGCAACGAGCACGCACTCGAAATGTGCCAGCGCTGGCTGGAAACCGCATCCGATCGAGTCAGCCGCGTCGAGCTGCTCGAACTCAAACGCCTCGTCCTCCAACAGCTCGACCGCACCGACGAATCCATCCAGGTCGGGCTCGAACTACTCCAACTCGTCCCCAACGATGCCGGCCTGAACAACGACATCGGCTACACCTGGGCCGAACGCGGCACCCATCTCGACCAGGCTCTCGAGATGATCACCACGGCCGTCGCCACCGAACCACTAAACGGTGCCTACCTCGACAGCCTCGGCTGGGTTTATTATCAGCGCGGCGACTTCGCCAACGCCCGCACACACCTCGCCAACGCCATCCGCCTCCGCACCGCACAGGATCCACTCATCTACGACCATCTCGCTGACGCCGCCTATCGCCTCGACGACTCCACCGCCGCCGAGCAATACTGGACCGAAGCCCTGAAACTCCTCGAACAGACCGACACCGCCGAACGCCGCGCCGCACAGACCGAGCTCCTCGCCAACGTTCGCACCAAGCTCGACGCCCTGCGCACCGGCGGAACCGTCCCCGTCGCACCAATCGCCAACGACTCCACCGCGGAGGAAAACAAGTGACCCGCCCGATCGAGATCGCCCGACGCGTCATCGCCGAAGAGGCTGACGCACTCAGAAAAACCGCCGAAATGTTCGGCACCCGACCGGACGGCACCAACGGCTTCGACGAAATCCTCGACACCATCCTCCACGCCAGCCAGCAGGTCATCGTCAGCGGACTCGGTAAAAGCGGCAACATCGCCCAAAAAATCGCCGCCTCACTCACCAGCACCGGCACACCCGCCGTCTTCATGCACCCGGTCGAAGCCCTCCACGGCGACCTCGGCATCGTCACCGATCGCCACTGCCTGATCGCACTCTCACGCAGTGGAAACACCGACGAAATCCTCCGCGTCGTCGCCCATTTCCGCCGACTCGGCGGCCCCGTTATCGGAATCACACAGGCCCACAACTCACGACTCGCCGAACTCTCTCAACATCTCATCCTACTCCCCGATGTCCCCGAAGCCGGCCCCCTAAACCTCGCACCAACAACCAGTTGCATCATGATGCTCGCCGCCGGCGACGCCCTCGCAATGGCCCTGCTACACAAACGCGGCTTCGCAGCCGAGGACTTCGCCCAGTACCACCCGGAAGGCGCACTCGGCCGACGCCTCCTCCTGCGAGCCGCAGATCTTATGCACGCCGGCGACAACCTCCCCGTCGTAAACGCATCCGATTCATTCAACGAACTCATCGTCGAAATGACCCGCAAACAGCTCGGCCTGGCACTGATCACCGACGCCGACGGCCGATTCGTCGGCACTTTCACCGACGGCGACCTCCGCCGAATCTTCGAACGCGTCGACGACCCACGCCGACTCGACGCCCAATCCGCATACACCAGCAGCCGACGAACTCCCGAAGACCCCGCCGTCACCGTCTCACGCATCGAGCCAACCAAACCCGCCGTCACCTGCCTTCGACTAATGCAATCCAGCCAGATCACCAGCCTCGTCGTCGCCGACGACGACGACCGCCCCCTCGGCGTCCTCCGACTGATGGACCTTCTCAGCGCCGGCCTCGGCTAACGCATCTTCAACAACGCCCCGACGTGTCAGCAATATCGGACTACCGGCGCACTTTGCACCACCGCCGACCAATCCCCCCAACCACTCCAATTCCCGGGCTTTGCCGCACTCACCGCCCAGAGCCAGCCTCCGGATAACCTCCTATATCCACACGAAAAATGGTCCCCCGCTGAAGAGACGATATCAATACTACCTGTATTGAGGACGATACGCGCCCAACGTAGACGTTGCGCACGTCGCGCAGCCAGCGTGAGCACACCGGAGCCCACATGCCACCGCAGGACGGCCCCCCCACGCGTGTGAAGGTCACTGTCAGCAGTGATCAACTTCAGGCTTGGGCCGCCGTTACCGGAACCGACCCGGACCGCTTCGTCGCACCATCCGCAGCCGACTTCTTCTCCGCCGCAGAGATCGCCGGGCTACCCGTTGTCGATGAGATCCGCCTGCGTATTGAAGAAGCCGCCCAGGCCTGCCACGCCGCCTGGCAGCAGGGGCCCGACGCCATTGCCCAACTCCCCGAAAAATTCCTCCTCGCCCAGGGCCGACCCGCTCAGAACGCCCGCGACGGTCGCTTCGAATGGGCGCCCGACCTCAAAACCACCGCACCCGACGATGACGAACCAATCGACTACTTCGCCCTCAACGCCATCGTCACCGTCAACGCCGGAACCGTAATCGGAAAGATCATCCCTCCCGAAGACGGCGTCCCCTCAATCGACGTCTTCGGCAACGAAAAACCCCCACGCAGACCCCGGGGATTGGCCATCAAGCTGGGCCCCGGAGTCAGCCTCCTCTCCGAGGAATCCGGACACGTCGTCGCCGAAAACGCCGGCCGCGTTTACGTCGGCTACGGCCAGGTACGCATCGACGAGGTCCTCCAGATCGGCGGCGACGTCAACTTCAGCTCCGGCAGCGTCGACGCCTGCGTCGATGTCTGCGTCCGCGGTACCGTCCGCAGCAACTTCCGCGTACGCACCACCGGATCACTCTCCGTCGGACACGCCGTCGAAGCCGCAGACATCAACGTCGACGGTGACGTCGCCGTCCGTGGCGGCGTCTTCGGCAACACCGGCCACATCCACGCCAAGGGCTCCGTAACGGCTGCTCTCTTCAACGAAACACACGTCGACGCCGGAGGCGACGTCTGCTTCAACAAAGAAATGCTCAACAGCAAAATCAACTCTCGCGGACACGTCCGCGGCGAACGCGGCACGATCATCGGCGGAGAGGTCACCGCCCGCGAGGGCATCACCGTCAAGGTCCTCGGCAGCGAGGCCGACGTCCAGACCCGCGTCGCCGTCGGAATCAGCGTCAATGACATGCGCCGCATCCGCCAACTCGAAAACAAGATGCGCGAAACCCGCCGCGGAGCCGACCAACTCCGCGACGCCGTCAAGCCGCTACTCGAAAACGTCAAAAACCTCCGCCCCGAACAACGCGAACGCGCAACCGAACTCCTCAGCAACGCCGACGAGATCGAACTCCAAGTCACCGAAATGGACAAGCAGGCCAAGCGCATCTTCAAAGATGGCGCCCCCAAGGGCAAACCATACATAGCCGTCGGTCAGATCATCTACCCCGGCGTCGAGCTAACCGTGGACACCCGCCTTGTTCGAGTGCAGAAACTCATCCACGGACCCGTCAAGATCGGGCTCCGCGAGGTCAACGGAATCACCGAAGTCGTCTCCGTGAATCAACGTACCGGGTCGGTCACCGTCCTCCACAGCCGCGAGGCCGACCTCAACGCACCACCAACCGAAGAAAAACAGCCAGAGGCCCAAACGAACGATTGCCGTTCCGGGGCAGAGTGCAACACTGCCCGGAATAGCTGACCAATGACGCTTCACGCCCAAACCACAACTCTGCTCCCCAAGGATACCGGCGGACTCTCGCAGCAAGACTACGAACGGATCCGCAAACTCGTCTACGATAAAACCGGTATCAACCTCGGCGACCACAAACAACAGCTTGTCCGAGCCCGCCTCGGACGCCGACTCCGCCGGGGACACTTCAACAGCTATCGAGACTACTACGAACACATCCGCAAGGACAACTCCGGCTGTGAGCTAAACGCCCTGATCGACGCCATCTCGACTAATACCACCCACCTGTTCCGCGAGCGACAGCACTTCGACTTCCTCGCCCAGACCCTGCAAAAACGCTGCGCAGAGAACGCACACCGACCGGGCACTGGAAACCTCCGCATCTGGAGTGCCGGATGCTCCAGCGGTGAAGAACCCTACTCCATCGCCATGATCGTCGACGACGTCCTCCGCGAACGCCACGGCTGCGACTGGCGACTCCTGGCCACCGACATCTCCACCCGCGTCCTTGAACGCGCCCACGCCGGCATCTTCGACACACACTGCCTCGAAACCGTCCCGGCCCCCTTCCGTCAACGCTACTTCACCAAGTGCCACGGACACGACTCAACCCACGTACAGATCGCCCCCGCCCTCCGACAGAAGATCACCTTCGCCCGCTTCAACTTGATGACCGAACAGTTCCCCTTCCGCAACGGCTTCGATTTCATCTTCTGTCGCAACGTCATGATCTACTTCGATCGATCCACTCAGCAGACCCTCGTCGCCAAGTTCGCCGAACACCTGCGACCCGCCGGATATCTACTCATCGGACACGCCGAGAGTCTTAACAACATCACCCACACCCTGCGCTACATCCGACCTGCGGTCTATCAGCGGAGCGTCTGATGTCCTCGCATCGGCTGCACGTCGACATCTTCCTCAACCCCGGAGAAATCACCGCCCACGCCCGCCCCGTGAACGTCAAGACCATCGTCGGAAGTTGCGTCGCCATCTGCCTCTGGGACCCACACATGCACATCGGCGGCGTCAATCACTTCCTCCTGCCGGCACCAACACCACGCGACCAATACGACGCCCGCTACGGCTCCGTCGCCATACCCATGCTCATCAACGAGCTCCTCCGGCTCGGCGCCGACCGCGACAACCTCCAGGCCTGCGTCGTCGGCGGCGGCCACCATACCAGGATCATCCCCAACGGAACCATCGGCCAGGACAACACAACCTGTGCCATCCAACTGCTCGAATCCATGCACATCGCTATTGCCCGCCAGGATACCGGCGGCCCCCTCGGACGAAAGCTGCTCTTCAACACCGGCTCGGGCGAACTCCACGTGCGCACCATCGCCGCTGCCGCAACCCTCGCGGAGGACCGCTCATCATGAGATCACCCGGTCCGCGGCGCGTGCTCCTCATCGACGATATGTCCGCGCTGCGTACTGCGCTTACCGTGGAACTACAACGCTGCGGCAACCTCAAGCCGACCGGGTGCACCTCGAACATCACCGAAGTCCGCGATCGACTCCTCCAGGCTCACCCGGACGTCATCGCGCTCGATGTCGACGTCCGCCGCACCCATCCCTTCGTCCTGCTTACCAAACTTCGCTCGCACTATCCCGTTCCCGTAATCATCTGCGCACACCAGAACCCCGACTCAATCGCCCAGGCCTTCAGGGCCCTCGAACGCGGCGCCTGTGACCTCGTCCGCAAGCCAACCAGCATGCGCCACGCCGCCATAGCGCAATACGCCCGCGAGTTGGCCGCGAAGATCCATGCTGTCACGACTGCCGCACCCCCGGCACCACACCCGCCGGCCGCGCTCCACCAGATCGCCTCAGCCCGCGCCGCCGGCATCGACCCCGCCCGATATCTCATCGTCCTCGGAGCATCCACCGGCGGAACCCAGGCCATCACCACACTGATGGAACGCGTGCCGATGGACATGCCTCCGATCGCAATCGTTCAGCACATGCCCCCGGGATTCACTCGCTCATTCGCTAACCGGCTCAACTCACTCAGCGCCATGCGTGTCAGCGAAGCCGTCGACGGCGACATCATCGGTCCGGGGAACGCCGTCGTTGCCCGTGGTGACACCCACCTCGAAGTACGCTTCTCACCCGCCACCGGCTATCGCGCCACCTACACACACACAACACCACGCAATCGGCACTGCCCCAGCGTCGACGTCCTCTTCGAATCCGCCATCCCCAACGCCACCAACACCGTCGTCATACTCCTTACCGGCATGGGCGGCGACGGCGCCCGTGGCATGCTCAACCTGCGCCACGCCGGAGCCCTGACCGTCGCCCAGGACCAACACTCCTGCGTCGTCTACGGCATGCCTAAGGAGGCCGTCAAACTCGGCGCCGTCATGCACTCCGCCCCACCCCACGAAATTCCGCTCTGGATCATCCGCCAACTCGCCCACCGCAGCAGCCGCCCCCGCCACGCATCCGCCCCGCAAACCTGACCTAGAGCGTTTTCAACGAACTCGTAGCGTCTGAACTCTAAGTGTCCTGGAGAATACGGCAGGGAGGCCGCTACAAGTATAAGTAGAGCTTGCTCTAATCACCCCCATCCAGCCCCCGCAGCCACCCCACTTCACTGCCGCGGCGGCGGCGCCAACTCGATCCCCGACTCGCCCAGCAGCCGCACAACCTCCCGAGCAACCTCCTCGATCCCCTTGTACGACACGTCAATGCAACGCCAGCCATAACGCTGCATCTGCTCGTTCGCCGCCCGCAGCTCACGCGCAATCTCACGCCGATCACCGTACCCCTCGTCAAGCTGCATCCCCCACCCCCGCAGCCGAGCTTCACGCACCGATTGCAGCCGATGCGGGTTAACCATCAGCCCGATAACACGACGCGGATCAAGATTCGTCAGATCTTCCGGCGGCTCCGCGTCGGCAAACAGCGGCACGTTAGCCGCCCGAATACCACTGTACCCCAGGTAAAAACAAGTAGTGCTCTTCGACGACCGCGACACACCAACGAGCACCACGTCGGCTTCCCCCACTTCATGAACGCGACAACCATCGTCGTGGTGCAGCGTATACTCAACCGCATCAATCCGGTCGTACTGATCCCGATTCGACTTGTACAGAATCCCCGGCCGCGCCCGCGACGAACTCTTCGTCAGATCATACAAACTAACCAGCACCGGGCCGAGAATGTCGACCGTCGGCACCATCAGCTCACGCGCCGCCTCATCAATCGCCGTTCGCGCCTTGTCGTACACCAGCGTGTAAAAAACCAACGCCCGGTCGGCCGCCGCCTTCTCAATCACATCGCGAACCGTCTCCGCCCGCCGCACGTTCGCTTTCTTCACCAACTGCACCTGGGCCGACGGAAACTGCACCAGTATCGCCCGCACAACCATCTCGCACGTACGACACGTGCCGTCCGACAACAGGTAGATCGTGTGTGCGCACTCCTTGCTCATCACCGTCTCCCGGCCCATCAGCCATCCAACGCTACCGTTTACTCACCCTCCGCCTCATACCCTTGCCGCCGCAGCTCGCCGACAATGTCCGGCGGCGAAAACGACGGCCCCTTCAATATCTTGCCGCCCACGTCCATCCCCCCATCCTTCGACATATTCGAGCGGTGCACCTCGGCGAACACCGGCTCCAGGTCGACGCCCATCTCCACCGCCGTGCCATACGTCACGACCAGGATATCCGCCAGCGCGTCAACCATCTCGACAAAATCGCTCTTGTCCGCCGCCTCGATGAACTCCGCCGCCTCGGTAAAGATCAGCCGCGCCCGCCGCATACGATCCTTCACACCGATCATCTTCGGCCGCGAACTCCACGGCGCACCATACTTCTGGTGAAACTCCTGCACCATCGCCTGTTCAGGACCCATTCCTCACCTATTTTCTTCCAGAACCGGCCAGCGCCGCCGCATCGCGTCGTCGATCAACCTTCTCCGATTCCCCGTTTGGCCTTGCCGGTCTGCCGGCTGAGCGCCGCCTTGAGCCGATCCAGCGCCGTGTTGATCGACACGCGAAAATCGTCACTCTGCTCCGTGATATGAATCTCCGCCGTGCGCAGCCGCACGTCGATGTGACAACGCTTGTCGACGCCGTGCTTCTCCGGACCCGTCTCATCCTCGATCCGCATTGTGGCGCTGAGCACGTTCTCCGCAAACCGCTCCAGCGCACCGCTGAGCTTCTCCTCGGCAAAGCTGCGCAGCTCGCCCGGCTCCTCAACACCACGAATGACAACTTGCATATCCATGCACAATTCCTCACAAAAAAAGGACTGCGTCTACCGATCAGATTCTAGCCGAAGATCCCCCCACGCCCAACCGCACTACCCCTCGCCCCCCTCCGAACCTCCTCAGCAATGCAGCTCATCATGAGCAACCTCGTCCAGAAACGTCAGGTTATTCGGCAGCAGCCCCGGCAACGCCCGAATCTCCGCCCGCGTACACCAGCGCAACTCCGCCACCTCCGCCGGGTTCGCCCGCAATTCCCCATCAACCAACTCCGCCAACCACCAGTGCAACCGCAACGAACCATCAGCACGCTCGTCCTCCCAAACCTTGCGCACCGCCCGCACCACGCCGCCCACCTCCTCGCCAAACTCGCGCACCACCGCTTCCGCCTGCGTCTCCCCCGGCTCAACCGCACCCCCCACAAAACACCACGCTCCAGGTGCTATCACCCCCCCCGACCGACGAATAAGCAAATACTGCTCACCCCGGCAAACCACAACAATCACACCTTCCACACGCTTCATTCAAAACCTTGTAGCACCGGCTTGTAAAACCTTTGTGGCACCGGTTTGTAACCGGTGGGTCGCGCCGGCTGCAAATCCTAGTGCCACAGTTCCGGGATAGGTTCTACTACTTGCGCATCTACTTGCGCACCAGCAGCGCCGTCCACTTCGTCGGCTTGCCCTCGTTCGAAACCTCCAGACGCCCACACGCCCCACAAATCTCGACAAAATACGACCGCGTCCGCCCCCGCTCATCATGGAACACCAGCTTGTGCTGTTCCCGATCAAACTCATATTTCCCCCCCAGCTCGACCGCCTCCCCGTCACGCTCCGCCCGCGCCGTGTACGTCCCATCACCATGGAACGTAACTCGCTGAATCGCGAAATGCTGGCTCGCCTCCGGCGGACTCATCTCCTTCAGATTCCACGTGCCCACCGGCCCACGCACACAACCCACCAGCGAAAACGCACCCAGCACCAACGCCGCAACAGCCACAATTCGTCTCATCGCTCGTCCTCCAGCGCAAACGCGGCTCGCCCCACAACCCCAATGCCCGATTATTGTCGCCACTCGCAGCTTGGCAACTCGCAACCGCGGTCGAGCCACCGACCCAACCACGTTACGATCCACACCATGTCCAGCACCCGCCGCCCGAGTCTCGCCATCCTGCTACTCCTCCCAGGACTGCTCCTGCTCCCGCTGACCTGGCAAGCCGGCCTCCACGCCACCGACACCACCATCCGCAGCGACCTCCTCCCCCACCTCATCTACCACAACCTAATGCAAGCCGGCCAATGGCCCTGGCTGAACCCCCACGCCGGCCTGTCTCGCCCACTGGCCGCCGATCCACAATACGCCGCCTGGTACCCAACCACTTGGCTATACGCTCTCATCACCCCCACCGAGGCCCTGCCGGCCATTCTCTGGCTCCACTACGCCCTGCTCGTCTGCGGAACCTATCGCCTGGCACGCTGCACCGTAGCGCCGCGCCGCAGCGCGCTCGCCCTCTCCATAACCGTCGGCCTGCTCGCGGCACTCTCACTGTCCACCATCAAGCTGACCACGCTCTGCGCATTCGCCTGGACACCATTCGTACTCTGGAGCCTCCTAGCCTACGCCCGCAGCCCTTCCGTCGGCCCCGCCAGCGTCCTGCGCCTATCACTCGCCGCACTGTTACTGACCCTCCAAAGCCTCGCCGGCGCACCACAATGGGCCATCATCACCGCCATCGCCGCCGCCGCCCTGATGCTCCTCGTCCGCCGCCAACCCACCACGATCATCCTCACCCGTTGGCTCAACGCCTGCATCTGTGCCGCCGGCCTCGGCACCATCCAATGGCTCCCGCTCCTGGCGCTCATGCCACACCTCGACTGGACCTCGCAATCCGACCACCTGCGACAGATCCCCACGCAGCCGCTGGACGACACGTCGCGCATCGCCGCCGCCCTGCGCGAGCTGCGTACCAGCGACGCCCGCCTATGGGTGGCCGACGCCCCACAAACCCCCGACGCACCGCTCGGACCGCTCGCCGCCCGCCTCATCCCCCGCGCCAACACCCTACAGCACATCCCCACGCTCAACGACCCCGGGCCGCTGCAACCCACCGCCCAGCATGCCTATCTCGGCCTCGCCAACACTCCCACCGCCTCCCAGCGCGATCGGCTACTGCACGATCCCCGCTGGACACGCCACTGCAACGTCGGCTGGACGCTCCTCGCCAATCCCGAAACACCCCCGCCCGCCGACGCCAAGCTCGTCCTGACCACCCGTGCCAGAGAACGCCTCTATCGCCAGCCGCTCGCCGGCGGATGGGCCATGTTCGCCGACGCCGCCCAGCCCGGCATCGTCCGCTGCCTCCAGCACAGCCCCAACCACATCGCCCTCCGCGTCGACACCTGGCCCGCCGCCATGAACCAACCCGACCAGGCCTCCGCCGAACACGTCCTGCTCCTCATCTCACAGCTCGCCCTCCCCGGCTGGTCCGCCACACACGCCGGCCACCAGCTCCCCATCACACGCGTCGACGGCCTCCTGCTCGGCCTGCAACTCCCGGCCGGACGCTGCCTCGACATCCGCTGCAACTACTTCCCCCCGGGCCTGATCGCCGGCCTGACCATCACACTACTCTGCGCAGCCGCCCTCGCCACCGCAGTTCTCCTCACCCTCCTTCGCCCACAACCAATCCCGCCCCGCCGTGGTGCCACTGCTCTGTGAGCAGTGCATTCCCGGCTGGCGGTCACGGCCAAGCCCGTCGAAGAACTGACCACCAACACACACGTTGTCACGTCGTTACGTCGCCACGCTTCCCAAGCACGCCCCGATACACCTTCAGCACCGCCGCCGTCGTCGCGCGCGGATCCAGATTCGCTCGCGCCCACTCGGCCGCACACTGCCCCAGCGCCGCCCGCTGATCCGCATCCTCACGCAACCCCAGCAGCACCTCCGCATACGCCCGCGGCCCATCTTCCGCAACGGTCACCAGCCGCTCCTCAGCACCCGCCAGCTCACGCAACACCGGGATATCGCTCCCCACCACCGGCAACCCGCAATACATCGCCTCCAGCACCGCGTTCGGCATCCCTTCCGTCAACGACGGAAACAGAAACGCATCCGCCGCGGACAGCGTTGGCCCCACATCCGCCTGCCAACCGAGCAAATGCACCACACGCCCCGCGTTGCTCAGCCGCAATTGCTGCTCGACCGCCGCCCGCGTCGGCCCATCACCAACCAGCAGGAACCGCGTCGGCACCCGCGTCATGATCTCCGCCACGCCGACCACCACGTCGAGCCGCTTCACCGGATCAAACCGCCCGCACCACGCCACCACAAATTCGTGCGCACCAATATCGAGTTGCTCACGCGCCTGCTCACGTTCAATCACCGTCGGCGGCGGATCCAGCGACGGCGGCACAACATGCACGCGTTCGCGCGCCAGCCCGAACGCCCGCATCACGTGCTCCGCCAGCGTCTGGCTGTTGACGATATGCGCCCGGTCCATGCTCGCGCTGGTCCGCTCGGCCGCCCGGTGCCAGCGCCGCTCCACCTCCACCGTCGCCGTCGACGCAACCACCGGCACACGCTGCACAACACCCACCAATCGGGCACATACATTCGCGTGCATCAGCGTCGAATGGATTAAGTCCGGCCCGATTCGCCGAATGTGCTGCGACAGCCGCTTCAACGCCAGAAAATCACGCGCGTCCGCAGCATCACACGCGAACGTCTCAATCCCCGCCGCTTGCAGGTCTGCACTCACCGGCCCAGGCGGCGCCAAACAGCCCGCGTGCACTTCCACCCCCGCCTCGTGCAGTCGGCGTGCCAGCCGGGCCACCCGCAGCGGCGTCCCACCCCGCTCATGATCCGTAACCAACAGTGCTACACGCATCCCGCTCCCCCACCACCCCCTTGTGGCACCGGTTTGTAACCGGTGGGCGAGTTTGGCTCTCGAATCCTCAGTGGCATCGGATCCTTTCTTGGTGGCACCGAACCGCTGTGGCACCGGTTTTCAACCGGTGAGTCGAACTCCACTGGCCACCATCCAGGACCACGGTTTTTTGAGTTCTATTCCCCACCCTCCTGGCGAGCGCTACAATGTCCGCAACAGATCCGCGGGTAACGGTGCCCGCCAGGCCACACGCCCT
Source organism: Phycisphaerae bacterium (assembly GCA_963666925.2). Classification (GTDB taxonomy): domain Bacteria; phylum Planctomycetota; class Phycisphaerae; order UBA1845; family Fen-1342; genus JANQFV01. The sequence continues at coordinate 2,479 of CAXXTC010000020.1, read as the reverse complement.
CTTCCGGAGCCACAAAATGTTGGATCTCAACGGCAGCTTCAGTACCTTCATGGCCAGCCTCTTCGGCTTCCTCAACGATTTCCTCGGCGGACTCTTCGACTGGCTAACCACTATTCTGGACGGCATCTCAATCAACTTCCCGTCCTGATCAGCCCCACGGTCAGCTCATCCGGCCAACCAGCATCGCTGGATTCGAATCACCGAAAGCCCAGCGCCGGAAGACCGGCCACCCCCAGCACGCCCGGCACTTCGTCCGCCAGTTCACGGGCCAGGTACCCTCGCGGCCCCACCTTCTGCACACACCGATCACCTGCCGCCCCGTGCAGATACACCCCCAGCCGAGCCGCATCAAACCCCCTCATCCCCTGCCCGAGCAATCCCGCGATCATCCCCGTCAACACATCGCCCATCCCCCCCGTAGCCATCCCCGCATTCCCCGTCGTGTTGATGTACGTCGCCCCTCGCTCGGCCACCACCGTCCGATGCCCCTTCAGCACCACCGTCGCCCCCGATTGCGACGCATACTCATGGGCGCCACGAACCCGCGACTCATCATCCTGCCCGGACACCTCCTCCAGCCCCCCTTTTGACCGCAGCCGCCGCATCTCACCTGGGTGCGGCGTCAATACCGTCGCCCGCGCCGGCCGCGACTTCGACCAGAACTCCGCCGACCCCGACGGAGCGTTATTCAGACCGTCCGCATCCACCACCAACCCACATTCCGCCCGCTCGACCAGATGCTCCACAATCACCCCCACGCCACCGTTCGACCCATCCATCCCCAATCCCGGCCCAACCGCAATCGCATGCGCCCACGACAGCGCCGCCGCCTCAATCTCCGCCCACGCCTCCGGACTCAGCCGCCCTTCAGCCGTCGCCGGCAACGCCACCGTCATCAAGCTCGGCTCAAAACCAGCAACGATCGGCAACACTGGCTCCGCACACAACACTCGCACCAAGCCAGCCCCCACCCGCAGTGCCCCGATCCCCGCCAGGCACGCCGCCCCGCTCATCCCCACGCTACCCGCGATAATCGCCACATGCCCCGACGTACCCTTATGAGCATCGTCGCCCCGCATCGGTACCGCCGGCACATCGCTCGTCGGAGTTGGTGGTTTGCTCCGCTTGCCCATGCTCCCTCGTCGCCTATTCCGCTCCTGCGCCCCCAACATCAACATCGGCCAATTGGTTGATCAACGCCGCCTGATACCCCGCCCCAAATCCATTATCAATATTCACCACCGACACCCCCGCCGCACACGAATTCAGCATCGCCAATAGCGCCGCCAACCCCTGAAAGCTCGCCCCATACCCCACACTCGTCGGCACAGCAATCACCGGCACCTTGACCAATCCGCCCACCACGCTCGGCAACGCCCCCTCCATCCCCGCCACGACCACCAGCACCCGCGCCTGACGCAAATCCTCCGACCGCGCCAGCAGCCGATGTAACCCCGCCACCCCCACATCATAGAGTTGTCTCGTGTTCTGCCCCATGATCTCGGCCGTCACGCGAGCCTCTTCCGCGACGGGCAAATCACTGCTGCCCCCCACACACGATTCCGATAAAACCCCGCCCCGACGACAAAGAAGCCTGCCGCAACGTAACCGCCCGCGCCAGCTCGTGGTATTCCGCCCGCGGATGCTGTTGCCGAATCAGTCCCGCCGTCCGCCTCGTCCACCCGCGTCGCCAGCACATTATTCCCCCGCGCTCGCCAGCCGACCAAATATCGTCGCCGTCTGCTCAGCCGTCTTCCCCTCACCAAAGATCACCTCCGGAAACCCGCAACGCAGCGGCCGATGATGTATCCAGGCATGCGAACCCCAGATCCTCCAGAGGCAGCGTCTCCAGTCGACTAAGCGCGTCGTTCACGCCAACCACGCCACCAGCCACCGACTCCAGCAATTGCCGCAGTGCCTTCGGCTCCACAGATCCTGCTCCGCTCAGACGCCCCGAATCATGCCGCGGGCCCACACATTTGTGCGTGCCCACATATCGCCACACCGCCGCAGCCCGCTTAAAATAGCCGCCCAAGTGTACGCGAGAGGAGTCGCATGAGCCAGAAGGCAGAGCCCCGCCAAGCTGGAGACCGTCGAGCCCCTCGGCAAGCGTGTGTGCTGATACGCAAGGACGAGGACAAAAAGACCACCAAGGGCGGGATCGAGCTACCGGGAAACATCGAAATCCCGACCATTACCGGACGTGTCGTCGCCGTCTCCGCCCACGTCGACCGCGACGAGGACTACCCCATCGAGCAATACGACCGTCGTCCCTCTTCAACCCCAAGAACGCCGTCCCCCGTAGACTTCGAGGGCGACAATCGCCTCTTCGTCGTCCCAATTGAGGACATCGTCGCCGTCTTCCGCCGAAGCTGACCCCGACAGTATTATAAGACCCACCCATATCCATACCTCATTTCCACCACAAAGCACTCAATCGCCGATTTTATAGGACTAACACCGCACTTCTAATTGCCCA
>CAXXTC010000019.1:0-2943 GCA_963666925.2 Phycisphaerae bacterium | reverse complement strand
TGCGCGTATCGGTCGTCCTCACCAGCTTCCTCGTCTGGCCCATCCTCCTGGCATGGTTGCTGCCGCCCTGGACCTATCTGCACAACCTGCACGACACGCTGGCCATGGTCATCTATCTGGCTATCATCCTCGTGTCGAGCTTCACCACCACCTTGTTGGCCATGTTCTGCTCGGTCGTGTTTCGCAAGACCTCGGTCAGCATGATGACCTCCTACCTCGTCCTCATCGTGCTGTTCGGACTGCCCGTGGCGGTGAAACTGTTCGCCGATCTGTTCTACGCCGGCGTGCCCGTGGCCCTGCACCTGCGCGACCTCGGCTTTCTCAGCCCCTTCGCCGCCTCCTTCAGCCTGCCGCTGAGCCTCGGAAGCCAGACAGTATATCACGTCGACAACTGGCCCATCTGGACGGCACCAGGCTTCCTGGCCTTCTACCTGATCGTCGACATCACACTGATCGCTCTCATCATGCGGCTGTTCGACGTCCGCTGGCGAGTCGCCGGATAGAGCCCATTCGGCATGACCGTGGCGTGTATTTCGCTTTCGGAACCGCAGAAAGACGCCGCCGCGAACGCTACAGTTAGGTGCGACACGCACTAACCGGCTCACCGACGACGAGGCGCCGCGGTTTGCCCAAGCCGCCCCCTCACTCAGCGGCACATATCGTCCGATCGCCACCCACGCGTTTTGCCCTGTGTAGCGCCTCTGCAGCCGCGGCCAACGCCTTATCGGGGCAGGGCAGGGCGGCCGCCGCGCGATCGGCATCTGCCACAACATACCCCGCGCTCGCCGTCAGCACCGGCAACCCGGCCTCGGCCAGTGCGGCCGGAACGGCCCGACGCACGCGTTCGAGAACCGCGGCAGCAGCGCCCGCATCGGGAACCGATAGCAGCAGACCGAATTCGTCGCCACCCAGCCGGGCCACGAAGTCGGTCGATCGCAGCGCGCGGCCCAAGGCCGCGGCAGCCACCTCCAGCACCCGATCCCCGACCGCGTACCCCTGTGTATCGTTGACCGACTTCAGACGATCCAAGTCGATCATCGCCACACACAGGCCCCGGCCCGCACCCAGCGCGGCCAGCTCCGCTCCAATCGCCCGGTCCCAACCGCGCCGGTTCGCCAGACCGGTCAGCGGATCGGTCGTTGCCTCCATCGTCAGCCGATCCTGAACTTGCTGCTGGATCCCCAGTTGCCGACGAAGCCGCACAATCTCCGCAAGCAGCCGGCACGCCAGTCCGATCTCTCGCAAACTAGCCTCGCTCGGCAGACCCACATCCGCAGGGCCACCACCCACCAAGACCACGCCCGCCGAACCGCACTTCCTGCACTCGCATAACTCCGGCCCTAACTCCGACAGGGGAACATCCGTCAACACGACGTCCGCCGAGCAACTCCCCTCCGTCGCCTCGCCCGCTTGCCGCACGCCCAGACCTTCGCCCCGAACCACTTCCGCCCACAATCGGGCTTTCGCCAAATCGTCGCAGACGACCAAGACGGTGGCGGCAGAAAATTCGCCCATGGGGATGATGACCCGATCGGAACAAGTGACAAACAAGGGTGCATCCGCAACTTACGGCTTCACTATACCATACGGGCTACTCCCTCGGCACTCGCCCTGCAACGCCGATGCTCCTATCTCCACAGGCACTTGCCCGCCGACTACTTTCCGGAGGTTGCCGATTGCTCTAGAATCAGCCGAGCGACGTGCCTCGCAGTTGGGCGGCCGCGGCAGCAGGCCGGTTGGGACGGGCGCGATCGGACCAGGGAGGCTGTGAGAATACCGCCATGACTTCGCAAATTGCCGAGTTGGAGCGCGTCCCCGACCTGTGGACACGCCGGCACCTTCTGGGGCTCGAGGAACTGTCGGCCGAGGAAATCACCCTGATCCTCGACAAAGCCGAGTGTTTCCGCCAAGCATTGGACGCCGGCCAGCGCAAGCTCCTCCTGTTGACCGGGAAAACCTGCGTTAACCTCTTCTTCGAGAATTCCACCCGCACACGCACGAGTTTTTCCCTTGCCGCCCGCCGGTTGGGGGCCGACACCGTCGATTTCTCCGCCGCCACCAGCAGCCTCTCCAAGGGCGAGACGGTTATCGACACCGCCAAAAACCTCGAAGCGATGGGAATCGACGTCGTCGTCGTCCGCCATCGAGCGCCGGGCACACCCCACCTGCTCAGCCAGAACCTCGGCTGTTCGGTCATCAACGCCGGCGACGGCCCGCACGAGCATCCGACGCAGGGACTGCTCGATATCCTCACTATTCGCCAGCGGTTGGGCCGCGTCGCCGGTCTCACCGTCGCCCTCGTCGGCGACATCGCCCATAGCCGCACGGCCCGCTCGAACATCCGCGGCTTGAAGAAGCTGGGAGCCCACGTCATCGTCTGCGGCCCATCGACCCTCGTATCGCCACGCTGGGCCGAATTGGGCGTCGAGTACTCCTACAGCCTCGACGCCATTCTGCCGCGTGTCGACGTCTTGAACCTGCTGCGAATCCAGTTCGAGCGGCAAATCTCGCGGCCCTTCCCGTCCGTCCGCGAGTACGCCCTCCTCTACGCCATGGATCAGCGCCGCCTCGAGCGAACCAAGGACGACATTCTCATCCTCGCCCCGGGCCCGATTAACCGGGGAGTGGAGGTTACCCCGGAAGTGGCCGACGGTTCCCACTCGGCAATCCTCGATCAAGTCACCAACGGCGTGGCGGTGCGGATGGCCGTCCTCTGGCTCCTCGCCGGACCGCGCTAGCTTTCTCCCCTCGCCCGCTCGCGGGAGAGGGGTTGGAGGTGAGGGCATCCTGACTGCAAAGAACCACACACCACAAACCGAATCCCCACAACACCCACTGACCGAAAACCCTCAGTAGCCGCCATGTCCCGCCTGCTCATCCAAAATGGACGCGTTCTCGACCCCAGCCAGTCGATGGATCGCGTGACCAACCTGTTGATCGAAG
>CAXXTC010000018.1:0-16164 GCA_963666925.2 Phycisphaerae bacterium | reverse complement strand
AATCACATCAATCGGGTCATAACCCTTTGATATCGTCCAACCCCCCAACACATCCCCCAACCACTTGATCCCCACCATCTGTCGAGCATGCAGTTTGGCAATTCGCCGATAGCTGCTGAACGGCGACTCCGCCACCACCGCGCAGATCTCCTCCCGCTCGGCCACCACCACCAGCGCCACCGCCCCACCAAGCGACTGCCCATATGCAAACAGCGGCAAGCCCTCCGCTTCAGGCCGGCTCAGCACATAATCAATCGCTGCCCGACCATCACGAATCGTCCCCGCACGCGACACGCGCCCCGCCGACTCCCCATACCCCCGATAATCAAACATCAACGTGTGATAGCCCGCCTCCGGCAACCAACTCACCAACGCTAAATGAGCCGTGATGTTCCCCGCGTTCCCATGAAAATGAACTACCACTCCCCGCGCATCACCCTGCGCCGGCAAAAACCACCCCGCCAACTCCACCCCATCCTCAGTCTCAAAACGCACGGCTTCGTAATCGAGCCGCAGATCCTCCGGCTGCGAGTAAATCTCATCCGTCGGGTAATAAAACTTCCCGTCCAGGCCCACCAGTCGCAGCCCCCCTACAAACACCACCAGCACAACCAGGCGCACCAGCCATCTCCGCCGGCGGCGGCGCCTGCGCTGCTCCCCCGCACGCCGCGACTCATTCTCATCCGCCTGCTCAACTGGCGCCGGCATTGGCACTCTGCGACAGATCCAGGAACCCCTCCAGCTTGCGCGCCCGCACCGGGTGCTGCAACTTCCGAATCGCCTTCGCCTCCACCTGCCGCACGCGCTCGCGCGTCACCTTGAAGATCTTCCCAACTTCCTCAAGTGTGTACGTATATCCATCACCAATGCCATAGCGCAGTTTGATGATCTCCCGCTCACGATAGGTCAGCGTCTTCAACACCGCCTCGATCCGGTCCTTGAGCATATCGCTGCTCGCACTCATCACCGGCGATTCCACCTTCTCATCCTCGATGAAATCACCAAAGTACGAGTCCTCGCTCTCGCCCACCGGCCGATCCAGCGAAATCGGATGCCGGCTGATCTTCATCACCCGCCGCGCTTCCGCCACCGGCATATTCGCCGCCTTCGCAATCTCCTCGATCGTCGGCTCGCGCTTCAGATCCTGCAACAGCTTCTTGCTGATGTTGCGCAGCTTGCTCATCGTCTCGATCATGTGCACCGGAATACGAATCGTCCGGGCATGATCCGCAATCGCCCGCGTAATCGCCTGCCGAATCCACCACGTCGCATACGTGCTGAACTTGTACCCGCGGCGATATTCATACTTGTCCACCGCGCGCATCAAACCCGTGTTGCCTTCCTGAATAATGTCCAGGAAACTCAACCCGCGATTGCGATACTTCTTCGCGATCGAAACCACCAGCCGCAGGTTACCACCCGCCAGCTTGCGCTTCGCATCCTCATATTCGCCGAAAACCTTCTGCGCCTCGTCCACACGCCGGCGCAGATCCTCGGGCCCCTCCATGACCAACTCGGTCAGCCCCTCCAACTCCTCCTTCATCGCTTCCACTTCCTCGCCCGGAAGCGCCTTGCCCCGCTGCCGCAACTCAACCTGCAACGACTCCAGCTTCGCCGCCATTGAGCTCAGCTTGCGCATTAGCGGAATCACCCGGCTCGTCCGCAGCGACAGCTCCTCCAACAGCGTGACTGCCCGCCGCCGCCGCTGGTTCGTACGCTGCGCCGCTTCGCGCCGCGCCGCTGCCGCCGTCCGCGCGTCCTGCACCACCCGCCAGTCCGCTTGGTTCAGCTCCAACAGCTTGCGCACCGTCGCCAGGTTCGTCGGCAAACGCTTGATGATCGTCGTCTTGGCCATGCTCTCGGTGGTCGAGATCTTCATCGTCCGATCAAACGGCATCCGCCCATCGGTTACCGCCTGCATCGTTTCCACCGCCTGCTGCATGCAGAAGTCGTTCTCCAGCACGCGCCGCCGAAACGCCATCCGCGTCAGCTCAATCTTCTTCGCGAGCGCAATCTCCTGCTCGCGCGTCAACAGCGGAATCTCCCCCATCTGAGTCAGGTACATCCGCACCGGATCGTCCACCCGCCGAACCGTCGTGTCCGTCAGGTCAACCTCGGTAACCTCGTCCAAGCTGTCCCCGCCTTCCAGGTTCCCGCTACGCGCCCGCTGAGCCGAACGCATCCGATCCGCCTCGATCTCATCGATCATCGGAATGCCGGCCTGCTCAATACGATTCAGCACGCTCTCGAGCCGCTCCGGAGAGATCGCCTCATCCGGCAACGTCTCGTTCAGCTCTTCCCAGGTCAGGTACTTGCGCTTCTTGCCAATCTCAACAAGCTCATTGACACTCTGCTCAATCGGGTCAATGTCTGTTTGAACATTCGGCATCATCCGTTCTCCCACACAACATCCATGCCTTCGCACGCCGAACCCAACCGGGCCCGCCGCCGAGCTATTCTCGCCGTCGTCTTTTCGGCCACCACGAGCACGGCACGACTTACCTCCGCCTCGCGGGATCAACCGCCTCCGCCGCCACATGCCGGCGAGTTCCAACGCGCTTCTGGCGGCAACACCGAACGCTGCCCGCGCGCCATCCGCACCAAGTCCGCAAACACCTGCTCCCCAGAGTCCACCTCCGGGGCCAGATGCTCACGCACCTGCGCCATCCGCAATACGCCCAACTCCGACGCCAACCTGTCCCGGGCCGACTGAAAGCCCGCCGAGGCCGACGAAATACCTGTCGCCCGCCGCCCGGCCCGATCCACCAGCTCGCAGACCGTCGCTGACTCGCAGCGCGCAACTACTTCCCCAAGAGAGTATTCACCCACTTCCTCGCGAACATCAAGCAGAACCCGATAAAGCTCCTTCCAGGTCTGCAAATGCCCCGCTCCACGGGCCACAACATCGTCTACCCACCGCCAACATTCTGAATGCTGCAACAGTAGTCCGAATAGTGTTTCCATTGCGGCCACCAGCCCGGCGGGCATACCCGCCACGCTAGCCTCATATTCCGACTGCCCCTCCGCGCTTCCTTCCGCATCGCCGCGAACACCCCGCCGCAACTGCCGCTTCTGCGACGCGAGCAGATCAAACACCGCCTCCGCGGGTACGCCCAACAGGTCGCTCAAACGTCCTATAAGCAAGTTCTGCTCCAGCGGATCAACTCCGCCTGAGAGCCCCCACCTGTGCCACAAACCGCAAATACACCTCCAACGCCTGCCGCCGGTCGGCCCCCGCCGCCGTACTGAAGGCGCTAAGTGTTTGTGTCCACTTGAATTCTAGCGCGTCCCGGGCTGCCTTCAACTGCCGCTCAAAACCTTCCTGCCCCTCCGCCACCACGCAATCCGCCGGATCCTGCCCCCCCTCCAGCAGCACCACCCGTACCTCCACCGGATGCTGCAACGCCACCTCAACCGCCCGATCCGCCGCCCGTACCCCCGCCTCATCCCCATCAAAACACAGGTAAATCACATCCGCCGCCCCCCGCAACAGCTTCACGTGTGCATCTGTCAGCGCCGTCCCCAGCGTCGCAACCACATTCTCAACCCCGTGCTGTCGCAACAGCACCGCATCCATGTACCCCTCAACCACGACCACCGCCCGCCGCTCCTGAATCGCCCCGCGAGCAAGATCCAGCCCGTACAACACCCGCGACTTGTTGAACAGCACAGTCTCCGGCGAGTTCAGATACTTGGCCGAATCCTCCCCCAGCGTACGCCCCCCAAACGCCACCACCCGCCCCAACGCATCCGTAATCGGGAAAATCAAACGCCCCCGAAAACGATCATAAGTCTTTCCATTCTGGCTAGTTGTGACCAGGCCGGCACTCTCAAGCAAGGCCTCCGACAGCCCGCGCCGCCGCCCCTCGGCCAGCAAATCGTCCCACTCGTCAACCGCCAGACCGAGCCGGGCCTGTCGCACCGTCTCCTCGCTCAGCCCGCGCTGCTGAGTGTACTCACGCGCCAGTCGGCCACGCCGCTCATCCGCAAAATTCCGCTCAAAATGCTGGCGCGCCCAGTTCATCGCCGCCAGCAACTGCTCCCGCATCCGGGCCGCCCGCTCATCCCGCGGGCCCGCGTTGGGCTCAATCCCAACCCGTCGGCCCAGCGACTCCAACGCCTCCCGAAATCCGCACCGCTCGCTCAACTGCACAAACCGGATCACGTCCCCCCCGGCACCGCACGCCCAACATTTGAATATTCGTTTTTGCGGATTCACAAACATCGACGGATTGTGATCCGCGTGAAACGGGCACAAACCGACGTACTCGCGGCCTTTACGCCGTAAAGCAACCCGCTCGCCGATAACCTCGACGATATCGACGGACTCTAAGATCCTGTCCTTTAACGAGTTATCCATATATCCCTGTTGGCTGCCGCGGTGACGGTCCGCCCTCCCCATTCGCGCCTTCCACCACACTGCCCGCTATGCGGGTCACGCCCACTCGAATTCTGTAAGTATACCTGACAAACCGGTCACGGTCAATTTTTCCAGGACTTAGACAGCCTCATGACAGCTCATTAACCACTTATCCACACTGAAGTTGCAACCACCAAAACCACTCCCGACCACGGTTTCGGAACCCCTCTCCTCGCCCCGCATGTGAACGACGGGTGCATGGGTGGGCCCGCCAAAGGCGGGTTTGCCCGTACCGTACCCACGCGACAAAAGCCAGGCCGGCTCCCCACACGTTCTCACGTTGCTACCTTCTCATGTTGTTACGCAAGCCTGGGGCAGCGCGCAAACGCACCATGTCGCCCCAGTCCGTCCGGCCTCGTACTATCGGCGCAACAATCCCGCCGATGCGCGTCCGACCGTTACTCTTTCAAAAGAAACCCCGATCCCACCCGTTTCGCCCCCGGGGATCGGCTCACATTGACGCCGCGCCTAGTCAGTCAGCGCCGTCCAGACCGCATCCCAGTACGCCTGGTCGGCCGCAGTCCGCTGACGCGTTGCATGGTCAGCAATGATCTCGGCCAACAGCGCTTGCCGCTCCGGCGCTACACCGCCCGCCAGCGCCGCTGCCATCTGGGCCGGTGAACGACCGCCCTTGCCATCGCCGCCGCACTCACCGGCAGAAGTCGGACACCCGCCGGCAACAACGCACGCAACGAATTCGTCGAAATCGTCGAAGTTGATGGTACCGCTACGATCCATGTCGCCGTGATACAGCGCGCTGCCACGCAGGCCGGGGTACAACGCGCCGTAGTTGGCGAGGCTCACCGTGGCTGCCACGAAACCGTCGACGTCGTTGAAGTTCACCGCGCCGTTGTTGTCCATATCGGCCACGCACTCGGTGATCTCATACACGTGTTCCGCGGGTGAATTCCCAGTGAGCGCGTTAGTGGCGCCGACCGGATTGTACAGATAGACCACGGCCCCGCTTTGCCAGCCGTCACCACTGTCGTAGCCGTCGTAGTCGATGGCCAAGGCGCCCGTTGATGTGATCTCCCCGTATACTTCCACCTCCCTGGAATCGCCGAGGACGTCGATGAGCGATCCATTAACCGCGAACAGCCCAGCGAGGTCTTCTTCGATTACCACTTCGTAAAGATCACCGTTCACCATCACCATACCGTCCGTGCCGAGTCCACCGGTCAGGTATGTGGCAAGGAGATCACCACCCACCTTGACAAGGCCGTCCATACCTAAACCGACGTGCAACCACCCCAGGTCACGCTCCACCTCGAGTTGGCCATCGAAACTCCCGTCAACGGTTAATCGTCCAAGGTCGCGACTAACGGAAACGTCGCCGTAGAAGTAGCCGACATCGAGTACTTCCAGGCTACCGTCCATGTAAATGTTGCCGTAGAGGAAGCCCTCGATGAGTATCGTATCCTGGCTCCCGGTGAGGTCCATAGTGTAAGCGGCACCGTACGAGCCGGATATGGTGATGTCGTTGCCGGCGCGAGCTTCTACGCTGACGGTGAGATCGCGCATCGTGTTGCACGTGATGTCGCCGTCCAGGATATCCAACTCGATCTCGCTCAGAATGTCGTACGCGACCAGCGGGCCGGCGAGATTGTCCGCCACCGTCGCCCCGTATTCGCCGAGGTCCTCAGTAATCCGCAACTCGGCGATTGTTGTAGTCGCGGCGCCGGACAGGTTACACTCCCGGATGTTCGCCGCCCCGGGCGAATCGTCGTCCGTACTCCGCTCGATGTAGATGGTCACGTTGCCAGTCACGCCATTCTGGACGGTAATCTCGTTGATGTCGCCCAGTCCGGCGCCATCCGTCGCCTGGAACTTGTACTCGCCGGAAGCAGTGATCTGAATGCTCTTAGTGTTCTGATTGATGTCGTATCCAGAGCCGGATCCTCCCCACTTCTCGATGTAGTGCTCCGCACTGGCTGACCGTGTCAGGCCCAATGCCATAACCAAAGCCAATACCTGAATCGCTGTCTTCATCGTCGTTCTCCTTTTCTAACTGGTCTTAGATATGCTTGGTCCGGCACAACGCCGAGACCACTGTGAACGGAAGGAATCTCCTCGACTTCTGGAATAACCCCGACGCGGAAGTAGCCCCAGTGATGCAGACTCGCGGCACCCTGTACTCCATCGCCCCAGCCGACGTAGGAGTCGGAGCAAACGTCCACGAACTCTCCACTGTAAAACAGCGCCGAATCGACGTACAGGTCATACGTACGCATGTCGGGCGAGACCACGCGAAACTGATGCATCGTGGTCATGTCCAGTGCGAGCGTAACGTGCTCAAAAACGCTGTATACGCTCTCAAGGCCAAACTCCAAGCCTAATCCCCATTCTTCATTGCTTTCGACGGCGACCGACGGATCGTACTGATGCGTTGGGAGACTGGCATCGATTTCGTCAACGCGCAGCGACCACTCCATCACAAAGATTTCCCCTGGCCCCGGATCGATCGCGCCGGAGCGTTCGATCCAGTAGAAGTCGAACACACCTTGGTCGTAAAGCGAGTCGATCGTCAGCGTGTTGTCATGCAACGTTCGGTAAGCCTGTCCCTGCCACGGACCGTCCCAGTTGCCGTAGAACCGGCTCCACTCGCCCTCTTCGGGAAATGTGTCCCCCTCCCACGCGATCCAGTATTCCTCGCCCAGCGCCGGCGGAGCCAAAAACGCTCCTGCAAGCGTTACCGTTGCCAGAAACGCAACAATCAGCCGATTCATCATGATTACACCTCTGCTGCTAAAGCCCCAGGGCTGCCCTCCACAACCAAACCGACATGCCCCCAAGACCCTATAAGTATGAACCGGAGAAGCGGGAAAGTCAATGTTAATCCGAAACCGCCGACTTCAAGCACCGCCCATCCACAGTACTATATCTCCGATAATGAACCCACGCGTGGAGCGCCAGCACAACCAGCCCACGTTTCACACACAGCCGTTAACTACTATCCAAACCACCCCCGTCCACTCGCTTCATTCTTCCGCCTTCATCCCGCCCCCCCCATGCCGCCAAACCCGCTGAGCAGTTACACTGCCAACTCGTCATAAACGTCGGCACCTGTTCCGAGTTGCTATCCATGACCCTGCCGCCAGGATCACGATTGTCGCGCCCCGCACTCATACTCGTCGGCCTCGTGCTACTCGTCGGCCTCGGGGCCCGCGCCGCCTTGCTCGTCGAGTCGCCACGTCACGCCTTCCTCGCCGACCATCTAGACTCCGTCGTCTGGTCCGAGTGGGCCTATCGACACGGGCCGCTGTCGCTCTACGACCTGCCGCCATTCATGCCAATCAATACCCAACTGCCCGACTACCTCACCCGCCCCACCGTCATCACCCCCCTGCCCAGCCACAACGCCTGCAACTACCCGCCACTCGCCGGCTACATCTACTGGACCCAGGGTTTCATCTGGCACCTGACCAATCCGCCCGTCGTCTCGCGCCCCGTCAGCTCCGAAGTCGCCCGGATCATCAACGTCCCGCCCGGCGCCCAACTCGAATCACCCGTAGCCAATTCCATACGCTCGCGGGCGGCTGGCGCAGTCCTGCCTACATTGGCCGACCTGCTGCTAGCCGTCGGCACCGCCTATCTGGTCTACGTCACGCGCCGCGTGTCGCGCGACGATCGCGACGACTCGGCCCGCGTCGGCACACTCGAGCTGGTCACGTTCGCCGTCGCCTGGCTCGCCCCGCCAATCATGCTTACCAGCGCCTTCTGGGGCCAGATCGACTCGCTCGTAACCGTCTTCATGATCTGGTGCCTCGCGCTCCTCGTCCGCGGCAGACCTGCCTTGGCGGGCGTGATGGTCGGGTTAGCCCTGCTGGTCAAGCCTCAGGGCATCCTCATCCTGCCGGCCGCCGGCTTCGCCCTGCTTGCCACCGCCATCCGCGCCCGCAGCTACACCCGCCTGGCCGCCGACGTCGGCAAATTCGCCGGCGGTGCGCTACTCGTTCTCGTCATCATCGCCACCCCGCAGATGCTCGCCGACCTCGGCCAGCCCGACCAGGGCTCGTGGCGCTGGTTCATCCGCGCCTACCCCGAAACCATGACCCAAAAATTCCCAATCACCACAATGAAAGCCTTTAACGTGTGGTGGTTGGACTTCCTCACCAACGGACAGCGGCCCGAAACTCTCCTGCCCGACCACCCCACCGTCCTCGGCCTGACCAAGGCCGGCATCGGGCAAGCGCTACTACTCATCGCCGGCGGGTTGGCCGTCGGCATCTGCGCTTGGCGCTACCGCACCCGGGCCGTCGGCTGGGTCGCTTGCGCCGCCCTGACCATGCTCGCCGTTTTTCTCTTCCCCACCCGCATACACGAACGATACATCTTTTACTGCCTGCCGTTCGTGATTGCCGCCGCCCTGCTCCACCGCCTCTGGCTGCCGGCCCTGGTAGCGTTGCTCGTGGTCGCGTCGGCCGAGGTCACCTGGAATCTCTGGCTCGCGCCGGCGACGCAGGGCCCGGACACGCCCGCCGGCTCCGCAGCCGCGGCGGCCGCCTCCGTTACCTGCGCCCTGCTCGCGCTGGCGAGTTTCATTTACGCGCTACTGACACTGCTACTCACTCGCCGGCCGAACCACCCGCGTGAGTGATTCGAAAGACCCGCCCCCGACATCGTCGAATTGCCGAATCCGGATGGTTAACCGCGGCGTACTCGTCAGTCGCCACCGCCAGCCCGTGCTCGCCAGCCACAACCCCAAACCGATCCGCCGTCGATCGGGCCGGATCGCTGACCAGCGCCACCCCATTCCGACCCAGGTGACGGGCAATGAAACTTACCACTGGCTCCAGGTGGCGGGTTTCGTAGAGCACGTCGGCAGCCAGCAAGCGGTCGGCACGCAAATCCGCATAGCTCGCGCGCCAATCAATCAGCCGAATTGATATGTTGCTGATGCCATTGAGGCTGGCATTGCGCTCCGCGAACGCCAGCGCCTCGTCGTCATAATCCGTCCAGGTCACCTGATAGCCGCACAGAGCCGCCACCACCCCCACTAACCCCAGCCCGCACCCCAGCTCGACCACATGCAGGTCGTTGGCCCCGTCCGGACGTTCCCAGCGTGCAACCTCGTCCGCCAGCAACAGCGCGCTGGGCCACAGCGATGCCCAGTATGGCATGTACTCGTCGCGTTCAAATCGGCCCTGGACCGCTGGCTCTTCGAGCAACGCTTCGATGTCGGCCGGCGCGCTGAGCCTGATGCACAGTTCACCAAATGTGAGTTCGTGCTCGATGATGGGTCGGCCGCGGAAAGTGTCCACCAAAGCACCTCGCGTGTGACAGTACATTCAGGGTGGCCTAAGATAATGCGGCACCTGAATTTATTACGCCGCTCGCCAGCGACGTGATTATTCACCGGACGGCGGGCAGCACAACTCGGAATCGATACTATGGCAGCGCTGCCTGAGAGACAGGCACGATCATCACCATGCGAGCTGCGCGCGTTTGACCCACAATTCGCGGACCAGGTGGTCTCATGGTCGCAGGACGCGCAGGAGGCTTACTGGCTCGCGCCCAAGACTACGCCCCCAGTGCGAACCAATGACGTGCTGAGCTGGCAGGTCCCGGAACACGAACCATTCCTGATGTGGGCTGCGGGCTACAGCGTGCCGGTCGGCTATGGCGAACTCAATCGCCTCAGCCGAGTTCGGCGACGCTATTGGCTGGGACATCTGATCGTATCACCCGACCGCCGCGGACGTGGTTACGGTCGCGAGTTGACGCGTCTGTTGCTTGAGCAAGCGTTTCTGGTGCACCGCGCGATCGAAGTGACACTGGTGGTGTTTCCGGAGAATCGCTCGGCCATCGCGTGCTATCGCTCGGCCGGCATGGTGGACGATGGTTTTGAGATGCACAGTTTCCCGGCCTACGGGCGAACAGAGCGTCTGCTGCGAATGGTGATCCGCCGCTGGCCGCCACCTGACTATATAAAATAGTATCTCTATACCGAGTTTTGCGTATGCGGCACCTCGCCCCGCTGTGTGGTGCGCGGGGTGTGAAATCTATCGGCTCGCCCCCACCACCCGACTCCTGTGGGGCTGTTTCGCAGTCTGCCCCCCTATCCGATCGACTTCCGGCAGACTCCCCGCACTGATGCCCGCGAGGCAGGATTTTAGGGAGGTTGCGCTAGTTATACTATTATTACTATACCGCGTTTCACGTGAAACGCGTTTGCGCGGCGATTTGGTCAGGATGCGTTGCGGACGAAGACGCCGGCCTCATAGCCGACGGAGGTGCCATCAGCCACAGAGCCGGCAACTTCGGCACTGGTGACGTGGATCAATTCGACATACCGGCTCGCGCCGGCGGCCACCGAGGCGGCGATGGTGGCCGCCACCGCGCCGGGGCCACAGGCATTTCGGCTAAGGGTAGCCTCCCCCACCACTGCGTCGGCATCCAGTTTCTCGATCAGCTTGATCAGTCGCCGATCGTTCACATCTTTCGCCCAACGCAGCCCCCTTTCATCCACGCCCTCGGGCATATACCCGAACGCGGGGCCATAATGCGTCAGATCCGTCGATCCAACAAAAACAGCCGACCGACCAAGCTGGGAAACGATCTGGGCGCAATGTCGCCCCACCTCGGCGGCCTGGTGGCTGGGTCGGACGGAAATGGCACAGAGCCGGGCTGTTGGCAGCAGGCGCTGCATGATCGGAAGCTGAACCTCGATCGAGTGTTCGTAGCGGTGGGCATCTGCGCTGGTGGCTATCAATGGGTCCGCGCTAAGTGCCTGGAGAAGTTCGACGTCCGTTTCCACGTGTCCCAGCGGGGTTTCCCAAGCTTCGCCGGGGTAGATGCTGGCGATATTGCGATCGGGCTGGTGGACGGCACCAAAGATGATGACTGTTTGGGGATTGGATTGAGCGACGGCAGACCAGGCCTGGGCGGCGGCCGGGCCGCTGTAGATCCAACCTGCGTGCGGGACGATAGCGCCGATTCCGACGGGGTCGGCGAGGGCCCCGCGTAACATGTCGTCGAGCATGCGATCGCACTCACCCTGATCGGCGGGGTAGAATCGGCCGGCGGCGACGGGCCTGCGGACGACTGCCATCACGCCTGCTCCAGATTGGAATCGCAGCCAAGCTGTTCGGTGATACGCTCAAACTCATCTAGGTTGTTGTAGTGAATGACAATGCGGCCCGCGTTTTTGCGCCGCCCGGAAACCAGCTTGACCCGCAGGCCGAGCTTCTGGCTGAGTGTGTCGGCCACGCTGGCGAGGTGGCGTTTTTCGGCCGACGGCGTCTCGCGGGCGGGGGGCTGCTGTTGGGTACGTTCCTCGCTTGAGCGGGCCAATTGTTCGACCTGGCGGACGGAGAGGTTACGCCGAACTGCCAGCCGGGCGATCGCGAGCTGCTGTTGGGGGTCGGTGATGGCGGCGATGGCGCGGGCCTGGCCCATTCCGAGCTCGCCGGTGGCCAGTAGTTGCTGAACGTCGTCGTGTAACTTCAACAGGCGTAGGTAGTTGGACACATTAGCCCGGCTTTCGCTGAGGCGTTTGGCCAGGTCGTCGATGGTTCCGCCAAAGTTGTCGAGGTAGTCCTGATAAGCCTGGGCGCGTTCGAGTGGGGCGAGGTCTTCGCGTTGGAGGTTCTCGATCAAGGCGATTTCAAATGATTCGGCATCGGTCAGGTCGCGGACGGTAACGGGGACGGTTTTCAGGCCGGCGTGCTTGGCGGCCCGCAGGCGGCGTTCGCCGGCGACGAGCTCGTATTGCTTGTCGCCCTTGGGGCGGACGACGAGTGGCTGGAGCACGCCGACGTCGCGGATTGAGTCGGCGAGTTGTTCGATGGCTTCGGCGTTGAAGTTGGTGCGGGGCTGGTGTGGGTTGGGCCGAATTTGGTTGATGGGGATATCGCGAATGGGTTGATCGGGTTCGGGCTCGGGTTTAGTGGCGAATGGCGTGGCGGATCGGCGTTCCTTGGGTGGGATAAGAGCGCTGAGGCCTTTTCCGAGGCGGTTGGCGGTCTTGGCCATGATAACCTCCTGGTGGGGGGACCTAATTGTATAGGAAGTTTGGTGCGTGAATGGGTCGGTGTCAACAAACGCGTTTCACGTGAAACGCGTTTGTTGAAATTTGGCGCTGGCTGGCGGTTTTTGTCACTCTACTGCTGGTACTGAGAATGCAGTAGCGGGCAAATGGGCCTATTTTTTAGTGAGTCCCAATATTTTATAGTAATTCTAGTATGGTCCGGACGGGGGTGCGTCGCGGGCCGGGAGCATGGCCGGAGCTGTAAAGTTTATTGACTTAACAGTTTAGCCTATATACTATATCAGAATGAAAGCACGGCAGCGGGAGTTTGATGAGGTTGTGGGGCTGATGCACCGGGTGGTGGGGCGGATGGCGGCGCTGGATGAGCAGGCGCACGATTTCGGCACGGGTGATCGGCTGTATCGGGCCGAGATACACACGGTACAGGCGATCGGTGACTTGCCTGGGATCAGCGTGACCGGGCTGGCCGAGCATCTGGGCGTGACCAAGGGAGCGGTGTCGCAGATGTTGCGCAAGCTGTGTGACAAGAGGCTGGTAAGCAAAGAGTATGCGCCGGGCAGCCAGCGCGAGCGCCGCTTGCTGCTGACCCAACGTGGGGCGCGGGCGCGGGCGGGGCATGAGGCGCTGCATCAGCGGATGGTGGAGATTGTTCGGCAACGCTTTGGCCGGCACCTGAAAGAGCGCATGGGCATGTTTCGGGACGTATTCACGGAACTGGACGAGATTCTTGATCGGCTGGAGGGCGAGTGGCAGTGAGGTGGGACGGCCGGGGCGGCGCCGAAACAGCTTCATGCTTGGAAAAATATTATCCGCGAACCCGCGAATGCTGCTGTAGAGATAATGGTTTAGGTACTAAACTAATTGTGATTGTGCCGGTGGGCGAGGGAGTTGGAATGGCTGCTGCGGTTGATGATGCCAGGTCGGGTGAGCATGTTTTTGATGCGCGGTTTGCGCTGCTGCTGGACAATCCGTTGCGGCGGTGGCTGATGCGGCAACGGAAGATGGTGGCGGAAGTGGTGCGGGCGGGGATGACGGTGGTGGATGTTGGTTGCGGGTCGGCGCCGTTGCTGTTTGATTTGTTGCGGGCGGTGGGGCCGACGGGGCGGGTGATTTGTGCGGATCTCCAGCCGGCAATGTTGGAGCGGGTGGAACGCAAGGCGCGGCGGCGGGGAGCGCTGGATCGGGTCCGGCTGCATCAATGTGCGGCCGACCGAGTGGGGTTGGAGCCGGCGTGTGCAGACCTGGTGATCGCGTTCTGGATGGTGCACGAGACGCCCGACTCGGCGAGTTTCATCCGCGAGATGGCGGAGACGTTGCGGCCCGGCGGCGAGTTGCTGATTGTGGAGCCGGGACATCACGTGGGGCCGGACGCGGTTGAGGGGTATGTGCGCGTGGGGCAGGAATGTGGGTTGGAGCTGATGCGGCGGCCCAAGGTGCGCTGGAGCCGTACGCTGTTGTTGCAGCAGGGGGCGGTGAAAGCGTAACAAAGTAACAACGTGACAACGTAACAACGGGGTGGGGAATCGGTCCGTCACCTACCCCGCGCCGAGCGGAGCGGAGCGAGGCACAGAGTCCGCCGCATGCGGACGGTTTCCTGCTCTACTGATCCACTGTTCAAGAACAGTGGCACGTCGGGGTGTTTCTGAAGATGTGTCAGCCGGCGTCTATTAGCGCTAGTTGGTGGCCGAACATGGCGCGGGCGGCGGGTAGGAGGTGTTGGTGTTCGGCGTGGGCGAGGTTGGGGTCGCGGGCGATGAGGTCGAACGCATCGGCGCGGGCCTGGTCGAGCAGGGCGAAGTCGTTGACGAGGTCGCCGACGCGGAGTTCGGGCAGGCCGTGCTGGCGTGTGCCGAGCAGTTCGCCGGGGCCGCGCTGACGCAGGTCAGCCTCGGCGATACGGAAGCCGTCGGTGGTTTGGGCCATTACGCCGAGGCGTTCGGCGGCCGCGGCACTCGAGCTGCGTGAGACGAGCACGCACAGGCTGTTGGTGGGGCCGCGCCCGACGCGGCCGCGAAGTTGGTGGAGCTGGGAGAGCCCGAAGTGGTCAGCATTATCAATGATGATGATGGTGGCGTTGGGTACGTCGACGCCGACTTCGACGACGGTGGTGGCGACGAGGGCGTGAAGCTTGTTGGCCCGGAAGTCGGCGATGGTTTGTTCCTTTTCGGCACTGGTGAGCGAGCCGTGGAGCAGGCCGACGTTGAGGTCTTTCCATGGGCCAACCTGTAGTCGGCGGCAGGTCTGACGAGCGGCGATGAGTTGGCGGCGGGATTTGGTGGCGGTGTCGGCGGGTTGATTGCCGGCACGTTGGTTGTCTGTTGGTTGATTATCGGCGGCGTCTTCGGGGCCGATTTGCGGGCAGACTACGTAGGCCTGCTCGCCGGCGAGCAGTCGGCGGCGGACGTAGGTCATGACGGTGGACCAACGCGCGGGGGTGACGATGCGGGTGGTGATGCGGCCCCGGCCGGGCGGAGGGCTCTTGATGATGGACACGTCGAGGTCGCCGAAGACGGCCATGGCGAGTGTGCGCGGGATCGGGGTGGCGGTCATAACGAGGTAGTGGGGGGCGGGTCCCTTGGTGCGGAACTGGTGGCGCTGGATTACGCCGAACTTGTGCTGCTCGTCGACGACGACCAGGCCGAGGTGTTTGAAAGTGACGGCCTGCTGGATGAGGGCCTGGGTGCCAACAACGAGGTCGATCTGGCCGGCGCGGATGGCGGCGTGGTCGGCGGAGCGTGTGCTGCGCGGCGATTGGCCGCTGAGCAGACAGGTGCGGACGCGGCTGTTGGCCAGGTAGGTCTGGATGTTGTTGAAGTGCTGGCGGGCGAGGATGTCGGTGGGGGCCATGATGGCGGCCTGGCGGTGGTTGGCGATCGCGACGAGGGCGGCGTAGAGAGCGACGACGGTTTTGCCGCTGCCGACGTCGCCCTGGAGCAGCCGAGTCATGGAGTGCGGGCTGGTGAGGTCGCGGGCGATGTCGCGCAGTGCGTCGTTCTGGGCGTCGGTGAGCGCGAAGGGGAAGCGGGCACGGATGCGTTGATCCATCTCGGCGGTCAAGCGGAGTTGTTGTCCGGCCTGGAGCGCGTGGTATTTTCGGCGGCGCAGGCCGAGTGCGAGCTCGATCAGGAAGAATTCCTCGTAGGCGAGTCGGCGGCGGGCGTGATCGAGCTGCGTTTCGCTCGTGGGTATGTGCATCTGGCGGACGGCGGCGGCATGATCGGGGAACTTGTGGCAACGGAGCAACTCTGGCGGCAGGGGGTCAGGAATGGCCAGGTTGGGGGTGGCGAGGATGTTTTTAATGAGCTGGCGGATGGTGGGCGATTTGATCCGGGCGCTGCTGGGGTAGATGCCGACCTGTTGGGCGTTGCGCGGCTTGGCGGGTGCGTCGGCGTCGGGGTCGAATAGTTCTGTCTTGGGTTGGATAAGTTCGGGCTGGTCCTGGTAAATCTGAACCTTGCCGGTGGCGACGATGGTGGCGCCGCGGAAGAGTGGCAGGCGGCGCGGCGGCTGGCGGAACCAGCGCAGGTGGCAGGTGTCGTCGCCGTCGGTGACGGTGCAGCGCAGGCCGGGCTGGCGGCGGCTGACGCGCGTGACAACGGCGCGGATGGTGGCGGTCTGGCCGGGCGTGAGGTCGGCGATGGGTATTTCGCCGGCGTCCTGTTCGTAACGGAAAGGGAAATGGTGGAGCAGATCGCGGGTGGTGTGGATGTTGAGTTCGGCCAGGGCGGCGGCGCGGCGCGGGCCGACGCCTTTG
>CAXXTC010000017.1:0-67528 GCA_963666925.2 Phycisphaerae bacterium | reverse complement strand
GTCGGGCGGGAGAAGCTCGAAGCCGGCGATTTGACCGGTGCCCTAGCCGCGTTTGAACGCGCCGCCGAGTTGAACCCCACCGGCACAGACGTGAACGCGGCGTTGGCCGAGGGCTATCTCGAACAGGCGGAGAAGAACGTTCAGCGCCGGGCGTATGACGCCGCCTCGGCGGACTATCAGAAGGTCGCCGGCGCGCTAGAGTACAGCGCCGACGAGTCGCTCCAGTTGCGGGCGGCCCACGGCGCATATGCACTGGGTCGCAGGCTGGAGAATGCGCGCGTGGCGAGCGGCAACGAGATCGACGGGGAGGTAACCGCCTACCAGTTGGCCTACGACCTGAACGAGGACAGCCGGGTCTACCGCAATCAACTGGCCGAGGCACGCAGCGCGCTGGGCGATCAACTATTGGCGGCGGGCGAGACGCGCGAGGCGGCCTATTCGTACAAGCGTGCCTGGGAGCTGGATCGCTACAACGACGACTACCGCGACGACGCCATCAACGCATTCGTGGCTTATGCCGACGAGCGTTTGTACAACCTCGACTACGACGACGCGGTGGAAGCGTATCGCGAGGCGTACCGGATCGATACGAGCAACGACGAGACCAAGACCAAGCTGGCGGCTGCCTACAACGCCCGCGGGCTGGAGCACAAGTCGTGGGAACGCTGGTCGCAGGCGGTGGCGGATTTCAAGGAAGCGTTGTACCTGTTCCCCGACAACGCCGAGTATCAGTCCAACTACAACTCGGTCTCGGCCTGGGACGACTGACGAGCGACCCGGCCAGCGATTCAGCCGTCGATACGCTGCTCCAGGGCGCTCAGGCGACGAGACAACTCGCCGATGGTCTCGTGCAGTTCACCCACCTCGCCCTGCAATTCCTCAAGCTCAAGCCGCAATGACTCGACCAGCGGCTCTCCGTCAACGGCGTACTCCGCGGGTGACGGGTCAACGGACGCGGCCGACGAGGCGATCTCGGCACCCGCCGACGATGCTTGTGCGGCCGGCGCTGGTGCGCTGACAGTGCCGGAATCACCGCCCAGGCGGGCCCATTCCTCCGGGTAATACAGCTTGTGCCCGTAGCGGACGGCGGACCGACCGGGAGCGCGTGGCAACGCGGCCACCATCGGCGGATCGCATTCGGACAGCATCTCCAGCACGGCGCTGACCACATCGGTGTTCTCAAACGGATACATGCGCGTGCAGCGCCCGCGCAACTCCCCTACCGTCTGCGGCCCGCGCAGCAGCAGCTCCGCCAGCACTGCCCGTTGCGGCTTTTCCCAGCCGAAACGTTCCTTGGTCTCGTGTTTGAAACGCTCCACACGCCCCGACGAGCCCGGCAGCAGGCGGGAAACGATGCCCCGGCTGCGCAGCGCCTCCAGCGTCGCCCACACCGTGTCCTCGTCCAGGTCCATCATCGGGTCGCGATTGGACTTCTGGTTGCACCCCGCGACGATCGCATTCAGCGTCATCGGATAATACTGCGGCTGGGCCAGCGCCTTCTCCAGCAACACGCCCAGGATCCGCCGCTCAACGTCGTTCAGTAGTTCAGCCAACCCGTTACTCCCTTCTGGTCTGCAAGCCCATCGACCCGATCTCAGCTCATCCGGCTAGCCGCCGGCGCGCTTAACGATCTCACGAATCACACTGATGGCCTGGTCGATCTGCGCCGCGCTGACGTCCAGGTGTGTCACCGCCCGCACGCGCGTCGGGCTGATCGCCAGCATTCGTACGCCGCGCTGCTCCAACTGTGCCACCAGCGCCGCGGGCGACGCAATAGGCGGCTCCACGTCGAAGATCACGATGTTCGTCTCCACGCTGGCCGGATCGAGGCGAATACCTGGCAGCTCCGCCAGCGCCTCGGCCAGTTTGCGCGCGTTGGCATGATCCTCGGCCAGCCGCTCGACGTTGTGGTCGAGTGCGTACAGTGCCGCCGCCGCGATGATCCCCGCCTGCCGCATGCCCCCGCCGAACATCTTCCGGAAGCGCCGGGCGCGTTTGATAAACGCGTCCGGACCGGCCAACACCGAGCCCACCGGTGCCCCGAGCCCTTTCGAGAAACAAAGCGACACGGAGTCGACATGCGCGGTGTAATCCGTCGGCCGACAGCCGCGGGCGACGCAGGCGTTCAGCAGCCGGGCGCCATCCAGGTGCAGGTGCAGGTTGTTGGCGCGCGTCACGGCAGCGACGTCGGCGACCTCTGCGACGGACCACACGCTGCCGCCGCCGCGGTTGTTGGTGTTCTCGATAATCACCATTCGCGACACGGGGAAATGCACATCGTCGGGGCGAATGGCGGCCGCGACCTGGGCAGGGGTGAAAATCCCCCGCGGCGTCTTCAGAATGTGGAAGCTCACGCCCGAGAGCGCCGCCGCCCCACCCGCCTCGTAGTTATACGAGTGCGTCGAGTAGTCGATGATCAGTTCCTGGCCGGGCTCGGTGGTCGCTCTGATCGCGATCTGGTTCGCCATCGTGCCCGACGGCACATACACGGCCGCTGGCTGGCCGAGTAGCTCGGCGGAGCGTTGCTCCAGTTGGTTGACGGTCGGATCGTCGCCGAGCACGTCGTCGCCGACGTCGGCAGCCGCCAGCGCCGCGCGCATCCCGGGCGTCGGCTGGGTGATCGTGTCGCTGCGCAGATCAGCCAAAGATCTCATACTGCTGCTTCCACGCCTGCGCCGCCGACTGCACCAACTGCTTGACCCGGTCGATCTCTCCCTGCTTCAGGCGCAGGTTGGCATTCTCAAAGAACGGCTCCGGCTTGGTTTTCGGAACGCGACAGATCTGACAAACCGCTTTGTACACCGGGTAGGGGAAAAAACTCGGCATCCGGCTTGAGCACTTCGAGCATGAACTCGGCCCCCATCGGCGTGCAGTCGCTGAGCGCCTTGGTCGCCAACTGGTCGCCATCCCACGCGAGATCCAGCAGCTTGTCCACCGCCGTCTTCGTCGACAACGCCGCCAGCGCATCGTACGCCAGCTTCCGCACCGCGCTGTTCAGACGCGGACGCTCCAAAAGCGCTATCGTCGCCCCCTCGGCCGGCTGCATGCGAAACTCAATCACCATCCGCAGCGCCAGCCGCAAATCGTTCGGCTTGGCGTTCTCGTCGGTCAGCACCGGCTGCACCTCGCTGTCGAACAGCCGCTGCAAGTGACTCTTGAACGCCCCGACCAGCTTCTGCGCCAGCGAATCGACCTGCGCCACCCCCATTGCCGAGATCGTATCCAGAACATGCCCGTCATTCGACATGAACGACATCATCATGTTCGCGCTCTGCGGCAGTCCGAACTCTTCCAGGATATCCCGGTGCATGCTCCGCGACAGCCGCAGCGGCACGAACTCGCGTGCCAGCCGCAGAATCCGCGGATCACTCAGGGATCGCCGCTGATCGCGCTCGATGTCGTCGTCACGGTCACGGGTGCCCGCCAGCACATAGACCATTATCGGGCGACGATTCGACTGCGCCTGCTGCACAGCCTGGCGCGGATCCCGCAGCCAGTTGATCTGCTGCTGCGCCAACGTTAACCCGGTAGCGGCCAGAACTACGAACAGGGCCAGGTATCGTGACACAATGCACCTCCTGATATTCTGTCGGTTCCACGGTGCCGAATCATCGCGAGCCACGGCGCCGCTGAAACCACGGCACTAATAATACGACACTTATCTCATCTGATTATTCTACGTCAGGCAGCCGGCGCTACCAGGAGCAACCGCCGGATCGGGTGGGTAATGCCGAAGGAGGGACTCGAACCCTCACCCTGTTGCCAGGACGGGATTTTGAATCCCGCGCGTCTGCCAGTTCCGCCACTTCGGCAAAGGGACACTTATCAATATCGCGAATTCGCCCCGAATCGCAAGAGCGCCGGCCAAACCCGCGTCCCGGATCACCTCTCCCCGGACCAGCGACCCGCCAACACTCGTCGGCGGGCCAGCGATCCAGGCTCAGGAATCCTGCTCGGCACCGGCCGATATTTTTTCCAAATCGAAATCGGCCGGCAGCTCCTTGGTCCCGCGACACTTCGGGTAGCCGGTGCAACCCAGGAATTTGCCACGCCGACCTTCGCGTATCACCATCGGGCTGCCACACTCCTCGCAGAGTATGTCCGTGGGGATCGGCTTCGGTTTGGAGGGCGCCGGCATCAGTTCCTCGGCCTGTTTCTTGGCCGCCCCACGCAGGTTGCAGTTGAACTTGCACGACGGAAACGCCGTGCAGGAGAAGAACGGCCCGAATCGCCCACGTTTCATCTCCACCGTGCTGCCACATTCGGGACAGCGCAGCGTGCCCGGCTCCGGCAACTCCTCCACCACCGGTCGACCGGTGCGGGTCAGCGCGTATCCGGGCGGCGGACCATCCCCGGGCTTCCAGCGTGCCTGCCGCTCGCCACCATCGGCACCATCCGCGGCCGACAGCATCGGCGGCGGGGGCGCCTTGCCCTCGGCAGTCGCCTTCGCCTTCGCCTCCTCCAGCTTCTCCAGCGGCATCGTGTGCCGACATTTCGGGAAGCCGGAACAAGCCACAAACTTGCCACGCCGACCCGAACGCAACACCATCGGCTTGCCGCAGCGTTCACACGCCAGGCCGGCTTCCTCTGGCGGCGGGGCCGGTTTCTTTTCCAAACGCACGTCGCTCGGCAGCGAGGCCGTGTTCTTGCACTCGGGGTAGCGATTGCAGCCCAGGAAGTTGCGCCGCCCCTTGCGCTTCACGACCAGCTCACCCTCACCGCACGCGTCGCACGGCCGCTTCAGCTCCTCCTCCTTGACCAGCCGCAACGGCTCGCCGTCTTCGCTGCACGGAATCGTGTTGCGACATTCGGGATAGCCTGTGCAGCCCAGGAAATGGCCGCTGCGCGATTGGCGCACGACCATCGGCCGGTCACACAGGTCGCAGGTGTGCGCGGTGCTCTTGGGCACCAGCGGGGCCCCGTCGCGATCAACGTTCAACGTGCCCTTGCAACGCGGGTAGGCGCTGCACGCCAGGAACCGGCCGGCCTTGCTCCAGCGATACACCATCGGCGAATCACACAGCGGGACACTTGTACTCGCTGGGCTGGCTGCGGGCCGTCTCCATCTCGTCGCCCGCCGCACTGAGCAGCTCGCGGAACGGGTCGTAAAACTCGTGCAGGACGCGCACCCAGTCCAGGTGCGCCTCCTCGATCTTGTCCAGCTCATCCTCCATGTAGGAGGTGAACTTGATATCCATGATCTTCGGAAAAATGCTTGATCAGCTTGTCCGTCACCAACTCGCCCCAGCGCGGTCGGATAGAACTTCCGCTCCTCCTGCTCCACGTAGCCGCGCGTCTGGATCGTGTCGATGATCGCCGCGTACGTGCTCGGCCGACCAATCCCCTCCGATTCCAGCGATTTTACCAGGGCCGCTTCCGTGTATCGCGGCGGCGGGGAGGTGAACTGCTGCTTTGGCTCAAGATCGAGCAGGCCCACCGCCTGGCCCTGGTCCAGGTGCGGCAGGAGCTGATCGTCGCTGAGCACGCCGGCGACTTTCATGAACCCGTCGAACACCAGCTTGCGCCCGCTGCCGGCGAAACGTGCCGCCCCCAGCGACGTATCGCAACTGATGCTCACCGAGGTCGAGTCCCACTGCGCCGACGTCATCTGGCAGGCAACAAAACGCTTCCAGATCAGCTCGTACAGCCGCTGCTGCTCGGCCGTCAGCGCGCTGCGCACCAGTTCCGGGCTGAGCCGCGGATCGGTCGGCCGAATCGCCTCGTGTGCTTCCTGCGCCCGCTGCTGGCGCTTGCCGTAGAAGTTGGGCTGCTCGGGCAGATACTGCGAGCCGAACTGCTCTCCGATCAGCCCGCGCACCGCCCCCAACGCCTCCTTGGAAATGTTCGTCGAGTCGGTACGCATGTAGGTGATCAGACCCACGCGTCCCTCGCCGGTTACGTCGACGCCTTCATACAACGACTGGGCGACGCGCATCGTGCGCGAGGCCGAGAATCGCAACACCGTGCTGGCCTGTTGCTGCAAGGTGGCGGTCGTGAACGGTCCGGGCGGCTTGGTGGTGGTTCGCTTGACGTTCAGATCCGAGACCTTGAACGCGGGCCCCTGTTGCAACACCAGCTCGCCGACGATCTCCGCCTGCTCCAGGCCGAGATGCTGGTACGCTTCCCAGGGTCGTCGGTTGATCCGCGTAACGTTCAACCCGATAGCCTTGGCCACCTCGGCAGCCTGGTCCGCGGTCAGGGCGGCGAAGGACTGCCCACCAACGTCAGCCAGCTCGGTACGCAGGCAGCCGTGATCCGCGAGCCATGCTCCAAGTTCCTTCTGCGTGCGATCGCCGGTACGGAGGAACTCGGCCCACGGGCCACGCAACGTTTCCGCAGCGGCCAGATCGCCGCTGAAGTAGGCGCTGATTTTCCAGCTTTCCTGGGGCACGAACGCGCGTATTTCGCGCTCCCGCTCGACGATCAGCCGCACTGCGACGGACTGGACCCGACCGGCTGAGAGCCCCTTGGCGATCTTCTTCCACAGCAGCGGGCTAAGCTCGTAACCTACTATGCGGTCAAGGATTCGGCGCGCCTGCTGGGCGTTTACGCGGTCCATGTCGATCTTGTGCGGATGCTTGAAGGCCTCATCAATCGCCGAACGGGTGATCTCGTTGAAAATCACGCGGCGGACTTTCTCTGCGGGCAAATCGAGCGCCTCGACCAGGTGCCAGGCGATGGCCTCGCCCTCGCGGTCGTGGTCAGTGGCGAGATAGATGCCGACGGCGCCGCTGGCGAGCTTCTTCAGCTCTGTAACCACCTTGGCGCGACCGCGCACAATTTCGTAAGTTGGCTCAAAACCGTCACTTACATCGATGCCGAAGTCGCGCAGTGGAAGATCGCGCACGTGCCCCAGCGAAGCCTTAACGACGAACTCGTCGCCAAGATACTTGTTTATCGTTTTCGCTTTCGCTGGTGATTCGACGACCACCAGCGCTTTTGGTTCTGTCTTACGTCGGGCCATTCCATCGACCTAACTACAATTCCATGAATAACTTATGCCAATTCTCACCGCCGGACACCGGATCCGGGGGCGACTCCGACGAAGGTTTCCTATCGGAACCTAGTCGGCAGATCTTCCCCTGATGCTTAGCGTCCTGGCCCCGCCTGTCAAGCGTTGGCGCCGGCGATGATCATCCGGTTGTCCCTTCGCAGCACGCCGTCGGGCGGGTAAGATCTGGGCCACGCGAGAGTGGCGGAATTGGCAGACGCGCCAGGTTTAGGTCCTGGTGGGCAAACACCCATGGGGGTTCGAGTCCCCCCTCTCGCAATCGGCCCCAGCGGCCCGGAAACAGGCTATTCGAGCCAATCCACCCACATTTTGACGCGGGGGAAATCTATGGTCAGCGTGCTCATGTCGCGAAACACCGGCATGCCGACCAGGACATCGCACTGCACCCCGATGATCGGACCCAGCGTGCTGTCCAGCACGTCCAGACCGATACCGAGGAAATCGTCGTATTTTCGTCCGGCCAGCTCCAGGTCAGCACCTTTGCCGAGGCTGATCTCGGGCAGCGCGCCCGATCCGACACCCAAGGCCATCCCCGCATTCACCGTGAGTGGCCGGTCTTTGGGAAACAGCTTCTTGAGCCGGGATGGGGCAATCGCGACCGCATCCGCACCGGTATCGAACAGAGCCACACCTTCGCCGGCTTCCAGCCCCACCATCGCCAGCAGTTTGGCGTCGCCCACCAGGCGCAGGTCGACCGCGGTCCCCTGGCCAGGCTCGACCGAGCTGGGCGAAATCACCAGCCGACCCTGCCTGAAATCCAACTGCATGCGGCCCTCGGCAAAGACGCCGGTGCCGACGATGCCGTCGGCCGCGTTCATCAGCGCCCCGCGGACGTCGAACACGCGTCCCATGACCCGCCCGAGCCGAATATCGCCGATGCGTACGTCGTCCAGCAGAGTCTGGCTGGAATCCTGCGTGCCCGACACGCCCCGGATGACTGAGGTGCTGATGGATTTAAGGCCGATTTCGTCGGCGACGGTCCGATCGAGCGAGACCAGGATGCTGCCGCCCGTGTCCAGCACCATGCGGTACGGGCCGTGGCCATTGATAATCACGTTGACGGCCGGCAGGTTCAGCATCGCCAGTGCCTCCATGCGGGCCGACCCGGTTTCGACGATGTGATTCAGCGGCTGTTCGCCGACCGCGTCGACGAACTCAGCCACGCCGTCGATCGATTCAGCGATGAAGCTCTGCGGGTAGCCGGCGTCCGGATCGGTGGCCCGCTCGGCCGCGCGCAGTTGGCGGGCCAGCCCGCTCAGCTCATTGAGCGCGATGCGGACACCAATGATCGTGTAGAGATCTTCGACGTCGGGATTGGGCAGCGATTCCAGCCGCTTGGCCACCTGCCGAGCTGGCTCCTGCTCACCGCGAGCCAGGTAAATCTGGGCCAGCATGCGCAGGGCGACCGGATCGCGCGTGTCGGCGGGAATGGTCGCGGCCAACTTCTCGGCCTGGTGGATTCGGCCCGCGCGCCACAGTGCCCGCACAACGCACCCGTGAAGCCGCTCCACGCGCGGATACACCTCCAGGGCACGTTCGGCCACGTCACCCCCCTCCTGCCAGGCATCCGCCCGCCAGGTGACATCCAGCGCGTGCAGCAACGTCTTGACCGTCGGCTTGTGTTCGGTCGCGCTGACCGCGTCGGGCACCTGCTGCTGCCAGCGGTTCGGCTCAGCCTCGGGCGGCCCGGGGATCAGCAACATCGCGATGAAGAGAGCCAGGTGGAGTCCGATCATGTGCGACCTCTCGACTTCTGGTGATACAAGCAGGTTTTAATCAGCGGCCAGCGACTACGCCGGCGTATTCTTTAAGTCCCACATCTCAAGTGGAGCGGGCGTCCCGCCCGCCATGCTTAGATTGCCGAACAATAACGGCGGGCGCGACGCCCGCCCCACCTCTCATAAGATGCAAAACTGCGCTAGCCACCCGCGGCGGAGTTGCCTCCGCTGCGGCTTCGGGGTCCGCGTGAACGTGAGGCGCGCAACCCGCGGGCCTCCGCCTCGGCCGGTGAAGAATAATAACGAAGATTGGTAGGCGCGATGCGATCGATCCAGCCGGAACCGGGACGATGGTAGATGTTGCTGTTCACGGAACCACAGACAACGTTGGTCGAAGGCTGGCCGACACCCTCTCGCAGAAACTTGACAATGTCCTCGGTCAGGTGCGGCACAACCGCGAACATGTCCGTGCCATGGGCGCGGTCACGGTTGTGAATGCGCACCTGGGCATGCGAGGCGCGTTGCTGGAGGGTATAGGGCGCATCGCGTTCGTCCGCGGTTGCGACCATCAGTATCTGCCGGCCGCGTAATTGGCCAATGTCGCCGGCCGAGTCGATGCCCATGTAGTTCAGCCCGGGTGACAGGCAGACCACGACGTCCACGCTGACGTCGCAAACAGCGTATTGGAACGCCAGACTGGCGCCGATACTGGCCCCGACAATCGCGAACCGCGACCGATCCAGCTCGGTCCGCTGGGCCAGCCAGTCGTAAGCTCCGCGCAGGTCGTTCTCCATCTCGCGGAAGAGAGAGTGATCACGCTGGGCGAGGCGATCGCGGGTCGCGGTCGTAGCACTCTGGCCGTGCCCGCGCAGGTCCAGCGCCAGAACGGCAAAGCCAACCTCGTGCAGCGGGCCGATCAGTGGCTCCCACGAGGTTCGATCGCGACCAACCGCGTGCAGCAGCATGACGAATGGAGCCTTGCCGTCGCGTGCCGGCGGAGGCGGATAATAATCCGCCGAGATGCGAAACCCGTCGGCAGCATTGAACGCCACCGGCTGCGGTTGCAGAGCATTCGCCCCGACCGGGCCAGCCAACAGCAGTATGATGAGGGGCAATAGCCGCAATGAAGTCCTGTCTGTCATGGTGCGTCCCAATCCGGAATTGCCAGTTCGACAACCACTGGTGTCCCGGGCAAGATTGTAACAGCCGCGGGTGGCCAACGAGGGGGTAAGCACACATAATTGCACATGCAGCGTGGGTGTCGGGAATTGTGGCCGCAGGCCGTCGGTTAGCCCCTTATGGACGCCATTGGTGGTCAATGGCGCAGGTCATGGCCCAGGATCAACATAAGTCGTTCGAAGAGCTGGCGCTTCCGCAGTTGGACGCAGTGTATCAAGTGGCCCGGCGGCTGACGCGGAACGACCATGAGGCCGAAGACCTCGTCCAGGAAACCTACTTCAAGGCTTATCGGGCGTTCGATCGCTTCGAGATGCGTTCGTTCGGCATTCGGCCGTGGTTGCTCAAAATCCTCAACAACACGTTTTTCAACAAGCGGGCGCGCGACAAGCGCGGGCCGCTGGCGACGGATCAGCAGACGTTGGAAGAAACGATTACGGACCCCGGTTCGACGCTGCCTCCGCATCTCGACTATGAACACCTGGATCAGGAAGTTGCCCAGGCGCTGGACGAGCTCAGCGCCGAGTACCGGGCGGTGATGCTGCTCTGGGCGACGAACGAATGGAGTTATCGGGAGATCGCGGACATGCTCGAAATCCCGGTCGGAACCGTGATGAGCCGACTGCACCGCGCCCGACAGCAACTGGCCAAACGACTCGATGAGTATGCCCGCAACGAGAGAATCGGACAGGTGGACGACAACTAATGGACCCGGCTGAACTACGGCAACATCTGGCCCAATACGCGGACGGCGAGCTCGACCCCACTACGGCACAAGAGGTCGAGCGGCTCATGGCCAGCGACCCCGAGGCACGCGCCGAGGTCGAGCGCTGGCGGGCACTGCGCCAATCCGCCGGCCGGGTGCTGACCAACACTGCTGTCCCGGCCAGGCTCGAAACACGCATCCGCGCCGGCATACGAGCACGCCGCGGCAGCGCCGGGCCGCGGCTGCTGCGCTTTGGAGCACCGGGACTGGCGGTGGCGGCCGTGGTGCTGCTGGCGTTCACTTTCTGGCCGCGAGGAGCATCGGCGACCGCGGTCGAGGCCTGCGACTTCGCCCGCATCTATCGCAACTGCGCCATGCACGGGCACGATACGCTGGGCGTCAACGGCGGCCCGACGCGTAAAACCGTCGCCCAGTTGCGCAACGAGAACCCCCATGCCGGCGAGATCCCCGACCTGTCAGTAGCCGGCTACGAACTGGTCGGCGCGTGCACCTGTCCGCCGGCTCCCAACGTGCGTGTCGTGCACGCCTACTTCCGCCACTGTGCGGAAGGAAACATCGTCTCGTCGTTCTCGATCGCCTGTCAGATTCACCTCTGCAACCAGGGCCAGCCGTGCAAATGCGCCTGCCAGGACAACCATGTCTATCGCTGCGCAAACGACGGCCCGGTTACGCTGATCTGCTGGAGTGAGTGCGGCCACAGCTACGTGCTGGCCTGCGGCAAGCTGACGCGTGAGCAGCTCGTGGAACTGGCCGAGAAGATGCGGCACCACACCCCCGACCAGGACTCGCCAGCGGCACTGGCCGTCAGCCCCGAATAATCACCGGCACGTCAACGGGCACGCGCTGCCAGCCAGCCTTCGAGAGCCGCCCGGCGGAACAGGTAGTGCCCCGGCTTGGCCAACCCGCTCGCACCCAGCGGAGAATTGGCCTCGATGATGAGCGGGATCAGTTCATCGGCCCGACCCGTGCCGAAATAACCCTCCGGCCGAATCAGCGTTCCGGCACCGGTCGAACGCGGCAGCGGGCCCAGTCCGGAGCGAGCCAAGTCGGCGAACTGCTGCTGCGCCCAACTGGTCGATAAATCTACCAGTACCAAACGACCGCCCTCGGGATTAATCACGCGCACACCATCCTGACGCAGCCGATTGAACGCCACCTCGATATCGCCCTGTCCGAGCATATCGGGCACGGGCACATTGCGGAGCATCTGGGCCTGCACGGACCAGTCGCGCATGGCCGTGGTGACGCGCTCGTGGGGGGACAGTTCGCGGCGCTCGCGGGTCACGCGATTCAGCACGTCGACGAGACCCTGGTCGTGCAGGAAGACCTCGAAGCGGTCGGTGCCGCGTTCGTAGAACAGGCCGAAATTCCAGGTGCCGCGCTTGGACAGCGTGGCCACGGGGCAATCGACGGTGAAATCGCTCTTGAGGCCGCCCTCGACGACGCCGGCCCGCACGCGTCCATAACCCACGCCGACGCGCACGCGTTGCTTGTCGGCGGTGCGGAACAGCTCGCTCAGGATCGTCCGCGAGACTGAATCTATCACCATCACCGTGTGAGTGTCGG
The DNA here is from genome assembly GCA_963666925.2 of Phycisphaerae bacterium. Taxonomy (GTDB): domain Bacteria; phylum Planctomycetota; class Phycisphaerae; order UBA1845; family Fen-1342; genus JANQFV01. Next base: position 55,329 of record CAXXTC010000017.1, on the reverse strand, counting down.
CGGCGCTGACTTGCAGCGTGACCGTCGAGCGCACGCCGGTACGGAGCATCGTCTCCGGCGGATACTCGTCGTCCAGTTTGCACGGCTGCCAGTCGTCGCTGCCCAGCGACGCGTGCTCGGCGCTACCCTGGACGGCGATTACCCGGGCAGACAGCGGCTGCTGGTCGGCGGGGGCGGTGGTGGCGGGCTGCGTAGCAGGCTGCTGGGCATCGGCTGACAGACTCCCAGCCAGCAGCACGATCAGCAGGACCATCAACAGGACAAAACGGCGCGAGTAGAGACTGTTCATGCCTATATCTCCTGGTGCGAGCACCAGACCTGATCTTCCGAACACGTCGTCGCACAGTATCCCGCACCCCGGGCAGCGGTCAACCTCCCAGCAGCGTGCGCAACGGGTCCGCCTCCGGCCCGATCGCCAGCAGGCCGGGCCAAATCAGCGGTGCAAAGATGATGTACGCGATGTTCAAACCGGTAACGACGTCGTAGGCGATCGAGCCACGCGGGTGGCGCCAAAGCTGGAAACGGCCCCACCACCGCGGCGATGGGCCGGCCGGCGGCGGCGGTGTGCCGGTCTCGTCGGCGTGCACGGCCCGCTGGGCGTACGTCAGCCGCCGCCAGACGGTGAGCGCCCCGGTCAGGCCCAGTTGCCAGAGCACGGCCGGCACGTGCCCGACGGAACAGCCGATGAGCAGGGCCGCAAAACGCTCGCCCCGCTGCCAGTAACCGACCGGGCAACTCGACACCAAACACTCGGCGCGGGCCTTGAAGTAGCTGATCAGCAGGGCGTTACACATGGTGGCTACCGCCAACACCTGGTAGGTCAGATTCGGCTTGTCGAGCAGGGCGAAATACAACAGGCAACCGAGAAATAGGGCGATGTCGCTGAAGCGATCGACGCTCGAATCGAGCATGGCGCCGGCACGTGTACCGCAGTTGCCGATCCGCGCCACCGCTCCGTCGAGCATGTCGCAAGCCCCCGACAGCAGCAAAAACAGGACGGCCCCCAGCGGCCACCATCCGGCCGGCCCGCCGACGTCACGCAGCAGGTACGGAGCCTGCTGACCAGCGCCGCCGCAGGCCAGGCACCAGCCGGCGCCGCAGGTGAACACCAACCCCGCCAGCGTAACACCATTGGGCCGAACACCGACCCGGAGCAGCAGCCGGGCGAGGCGATCGCGGGCGAAAACGAACCCCATGCCGATGGATCTGCTGGCGCCGGCGGCGTCACCGGTGTCGCGCAGCGCACGGAAATCTTTGGACTGGCCGGGGGCGACCGACTCCTGATCAGTAGGCGGCTCGGGTGTGCTCATACTTACCAGCCGGACTAATCCTGGGGCGGCGCGGGAGCGTCGTCGCCAAGGGGCGGCGATTGGTCCGGAGCATCCGCCGCACTCTCTTCGCGCGGCGGGGAGGCCACATCGTCGGTGGCCGCTGCCCCGGCGCTCGGCGCCGCCGGCGGCTCGGCCGCGAGCAACTCGTCCTCGGTTTCCTCGTAGTAGATTTCCTCGTAATCGGTGGCGTCAACGTTGCGGCGCAGGAGGAAATACATCTGCGTGCTGCCGCTGAAGAAGTAGCTCACCACGAATGCCACCAGCAGCCCCAGCAGCAGGAATACCCACACCATGATGAGCCAGGCACCGATCGCTTCGGACCCGCTCAGCGGGCCGGCGTAGAACGTGCCGACCAGCGGAGCCCCGCCGACAGTCGGCAGCAGTGACAGATCGGTCCAGGCCGGCATCGACCACATGGCATTCAGCTTGCCCATGGCCTCGAGTCGGGCACTGCTGACCAGGTTCATGCCCCAGCCGGTGAAGGTATGGGACAGCTTGAGTACCAGCACGAACACGAGCCGAACCAGCACGTACGACAGCGCCCCGTAGATCAGCAACACGAAGCTGTAGAAGCCCACGTGCCAGATGCGGCTGCCGACGTAGCTGCACGCCCGCGAGAGGGCGTCAAAGCCGTCCGAGCCTTCGACCGCAATGGTCGGCCACATCAGGTGGAAACCGAACACGGTCGCGAGCAGCAGAATGGCCAGGGCAAATCCGCCAAGCAGAGCCAGCGGATAGAACACGCCGGTGAAAAGTTCGCCCAGGAAGGGCAGCGCCCCGATCAGTCCGCCCACGCCCATGACGATACCGATGATGACGAAGATGCCCACGGGCAGCAGCGGGGCCAGCAGCATCCCACCCAGGTGTTCCTTCGCAAACTCCAGCGACTCGCACAGGCCAATGCTCTCGTCGCGGGCAGACTGGACGGCGGCACTCCGGCAGATCGCGCCGCCGAACAACGCCAGCACGAATAGCAGGTCGACGCCGAAGAACACGACGTACCAGGGGTGGTGAGTCACCAGCCAAACCGGCCCATGAAACGCGGTGATGATGCTGCCCAACATGGTGGGACGCTGTTCCGATGCCCCCTGACCAACCAACCAATGCCCGGAGAGGGCGCCCTGGATCGCGCCGGCGAAACAGTCGGCCTCGAACTGAGCCAGGCTGATGAAAATGCCGCGCGGCCGGATCTGGCGATACTCCTGCAGCCACATCTGACGCCGGACGGCGGAAGTCAGGGCCTCCTCGGCCTCGTCGGCGGGCTCGGGGCCGGCCTCGATGCGATTCAGCGTCGCCAGTGCCTGCACCTGCGCGGCGGGCGTCGGCATCGGCCGCGCCGGCCGATCGCGCAACATCATCCGCAGATTGTCCGCCGCCTGGATCAGCTCCTGCCGACGCGCGCCGCGTTCCTCCCGCGTCAGCTCATCATCGTCGTTAAGCGCCTTCAGGCCGGCATCCAGACGCTCGTCGATCAGCGCGTGGGCCTTTTCGATGTTCTCCTTGTGCTCATCGGTGTAGAGGAGCTTGCGCAGCGAGTCGTCAGCCAGCATCTGGCGGGCTTCGTCGACATCGTCGGCCAAGTCGGCCTGCGTCAGCGCCGTGATCGCGATTCGTTCACGGTCCTCCCGGGCTGCGGTGCGCCAGCCGGCGACCTGGCTGTATGAGGTCGCACTGGCGTAGACCTCGATCTCGTTGATCGGGTAGCCGGCGGTGGTGCGCACGGTGACGGCTTCACCACACGCTCTCCAGATGCCATCGAAGATGCGCCCCGATATGTAAATCAACAAGACGCACATCAGGCCCAGCAGGAGTCGCCGGTAATCCAGCGCCAGCCGCAACGTGCGAAACAGACGCACGAATGGGAATGCCTGCGACCACACGATTCGGCGAAGTTCGCTGTTATGATCGTCCATGGTGACCTCCACTGGTCTCTCGCGGTCCTGCTCCAGCCCGCCGGCCACACGCCCCGCTCCGAATCAACGTAAATCGGCGGCGTAACCGGCTGCTGGCCATTATAGGACGCCCCGGCGCCCCAACAAGCATCCCCCCCACTCAGTGCTGCTGGCTGATGAATCGTTCCATCGCCCGCAGCGTCGCATCACTAATATGATGTTCGATACCCTCCGCATCTGCGTCCGCGTCCGCCTCATTGACCCCCAGGGCCCGCAGAAAGCGCACCACCAGGTTGTGCCGAGTCGCACACAGGCTGGCGATCTCCGCCCCCGCGGGCGTCAGGAAGATCGCCCCGATAAGGTTCAGCCCGCACCAGGCCGTCACGCCGCAGCCGCGCAATCGTCTTGCTCACCGTCACGTGTGAAACACCCAGGTGCCGGGCGATGTCCACGGCCCGGGCTTCGCCATTGTCGCGAATCAGCTCGGCGATCAATTCGAGATAATCCTCGGCAATCTCGTTGGAGTGGTCCTTGCGAACGCGGTTGAAACTGGCCGGATTGTGTCGGCCGGCGGCGCGTTTCCCCGGCGCTGGCTGGTGTGCGTCCGGCGTAGCGCCGTTCGGCAAATCCCCACTATCTCCGGGCGGTTTGGTCAAACGAACAATCCGATCTGGACGCGTAAGCAGCGCACGCCGCCAGCCAGCGTACACGCTGTCAGTTTACGGCGATGCCCCCCGTTTGGCGAGTTGAGCCGCTCAGCGCGTGTGCCGACCGCGCGCGGCCCAGCGAAATGTCAGCGCCAGCAGCAAGGCCGCCACTGCCGCGACCAGCGCCCCCCGGCTCATGCCGCCAGGTGCCACGCCACAAGAGCAGCAGCAACACCGCTATCGGCAACAGCCCGGCCAGCCAGGCGTTGAAGACCGTTTCCTCTGGCCGCGTTCCGCGTGCCGGACCAACACGGAGCGCCAGCAATAGCGCGCCGAGCCCGACCAGTACCGCCGGCGTCAACACCAGGCGTGTGTCGCCCCACTGGAACGGGTGCAGCGAGCTGAAAACCGCCGATGCCAGCAGGACCACCCCCAGCGCCAGAATTGCCCCCAGAGCGGCGGTCGACCCGCCGGCGGAACGCGATTCCCGACAATGCACCGACCACAGCAACAGTGCCAGCAGCCCGATTGCCACGCTCGCGCCGCTGCCCACGTCGGCTAGCGAGCCGGACAATAGCGCCGCCGCCAGCCAGACCAGCGCCCCCGCCGTGGCCACCAGGCCCAGTCGACGTGCCACGGGGATCAAACGTCCAGCGGTCGTCCAGGGTCGGCCGTCGAGCAATTGCTGCTCCCAGAAGCGGGCCAGCCAGGTCAGCCACAGGGCAGCTACCAGCCAGCCCACGACGGTGCCCGCGTAGCGCTGCCCGATCCAGGCCGACCCGGCGCTGACCACCGCCCCGAGCAGCAATAACAATCCCAACTCGCCGGTGCGGTCGGAGATACGCCGATGGCCGATGATGAGCGTGCTCAGGGCTGCTCCGCCCAAAGCCGCCGGCATCAGCCCGTGTGAGCCGAGCAGCACGCCGGCAATTCCAACCAGCGTCGCGGCCACCAGCAATACCTGATGAAACGCGCGGTGTGGCAGAGCGGGGCGGGGCAGATCGTGCGGACGCTCCGCCCAGATGCGCCGCCGGGTGCGCCAGTCGCTGATGATGATTAGCAATTCGGCCAGGAGCGCGGCCAGTGCTACCAGCAGTGCCACGCCCGCGAGCAGGTTGCCATGCGTACTGATCCAGCGCTGCGGGGCCACCTCCCACAGCAGCAGCAGTGACACCGCCAGCAATCCATACAGGCCCACCCCGCCCCGCTGGACGCATCGGTTAACGCCGGCAACAAACAGCACCGGCAGCAGCAGAACCAGGAAGCGCGGGTCGATCGGCCCGGTGTGCTGTTGGCGTGCGGCCAGCACTACCGCCCCCGTCAGCAGGCCGGCAACCGCAGCCACCTGTTGTTGCAATCGCTCGCGGGTGGCCCGGCGTGCGCGCGTGGCCTGGTCGGCGTCGGCCGGAACGGGCGGTTCGCCCCAGCGCCCGCCCAGTTGCCAGAGCAGCGTCAGCCCTGCCAGCATGGTGCCCCAGCCGAACAACCAGCCGGACTCGCCCGGGTCGGCGGAATGGGCGCAGGGTGCCAGCAGCAATCCTGAAAGCGATCCGACGAACAACCCCGCGTCCACGCCGGCGGGCAGACGCCGCCTGCTCAGCCAAGCCACCAGCAACACCGGCCCCAGCACGCCCCATGACAGCAGTACATCTGCGGGTACGAAGGCGACCTGGGGTGTGACGGCACAGATGACGTTCAAATGCGTTTCCTTCTGATCTCTCTGCCCAACCGGCAACGAGCATGATATAAACAAATCGCAGGTCCGGGACGACCCCGGCCACTCAAACCGGCCTTTGGAGCAACATCGTGCCCGGTACATCCACCGGCGACAACGAGGCCTTTCGGCGATTCGTCCGCGGTGTCTGGGAACATGACGTCACCCCCCTGCTACGCGGACAGCGTGCCGATCAGCGTGCCCGGACCGCCCGCGCTACCGGCAAGGCCGCCGCCGCCACCGGTCTGTTCGTCGACAGCCTGCTCGGTCTGAAGGGGCGCCCCTTCGCCCGCTTCATGACGGTCATGGGCGCGAGCCTCGGGGCCATCCTGCCGGATGTGTGGGATTGGAACTGGCTGCGCGAGCGAGCCAACGAACGTCAGCGTGAGGTCGTTGCCGAACAGATGCGCCGCCGCGCCGCCGAGTTGACCGAGGCCGACGCGCTGGCACTGTTCGGCCTTTCGACGACGGCAACGCGCGCGGAGCTGCGCGAGGTGTGGCACGAGTTTTCCCGCCGCTGGCACCCGGACAAGGCCCCGGACGACCAAACCCGCCCCGAATATCACGTCCGTTTCGTGACTTACAGCGCCGCGTATCAGCGGCTGCGCCAGGGCCTACGACGAAGGCCGCCTGCCCGTGCCGTCGGCGTAGCGCTAAAAAAGCGGCCGCAGGTGTGGCGGGCACCCGCGGTCGCCATCGTATAAACAGGTAGCTGTTGCCAATCGCGTTTAGCGCCGGCGCAGAACAAGGCCCGCCAGACCGATCAGCAGGAAGCTGGCCGGCTCAGGAATCGGAGAGTATCCGATGTGGCGGAAGCTGGTGCCGCTCTCATCGACGACGTAGTAAGAACTTCCGCTCGACGGGTCGAGCACACCCACGTGCGTGCCGCCCGTGAACAGGATGTTTCCGTTGCCGAGTTCCCAGACGCCGCGTGAGCTACCGAGGTCCCAGTAGTCAATCTGGTTACCCGCGGCATCGTACTGGTAGATGCCGGAGGGCGAGCTGAAGCCGGCGGCGAGAACATTCCCGGCCGACGTTTCGCAAAGCTGCTGGGGGAAATCGATGCCGGTGTCCCCATCAGAATCATGGAAGGTCCCCATGAAGGTGCCGCCATGATTGAACTGCTCGATATTCTCGGTCCCGCTGTCGGTAACCAGCGCGTCGTTGGCCCGGAAAATGATATCCCATGGGCCGTCGACGCCGGTGGCCCAGGTGGTCTGGGCGCTGCCGTCCAGCTCGAAGCGCTGAATCGTGCCGCCGTAGGTGCCGCTGTAGACCGTAACGTAGAGCTGGCTGTTAAAGACGTTAATTCCGCGGATGTTGTCGATGCCGTGATTGGCATTGTCCACAACCGTCCCGAGCAGCGTTCCATCGTAGTTGTACTCGAAGACGGCGTCCTCGAGTTGGTCGCTGACGAACAACGTTCCGCGGCCGCTGTCGAAAACGCGGATGGGGGTCGACAGTGTGCCACTGCCGTCGATGAAGGTGTTGCTGAGCAAGGATCCGTCGTAGGGATCAAAGGCCCAGATCTTGTCGCCCGAGGAATCCGGAATCAGGAGCATGCCTTGGGCGGCTGCCGGCGCGACGATCGCAGCCGCCGCCACTAACACGAGAAGAGAGCGTACCAGTCGCATCATGTACCTCCTGCCACCGAGTGGCTTTGCCGATGCGCGGAACTGTCCGCATAGCCCCCACAAGACTCATGGGCTACCATCATCTGCTAGGGCGGTAATGGGGCGATAAACAAGCGGCGATTCGAGACGGGTGATAAAACGCCCACGGAGGCTACGGGAGTGGGTCCAAAAACCGCCGCCTTCTGCTGAAACACTCGAACGTCCTATAAATCAGAGCCGCCCCGCGACCGCCGAATCTCGGGCAATGTATGTTTTGACCCAAGAATCCGCTTACGAACTCACCCCTCAGCGCGCCAGCAGCAGAAGCACGAACGCCAGCGCGATCGCCAACACGCTGAGCATCAGGCCGGCGAGTGTGCGTCCCCGGCGGCGCTGTTGCTGCCAATTCCCCAGGTGAGCCGCCAGTTCACGTATCGCCAACCCCGCGTCCTGAGGCACTTCCGCGAAACGTACATCCACGCCCGTGTGCTGCCAAGCCAGCGCGTCGATGCGTTGCTCCCAGACCGCGTGCATGTACACGCCGGCGTCGGAGCAGATCACCAACGCGTCGTGCTGAGTGCTAATCTGGCGTGCCAGGTCGTCCGCGTCGCGCGGCACGAACCACTGCTCCTGATCGACAGCCACGTTCAGCTCGGCCAGCAGTGCCCGCACCGCATCCGCCGGCGGGCCGGTCCGCTCGCTCAGCACCAGCACCGCGCGCTGACTGGTGGTTGTACTCATAGCCCGCCTCCAAACGCGACCAGGACGTTGATCGTCAGCAGCACCAGCGCCGCCACGCCGACGACGCCCGCATATGGGAAAATGCTCGCGCCCACCAGCCAAGCCGGCCCTACGTAGCGGATCATCGGGCGCAGGCTCATCAGCACAAGCACGCCGCCCGCGTGCAACCCGAATGCGAGCCAGATCGAACCCGTGCACACGAACGCGAGGCAAAACAGCGTCCCCAGCGCCAGATGCCCCGGAAAGGTCCAATAACGTTTTACGCTGCGTACATAGTGAGCGCCGGCAAACACCACCACCCCCACCATGACCGCCATTACGCGCGGACAGGTCTCCAGCAGGTCCGCCAACAGCATCGCCCGAAACAGCAGCTCCTCGACCAGGGCCGCAAAAACCGCGGTCAGCGGTGCACCGGCCAGACGCCGCAGCAACTTGCCGAGCGGGTGTCGCAATTCGAACCGTACGTTGTCCGTCAGCGCCCAGGCCAGGTAGAGCAGCAGCAGATACAGGCTGGCGGCGGCAGCGCCCCAGGCCGCGTGCGGCAGGAGTGTCTGCGTGGGCAGATAGTCGGCGTAATACGCCATCGGCGACATGCCGCGCAGCAGCGGATATAGCAGCAGCACGGCCGCAAAGGCCAGGTTCGTGGCGGCGCGATTGATCACCCGTGCGCCGCGCGGCAACTCCACCGCGCCGATCCGCCAACTCCAGGCCACGCCAGCGCGCCACGCCAATACCGTCTGGCTGGCCCACATCAACACCGGCACGATCAACAGCAACGGCAACGCCCGCATGGCTCAACTCACCCGGGCCGCGGACAGCAGCGCGTCGGCCCGCTGCGCACCGTTATCGGGGCGTGCGTACCGCGTGTCGCCGTGCCAGAGTCGCGTCCAGCGTTTGTCACCCCACAGGTACCACAACGCCGGCGACCTGCGCAGGAACTCCTCAAACCGCGTCGCGAAAAACTGCAAATACTCCTGGACGGCGCGTTGGCGAGCAATCTTGCCGCGTGGCGCCGGCTCGACCGCGGCGGGGCCGTCGACGATGAGGCGTTGCCGAGTACCCGCAGGCTGAGCCGTCAGCATGAACATCTCCGCCCCACTGCGCAGGGCCAGCAGGCCAGCGCCGCCGGGCAGGAAAACGGTGCGATTAAACAGCCGGACGGGCACGCCGTCGGCCTCTTTCTGCGGCAGATCGGGGGTGATGAACAGCACCTGGCCGGCGTGCAGGGCCGCCGCCATCCGCCCCAGTCGCCCGAGCGGGCCGCTCGCGCCGGCGGGCTCGGCAATCCACTGCACGCCGCTGGCGGCATACCAACGCTGCTTGGCGCGCAGCCGGCGCGGATCACGCGCGTGCCGCAGATAAACCGTCAGCGGGATCTCGGCATTGAGCCGGGCCAGATTGAGCAGGTAATTGTTTATGTGCGGGCCGACGATGATCACACCGCGACCTGCGCCAGCCGCCCGGCGGACAGCGTCGATGGAATCGTCCAGCTCGATGCGCTGGTGCGCCAGCGTGACGAGTTCCGCGTGGTGGTCTCCGCCACAGCGCAGCGCCTGCAACGCGCCGCCGAAATGGTGCCCCAACTGCGTGAAATATTCGCGCCAGACCTGGTGCGAATATACACTGGCCGCCCGCATGTTTTGGGCGACGTTTGTGGCAACCACGGGCAAATGGCGAGCCAATCGGCCGCCCACGCGGGCCACGCGGTCCGCCCCCTGCTCCGATAATCGGGGAGCCAGCGACACCGCGAAATCGGTAACTCGCGCGAGGGCAGCATGTCGCAGAGCGCGCAGCAACAGTCATCTCTCCAACTGATGTTCGGCCATCATCAAGCGCAGACGTGATGATCACGCATCGAGCCCGTTTGTGCCAGTCAACCCCCGCAACACCGCCGCACTGTGCCCGCGGGCGGCGTTCAATCCTGATCGGCCCCGCCCGACCAGCCGCGCTCACGTTTCCGCTGGCCGCGCTGGCGTTTGTCGCTGACGCGCCGGCGCTTGGAGGCGCGTGTCGGGCGGGTGGCGATGCGTGGTTTGCGACGTCGGAGGGCCTCTGCGAGGAGTTCCAGCAGCCGCTCTTCCGCCAGGCGCCGGTTGGCCACCTGCGATCGTTCGCGCTGCGCGACGACGCGGAGTCGGCCATCGCTGGACAGGCGTGTGGCCAGGCGAGTTGCGACGCGGGCCCGCTGGGCCGGTGCCAGCGCGGGGCAATTTTGGAAATCAAACAGGAGTGTGACGCGCGTGGCGACCTTGTTGACGTGCTGGCCGCCGGGGCCTGAGGCCGGCCCGGCCCGCAGTTCGATCCACGGTCGCAAAGCGTCAATGTCCATCGGCCCAGTGCTCATAGTGCCGTCACTGTGCCAGAAATCCGCCCGGTCGCCAACTGCAACCAGGCAAACGGGCCGACGAACGAGACAGCGGCTAGCAGAGTGCCAGATACGCCGCGACAAAATACACGGCGATTCGGACACGTTGTGGTGTCCAGACGAAGAGCATCTTTCCGCCTCCAGGGGGCAGATGGTCCTAATATGGCAGTTGCCAGTAGCGGGCCCGCAGCCCAATCGGGGCCACGGATAAATCCCAGTCACGTTGGTTATATGCCTGGAGGTGGGGCGGATCAATCGTCGCATGTCGACCACTCGCCAGAACACCAGCCAGCGAGTCAGTGGGGACATGTGTTACAGGAGCCGGAACCGCGCACGAAAGACAAAGCCGATAAGTTCGTGCGGCTCGGTGGATGGCGTGATGGGCTAGTTATCGCACCCGGGCTCGCTGTAGGGTGTTCCGGTGTAGGGGCCGGCCTCTACCGGGCGGCCGAACTCCTGCACCCAGTAATAGTCGTAAGTCCCGCCGACACGAACACCTATGCCCAATTCGGTGAAGGCCGGGTTGAGGATATTCTGGCGGTGACAGGGGCTATCGAGCCAATCGTCGACGACCTCTTCCGGGGTGCGTTGCCCGGCAGCGAGGTTCTCCCCGATCACCCAATAGTCGTAGTCAAACTCCTCGGAGCGATCGGCCAGCGTACTGCCGGTGACCGGATTTACGTGATCGAAGAACTCGTAGGCGAGCATTTCGCAGGCGTAGCGGGTGGCCTGCTGTTCAAGGATCTCGTTGCGGGTGAGGGGGTCGGCGCCGGCGTCGGCCCGGGCCTGATTCACCAGGTCGAGGACCTCGTCACGCCAATCGTCGCCATGCGTAGCCTCGACGCAACCCGGGAATTCCGCGGTCAGAGAGTCATTGAACTCATCGTCGTCGGCATCGGAACCCCCGGCGGTGATGGCCGAGCCGGCGGGCCCGGTCGTGCCGGTCGTGCTCGTTGAGCCGGTGGTCCCGGTGGTGCTCGTGGTGCTGCCGCTGCCCGAATCGGAGGTATCGGCCCCCGTGGAGGTGCTGAGCGGGCAGCCTCCTAGTGACAATCCGACGATCACCCAAAGAAGTTGAAATGCACGTTTGCCGAGCATGAAATCACCCGCTGGCGGCCTCGGATACGGCTACCGACGACGATCAGCCGCCGACCTTTCTCAGTATACCCTATCGGTCCAGCCCCTTGATACGACTCTCGGACCGGCACATACTTACCCGAACGCTGTAATCGCACGCGCGGCATTTGCTGAGGAGCTGTAAATGCGCAAACCGCATTTTTTGTTTGTGCTCGGATTGAGCAGCCTGCTGGTACCGGTCCTGATCCCGCTGGCCAGTTGCACCACCGACCTGACCTCTATAACTAGCGGGGACACCAGCAGCACCCTGTTCAACCTGCCGCCTACTGTCGTCCTCACCAGCGACATCGTCCGCGGCGTCGCGCCGCTGACAGTGCGCTTCAGTTCCTCGGGCTCGACCGACGACGGGGTGATCGTGGAGCGTGAGTGGGACTTCGGCGACGATACCACCAGCCTGGATATCGCCCCGACGCACGTTTTCGAGCAAACCGGAACGTATGTCGTCAGTCTGACGTTGACCGACGACGACGGCTCCACCACGACGGAAACGCTCGACATCGACGTCACCGATCAACCGATCGCGATCATCGCGGTCGACAGAACCTCCGCCGAGAGCGCCCCGGCCATCTTCAACTTCGATGGGTCGGCCTCTTATGACCCCGACGCGGAGACCGGCGACGAGCTCGATTTCCGCTGGAACTTCGACGACGGATCAATCGCCACGACCGAGACCGTGCGACACACGTTCGCACGCTCGGGCACCTACCTCGTTGAGCTCGTAGTGACCGATGAGATTGGCGTAACCGGACGCGACTCGCTGGTCATCGAAGTCGGTATTGTCACGCCGGAGATCGTCTTCCGGGCCCCGCTCGACGAAATCGATCGGCTGGCCTGCTCGACAGACTCCCTGCTGTGGGCCCACGCGGACTACGAGGTCGAAACGGGCGTGCCGTACACGTTGCGGGCCGGGCTCGACGGCGACAATGATCCGTGCGAAGCACAGACCACGCTGTTTGATCCGCGCACCGGCGAAACGATCGAAACGCTGGACGGTCATGACGATATCGTCCGAACGGCGGCCTTCTCGCCGGACGGCGCTTACGTCCTCAGCGGAAGCGACGACGGTACGGCCCGGCTGTACGAAACCGAGACCGGGCTGCTCGTACGCCAATTCGCCCCGGGCGCAGGTACGATCAACTCGCTGGCGTTCGCTCCCGGCGGCGGCAGCTTCGTGGTCGGTACAAGCGACGGAAGCGTGATGCTCTACGGTACCGCAACCGGTGTCCGGATCGACTTCCCCGGTCATGCGGCCGCCGTCAACGCCGTTGCTTTCTCACCCGCCGCCAATCAGATCGCCAGCGGTGCGGCCGACGGCGAAGTGGTCGTCTGGAACGTCGCCGACACCAGCGAGGCCGCCCGGTTCGTGCATGCTGAGGAAGTCACCGCCGTAGCATTCTGGCCGACGAACCCGCTGGGAGTGCTCACCGGCAGCGTCGATCACGAGATCCGCTTGTGGAGCGCGGTGGACGGTGGCGTGCTCCAGCAACTCTCCGGACACACGGATGCGGTCCGCAGCGTGGCGTTTTCCTCCGACGGGCTCCAGGTTCTCAGCGGGTCTGACGATGACACCGCCCGACTGTGGAACCTGCTCACCGGGACCACGCTACGCAGCTTCACGGGGCACACCGACGATGTCCTCAGCGCGGCTTTCTCGCCCGACGATCTCGAGGCCATCACCGGCAGCGCCGACGGCACCGCTATCATCTGGGAAATCGCCACCGGCGGCGAGGTTCGCACCCTGCAACCTTGCATCTCGCCCATTACCGCCGTCGCTTATTCAATGGATGGGGCACTGGTGCTGACAGGAGTGGCAGCCCAAAACGATATCCAACTGGATACCGATCCCGCGCAGGGCAACGACCTGAACCTGACGCTGCCGACGGCGCTGATTCTGACGGACGTACCGCCGGCGCAAGGCGTCAACGCGTATTACCTGTGGGCGGAGATCGACACGGACCGCACGACGCCGTCGCGCAGCTATGCCAACGCCCGCGTGGACGTGTTTGACGGCTTTGCCTCGACCGACGCCGGCGCGCCACAAATTGATCTGATCGAAGGCGAAGAAGTGGGCATCGTCGTGCCAGCCAGCACACGTCCGCCCCAGCGTCAGGTGATCGACATCGGCGCGCTTGATGAGGGCGACCTGCTGAACATCAGCCTGATGACGGTACCGGGCTACGGGGGCACGTACGAGGTGCCCGGCTACAGCCTGCAAATCCTCGACGAGAATCTGAACCTGGTGGGCTGGTACCAGGACGATTTCACGCTGTTCACCGCGGAAACGCGGTTCGTCATCGGCGCTGACAGCGAACACCACTACATCGCCCTCGATGACAGCGGATATAACAACCTCGTACCAAGCGTACGGGTCTCGGTCGATCGCGGTTTTGCCACCGATTCTCAGCCTCGCAAGCAGTATGTCTTCCTCCAGTTCGGCGCGGTGAGTAACCTGGCGATACAGAACTCGGTGCCGGCTAACTTGGCGGCGTTCGACTACGGCACCGATCCGGAGGCAGTGAAGGCACAAATCGTGGCCCGTATTCAGACCTTGTTCGCCGCCTATGACGTAGAGGTGAGCACGACCGTTCCGACGGCGCCGGTGTACTCCACGATCTACTTTGATACGGCTGGCGCGATTCTGACCGACGGCGGCATCGAGGCGGCCGACCTGTTGCTGTATGGGCTGCCCGATTTCTTCGACCCGCGGAACGAGACGCTCAGCGGCTTCGCAGCCGTCATCGTCAGCGAAATCGAGGCCAATTTCGCGCTGCTCAATGATGCGGCCCGCGGAAACGCGATTGGCTCGGCCGCGGCGCACCAGATCGCCTTGCTGGCCGGTCTGCGGCAAACCACCGGGCTAGCCACCGACGTCATGAACGCCAATGCGGACCTGACGAGCCTGGGGCTGGCCTTCCTGGATGCCGACGCCAACCTGGCGGACCACGACGGAGTCACCCCGCTGGGCACGCAGAACGCGGATAAGTTGCTGCTGGAGTTGTTTGGGCCGAACTAGGAGTTATTGCCTCAGGCTGTTTGCAGCCATTGCGAGGGGCGAAGCGGAAGTCTCGCTTGGCATCGGAACGGTTCCCGGTATGTGTTACTGGGGGCTTGATTTGGTGTCGACGAGGAGCTGAAATGATACGCCGCTCGCACTATGCAAGTGAAACAACCGCCTGGGGAGGTCCTAGAAAATCCAGTTCGGGATTGCCGACCTCCAAAATCGGGGTAAGATACGATGCGCACGGCGCCCGCGGTGATCCTGGCGTGAGTACGTCGGGATTTTTCACTGCTTGCGCGGACTCAAATCACGGTGGGAAGCGACCATGGGCAAGGTCACAATAGAAGACATCAGCCGGCAGACCGGTCTTTCGCGCGGCACTGTCTCTCGTGCACTGAATGATCGTCCCGATATCAGCAACCAGACCAAACAGAAGGTTCTGGAGGCATGTCGGCAACTCAATTACGTACCCAGTCATGCCGCCCGCTCACTGGCGACGGGCCGTTCTTATGCCGTCGCGGTGTTGGTGGATGATTTGCGGTCGACCTTCGCCGCCAGCTACCTGCGTGGTGTAATTGTGCGGGCCCGCGCGCAGCGTTACGCGGTCTTCGTAACCGAGCTTGGGACCGATATAGAAGCTGCGATGCAGCATCTTCAGTCACTGGCACGCGAGCGGATCGATGCGCTGCTGCTGGCAACGCGTCTGGCAGCTGACCAAGCGAGCGAGGTCGTCGAGTTGCTGGCCAGCAAGCCGCTGGTTTGCTGCGAGGGAATGGACGGTGTGGCGACGGATCTGCTGATGCCGGACTACGTGGAATCCGGTCGACTCGTTGGCCGACACCTGCTGCGTGGACCGACGCCAGACGTGTTGTATGTTCATGCCCCGGAGATCCCCGGAGCTCGACAGCGTCTACACGGGTTCCATGAGGTCTGTCGCGAGAATCAACTCGACCCGGATCAGGTTACGATAACGTTGCCTGGTGGTGCTGGCGAGCATGTTGATCAGCTTGAGGCGGTACGCGGCCGTATCGGAAGCGTGCGAGCTCTGGCGGCGACGGATGATTTTCTGGCGATTGAGCTGATGCTGCTGTCGCGGCAGGCGGGGCGGGTCCCGGGGCGTGATATCGCCATCGTGGGGCAGGGCAATGAGGCGGTTGGCACGAAGATTTGGCCACAATTGACCACCGTCGATCTGAACGGCGAGGAAATCGGGGCTCGATCGTTCGAGCTGGCGATGCAGCGTGCGACGAAAGCGCGTCAGGATGCGGCGGTGACTACGCATGTGGCACCGCAGTTGATCGAGCGCACCTCAAGTCACACGACAGGCTGAGGTCGGCAGCTGAGACGAGTTGCGATAAGCACTTTAATATCTGAGCCTTACGACAATCCGGCCGGTTGGATCGGCTGGTCGTGAGGCTTGGAATGGGTGTTGGGACAGGGGTTTCATCTGGCAGAGGGTATGGGCAGGCGGGGGCGGTAAGTACCTGGACGGATAGAGGTTCCGCGGACAGCTTGACGGGTGCGCGACCGATCGACTACATTTGGCCCCGCATAGGTAAGGCAGAAACAGGCACGCAGCCTTGCCATGGTCCTGCTGCGGGATTCGGAGCCGTTTGCGGGCGGTCCCGTGAAGTGGGAGTTGTGCGGTTTGGTTGCGTCGGTATCGGCATGAGGCCGTGACGATCTGCGGCAAGAGATTGGTCCGCGATGCTCGTCGGCCGGCATTAGCGAAGGAGTGCTAGTATGCAGATCACCGTCACCGGGCGTCACATGGGCGTCAGTGACCCTTTGAAGGCGTATTGCCTGGAGAAGGCGGAACGTCTGCCACGATTCCTGGATCGCGTACAGTCGATAGAGGTAATTGTGGACGGCAAAGCCGGGCTGCATACGGTTGAGATGATCGTGCATTCGGCAGGTGCGGCGCAGCCGTTTGTGGCTTCGGAGCAACACGAAGACGCGTTTGCGGCGGTTGACCTGCTGTCAGACAAGATCGAGGAGCAACTGCGACGTTACAAGCAGAAGCATCGGAATCGGAAACACCCGCCGCGCGGCCCGCAGGGCCCGGAGACCGAACCAACGTAGGAGCGTGTCGGCGACAAGGGGTAGTGGAGAGTCAGGGCATGAAGTTACTGGATCTGGTTCACCCGGAGTCGATCATAGCTGATTTGCAGGGGGACTGATCGAAACGCGGTGATACGGGATCTGGTTCAGGTTCTGGCCGACTCGGGGTGCCTGGAACCTAGTTTGGTAGAGGGCATCGTCCGCTCGATCATTACGCGTGAGCGGACTCGCGGAACAACTGGATTCGGCAAGGGCTGTGGCGGTACCGCACGCGAAAGTTGAGGATCTGAAGCACGTGGGTTGCGGCGGTTGGTCGCAGTGCCGCGGGGATCGACTTCGGGTCTCTGGATGGTCAGCCCGTGTACAGCGTGTTCCTGATCGTCAGCCCGGCAGATCAGCCGGAAGACCATCTGCGAGCGATGGATCTGGTATTCCGTCATTTGCAGCAGGAGAAGTTCCGCAAGTTCCTGCGGCAATCGGACAAGCCCGAGAAGATCTATGACCTGCTCCGGGAAGCGGACGAAGAATCCCTGGTGGCGTAGTCACGGGCGGGGCGCGGCTGAAGACGCCGCGGGTGGTATCAAGTGTCTGGAAACGGACCCTGTTGTGGCAGCTACGGAACGAGAGCTAGTCATCCCGAACAAGGAAGGGCTGCATTTTCGGCCGATCATGAAGTTCGTCGACACGGCACAACGGTTTCAGGCGGGGGTCACCGTGCATTGCGACGATCGGCAGGCCGACGGCCGCTAGTCCCATGGAAATGCTCATGTTGGTGGCCACACAGGGTGCGAAAGTGCGTCTCGTCGCGGACGGCGATGACGCGGAGGCGCTGTCTTGAAGCGCTTTCAGAACTGGTGGAATCAGGTTTCGGCGAAACCTAACAGAAACGCAGCAACGGCATGACGCGGGCTCCCCGACACCGGGTGCGGCCTGCCAACGCCGCGGAATACGCGGCTTATGATTCAGAAGAAAGGGATCAACGCCTCGCCTGGCGTGGCGATCGGTCCGGTCTTGGTGCTGGATACGGAAGAATATCGTATCCCGCATCGTACCATTGACCCTTCGCAACTCGCCGGGCAGACCCGTAACCTGGACGCGGCGCTGGACGCGTCGCGCCAGGAGGTTAACGAGCTGCGCGTGGCCGCCGCGCGCAAGCTGGGGGACAAAAACCGCCGTCATTTTCGCCTTCCACGAGCAATTTATAGCCGACCCCAAGCTGCGCGAGAGTGTCGTCGAGTTGATCGAGAAGCGGCACTATTCGGCCGCCTATGCCTTCGGGCAGGTCATGCATCAGCGGCAGCAGCTCTTCCGCAACGTCGCCGACCCGTATCTCAAAGAGCGTGTCCGAGACCTGTTCGACATCGAGAGAACGCGTCCTGCGACACGTGCTGGGGCGGACACGCGAGGATATGACCCGGCTGACCGAGGCCGGTCATCATCGTGGCCAACGACATCACCCCCTTCGCAAGCGATCTCATTTGATCGCCGACATATCCTGGGGTTCGCGATTAACGTGGGCGGGCAGACGGCGCATATGACCATCATCGCCCGCATGCTGGGCATTCCGGCGGTCGTGGCGCTGAACGACATCACGTCGGACGTGACGGGCGGCGAGATGATGATCGTGGACGGCTCCCACGGGATCGTCATCGCCAACCCGGACAGCGAAACCGTCGCGCGTTATCATCAGCGGCAGCGCGAATATGGCCAGTTCGTCAAGAAGCTTCATGCGCTGCGGGACGAGCCGGCAGTCACTCGCGACGGGGTAAAGATCGAGCTGCAAGCCAACATCGAGGTTCCCGAGGAAACCTCTTCGGCACTGGCCTGGGGCGCGGACGGCATCGGGCTGTATCGCACGGAGCTGCTGTTCCTGTCATCGCCGCGGATTCCGTCGGAAGAGCAGCAATACGACGCGTTCCGCGAGGTGGCGAGTTCGGCCGGCGACCGGCCGGTGGTTATCCGCACGATCGACTTGGGTGCGGACAAGCTAGCGCCGGGGATGGGCCCGCAGCATGATCACAACCCGGCGCTGGGGCTGCGTTCGGTGCGCTACTGCCTGTTGCATCTGGACATGTTCAAGACGCACCTGCGGGCCATTCTGCGCGCGTCGGTCGAGGGTAACGTGCGCATCATGTTCCCGATGATTTCAACGGTCATGGAACTGCGTCAGGCCAAGGCGACGCTGGCGGACGTGATGGAAGACCTGGACGACGAGGGGGTGCCGTTCCGGCGTGATGTGCCGGTCGGCATGATGATCGAGACGCCGGCCGCCGCCATGCTGAGCAACGCTTTTGTGCGCGAGGTGGATTTCGTCAGCATCGGGTCGAATGACCTGACGCAGTACACGCTGGCGGTGGATCGAGCCAACGAACGCGTAGCGCACCTATTCTCCGCGCACAACCCGGCGGTGATCAAGCTGGTGCACCAGGTCATCCGGGCGGCGCGGCGGCAAAACGTCGACGTGGGCCTGTGCGGCGAGATGGCCGGCACGCCGATCTACTGCCAGTTGCTGCTCGGGATGGGCTTGCGGCGGCTGTCGATGGCGCCGGCGGACATCCCCGGAATCAAGCGCGTGGTGCGGAACACCACCATGGCTCGCTGCCAATTGATCGCTCGGCGTGTAGCTCGGTTCGATTCCGACCGCCAGGTGCTCAACTTCCTGCGCGACGAGCTGCGCAACATCGACCCGGACGACGAGGAAGCTGCGCCGGACCTAGCAAACGGAGGAACCGGCGTGACGGCCACCCTGGCAAAAACCCGTGGTTGGAATCGGAACCGCCGGCGGAGCGTGTGCGCGTGGCTGCCGAGCTGGCCATTCACGGGCCGGTGCGGTTCCTCGCACACCACGACGAGCTGCGCATGCTCACGCGGGCGCTGACGCGAGCGGGCTGGCCGCTGGCCTGGTCACACGGGTTCAATCCGAAGCCGCGGCTGTGGCTGCCACTGCCGCGCAACCTGGGCACCGCGACCGACAGCCAGTTGCTGCTGGCTGACCTGACCGCGCCGCCGGAGGCAGCGGTGCTGCGGCGCCGGTTGGCCGAGGAATTGCCGCGGGGGTACGAGGTGCAACGGGTGCTGACCGGCCTGAGCCGGGTTATGCCGCACCCGCAACTGGTCGTGTACCAGGTGGAACTTGCGGACGAAGACGAATCGGAAATATCGCAGCGGTGTGCTGCACTGCTGGGTCGCGAGGAGCTGCCGGTGGAGCGTGAGTATGGGCCCCGGCAAGCCGACGCGCACCGTGGATCTTCGTCCACTGATCGAAACAATCGAGTTCGGTGATGGCGTGCTGACGATGCGGCTGCGGTTTGTAGAGCAGCGCACGGTGCGTCCGGCCGAACTGCTAACGGAACTGGGACTCGCCGCCGAGAAGTATGGACATCTTCTTCGGCGTGTCGAGGTTCAATGGGATTCGCAGATCGCCGATGCCCCGACAGCGGGCAGCGATCCATGAAAGGAACTGAGTTGACCGAGAAGAAAACGAGGAAGAAGGCCAGCACGCCGCGAAAGAAGACCGGCGCCAAGAAAACGGCCAAGCGAAAGAAGTCGAGTACTGCGGCAAAGAGTACCGTCGAGGCGGACAGCTCCGCCGAAGCGGTGGCTGAACAGGCCAACGACAAAACCACCACCAAGGAAACGAAATCAAGTCGTGCGCGGCGTAGCACTGCGACGCGAAAGACCAAGAAAAAGACCACGCGGGCAAAGCGCAAGACGGTGCGCAAATCCACTGCTGAGGCGGCGACGAAGGCTCCGCCCGAACCCAACATCGAAGAGAGCGAAGACGGCGGGATTGTTGTGCACTTTCCGCCGGCAGCGCCGCCGCCGTTTGTGGACGCGCCGTCCCCCAAACCTGCCAAGCATACGCCGACGGTTGTGGAAGAAGAGCCGGCGGCGGCCCCCGAAGAGCCGACCGAATCGGAGCGCGTGCCTGAGCCGCCGGCGAAACCGACGGTGCCGGATGAGAAACCATCTATAGACGAGCCGTTCGTCGATGAACCGATGGAGAAGAACCGCCGACGCGGCCGCAGATCCGACCGGCGTCAGAAGGACCGCGATCGGAAACCGGCGCGTGAGGAGCCATCGCACGCGAACCTGTCAGCCAGCCAGAAACGGCGGCGCTGCGACGACAGAAGCGGCGCGATCAAGAGCACGGTCCGGACGCGGCGGATCCGGACGGGCTGGTCGCAGCAGTCGAGCCGGATGATGAGCAGCGGTGCCCTGGACGCAGCCGAGCGGCTCGACGTAGCCGACATTGCGTCAGACCTGGAAACGGATCTGGACATGGAGGCCGGTGGCGCCCGACGTCGTGGACGAGGAAACGCCGGAACTGGTGGAGATGGGCACGGAGGCGGAGGAAGCGGAAGCTCCCCCGGCCAAGGACAAGCGTCGTCGGCGCCGGGCGGACGCGGTCGGCGTTCGACGTCTCACGAGCTGCCGGAGGCCGACAGTCGAGAAGCGGCCGCGGAGTCGGCACGCGAACCGCACCGAAGAAAGGTAAGCATCCGCTGCGCGAGATGATCATAAACACCATTCCGCGCGAGGAATGCCGCATTGCCCTGCTGAACAAGGGCAAGCTCGAGGAGATCTACTTCGAGCGGGCCACGTCTGAGAGTCACGTCGGGAATATCTACAAGGGCCTGGTGACCAACGTCGAGCCCAGCATCCAGGCGCGCCTTCATCGATTTCGGACAGGGCAAGAACGGCTTTTGCTGCACATCTCCGACCTGCATCCACAGTACTTCCCAGATGGCGTGGGGCAGACGGAGAACGTCGGCCACAAAATGCCGCGGCGCCATCGCCCGCCGATCCAACGCTGCCTGCGGCGCGGGCAGGAAGTGCTGGTTCAGGTAACCAAGGAAGGCATCGGCACGAAGGGGCCGACGCTGTCGACGTACCTGAGCATCCCTGGCCGCTTTCTGGTCATGATGCCCGGGATGCGCCGGCTGGGCGTATCGCGGCGCATCGAGGACGAGGAAGCGCGCGACACGCTGCGCGCACTGCTCAACGAACTCAACTTGGCCGACGGGATGGGCTTCATCGCCCGCACGGCGGCCCTGGATCGGAGCAAGCGCGAGCTGCAAAGTGACCTGAGCTACCTCCAGCGACTGTGGCGCGCCGTGGAGAAGCGCATCGAGCGCGAGCCGGCGCCGGCCGAACTGTACCGCGAATCAGACCTGGTGATCCGCACGATTCGCGACGTGTTCACCAGCGACGTAGAGCGCATCGTTTTTGACGATCCGGATGTGGCCGAGCGCGCCCGCGAGTTTCTCTCCATCTTCAGCCCGCGGTCCAAGGACATCATCTCGCGATCTACGACGACCCGACGCCAATCTTCCACAAGTACGCCATCGAAGCGGAGCTGGAGCGATTGCACTCACGTCATGTCCGCTCAAGTCGGGCGGCTCACTGGTGATCGATCAGACCGAGGCACTGGTCGCCATCGACGTCAACAGCGGGCGCTTCCGCACTGAGGATGACGCCGAGCAGACCGCGTACAAGATGAACCTGGAGGCGGCGGACGAGATTCCGCGCCAGTTGCGGCTGCGCGACCTGGGCGGCGTAGTGGTCTGCGACTTCATTGACATGCGCCTGGAGTCACACCGCCGCGATATCGAGCGGCGGCTGATTAACAACCTCAAGGCCCACAAGGAACGCGCCAAGGTGCTGCGGATGAGTGCCTTCGGCATCATCGAGCTGACGCGCCAACGCCAGCGTGCCAGTTTGATGCGTAGCATCTACCAGGATTGCCGGCACTGCCGCGGCACCGGATTGGTCAAGACCGTAGAATCGGTCGCGCTCGACGTCATGCGGCTGGTGCAACTGGCCGTCTCGCGCGAGCACATCAACATGATCGAGGTATCCGTATCGGCTGACGTAGCGTTCCTGCTGCAAAACCGCAAGCGACGCTTGATCGCCGAGTTGGAACGCCACTACCGCCGCACGGTTTTCGTGCGTCCGGAGCCCGGCTTCAGCCTGGATCAGGTCGAAATTCGATGTACGGACTCGCGTGGGAGGCTGGTGCCGCACACCTGATCCGCAGAAGAGCGAAACGGCTGATTCTTCAGCGGCGGCGCTCTGTTACTGTAGCCCGTTGCGCACCATGGAGCGGGGACTGGTGCGCAACGCCGGCGATTAGTCGGTTGGCACGCGGCTCGCGGCCAATTGCAACTGATTGGTTTGTTGATCCGCCTCGGCGGCCAACGGCGTGGTAACCGGCGCATCCCGCATGGTCTGCACCAGCTCGCGCAACTCGGGCTCGATCTCGTTGAAGCATCGCACGATACCCGGATCGAACTGGGTACCGGCCCCGGAGCGGATAATCTGCGCCGCGCGGCCGGGAGCCAGCGCGTCCTTATAAACGCGTTTTGTCGTAAGCGCATCGTAGACATCTGCGACGGCGGCAATGCGCGCTGACAGTGGAATGGCAGTCCCGCTCAGCCCCGCCGGGTAACCGGTGCCGTCCCAGCGCTCGTGATGATAACGAGCGATGTCCTCCGCCATGGATAGGAACGTCACCCCGGGCGCACTGTCGATGAGCGTCTGAATTGTTGCTGCCCCGATCACCGTGTGCGTACGCATGATATCCATCTGCTCCGGGTTCAAACGTCCCGGGTGCAGCAGTATCTGGTCCGGCACAGCGACCTTGCCAATGTCGTGCAGCGGCACGGCCCGCTGCAAATCATGCAGGAACTCGCTCGTGATCTCGTCGCCGTAGCCCGAGTGATGCTGCAATTTGTCGGCCAGGTGCAGACAGAACTGCGTCACCCGGTCCAAGTGCAGGCCGGTGTCGTTGTCACGATGTTCTGCCAACTTGGCAAGGGCAATCATGATCGAGTCGGCAGCGGCATCGCGGACCTGCCGCATATTGACATCATGCAGGGCAGTACCAATGATGCTGCCCATCAACTCGATGAACTCGAGCTCGTCACTTTCGAAGCCGCGGTCACCATAGCGGTCGGTGATGCTGAGTACGCCGACGGTGCGTCCGGCCGCCGCCAGCGGCGCCGCGAGGAGTGGCACCCGCTCGAAGAAGCAGGAGTCATAGCCCTGGCCATACGGTTCGAGCTCGCCGATCTCGTTAACCACAATGGACTGGCCGGTGACAAACACTTGGCCGGCAACGGGCGCGCCCGTCGGAACGCGTACGGCATCGGCCAGCTCCGGATCCATACCCAGCGCGCCAACGATGCGGAGCATATGGCCATCATCATCGGGCACCATGATCGCCACCCGGCGACTGCACGTGATATCCGAGACAGCTCGCAGCGCTTCCTGTACCAGCGCGTCCAGATCCTGCGCCAGACTGACTTCGCGACACATCTCGACCAGGCGCAACAACATGCGCACCTGTTCACCGCGCGACGTGTAGCTACGCAGCAGGTCGGCGCGTTCGCGGTGCAGCCGGACCATCGAACGCACGCGCAAGGCCAGCTCGGTAGCGCGAACCGGCTTGGTCACGTATTCATCGGCGCCCGCCTCGAGTCCTGACAGGACGTCCGCATGCTTGGCCTGAGCGCTGAGCAGGATGATCGGAACATCGCGGGTCTCTGGGGTATTGCGCAACTGCCGCGTGCACTCCACACCGTCCATGCGCGGCATCACCACATCCATGACGATGACGTCAGGCACCTGGCGACGCACGTGCTCCAGCGCTTCGACGCCGTCGACGACCTCGTCGACCACGTAACCGGCCCGCTGAAGCGCACCGCGACAAAGTGTGCGATTCGTCGGCTCATCATCCGCGACCAGGACGCGCGCCTGATTCAACGGTTCCGGCTCCGAGCCGTCGGGGGAGTCCTTGGGAGGGGCGTCGGCGCGGGTCAGCCCGAGGCGCGACTGGCCGCTGAACACCATGTTCCGGCCAGCGCGCTTGGCGACATACAGCGCATCGTCAGCCTGCTTGAGCACGTCATCCCAACTGCCATCCGGCTGAGCCGTCGCCACTCCGGCGCTCACGGTCACGCGTCCGACGGCGCCATTCCGGGGATGTGGCCAGCTCAACGACCAGACCGCCCGCCGGATGCGCTCGGCGAGTTTCAGCGCCGCCTCGGCGCCGGTCTCGGGCGTCAGCACGACAAACTCCTCCCCGCCGTAGCGTCCCACGCTGTCGACGCCGCGAGTCGTGTCGCGCAGTGCGCCGGCAATCTTCTGTAGGCAAGCATCGCCGGCAGGGTGTCCGCAGACGTCGTTGTAGGCCTTGAAATGGTCGGTATCGATCATCACCACGCTGTAGGGATGTCCGTGTCGTACGAAACGCTCGTGCTCGCGGGTGATGGCGTCATCCCAACTGCGCCGATTCAGCAACCGAGTCAGTGGATCCAGCCGGCTCAGTGTCGACAGCTCGTCCGTCAGACGCTCCAGTTGCTCGTTCTTGTCGCGCAGTTGCTCCTCAGTCTGTCGCAGCCGAACGTGAACGGTGACTCGCGCCACCACTTCCTGGGGCGTGAAGGGTTTAACGATGTAATCGCACGCGCCGGCGGCGAATCCGCCGAGACGCTGTTCCATGTCGGTGGCCGCCGTAACGAAAATGACCGGAACTCCGGCCGTCTCCGGACGAACCTTGAACCACTGACACACCTCGAAGCCGCTCTGTTCGGGGAGCATGACATCGAGCAGGACCAGGTGCGGCCGCCAGTCCAACGCCACGGCCTGCGCCTCCGCCCCGTCGCTGCTGGCACGCACCTGGAAATTGGCCTTCTCCAGTGAGCGAATCAGGATCGCCCGCACGGACGGATCGTCATCAACAACCAATATGCGTGACAGCGAACTCAACCGGGCAACTCCTTTCCAAGGGAGCTCTCGATGTGCTCCCGCAAGCGTCCACACTCGGCGAGCAGGTCGGCGACGGCTGGTCGCGCCAGGTTCAAGTTACCAGCTTGAGCCAACTGCTCGAGCTTGCGGGCCAGCGCATGGGCGGGCTCGGCCCCCAGCGTCGATGTAGCCCCCTTGAGACTGTGCGCACCGCGCTGCAGTGCTTCGAGATCGTCCGCAGCGATGGCCGCCTGCAACTCAGTAATCGACGTCGGAAGGCTGCCCAGGAACGCGTGCAACACCTCGGCCGCCAGGGAGCGGTCGCCGTCCAGCACCTCCAGCATCTGGCCCAGATCGATGGGCGGTAAAGCACCGTCCGCGCCAGGGCCTACGGGCGTAGCAGCCGGCAGCGCGATCGCCTCCTCAAGAACCTGATCCTGACCAGACGCTGCCCGCTGTGCTCTCCAACGCTCAACCACCTGATTCAGCTCCTCAACTTTGAACGGCTTGGTGATGTAGTCGTTCATGCCGGCTTCCAGGCACTTCTCCCGATCCCCGGCCATGGCATGCGCCGTCATCGCCACGATGAACAAGTCACGCCAACGCTCGTCAGCCCGAATGCGACGAGTGGCCTCGTAGCCGTCCATTCGTGGCATCTGCACATCCATCAGGACCAGGTCGAAGTCGGCTTCGGCAAGCCGCTCCAACGCCACGACGCCATTCTCGGCAGTCGTAACGCGGTGTCCTTCGCGCTCCAGCAGCCCGACCGCCACCGTCCGATTGACAGGGTTGTCCTCGACCACCAGCACGCGCAAGCCACCGTGCGACGGCTCGGCCTCGCGTTCATCAACCCCCGATGCCGGGCCCGTAGCGGACTGCGCCCGCGTCTGCTCAGCACCACCGAGCAGGCTCATGATCGCTTTATATAGTGCTGATTGCTTCACCGGCTGGGACACCGCGCGGCGCCACTCGGGGCGCGCTGGCATGGCCAATTCGCCCGAGTCGTCCACGGCGCCCAGCGTGAGCACACGCGGCTGGTGGGCCGCGGAAAGGCCACCGATGACGCGCTCAAGCTCACGCTCGTTCGCGTTGATGGTCTGGGCGTCTATGATCACTAGATCGAACGGTGTTCCACCCCGCTCCGCAGCCTGCAGGGCTAGTCGCGCAGCCGTCACACTGGCTGCCTCTGCCACCGCCAATCCCCAGGCGTAAAGGCTTCGCATGACCAGCCGCCGACTGGGCTCATAGTTGTCCACCAGGAGCGCACGCTTGCCGGCAAGTGCGCTGTACGGCGGCCGTGCGGCATCCGCGTCGGCCATTCCGTCGGTGTCGCTCCGGCCATTACCGGCAATGGCACAGCTCAGACGGAATGAGAACACGGTACCGCGACCGAGCTCACTTTCGACCCAGATCTCGCCACCCAGCAACTCGACCAGCGTTCGTGAAACAGCCAACCCCAGGCCAGTTCCCCCGTACTTCCGTGTGATGGCACCGTCGGCCTGGGTGAATGGATCGAAGATGGTATCGAGGCGGTCGGGCGGGATACCGATACCCGTGTCGCGTACTGAGCAGAGCAGGCTGATCGCATCATCCGTGCGGGACTCCACGCGGACCGACAGGAGCAGTTCGCCCTGCTCGGTGAACTTCAAGGCATTGCTGACCAGGTTGGCCAGCACCTGGCGCAGCCGCAAGGCGTCGGTGACGACGCGTCGCGGCAAGCTCGGATCAAGATCACACAGGAATCGCAGGTTCTTGATGTTCGCCTGATGCGCGAAGAGATCCATGGTCTCCTCGACCAGGACACGCAAGTCGGTGGGAACGGGGTCGAGATTCAGTTTCCCTGCCTCGATCTTCGAGAAGTCGAGAATGTCGTTCAGCAACGAGGACAGCGTCCGCGAGCAGTTCATTACCGTGGTCAGCCACTCGCGCTGTGACGGCGTCAACTCAGTGCCCAGCACGAGGTCGAGCATGCCGATGATCCCATTCATCGGTGTACGGAGTTCATGGCTCACGTTTGCCAGGAACCCGCTCCTGGCACGACTGACCGCTTCGGCCGCCTCCCGGCCGGCACGCAACTCCAGCTCGCGCTGTTTGCGCTCGGTGATGTCCACAAAGGCCACGATTCCGGCAACAATCTCGCCGGCCGCGTTCCGAATCGGCGCCGCATTGGCCAAAACCCAGCGCGCCGTGTCATCATCCTGGTAAATGACCATTTCGACGTCGCGCGCAACCTCGCCGTGCAGAACGGCACGCGGCAACGGAAGATCCTCGGGCGCAAAAGCCGTTCCATCCGAGCGGCAGGTCGCCCAGCTTCGGGCATACTCCGCGTAGGGTATGTCGAGTAAGCAACGCTCGGTCTTCCCACGTATCGCCAGCGCCGCAGCGTTGACAACGCGAATACGCACCTCCGGAGCCTCGGCGATGATCAGCCCCACCGGCGTTTGCTCTGCGACCATGGCCATCAGGTCCGAAACCTGCCCCCAATCTTGCTCGATCCGCTCGCCCGCAGCCGGCGACGAACCGGCGCGGTGCGACTCCTGCATCGGCCACATGAATCGCTTCATGCCCAGGGCCGCCAGCGCGCTGCCGACTCCCGTCAAGACCAGGGCAATGAGAACGCCGAACCAGGCACGTCGCGCGATTACCGCCTGGATTCCGGTGAGGTCGTAGGCCAACCCGACGTAGCCGATAACCGGCCCCAGATCGGCGGACGGCCCCGGCTGGCCGGCGAGATCAAGCGTCGATGCCTGCGCATCGCAGCGAATCGGTGCTGTCGTGAGCAGCATGTGCCCATCCCGGCACACCCCGACACCATCGGTGCGCTCGCTGAGCAGCTTCGGGGACCACACGAAATCCAGCTTGGGAGGCAGCTCCGACCCAAACGCCGCCAGTAGCTGACCATCGCGACCGATAATGACTGCTCGGGTAATCTCCTCGTCACTCGCCGCCACGCGCGCGGCGTACTGCGTCCCCGGTGCGTCGTTCCGCCGAACCGCCGGTTGGACGGTCTGACAGACACTGCGGGTGTAGACACTGGCCTGCTGCGTCACACGGTCGAGCAGGTCCTGGGCATTACCCCAGATCAGCGCAGTGGCGGTAGTGCTCACGGTGACAAACGTGAGCAATGCACACAGCACGATTGCCCGAGATTGCAAATCCCATCGCGGGGCAACGTTCATCAACGCGACTCCCAACCCCGATCGCGCGCACGAACCAACCCTGATTCGGCACGGGGCTGCAGATTCATCGGCATCAACGGCGCAGGTGTTGGACAAGCGTAGCTGTAGGAATCGCGATGTCCGGGGAGGAGCAACCTTACACTCCACGACAGATCCCGTTGAGCCGATAAAGGGATTGACCGCGTTCCCAGAGTCCCATGTACAGATTGGGGCTGGTTCGGAAACTTTTCAGGGGTGAATGCCTGGTGCCCACGCGTAACGCAACAGGACGCTCGATTCCGTTAATGCAGGCAATCATCTGGGCTGCTCTGACTGGTATTATCGGACCAGAAGCGGTGCTTGCTGGTGAGCGCGTCGGGGTCATTTACGACTCCGCTCAGCGTTATGGGAACGCCGCCCGTCTGATCGCTGAAACCCTCACTCGTCAGGGACATGAGTGTCTGCTTGTTTCGGCTGACA
Source organism: Phycisphaerae bacterium (assembly GCA_963666925.2). GTDB lineage: Bacteria > Planctomycetota > Phycisphaerae > UBA1845 > Fen-1342 > JANQFV01. Next base: position 26,441 of record CAXXTC010000017.1, on the reverse strand, counting down.
GCTCCGACGACGACAAGGACCGAGAACAATCTGACGAGCTGGCTAGTTTCAGGCCAACGGTCGTGGCCACGGGCGGGAACGCTGCCACCGCGTTGGCGCTGCGTACGCTGCCCGACGTCCCAATTGTGTTCTTCATGGTCCCAAATGCGCGCGATGCCCCGTTCCTGGAGAGTCCTTCCAGGAACAAGCGAGTTCGTCTATGTGGCGTGACCAGTGATGTGGCCCCGGAGAAACAGGTCGCTTGGATCCAGAGCACGTCCCCTCGAACACAGCGGGTAGCCATCCTTCACGGCCCGCGGACCACACGAACGGTGGCGGGACTCCAGGAAGCAGCACGCCGGCGTCACATTGACGTCATCCCGATCGCGGCGACGTGCGAGACCTTCGCAGCAGCCATTGATCAACTCAACGCGGCGAACGTTGACGGGGTGTTGATGATCCCCGACTCGGACGTTTACCGGGTGGAGAGTGTCAAGCGTCTGCTGCTATGGGGGGCGCGATGCAGCAAGCCAGTCTGGACCTTCACGGGCAATGTCGTCCGGGCCGGCGCCTTCGCCGGAATCGAGATCGAACCAGAAGCCGTCGCCAAGCGCACGGCAGAACTGGTGATTCAGGCTGGCCGGGGGAAACCTCCCAGTAATCCGATCGTGTACGTTGACCATGTACAACGGTTCGTCAACGTGCATACGGCGAAGATGATCTCCGTCGAACTGAGTCAGGAACTGCTTGCCGGCGGGGTTGCTCGGATGGGAGAATGATGAACCACTCCAAGCTCAACCATCTTGGTCATCCACCGGAACCGGACCGCATGCGCCGGCCAGTCCGAGGCGTTATCTTGGCCGTGGCGGGACTGACGAACCTGTTTTCGGTTTCGCTGGCGCTGGGACAGAACGCCCCGCCGCCCAGTCAGCCGGCGTCGTCGCAGCCGGCCGCCTCGCAGCCGATGTCGGCGCCGGACGAGCCGATCGCGCTGGAAGAGACCAGCCAGGCCGACTTGGACGACATCGGGTTGTACGACCTGGAAGTCCCCGTGGTGGTCACTGCGGCCCGCCATGAGCAACGCATCGTCGACGTGCCGCATGCCGTCACGGTTATAACGGCCGAGGACATTCGTCGCTGTGGCGCCGAGTCCGTCGCCGACGCCTTGCGTCTGGTCCCGGGCGTCGATGTCGCCGCCCTTGGGCATCAGGTCTATGCCGTCTCGCCGCGGGGTGTGCACAGCTTCGTATCGCGCCAGGCACTGGTTCTCGTCGATGGCCGCCAGATCTACGATTCCCTGTTTGGGGGAACTCTCTGGGGACTGTGGCCGCTGATGCTCGAGGACATTGACCACATTGAGGTGATCCGTGGCCCGGGCGGGGTCACCTGGGGTGCCAATTGCATCAACGGGGTCATCAACATCATCACCAAAGACCCGCGTGATCAGCGGGGTCTGACCGCCTCCGCCACCGGCGGGTCGCGCGGTTATCACACCAGCTATCTGGGCTACGGTCTGGAAGACGGCCGCCTGCGTATGCGTGTCTCCGGAGGATATGAGCACAGCGACGGCTTCGCCCGCGGGGGCTCCATAATCCGGTCCATGGATGGCGATTACCTATCCGGACGATTCAGCCTGCACGCTGTCTACGAACAGAATCAAAGCGATACGCTCACGTTCTCGCTGGCCAATGCCACCACCGATGGCGGGATGTCACCGCCACCGATGGGCGGGCTGAACACCCGCCACCATTCCGAGGGACGTGCCAGCTACCTGCTGGCCAAGTGGGCACACGACGGCGGCCCGGAAGGCCAGGTGGACATCACCGCCTACGTCAACGAATCGCACAACTCGCCGGGGCTGACCACGCTCGACTACGACTACCAGCAGATTGCCTGGCAACTGCGCCACACCTTCTCGTCCGGAAGCCGACACACGTTTACCTGGGGCATCGACACGCGCGCCGATTTGATAAACGCCTCACACTGCGACCCGCAACTGCTCTCCAAGGACCACGTGAACACTGCCATCGTCGGAGCATACCTGCAAGACGACTGGGAGCTGACGCCGCGGTGGAGGCTCACACTCGGTGGGCGGATCGATTACGAATTCTATGGCGGGTTTCAGCCCAGCGGGCGGGCCGCATTGTCCTTTCACCCCAATGACAACACCAGGTTCTATGCCGCCGTCGCCAGCGCTTACCAGATGGCGCCGGCGACGTTCCGGTACCTCGACACCCCCCTGGTAGATGGGCTGGTCCGGATGCGTGCCAACGCCGACTGCAATCCCCAACGCCTGACGGCCTTCGAGCTGGGCTACCGGGGGCAACCGACGGAGCGTCTATTGGTCGACGTCAACCTGTTCTGGAACGAGTATCGCGACAAAGGCCTGCTGCTGCCCCCGCTACGACCGCCGCGGTTGAACGAGATCTATCAGGATTCGGGTGGACGCCCGCGGGTCTACGGTGTCGAGCTCGGTCTCCGCTACGCGGTCAACGAGCAACTCACGCTGCTGAGCAACTACACGTATCAGCAGGAGAGCTGGGAATCAGAAAAGAGCTTCCGCGCATCCGAGTCCATCGCCGCGCCGCGCCACAAGGCCATGTTGGGCGTCCGCTACAGCCCGCTCGATGACCTGCACCTTTCGGCCCACGCCTGGTACGTGCACGGCACCGAGTCCCCCGATCCGCTCAGCCCCTGGGGCATGCGCCATATCGATCCCTACGTGCGGCTGGATCTGCGCGCCGAGTACGAATTCTGGAACGACCGCGCCGCCGTCTCTGTCGGCGTCCGAAACCTCCTTGATTCGCATCATCCGGAGGGCACCTCAACCTTTCTCAATGACGCTGAAGTGCCACGCATGATCTACGGCGAATTCCGGATTCACTTCGACTGATCAGCGAAGCAGACACCGGCGGCCGGGGCCCAAGATGAGCGCCCGACCGCCGGTGCCGGAGATAGGCAGCCCAAACTGCACTGCCGACAAGTACCGCTATCCTGCGCCCACCAGCAAATCGATGAACGCGTTGATGTCGTCGAAGGTGATGAACCCATCGCCGTTGCAATCGGCGTTGTACCAGTTGCAGTCGTACAGGGCTTCGTACTGGTCGCGATCAACCATTGCAGTCACGAACGGCTCGATATCATCGAAATTCCAGACGCCGTTGCAGTCCATGTCGCCGATCAGCGACGCGTACGACGTGATGCTCCAGAATCCGCCGTAGAACTCGATATCACCGTTGTACATGTGGAAGTTGTCGTACTGGCCGATGGTGCCGGACAGCTCGATGGTTCCACCGGTGCAGTACAGCTCGCCGCCGGCGTCAATCGTGTGCCAGTCCAAGTCCATCTGGGCCAATGTGGCCGGCGCCGCCAGCCCCAGCAGCAGCACGACGGCCAAGTTGACAGTTGTATTTGTTTTCATGGTCGCACTCCCATATCGTTTATGGCTGCGTCAGGCGTCATTTCCGAGAACCACAGGGGCTCTGCTCGCGGAGCTTCTCAAGCCGGGCATGCTGCTCAGCCTGAAGCGCCTCGACGTCCACGTCGTCCGGCTGGCGAATTGTCTCGTGGCCGATCTGATCCGCGTATTCTCCGTCGGTGAGCGACGGATCCGGCGAATAGACGCGCGTCTTAGCCGCGGCCCCGCTCGTGCGATAGGTCACAAACTGGAAGCTACCCGTCGTCGCGCTCCCGGACGTCGAGTACACGAAAACCAGCAGATTCCCACTCACACTGTCCGTACGGACGAACTTCGGGCCGGACGCCAGCGTAATCACCGTCACGTACTCGTTGAAGAAGTAACTCTCGCCGTCAATGCTGATCACGTAGCGGCTGCCGTCATAGCTGCTGGTCACATTCGGCGTCCCATTGGCCAACGTGCCGCTGCTGTTCACGAACCCGTAGGCGATCGGCACCGCCATGTCCGTTACGCCCGTGCTGTACTCAGTCGTGATCTCACCGGTGACGTGGGCATTGCCGGTTAGAATCGCCGCTTGGCCGTCGGTGCCGGCATAAGCCTCGATGGCCGCATCGGGCGAGGCTAGTAACACGTCATGACCTACGTAGTAGTTGTAAGCGTGCAAACCGGTGTGCGCCGGGTCGTCAGCTTGGGCAACCATGGCGATGCTGTTGTAGTCCGTGCCGTTAACGGTGAAAGCGCCCACACCACCGAAGTAGCCCGTACCGATCAGGCCGTAGGCCGTATTCGCGCTCTCGGCGTAAATGGCCGGGTTGTTGGCTGAGTACTCAGTCTCCTCCCCGCGCACCGCGTGGACCGCGTAGCTTGACAGCGTGGAGTTGGTCCGCAACGCCGCCCCAGACCCGGTGTTGCTGATCGTCACGGCCGTGTCAGACAGCGACGCCTCGATGCTGACCGGCGGCACCAGCGTTCCCGCCTGCTGCGCGTACATCGCGTATGGACTGGGCGTAACTTCCTGCCGCGGCGAAAGCACATCATACGGCCCCGTGTTTGACGAATCGTGCGGGTTGCGTACCGAGATCTCCAGGTACAACGTCTGTTCGAAATAGAAAACCTCGCCGAAGTCCAGCGGTACGGCCAGCAACCCGTTCAGCACCTCGACCGGCGGGTAATGTCCCGCCTGGCCGTCGAAGAACAACGTTGGGCCAACCTGTACGCCGCCACCCCACTCCGTCCACAGCTTGAACTTCAAATCCACCGTCCCCACCACCGGTATGCCACCGTCCTTTAGCTGCCCCTGGTAAGTGAAACGCGTGTTCTGTCCCGCGGCCGCCGCCGCCAACACTATCAGTGCACTAACACATACACCGGCTCTTGCGTACATTCTCATCGGATCTCTCCCTTCGGTGTTCGGTCGGCGCACCATCGGCTTCACCGTGAAGCCACGCGGAACGCCAATCCTGATGATCAATGGGGACGATGGAGTGGTTCGGTCTCGGCCCGTTGGAGCAGGACGCACACCAATTCGCGTCTTGCCCCCCTCCTTCGCCTCACTCGCTGAAGATTGTACGTGCCTGCCCGTATCGTGAAAACAGTAACACTGCTCTAAACGCGCAGTTCCTGGTCAATACACAGGTCTTTCCAGACCTCCCCCGGCGCGCTCAGGGAAACCGCCTGATGAGCCAGGTTGCGTAACCATTCTTCCGGCGGCGGCGGCATCCCGGCCAGTGCGAGGATGAGACTCGCGACGTCCGCCAGCCCGTGAACCGTGCGGTAGTGGTGCAGGAAGCGCCGCGCCCGAAACCCGCTGATCACTGCACCGAGACCATCCGTATCGACCGCGCCCAGCACCCCCACACGCTGGGCCGCCAACTCCGCGTCACACCCGGCCAGCACGTCAAAGAAGCGAGGCAGCAAGCTCTCATCTTCGTGCAGCAAATGATGATCGAGCGCCAGCTCCAGCATCGCATGGGCCAGGAAATCAACCAGGGCCGGATGGATGTCGTCTGCGCCGACTCGTTCCTTCAACTCGCGCTGCCAACGCAAAAACACCGGAGCGGTGTGAAACAGCCGATCGGCTTCGATGTGATTCAGCAAGCCTGCACGCAGGTTGCGTCCGACCGCGTTGGTCGGTTCGGCCGCCCGCACCGCCTTCCAGCGTATCCGCCGCTTTCGCGAGAAGCGCATCCACAAATCGGGCAGTACCACGCCCAGCGCGAAGTACGACTCGCACGGCAGGTCGCGCACCTCGTGATTGAAGACGAAGTGGCTCAAGTAATTCACGAAACCACCTTTTGTTCAGGCCAAGCCGCGCCGCACGACCTGCTGCCCGGGCAACCGTCGGACCAGCCCCTTCAATTCGAGCGCGGTCAGCGCCGCCAGGACTTCTCCCGGCGGCAGCTCCGCCGCCCGCAGGACCACGTCCTGTAGCAGCGGATCATAGCCGATCACGTCGTAGACGCGTTGTTCGGCCGGCGACAACCTGCCCGTCACCGGTCGCTGCTCCGTGGATATCGCCGGCTTTGCCGTTGCCGCCAATTCTGTAGCCGGCGTCTCCGGCCGCAGCGCCTCCGCCACCTCTGAAATCTCCTCGAGTATGTCCTCCAGACTCATCACGAGCTTGGCACCGCCATCGCGAATGAGCGCGTTTGTGCCGATCGACATCGGGTCCTGCGCCCGTCCCGGCAACGCGAATACCTCGCGGTTGTACTCCGTCGCCAGCCGGGCCGTTATCAGCGCGCCGCTCCGTTGGGCCGCCTCGATCACCAGCGTCCCCAGCGTCATGCCGGCGATGATGCGATTTCGGCTGGGGAAATTCTCCGCCCGCACGGCCGCCTGCATCGGCAATTCGCTCACCCATGCGCCGTGTTCGAGCAAGCGTGTGGCGAGGGCCTCATTCTCAGGCGGATAGATCTCCGCGAGCCCGCGTCCCATGACGGCAATCGACCGCCCGCCGGCGTCAGCCGCACCGTGCTGCGCAAACGCGTCGATTCCGCGGGCCAATCCGCTCACGACGGTGAAGCCCGCGCCGGCCAACAGCTCGCCAAAACGCCGAGCCTGCTCGCTGCCATAAATCGTGCAGCGCCGGCTGCCCACGATCGCCAACGCCACAACATCCGTCGGCAACAGATCGCCCTTCACGTAGATCACGATTGGCGCATCGGGAATCCGCTTGAGACCTTCGGGATACTCAGCATCCGCCCGGCACACGATGCGCACACCGTGCACTTCGGCCGCCGACACCTCTTCGTCAACCGCGGCACTGTCCCGGCTGCGCGCGATCGCGCTGGCTTTCTCGCGGCCGATGCCCTTGACCGTCTGCAACACGCCCGCCGACGCACCCAGCGCCTCGGCCGGATCGCCCAGTTGGATCAGCATCCGCGAGAATGTCAGCGGACCGATACCATCCGTCAGCGCCCAGCGCAGGTAGACGCGCCCCGTATCCGTAATCGTCTCGGCCATTACTCGTACCCCGATCTGGATCAATGCTGGCAACATATGCTGGCGCGGGCGCCCGCCGGGTCGTGTCGCCGATCTGGCCGCGATCATACCGCCAACCACCCTGATCTGTCGCCCCGGACGCCCGCCCCACCACCGCTCGCCTGGCACGCCGTTTGCTGTCTTATCCCAACGAAGTGAACCAAAACGGTCTCGGGAGGATCCCGAGACGCCCTGGCAACATCGCAAGCGGAGCTTTCGATGAGAAGTATGCACACCAACGGTCAGACCAGTCGTCGCAACTGCCGCAGTTTCTGCGCTGCCGGCGCAATTGTCGCGCTCAGCATCCTGCTCCTGCCGCTCAACGTCGGCTGCGAAGATGCGGTCGCGGAAGAATTTCGCTCGGCCGCCCTCAGCTCGGTCGAAACCGGCGTCAACTCCATAATGGACGGCATCCTCGAAGGGATCTTCGCCATCGCCGAGCCCAGTTCCAGTTCAAGCTCCGACAGCAGCAGTAGCAGCGGTTCCAGCAGTACGAGCGACAGCTCCAGCACCGATACCACGACCAGCTCGTAGCCGTCAGACACGCAGCTCAATGTGATTCGGGCATCACGCGGCGTGGGGCGGGCGTCTCGCCCGCCAGCCGCGCAGCACGGGGTGGAGGATTGACGACACGCCAACGCTCAGCGAGTTGCCTCCAGCAACACCGACAGACAACGCGGTGTGCCGCGCTCAACCACCTCCGCCCCGAAGCGTGCCTGGTAAACGTCGCGCATCTGCCGGGCCGACTGCACCACCATCGGCGGCAGACCATGCCCGCCACCCGGGACCAATTCCAGCCGCGCATCACTGCCCAGGCGGCGCAGCGTCGCCGCCAGCTTCTCATACGCCCGCTCCAGGAAGAATTCGTCGCGATCGCCACAGAAGAGGTTGAGCTTCCCCTCCAGCCGCGGCCCGAGCTTGTCCCAGTTCGTCTCCAAAACCAGCCGAATGTCGTAGCGCCGCCACGCCTCGGCCGCCTCCGCATCAATCGTCCCCGTCAGGCGATCCCACAGGAACCGCGGACGACCATCCGGCCCACGCGGGCTGAACACAGCATCAAACGAATACATCTGCCCGCCGCGGCCAAAAACCTGCTCCAATAGGGCCAACTGCTTCATCTCGCACGGCGCCCCGAACCACCCCTGACGCATAAACAGCCGCGGATCACCATTCTCGTCATACAGCACGTTCTGTTTGGGATCGTAGATATCGACTGTCTGAAACGCAGAGAAGTCCACCGGGTCCGGCGATATCGACCACACGCCGCCAAACTCGTCCGGATACGCCACCTGCAACCACAGGCTGCTCCACCCGCCGGACGATATCCCACTGACAAACCGCGCCCCCGGCTCCAGCACCAGCCGGTAGTTTTTCTCCAGGTACGGGATCAGCTCCTTCACCAGGGCCGTCCCGACCGGGCCGTTGTTGTCCGAGTCGGCGAAGACATGGTGCCCGGTCGGGCAATCCGCATCCAGGTACACGATCACCGCGTCAAACTCGGCCTGTGCGAGTGCCCGTCCGTACATGAAGATGTACTGTGGCGCGTTGTAGATCAGCCCATCAAACCCAGGCACCACATAGACCGTCGGGAACTTCCGCGTCGGATGATTGATGTAGCTCTGCGGCAGGCCCACCGCCGCCCGCATGTACACATCCCGTCCGTAAAAGCGGCTCAGCCGGTCACTCTTGATCCGCACATAACGCAACTGCTCTCCCTCGCGCAGCGGCGGCGCCGGTATTGTCCGACGAATCCGCAACCGTAATGAACGTGGGTTATCAGGATCATGTCGAAACCTCTTTGCCTTGCTGATGCCGTTCCCCGGCGCCGTAACCACCGTCCGCGTCTCCCGATTGATTCCCAGCACGGCCTGCGCGCTGTAGCTTCCTGCCGACAATCCCCCCATGGGTTCCGGATAGCTGAATTCCGGCGGCGGTTCGAACCGCAACGGCTCAGCGGGACGCCAGTTCTCCACCCGCTGGGCGAAGATCGGCGGCGAACTCATGAACGTCACCTGCTTCACCGGATCAACGTGCCGACTCTCCCCCAGAATCACCCAGACCCGTCCGGTGAACGGACCATCGTGCACATCCTTTGTAAAAACCAATTCAAACCGCGGCGGCGCGCCCTGCGCCGCGGCAGACCAGACGCATGCGATCGCAACCCAAACCCACCCGGACGTGACAGCACGTCGACGCACTGTTTCAGAAGCGAACAAGATCGACACCTCCAACAGTTTCCAACCACCGTCACCTGCAATGATTACGTCTGACTGGATGCACTCGCAAGCGCAAAAGGTTATAACCATGCGTGTGGGCGTTGGCCGCTGCCAGACCGATCAGCAATCGCGCCACGACCGAGCGCCCGTGATAAACCAAGGAGCACGCATGCGCATCCGCCTCGCGCACAGCCCGGATCCCGACGATGCATTCATGTTCTACGGCCTCGCCTGCGGTGCCGTCGATCCTGGGCCGTATCAGTTCGAACATATTCTCTCAGACATCCAATCGCTCAACGAACGCGCCACTCGCGGCGAATACGAAGTCACCGCTATTAGTATCCACGCCTACCCCTACGTAGCGGACAAATACATACTCACGGCCTGCGGCAGCAGTATGGGCGACCACTACGGACCGATCGTAGTCGCCCGTGAACCGCTCACGATCGCCAGCCTCGACGGGGCCAGCATCGCTATCCCAGGGTATATGACCACCGCCTATCTCACTTTGCAGCTGGTGCTTGGAAAGAATACATTCAAACCCAAGGTTGTCATGTTTGACCGCATTCATGACGAGGTCGCCCAGGGCAATGTCGACGCCGGCCTGATCATCCACGAGGGCCAGCTCACCTATCAGCAGTATGGCCTGCACCTGGTGCTCGACCTCGGGGTATGGTGGCAGAATCGTACGGATCTCCCACTCCCGCTCGGCGGCAACGTCATCCGACGCGACCTGGGCGATGAACACTGTCACCGCATCGCCGGCATCGTCCGCGACAGCATCAAGTACGGCCTCGACCACCGCGAGGAGGCGGTCGAGCACGCGCTCCAGTATGGCCGTGGACTTGATCGTTTCCTTGCCGACCGCTTCGTGGGAATGTACGTGAACGATTGGACGCTCGATTATGGCGAGCGTGGTCGCCAGGCCGTCCAGCGCTTGCTCGCGGAAGGGGCCACGGCCGGTCTCGTCCCAGCCATCGATTCCATAGACTTCCTTTGAAACCGACCCCCATCGAGCGGTCGCTTGCCCGCTCGCCACGGACAACATAGGCTACGGGCCGAAATGGCCGATCTACAGCGACAAGTCGCGCATCTGGAGCGTTTGCTCGATATCACGCGCCAGATGGCCGCTTCGACCGACGTCAAGCAGCTCCTGACCACCATCATCAACGCCGCCCGCGAAGTGCTGGATTGTGAGCGGGCCACCATCTTCCTGTATGACAAGCACGTCCACGAGCTGTGCAGCAGCGTTGCCACGGGGATTGAAGAAATCCGCTTTCCTGCTGACCGTGGAATTGCCGGCTCGGCCGCAACCGATCGCGCAGTCATCAACGTCGCCGACGCTTACAACGATCCGCGCTTCAACCCCGACATCGACCGCAAGACCGGATTCCGTACGCGCAATCTGCTCACCTTCCCGCTGGAGAACCTCCAGGGCGAGTTGATGGGCGTGCTCCAGGCGCTCAACAAGCGCAGCGGACCGTTCCAGCCCGACGACGAACATCTCGCCCGCGTGTTGAGTGCCCAGGCCGGCGTCGCCCTACACCGCTGCGCCCTGCTCGAAGAGTACGCCGAGAAGCAGCGCATGGCCCGCGATCTCGAACTGGCGCGCAGCATCCAGCAGCAGCTCTTTCCCGCCGACAATCCCCACGTCCCGGGCTATGACATCGCCGGCTGGAACCACTCCGCCGACGAGACGGGCGGGGACTGCTACGACTTCATCACGCTCCCTGACAACCGGCAGGCCGTCTTCCTCGCCGACGCCAGCGGGCACGGCATCGGGGCCGCCCTCATCATCGCCCAGTGCCGCGCCTTGGTCCGGGCCATGCTCACCGTCACCCAGGACCTCCGCCTGGTCGCCGAACGCGTCAACCAGCTTCTCATCCGCGACCTTTACGAGGGACGCTTCGTAACTGCCTTTGTCGGCGTGCTCGATCAGCACAAACACCAGCTTGAATACGTTGCTGCCGGCCAGGGCCCGCTCCTGCTTGTCAGCCCCAACCAAGTCGAACAGCGCAACGCCACCACGCTGCCCCTCGCCATTACCAACGCCTTCGAACCCGCCACCGACACGTTCGATATCCCCCCCGGCGGCATCGTCACCCTGCTGACCGACGGCTTCTTCGAGGCCGAAAGCCCCGCCGGTGACCAGTTCGGCGAGCAACGCGCCATCCAGGTGCTTCGCGATCAGCTCGAACTCCCCCTGGCACAGCTCCTGGACAAGCTGCACGAATCAGTGCGAGTCTTCTGCGCTGACGCACCCTACGCCGACGACCTAACCGCCCTGCTCGTTCGCCGTCACACCTGACCGCGAGAGGCAATCCCCCGCCCACCCGGCACCACCGCGCTGGCAACCCACCCGCGTTCCTTCTACGATCCCAGACACCATGTCGACACGCCAGCCACGCGAATGCCTCCGCTGCCAGGCCGACCTGCCAGCACCGGCCACCCGCTGCCCTGCCTGCGGGCTCAACCACGACGAACAGACCCGCGTCTGGCGCTCGTCATATTCCTGGGCCCGCGTCGCGCTGCGGCACATCGCCATCGGCCTGCTCGTCGGCGTCGCCACCGTCCTCGTATACCGCGCCGGCACCGACATCGCCCCGCACCCCACCGTGCCCCTCATCTTCGCCATCGCCGCCGCCTTGTTGGGCATTTCGCTGCACCGAATTCTAAGCGGGCGTCTCACCAGGCGCTTCGTCGCCACGCTGCCTGACGGCATTCTCGTCGCCACCCGCCGACACCCCTTGCTGGTTCCGTGGAACGATGTCGATCGTTTACGCGTTCAGCGCGGCGTGCTGAAGATCCAGCGTCTCAGCGACGCCCCGCTCGTCCCACTCGACGACCTCTTCGCCAACGAGCGTGAACAGACCGAGTTTCGCACCGCCGTTGACACCCGCCGCCGGGCCGCCCGCCACTGAGCAAGAGCGCTGCCCAACGCTCGCGACGCGCAAAAACTACCCGTCCGTGCAGATAACATCTCGTGACAAACAACCGCCCGCATCCCCCTGGGCACCACACCGCCACGTGGCTGTCACCGGTTTATGCCGCCCGATATCAGACTTCCATGATCTCTTTCGACTTGTCGTCGACCAGCTTGTCGATCTCTTTGCAGCACTCGTCCGTGAGCTTCTGAATCTCGTCCTGCCCGTGCGTCACCTCATCCTCGGTCAGCGACTTGTCCTTTTTCTCCGAGTCGAGCGTCTTGTTCGCATCGCGGCGCGCGTTGCGGATCGACACCTTCTGCTGCTCGGCCAGCTGCCGAACGCGCGTGACCAGTTGATTACGCCGTTCGGTCGACAGCGGCGGCACCGGCAACCGAATCATCTTGCCATCGCTCTGCGGGTTGATACCGATTTCGCTTTTCTCGATAGCGCGTGATATGTCCTTCAGTGTGCTCGGATCGTAAGGTTTGATCACGATCACGTTGCCGTCCGCGACGCCGATGCCGGCCAACTCCTTGAGCGTCATGGACGAGCCGTAGGACTCGACCTCCACCTTCAATGTGTCCACGAGCCCGGTCGAGGCCTGTCCGGTGCGTACTCCGCGCAGCTCCTGTTTGAGAAAATCGACCGCTTTCTCCATGAGGTCCTGGGTTTCGAGAATCACATCGTCTAGGGGCATGAGCAGGACTCCACAATCGCTGAACCGGACAAACCCGAGTTGGACGCGATGCAAGATAGCCGCCACCACTGCCCACAACAACCCGTGCGCCGCTGGCCGATCTGCACTGCCCTACCGGCAACGAGCCGAACAACAGCCGTCTTTTTGACCATTCAACCCCAGCCGCAAGCTATTCCCTGCCGATATTACCGGAGATAGGGGGCGGTGAGGCGGCACGCGCTCGCCCGGGCGGCTTGGCCGCAGGATCAACGCTACCGGTCGTAAGGGAGACCATTCGTGCGGACAGTATTCGTCACTGGCGCAGACGGGTTCGCTGGCAGCCACTTGGTTCAGTATCTGACGACCCACGGCTACGACGTGGTCGCGGGCGTCCGTAATCGCGCACGGAAATTACAGTACGAACGCGACGGGATAAAGGCGTTGGTCTGCAACGTCACTGACGCCATCAATGTAGCCCGTGCCGTTGCAAGTGTGCAACCTGATGGTGTAGTACATCTGGCCGGCATAGCCAGCCCTACCCAGGCCAACGCCGAGCCACTTGATGCTTATCAATCAATAGTCACGCCGTGGGCCAACGTTCTCGACGGTGTTCGGCGAGCGGTTCCGCGGGCCCGGGTGCTGCTGGTCAGCGCTTGCGACGTCTATGGCGACGCCGGTGCAGATGGCCGCCGACTATCCGAATCAACCCCCCTGGAACCCGTGAGCACGTATGGATCGCTCAAGGCGACCGCTGAGGCCATCGCCCACACCTATCATCGCGATTATCACCTGAACCTGACGATCGCCCGCCCGTTCCACTTCACCGGCCCCGGGCAAAGTGACCGGTTCTTCCTGGGCGCTGCAGCCCGGCAACTGGGCGAGTGGGATGTCGAACGCCACGGGCGGCGACTGGAGTTGCCGGACCTCGACTGCCAGCGTGACTGGATCCACGTGAAGGATCTGGTCGTCGCGCTTGAGCGTCTCCTTGCTGACGGGCGTCCGAACGAGGCGTATAACATCTGCTCGGGACAGGCGGTTACGTGCCGGGAAGTAGTCCAGGAGATGCTGAAGGCATTCGAGCTGGATCTTGAGCTTGTCGATGCCCCGTCGTCCGACGACGTTCCCCAGATCCGGGTGTTGTGTGGCGACAACACGAAGCTGAGCAACGAGCTGGGGTGGTCGCCCACGCGGGACGCCCTTGAGGCGGTCCGCGAGCTGGCCAACACTTATCGGACTACCACTGCGGTCGGCCGATAGGCTAGTCTCAGTCGGCTTTCGTCCATCCCCCCCCATATTCGCCCCCGAACTCAAAGCTGCGGGCTTGACCTCCTGATCAGGTCAGCCCGGGTCAGCGATCCCTTGTTTCAGCTTACGTCGAGCAGGTTTTTGCCCTTGGCAGGTGTTGCCACCCCGACTATACTGTGGGGCTCCGCGTCACATCGGGTGGACGCGGGCCCCTCCCGGCGGGGTTCAAGATGGGCCGGGGCGAGTCACCCGCGGAGAACGGCATGGCCGTCAGGTTGCGACTCAAGCGCATGGGCCGCCGACACTTGTCGGTGTTCCGGTTGGCGGCGATGGACAGTCGCTGCCCGCGCGACGGGCGCGTGTTGGAGGAGTTGGGCACCTATGCCCCCGCCAACCGCAAGGAAAGCGAACAGCTCCAACTGAACGAAGAGCGCATCAAGCATTGGCTCAAGGTCGGGGCCAACCCGACGGAAACCGTCGCGCAACTGCTCAAGAAACAGGGAATCACCACCCGGTGACGCTGACGGTGCGCCCCACTACCGGATTCCACCATGCGGATCGACGTTATCAGCCTGTTCCCAGAGGTCTTGCAGCCCTATCTGGCTGCGAGCATCCTCGGCCGCGCGCAAAGCGCCGGGCTGATTGACGTCCACACCCATCAGCTTCGCGATTATTCCACCGACCCGCACCACAAAGTCGACGACCGCCCCTTTGGCGGCGGTCCCGGCATGGTGCTTATGTGTCAGCCCGTCGTTGACGCTGTCTACGCCGTCGAAAAGCTTGATCAGCGGCCGCCGGCCCTGCGGATTCTCCTGACCCCGCAAGGCCGACGTTTTGATCAGAGCTTGGCGCGCGAGCTGTCCACCCACGAGCGGCTGCTCCTGATCAGCGGACACTACGAAGGCTACGACCAGCGCATCAGCGACGAGTTGGAGCCGCTGGAAATCAGCCTGGGCGATTTTGTCATGAGCGGCGGCGAGCCGGCTGTCCTGGCAATCATCGACGCAGTCGCGCGACTGTTGCCCGGCGTGCTCGGTAACGACCAGGCCACCGAGGAAGAATCGTTCTCCACCGATCGGCTCGAATATCCGCAGTACACCAGGCCGCGCGAATATCGCGGCCGCAATGTCCCCGAGGTTCTCCTCTCGGGAAACCACGCCGAGATTGAGAACTGGCGGCGTGAACAATCTGAAGGACGTACCCGTCGGCGGCGTCCGGACCTCTTTGAGGACCGCGTCGCTGACTGTCAATATACACCTTGTTCCATTCCCCGGGAATGCTCGCCTGCGACTGTCATCGCGCGCCCCCGGCCGAACATTCTGACCCGGTATCAGCATGAAAGTGAGGCGCTCCGATGAGAAACCCGTTGTTTGACGTGGCCGAAGGCAAGTATTGTCGGCCAAATGAGCTGGACTTCGAGATCGGTGATACCGTCGTGGTCACGCTCCGCATCGTCGAGGGCGGGCGCGAGCGTTTGCAGGATTTTGAAGGCGCCGTTATCGCCCGCCGGGGCCAGGGCCTCAGCGAGATGTTCACGGTCCGCCGCCTGCTCGGCAACGAGGGTGTCGAGCGTACCTTCCCGATTCATTCGCCGCGTATCGCCGCCATCAAGACCGTGCGTAGCGGCAAAGTGCGGCGTTGCAAGCTGTACTTCCTTCGCGATCGCGTGGGCAAGGCCCGCCGGCTGCGTGAACGGCGTATCTCTGCCGAGGCGCGCCGCGCAGCGGCCGAAGCACGCGCCGCCAAGGCCCGCGCCATGCGCGAGGCTCAGGAAGCGGTCGAGGCAGCCAAGGCCACCGAAACCACCACTGAGCAGGGCGCCGAGGTCGCCAGCACCACCTAGGCACTAATAGTGAGCGAATCTCGACAGCAGCTCGGCGTCCGTGGTGAACGGGTCGCCGAGCGTTTTTTGCGCCGTGCCGGCATGAAGACACTCGCACGGCGCTACCGCACGCCCGTCGGCGAACTCGACCTGATCATGCGTGAGCGCGACACGCTCGTGTTCGTCGAGGTGAAGACGCGCACCGATCGCATCTGGTCGGATCCGCAGGATGCCGTCAACGCGACCAAGCAACGCCGGATGGCCCGTATCGCCCGCTGGTATCTGCGCAAGAAGCACTGCGAGGATGCCCCCTGCCGGTTTGACATCGTCGCGGTGATTATCCCCGCGGACGGCGAGCCGGAAATTACCCACTTCCCGGACGCGTTCGTCTGTGATCTGGATTAGCGGCGACGCGTCATAACCTCAAGTGGGTCGGCCGTCTCGGCCGACTTGCTGTGCACGCCTACACCGTGGCTTGGCGGGCGAGACGCCCGCCCCACTTGCCCTGCGGATGATTCTCTTGCAGGTCGGCTTAGCTGCCCGGTTCGCAGGTCAGTGTCGCAACGTACACCGAATCGCCGCAGGGATAATGCAGCGGGTCCCAGGCGGCCGAGCCGATCCAGACTGAGTGTGTGCCCGCGGGGCATTCTGCTGTCACGCGCCCGCAGCCGGTGGTGGCATTCGTGAAAGCGACCACCTCCAAGTTCTCGCAGGGCCCGGTCACGATCATCACCTGGATAGGGAGATTGGCCTGGACCTCGACCGTGACGGTCGCCGGCTGCGTCAGGGAAAACTCATACCAGTCGGTATCACGCGCGAGCCAACCGCCGTCTTCGTGGTAGATGCCCGACGTGCCGCAGGTAACTGTCCCGCACTGCATGGTGCCGAACACCACCGGATCGCCGCCGCAGCCCGAATTGGTGGTGTCCACATAGCCGGGATAGCAATCGGGCTCGCCCTCGGGGATGCCGCCATCGGGGCAGGCGATCTCATCCGGACAGGGATCACACACGCCGTCGTAACATTCGATATTGTCACCGATGTAGACGCCCCCGCCGGCGGTGCAGCCATCCTCGTCCGTCACTGTACAGCCGCCCTCGCCGTCACAGCAGGCGCCGGTCAGCGTGCACGGCTCACACTCGACGGTGAGCGTGTAGTCAGCCCCGCAAGGCGCCGCGCCCGCGCCCTGCGCCGGCTTGACCACGAGGTAGTAGGTGCCCGCTGGCAGGCAATCAGTCACAAACGAGGTCGTCTCGCAGGGCGTGTTGTCTGCATCGGGATTCAGGTAGCCGCTCAGGTTCTCGCAGCCGGACTCGCCGGGCCAGTACTGTTCGCCCAGGCCAACGACGCCGTCAAACTCGGCCAGCAAGCTGACCGTCAGCGTCATCGACTCAGCCAGTTCAATCGCGAACCAATCCTCATCCGCTCTGGTTTCGCTCTGGTACGAGAAGGTACCAGACGTCCCGTGGATCGTCTCACCGCAAGCAACCTGCCCAAAGACCGGCGGCGAGCTGTCGCACCCGCCATTGACGACATCGACGTACTCGTCGCCACAGTCCGGCTCCCCTTCTTCGCTGGCGTCCGGCGGCGTCGGCACGATGCACGGGCACATGTCACAGGTAGATCCGGCCCCGAGCCACAAACCGGGCTCCTGGGCCGCGCCACCTTGGACCAGACGCTCCACGAACAGGTTGATGTCGTCGAAATTGACAACCAGATTGGCATCCATATCGCCATTGAGGAAGTTACAGTCAGGCCAATCAGCCACGTAATCACTCTCGCTGACCAAGGCCGTTACGAACGGGTTGATGTCGTCGAAGTTCACGGAGGCATCGCAATTCATATCGCCAGGGCTGTATCGGCAAACCGACTCGGACACAATCTGGCACTCGGCATCTTCGCGACAACAGGCGCCCACGGACGTCTCGCACGGCGGAACGAGATTGGCACACAGCGTGCCGGAGGCGAAGCGCTCGTCCGGCCCGACACAGTCCAGGTTCAGCACGTCATCGGTGCATACACCCGTCGCATCGTTGCAACAGGCTCCGGCCAGCACGACCACGCTGCCCATGCACAGCGACAGGTCGTGATCCCGCTCCTGCCAAGCGCCGTCGTTGTTGTAATAAGACGTGTCGTCATACCCGCTGCTGCTCATCCATAGGAACCAGCAATTCGTGTCGCCCAGCCCGACGATCGATACCCAACAGTTGCCCTCAGGCAGGAGGCACTGCGGAAACAGCCCGGTGATGCCGAACTCGTACAACGTGAAGCCGTCGAACTCCAGTGCCGTTGGTGTAATCTCCGGCGTAACGACGTAGGGGCCGCAGATGATCGTGTCGGGCGGCAACGTCTCGTTGTCTTCCCAGAAGGTGATCTCGAACTGCGGATCGCTTTCGGTGCAGGTTTCCCAGGTAGCACCGACGAAATGGCCGAACAACCCCCACCAATGCAGCGAGTTGATGGGATCGCTGATGACTGGGTCGTTGTTGGTCCGTTCGTAGCGCATCGGCACGCTGTCGTTGACGTCCTGTTCGCTCGTGTCGGCGCTCCAGTCGGACGCCGGCGTGTGCGCGGGCTGATCAAAAAGCTGCTCGCCCAACTGGGGGCACTCGGGCGACGGGACGCATTCGTCGATGTACAGGTGATAGGTACCCGAATCGCCGCCATAGCCGTCGATCACAATGTAGAAGATGCCACCCGCCGTCAGCGTGAGGTTCTCGATGCGTGAGCGCCATCCATTGTCGCCGCAGGCGTCGTCGTTGCACGCAACGAAGACCCCGCTCTGAAATGGGCCGCAGATGTCCCGGTAAACGTAGACCTTGGTGTCGTACTCCGACGTGCAAAGATCGATGGTGATACAGCGGTCGTTGCCAGTCCCAACCAAGCTGATGAAGTAGACGACGTCGGGAGAACCCGGCGTGTTGAAGGTGCAGACCTCGTCGTAGTCGTCGTTGTAGCTCTCCGTGGTCCCCGTTGCGTAGAATGGGAACTCCAGCGGGATCTGCACGGCCTGTTCGCAGACATCCCCACCCTGCCGTGCCGGTGGAACGTTCCGAGGTGCCGGCCCGGTGAGGCGATTCGATGACTGCGATTGGGCCAGGGCACCGCTGACAAGCAAAACCAAGCCACAGGCCCCACTCACCAGGTTGAATTCGTGCAAGCTCATGCCCCGATACCGTCCTTTCCGTTAATCCGGTCGCGCATACGCCCGGGTCGCGTTCCGCTCACGACTCCCCGGGCTGCCACCCAACGCGTAGCGTTCTCGAAACGGACCATGTCTCTCCGCATCGCGAGGTAACCATGATTCCCCTCAAGCACCAGCCTCTGTTGAGCGGGACGATAGCGCCACGATACGCTGGTCACATCCCGCGTAAGCAATCGTATGCGCGTGAGGACTGTCGGGTCAATGAATAAGTGATTTTCGGACGTTTCGGCCACGCCAACCAACTCTGGCACTCAAGCTGTTATCGCGGGGTTAACCTTGGTGAAGCTTGTTTGCAAACCGCGCAACGCGACGATACACGCTGAGCGCAAGCGGTTCCGCCTGGGCCGACAGTCGCACCACCCCGGTCATGCCATGGCGCACCTGGGAAGCGATCGCGTCGGGCAGAGTGATGGTCAGCTCGAAGTACGGCTGCGTCGCCTCGCCCGACTGGGGATTGACGACGACGTTGCCGCCGGCGGCATGCGTCAACGCTGCCAATGTCACGTGCCGTGAGCCGGTCGGGTTGATTCGCACAATGGTTCCGCTCAGCGACTGGTTCGCTTGCCCGGTAGCGCGGAAACTGACCTGGTCACCAACCTGCGGCTGCGACGCCGTGTATTCTGCGGCTGTCAGCACGGCCCGGACCTGCGTCTGGCCAGCGGCGATGGCCGCCACGGGCTCACCCGCCTGGAGATAACGTCCGACCTGGGTGGGGCGAATGCTCTCGACCACACGGCCCGAGAAAGGCGCGGCCATTTGCAGTTCCTGGGCCCGCTGCTGGGCCAGTGCCAGGTCTGCCTCACGGGCGTGCATCCGTTCTGCTTCCTGGGCCGCGGCTGACGGATCTGCCGCCATCTGCGCCCAGTAACGAATGCGCGCCTCCTCCAGCTTGGCCTCGGCCTTGGCGATGCGTTGCTGGGCGATTTCGTCGCTCAGAGTGGCCAGAGGGCTGCCGGCCGTCACCAGTTGCCCGCGTTGCACGGCAACGTCCTCGACGAAGCCTGGAACGGTGGTGTGTACGATGGTCTCGTCGGCGGAACTGACGGCTGCCGCCGCGTGCACGTGGCCCGGCACTGGCACGAGCGCGATACCGGCCGGTGCCGCCACCAGCAACAGCAGGCTCACGGTAATGGCCCAGGGCCGAACGCTGGCGGTTTCTTCCGCGTGCCACAGGTAGCTGGTGACCTTGCGCAAGATGCCGTATACGGTCGACACGACGAAGAACGCTGCCAGCCCCAGCCCTAGGAAGAAAAACTTCGAGGCGATCAGCGCGGTGATTCCGAGAAGAACGAGCGTCCGGTAAATGGACGTCGACACGCCAAAGGCCAGCAGAGTCGCCTTCAGTCGGCGGTTCATGGGTGGAACGGTGCTGCGCACGCCGAGCGTAACACGCTTGAGGATGCTCACCACGTATTGCGTAGCACGCTGGCGTAGGTTCGGTATTTCGAGCATGTCGCTGGCAATGTAGTAGCCGTCGTAGCGCATCAGCGGGTTGACGTTGAACAGCAAGGTCACCACGCTGGCCAGGAACATGATGTTGTACGCGATCGAGTTGATCAGGCCGGGCCCGGTGGCGGCCCACACGAAGACCGCCAGGGCAGCAATGGTCAGTTCCACATAAACGCCGCCGAGCGAAACTATCAGACGGTGCAGCTTGCGTGAGAAGCCCCAGGATGCGGTGGCGTCGACGTAGGCGCAGGGCGTACCGGCGATCAGATAAGCGCCCATTTCCGGAACATGACCGCCGAAGTGTTTGCAGGCGTAGGCGTGTCCGAATTCATGACAAGCCTTCAACAGGATCAACGTGAGCCACATGACGCCCAAGTTGCGCGTTGCCAGCAGGCCGTTCAGCGGCTCGATCAGAGCGTCGTGATTGACGGCCATGATGAAGCCGGCGCTGGCCAGCAAACTCAGCCACAGCGTGAAGAACCAGGGCGTGTACAGCCAGCGCACCAGCGGCAGCGTGCGTGTAAGAAAACTGTCCGGATTGACCAATGGCACCTGGAGAAACAGGAACCCCATGGCCTTCTGCCGGACCTTGGCGCGGCACTTGGCCTGGTAGCGCTTGTACAGCGACTTGTCGTCTGATAATGGCAGGTTGAGGAAGCCGAGCCGATGCAGCGCGAAGACAAACTGGTAAAACCGCTCGGCTTCGTCAGCGTCCCACAACTCGCGGTCGACGAGGTCGTCGAAGATCTCGCCCAGGGTGCGTCCGGGGTCGAGGCTGATGAAAACCTGGTAATCCACCGGATCGAGGCGATGGCTCTGAAAGGTCATCGCGTCGCGGATGATGTAGGCCGGCTCGCCCCGAAAGACGTGGCGACTGACCTCGAGATCTCCGCGGACGCCGACGCGTACCGTCTTCAGACGATCGGCGAGTCCGGGTGGAGTCCCGGCAGGATTAGCGGGGGGCGTGTTGCTCGGTGCGTTATTCATAGCCAGTAATGCAGCCGCAGGTAATCGACGAATTGGTGCAAAGTGATCCACCAGACCTTGCGTGAGCCGACGCTTATCCGGGCGACGCCTTCCATGCCGGGACGCAGCCAGTCGGCGGCCGCGTCAAGCTCGGCCTCGGCGACGTAGACGTTGCGCCCATCACGGACCTCGGCCCCCGGTGCGACGCGGATGAGCGAGAATTCGTGGGTGGACTCGGGACGCGCGTGACTGGCGAAGCGCCCGGCCTGGCCCAGGTGCAACTCGCCGGCGCTGGCCTCCGGGGCCGCCACTTCGAGCGTCCAGTGATCCAGCGGTGCAATCTCATACAGCGGCGTGCCGCGGGCAAAGACCGCGCCAACCTGTTTGCGCAGATCGCCGGTGATGATCACGCCGTCAAATGGAGCACGGACGACCGCCTGTTCCAGTTGGCGCTCAACGACGGCCAGTTGGGTCCGGACCAGGCGCTGTTGCACCTCTACCAAGCGGGCCTCTACGGGTTCGTCGTCGGCCTGGGCGCGCGTCAATTCACGCTCCAGAACAGCGGCCTCGGCCAGCAAACGCTCGCGTTCCAGCCGCATGTCGCGCTGGTCGAACTCGCACAGGACCTGGCCGGCATGCACGCGATCGCCGACCGTGGCGCTCACGGTGGCAAGGACCGCATCGTAGGGCGTGGCCAGGTGGCGCTCCTCGGCCGGCACGATGGCCGCCGGCACCGTTATCTCGTAGTTCATTGTCCCGAAACAGAACCACCCGGCGGCCAGCATCACTAGCACACTGACCAACTTCAGGCCCAGCCGACCGCGGCCGAAGAGGGCGCCCCCGATGGCGCTGCAACTGTCGCCCAAATGGCACAACAGACCGCGGTTGGCACGCTTCACGAGCAGCAGCGCCGGCGCGAACGGCTCTGTCAGCTTGCGGATCTCGTCCACGTGTTCACGGCGCAGCGGCTGATCGTCGCGGCGGCGCAGGCTGAGAATGGCCACGCAGTTTTCACCGGAGTAAAGCGGCACCGAGGCGACCGCGGCGCCGCCCGCGGTTTGGCGCCAGCGCTGGTGCAGACAGTGCTGCGAAGAGAGTTTCTCGTCGGCCCAGCCGCTGTCGTTCTGTGCAATGATGGGCGTGCCGCAATCGAGGCATTCCTCCATAGCGGCCCGCATCTGGGCAATACCCGGGCTGCGTTTGGGGACGTCGTCCATACCCGACACGGACAGAATACGAACCCGACGGCGCGCCACGAGGCCCAGGGCGACCTGTTCACAACTGAGCTTATTGCGCAGGCTGTTGGTAATCGCGAAAGCCAGTTCGACCGGCGAGGTAACGCCGGAAGCCCGCGCCAGGACTTGGGCGGACGCGCCGTTGGTGGTAGCCTGGCGTTGGTCCCGCGGTGCAGCAACTATCAACGTGGTCGAGGCCGTCAGCGTGGTCAGAGACTCAAGCCACTGCAGATAGAGGCGTGCCTCCTCTTCGCCGCCGCGGACCACCAGGGCGATAGCACCGCTGATGGTGCCTACGCCGTCGTTGAGTGGTGCCGCGAGCAGTGCGATCCTGAGCTTGGCGTGCCGGGCGCTGAGCAGGCGCGCGCGGGGCACGTTCTCGGCCATTGAGTCGGTGAGGAACTGGGTAACCGCGGGGCGCCAGAAGTTTGGATCATTGGGCCCGCGATGAGCCTCCTCCTGGACTACCTCGGAACCGCTGCGGGCATATAGCAGGGCATAGGGGACTGGCGAAGCGCTGCGCTATGCAGTCGAGCGCCCGCGAAAGAAACCCGTGTCGCGATGACGCCTTGCGAGCCAGTCCGAGAATTTCGGCATAGGGGTGATTATCGACTGGCTCGCTGGCCTTTTCCTTGACGTCCAGCGGACCCTGTTTCGGTCTCGCGTCGAACATGACGCTCCTCGCAGTCTGGCCGGATCACTCGCGGTACGCGGTGCTGGGCCGGCGCTACCGTGCACCCTGGTTCGAAGTCACGTGTTCCGGCAGCGTGATCGGCGAGAAGAAGGCGAAACCCGCCTCGTATGCGTCTTCTCGCAACTGCCCGCAACGAACACAGCGCGCAAACGTCAGCGGCAGCGCAAGCTGCTGCTGATCAAACTCAAGCCGGTATATGTCTCCGACATGCACCGGCAGTGGGAACAGAATGCGGCAGCCGCCTTCGGAGATATCTCCGCTGGTGCCCTGCATCTTGAACTTCAGCAGGTCGCTGGCGTTTCCGGGTTGCAGAGTGACGCGGGTCTTCACCTCCAGGCGGAAATGGGCGCGCTGGTGGCGGATGTTGTCCGGCGTGTTCTGTTCGAGCTCGCGCAGGAGATCAAAAGCGTGATCGTCACTGATACTGTTAGGCGAATTGTCATCGAATAACATGGTGCTGATTACCTCGCGGTTTCGTCGCCGGCCGGCAACTGACGGTCGGGGACGATCTGTTGGCCGAACAGGCGTATCTGGTTGATCGGCCAGTACCGCAACGTGATTGGGCCGGTCAAATACGGCGCGCACACGCATGCCGGACATCCAAGTGGCGTTGGGGTTGGGCACATCGATGCGCACCTTGAAGGTCTGACTGGCAGGATCGGCAACGCGGCTGACGAACCTGACAGTGCCGGTACGGGGCGGGCCGAGTCCATCAATCGGGTGCAGCGTGACCGGCTGACCGGGGCACACCCGGGGAACCCACTCCAGCGGGCAGTCGATCGCGACCACCAGCGGATCGAGCTGCACCAGTGAGAGCACGCCCTCGCGCTCCTCCACGGTGTCGCCGACCTCGCGCAGACGCTCGGCAACGTAGCCGTCGAACGGCGCCCGAACACACAACTCCTCCAGCAGTCGCTGCTGCAGCTCCTGCTCACGAACTGCCTGTTCGTGCTCGAAACGAGCCAGCGCCAGTCGAACACGCGCTACATCAACGGCACCTTTCGCGTCAGACAGCTCCTTGGTCGAGGCAAACGACTCGTCGTCCAGCTCCTCAAGACGCCGCAGTTCGGCCTCCACCGTGTCCAGGTTGAGCTGAGCCAGCTCGATCTCCAACTCGGAACAGGCCAGAGCGGCGGCAATCTCGACGCGTTGCTGTTGCACGTCGTCGTCAAGCTGCACCGCCACCTCACGGGCGGCAATGTGCTCGCCTTCGCGGATCGGCAGCGCTTCGATGCGTCCGGTCTGCACGGCCGCCAGCGTCACCGTGCGAAACGGCTCGGTGAAACCCGTGGCCACCAGGGGCGGTGGTGAAATTGGCCGCCGGCGCGAGGCCGTCATTATCGGTCTGACCGAGACTGGGGCCGACAGCACCACCAAGCAGCAACGCCACCAGCACAGCCATCCGCCCTGCATTCAGCCACCGCGTTCTTCTTCTCATTGTGGCTCTTCCTTTCGTACCAGGCCGGAATCTGATCAGGCAGCAACGCCACCCACACTAGGAACGCCGTCCGCGTTCATTCTGCTCATTCTGGCCAGCCTCATTCGTGCGTGAATCCGCACCTCCACGCCCACGCAGCAAGCCCCACAACGCTGCCCAGATGCTCTGGCCTTCCGGCGTGGCTTCCGCCGACGCATCATCCTGCGGCTGTTGCACTTGGCCGGACTGCTGCCCAAGGTTCGTGTCCGCGGGGCGACCAACAGCCTCGGCTTGATACGCGCCCCCGCCAGTCGCGGCGTAGGCCGGCGCCGATTCGGCCGCGCTCTGATCCGAATCGTTCGTCTTGTCGCCCTGAAGACCATCACCCGGCAGCCCCGCCGAGCTCTGCGAGATCTCCTGATCAACCTCGAAGGCGCCGTCGAAGCCCGCTTGCTCAACCTCCGGCGGTTAGCGCCAACGCATCATCCGTCTCTTCCGCCGAGCGCAACTGCAACTCCGATTCGGCGGCTACGAATCCGTGGCGGCGTCAGGGCCCGCGCTCGCAACACCCGCCGACTGGTTGTTCGTCGCGGTACCCGGCAAGTCAGGAATCGGCTCGCGCGCCTCGCCGGCAGTCTCAACCACGTCCGAGAGATCCGCTTGCGGATCAAGAACGCTCAGATCCTCCGTGCCGTCCCAATCAATCCGCGGCTCTTCATCGGAGGCACTGTCACTTTGCGACGTCTGATCGCCAGTCGATTCCTCTGACGCGGCCGCGGCCGCTGGTTCGACGCTCTGCGGTACCACCGGCGCCACCGGCGTCGGGTCCACCAAATCACTCTCAGGCGTCACCGAAATGGGCTCCACAGCAGGTGACGGAATAACCTCTTCGGCAACCGGCAGGGACACGGACGAGCCCTGCACATTGACCGTCACCGTGTTGACCGCAGTGTGCTCGCCATCGGAAACACGCAGTTCGAACACCAACTCGGAATCGCCAACGCCTCCGGAGCAACAAACACCGGCTCACGCACATTGTCGGCACTTAACTGGACCTCCGGCCCGCTGACCTGCACCCACTGATACGTGAGTTCCTGCCCCTCCGGGTCGCGACCACTACCCTGCAACCGGACCTTGGCGCCAGCATCGCAAGTAATATCCCCACCAACAATGGCCGTCGGAGCATCGTTGTCGGCGTTAACCGTGATCGCAACGTTATCGACCGACGTGTTCGTGCCGTCCGAGACGTGCAATTCGAACTTCAGGTCGGTATTCGACAGACCCTCAGGCGCGGTGAACGTCGGAGTCGCCGAGGCCGTATCGCTGAGCTGCACCTTCGGACCGCCGACCTGCACCCACTCGTAGGTCAAGTCCTGACCTTCGGGATCAGTCGCGCTGCCGGCCAGTTGTACAACGTTGCCCTCGTCAACCGTCTGGTCGATGCCGGCGATCGCCGTCGGTGCGTCGTTGTCGGCGTTAACCGTGATCGCAACGTTATCGACCGACGTGTTCGTGCCGTCCGAGACGTGCAATTCGAACTTCAGGTCGGTATTCGACAGACCCTCAGGCGCGGTGAACGTCGGAGTCGCCGAGGCCGTATCGCTGAGCTGCACCTTCGGACCGCCGACCTGCACCCACTCGTAGGTCAAGTCCTGACCTTCGGGATCAGTCGCGCTGCCGGCCAGTTGTACAACGTTGCCCTCGTCAACCGT
>CAXXTC010000016.1:0-232346 GCA_963666925.2 Phycisphaerae bacterium | reverse complement strand
GCCGTATTCGGCAGCGCCCCAAGCCGCTCGCCAACCTCCTTCTGAATCGTCGCGGTCAGACGCGTCAGCGGCGGCGTCACGTGCAACAGGTCGACCAGCAGCGGCGTGGCTACCTGGTAAGGCAAATTGGCAACCAGTTGATAGGTTCCTCGGGAACGCGGCGGATGCTCCCTCAGGATGTTCAGCACAAGCGGGTTCACGCGGTGCTTGCTCGCCAGAATGTCGGCCTGTACCAGTGTGAAGTTGGGCTGCTGCGCGAGCCGCGTGCGCAGCAACGCCTGAAAGCCGTGATCAATCTCGACACCCACCACCTGCGCACCGGTGTCGAGCAACATTTCCGTCAGCGAGCCGGTGCCGCAACCAACCTCCAGCACCGTGTCCGCCGCCCTGACGCCGGCGCTGGTGACCAGCTTGCGCATCAGGTTCAGATCGACGAGGAAGTTCTGGCCGAAGCGGTGCTGTGGCTTGAGCCCCGCTGCGGCGAGCAGTTGGCGAATCTCGCTCTGCGTCTGGCCAGACATGTATGCGATAGTGCGCCAGGCGGCGGCAATTGGCAATGCGCTTGGTAGGGCGGCGCTAATCAAGCTGCTTCTGGAAGCGGGACACGCTGAGTGTCAAAATCACCACGCAGCAGATCGCCAGCCCGAAGATATGCGACCACAGGTCGGCAAGATCGGCCGAGCGCAGAATCACCCCGCGCAGAATCTCGATGAAGTACGTCACCGGGATCGCGAAGCTGACGATGTAGATTGGGCCCGGCATGGCACTCCGTGGAAACATGAATCCCGACAGCAGGATCGACGGCAGCATGATGATGAACGCGAACTGAATCGCCTGGAGCTGTGTCTTCGCCAGTGTCGATACCAGTAGCCCCAGCCCCAGCGCCGTAAACAGAAACAGCAGCGACAGTGTCAGCAGCAGCACCAGGTCGCCGCGGATCGGCACTCTGAAGACGAACACCATTACCAGCAGCACCACCAGCGTCGCGACGAATCCAATCAGCGCGTACGGGATCAGCTTGCCCAATAGCAGCCCGGCCCGGCCCACGGGCGTAACAAAGAGCTGTTCCAGTGTGCCCAGCTCGCGCTCGCGCACGATTGCGAACGATGTCAGGAACAAGGTCACGAGCTGCATGATGATCCCGATCAGCCCGGGCACGAAGAAGTGCGCGCTCTCCAGGTTCGGGTTGTACAGCAGCCGCGGCCGCACCTCGATCGGCAGCGCCAGCTTTCCTTCCGGATCGCGTGCGGCGGCCGCCTGTTGCGCCTCGGCAAAGGCGAATCCACGTTTCATCGATTGGTTGAGCCCGATCAGGGCTGCACTGTTCATCGCCGTCGTCGCGATTTGCGAATCGCTGCCGTCGATCAACACCTGCACTTGAGCCTGCCGCCCGCGCAGCAGGCATTCGGTGAAGTCTGGCGGAATTCGAATCCCCACCTGGGCCCGTCCAGACGCCAGTGCATAATCGAACGCCCCCTCGTCGTAAACGTACTCAACCACCTGGAATTTTCGCGAGTTGGCGAATGCTGCAATGAGCTTTCGGCTCTCTTGCCGCCCGTCGAGGTTGTACACGACCGCATGGATGTTCTCGATCGACGTTTCGATCGCATAGCCGAAGATGGTGAGTTGCAGCACCGGCACCACGAACGCGAAGAACAGCGTGGTTCGCTCGCGGCGGATGTGCGCGAATTCCTTGAGCAGGATGGCCATCAGTCCGTTCACGATGCCCTCTGCTTTGCCTCGTGCCGACTGAGCGTCACAAACACATCCTCGAGCGTTGGCGCCACCGCGCGGATATCGACCTCGCCCGGCGTTCGCCCGGTCTGGTTGCGCAGCTCGTCGTTCGATAGATCCTTGTCGGCCAGAACGTGCAGCGCGTCGCCGAAAAGCGTGGCGTCACGCACGCCTGCCACCTGCCGCAGGCGATGTAGCACCTCCGCTGGCTGCGGCGTCAGCAATTCCACACGCCGCGTGCCCGCCGGCGTAACCGCGTCGAGCTCTTTCAGTGCTGCCGGCCGACCGTCAACGATCAGCCGTGACAGGTAGATATACCCCACGTGCGAGCAGCGTTCGGCCTCGTCCATGTAGTGCGTGGTGACGAACAGTGTCACGCCTCGCCCGGACAGGTCGAACAGCAAGTCCCACAGCTCACGCCGGGCGACCGGGTCGATCCCCGCCGTCGGCTCGTCCAGGAACAGCACCTCCGGCTCATGCAGCAGCGCACAGGCCAATGCCAGACGCTGTTTCCACCCGCCCGACAGATTTCCCGCCAGCCGTCCGCGGAACGGCGTGATACCGACCAACTCGCAAAGCTCGTCCTGACGCTGGCGGGCCCGGTTCCGCGACAGGCCATAGATCCGCGAGTAGAACTCCAGGTTCTCGTCGACGCTCAGGTCCGCGTACAGGCTGAACTTCTGCGACATGTAGCCGATGCGCCGCTTGATTTCCTCTGCGTCGCGTTCGACGTCGTAGCCCAGCACGAAGCCCTGTCCGCCCGAGGGTCGCAGCACGCCACAGAGCATGCGGATGATTGTCGATTTTCCGCTGCCGTTGGGCCCGAGGAACCCGTAGATCGTCCCCTTGTCCACCTGGAAACTCACCTCGTTGACGGCGACGAAATCGCCGAAACGCCGCGTCAGCCGATCGGCCACGATGACCGCCGCCCCCGCGTCGGCGTCGGGCCTGGTCACGATTCAGGTTCCAGGAACACATCCGCGGCCATCCCCGCCCGCAGCTTGTCCAGCCCCTCGTCAAGGATGACCTTGATGCGGAACACCTGCTTGCTGCGCTCCTCGGACGTCTGCACGTTCGATGGGGTGAACTCCGCCTGCCGGGCGATGAACGAGATGTGGCCGGCGAAATGCTCGTCCGGGTATGAATCCACCCGCACCGACACAGTCTGCCCGAGTGTTATGTCCAGCCCATTCTCCGGCACATACGCCCGTACCCACAATTCGGACGGATCGCTCAGCGACACCACCGGTGCGTTTGGTGCGACCAGATCTCCGGGCCTCAGGTCGATCGCTTCTACCGTGCTGTCGACCGGCGCGTGAACGATTAGCTCGGCCAGTTGCCGATCGATTACCGCGACGGCGGCCCGGGCCGACTCGACCTGCGCCTCCGCCTCGGCGATATCCTCGGTCCGCGTGCCCGCTTCGAGCAGCGCCAGAGCCTGTTCGGCCTCCGCCAGCCGGGCCCGGGCGGCGCTGATTTCTTCAGCCCGCGTGCCCTCACGTGCCAGGGCCAGCTCGTCGCGCGCCTGGGCCACACGCGCCTGGGCGACTCCCAATGCACAATTAGCCTCGTCCAGCTCCTCCTCGGCGGCCTGGCCCTGCTCGAACAGTTTGGCGATACGCGTCTGGTCCTGCTGCGCCTTGACCAGCTCCGTTTCGACCAGCGCCAACTGGTCTTCGAGGATCTCGATTTCGAGCGGACGCGGGCCGGCCAGGGCTTGTTCCAGTGCCGCCTGCATGCGCTCGCTGGTCGCCCGCGCCTGGGCGATTTCCTGCTCTCGTGGCCCGGCCCGGAGCTTTTCCAGCAGTGCTTCGCTCGCCGCCAGCGAAGCCGCTGCCTGCGCCCGGCGTTCCTTGAGGTCGTAGGCGTTGAGCTCGAACAGCGGGGCGCCGGCCGCCACCTGCACGCCTTCCTCGACGTGCACCAGCTCGACCCGTCCGCCGATTCGCGAGCCGACGCCGATCTGGTGCGACTCGACGAAGCCGGAAGCGTAACGGGGGCTGGCCCGATGTTGACTCCAGAGCAGCACGGCGAGGGCAACGATGACGAGCGGACTTGCCAGCAGGATTCGTCTCATAATCCGCCACGATAGCCCGTGCGGAGCGCAAGTCAATTTCCCCCCGTGGTCGGCGCAACCGACTCGAAACGGGTGAATCGGCTGCCCGGAAGCCGCACGTTTCGGGCCCTCAAGAGCCTCTCCAGCCACAATCCGCCCTGGCGACAGCGCTGGTAGCGAGGTTCCTGGTGATTCCAGGGCACCCATCGACGGCCTGATCGTGAATGCTGGCCCGGGGCTCAACGGTTGCAAATGGGTGTCACAGTCCTGGTCGGCGTGACGATCTGCAATCGACTTCCGGGAGGGCTTTTCTATGAAGGCCAAAACTGGTACCCTGACGGACTGAGGGCTCAGGATCGGAGCGAGGAGGAGCCTGCCCAAAATGTCCGACACACACGCTGCTGTTCAGCAGGTTGGTCAACTCGTGCGCGAGCATCACGATCAGTTCGATCGCTTATTGATCGAACTGCGCCGTGTCATTGTCGGCCAGGATGACCTGCTGCGCAAGATGATCGTCGGACTGCTTGCCGATGGACATATCCTCCTCGAAGGTGTACCCGGACTGGCCAAGACCACCGCGGTGGCGTCGCTGGCGCGCGCCATCCACACTAGGTTCCGGCGGATTCAGTTTACGCCTGACCTGTTGCCCGCGGATGTCATCGGCACGATGGTGTTTCAGCCTCGCGACGGCATCTTCACCGTTAAGAAGGGCCCTGTTTTTGCGAATATTCTGCTCGCCGACGAGATCAACCGCGCGCCGGCCAAGGTGCAGAGCGCGCTGCTTGAGGCTATGCAGGAACGCCAGGTTACCATCGGCGAGGAGACCTTCCCGCTCGATCGTCCGTTCCTGGTGCTCGCTACTCAGAACCCCATCGAACAGGAAGGCACGTACCCGCTCCCGGAAGCGCAAGTGGATCGTTTCATGCTCAAATTGATCGTGGACTATCCCACGCGCGAGGAGGAGCGGCAGATTCTCGATCGGATGGCCCCGCAAAGTGGTTTGCCCGAGGTTGAGCCGCTGTTGGAGCCCGCCGCCATCCTGGCGGCGCGCGAGGTGCTCGACGAGATCTATATTGATGATCGCGTTCGCGACTACATCGTTAGCCTCGTTTGGGCGACGCGCGAGCCCGCCCAGGCAGGGCTCGATATCAGTAATTGGATTGAATACGGCGCGTCCCCCCGGGCGACGATCTACCTGGCCCGGGGTGCTCGAGCGCTGGCCTTCCTGGCCGGGCGGGGCTATGTCACCCCCCAGGATGTCAAGGATATCGCCCCGGACGTCTTACGACACCGGGTTATCGTTAGCTATGAAGCAGAGGCGGAGGAGAAGCACAGCGAAGATGTCGTTCGGCACGTGCTGGACCGGGTGGAGGTTCCTTAGCGGGACCGGTGCCGGGCCTGGTGCTACCGATCGACGGTCAGATAGGAGCCCGTTGGGAGCTACGTAGAGATCCCGATCGGCGACCAGGTTCGGCGGGGAGGGTTCGCCTCAGCCCGTAATGATCGCTTGGATCTGGAACGTTGACATGATAGAATCTGGGTAAGGACCCGTGCGCGATTACGGATAAAAACCAAGTATTCAGAAAAGAGGCGGAGGGCAACCTATCCGGTAACAGGTGCCCGTCCGCCGTGCGTGGCACCACCCTCCAAATGGGGAGCCGGGTGGTGCGCCGAAGGCGAGGACCGTCCACTGGGCGTGTCCTCGCCCGTTTATTCCCACACCGCTTCCGTGTAAAAGCCCATCGTGGCAGGCACGCGCAACGCAACATCCGCCCGCCTACAAAACATTAGGACCACCAGACGCGAATTGTCCACCCGCGGCAGCAAATTGATGTTTTTCCTCGGTTGCGGTTGCGATCAGATCTGCAAAAACACCCAGATTTACAGCGTAATCGCGCCCGAAAACATACTACTTCCAGTAGGGGGTATCCTACGTCCGCAATAATATTGAACGCGTTGCTGGTGTCAGCAATGATTACCGGATGATCGTTTCCACTTCTCGTCTCCTTCGAATCGATCTACAGACCCCTTCCGTTGTTGCCCCGGTCTGGAAACAGCGGGGCCACTGAGCTGTCGGCGTCACGTCGTATCGTTGCTGTAATGCTACGTTGTTGCGGCGTAACGCGCGGACGGCCTGTCGTAGTGGTGCTGCTGTCCGCGGGAGGGTCGCTGGGCGACGGTGTTCACAAACTACGTTGGGGTGGGTTGCAGATGCGGAATGTCGCCAATTTCGAAACTGGTGGCAAAAAAGAAGAGGCCCCGATCTGTCGGGGCCTCTTCAGGAGGAGGAGTTTCCAGTAGGACCTTTTGTGGTCGGTCCTCTTCAGGAGGAGGAGTATTATTTTCTAGGCACCCTGCCGGCGGGATTTCTACTTTCGTCCGGGAAAAATCTGGCATATTTCTTCGACGGGGCGATGTTGTCCAACTTATCCTCCTAAATGACAATGCTTTACATGAATAGGACCGTCGCCGGAAATATGCCCACAAATCTGATTATAAAAATCTATTCAAGGCCCCTTTTTGTCTTTACCCTGATATCTCAGGGGCGATGGGGGGAGTTGGTGACGTTGGGGCTCGTGGGTTAAAGTTGTGCGGTGCCATTGATCGACTCCGATGGTCTGCGCATCGCCTTGGGGGGGGCTTGACCGGTGTCGCCCGGCCGACCGGCAATTTAGGATGGATAGGCCCTTTGCAGATATGGGCGCATAAAAGAGGGGTCCGACCCGGAATCGGACCCCGACTTCCTCGCGTCCATTTGCTCACTTCTTGGTTCTCGGCTCCCAGAGAGACAAGAAGTTGGACTCGGTAAACTATAGGACCGGAGTATATCTAATTTCTAATCGATTGAGTTGGGTTGTATTGCCCGGTTGGCGGGGGGCCTAGTCTGGCCTGCGGGTAGTTGTTGGTATTCCGTCAGTTAGCGTGAGCCAGCCCACAGGCGAAAATTGCGCGACGAGCCGGAAGAATTTTCTAATAGTCCTATAACTCAGGAGGGGCAGATGGAATGATCGGATCGCCGGCGTCGATCCGCGGCGTATGAACAGCGGGCAGGGGGGCTTGCCGCGGCTGATGGGGGATAGATGATTCTGGGTGCCGGTTGGTGAGGGCGGCGTCGTGAGCGCCGGGTTTTTCAGTAGCTGTCGACGCCTCGCGGGCCGGCGCCTCTGGCCGTATACTCATTACAACGACTGGGGGTACCAGAAAACGCGACATCAAAATCAGGTGAAGACGAATGATCAGTAGAACAGAACACCGCAAAAGCATGTTGGTAATCGCGGGGGCGCTGGTTCTGGCAATGGTCGGCATTGCCTGGGCGGAGGATCTTCCCAACGATCCGAGCATCGAGCGCGGCGTATTGGCCAACGGCGTGAAGTGGATGTACCGCCAGCACAGCAACCCGCCTGGCAAGATGATCGTGTGGATTCACGTTGCCACCGGATCGCTGAACGAGACCGAGTCGCAACGCGGGCTGGCACACTTCCTTGAGCACATGAGCTTCAACGGTTCCGAGCACTTCCCCCCTGGTAAGCTGATTGAGTACCTCGAAAGCCTGGGTATGCACTTCGGGCCGGACGTGAACGCCCATACCGGCGTGGATGAAACGGTCTACAAGCTTTCCCTCCCCGACACGACGACCGACCAGGCCGAACGGGCGCTTACGGTGCTCAGCGATTGTGCCTTTCGCCTGCTGCTCCTGCCCGAGGAGATCGACAAGGAACGCGGCGTGATCCTCTCGGAGTTGCGGGCCGGCATGAGTGCCGAACAGCGCCTGCGTGATCAGTTCTTTGAGCAGGTGTTCGCGGGCACGCACTTGAGCCAGCGGCTACCGATTGGCCTCGAAACGGTGATTCGCAACGCGACGCGTACGGATTTCGAGGATTACTACCGGGCGTGGTATCGGCCGGAACGGATCACGCTGATGATGGTTGGCGATGCGCCGCGTGAGCAGTACATGCCGCTGATCGAGAAGTGGTTCGGCCAGTATCGTGCGGAACTGCCGGCCCGGCCGCAGCAGAAGGCCGGCCTGGTGCCGCTTGACCAGACGCGGGCGATTGTGCTGTCGGATGAAGAATATGCGGCCGGCGACGTGGCGATGTATCGCATCGCGCCGGGGCGTGGTTCGGCCCGGACGGTGGCCGAGTCGCGGGTGGAGTTGATTGATCACATCGGGAGCTGGCTGATCGGGCGGCGCTATTCCGAGCGGGTCAAAAGTGGCCTGGCGACCTATCGCACGGCGGGCGCGGGTGTGACCGATTTGCTCAACGAGGCGACGCTGGTGGGTGCGTCGGCCGCCGGCGCGCCGGAGGATTGGGAGCAGATGCTCGAAGAGTTGGTGGTCGAGGTGCGGCGCGCCAGCGAGCATGGCTTCACAGAGTCGGAGTTGGAGCTGGCGCGCAAGGACCTGCTGGCGGCGGCGGAGCGGGCCGTCCGGGCCGCCCCGACGCGAGACGCCCCGCGAGCTGATAATGGAACTGAGCCAGTCGGTAAATTCCGAGGCGGTGTTGATGTCGGCCGAGCAGGAGTTGGAACTGGTGCAACGGTTGTTGCCTGGGATCACGCTCGACGACGTGAACCAAGCGTTCAGCCAGCATTTCGACGCCGGGCATTTCGCGTATGTTCTGACGATGCCGGAGAGTGAAGATGTGAAGTTGCCGGCGAGCGACGAGGTGCTTGCGGCAGCCCGTGCGGCTCAGGCCTTGAGGGTTGAGCCATACGAAGAGATTGATCGCCCCGACGATCTGCTCGAAGCGGAGCCGGCACCTGGTGCGGTGGTGGAGCAGGCAGTTGACGAGGATCTGGGTATCACCAGTGCGTGGTTGTCCAACGGCGTGCGCGTGCACCATAGGTTCGTGGATTACCGCCAGGACATGGTGATGATCGGCATCACGCTGGCCGGCGGCGAGATCGAGGAGACCGCGGAGAACGCGGGAGTCACCAACGTGGCGGCGCTGATTTTCAATCAGCCGGCGACGGGGCGCCTGAGTTCGGCGCGTGTCGAGGACCTGATGACGGGGGAGAGTATCTCCGTGTCGGGCGAGGCGCAGGGCGACACTTTCATGTTCGTGGTGGCCGGGTCGGTTACGGACGTGGAGAGCGGCATGCGCCTGGCGCACGCGCTGCTCAAGGACGCCCGGATCGAGCAGAGCGTCTTTGACAATTGGCGGCAGGGCGCTCACCAGGAATACGCTATGGCGCTGAAGCAGCCGCAGTTCGGCGCTTTTCGCGCTTTCTTCAAGGAGATTTCGGGCGCTGATCCGCGGCGGCGGATGATGTTGACGGACGAGCAGATCGATTCTCAGACGCTGGAGCGCGGGCAGGCCTGGCTGGATCGGCTGCTGCAAACGGCGCCGATCGAGGTCGCAATCGTGGGCGACATCACCTGGGACGATGCCCGTCCGCTGATCGAGAAATATGTCGGTTCACTGGCGACACGGCCACGCCAAGCCACCAATCTGGGCCCGCTGCGCAAACTTAAGCGCGTGGCCGGCCCATTGGAGCGCAACGTTAGCGTCGAGACGATTACGCCGCAGGCCTGGGTGGTGTACGGCTTCATGGGGGCACCATC
The DNA here is from genome assembly GCA_963666925.2 of Phycisphaerae bacterium. Lineage (GTDB taxonomy): Bacteria > Planctomycetota > Phycisphaerae > UBA1845 > Fen-1342 > JANQFV01. The sequence goes on along the minus strand of CAXXTC010000016.1, from coordinate 222,990 downwards.
GCAGAACGTGAACGAAGCGCGGGCGCTCGCAATGGCGGCGAGCATTCTGGACACGCGGCTGGTCAAGCGGGTTCGCGAGGAGCTGGGACTGGTCTATTCAATGTCGGCGGCGCACGTGCCGGTGCCGGCTTACGAAGATTCGAGCTTCTTTTTCACGCACGCGCCGTGTGCGCCGGAGCAGGCGGATGAGGTGGTACGGGAGACGGTGGCGCTGTTCGAGACGTTTGCCGAATCAGGTCCGACCGAGACTGAACTCGACAATACCCGGAAGCGGATCGCGAACATCCTGGACAAGCAACTTGAGGAGCCCAGCTACTGGTTTGACAAGCTGGCGACGTTCGATCTGCATCATCGTTCGCTGGAAGAGATGAAGAACATCCGCGCTGCGTATGCGAACATGTCGGCAGAAGATTTACGGAAGGCGTTTGTGAAGTATTACGTTCCGGAGCGGATATTCCGCGTGGTGGCGCGGCCGGAGCAGGCTGCGCCGGTTCCGGCCGGCAGCGGTGCGGGTAGCGGCGAGTAGCTGGAGAGGGTCGAGGGGTACGGCGCCGCGTTTTTTGCGCGCGCCGCGTGACACGGGCAAATCTGCCTTTGGCGAACCTGCCCATGCCACCCAAATTGCGGCCTGCCCATGGTACCCAACTGGGGCCGGCTGGCTGGTTCCCCATCCCGTGTTACGCAACGGAGTGGGGCGCCCGCACGAACACCAGGTGGGTCGGGCGTCTCGCCCGACTTGCTGCGTGTTCTCTGGTCGGGTTCGGCGGGCGAGACGCCCGCCCCACAGATGAAGTGTTTTCTGGGACGTTGCGGGTGTGGTGGGGAGCGGTTTTGCCGTGTTGGGGGTTTTGGTGGGCGGCGCGGGTTAACGTTTTGTACATTGCCTAATGTGACATTCCGCGCATCACAGCCGCCGGAGTTTGGTCCGCCGGCATCGGTGCGGGCGTGGCCAATATAGTTGGTCGCGGCCGGGCTGGCGGTCCGCAATCAGCAACTGCAAGCTGACGGAGAATGCAGCATGGACCAGTGGAAACAGCAATTCGCAGCGAAGCTCAGCGAGGTACAGTCGCACTGGATGACACAGTTTGACGGTACGCTCGATGAGTCGGTCAACCCGGTGTTTGATGAGCTCGGCGAGTTTCTGCGTGACAACGGCTTCGCCACAGCGATCCCGATGCAGCAGCCGGGGCGTCGCTCGTTCAAGTTTGAGCTGGCCGAGGACGCGTACCTGCTGATGATCTTCCGCGCGACCGGACTGGGCGGCGTGGAACTCAGCATTGAGAGCGCGGTACCCGGCGTTGCCCCGGAGCCCACCAGGCTCAACGAGCGGCTGGCCGACATCAATGCCGATTGGGCCGAAGAGACATTCCGGTCAGCGTTGAACGACTTCGTCGATCAGCTCGGTGAGTCGGCAGCGGTCGTCGAGGAGGAGCTGGCGACAGCCTGAGTGGTGTGAGGGCGGCGCTGTAGCGTCGTCGGGCGAGTCGACAGCATTTGACACATTGGCGGGGCGGTCGGTTCCAGGCGGGGCCGGCCGCCCCGCTGGTTTGCGCTCGAGGGGGCCCGATCGGCGGCGCCGGGGTGCCTGTTACGGCGGGGTACTGTCGCTTTCTGTCTGCAGACGGGTTGGACTGGGGGATACAAGCATTATCATGGCACAGTTGTTGGGGGTGGGGACGACCGGTCGCGGCTGTTGTCGTCGGCGTGCTGTTCGGCCCCGCCCGTTGCACAGGCGGAAGCTCATCACGCAAGAAAGGATACCTACCATGATGACCTGTTTGCAGCGCACTGCGCTAGTGCTGATGTTGGCGGGCGGCGCAGCGCTGGCGGGCGCCGAAAGCCACCTTATGCGCGTGGCCGACGTCCACGAAGACCAGATTGTGTTCACGTATGAGGACGATCTCTGGTTGGTTTCGAGTGCGGGTGGTGAAGCGCACCGGATCACCGACGATCCGGGCACCGAAATCTGGGCCAAGTTCTCGCCGGACGGAAAGTGGCTCGCGTTCACCGCGCAGTATGACGGCGGGATGGACGTGTACCTGATGGACGCTCGCGGCGGCGTGCCCCAGCGGCTTACCTATCATCCCGGGATGGACCGGGTGGTGTGCTGGTGGCCGGACGGGCAGTGGGTGGTGTTCCGCTCGAACCGCGTCTATCCCTCGCGTGGCGAAGAGATCTATCGCGTGTCGATCAACGGCGGGCCGGCCGAGCGTTTGCCGGTGGATCGCGGCGGGCTGGCGTCGATCTCGCCGGACGGCAAGCAGATTGCCTACAACCGCATCAGCCGCGAGTCGCGCACATGGAAGCGTCACCGGGGCGGGACGGCTCAGGACATCTGGATGGGCAGCCTCGACCGGATGGATTACCGCAAGGTGATCGATTCGGACTGGAGCGAGAACTACCCGATGTGGCAGGGCAACGCGATTTACTTCAACTCTGATCGCGAGGATGGCACGCTCAACCTGTACAAGTATGACGTCGATTCGGGCGACATCACGCGTCTGACCCACTACGCCGACTATGACGTCAAGTATCCGTCGATCGGGCCCAAGTCGATCGTATTCCAGTATCAGGAGACGCTGCATCTGCTCGACCTGGCCAGCGGCAAGGTGCACGCTGTGCCGGTCGAGATTCCCACCGACCTGGTGAGCATGCGGCCCGAGCTGGTGCGGATCAGCCCGGACACGGGTGCGTTTCGGCTGTCGCCCAGCGGTACGCGGATGCTGCTCGAAGCGCGCGGCGAGATTCTGAACCTGCCGGTCGAGGATGGTTTGCCGATCAATCTCACCGAGACCTCGGGTAGTCGGGAGAAGAGCTCCGTCTGGTCGCCGAACGGGCGCTGGATTGCGTTTTTGTCTGACAAGACCGGCGAGGAGGAGCTTTACCTCGTTGATCAGAAGGGCGGGGAGTGGAAGCAACTGACCAGTGGCGGGTTCGGCTTCCGCACGCAGCCGGTGTGGTCGCCGGACAGCAAGTGGCTATTGATGTCGGACAAGTTTATGCGTCTGAACCTAGTTGACGCGGAGACGGGCGAGATCGACGTGCTCGATACGGCCGACTATGACGACGCCTGGGAGCGTTGGGGTATTCAGGATTACGTCTGGTCGCCGGACAGCCAGTGGATCGCGTACACGAAGATGGAAGAGAGCATGTACGAGGCGATCTTCCTGTATTCGCTGGCGGAGCATATGAGTTATCGGCTGACCAGCGACCTGACGCAGGACTGGAGCCCGTCGTTTGATCCGGAAGGGCGTTACCTGTACTTCCTGTCGAATCGCTCGTTTGACCCGCTCATGGGGTTTGTGGATCAGACCAACGTCTTTCTAGACATGGCCCGGCCGTTCATCGTGCTGCTGAAGGCGGATGCGGAATCGCCGTTCGCGTTCGAGGATACGGAAGAGGAAGTTACCGGGGTGGAGGACGAAGCCGCCGCCGATGAGGAGGCGCTGGAGGAAGAGGAGCAGGAAGAGAATGACGGTTTCCGCATCGACCTGGCAGGTTTGCAGGATCGCGTGCTAGTGGCCAAGGGCGTTGGCCAGGGCAACTACTTCCGGCTGGAGGCGACCGACGACGGTTTTCTGTTCCTGAAGAAGACCCAGCACACATTCAGCAAATATGACACCGTGAATGACGAGACCGGTGGTGGGCTCGAATTGCATCATTACAAGGTGGACGATGCCGACAGTTCAAAGCTGATGAGCGGGATTGCGAATTATCACCTGTCGGCCGACGGCAAGAAGCTGGTGTACCGTGCGGGCAGCACGTATGGCGTGGTGAACGTCGGTGCGAAGTCCAGCGTGGGTGACGGGCGGGTCGACTACGGCGACGTGAAGCTGAAGATCGACCGGGCCGAAGAGTTCGTGCAGATTTTCAACGAGGCCTGGCGCGTGCAGCGCGATTGGTTCTATGATCCGAACATGCACGGGCTCGATTGGGAAGCGATCGGTGCTAAGTATCGCAAGTTCGTGCCTGATTGCGGCGATCGCAGCGATCTGAACTACCTGATCGGCGAGATGATCGCGGAGTTGAATATCGGTCACACGTACGTGTGGGGCGGCGATATCAGCTACGACGCGAAGCACGTTTCGACCGGGCTGCTGGGTGCTGATCTGACCAGCGAGGCCGGCAGCAAGTACTACCAGTTCGGTCACATTATCCCGCAGTATTCGCTGGTGCCGGGCGAGCGTTCGCCGCTGGCTGAGCCGGGCTGTCCGGTCAAGGAAGGTAATTACCTCCTCGCGATTGACGGCGAGGAGATTACGACGGCCGATAACGTGTTTGTGTTTCTCCAGGACAAGGCGGGCGACGTCGTGCGGCTGACGTACAACGATCAGCCAACGGCGGACGGCGCTGAGGACTTCCTGCTGAAGACGATTGGTAGCGAGCGGGGTATTCGTTACCGCGAGTGGGTGGAGAACAACCGCGCCAAGGTGGCCGAGTTGACCGACGGGCGCGTCGGCTACGTGCATATTCCTGACATGGGTGAGGACGGCCTGCGCGAGTTCGCCCGCTACTGGTACCCGCAGTATTACCGCGAAGGGTTCATCATCGACGTGCGTTACAACGGCGGCGGCTTCACCGGCGACATGATCCTGGATCGGCTGGAACGCAAGCTGTGGGGCATGAGTCAGCCACGTGAAGGCAAGAAGCTGCGCGACCCAGAGCGGTGCTTCATGGGCCCGTGGTGTGTGCTGATCAACGAAGACACCGGCTCCAACGGCGAGATGTTCTCGGAGGCGATCAAGATTAAGGACATGGCTCCGATTATCGGAATGCGAACCTGGGGTGGATCGATCGGTATCGAGCCGCACCAGCCGCTGGTTGACGGCGGCACGGTGACCCCGCCGCAGTTCGGCCTGTACAACCTGAATCGCCAGTGGGTGATCGAAGGTCGCGGCGTAGAGCCTGACCTGGAGATCCAGAACATGCCGGGCGATGTGTGGCGTGGCCGCGATGCGCAGTTGCGGGCGGGTATCGACTGGGTGCTGGAGGAGCTCAAGCAGTATCCGCTCGACCTGCCGGAAGCACCGGCCTATCCGGACAAGAGTCGGCCGCACGGCTCATAAAAGTGCCAGGTTGGCGGCGGTGTGATTCGTCGCCTGAGTGTTCAGCGTGGGCGCGTCGGAACCAGTTTCCGGCGCGCCCACGCTGTTTTTAAAGCGTCGGGCGACAAAATCTGACGAATTCGGCGTGGGGTGTGGTGCCGGCGCGCGTTTAGGCTGATAGACAGCGCTGATCGAGTCCGTTTGTGGGAGTAGCGGGTGGCAGGTGCGACCCACGGCCTGAGAGTGATACCGCCGCCGGCGGCGGAGCCTGCGGGCGACCGCGAGGCCGCGTTTGATCGGTGTGCCGACGCGCTATACCGCTACTTCGTGGTGCGCACGAGAGACGTGCACCTGGCAGATGACCTGATGCAGCAGCTCTGGCTGGCGGCGCAGCAGCTTGGGCCCACCGTGCCCGACGAGCTGGAGTATCGGCTGCGAGCGATCGCTCGCAACCTGCTGCGCACGTATTGGCGGCGCCAGCAACGCCTACCGACACACGTGCCGCTGGTCGACCCGGACCTGGCGGCTGAGCTGGCAGAGCGCTTGGTGAGCAAGGAGCTGCCCGACGCGGAACTGTGCCGGGCGGAAGTGCGCGAGCAATTGTTGCTGGCGCTGACGGAGTTGCCGGCCCAGCAGCAGGCGTTGCTTATCGGGCATTATTTCGAGCAACGCGATCACGCGGAGCTGGCGGCTCAGTTTGGCATCAGCTTGCGTGCGATCGAAGGACGTTTGTATCGAGCGCGGCGTGCCTTACGCGAGCGTTTGCAGCACATGGAGCTTCTCTGACGCCGATGGGGCGTGAAAGGAGCGGAGTATGACCGGCCAGGAAGATCATCAAGACCGGTTGTTGGATCAGAACCTGCGGAGCATCGGCCGGCGGGTGCCCCTGCCGGCAGCGCCGACCGAGCAGCAGCGTAACAAGTGGAAACAAGCCCCGGGCTCGAGCGATTTGCACGGACCCGAGGAAACAATGCGCCCGACCGGGCGCGGAGGACATTTCATGCGTAACAGACGGATGTATCTGCCGGCGGGGACGGCGCTGGCGGCAGCCATCGTGATGGCGTTCGTATTGCTGACGTCCGGCCGGCATAACGCCGTTGCGGCCGAGACGATCCTGCAAAGCTTCCGCGACGCACCCCGCCAGGGACTGCGGATCGTCTTCAGCGGATTGCAGACCGAAGAGATGCTCGTCGACGGCCGGGTCAGTGTGCTGTTTGATCAGCCCTGGCGGCTGGGTGAGCTGATCAGCGGCGAAATGTCGGATCCTGAGCCCAGCAGCATCTATGTCGACGCGACGGTTGCGTTCAGCGAGGCAGCCCGTGAACACGCCGGCTTGCACATGCAAGTTGCCGCCGCAATCGGCGAAGCGGAAGAGTGGGCCTACGTTCAGGGAACCCTAGGTCCCAAGATGAGCGAAGAACTCGGGGCGGTGGCGCCGCTTGCGGGGAACTTGTTGAACCGCGGCGTGATGATTGATTTGGAGGGCGTGTTCGAGGGTGAGAATCCGATCGGCGTGACGCACACCAGCGTGCGTGAGGTCACCGTGGGCGATGGCGCCGGCGGCCAGACGACAGCCACCATCGAGACAGATGCCAGTGTGACGGTTGATGACGCCGGCCCGCGGCTGACGGTTGCGTCCGAAGTTGACGTTCAGAACGGCGCTGCCATTGAACTTGGCGAGTTGGAAGACCAGTTAGAGGATCTGCTGGCCGGCCGGCTGGATCGCGAAGGGTTGGAAGCGCTCGTGCTGCGCCTGGACGAACTGGCCGGTGACGTTGACGTGGAAGAGGTCGAGCCCGGTCTGTACGTGCTTACTGCGCGAGATCTAAGCGGGCTTACCGATGACGATTCGGGTGACGTCACGGACACGCTGGCCCACATGGTCGTGGCCATGGGATATCGGGTCGACGTCGGCGTGGAATGGCTTAATGTGGACCACCTCCTCGGGCCCGATGGCCACCTGGAGATCGCGTTCATCAACGAATTCGGCCCGGCCGATCAGCTCAACCGCGCGGACTACGTCCAGGAGGGCGTGACGTTCGAGCTGGACGCCGGCGCATGCCTGAAGATGTTCGGATCTTCCGACGACGCGGCCGGCGAAGCATCCGCCGAAAAGTAGATCAGTTTTCGGACGATATTTCGGTCAATCTGCCAGCGGGCTCGGCGTCACGACGGTGGCCGCGAGCCCGCTGGCTGCGCGCCGGGCGGGGAGGTAAACTGCCAAACAAAGGAGGATCACGCATGGTTGATCAGCGGTTTCCCCGGCGGATCTTTCTGCAACGTGGGGCCCAGTTGGCCGGCGGGCTGGCCATTGGCCCAACATTGCTGGCACAAACCTTCCAACAGCGAGGCACTGCGATGGAAAAGAAGTTCGAGATTTCACTGGCGGCCTGGTCGGTGCACCGCATGTTTTACCGCGGCAAGCTCAAGCAGATCGACATGCCGGAGCTGTGCCGAAACGAGCTGGGTCTGGGCGGTTTGGAGCTGGTCAACAGCTTCTTCCCCAGCCCGCAGTACAACTACTGCAAGGAACTGCTCAAGCGGGCGACCGATCACGACGTGAAAATCCTGCTGATCATGTGCGATGCCGAAGGCGACATGGCCCATGCGGACAAACGCGAGCGCGAGCAGGCGGTACGCAATCATCGCAAGTGGCTGGACGTGGCGGCGGTCCTCGGCTGCCACTCTATTCGCTGCAACAGCGGCCACGGCCAGGCCGGCGATGAGGATGCGATCAAACGCTGTGCAGAGAGCTTCGCCAAGCTGGTCGAGTTGGCCAAGCCGGACAATTTGAACGTCATCATCGAGAACCACGGCGGGCTCTCGTCCGACCCGGATTCGCTCCTGCGAGTCATGCAGCTCGTGAACGACGAACGGTTCGGCACGTTGCCCGATTTTGGGAACTTCCCGGCCGAGGTGGATCGTTACGAGGCCGTCCGGCGGATGATGCCTTACGCCAAGGCGGTCAGCGCCAAGTGCCACGAGTTCGACGAGGCGGGCAATCACGTCGGGACGACTACGACAAGATGATGAAGATCGTGCTCGCGGCCGGCTACAAAGGCTGGGTCGGCATCGAGTACGAAGGGGCCGACGAGGACGAGGTCGCCAACGTCAAGGCCTGCAAGCGACTGCTTGAGCGCTACCAGTAGCTGGCGCCGACGGACCAATCTTGCTGACCGGATTTGGCTGCGGCTATTCGGAGCGTGGTGAAATGGCCGGCGGTGTGACCGGCCCCCATTTTCTTGAACAGCGCCAGCGGGTCGGGCAGTGGTACGGCGTGTGGCAGCGCGAACAGCTCGCCGAAGCGGAAGCCACAATGGGCACCCTCTTCGGCGTCGCGGGCGCGGAGGCGGTGTTTCAGGTGTACGAAGCGCTGCTCGTCGAATTGTGATTTGTAGCAGGCGATAGCGGCCAGCTTTTGCTCGTGCACGTCGGACACGTCCACGACGAACGTTGCCGGCCAAGTGGCGTGTTCGGCCGCGTGCGGCACCGGGCGATACCACAGCCAGGGGACGCGGTAGGGCTCGGTGTGGTCGAACCGCTCGTCCCACTTGGTGAGCTGGGAGTAGAAGCGGGCCCCCTCGACGATTAGCTGTCCCTGGTAGTGGTCTGGGGAAGCGGCGGGAGTGCGGCCGGCCATGGCAACCACCACCTGCGGCCGATGCCGTCGAAAGACGGTAGCGACGGCGTAGCGGGCGGCCGGGCAGTCCATCAATTCGCGATTGGTCAGATCGAGCATCTCGACGTGCTGGGCGCCGAGGATCTGGCCGGCCTCGCGCAGCTCGCGCCGGCGCGTTTCTGCGTTGCCGCGGGGCGTTGGTTCTCCGTCGGTCAGGTGCAGCAGGCCGACTTGGTAGCCGAGCTGCACGAGCCGGGCGACCGTCCCGCCGCAAGTGATCTCGATGTCGTCGGGGTGGGGCATGGCGAAGATGATGTCGAGTTTCGGGAACGTCACGGTTGGCTCCGCCGGTTCTGGCATTGGTCTGGGATGAACACTGTTACGGATTATAGGTCTGGGCGGCGGTTTGGGGGCAATGTTGGCGGCGACTCGGGCCGGCGACGGATCGTGCCGATGATGCGTGTGGAGACATTGTCTGCCGAGGTAGTGCGGATGGATGGCATAGCGAGCATCTCGACCACGCTGGCGACCGACCAGGCCAAGACCGCGGTCGCGGTATATGCCGTCAAGCAGGCCAATGCTCAGCAGCAGGCGGCGCTGTCGTTGCTGGATGCGGCCATGGAGTTGGCCCAGCAGATTCAGGAGCCGGGCGTCGGTACGCAAGTTAACACGTACGCGTAAACGGCGTCGGGGATCTGCCGAACGGGGGATAACCTACTAGAATAATGGAGTTGTGGCTTGGGCCGGACCCGGGTTATGCCCCTGTGGTCGGGGTGGGCCGGCAGGTTTGCATTGGCATTGCTGCTTAACAGGGAGACTGGAAATGATCGAACGCGAGGGAGTGGCCACGTTCAAGGGAAACCCGCTGACGTTGTTGGGGCCGGCCATGACGCCTGGCACGCCGTCACCGCACTTCACGCTGACCGCCGGCGACCTGAGTGACTTGTCGTGCGAGCAGTATCACGGCAAGGTGCTGGTGTTGAGCGTGGTTCCGAGCCTGGACACGCCGGTTTGTGCGACGCAGACGCGGACGTTTAACGAGCGGGCCACGAACTTGTCGGATGACGTGGTGGTGCTGACGGTTAGCCTGGACCTGCCGTTTGCGCAGCAGCGTTTTTGTGGGGCGGAGGGAATCGCGCGGGTTATCACCGCGAGCGATTACAAGCGCCGCACGTTTGGGCCGGCGTTCGGTGTGTTGATCAAGGAACTGGGGCTGCTGGCGCGTGCGGTTTTTGTGATTGATCGGGCCGGTCAGGTGGTTTACGTGGAGTATGTGCCCGAGGTCACGTCGGAGCCGAACTACGATGCCGCCCTGGAGGTCGTGCAGCGGCTGACACGCGACTAGGACGCCGGGCTTTTGCTTGACCGCTGCCAGGGGCCTGACTACGCTGGCACCAACGAGACCTCTTGTCGGAGCTGTGCTGGCGATGCCCGCTGCGGCCAAGATCCTGATCATCGACGACGACGAGGACTTCCGTACCTCCACACGCGCGCTGCTCGAGGGCGAGGGCTACGCCGTCATTGAGGCGGATTCCGGCCCCGCTGGCCTGGCGGCCGCCCGCGATCAGCACCCGGATCTCATCATTCTCGACGTCATGCTTGAGCACGTCGGCGAGGGCTATTCCGTTAACCAGGCCCTCAAGTACGCTCGTGAGTTCAGTGCAGTGCGAGATGTCCCCGTGATAATGGCTTCTTCGGTTCAGGCTGATCCGGCCAGCCTATTCGGGTGGATCGGTGATACCAGCCCGATCACGCCGGACGCCTATCTCGCCAAACCCTTTGATATACCCAGGTTTATCGAATGCGTCCGCGAGCAGCTCGCGAAGCGTGGACCACGGGACTCCGGTTGACAAGCCGTCTCCGCACGTCTAGTTTACCCGCGCCCGATGTAGCGCGGAGCAAACGCCCATGGCGGACAAGGCGAGAATCCTGATCGTCGACGACGACGAGGACTATCGGGCCTCTACGCGAGCCATGCTTGAGGCTGAGGGCTACGAAGTCATCGAGGCTGATTCCGGCAGCGCTGGCGTCGATGCCGCCCGCAGTCAGCGCCCCAACCTGATCGTTCTGGACATCATGATGGAAAGCCCCATTGAGGGGTACAACGTCGTCCAGGCGCTCAAGCACTGTGGCGGGGCCGACATAGAGGAGATCCCCATCGTCATGGTCTCCTCGGTGCGGGACGACCCGAGCACCATTTTCCCGATGGCCGGCGACCTTCCGATGATTACTCCCGACGCTTACTTTGCCAAGCCGCTGGATTACCCGAAGTTCCTCGAAATGGTTCGTCAGATGATCGAGTCGTGACGTTGCCGCACCGGCCGAGGCGGCGGGCGCGTACGGCCGACGGGTACTTCCCGATCCGGGCCAGCGCCGAGCGTTTTGCCCCGCCGGCGCGCGTTCACCTGTAATACACTCACCGGCGGCAGGGCTGAGATTCATGAGCATCTCTACGCAGACCGACTCATCGCTCGGACCGATCATCGTCGTCGACGACGACCTCGCCATACGCCGTGCCTGCGAGGCAGCGCTCAAGCGTGCCGGCTACGAGGTCGAGACTTTTCCCGACGGACCATCCGGAATCGAACGTGCCGGCCAGATTCACCCGCCGGTGCTCGTCACCGATCTGAAGATGCCCGGCATGAGCGGAATCGAGGTGATCGAGCACGTTCGCAAGCTGAACCCGGAAATCGTCATCGTCGTCATCACCGGGTTTGCCACGGTCGATACGGCGGTTGAGGCTATGAAGGGCGGCGCGTACGATTTTGTTCCCAAGCCGTTTACGGCCGACGAGCTGCGCACGATTATCCGGCGCGCCGTCGAGCGCTGGAGGCTGGGGCAGGAGACCAAGCGCCTACAGGCCGAGAAGGCGGCCCAGGCGCGCCGCTTTATCACTTTCGTCTCGCACCAGTTGCAATCGCCGCTGGGCGCTGTGCGTCAGTATCTTGACGTTCTCATGCACCAGGCTGGTGACGAGTTGGCCGAGAGGCCGCGGCAATGGATTGTGCGTTCGCGCGCTAAGATTGCCGAGATGCTCCGGATCATCGACGATTGGCTGACGCTTTCGAAGGTTGAAGGTGGTCAGCTCGCCACCGAGCGCACGCCGGTGCACTGGCCGGAACTGGTTGCCGAGACGCTCGCCGGCGTCAGCACCGCGGCCGAGTCGAATGGCGTTACACTCGATAATCAGGTTCCCGCCGATTTGCCGCCGGTGGTTGGCGACCGGGCGGCGCTGGGCATGCTGCTGGCCAACCTGGTCTCCAACGCGATCAAGTACAATCGCGACAATGGCCGTGTCACTATCACTGGCGGCTGCGACAAACAGACCGTCGAGATTTCCGTCGCCGACACTGGTATTGGCATCGCCCCTGACCAGGTCCCCAACCTCTTTGGGGAATTTTTCCGGGTCAAGGATGGTAGCACCGCCGGCATCAGCGGCACCGGCATGGGGTTGGCCATCTGCCGCAAAATCGCTCGCGAACTGGGCGGCGATGTTACGCTGGTGAGCACGCCTGGCCAGGGTTCGACCTTTACCGTTACGCTGCCGCGCGACACCGGTCAGTCTGCGGCGACTCCGGCCGACGACTGAGCCCCGGCGGCCGCGAGCGGAGCCTGTATGAGACTTCCGCGCTGGACACATTCTCTCAAGTGGCGCATCGTCGCCAGCTACTCGTTGATCCTGATCCTCGGCGGCGTCTCCACTTCCATCATCGGCATCCGCGTCACCAGCCACGCCCTGCTCGAGCAGGCTCGCCAGCAAGTTGCTCACGGCCTCTCCGCCACGCGCACCATCTATGACAACCGCCTGCGCGAGATCCAGCAGTGTGTCGAGTTGCTCGCCACCAGTGGGCGCGTGCGCGGTGCGCTCGATGGTACAACCGATCCGGCCGCACGCCACTACCTGGCCAGTGTCCAGGCCCGCGCGCGGCTGGACTTTCTCGCCGTTGCCGACGCTCGGGGCCAGGTGCGCAGCCGCGCCACCAGCGACAGCGTCGACGGCGACGTGGCTGACTTGGCGCCGGTGGCGGTCGCGCTGACGGGCACATCCGTCGCCGCCACCGAGCTGATCCCGCTGGCCGCGCTCCGCGCCGAAGACCCGGCCCTGATCGAACGCGTTGCCGCCACCAGCGCCCCGGCGGTCGCCGACGCGGACCAGCATCAAACCGGCATGGTGCTGGTTGCTGCTGCTCCGGTCACCAATGAGCGTGGCGAAGTTGTGGGTGTCGTCTACGGCGGCGAGCTGCTTAATGTACCACAGCGTACCGGTACCGGCGACGGCAACTATCTAGTCGATCAGATGCGGCAGACGCTTTATCCGGACGTCCGGCCGCACGGACGTCCCGCTGGCATTGCCAGCATCTTCCAGAACGACGTGTGCATCACCACGAACGTTCTCAATGCGTTCGGGGCGCGCGCCATCGGCACACGCGTCACGCCCGCGGTGCGCCACGCCGTCATCGACGAAGGCCGCGGCCTGAGCGACCGCACGAAGATCACCGCTGACTGGTACATCACCGCTTATGAACCCATCACCGATCTGGCCGGCCAACGCATCGGTATTCTCGGTGTCGGCGTCCTCCAGCGCCCCTACACGCAGGTTCGCGACAATGTCACGCTGGCGTTCGCTGGCATCGCCCTGTTCTGTTTCGTGCTCATCGTCGTCGTCACCTATTTCCTGACGCGCAGCCTGATGCGGCCGCTTGAGGAGATGGTCGTCGTCTCGCGGCTCATTTCCGACGGCGATACCAGTCACCGCGTGCGGGTTTCTGATGAGAGCGAGTTGGGCGTGCTGGCCGACTCGTTCAACGCCATGCTCGACCGCATCAACGAGATGACCAATGAGCGCTATAGCCTGCTCGAACAACAGGCCCAGCAATGGACCCAGGCGCTCGAGCAGAAGGTTCAGGAGCGCACCGAGCAGCTCGCCAAGACCCAGGCCGCCCTCGATCGCCAGCAACGCCTGGCTTCGCTTGGTCAGCTTGCCGCCGGCGTGGCGCACGAGATCAACAACCCGCTCGGCGGCATCCTTACCTTCGCCTCGCTGGTGCTTGAAGAGCTACCGTCCGACAGTCCGGCCCGGGCCGACATGAACGAAATCGTCGCCCAGACCGACCGTTGCCGGCGCATCGTCAAGGAGTTGCTCGAATTCTCGCGCCAACGCTCGGCGCGCACCGCCGCCCGCGACGTCAACGGAATCATCAGCCGCACGCTGGCGCTGCTGGAGAAGCAGGCCAGCTTCCAGAATATCGAGGTCGTCCGCGAGCTGGATCACGACCTACCCGACGCCATCATCGACGAGTCGCAGATGCAGCAGGTCTTCATGAACCTGTTCATCAATGCGGCCGACGCCATGAACGAACGCGGCCGACTCACCGTGCAGACTGGCCGAACCAGCGAAGAGGACTACATCTTCATCCGCATTACGGATACCGGCTGCGGCATTCCGAAGAACCACCTGGAGGCGATCTTCGACCCCTTCTTCACCACCAAGGACCCCGGCAAGGGCACCGGGCTCGGGCTGGCGGTGTGTTGCCGGATTGTCCAGGCCCACGGTGGGCGGCTGGAGGTTGAGAGCCAGGATGGCCAAGGCACCACCTTCACCATCGTGCTGCCAACCGGCCAAGCCCCCGACGCCCCGCCGGCTGAAGGATGTCCCCGGCCGTAGCCGAACGAGTCGATCGCAACTGGTCGATGACAAGGGGGTATACAGTGTGAGCAGGGTTGGCATGGTCCGCGAGTCCTATAATGCGAGCGACTCACGCCCCTGTCTCCGGAGCTTTGTTGATGAGTGACAATCACGATCAAATTCCGCCCACGGCCGACATGGAACGCCTGCTAGGCGCGGCCGAGAGCAGTTTCGAGCGTGTTTCCGCCAGCCTATCTAAGGAGCTGCTGGACCTGCTCCATCGCGCGGTCGAGCTGGGGGCCTCCGATTTGCACCTGGTGCCCGGGTATCCGCCGACCTACCGCGTCAACGGCGACTTGCGTCCCAGCGAAGCGGCCTCGCTGGAGCCTGAGCAGGTCCGCCAGATGGTCGCGTCCATCCTGGCCGACCGGGCGCGTTTCAAGATCGACGAAGCCCAGGATTTCGATTCTTCACTGGGAGTGACCCATAACGGCGTCATGTGCCGGTTTCGCGCCAATGTATTTTTGTCGCAGGGTTCCTGGTGCGTTTGTCTGCGGAACATTCCGGACCAGATCCCGTCGCTGGCTTGGCTGGGTTTCCCCGAACCCCTGGCGCAACGCCTGGTGTCGCTCGCCAACGGGTTGGTGATCGTCACCGGTGTGACCGGGTCCGGTAAATCGGCAACGCTGGCGGCACTGGTTGCCCTGCTTCGTGAAGGTGCCCATCGCCGCATCCTGACGGTCGAGGAGCCGATCGAATATCTCCACAATCCTGGCTCGGGCGGGATCGTCACGCAGCGCGAAGTGGGGCGCGATGTCGAGTCGTTCGCTGACGGGCTCAAGTTCGGCCTGCGCCAGGACCCGGACGTGATTCTCGTTGGCGAGATTCGCGATCGCGAGACGGCCCAGATGGCGCTGTCGGCCGCGGAGACCGGCCACCTGATATTGACCAGTTTGCATACGCGCGACGCCAAGGGTGCCGTCAGCCGACTGGTGGACATCTTCCCGCAGGACGTGCAGGAGGATATGCGCAAGCAGATCGCGATGAGCCTGCGGGCGGTCGTGTGTCAACACCTGCTGCCGTCCGCTGATGCAGATGAGAAGCGCGTCCTGGCGCTGGAGGTGCTGCTTGCCAACTACGCGGTTCAGGTTGCCATCCGCACCGGCAAGCTGGAGCAGATCGAGTCGGCCATTCAGACCGGCAAACGCGACGGGATGGTTGCGTTGGATGAGGATCTGCAACGGCTGGTTCGCGAGGGGCGCATCACCGGCGACGTTGCCCGCGGACTGGCGAAGGATCCGGCACATATTCACGGCGGCGGCGGCGCGCAGCGCGCGGCCACCGTTCTTACGATGTGATATTCAGCGTGGCAGTGCGATCGACCGCGGCGCCGACGGTCGACCGCCGACGGGGGTTTTTCGTTGTGATGGGCAGATTGTCGGGGCATAATGCCCGGCGTCATCGCTGTGCCGCGGGCAAACAGTTTACCCGTAGTCCGTTCCTTGCCAGTGCGAGGGCCAGTAATGGCGTCGCTGATCATCATCTCCGGGCCGCACGCCGGCGATTATTACCCGCTCGGCCACCGTACTACCGTGGTCGGTCGGGCCGAGTCGGTGCCTGTGCAGCTCCTCGACAGACGCGTCTCGCGTCAGCACATGCAGATTTTCTGCGAGCGTGACAGCGGGCAGTGGCGTGCGCTGGACATGCGCAGCCGGCATGGTACCTACGTGGAGGGGCGGCGCATCGCGGATGAGACGCCGCTGACCGATGGCGACGAGATCCGCGTCGGCTCCACCAAGTTGGTTTTCACCGTGAGGGACTTTCCCGATCGCGAGTGCGCCCTGGAGCACTACAAGAAGATCGGGCAGCGCGGCAAGATCACGCAGACCGGCGACACCGATTCGCCGGGCGAGCGTCTTCAGATCTGAATCTGCGCGCCGGGGTGGGGGCGTTACCCATGATGTGGGGTTTCTCGGTGAGTGTGTTTCGGTGGGGGTCAGTCAGTGCTGTACTCGGCGTAGGTCTTGGGCGTTTCCCAGACGCGGACGCGGTGTAACCGGGCCGGCGTTAGGTGACCATTGAGCAGCTTCCAGATCACGCGGGCGATGTTCTCGATGCTGGGGTTGAGATCGCGGAACTCTTCGGTATCGAGGTTCAGGTGTTGGTGGTCGAACCGCTCAATGACGCGCTCGGTAACGATCTGCTCCAACTCGGGCAGGGCGATCACCACGCCGCTGTGCTCATTGGGCTCGCCGGCCACCGTCACTTCCAACAGGTAATTGTGCCCGTGCCCGCTGGGGTTATTGCACTTGCCGAAGATACGCCGGTTCTGCTCGTCGTTGAACTGCTTGCAGTAGAGTCGGTGCGAGGCGGCGAACTCGAACTGTTGCGTGACGAAGACCATACCAGGTGTCTCCCGCTCGATTCCGTAGCACAGGCAGGGCGTCGGCCAGAGCTGTAAAGAGACGATCGGTGCGCCGCCGGGCAGCTCGCGGCATACGCGGGCCCAGATGTGCTCCAGCAGATGCTCGGCCGGCATGTGCCAACCGTGCTCGCGCAGCGCCTCGGCCGTGTAGGGGATGGCGTGCTGGCGCAGCAGCCGGTCGATGGTGGTGATGTTGCACAGAAAGCCGGTGAGAGGCTCCGGCATGCCGACGACCGTGGCGCGCAGCCGCAGGTAGGGGACGATGCCGACCGCGCTGGGCCAGCCGCCCCAGGAGTTGGTGACCGGGCGATCGAACTCGACGTGTCCGGCCCAATCGCGATCAACCGATAAACGTACTTCGCGCGTCAACCTAATCATGATTCACGATTGTAGGCGTTTGTCGATTCCATGCCACGGGTGACGTGTGTCCGTTTCATTCCTGGAAGCGATTGATACCCGGCGCCTACAATCCGGAAACAGGAGGCCGACAGCATGGCGAATCAAGTAGCGATAATCACCGGTGCAAGTCGCGGTATTGGCCTGGCGACCGCGCTGCGCCTGGCCCGGGCCGGGTGCGACATCGTGGCCGCAGCACGCAACGAGACCGACCTGCGCCGGGCGGCGGAGCAGATCAGTGGTGCCGGTACGGCCTGTGAACCGGTGCCGGTGGACGTAGGTGCCCCCGCGGCAGCCCCCGCGTTGATCAAGGTGGCCCGCGAGCGCTTTGGGCGTATCGACGTGTTGGTCAACAACGCCGGCGCGGCTCCGCTGGCCGATCTGACCGAGCTGTCCGTCGCGGATTACGAGCTGGTTCGCGCCGTCAACATGGACGCCGTTTTTCACCTGACACGCGCCGTCTGGCCCATCATGAAAGCACAGGGCGCGGGTGTGATCGTGAACGTGTCTTCGCGGTCCTCCGTCGATCCGTTCCCCGGGTTCGCCGTCTACGGCGCCAGCAAAGCGTGGGTGAACATCTTTACGCAGGCGGTCGCGAACGAGGGCAAGCCGTACGGCATCCGCGCGTACGCCGTCGCTCCGAGCGGCGTCGAGACCGGGATGTTCCGCGAGCTTTTCCCCGATGTGCCCGGCGACCGCGTGCTCCAGCCGGACGACGTGGCAGCGGTGATTGAGAGTGTCTGCGACCAGCGTATGGCGCACTGCACCGGCACGGTCATTCACGTTCAGCAGTAACTGCCAGCGGTGCAAAAAAGAGCCGGCGAGACCCCGGCGACCCTGAGGCCGCCCGAGGTCTCGCCGAACACGCTTCCGTCCTCCTCCGGGGGGGCTTTACTCACAGCCGCCGGCAACCAGGCAATCGACGAAGTAGTCGATGTCGTCGAAGTTGACGACGCCGCTGTTGTTGATGTCATTGACCTCCAGGTACCCGCAGTACGGGCCCTCGGCGAACATGGCTTCCCATTCGGACTGACTGATCAGGGCTGCCACGAAGTAGTCGATGTCGTTGAAGTTGACCTCGCCGTCGCAATTACTGTCAGCCCGTTCCCACTCGACGGTTAACGTGGCCGCGCTGCTGGTTACGCTGCCGCAGCCGTTGCTGACGGTGCAGTAGTAGTAGCCGGCGTCGTCCTGATCGACGGCAGAGATGGTGTAGCTGTCACTCGTCGCACCACTGATGTCGCTGCTGTTGTGGATCCACTGGTATTCGAGCGTCTCGGTTCCGGTGGCCGCCACTTCGAACGTGACCGACTCGCCGTAGTAGCGTGTCGCACTCTGTGGTTGCTCCGTGATCGATGGGCTGGTGCAGGCATTGATGCCCCAGATCTCGATGTCGTCGATGTTCCAGCCGCAATACTGCCAGCTTCCGTCCGTCTCGCCCATGACCCAGCGGATGTAGACGGTGGATTCGCCGTCGGCATACGCGGAAATGTCGTATTCCTCGTAGGTCCAGCTTGAATCCTCGACCACGGCCGTATTTTCCCAGAGGGTGGTCCAGGTGCTGCCGTTGCTGCTGATCTTCAGGTAGGCGTGGTCGTAGGAGGGCTGCTCGACGCCGAGATAGCGCCAGAAGCTGAGCGTAACGTCGCTGACGTTGCTGAAATCCAGTGCGGTCGTGGTCAGGTTCTGCTCATCCAAGTCGTTCTCGTAATCACCGTTGAGGTTGTACCCATAGACGTAGTTGCCGGTGTATCCGCTGCTTGGGTCGGGGTTGCCGTGGTCGCCGCCATCGCCGGTGGGTTGCCCGAACTCCCAGAGCCCCTCGGTCGACCAGCCGGGATCGGAGTCCATCGGGAAGTCGTACACCAAGCTGGGCCCGCCGACCTGGAGCGTGACCTCTCGTTGCGTGTCGCCGGTGTGGTCGGTCGTGTTGGTGAAGTAGACCGTGTCCGAATAGTCACCGATCGAGAGCGAGTTGGCGTTGCTGTTGATCGAGACGGTGACGGTTACGTCGTTGCCGCCGGTCAGGTAGCCGGACGCGGGCGATACCGTGATCCACGACTGGCTCTTGGTGACGGCGTAGTTGATTCCGCTACTGCCGTCGTTTGTGATTACGTATTGTTTGCTGGCGGGGGTGAAGGGCCCGCCGGGATCGCCGGCCGAGTCCAGCCCGGCACTGGGCGTGACGCTGATGCCGCTGGCGCCCGGCACTAGTGTATCGAGCGTGGTAGCGCCCGAGGAGATCGGGTCCAGCCAGTCGCTCAAACGCGAGGAGCTGGAGCCCCCGCCGGTCCACGACACCGAGAAGCGCCCGTACCAATCGGAGCTGTCATTGCCACAGGCGGCATATCCGCCGTGGAGCTGGCCCACGACGTGATGGTTCTGGTTGAAGAGTGGCGATCCGGAGGATCCGCCCTCGGTCGTGCCATCATCCCAGTCGATGACGCGGATGTGCGTGCCGTCGCCGGGCGTGCTGGTGCCCAGGTAGTCGGTAGTCGTGCAGGCGTCGTCCTCGAAGCTGATCGATTTCTCGTCGCACGAGGGGTGATGGATACCCACGGCGCTGGTCGGGTTGCTGGACGTGCGATCCCAGCCGGCGAAGGTGAGGTTGTAGTTCGGATTCAGCGCGTCATCCAGCTCGACCAGCGTGAAGTCGGAGGTCGAATAGGTGGCCCGCAGGGTTGAGCCGGTGTTGTACTGGCTCATCGAGCCGCCGCCCTGCTGGCCGCAGGTCGGGCTTTCGAAGTTCCAGTATGTGACCAGAGAGGCGTCGTTGCTGGAGTTGATGCCGCAATGGTAGGCGGTCATGAAGTAGGGCGTTTCGTCCTGGGCGGTGTTGTTAACGAGGAAGCCGCTACAGAACGCGGATCCGCCGGTGGAGATGACAGCGACCGAGGGGATTTCGTCGCGCCAGTCGTCGCCTACTGAGCAGATCACGTCGTTGTTGCAGGAGCCCGAGCGATCGCTGACGAGTTCGCCGAATCCGCGGTAGCCTACGTTGAACGATCCGATCGTCAGTTCCAGGTTGCTCATGTCGGCCGCGGGGATGGTGACCTCGACGATGATGTCGTCGGTGAGCAGGATGGGAGTCCAGAGCTCGCCGTGGTCTTCGTTATCGTCGGCGGTAAATGGGCCGATAACCTCGCTGCTATCGGCGGAGTAGACAAACAGCCGACCTTCGGCTGGCATGAAGTAGCGCGTGAAGCCGAGATTCAGCGACAAGGCTCCCGGCGCACTGAGCCGCAGACGCCAGAGCAGCGTCTTGGCGTCCAGCCACTCCCACAGGCCATCTGAATCCGGCTGATAGTCGACGACCTGCGGGACGGCGAACCGAGGTGCCATACCGAGCTGCTCGCGCTCGGTGTCTTCCTGCCGGAGGGCGTCGACATCCAGCGGCTCGGCGACCATGATCGGGACTTCCTTCAGGGGTGCCGTCGCGTGAATCTCGGCGGTCGGGCGGATGACGCCGTCTGTGGGGCGGGCCAGTGGATCGGTGCTTTGCTGGGCGCTGGCAGTTGCCCACGCGGTTGCCAGCACGAGGCCGGCGATCAGCAGGGTTAGTCGAGAATGACGGTTCATTAGCAGGGCTCCTTCTTCTCAGGATTGGGCGTTGGCGGTCGCCGAGGTGTTGTCGATCGGGCCGCGACGCACTGCGATTCCTCGCACCGGGATTTGTTGTTGGACGATAGCGTCTGGCACACGGACAGATGTTATCAGTCCTCGTCGATGCTCAGCGTGCATTGACGATAGACACCAACCGATGCGCACTCTCCGCGCGCATGAAGTTCATCGGCAAGCATGCGGACGTGAACGACTCGCAGCATAACTGCAATACGTTCTGTTCCCCCGTACACCGGCGATCAGGGCCGCGGCATACTCTCCCAACCCAACGCCTGCCATCCTAACACACTTGTTATAGTACCCGCGCCGCGCCACTTCAAGCTTAATACTGATCCCATCCGAACGCGCGAGCCTACGCCAAGTGTCTTAGGGCTGATAATAAGCGGCCGGGGCGGCTCTGAGGAGGAGAGGCGCCATCCCCGAAAGGAATCCAGTCGATCGTCTTCTGCCTGTGCTCGGGAGTGGCCTGTGTAACGGTTGGTTGCGCCGGCGCAAGAAGCAGCCGCCGGACTGATGCGTCGTCATCGGCCCGGCGGCTGTAGTCGGTTCAGATCAGAGCATGGTGGTCAGAGCGTTATCAGTCTCCAACCAGCGCGGTGACGAACGGGTCGATGTCGTCGAAGTTGACGCCGCCGAGGTTGTCGAAGTCGCCGTTGCTATAGACGCATTCGACGTTGTTGGTTTGCAGCCACTCTTCGTAGTTCTCCTGGGAAACAACGGCGGCGATGAACGGGTCGATGTCGTCGAAGTTAACGTACCCGTCGCAGTTCATATCACCCTTCTGCCAGGTATCGCCACAGCCGAAACCACTGACCACGAACGCGTCGATGCCGGCCTCGTTGACTGACTGGGGATCAGCGTCGTTGGTGAAGAAGCGGATGCGCATGTTGTCAGTCAGGGTCAGGCCGGCAGCGGTGATGTCGGCGGCGGTGACTTCACCGGCGTGCCAGCTCAGGCCACCGTCGTCCGTGTAGCGCGTTACCTCGGTCCAGTTAGTGCCGCCATCGTCACTGACGTCAACGCGCAGCATGTCAACGCCGCCGGTGGTGTTGGTCAGTTTCAAGAAGTAGTAGTACGTGATCGAGAGGTCGTCGTTGCTTGACATGTCGAAGACCGGCGAGGTCAGTGTGACCGAGCCGCCGTCGACGTCGCTGTTGCCGGTTTCGTTCCCGGTCAGGTAGGCCTGTCCGCTGCCGTCGGCGTCAGCGGCAGGGTCATACTCCCAACTGGCGTCGTTGACGGGGATGCCGCGCTCCCAGTAGCCGGCGGTCGCATCGGTGTAGCTGGTGGTCCAGCCCTGGTCTGTCTCGAAGTTGTCTGACATGACGACCGTCAGCGTACCGACGCCTGCGCTGTACAGATCTGTCGGCGCATCCTGGGGGCTGAAGACGGTGGTGCCGCCACTGCCGTCGGCGCTGAAGTAGAACTCGGGCGTGTCACTGCACGAAGCTCCCGGCAGGGTTGCTTCGTAGGTATTGCCGGCTACGTGCGTGAGCGGAGCCGTGTTCCATGTCGCGCCGTCGTAGCGATAGTGCAACAGGGCTGAGTCAGCCACGTAGGTTTCTTCGCCGTCGTAGATCTCGACGGTGATCGGCGTTTCCACACCCGGCTCGACGTAGGCCGGTGTGCCGCCCGGCAACGCGATGGTCAGCGCCGGCAGTGTGACTTCGCCGGCGGCATAGATCGTGATGTCGTCGATATTCCAGCCGCAGTATTGCCAGGCCACGTCCGTCTCGCCCATCACCCAGCGGAGGTAGATTTCGGATTGGTTGTCGGCCACGCCGGAGATATCGAGTTCCTGGAAGTTCCAGCTCGAATCCGCCACTTCTTCGGTGTTTTCCCAGACGGTTGACCAGGAGGTGCCGTTGTTGCTGACGCGGACGTAGGCATGGTCGTAGGAGGGTTGCTCGACGCCCAGCCAGCGCCAGAAACGCAGCTTGACGGATTCGAGGCCGGTGCAGTCGATCGCTTCGCTGGTCAGGGCCATCTCGTCGAGGTAGCTTCCGTAGTCGCCATTGAGGTTGTAGCCGTAGACGTTGCTTCCGGTGTACCCGCTGGTTGGATCAGGGCTGCCGTAGTCGCCGCCGCCGCCCGTCGGAGTACCGAATGCCCACTGGCCTTCGGTGGTCCAGCCGGGGTTGGTGTCCAGCGTCCACTCATACGCCGTCACGAAGCCGACGCCCAACTCCACGTCGCGCGTGGTGTCACCGATGTTGTCGGTTGTGTTCACGAAGTTGATGGTGGCGGTGTGCATGCCCGAGGGCAGGCTGTAGGCGTCGCTGGTGAAGGAGATCGTTACCTGGGCAGTGCCGGAGATCGGCAGCGTGCCGGTGCCGTTCGTCACGTCCAGCCACGACTGGTCAACGGTGACCTCGTAGTCGATTGCGTAGTCGCTCAGGTTCTCGACGGTGTAGTTCACGCTGGCAGGTGTGAACGGTCCGCCGACTGGTCCTTCGGCACCGAAGTTGGTCGTGGGGCTGACGCTCAGGCCAGTCTCCAGCTCCGGGCAGTCCATGTTGTGGTCGCCGAAGCCGGCGCAAATCTGAGGGTAGTGCGGCGTACCGTTGCCGATGTTGCCGTCGTTGTCGTCCAGCGTAAGGAAGTCGATGGTGATCTGCGGGGTGATCTCGGTACCGCTGTGCAACATGATTGAATTGACGGCCCAGCCCGAGAGCAGTTCAAGGTAGTTGGAAATGCCAGCATCAACCAACTCGTTGCGCGTGCTCCAGATGCAGCCCGACAGGAGCTGGCCGCAATCGTGGATCTCGCCGCTGCACGGATACTGGTACTCGTTGTCCGCGGTGCGCAGGCCACCGTCGCAGGTTCCGTAGAACCCGAATCCCAGGATCGGGTCGTCGACGTTCAGCATGCTGAACGTGTCCGCCATGCCTTCACCGTAGGCGCCCTGGCCGCTGCCGCCGGCGTCGATGGCGTGGTGCCCGTACTCATGGTGGATCACGCTTTGCCAGCAGGTGTTTGGATAGCCGCTGCCCGAAGCACAGAAGTTGATCGAGACGCCGTCGGACCAGGCGTTGCCCGGGCAGTAGTAATCGCTGCGATTGACGTAGACGGGGAAGTTGGTCTCGGTGGCGATGATGGGGTAGGCGGGGTTGGCGGCCAGGACCCAGTCGCGCACGAGGTTCGACTGCACGTAGCCGTTGACCTGGGCCCGCACGTACTCCTCGTCGTTGTCTTCGCTGTGGATTAGGTAGGCGGGGCCGGGCGGGTTGACCGAGATGCTGACGGTGGCTTCGCTGCCGGGGTAGTTGTCGACGTCGAAGTACATGCCGTTCATGCTGGCCTGTACTGTTACCGCTGACGTTCCGTCATTGGCGATGGTGAAGTCGCCGTTGGCGTCAGAGTACACGCTGCTGCCGCCCACGATACTCACCTGGAGATGTGGCATCACCGTGAGGACTTCGTCGTTGCAGATATCAGCCGCGGCTCCCTCGGTCGCCATGCCGCTGATGTTGCCGGTGACGTCCGTGAAGTGGATCAGGTCTTCGGCGTGCAGGATGCGGCCCGTGGCGGCATCCGCGACGAAGCGGAATTTCTTGTAGTGCCCGGTTTCTTGCTCGACGCCACTACCCACGAAATCCAGCGCGGTCCGCGGTGTCGGGCGGTCGCCGTTGATGCCGGCCCAGATCACGAGCTCGGCATCGGCGAACGAACTGACGCCCGGGGCATATTCGGCGGCCGCCTCGCGGGCGGCGCCGATGGCCGGGTTGGCGAGCGCTGCGGCCGCGGGCGTGAAGTCGCCCAGGTCGCGCAGGCTCGAACCTGCCCACACCAGCGGATGGTCGGGTTCGTTGAGTGTCAGCAGACGCAGCTCGGCTCTGTAAACCGGAATCCCGTCCACGCTCTGTGCGTAGTACACCAGGGTGAACTTGTAGTCACCGGTGTCGGGCTGGTACATGACCGGATGCGTGTAGGCGCCGTCGAACTGATTCCCCGGCGTGAGGTTCTCGGACTCGACGCCGAACATGTCCGCGTAGCTGTCCACGAAATCCTGCGCGGTCAGCTCGGCCGAGCTGCCGACGCCAAACACGTTCCCGTAGACGCGTGTCAGCAGATCCTGGTTCCAGCCCAGGCGTACGTCCGGGAAATCCTGCTGGAAGCTGCTCGTGGCCTGTTGCTGGTTACCACCAGCGAGGGCCACCGTCCCGGTCAGGCAGACCAGGGTCGCAATAAAGACCATCCTGCGCATACGAAGTCCTCCTAGGGTTGAAAGTGGAAATATCGGGTGGTTCCACTGGAACCGGTGCATTGCGCACATCCCATACCTCAGCGCTAACCCAAGCGTATCAGTCGCGAGGTGAGAAAACAAGCCTGCTTTGTTGTGGGGGCGCGATTATAGGACCACATTGCCGCATGACAGCGCTTCCCAATGGGACGACTGCGTGCGTATCGACCAAGGCAGGGCGACACTTCTCGAAGCGGCTGGTGGGGCTGTTTCGTCCGATAAGCGCTGCTGTTCCTATCTGCAGATGGATTATTCGCCCGCCATCGCACCCACGAACAGTTCAATATCATCAAAGTTGACCACCTGGTCGTCGTTGAAGTCGCCGTTGAGGTGGTTGCAGAAGGGATACTCTGCGGCATAGTCCGCGGCGCCGACCAGTGCCAGCACGAACCCATTGATGTCGTCGAAGTTTACCACGAGGTTGCAGTCCATATCGCCGGCAGCAAACGGCTCGCAAGCGCTGCGTTCGATGCGGATGTTGTCGACGGCGGCCTCGACGATCGACGGATTGCCGAAGTCCGATACTTCGAAGCGGACTCGGATCGAGTCAGTTAACTCTACGTAGTCGCTGACGCGGAAGTTGAACTCATTCCAGCCGGTTTCTGACACCGGGCCGTGTTCGTGGACGAGTTGCCAGGTGTTGCCGTCATCGTTGGAGACGTGCACAAAGAACTGTTCATTGTTCGGGTCGGCGCCGGCGTTGTTGGAATACCACAAGGCATACGCCACGTGGGCGTCGTTATTACTGAGATCGAAGGCTGGCGAGATGAGCCAGCTATATCCGTTGTCGACGTCGGAGTCGCCGTCGGCGTTCTCGGTCAGGTAGCAGGAGCCGGAGTGGTCGTAGTCGCTGGTTGGGTCACCGCGCGTGCCATCGCCGGCGGGTACGCCGCGCTCCCAGGCGCCCGCGGTCAGGTTGGGTCCGTTCTCGATGATCCAGCCCTGGTCGGTTTCGCAATCGTCTGCGAACGCGAAGACCAGCCCGTAGGCGCTGCGGGCGGAGTAGGTGTTGAACGGGCCGTGCGGTGGGTCGGTCGCGTCGATTCCGGAGGAAGTCGGGACGTTGAAGTAATACTGCACTTTGGCATCGCAGGTCAGTGCCGGGGCCGCGACCTCGTAGACATTGGTATCGATCATGGTCATTGGCAGCGTGATCCAGTCGTCGCCGGTGCTGTAGATGAGCTGGGCGGAATCGGGCAACGGGTTGGCGGCGTAAGGTTCGATCGCGACGGTCAGCGTGGTTGAGCCGTCGGGGGCGAACAGTTTGGGCAGCCCCGTCTGGATGGGAGAATTCGACCAGAGTGAGATCGGGGGCCGCCATGTTATGGGCACTGAAGCCGGCGTTGATTTCGCCGTAGTGCGGCGTGCCGTTGGTGATATCCGTGTCGTTGTCATCGAGGGTGAGGATGTCGAATGGTGATTTGCGGGGTGATCTCCGTGCCGGTGTGGAGGAAGATCGAGTTGACCGCGAGGCTGGAGATGATTTCCATGTAGTCGTCGGGATTCGTGGCGGCGAGTTCGCAGCGCGTGCTCCAGATGCAGCCGCTGAGCAACTGGCCGCAGTAGTGGATCTCGCCGTTGCAGGGGTACTGGAAATCGTTGTCGGCGTTGCGCAGGCCCGTTCCGCAGTCGCCGGTGAAACCGACGCCCAGGACGGGGTCGTCGGCGATGAGGGCGGCGACCGAGTCGGCCATGCCTTCTCCGTAGGCGCCCTGCCCGCTGCCGCCGCTGCCGACCATGTGGTGCCCATACTCATGGTGCACGACGGAGCCGAAGGCGGTGTTGGGGTAGGTGCCTGAGCCCAGGCAGAAGTTGATCGAGCTACCTGAATACCATGCGTTTCCGGGGCAGTATCCGCCGGTGAGATTGACGTTGATAGTGAAGTTGGTCTGGAACTCGAGTACGGGATAGCTCGGGTTCTGCTGGAGCGCGAACATGTGCACGACGTTGGCCTGGTAATAGGCATTTACCTCGGCGCGCGTGTTTTGCAGATTGATCTGGTTGTGCAGGAAGTCGACCGGGCCGGGGGGGACGGCCGCTTTGCTGAGCAGCGCGGAGTCAGTGACGTCGAAGAGCAGGCCGCCAACGTAGCACGTCAGAGAGACTTCTTCGGTGCCCTCGTAAGGTACGGTGAACTGGCCGTTGCTGTCGGCGAACACGCTGTCACCGCCGTCCATCAGCACTTCAATGTAGGGCAGGGGGGTGGGCACCTCGTCGGCGCAGTCCTCGGCGACGTTGCCTTCGGTGACCTGGCCGCTAACGGTGCCGACCACATCGGTGAAGAGGATCAGGTCTTCGGTGTGCAGCAATTTGCCGGTGCTCGCGTCGGCCACCATTCGCCAGCGCTGCGGTGTCTCGGAACCGGTCATTTCGTTGTCAGCCACGAAAGTCAGCGCGGCGCGCGGCGGGCTCAACTCGTCGGCGGTGCCGGCCCAGACGATCAACTCGGCCGGGGTGAAGTTTGCCAGCGAGGGTTCGAATCGTAGGGCGGCGGCAAGTGCCAGGCCGATTGCCGGGCTGCGGGTCTGATCAGGCTCAACGCGGAAGTTGCTGAGGTCACGCAGAGTGCTGCCCGCCCAGACGAGGGGGTAGTCGGGCTCGTTGCGGACCAGCAGGCGCAGCTCTGATTCATACACCGGCAGGCCGTCGCGATGCTGGGTGTAGTAGATCAGCGTGAATTTGTAGGTCTGCGTGTCGGCGTCGTACATCACCGGCTGGGTGAGTTGCCCATCGCTGGGGCGGCCGGGGATCAGCTCCTCCGGCGTGAGGCCGAAGATGTCGGCGTGCTCACTGACGAAGTTGGCGGCGGAGATCTCGGGCGACTCGCCGACCCCGAAAACGGTTCCGTAGAGTCTCTGGGGCTGTCCGGCCGACTCGTAGATCTGCACGCCCGGGTAGCTGGTGAGCAAATCTTGGGTGGATTGCGCGTGCCCGCCGGCGATGGCGACCGCAGCGGCAGTTACTACGAAAAGGGGTATGAGGGCCAGGCGGCGCATGGGCAGACCTCCAGGAGTGTTCTATGGCGTGGCATATGTGGGTGCTTCAAAACGCTTCTTGCCAGCCTTTGAGAGCGCAACTGCACTCCATATCGAGCCTATTCAACGCGGCTACATAAAACAACCTGGCATGACGAATTAATACATGACTGTAGGCATTTGCGGGATGTCGGTCGTGGGCTGAGTGGTCCTATAACCTGATGGTAGTGCGCCCGGAATTGGCATTACTCGGGTTATCGGTGTATGAGAACGCGGGCGCAGCGCGTCGGCGCCAACGCGTCGACCGATTGGTGCCGCGGAGACCACGATGGGTGGTGTGCGACAGTCAACGTCCGAATCGCGACGAGTTCGCCGGGCCGGCTGGTGGCGGGCTGTATTGGTGGCGCTACTGGTCGTGGTTGTGGCTGGCGGCGGTCTGGGCGGAGCGTACTGGTGGTGGCAGTCGCGTACGCTGGAAGGGATGGTTGGGGTTGGGCTGAAGCTGCTTCGTGATGCCGACGATGGTATCGCCTTGCATGTTGCCCTGGCGAACTGGGAGCGGCGCTGGGATCCGCCGTTTCGCGGCCGGCGATTGGCCCTGGCGCGTCATCTGGTCGAGCATCACGACCTGGGTGATGGTCGCGTGCGGGTTCTGTTGACGCGGGTGACGGGGGCGTATTACGGGACCGACAAGGACGCCTGGCGGCGCTGGCTGGAGGATGTGGAACGCCGTGACAGCAATCGGTCGCTGTCGCGCTCCCGGGCCGAGCGGGTTAAGCTCGAACTGCTGTGGTCGGCGCCGGTGGGATTGACCGGATGGTTCAGTGCGATGTTGGCGCTGGACGGTCGGGTGTACGTGGCGTCGCTGGGGGCTGACTTCGTTGATCCGGCCGACGTGGCCGACGGGGTGGTGGTGGTGGATGGTGCCAGTGGTCAGGCAGCGTTGCTGTTTACCCCGCCGCCGACGCATTATGGCCCGGGTGGGATGATCGGCATCGCCGGTGGGAGCGATGTTCTTTTTGCGGCTTCGCAGAACGGGGTGGTGTACTGCATCGACCGGTCGGGGACGGTGCGTTGGAGCACGCACACCGGCGCACCGATTGTGAGCGCTCCGCTGGCGGTCGACACCAATCACGACGGCGTGCGTGACGTCGTGGTGGTGACCCAGGCCGGCAAGGTGGTTGCGCTCAGTGGTCACCAGGGTGCGACGACCTGGGTGGCGACGTTGACGGAGTCGGCGTCGGTACCCGAGCAGGCGTTGGGCGCGACGCTGGCGTTGGGCGATCTGTTGGGCGACGCGGACGAGGAGATCCTGGCGACCGCGGTCGATGGGGCTGTTGTTGTGTTGGACGCGCGCAACGGGCGGCGGATGTGGCGTGGCGCGCGGCCGGCGGGGATTCTGGGTGGATCGCTATGTCGCGGGTCGGCGGCGGATGCGGGGCCGCCGGCGTTTGTGCTGGATCGGTCCGCGCGCGTGTGGGGGCTGGTACGTTCGGGTGGTGGCTTGCAGATGGTAGCCTGGCCCGGGCTGGGAGCGGTGCCGGCGGAGAGTGCGATCGCGGGTTTACGATCACTGAATTCTGAGCCCGAGCGTCCGCCGGCGCTGGTGGCTTTTCCGACCGGGGATTATGCCGGCGGCCGGGGTGCGCTGGGGGTGGTTCGGGCCGAAGGTCTGGAGTGGCGTTGTCCTGTGGGTGGAGCGGTGTGGGCCACGCCGGCGGTTGCGAACCTCAATCGTGAGAAGGGCTCCGAGGTGGTGCTGGTGGCGATCGAGCCACGCGCGGGTGGTGTGGTTGGCGGGGTGTTGACGGTTGTGTCGCCGGCGGGGCACATGCTGCTGCGCGAGGAGCTGCCAGCGCCGGTCGAGTCGGCGCCGCTGGTGGCGGATGTCACCGGCGACGGGCGGCTGGAACTGCTGGTGGCCGATCAAACCGGCCGCCTGCATTGCTATATGACCGGTGCGGCCGGCCCGGTGGAGTGGGGCTCGCGCGGAGGGGACAAATTCAACACGCTGAACGAAGCCCGGGCATACGAATTCGGGCAGGTGCCGTTCGGCTTGCAGTGGTCGTGGACCGGTGAGTGAGGCGGCGCTAGCTGTCTGACGTAGGTGGTGTGTCCGAGGCGGCGGCGGATGTGTTGGCGTCAGCGTCATCGTCGGCATGGGCCTGATCGGTGTCTTCCGGCTCAGGTTGCTGCTCGGTTGCGCTCGCGGCTACGTCGGCGGGGGTTGCCTTGGCGGCCGCCGGGGGCGTGACCTGCTCCGCCGGCACGTCCTGCGAACTTTTCTGCGGGGTTGCCTGACGCTCCTTGGTAGCGTGGGTTGTGTCGTTGGACCGATGCGGTGCATCGTGCTGGACGGTGCTCGGGGCGGGTAGCTTGGCCAGCAGGCGTTCGTCAACGTGCATGAGCACTTCGTCGCCCACTTCGAGCCCCTCGGTAACCTCGGCCATGGTGGCGGTGGTGTGCCCGACCTCGATCGGCACGGGCTCGGACGCGGTTAGTCCCTTGACGAAGACGAACCGTTTTGGTCCGCGGGAGTAGATGCACTGCACCGGTACGGGCGAGAACGTCCGGGATCTCGTCGATGAGGATCTCGACCTGGGCCGAATCGCCCGGCGAGAGCGGTGCGTCGGTTGGCTTCAGCAGAATTTCGGTGGCGTGCTCCTTGAGCTCGGGGTTCCACCAACTGCGCTCGGAATCGGCGAACTGCGGCGATCTTGGACACCTTACCGGTGAAAGTGCGGCCCGGGACGGCCGGAACGCGCACGATGCAGGGCAGTCCGTTCGGCGATCTGGTGGCGGTCGGCTTCGTGGATGCGCGTGGTGACCATCATCCGCGAGGTGTCGGGAATGGTGACCAGCGTTTTGGCCGGGATAAACCTGTTCGCCGGGGGCGATCGGATTGCCGCGCCGCCAGCCGCGCCCGCCGGACTCGCCGTACTGCACCACTCCGGCGTTGGGGGTGTGGATTTCACACTTGGCAAGCTGGTCCTTGAGGCGTTCGAGTCGGCTCTGGCGCAGGGCCAGTGTCTTGTCCTGGTTGTTGACCTTCTCCTCGGCCTGGCGTTCGCGTGAGGTGGCGCGCTGGCGTTCGCGTTCCAGTTCCTGTCGCGCCTGGTCGACGGCGGCGCTTTTTTGCATTCGGCTTTTAGTGAGTTCGTACTGCTCGAGGATGGCCAGCTCGAGATTGTGCTTGTCGAGCGTCATGTGGAGCTGTTCCAGCGAAGACACGAGCTCGTCGATCTTGGAGCGTGTTACGAATCCCTTCTCCACCAGCGGGCGACTTTTATCGAGCTCGTCCTGGGTTTGGTGGATATTCATCTCGGTGTTAGCGATGTTGATTTCGATTTGTTTCTTGGTCTTCTCGTAGTCGCCGTGCAGATAACGCTGCAATTCCAGCTCGGCGATGCGCAAGTCGACCTCGGATTTACTGATGAGACTGGCGTTCTCACTGCGGGTGATTTCCAGTTCCTGGCGAGCTTCGACGAGGGCGGCGGCGATGCGGTCGACCTCCATCTGCTCCATCTCGACACGTTCCTTGATATCGTCGGACGCGAGCCGAACGAGCAGGTCGCCGGCCTCCACGTGCGTGCTTTCGTCGATGATCCACTCGATGGTTACGTTCTGCCCCTGAACCTCGCACTTGATTTCGACGGAGTTGAGCGGTTTGAGCTCGCCGTCTTCCTTGAGGGTGACGTTGAGCGTGACGGGTTTGACCTGGTAGAGCGTGCCGGTGTGCGTTTCGGAGCCGAAGACGCGGCCCGGCAGATCGAGCCAGTAGCCGGTTCCGGCCATAACCAGGCCGCCCGAGAAGAGGATCAGTCCAATCAGCAAGCGCCGGTGGCGGCGGGGCTTGGTGTGAGCGGATTCCCTGGTGGCGTTGGCCAGGGCTTTGGCGGTGAGGTCGGCGGTGGAGCTGGTCATCAGGCGTATTCCGTGGGCCCAAGGCGGGACTCGGGCGGGCACAAATCTTGCAGCGGCCGGCGGGCAGCAGGTCCGCACGGTCAACCACTTCATTCTACGACAGAAGTCCGCATAGGTCCGTCCAAACTACCGTAGTTTCACGCTATTCCTGCAGCCACCGACAAATTCTTGCAGAATTCTCTCGCAGCCAGCGGACCTTGCGCACCACCATTTGCAGCACGCCGTAGCCGGGTAACCGGCCAAACGCCCCGGTGACGGCGATCGGCAGGGCCGCCTCGGCGACCAGGGATTCAATCATCAGGTGCGGAATGATCGCCCGCTGTTCGGCGGGCACTTTCAGCGCGCTCAGATAGCCGGCCAGGAAACGCCGCATGCGCGTCTCGTCGAAGAAGTCTGGCCAGGCGCTGGGCTCGGTGGTGTCGCGCAGAATGGAGAACTGGAGCATTCCGGAGGCGATATCGAGGATGGCCGGCTCGCTCTTGGCGGCGTCGAAGTCCAGAACGGCGCAGATGCGTTCGCCGCGGAAGAGCATGTTTCCCGGATGCCAGTCGCCGTGGATGATGGTTTTGGGCCAGTCCTCCAGACGCGACGCGCCGACCGCGTCGGATGCTTCGTCGTACAGATCGTGGAGCTTTTGTGTGAGTTGCAGCAGTTCGGCTTCGTGTCCGACGACCGAATCGTGCTTGGCGGTGACCGAGGGGATCGCGTTCAGCCCGGCCCGCACGGCCGGCGCGTTGTGGTAGCTGCCTGCGGGCGGGGTCCATTCGGTTTCGAAGTCGGCGACGGCCTCGTGATAAGCGGCCAGGGTCAGGCCGGAACGGGTGGTCTGCTCGAGCGAATTGTCGTAGCGGTGGCCGTCGACGTATTGGAACATCTCGTAGACATGTCCGAACAACTGGAGCATCGAGTTGTGCTCGTTGCGGGTGCCTATCAGGGCCGGGATGGGAAAACCCCGCTCCTGGAGGTGCCCGACCAGGGCGTGGGCGAAGGCGACCTTGAAGGGATCGTCGCGGCCGACGGCGCGGCGTTTGAGGAGGAATTTGCCCCGTTCGGATTCGAGCAGGAGCTTGGGGGCGCGTCGGGAGCCGCGGCCGAATTCCTTGGCGGCCCGGATGACGCCGATGTCGTAGTGGCCGAGCACGACCGCGAGTTCGTCGGGTTCGAAGCGGTCGCGGTCTTCGTTCATGAGTGTCTTCCGTGGCGCGTGTTGGCGTGCTGCCCTGGTGCGCAATGATAGCGCTGTGGGCAGGTTGAACAACCCGAGCAGCGACGGGTTCCAATAGAAGAGATCGGCGGGGTGGTCGTTTTCTGATCACGTGTTCCGGTTGCAGTCAGATTGGCTTGGCACCGTTTCGTGGGTGCCGGAGCGACTGATGCGGATGTGTGGCTTGGTAGTCCTATAATACCGATCGGGGACGAGGGCACGACAATTCGGGGCGTCGCGCCGGTGCTGGCGGGGCGGTCATTAGTGTCGAGGCGGGCGGGGGACATTGGCTATCAGGTGATCAGTCGGCGGGTCGGTCGATCGTCATCTGCGTGCGGTTTGCGAGTGGCGCCGCCCGAACGCTTAGGCGTTGGTTTTTTCTGTTTGCGTTTGCGTGTGGTGGGTCGGCGGCGCCGATCGGGGGACTCGGCCGCGGCGCGGGCCTGCTCGACGGCGTCGCGGAGCTGGTCCAGTTCACGTGGGGTCAGACGGCGCGCGGCGCCGACCGGCAGGCGGCGGACGGTGAGCGGGCCGATCTGCACGCGCTTGAGCGTCTTCACTCGGTGGCCGACGCGGGCCAGCATGCGGCGCACCTGGCGGTTGCGCCCCTCGCGCAACGTGATCATCAGCACCGAGCGATCGTAGCTAGCGTGTACGACCTCGACCTCGGTGGCGCGGGCCTTGCCCTCCGACAGGTATACGCCCGCCTTGAGTATTTCCGGCAAATCGCCCGGCACCCGGCCACGCACCTCGGCACGGTAGCACTTGGGCACGCCATAGCGCGGGTGGGTCAGGTGCTCGGCCAGTTCGCCGTCGTTGGTCATGAGCAGCAGGCCGGTGCTGTCGGCATCCAGGCGGCCGACGGGGAAGAGTCGCGCGGAAAGCTCGGGCAGCAGGTCGATGGCGCGGGTGCGGCCCTGGGGGTCGCGATTGGTGCAGACCACGCCCTTGGGCTTGTGCACGAGGAAGTAGTCGAGCTTTTGGCGCTTGACGGGGGTGCCGTTGGCCACGACGCGGTCGGTGCGCGGGTCGACGAAGGCGGGCAGCTCTTCGATGACCACGCCATTGACTAGCACGCGGCCTTCGAGAATGAGTTCTTCGCAGCGCCGGCGCGAGGCCACGCCGGCGTCGGCCAGGAACTTCTGCAAGCGGACCTTGTCCGGCTGGGTCCGGGTCACTGGTCGGACTCCATACGCCCCGTGGTTGGTTCGGGCTGGCCCGATTCATTCGGCTCGGCCAGGTCGATCGGCTCGACTGGCTCGGTTGGCTCGTCAAACTGGACGTCAGGAGTGGTGTTCGGCTCGTAGGGCTCGGCTTCCGGCCGCTCGGGGCGCCGTTCGGGCGTTTTGAATTCCTCCAGCGGTGTGTATTCGAGCAAAAACTTGGCCGGTATTACCTCGTCGGTACATAGGTCGGCCAGCACCTGCACCACGCGCGAATAGGGCAGCCCGATGCCGCGCAGCCGGTCCGTGTCGTCGCGCAGCGGCAGGTCGGCCAGGGCCATGATCAACTCGGTAGCCCGCGGCGGGACGAGGATTTCCTCAGAGAGCTGTCCGTTGGCCTTGGCGTAGACGTGTACGTCGTTGCTGTCTTCACGCGAGACGATCGTGACGGCCTCGTCCTCACTGGTCAGGAAGACCGGCGGAAGCACGGGGGTTTGCAGGCCGAACAGGGCGATTCGCGGGACGCCCGTGCGGCGTACGTGAATCAGCGGTGGTCCGTCGCAGTCGACGATGTCGAGAATGCAGTTCAACTGAGTGTTGTCGAGGATGTGGCGAAACGGTATCGATTCGATGATCGGGTGGCGGTGACGCAGTAGCGCTTCGTAGGCAGCGACGCGCACCTTGGCGTCGGCCGCCTCGAGCAATGGAACCAGAAAACGTGCGGCCTGGGGCGAATCGGCGAAGCCCAACTCGCCGATGGCGTCCAGACGGTGCAGGTTGTTGGGGTCGTTGGCGACGTCGGCCAGGGGCGGCACAGCAAGGGGGTCGCCGAGGCGCGCACCGGTACGGGCGGCGTAGTAGCGCAATACCGAGTTAGCGGCGGTGTAGAACGGTTGGATGTGGGAGATGACACTTCGGCCGAGACCTTCCCAGGCCAGTGCAATCGGTTCCATGTGCTCCCCGCCGGCGGCGGCCATTCGCGTCAGCTCGCGACGTTTTTTCTCGCGGAAGGCGGGGGTGTTGTCGACGTAGAGGAAACTGACCAGGCGACGGAAATATTCGGCCTCGCCGGCGTACTCTGACGGAGTGTCGAGCGTGAGGTAGCCGCGGCTCTGGGCTTGGGCCGGCTTGTCGCGGGAGCCAAAGCGTTCGTTGATGCGGCGTTGGATAGCCTTGGCGAGCTGATAGCTCGGTTGCATGAGCATAATGCGGGCGGAGCGGGCTTCGAGCGCCCGCCCGCCGCCGAGCACGTAGCCGCGCAGCGTCTCCTCGGTTTGTGGGCGCTGGTCGGCGAGGAGCTTCTCCACGGGGTCGGTGAAGACCGGGCCGCCCGCTTCGGCCAGAACTCGGCCGGCGATGAGCCCGCGACCGGCCGCATCGCGCTGGAACAGGCGCAGCTCGGTCGGCAGGAGCAGGCCACCCTCGAGCGAACGCGTCCCCGACTCCGGGATTGGTACGACCAGCAGATCGAAGCGCTCGCCGTGCCGCGCACCGGCCGGAACCGAGCCGAAGACCTCGACGACCGCAGTACTGGGGGCGTCGATGAGTTCGCCGGGGGTGCGTGCGGCTGTTTCCCGGCTCGGCCCGGGCCCGAGTTGCTTGCTGAAGAATTCGATTAGGTACTCGCGGACGACGGCGGGGCACTGGCTGCTGCCCGCATCGCCCAGGCCGACGACTAGTCCAAAGCCGCGGACGATGCGCGGGGCGGTGTCGGCGAAAAGGGTTTGGGCGCCGATGGTGCCGCGGGCGACGGCAGAGCTGACCGCTCGGCTGCGCGGCTCGGGCGGCGGTTCGGGCGCCTGTTTGCGTCCCCATTTGTGTCCGCCGCACCCAGTTGCGAGGAGCAGTAGCGGTATTAGCAGGAGTCCTGATGTCCGGACACAGACCTGCTGAAGCATGGTGGAATCCTCGGCGGTGGGATGACAGTCACTCCGGCCGGCCTTAACGCAGGGCACATCGACTACCGGGCGGCCGATGGCAAAGTATAACATGCGAGCGGAGCGGCTGCGCGGTTGTGCCTTGACCGGCGTCCCGGGTGCCGCCATCGTACCGGTGCGAGAATGGACTGCCTGGAGGATCAGTGATGGCCAAGGTGGCGGTGATCATACCGGCGGCGGGTGCCGGTAAGCGTTTCGGCGGCAGCGTCAAGAAGCCCTTTGCCTTGCTCGACAATCGGCCCATCTTCATTCGCTCGGTCGAGTTGTTCATCAACCGCGACGACGTGTGCCAGATCATCCTGGCCGTGTCGCCGGACGATTATGACGTCGTCCGAGAAAAATACGCGGCGAACATCATGATCATGGGGATCAAGCTGGTGCAGGGCGGGGCCGAGCGGAACGACTCGGTGCGGGCGGCCCTGGGGGTGGTCGACGAGCAGGCTGACCTGGTTTGCGTGCACGACGCCGTCCGTCCATGCGTGCTCCAGTCCTGGATCGACGAGGTGTTTGCGGAAGCGGGTAAGAGTGGGGCGGCGATTTTGGCGGCGCCGCTGACGGGTACAATTAAACGCGTGGCCGAGTCGGGCGCGATTGACGAGACCGTCTCGCGTGAGGGGCTCTACGAAGCCCAGACGCCGCAGGTTTTCAAGAAGGATGTACTCGTCAAGGCGTATTCGGACCTACCCCCGGACGCGGTGGTGACTGACGATGCGCAGGTGGTGGAGATGAGCGGGCACGCTGTGACGGTGGTGAAGACGGATCGGCGTAATCTGAAGATTACCGGTCCTGGCGATATGACGTTGGCGTCGGTGTTGTCGAAGGAGCTGGGGCGCAAGCCGAAGGGCCCGGGGCTCGGCGCGTTCGAGGAAGCCCAGTGGTAAACCGGGGGTTGCTACGGTAGAATCTAAACTGGCGGGGAAGTTTGATTCGTGCGCTCGTGGCGCAGGGGTCACAGTTCGGTATCTGGTCATGTGCCGACCTGGTTTCAGCGGGCGACCTGGATGGAACTCGGCGGTTTTGTTCCACGAATGTCGCAGGGCAGGCGGTGGCGCTGGTGGTGCACACTGGCGCTGATCGGCGTTCTCGTGGGTGGTTGTAACAAGCCATTGAGCACCCTGTTTTCCCGCTCTGCCGATCGCTCCTCCCCCCCCCCCGATACCCCCCGGAAAACCGATACCCCGTTCGAATTGGTGCCCCAGCCGCAGGCGCTTCAGGCGCCTCGACGTATGCGTATGGACGTATTGCTGCGGGTGCTTCGGGTGCGTGTGCCGCGCGAGGCTCGCCCGCAGGCGGCGGCCATCTGGAACCACCTGCGCGAGGATGTGCTCGATAGTAGCAAGCGGCTGCTGCTGGAGCAGAACGGGTTACGCGTGGGCGTCGGGGCAGAGTCAGTGGTGGGACGCGGTCCACGCGGCGCTCGACTCTATCGACGGGGTGACGTCGGTGCAGCTCGATCCGCTGCGGCTACCGCCAGACTTTCCGCTGGCGCTTGAGATGGATGCCGGACCTCATGATCAGACTTTGTTTTTCCTGGGTGCCGATGGTGTG
This sequence comes from Phycisphaerae bacterium, assembly GCA_963666925.2. Taxonomy (GTDB): domain Bacteria; phylum Planctomycetota; class Phycisphaerae; order UBA1845; family Fen-1342; genus JANQFV01. Next base: position 185,264 of record CAXXTC010000016.1, on the reverse strand, counting down.
CTAACCGGGGAGACCTGGGTGGCCAGCCGCAATGTTCTGCGGGTCAATTACGGGTTGAACCTGGAGCAGCCTGAGCAGGTTCGGCTGGCGGTGGTGCCGGAAGTTCGGCAGCGGCTGCACGGGTGGCGCTGGGTACGTCACGAGGCTGGTATCAGCCAGGTGCCGGACTACAACGGTCGGGCGTTCGGGGCGGCCGGTTTTGCGGTGGATCTGGACCCGGGCGAGTTTCTGATGATCGCGCCGAATCAGCGGGCGGACGTATACGGAATGGTTGGAGGTGCCTTCCTGGTGCAGGAGGAGGAAGGCACCCGCTACGACTCGTACGTGTTCCTGCACGCGGATATGAATGATGTCGCGTACCGCGACTGACACCGTTGGAAACGCCGGTCGCCTGGGCCCGAAGTACCTGGAGGCGCTATTCCAGGGGGCCGGGTTTGCGATCATCGCCTGTAACGAGGCAGGCGAGATCGTTGCCGGCAACGCGGCGGCCGTACGGTTGTTCGGTGCCGGTGGCATTAACCCCGGTCGGGCGGCAGCCGAGCTGTTTCCGAAACGTGATCGCGCCAAGGTAACGGAACTGGTCGAGACGGTGTGTGGCACGCTGGAGTCGGTCGAGCTACGGACGCAGTTGGGCCCGGAGGCGGCCCCGCTAGAGTACGCTGTCTGGTTCACGCCGGTGTTTGACGAGGATGGTACGGTGCACGGCGTTTCGTTGTGGTTCCGGGACATCACCGAGCGGATTCGGCTGAGCCGGGCGATGAAGAAGCGCGAACGACTGCAGTCGCTGGGAGGTTTGTCGGCGGCGGTGGCGCATCATTACAACAACTTGTTGTGCTGCATCGCGACCAGCGTCGAGTACGCCATCAACATGAACACGCTGACGGCCATGCGGCGGGCGCTGCAACGGACGGCGGACGCGGTGGGGCGGGCAGCGAACATCACACGTCAGTTGCTGGCGTTTGCGCAGGCCGATCATCACGAGGGCGACCTGGCGGACCTGACGGAAACGGTGCTGTTTTTCTGTGATCAGAATGAGGATCGTCTGTCCCAGCAGCATATTAAGTTGATGGTCGACTGGCAGCTTATTCCCGTCATTCCCGTTCGGCGTGATCAACTAATGGTGATTCTCAATAACCTGCTAGACAACGCCATGGAGGCGATGACCAGCGGGGGGACGTTGCAACTCACGCTGGCGCGGCGGGACGCGGGCAGTGTGGCGTTGTCATTCGCCGACACGGGGGGCGGCTTGGCGCCGCGCGACATGGAGCATTTGTTCGAGCCGTTCTTCACGACCAAGGGCGAGCTGGGTTGCGGCCCGGGGCGCAACGCGGGCATGGGGCTGGCGGTCGTGCACGGGTTGCTGGGCGAGATGGGCGGCACGATCACGGCCGCCAACGTGCCCGGCCAGGGGGCCCGTTTCGATATTGTCCTTCCGATCAGGCGGGGTGATTGACGGCGGTTAGGGCAGTTTCTAAATAGCTGCTCACGATCATGCGACAGGCCGTCGGAGTCGCCGTTTGTTGCTCGCGACACGCCTCGTTTCGGCGACCCGCAGGATCGAAGGCTAAACAGGCGCCGGATCGTAAGTGCCTGTGAATCAATCTGTTACAAGGCGCCGCGCGTTCTTGGGCGGCTATTTAGCGGTGTTTGCATCTTATGGAAGAGGTGGGGCGGGAGCATTCTGCGGGCAATCGACACTTTTCAGCCACTCGGAAAACCACTGCTCAAGAGCACCACGGCACAGGGGTTTGAAAACCGATGCTACGTTGGTCCGCCGGTTACAAACCGGTGCCATGAGGTTTTAGAAGCAGTGTCGCACGATCGCGTGGAGGGCGTAGAAGGCTGCGGCGATCAGGATCATGCCCACGGTGATGTTCAGGAAGTTGATAATGGTGGCGCGCGGTATCTCGCTGACCGTGCGGACGCGCGTGGCGCGATAGACGGTGGCCACGCAGGCCACCAACGGCAGCATCATCCACAGCCGCAACCCGTCCGGGAACGGCAGCGGGTTGACGAAGATCAACGCCAGGGGGAAAAGCGCGGCAAGAGTCATGATTTGCCGGCCTCCGCGGCGGGTTCAGACCCGGAGTGGAACGTGGGCAGGCCATGGGTCTGGGCGCGGGTGATAGCGTCGAGGATGGCTAGTATGTTTAGCAGGCCGGCCGTGGCGAGGTAGATCTGGGCCACGTCGGAGGCGGGGTAATAGGCGACGTAGTCCGTGAGCGAAACGTCTTCGCCGTGCTGGGCGCGGTCGGCGATGTTACGCGTGATGGCCTGGCTGGCGATGTAGCCGGGAATGGTGTACCCGCCGAGAGGCACCTCGGCTAGGAACAGCCAGCGGTTGGTGGTGGGGTTGACGAAGTTGGCGACGCCGCCGATGGCGAGCCCGGTGGCGTATGGCAGCGTGATGGCGATTGAAGAATACCAGCGCCAGCTTGTGCAGTCCGAGGCGGAAGTGGCCAGCGCCCGGGATCAACCAGGCCAGGATGCCGGCCTGAATGCTGAGCAGGGTGGTGTCGTCGTTGCCGGACTTCTTCCGGGGGGGCACGCGCACACTCCTAGGGCTTACATGTTCCAGGTGCCGGCTCCGCCCGCCCGGCGGCCGGAGAATCGCTGCCGGTACTTGGCGCAGGTGTACTCATAAAACGGCATGAGATACACTCCCAGGCGACGTCGGCTCGGTAGTCGAGTCAGTATAGACCCGCGGCAGCGGCGCTGCAACGTGAGCGCGTAGCCGCGCACGGCACCGCTGGTGGGCCCCTGGAAACCCGTGAAGCCGAATCAATCGACAACACCGACGAGCACGTCAGAAGCCGGCGCTTCGGATGTCGGCGATCGGCTGTATCGATTCGTGTGGCATTTGGCGGAGAGTTATCGGCGGCTGTGCGCGGATGAATCGGTGCCGGGTGGTCTCGCGAGCGATCTGACGGCGCACGTGCAGGGACTGGATCTGGCGGCGGCGGCTTTGCGTCATGCGGCCAGTTTGCACGCGTCGACGCGCCCGCCGCAGGTGGTGGTGTTGGGACCAACGCAGACGGGCAAGAGCACGATCGTCAATCTTCTGCTTGGTCGGAATGCCACGCCGGTGAGTCCGCTGGCGGGCTTCACGGTGCACCCGCGGGGGTTCTGGGTGGGCGGCGCTGGGGGTGGGACGCCGTGGGCCGAGGGCTTGCTGGAGGGTTTGGAGCGGTGCGAGCCGGAGAAGCTCAATCGCGAGGAGCTCAGTGCCTGGTCGCTCAGCGCGGTAGATCCACCGGCGGGCGCTTCGTTTGAGGGGCTGTTCGGGCCCGAGTCGCCGGCGGATGCGGCCCTGCCGCCCTGCGTCGTTTGGGACACGCCCGATTTCGACTCGCTGGGGGCGCGGGCGTATGACCGCGGCGTGTTTGAGCTGGCGGCGCTGGCCGACGCGTTCGTGCTGGTGCTGAGTAAGGAGAAGTACTCTGACCTGTCCGTGTGGCAGGTGCTCGAGTTGCTCGCACCACTCGGCCGGCCGCTGGTGATCTGCCTGAACAAGATGACGCCGGAATCGGAAGCGGTCGTGGGAGAGGCGTTGCGGCAACGGCTGGCGGAGCGCGGCAGTGCGTGGGAGTCGGTCAGCGTCGTGACCATGCCACATGATGAGAATCTGGCGGCGCAGCACTGGCAGTCACAGGGGAGCAGTGTTTCAGGAGTTGCGTGCCGCGGTGTGCGCGGGGTTGGAGAAGGGATGCGAGCGCCGGCCGGGGCGTGCGGGCGTGGCGGCATTGCTGCATGCGCACTGGGACGATTGGCTGAGGCCGGTGCGGGCCGAGAACGCGGCCCTGGAGGGATGGCAACGCCTGATAGCGGCTCAGGCGGAGGAATTTCTGGCGGCCTATCGGCGCGATTACCTGGAACATCCGCAGCGGTACGATAGTTTCCGGCGTGCCGCGGTCGAATTGCTCGATTTGCTCGAGTTGCCGCGGATCGGCGGCATCATCGCGCGGACGCGGCAGGTGGTTACCTGGCCGGCGCGCCGGCTCTTTGCGGCCGGCCAGCGCTGGTGGGACGAGCGGCACGGGCGGGCGGGTCGACGACACAGCCTGGGCGTCGAGGCCCGCGTGTTGGTCGATGCGCTTGACGCGCTTCTGGCTCGGCTGCAACGCGAGGCCACGCGGTGCAGCGCGCGGCAGGCCCCGGGACGCGCCGTCTGGCAGGCGCTCGCCACGCGCCTCGAACAGCAGCAGGGCCAGCTCGAAGCAACCTTCAAGCAACTCGTCGAAGATCACCATCGCCAGATGTCGGAGGAAATCCGGGCGGCCGCAAACAAGCTGTACGACGAGCTGCGCAAGCATCCCACCCGGCTCAACGCGCTGCGCACCGCCCGCGTGACCATCGACGCCGGCTACGTGCTGTTGGCGGTCAAAACCGCCGGCCTTTCGTTGCTGGACGCGGTCTGGGCGCCGGCGGCGTTCGGCCTGACATCGCTGCTGACGGAAGGGGCGGCCGGGCTGGAGATGGGTCGCGTTGCCCGGCAACTGAAAGAAAAGCAATGGAAAGTGGTGCAGGAGGAGTTTGTGCAGCACCGTTTGATGGGCGTGTTGGGCGAGGTGGCGGTCGAGCTACATGGTCCGGGCTTGTTGGAGATTTCGGAAGACGACGTGAGCCGGGCTACGCAGGCGCTCGACGATTGGGAGCACGACCATGAGTGAACTGCTGGCGGGAGTCATGCAACGCGCCCGGGAGTGGTTCACCCAGGCCCGGGAGGCCGGCTGGCTCGAAGACGACGATCTGCAACTTTTGCAGCGCGTCGAGCAGCGGACGCCGGCGGATTTGTTTGAAGATCAGCAGATGCGGCCGTTGGTGGTCGCACTCTTTGGCGGCACGGGTGTTGGCAAGAGCAGCTTGCTGAACCGCGTGGCCGGCGCGACGATCGCCCGTGTTGGGCAGGAGCGGCCCACCTCACGCGAGGTGACCGTCTACGTGCACGAGGACGTGAAGCTGGCCGAGCTGCCCGGAGATCTGCCGCTCCAGGCAGTGCAAGTTAAGCGCCACGCGATCGACGCCCAGCGCGACGTGCTCTGGCTCGATGCACCAGACATCGACAGCACGGAAGAAGAAAATCGGCGCTGCGCGTTGGCCTGGCTGCCGCATGTCGACCTGGTTTGTTACGTCGTTAGCCCGGAGCGCTATCGCGATGACGCGGGCTGGCGTGTGCTGGCCGAACGAGAATATCAGCACGGCTGGATTTTCGTGTTCAATCACTGGGACGAGGGCGATCCGCAACAGGTTGACGATTTTGCCGGCATGCTGCGCGGCGCCGGCTTCGAGGAGCCGCTGGTCGTGCGGACCTGCTGCGCGACGGGCAGATCGACGCCTAGCCCGGACGAGTTTGACCGGCTACTGAAGTCGCTGCGCGATTTGCTCAACGCGCACGGTGTGCGTGAGCTGACACGCCTCGGGCATCGCGCCCGGCTGGCGGGGTTGCGGGAGGCGCTCCAGGGGGTGGCCGGTCGGTTGGGTGACGAGCAGGGCTGGCAGCGGCTGCTGGGTCAGCAACGCGAGCTGTGGGGCGGCACGGTCGGGACGATCTGCGATGGGATGGAGTGGACGCTACGCGACACCGCCCGGCAAATCGCCGGCGAACAGGCCAACATCTGGCAGCGCGTGCGCCAGGGGATGCAGATGGCCCAGGGGCGCGGGCCGCTTGATGAGAAAAACGAATCATCTTTTGGGGCGCAATTGGATCGGCTCGTTGCGGGGGTGTGGGACGACTGGCCGGTGACGAAGCTGAGCGCTACCCAGGATACGCTGGAAGTTGGTCTGTCTCACGCGGGGCTTGCGCCGGCTGAGCTGCGTTCCCGGCTGGATGAGGTGGTCCAATCAGCGGGGGAGAAGGTGGGGCGGGAGTTGGCGGAGGCGATTCGCGTGGCACTGGCCAGGCCGGGCGGGTGGCTGACGCGCCTGGTGCGCCGGGTGACGGGTTTTCTGACGACGTTTTTACCGGTGGTGGCACTGTTCTGGGTGGCGTTGGCGGTGGTGCGGAGCTATTACGCTGCCGCCGGCGGGTCGGCGCCGTTCATGGGGACCGAGTTCGCAATTCACAGCGTGCTGCTGGTGGCGGTGGCCTGGGCGGTACCGCTCACGATAGATCGCTTGTTGCGCCCGTCGATCGAGCGGATCGCGTTGCAGGCGTTACGCCGGGGGCTCAAGGCTGGCCTGGATGAAGTTGGGGTGCAGTTGGCGCAGGTTTTGCGCGACCGGGCGGCGGCGGCCCAGGCTGTTCGCGAGCGTCATGTCGCCCTGATCAGGGAAATATCAGGTTTGCTGGTACGTCCGCTGGATGTGCACGACCCCGCGGTCGGTCGGGTGATCAGCAGCGCATCTCCGGGCAAGCGGCACCAGCGGTCGGTGGCTAAATAGGTCGTTGTTGGCGGCTGTGCGGTGGGCTTTGGTGTTCAGGGCTGTGCGGGGAGCAGCATGGCGGCGATATCTTCGGAGGCGGTTGCGTGACGGATCGGGGTGGCTGGCACGCCCACGACGGTGGTCAGGGATGGCACGTCTTCGATGACGACCGAGCCGGCGCCGATGATCGATTCGCAGCCGAGGGTGATTTTGGGCACGATCGTGGCGCCGATGCCGACGAAAGTGCCCGATTCGACCTTGACCCGGCCGGCGATGCGTACGCCCGGGCAGATGTGCGAGCCTTCGCCGATCATGGTTTGGTGGTCGATGATGCAGCCGGTATTGAGAATGACTGAATCACCTATTTGGCAATGAGCGCAGACGACGGCGCCGGCGGCGACGACGACATTGCGGCCCAGGGTGGCGTTGCGAGCGATGGTGGCTGAGGGGTGGACGGCGTTGACGAGCTCGATTCCGGCCTGTTCGATCTCTCGGGCCAGTCCCCGGCGTACGCCGTTGTCGCCGATGGCGATGACCACGCCGTCAATCTGGTGTTGTTCGGCGATCAGGGGCAGATCTTCGGGGTCGCCCAGGACGGGCAGCCCGTCGACGCGCCGGCCGTGGATGTCCGTGTTGCTGTCGAGGATCCCGACAACCTGGTGAATGCCGGCCTGAAGGAGGATATCGAGGACGACTCGGCCGTGGCCACCGGCGCCGATGATCAGTACCCGTCGGGCGGATCTTGGGTGGTGCGGGCGGAACCGGTTTGGGGATTGGGGGGCCATGGCAGATATTACTATCGGGAGAGGCGGGGCTCGGGCGTTGAGCGGGGATGTTTGAGAGCGCGGCGGTTGCGGGGTGGGGGCGGTTCAAAGTAGTCAGAAGACGGGGTTTGGCATGTGCCGATAACTGCAACGGACAATGCTGTTATGTGTCTGGCAGCCTGAACCGGCCATGGTTCCGTTCGTACGCGCAGATACGCCGAGGGAGCGCGGCGGAAGCCGGTTTGACACGCTTGCGCAGCGCGGGTTACATTCCGCGATCTGCGGGCAGTTTGCCAGCGGAAGGAGAAGCTTTTGGTGCCACTGCGGGGGAGTGTAGCGCTGGCTGGAGTTGAGTCACGTCGGGCACGTCAGGCGGAAGCCGGTACGAGGAGTACGGTATTATGGGTAAGTGGGGAACACTCGGAGTGACGTTCCCTCGGCGGACGGCTCCCGGGGTTCTGCTCGCATTCTTGTGTGGATGCGCAGCACTTCCGCCCAACAGCTTCTTCGATCCTACCAAGGTGGGGTGGTTTGGCGCGGAGGTCCACGAGGGTGGGATTCGGCGGATTCTGTCGCCGCGTGAGACTCCTCCCGGGCTGGCGAATGCGACGGAGCCGACGCCCGAGGATCTGGTGCCGTGGTTTGACGAGTATCGGCTGATCCCCGGCGACGTGGTGGCGGTGACTATACAGGACCTATTAGGTCCGGGCCAGCCGTTTTCCGCTGCGGTTGAGGTGAACTCTCTGGGGGAAGTACGGGTTCCCATGCTGGGCAGTGTGAAGGCGGTGGGGCTGACCGAGCGGGAGCTTGAGCAGGAACTGATGGTGCGTTTGCAGGAGGCGGAGATTCTGCCCCGGCCGATCGTGCTATTGTTTACTCAGTCACGACGTGCTCGGCGTTTCACGATCCTGGGTGGGGTGACTCAGCCCGGCCCATATCCGGTGACGGACCCGGACATGCGTTTGCTGGACGGGATTGGCCTGGCTGGTGACATTTCGCCGACGGCGCAGATGGTGTACGTGATTCGTCGAGAGGACAGTCCTATTACGGGTGTGTCGGAGTATCCGGCCCGGTCTGAGACTGGCGTGATTGAGTCGACGGTTGAAGGTGATGAGGAGACGATCATCCCGCCGCCGCCAGAGCCGCCTGGATCGTTGATGTCGGCGGTTGGCTTGGCGCGGGGTTTGGAGCCTCCGCCAGAGACGAATGCGCCGGTGACTCGGGATGAGCTTGGAGAGCTGCTGGCTCCGCAGCCGACGACCGCACCGAAGAAGGCCACCACTAGGCAGGCGCCGCTCGAGGAGCCTTTTGCTCCGATCATCTTCGATCCGCAGACCGGTGAGGTGCTGGAGGCGCCGGCTGAGGCTGCTCCGGGCGCGGTGCCGGCGGAGCAGATGCGGGAGGAGGAACTGCGTCCGGAAGAGCTGGAGGAGCTCGAGGAACTGGAAGAGCCCTTTGAGTGGGAGAGTGTCGAAGACTTTGCCCTGGACCAAAGGGTGATCGGGATTCCGGTAGCGCAGCTTCGCGGCGGCGATCCGCGCTACAACATTGTGCTGCGCAACCGGGATGTCGTTAACGTGCCGGTGGACACGGGAGCCTTCTATGCGATGGGGGAAGTGAATCGGCCTGGCGTGTACTCGTTTGGTGGTCGTGATATCACGATCAAGCAGGCGATTGCGATCGTAGGAGGTTTTACGCCGCTGGCCTGGCCGCAGCGCTGCGAGATCATTCGGCGTGAGCCCGGCACGGACAAGCAGGTGACCTACCGCGTGGACCTGGACGCGATCTTCTCCGGGCGGACGGATGATTTCTACCTGCGGGACGACGACATCGTGAACGTCGGCACGCATGTGGTGGCGCCGTTCCTGTTCGTGTTGCGGAATTCGTTCCGGTTCACCTACGGATTTGGGTTCGTGTATGACCGCAACTTCGCGGACAAGGACGCCTACTCGTCGCGGACCAACCCGGAGGTGATCGCGCAGCAGAAAGCGGCCCAGCGCGGGTTGTCGTTCTAACGTGTTGGGGTAAAGGTTAATGGCCGGCACAACCCCAAAGATCGCGCCGCGCGGGGAGATTCGCTTTGATCGTCCGGCCCAACTGCGCGCCGGGATTGTGGGGGCAGCGTTCGTTGGCGTCTTCTGGCAACTACTGGATTTCGTTCCTCCCGACTTCGGTCAACTGGTCTACGCTTGGTTGCACGAACTGGACTGGTCGCACGGGCCGCTTATCCCGCTATTCAGTGCCTACCTGGTCTACACCCGCTGGGACCGAGTGCGCAGGTGTCGCATCAAGGGAACCTGGGTCGGTCTGCTGGTTCTGCTCGTCGGTTTGGCGCTGTACGTCTGGTCACTATCGGGATTGATGGTGTTCGGCTACGCGCGGCCCATGTCGATGATGCTCAGCCTGCTAGGAGTGATCATCTTCCTGTGTGGGCTGCCGGTGTTGCGGCACGTATGGCTGCCCTGGCTGTACCTGTTCTTCGCGATACCTATCCCTCAGCGGATATACTTCGAGCTGACCAACCCGCTACGTCGCATGGCGGCGTCGGTGGCGAGTGCGGTTTTGAGCCTGATGCCGAACCTTCACATCGAGCGTGTTGGTTCAAACCTGGAATACGTCTATCAGGGCACCGTAGGTGCGATCGGCGTTGCGGACGCGTGCAGCGGCATGCGCAGCACGGTGACGCTCTGTGCGGTGGGAGTTGCGGTCGCGTTCATGTCAGAGCGACCCACTTGGCAGCGCATCGTGCTGGTGTTGTCGTGCGTGCCCATCGCGACCTTCTGCAACTTCATTCGGGTTACGGTGACCTGTTACCTGCATATTTTCGTGGACCCCAAATACGCCGAGGGTACCTATCACACCATGTTGGGTGTGCTCGTGGTATTGTTGGCGTTCGGCATCTTCGCTGCCCTAGGCTGGGTGCTCAGCAATATCGTGGTGGATGAAGCCGAGCCGGATGATACGGCTGGGGCGGAGACGGAATAGATCTGGGAGATTGATGGGCCAGCGCCCGGACGCGACGGAATTCATGACCAGCATGCCGTTCGAGAAACCGAAAACCGCTCGCACCGCGACAGCCAGTGGGACACGTCCCAGTTCGCGCTTCTGGGTGTGTGTGGTGCTGCTGGGGCTGGCGGCGGTCGGCGTGCAGGTTCTGCCGGGGATGCTGAACGTATACCTGCGCAAGGAGCCGGTTCCGCTGAAGAGCCCCCTGGCCTTGCTGGACCTGCGCAAGCTGGAGCCGCGTTATACGCGTCACCCGGACACTGACCGGATTCCGCCGATGTCGGACGAGATGGTCGAGAGTCTGGGGACCGAGGAATACCTGGTTGTTTACCTGCGCGACACGACGGTACCGGTTACGGCGAGCACGAGCGTGGCGCACCTGTTCGTGACGTACTACACGGGCAAGCCCGATATGGTTCCGCACGTTCCGGACGAGTGTTTTCGCGCGGGTGGCTACAACAAGCTGCGAGCATATACTGCCCCGGTCAATGCGGTTGGCGTGGGTGCGCCGGACGACGAAATCGCGGTCCGCGTGGTTGATTTCGAGGCATCTCCCGGGCGCAGTCTGTCGGGCAGCTCGGCTCGGCTGTCCGTATTGTATTTCTTTCATGCCAACGGGACGTACGTGACGACGCGCAACGGCGTACGGGCCAATGCCCTGAACCCGTTCCAGCGTTACGCGTACTACGCAAAGATTGAGATGTCCTTTTTTGCAGGCAACGGGCGGGGGGGCAATGCGAGTGCTGAGGAATCACTGGCGGCGGCGGGCCCACTCCTGGAGGCGCTGTTGCCGGTGTTATTTGAGGATCACTTCGACTTGGACAAGTTTGCTGAGGCGGATGGGCATTCGGCAGAGCAGTCGAAAGAGCGAGGGTAGCGGTCGATGGCCAAACGCAAGAAGCTGAACACCAACCTGGTCGCGTTCATAACGATTGTGGGCGTGGTTTTCACCGTATCGGTGGTAACGCTGGTGACCTGGCAGGCCACACAGCGAGATCCCGAGGTGCTTGCTGAGAACGCCCGGGAGCGTGAGGAGGCGGGCGACTTACAGAAGGCGGCCTCATTCTACCATCGCGCCTACACAGCCAGCGACGAGACGGATCTGTCCTACCTGCTTGAGGAGGTTCGCTGCTGGTTTGGCATGGGTGAACTGGGCGCCTGGCTGGACAGGCTCACGAAGGCGCGCTCGAAGCACAGCCGGGATACGCGCCTGGTGGAGACGATCCTGGATGGGCTGTGGCGCATTCGTCAGATCCGCGGGCAGTTGATCTGGCCGGAGCGGTGGCGCGACAACGGCGTTGCCATGTTGGCTCTGGACACGTCCGAGGATCCACTGGATCAAGATGCGCGGGTGCGCGGTGCGGCGTGTCTGGCGCAGGGGTTGTGGGCGCTGGGCGCGGATCTGAGCGGCGCTACTGATTCGGATACTCGCCGGGTGGCTGAGACTTACGGCAGCACGGGTGACGAGGTGGCGCTGTCAGCCTACGAGCTGTCGCCGACCCATCCGTGGGCGGTTTTGACCTGGGCGCAGTATGAATCCCGGCAGATGGCCGATCAGATCAATCGGGCGCGTCTGGGGGGGGTGCCATCGGCGCAGATCGAGGCCTTGCGACAGGGTTTGCTTGATGAGGTGCGGCAGGGTTTGAAGCAGGCCTTGGTTGAGCACCCGAGCAATTCGTCACTGGTTGTAACGCTCAGCGGGTTTATGAACGAGGAATATCAGCGTCTATTGGCGGCCGACCAGGTCGAGCAGGCTCACGAGGTGTTTGACCAGGGGACCGAGATTCTTGATCAGGCGATCGCGGGGGCGCCGGAAGCGCCCGAGCTGCGCGAGGCGGCGGCGCGACACTGGTCACTTCGGCTGGTGAACGAACGCCAGCAGATGAGTCCCGAAGAGCAGAATGAAATTCGCGTGCAGGCCCGTCAGCATGCGGAGGAAGCCGTGCGGCTGGAGCCGGCGATGTACGAAGCGTACGCGTTGCTGGCCAACCTCGAATTGACACAGGCGGACGACGCGGCAGCGGATCCCGATGGGCGCCGTGGGCACGTTGAGGCGGCTCTGGCGATTTACGAGAAGGCTGCCCGTGACACGGTCATGCTGCGAAATGTGACAGCGGTGCTGACCGGACAGAACCGTCCGCGCATGTTGTTGCAAGCGTTTACGGTCGCGCTGCGTTACTACCTGAACCGCCCTCACGAGGAAGATTCCGAGGAGATCCTCAAGCGGGCGGAAGGCTTCCTGGCCGACGCGGAGACCAAGTACCCCGACGCTGCGATCACCTGCTGGATGCGTGGCGAGTTGGCTGCGGCACGCGGTGACACGACCAGCGCCATCCAGGCTTTCGAGCAGGCCAATCAGAAGCGTCCGCGGCCGGCGTTCTGGACGGATTACTGTCGACTGGATGCCCTGCCGTCAGAGCGGCTGGCGCTGCTCTATCTGGATTATGGTCAGGTTGGCGAAGCGGGGCGGTATGCTGAGCTTGCCCGGACCCAGTATGAACACGAATTAAGTCAAACGCCGCCCGTGATGCTGATCGTGACTAGTACGGACATCCTGATGCGCCTGAGGCAGTCGCAGGAGGCGCTGGACCTGCTGGATCGCTATCTTCAGGTGGTGCCGGACAATCGCAGTCTGCTGGCGGCGCGGGCGGCGGTGCTGGGGCGGATGGGTCGAGGTGGAGAAGCGACGGATACGCTGGGCAAGTTCACGCCATCGGAGATCGAAGCCCGCTTGTGGCGGGCGCGCGTAGCCGTCGGCCAGCGGGAGTTCGACACGGCTGAGCACGATTTGCAGTCGGTGATTGACGACGCGGAAGCCACTGCCGATCAGGTGGGCGAGGCGCGTGAGCTGCTGGTAACGACGATGCTGGGGCGGGCGCGTCAGTTCGCGCAGCAGGAGCAGTACGGCGAGGCCGAGGCGCAATTGCGTCCGGTATTGAACGATGCGCACGCGACCGATGGGCAGTTGCGTGAGGCCCTGGACGTCTATGTGCGGGTGATGTCGCTGACGGAGCGTCGCGAGGAGGCGTTGGCGTACGTGCGAGAATTGGCGGAGAACCCTCCGCGCGAGGGCATGGTCCGGATGCTGCGTACGTACGAAGTGATTCTCTCTGAGCAGGATCAGGAGAAGCGTGATGAGAAGATCCTGGAGGTAATAGCTCAGGGCGACGATCCGCTGACGCGGGCCCGCGAGTACTACAGCTTCTACGCGTCGCGCGATGATCTCGAGAAGGCCGTCACCTATTTGCCGGAGATTCGCCGGCTGCAAACGGACGAAGACGGGCAGAAGCGGGTGTTGGAGGAGGAGTTTCGGCTGCGTTTGCACCTGGGCCAGTTTGACCAGGCGGCCGAACTCATCGTGTCGTTGTCGCAATACCGCGATGGCCAGGGTTTCGATCGGGTTGGTGGCGCGACGTACCGGGGCGAGTTGGCGCTGGCCCGGGGTGGTCGGGACAACGCGGAGAAGGCGGTCCAGGAATTCCGCCGGGCTTTGCTGGCGTTGCCGCGTTCTGCAGAGTTGGAGATTTGGCTGGCGCGGGCGTTGATGATGGCGGGGCGCACGCAGGAGGCGGTGGAAGCGCTGCGGCGTGCTACGGAGTTAAATCCGCGCAGTTTCCAGGCGCAGTATTTGTTGATGCTGGCGTGTCGGCAGCGCGCTACCGAGTTGTTTGGCGACGAACAGGCTCAGTATGAGGAGGAGGCACGCCAGGCGCTGGAGCGCATGTCGGCACTGAATCCTGAGCATCCGGCAGTAATGGCGGCGCAGGCCGAGCAGGAGGTCAATGCGGATCCGGCGGCGGCCCTGGCGACTTTTCGGGAGCAGTGGCAGAAGAACCCGACTGCGGAGAACGCCCTGCGCGTAGCCCAGTCGTACCCGGGTGCCTGGCTGGCGCAGGCCGACAAACCGGCCGTTGCTGCAGCATTGACTGAGGAGGCGGGCCAGTTCTACGCTTCGGCGCGTGAGCAACTGTCTGGAGTTGACCTGCTGCAATTGATGCAGTTGGCGGGGCGCTTCTACGCCGTCAGTGGGAACGCCGGTGTTGGCGAAGCGTTGCTCAAGGACTTCATCACGCAGCAGACGGGCCGCGACCATGTTCGGGCGGAGCTGCTGCTGGGGATGTTCTACGAGGAAGTTGAGGAGTACGACGCTGCTGAGCAGGCCTATCAGGCGGCCCAGCAATACGTGTTGCAAGAGATCGAGGATCCCCAGACGCGGCGTGAGCTGGATCAGCAGGTCGGCGTTGGTCTGATCGAGTTTTTCCAGCGTCGGCGCATTCCGTCGCAGGTAGTCGAGGTTTGTCGTTGGATGCTCGACCGGATGGACCCCGAGGAGGATATCACTCAGGTGGTGCGCGGCAAGCTGATTGCGGCCCTGCTCGAGGCCGGCCAGCTCGGAGATGCCGAGGTTGAGGTCCGCGACTACATCAACGATTATCCCGATGATGTGGATGGTCTCGTGGCCCGGGCACAGTTGCATCTGGACCGCAATGAACGGATGGCTGCGCTGGCGGACCTGACGGAGGTGCTCCAGGCTAATCCACAGCATCTCTGGGCCCGCTATCGGCGCGGTGCGATCGAGTTGCAACGCGGTCAGTTTGATCGTGCCCGGGAAGATCTGACGATGGCCGTCAAGCTGGCCAGCGAGTCCCGGCTGAAGTTGCTGGTGCGCGACCTGTTGGCTCGGCTTTACGAACGCACCGATCAGGTTGACCTGGCTGAGCGTGAGCTGCGCGCCATGCTCGATATGTTAGACCAGACGGGCGGCGGTGCTGATCGCAAGCAGCAGCTTTCCTCCCGGTTGGTGCGGCTGCTCTATGGTCGGGCCCAGGAGTTTGGTCGGGCCCAGGAACTGATCAGCGAGTACATGGAGAAGGAACCGAACGAACCGATCTGGCCGCTGGAAATGGGGCAGTTGTTGGAGGCCCGCGCCGGCGAGGCGGAGGCCAACGGTCGCGATGACGAGGCTCGACAGGATTACTCGACGGCGGCGACGTACTACGAGCGTGCGTCTGGTCGGCGGGGGGCTACGCCGCGGCTGATCACGGTGGCGCGTCAGCGGCGTCTGGGGGCGTTGGTTAAGGCGGAACGGGCCCAGGAAGCCGTCCAATTGTTCGAGTCGTTGCCGGCGACGACGCTGACGGCAGGGTTGCGAGTGGCCGTTGCACCCGCGTATGACGATCTGGGCAACCGGTCGATTGCCGACCAGCAGTGGCGGATGGCTCTGCTTGAGGCGATTGGTCAGAGCAGCAGTAGTGGCGGCGTGGTGGCGCGCGAGATGCGCACGAAGGTCACGTCAGAGCGGGCTGAGCAGGTGTTGCGGGCGTTGCAGGACGAGTTGCCGGCCGGTTCTGAGGTGGGACTGCGCATCAGAGTTCTGCTGGCGGGTCACCTGGCTCGTACCGGACAGTCGGCTGACGCCTTGGCCCTGCTCAACGACATTCTCGGGCAACTGCCCGCGGGCAGCGATGATCGGCTGGATGCTCTGTTGATGCGCGCCCAGGCGCTGGATCAGACCGGCGACGAGCGCGGCGCGGTGGAGGTCTATCGGCAGGTCCTGAGCGAATACCCGGACAACCTGACGGCCATGAACAACCTGGCCTATTCGTTGGTGGATGAGAACAGCACGATGCATCGGCCGCAGGAGGCGTTGGAGTATGCCGAGCGCCTATGGAAGCTGGTGGCCGGCGATTCCGGTGCGGCTACGGTGCTGGATACGGTTGGGTGGGTATATTTCCGAAACAATGATTATGAGTTGGCCGAGGCGGCCTTGTCCGAGGCGCTGGCGGTCGATCAGGACCTGCTGGCAGCTCATCTGCACCTTGGCCAGGTATTCGAGGCGGCAGGTCGCCGGGCGGATGCGCGGCGGGCGTACGAGCGTGGAATAACTGCCGGTACGCGTGGCGGAGTTCCACAGAGTGACGAGATATTGCAGGAGATCCGGACGCGACTGGAGGCGTTGCGTTAGCCCGGCGGACCCGGGCTGCACGTGGTCGCCCCCGTTTCGCAGCCAGCACATGCGAGGTGCGCGATGTCGACGATTGATAATGCTTCACGACTGATGCCGACGGGGCCAGCGCCTCTGGCACCGGTCACGGTTGGTACGGCGCCGCCGGCCGACTCGAGCGGCACCAGCATCGGTGCGGGAGACATCTGGCGCGTCATCAAGCAACGTAAGCTGATGATCACCATCCTGTTCATGTTGTTCTACATGATGGTGGTAGCGGTGACCGTGTTGGTGTGGCGTTTTGCGCCGGCCTACAGCAGCCAAGCCCTGGTCAAGTACGTTCCCCCGTCGGCCG
Source organism: Phycisphaerae bacterium (assembly GCA_963666925.2). GTDB lineage: Bacteria > Planctomycetota > Phycisphaerae > UBA1845 > Fen-1342 > JANQFV01. The sequence continues at coordinate 168,832 of CAXXTC010000016.1, read as the reverse complement.
ACCCGTACACGATGCAGCGCCCGGTTTTGCCCAAGGACTACATCACGCACGAGCTGGCAACGATGGCGGCGGCGGTCAAGAACCCGGAAATGCTGATTGATTTGCTGGCACAGGAGGAGATCAAGGCTACCAGCTTCTACCAGTCGTATAACGGTGACCAAGAAGCGTGCCTCCAGGACCTGAAGGGCAAGCTGGGGGTGGCCCCCCTGCGTGAAACTTACCTGATGAGCGTGACGCTCGCGCTGCGTGAAGCGTCCGAGGCAACCCTGATCGTCAACACGCTGGCGCGTCGTTTTGTCGACCGTCAGCGCACGTATGACACCGACGAGCGCCGCGTCAAGCTGAACGCGCTCAAGGACCAGCAGGCCGAGGTGCAGCAACAGCTCGAGGAGATTCGGCGGCGCATCGCGGAGCTGCGCGCCCAGCGAGATCTGCCCACGTTGGAGGGCGAGCGCAGCGTGCAGACCGAGATGATCGTTATGCTCAGCAACACCAAGGCGGAACTGCTGGCTCGGCAGGTCGATCTTGAGGCCCAGCTCAGCACGGTTCGCGGGACCGACCCGCGCAATCTGCCGATCTCCGCGGAGATGCGCGTCATCATCGAGTCCGATCCGGTGCTGCGCTACTACCGCCAGCAGGTCGAGGAGCTTGACGTTCAATTGACGGTCTATGCCGAGAACGTCTATGGCAAGAACCATCCGCGTTACAAGACGCTCCAGTCGCAGCGAGATCAGCTTTTCCAGAAGGAGGCGCGCCGTCGCGAGGAGCTGATTGAGGACCTGCGTTCGCGTCAGGTTGAGTCGTTAGAGCAGGAGCTGGCCCGTCTGCGTCGGGTGCAGACCGAGGTGCAGGAGCAGCTTTCCGAGCGTGAGAATCTGCAACGTGATCTGGATTCCGCCATCCAGCTTCTGAGCGGTTTGCAACAGGACGAGGATCGCATCAACAACGAGCTGGAGACGATCACGCTGAAGGTTCGCGAGAACGAGCACCAGCACGAGGTGCAGTCGCGCGAGGGACAGTTGGTGGTGGCCCAGTTCGCCCGTGACGCCACGCGACCCAGCCGGCCGAACTTCGTGGTTTACCTGGGCGGCGGATTCCTACTTTCGCTGCTGGCGTCCGTCGGCCTGGCCTTGCTGCGTGAGTTCACGGACAAAGCCGTTCGCACGCCGGTCGACGCGGCCCGCTTTGGCCGTTTGTCCGTGCTGGGAGCAGTGCCCGAACTCGACGATGAAGAGGCTGACATCGATGAGGTTGAGTTGGCTACGCGGTTGGCGCCGCAATCGCTGGTGGCTGAAGCCTTCCGGCAGATCCGCGCTCACCTGATGTTCAGCGGGCCGGCCGAATCGCAGCGCACGCTGCTGGTGACCAGTCCGCGAGCTGAGGAGGGCAAAACGGCCAGCGCTATCAACCTCGCGGTGACGATGGCGCAGGGCAACGAGCGGGTGCTGATTATCGACACCAATTTCCGCCGGCCTGGTTTACAGGCGGCGTTTCCTGGCTCTGGCAATGCCGGGCTGAGCAACGTGCTCGTTGGCCAGACCACTTTCGACGAGGCTGTCTCGCGCACCGACCTGCCCAACCTGGACATTCTGTGCAGTGGGCCGATGCCGCCGAACCCGGCCGAACTTTTGGGCTCGCCCATGATGCGCGACATGCTGGGCGTAGCTCAGCAGAAGTACGATCGCATCATTGTCGACGGCCCGCCGAGCCTGTTGGTCAGCGACGCCCTAGTCGTGGCTACTCAGGTTGACGGAGTTGTCATGATCGCCCGTGCCGGTATTACGTCGAAGGGGGCGCTGCGCCGCGCCCGCGAGCAGTTCCAGCGACTCGGTGTGCGCGTCATTGGCGCTGTGCTCAACGGCGTGAAGGCGCGTCCCGGTGGGTACTACCGCGAGCAGTATCGCGAGTTCTACGAGTACGCCAGCGAGGAGGTCATCGCCACGCCTGAGCTTCCGCCGGCAGATCGACCAGTTGATGTTGATCCGCGTGACCAGGCGGATTCCGATCGTAGTTAACCGGTTCGCGTCCGGCCGCGCTCGGCTACCTCGCCTGTGCGCGGCCCGTCCGCCGGGATACCAACGCCTCTGATGGAACGTAACGTCCGGCTGATACTGGCGTACGACGGCACCGATTTTCACGGCTGGCAGCGGCAGGAACGGGTGCGCACCGCCCAGGGCGCGCTCGAAGATGTGTTGCGCCGTGTGCTGCGACATCCGCTCGGCGTTTGTGGAGCCAGCCGGACCGATACCGGCGTGCACGCTCGCGGGCAGGTTGCCACGGTGCGCACCACGTCACCGGTACCGACGGAAAACCTCGCGCGGGCCGTCGGGCACCACCTGCCGGCCGACTTGGCGCTGCGGCACGTGCGTGAAGTCCCCGCCGATTTTCACCCCGGCCGCGATGCCGTCAGCAAACTGTACCGCTACCGTATTTACAATGCCGATCAGCGGCCGGTCGTGGATCTGGCCGCGCGATACACGTGGCACGTGTGGTATCCGCTGGATTTGGAGATGTTGCGGGCGGCGGCAGCAGCGCTGGTCGGCCGGCATGATTTCGCCGGCTTTCAGAGCCAGGGCAGCCCGCGGGCCAGCACGGTTCGCACGATTCACCGCATGCACGTCGAGCGTCGCGGTCGCGAGGTGTGGATCGACGTCGAAGGTGACGGCTTTCTGTATAACCAGGTGCGCAACATGGTTGGCACGCTGGTTGAGATCGGGCGCGGGCGCTGGCCCGTGACGCGTGTCAGTGAGATACTGGCCCAATGCGATCGCACGCTGGCCGGCCCGACCGCTCCGCCGCAGGGTTTGTGTTTGCAGTGGGTGCGCTACGCGCTGGCCCGGGGAGACGGACATGGATCTGCATAACCGCGTGGTCCTGGTAACCGGAGCCGCACGCCGCATCGGCCGGGCTATCGCCGAGCGGCTGGCACAGGCCGGTTGCAACATTGCTGTCCACGCCCACCAATCGCGGGCGGAAGCCGAGCGGACCGCGCAGGCTTGCCGCGGTCATGGTGTGAAGGCCGAGGTGTTGATCGCCGATCTTCAGGACCCCCACGCGGTCGAAGCGCTGGTTGCCGACACGTGCGACAAGCTCGGCGGTCTCGACATTCTGATCAACAACGCTGCCGTTTTTGAGCCGATGCGGCTCGACGATCTTACGCTGGCCGACTGGGACCGCACGCTGCGGATCAACCTGACAGCGCCGGCGCTATTGGCCCATGCGGCCCGCGAGCAGCTTTGCCGGAGCCACGGCCGGATTATCAATATCTGTGACGCGGCCACCCCCCGTGCCTGGTCTGATCATCTGGCGTATGTGGTTTCCAAGGGGGGGCTCGAAACGCTGACGCGGGCGCTGGCTCGCGCCCTGGCACCAGAGGTGAACGTGGTGGGAGTGGCCCCCGGGGTGGCTGCCTGGCCGGAAGAGTACGACGCGGACCTCCGTGCTCGCCTGACCGCGCGCATTCCCCTGCAAAGGGCCGGCTCGTGCGCGGACATCGCCGCCACCGTTCACTTCCTGTTGGCTGAGGGTGACTACGTCACCGGCGTAGTCTGGCCCGTGGACGGCGGGCGCGGGTTGTGCTGAGAGGGTCGCGCGCTGGTGTGCGGCGGTATAATGCGGATGATGGGCTGCTGCCAGCGGCCGAAACGCGTACAATTTCCGTTTGGCGACACGGAGAAGAGGTGCGCCATGAAGCTGACCTATTCGAGTCTTATCGAACATCCTGCCCGCCGTCTGCTTTGGCCGGTGCTGGTGGTACTGCTGTGCCTTGTCGCACCGCGCGTGGTTGCACAGGGCCAGATCGACCAGCGGCTGAACCTCCAGTTCAATCAGAGTGGCCGGATGCTGGACCGCAACCCGAGTCTGTACGGTGGATCGGGCAATTACGTCCGGCCGCGCACGCCGCTGATGACCGGCAACCCCTATGCGACCGGTCTGATGGGGGGTGGCATGTCGATGCGCAGCTACTCGCCGATTCCCTCGGCCAGCTCGTTTCGGGCTTCGCTGGGTAGCGCGACTCTGTACAATTTTCGGCGCGATTCTGTTGGCATAGGCAATGTGAACAGTCCGTCGGGGCAGGGTTTGTATCGGCAGCCCTACTACGATGCGTCGACGACGGCCAGCACGATTGGCATGCTGCGTGGCCTGGATACGCCGGCATCGGGCTACAACCGTTCGGTTGGGTCGGATTATCGGCTGGATACGAGTTCGCGCGCGCCGCTGCGTGACCTGTCGTCGCAGATTGTGGGGTTGCGCCCGCCACCACAGGTCGAGACCTACTCCCCCGCGGTGCAAAGCAGCATTTTCGGGGTGGGTAACGTGGTGACTCCGCCGCGGTTGATCACGCCGCGAGTTGGGGAGACGGAAGTACCCTGGGAGCGGCGGTCGTTGGTGGAGGGTCAGCCGCCGGTGGCACGTCCGGGCTTGTTGGATTCGAGCAACATGCCAGGGCTGCGTTCGGGTGAGGCGTCGCTGAGCACTCCACTGGACGTGGTCCTGCGTGGCGAGGCGGGCGTGCGGACGGGCTTGCTGGGGCCGGGAATAGGCACGAATCAGCGTGAGTCGCCGCCGTGGGCGGCCTCGCTGGATGGCCAGGATGTTCGTCCCGGGCTGATCGTTCCGTCGCGGTCTGACGGGATGGGTCGCCAACTGAACCAGCCGGCGCGCGTGCAGATCGCCGACGCCAGTGTCATGCCGGGATACGACGCCTTTACCGACATTCGGCTGGCGCTGGAGACTTCGCGGGCGCCGGGGGCCGAGTGGTGGCAGGAGATGCAGACGGCCCTGCGCGAGCAGAAGCAACTGGCTGCGGATCTTAGCGAGGAGGCGGTCAGCGATCCCGAGGAATACCTTCAACGCGTTCTCGACACACCCATCGCCACGTTCACCGGCAGCGGCCAGTCCGGCATGAACAACGAATTGCTCAAGGCTGAGACGCTGATGGAGATTGGCAACTACTTCGAGGCGGCGGAGCACTATGAGCGGGCTCGCATCGCTGATCCCACCGGCAGCAATCCGCTGCCTTTGATCGGCAAAGGGCACGCCCTGCTGGCTGCTGGCGAATATCGCTCATCTGCCAACCTGCTGCTCCGCGGGTTGGAGCGTTATCCTGACCTGAGCCGGTTCACGTTTGATCTCAAGTCGCTCATGGGCAGCGGCGAGATCATCGACATTCGCCGATCGAAGATCATGCGGCAACTCGATCAGTACGAAACTCCCGAGCTGCGTTTTCTGCTGGGTTACCTGGAATACCACACCGGCATGCGCGAGAGCGGCTTAGAGAACCTGCGTCGGGCTGCCCGTGAGGCCCCGGCCGGCGGGTTTATCGCGCAGTATCCGGAGTTGCTCGAACAGCGTGGCGCTCCGACCACGCCCGTGCCCGCGCCGACCGGGCAGGAACCGGCTTCGCACAAACCGGCCGAGCCGGAATCGGAGGTCTTGCGGGTTCCGCCACTCTCGGGAGAATGAAACGCCGGTTGGTTGAGGTACATAGGGCGCTCGGCGGCGACGTCGACAAACGAGGAAGAGTCATGAAGCTGGCGCGGTGCTGGTGGGTTGGTGTCGTACTTCTTGGTGTCGTCGGTTGCAGTGGCCCGGGTAACGCGCGCGAGCGTTTCCAGGAGCGCATCATCGCGGACGCCGACACTGACGTGGTCCTGGCCGAAGCCGCCGCAGTCCTGCGCCGCGAGTTCGGCCGGGTAGCGATGGATGATAACGGCCGGCGGCTGGTGACCCAGTCGGTGGAGTTCGTCACGGAGCGTGAAAGCGGCACCGCCCGCGATTTGTACCGTGGCCGCTCGACGATGCGCCGCTCGGCCACGTTCGATGTCGGTCGGCGCGGTGAGGCCGTCATTGCCCGTATACGCATCGACGTTGAACGTGAGGACACCGTGCGGCAGCGTGTCATGCATCCGCGCGGCTATCGACTGAGCGACACCCCAGGCAGCGAGACCGCGGTCGATCGCGATGCCGCCACCACCGAAGCCCAGAACACGACCTGGACGTACGTGCGGCGCGACCGTAGGTTGGAGCGTGCCTTGTTGGACGAATTGCGTGAGCGGCTGGCGCCCGAGGTGGTGGAGCCGGCACAGATCGAGGAAAAGACGGAGTCTGCGTCCCCGGCAGCGGCAGAATAGGCCCCTCGAGGAGCATACTCCTTGGCAGAGCACTAGAGAGGTATGACGTAATGGTGGAGCATCTGGCCCGTCCGCTTAGTGAAACCGACCCCGAGGTCGCCGATATTATCCGTCGCGAGGAGGAGCGACAGCAGAATACGCTGGAGCTGATCGCCTCCGAAAACCACGTCTCGCTGGCGGTCCGTACCGCCAACGGGTCGGTGTTCACCAATAAGTACGCCGAAGGATATCCCGGCAAGCGCTACTACGGCGGCTGCCAGAATATGGACCTGATCGAGGAACTGGCCCGATCGCGCGCCAAGCAGCTTTTCAACTGTCAGTACGTCAACGTTCAGCCGCACTCAGGCGCCCAGGCCAACACCGCCGTCTATATGGCCACCGTGCGCCCCGGCGACACCGTGCTGGCGCTCGACTTGGCCCACGGCGGGCACCTGACCCACGGCCTGAAGGTCAACCTGAGCGGTGCGCTGTACAACATCGTCCCCTACGGCGTCGAACGCGACACCGAGCAGGTCAGCATGGACAAGCTCCGCGAGCTGGCCCGCGAGCACAAGCCGAAGCTGATTCTGTGCGGCGCGTCGGCCTATCCGCGCACCATCGATTTCGCCGCATTTGCCGCGATCGCTGAGGAAGTCGGCGCTCAGCTCATGGCCGACATCGCTCACATTGCCGGGCTGGTTGCCGTCGGGTTGCATCCAAGCCCCATCAGCCACGCTCATTACACCACGACGACCACGCACAAGACCCTCCGCGGCCCGCGTGGCGGGATGATCCTCACCAATGATGAGGAGCACTCCAAGCTGGCTAACAAGTGGGTCTTCCCGGGCACGCAGGGCGGCCCGCTGATGCACACCATCACCGCCAAGGCGGTTGCGTTTGGCGAGGCTCTGCGTCCTGAGTTCCGCGAGTATCAGAAGCAGATTCTGGACAACGCCCAGGCCCTGGCGGCCGCGCTCAAGGAGCACGGTTATCGGCTCGTATCGGGCGGCACCGATACGCACCTGATGCTGGTCGATCTGCGCGACGTGCACCCCGATCTCACCGGCAAACAGGCCGAAGCCTGGCTCCAGGCCGCTGGCATCATCACCAATAAGAACATGATTCCGTTTGATGAGCGCAAGCCGGTGCACACGAGCGGTTTGCGGCTCGGCACGCCGGCGCTGACGACGCGTGGCATGTGTCAGGCGGAGATGAAGACGGTTGCCGACCTGATCCACGAGGCTCTGAGCGCTGGAGAAGATGAGGCGGCCGCCGAGCGTGTACGCGGCAAAGTCCGCGATCTGTGCGAGCAGTTCCCGCTCGCGCACGGCTAAGGGAACAGCCGCCGCGCAACCCTTGCACTACTTGTAGCGGATTGGCTGATCCGCAGGGGAATGCGCGCATTACTCGAGACCGACAACTGAATTGCCGATAACCCAGTGGCGTGCGCCCCAATCATGGGGTGCTGAGAAGCTGACTGGGAGAGCAACGTGCAAGTCACCTGTACTGCACCTGAAACCGAGTTCCGCGAGCTGATCGCCAATGCCGTCGGGCGTGTGCCGGCGCCGGAGTCCCTCAAAGCTCAATCCGGCGGTTCACTGCCGGGTTTCGACAGCGAGAACTTTGCCCGTGCCGCGGTGCATTTTGCTTCCGCGCGCGAAAGCGGTCGTTTTGACGACGCAGCGGCCCTGCTCCAGCAACTCCGCGTCGCGGCCGAGGTGGAGTCTGCCGCTCTGAGTTTTCTCCGGCTCATTTTCCCCCCCGAGCTTGTCGAGCGTTATCGGACACCAGCTCCGTGCCCGGAACGCGGCGTACTCGACCAATGCGTCCTGAACATGTACGCAGCATTCACCGGGCAGCCAGCCGAGGAAATCGCGGCCGAGCGTCCAACCTGGACCGCCAAAGCACAGGCGCTATGGAATCAGTTAGTCCCCGACGAGGACCACGTTACTGCCGATCAGCTCGGCGCCTTTTACAACGAGGAGTCCGTGCCGCAGGCTGACCAGGCATTTGCCATGCTCGCCTCGCCACTGGCGATCGCCTGCCGAGCGGTGCCGGTCGCGATTGCCAGTCAGATCAAAAACGCTGTTGCATTCGACTATGGTGGTGGCGGCGGCTGGGCAGCGCAGGCACTGGCACGTACGGGCCTGCGGCGGGTCACGTTGATTGAGGAGAGCCAGCGGTTGCTCGACTTCGCCCGCTGGCGTAATAGTCAGGTCGGCACCACCAACGTTACCTTTTTGCGGGAAAGTGAGCTTTGTACGCAAATGGGTGCGCATCGGGCCGGCTACGACTTTGGCTTGTGCACGGAGGTGCTCGAGCACGTTTTGGATGTGGAAGGGACCGTCGAGCGCTTGGCCACGCTGCTCAAGCCGGGCGGATACCTGTTCATGACCGCTTCTTTCGGACTGTATCCATACCCGTCCCACTTGCGGGCAAACCTCCGCTTCGCGGGGCGCGAGCACGAATTAATGGCTGACTTCGGCTTCCAGCACATGCCGTTGGACGTGACGTTCCCGATGCCGGCCCGCGGCGGCCTCTACCGTCGCCAGGCGTGAGCGCGAGAGTCGGTCAGCCTTAACCTCCGGACACGAACGGCACCGTGCCACTGTTGCGTGACTTGGGCGTTTGAGCAGATCCCTGGCGCCCTCTGCCTGATTACGGTCCCGTCGCCTGATTCATCGTAATTTCGCAGATTGCGTAGGCCGCTGCTACCTGGAGGCGGGGATCGGTCTCGCTCTCCGCGATGTCGCGCAGCGGCGCCAGCGCGCGCGGATCGCCGATGTGCGCCAGCGCGTGGACCGCCAGAGAACGGATCGGGAAGACGCGGTTGACCTCTGGCGGTGGCTTGTCCTTGGGGGCGGGCGGAGTGTAGGTGAGCATAGCCCGGGCGAAGTCGTACCCCTCGCGCGAGCCCAACGCCCCCAGCCCGCGGGCCGCGATGAGCCGCATTTCCAGGTATTCCTCGATCTGTTCTGACCCGTGCAGGCGGTAGCGCAGTGCGTCGCGGGCGTCGGGATGGGCCAGATCGGCGAGCAACATGAGTGCATCGGTCCGCGTCGCTGCATCGCCCTGGCTGAAGCGGATCAGGCTTTGCACGCTGTCCAGGTCACCGAGCCGGGCCAGGGCCCAGTACAACTGTACGGACACGCGGTTGGACTTCTCGTTGGTCGGGTTGTGCAGGGCGGCCCGCAGCCATTTTCGGGCGCGGGGTTCCTGGAGACGGCCGAGCAGGCCGGCCGCATCGGCGCGCAGGCCTTCGTCGTCAGAGTTCATCAGTGTGCCGGTCAGTAGCCGGGCGTATCCGTCGCTCCCGCAGCGTACGGCCGCGAAGGCCGCCCCCAGCCGCACATGCGGATTCGGATCGCGCACGTAGGATTTGATGTCGGCGAGCTTGGCGCAATCGTTGACCTCGCCCAGCGCCACCAGGCCGGCGTACCGGACGATCGGCACGTCGGATCGCAGCGCGGCGCGGAAGGCCGGTCGGCCGTCACGGGGGGCTACCTGAACCAGGGCTTCAATCGCGTTGCTGGTGGCGACCCCGAAGTCGCGTTGTGCGGCGGTTAGCAGCAGATTCAGAGCCCGATTCTGGAGCGCCAGAGTCTCGGTCGCGGAGAGCCGAACGTCCTGCGGGGCCTGTGCGCAACCAGTCAGCACGAGTGCGGTCAGCGTCATCAGCAGATGGTGGGCGTGGCGACGCACTAGCGGACTCCCTTTCGCAGCAGCAAGATGATTCTGGTGCGCAGCGCCAGGACCCAGCGCTCAAACACCGCCCAGAGCCACAGCGCGATTGCCGGCAGCAAACACACCCAGGCGAACCAGTCGCCGAAGCGGCCGTAGATGCTCGTCCGATCGTCCAGGTAGACGTGCTCGATGGCGTAGCCGACGATGCCTTTGCCATGGCTGCGTCCGTCTTTTGTGACGCGGGCGTAGATGTGCCCGTCCGGATCGATGAACCCGCTGATGCCGGTGTTGACGGCGCGGGCGATTCCGATGCGGTTTTCAACGGCCCGGAACGCACAGATCGCGAGGTGCTGGGGCAATTCGTTGCTGTAGAGGAACCAGGCGTCGTTGCTGATGTTCACCAGGAAATCGACGCGCCGCTGGGCTCCGTCCCAGACGAAATCGCGAATTACGTTGGGTGTGGCGTCCTCGTAACAGATTGGCACGCCGAAACGCCGCTCACCATTTGCCGTTTCCAGTTTGAAATCGGTGTATTCGTCGCCCGGTGTCAGCGAGTATTCGGTTTCCCCGCCATTGCTGAACGGGCTTAGGCTGTTCAGGAACCGATACAGCCAGTGCATATCGAAGCCGAGGAATTCGGATTGCCGGAACGGCACGAATTCGCCAAAGGGCACCAGGTGGCGCTTGTTGTAGCGCTGGCGGCGTTGAATGCCGTCGCGATCGTAGACCAGTGCCGAGTTGTAGAGACGCGTTTTCGGGTAGGTTCTTTCTGGGAACTGCTCCAGCGCTACGGCCCCGACCAGCGTCGTGATGGGCACGCCGGTGTCCGGCGGCAGCCGGGGCAGGTCTTGTTTCAGCTCGGGGGTTTCCAGTCGGCTGAATACGAGGTTTACCGTCGAGTAGTCGCCCCGCGCGAACGCCGACACCGCTTGGTGACAGTAGAAACCCCAGTCCCACCACCGCGGGCGAACCTCCGCGACCTGCGGCTTTTGCTCGATGAAGTCGATGTTCTGATATGCCGACCAGGCGGTTTCCGGGAAAGCGATCAGATCGGGCTTTTCCTGGGCGGCCTGTGCTGCGAGCGACAGGTACGCCGCTAGGATGACCTGCGGTGGCTTGCCGTAGGGCGGCGTCGATACCAGCGGGAAATCTTCCTGGATGACGGCCACCCGTGGGCCGCGGCGGGCCGGATCGTTCTCGAAATCGACCTGCCCCAGGCGGAAGAACCCATACACCAGCGTCGCGATGAGCACGACGGCGGTCGTGACAGCGCCGGCGTAGAGTTGCCAGCGTCGCGTTCGCACACCCGGCGCCGGCCGCCGCTGAAGCAGTGCCTCGACGATCAACCCGTTGATCAGCAGCGCTACAAATGTGACGCCGTAGGCGCCGGTCAGGTCCGCGATCTGAATCAGCGGAAGCTGGGCGTAGAGGCTGTGCGAGATGAATAGCCAGGGGAAGCCGGTCATGACGGTGGCCCGCAGGAACTCGCAGGCGACCCATGTTATCGGTAGCGACCACACTGGCGAGATTCCGTGGCGCCGGGCCGTGCGGATGGCCCAGGCGGCCAGCGTCCAGTAAATCGCCAGGTAGAGCGCCAGGGCGGTGTAGCCCAGACCGGTCACCGGCTTCAGCCAGCGCAGCGCCACCAGGAAGAACCCCCATCCGGCCAGCAGGCTCAGCCAGTGGACCAGGGCCGCCCGTTGTGTGCGGCATGTGGCGACGGCCCACGGCACCAGGCATACGAACGCCAGCGGCCAGACGCCGTGGGGTGGGAAAATCCAGCACAACATCACCGCCGACAGCGCGTACAGCAGCAGGACCTGGCCGACCTCGTGCCAAAAGGGTGGCAGGTTGAGACCGGGTTTGGGCATCTGCGGCGCCGGCGTGTGTTTCTTGGCTTTTTTCATAAGGCTCGTGAACCGATTGTCTCATTCAAACCGCGCCCGGCCCGTCCGTGGGCCGTGGTGGAGGCGATTGTCGAACGTCGGCGCGAACGCGTCAACAACGCCGGGGCACACCATTTGGCACGCGGGCGGCGTTGCTGTGGCGGGTCGCTGAGGGCGAAAAAGAACGCAAGCTCTCACCGCGGGGGCGAGAGCTTGCGGGTTGAAGGCTCAATCTGAAGAGCTACAGCGTCGGGCGGCTAGTGCAATTCGCCACCCTCAGCCAATTCGGGCTTGGCCCGGCGGCAATCGAAGTAGACAAAGATGCACAGGCCCAGGAACAGTAGCAGGCCGACCCAGTTCTGCGTGCGGACTAGGTGCTCCGGATTGACACCCGCGTCGAGCATCCGTCCGCTGATGTCCAGGAACGGCATGATCTTGCCGACCAGTTGTTCCTTCGTTCCGACCAGAGTCTCCGTGCCGAGCAGTCGCTCGTCGAGCGCCGTCGTGAGGTTGACCACCACTTCCATGATGGCCCCGCCGGCGATCAGTCCCGATGCCAGCAGAATTCCCTTGTTGCCGCGCGCCTTCACCAGTTTCTCGTCGCGGCTGCTCTTGCTTACCAGGAAGGCGACAAACGCCCCGATCAGAATCGGCAGGTTGATGTACATCGGTAGGTACATGCCCAGGCCGAAGGCCAGGGCCGAAATCCCCAGCAACTCCATGATGAGTGCCACGACCACGCCGATTCCGTAGAGCAGCCAGGGCACTTCGCCGGTGCCCAGGAAGCTCTCCAGGGCGCCGGCCATCATGTTGGCCTGCGGGGCGGCCAGCGGCATGGTCTTGTCGGGCGTGTAGCCGGGGGTGTCGGACAGAATCATGATCGTGCCGCATACGAAGATCGCCGAGACCAGCGAGCCGACAATCGCGTTCCAGGTGATACGTTTGGGGCTGGCGCCAAGCCAGTAACCCATCTTGAAGTTGGTTACCAGACCGCCGGCCATCGACAGCGCCGTGCATACCACGCCGCCGACCAGCAGCACCGCCAGCATGGCACGATCGCCCTTCTCCAGACCGGCTACCGACATCAGCACGGCCGTGATAATGATCGTCGTGACCGTCATGCCGGAGATCGGTGTTACCGAGATCATCGCGATGGCCCAGGCGGATACCGTCGTGAACAGGAAGGTGATTACCAGTGCGATGACCACCGAGATGAACGTCAGCCAGGTGGCATCCGCCATACCGCTGAAGACCACCGTGCGGAAGAAGATCGCCATCGCCACGACGACCAGCAGGCCCAGGCCGATGATGACCGGGTAGCTGATATCCTCGTCGGTCTTGTCGACCGCCGTGCCGCTACCCTTGCCGCTGAGCAACCCGCCCAGCGACTGGCTCAGCGCCGTCACGATCACCCGCCCCATCTTCAGAACCGTTACCAGGCCGGCGGTGAAAATCGCACCGATACCGATCACACGCGGAATCTGGTACCAGATGTCGTACGCCTCTGTCGAACTGACGGCCGGATTGATCGCCTGCAACGTGGCCAGGTCCAGTCGGCTGAGCAGCGGCGTGATAGCCAGTGCCGACAGGAACGAACCGGCGCAGATGATCGACGCGTAGCGCAGGCCGATGATGAACCCGAGGCCCAGGTAGTAGGCTCCCGTGCCCATCGCGATCACTGCCTTGATCTTCTCCGCCAACGTTGTGAAGAATTCGCTGCCGCCGAACGCCAGGGTCTCAACCGGTGGGTGTTTGACCGGCACGAGTTCGGCTCGCCCCGTCGTGAAGATATCACTGAACAGCTTCAGCCCCGTTGCGGCGAAGGTGTAGATCGCCGACAGGATGAACGAGTAGATCAGGATCCACGCTTGCGTCGTGCTGCCAGATGCGCCGGTTACGAGAATCTCGTTAGTCGCCGTTGCTTCGGGGAACGGCAGCTTGCCGTGCATATCTTTAACGAAGTACCGCCGGAACGGGATCAGGAACAACGCCCCGAGGATGGCCCCCAGGAACGGCACCAGCGAGATCTGGAGGAACAGCGACCAGCCCGGTATGGCCAGATTCTCCGGCGAGTTCAGCTTCAGAATGTAGATCGCCGGCATCGTGAAGCACGTGCCGCCCGCGACGTACCCGGACGTCGTGCTGATCGACAGCGCGTACATGTTTTCGAGAATCGAGCTCGCTCGCCCGCCGGCCTTCAGCAGAAAACCCGACAGGCCTACCGCCAGAATCGAGATCGGAATGGCCGTCTCGATGCCCTGGCCGGCCTTCAGTGCCAAAAACGTCGCCGCCACCGAGAAGACGATGTTCATGATCAGGCCGAAGACGAACATCCGCGGCGTGAGCTCTGGAACGCTCACGTTCGGCGGCACCATCGGCACGAATTTCTCGCCTGGTTTCAATTCGCGATACGCGTTCTCGGGAAATTTGAACGATTGGGACTGGTCTGACATGCGGGTTCCCTCTGCTCTTTGTTCAGGGTCACCGGTCGCCCGGCCGTGCGCCATCGGACGGGCGGGCCAACATAGTCTTTAGACCTTAACACGCCCGCGGTGCCAATGGAAGGGCCCCGCGCCCGCCGCCGGCGTGTCAACCGGCCGCGAGCGGCATACACACCCGGCACAGCCCCCACCAACCGCCCCGGCTTGCTGCGTCAGACTCCTCGATCCGCTCCCCGATCAGTCCGCCTTGGTCTTGAAGTCCTTACCGAGCCACGGCTTGGCCAGAATCAGCAGCACGGTCGACGTGACCGCGATGCACCCGAAGATCAGCCACATGACTTCCGTGTTCTTATCGCCCTCGGCCGGGCAGAACTTGTCCATCATCCAGCCCGAGTAGAGCAGGGGCACGAGCACCTTGGTGAGGAACCAGGGCAACTGGGCAACGCCCATGTACTCGCCGGTGCGCCCCTCGGGGGCGATTTCGGCGGCGTATTGCAGGAAACGTGGCTGCCACATGGCTTCGCCGATGGTCATGATTCCGATGTAGGCCAGCAGCGTCCACCAGTGCGGGCCGAGCACCAGCAGGAAGGCCGGCGCGGCCATGATGAACGTGCCGTAGATCATCATGTTGTACACCTTGGACTTCTGCGTCATCGCGGTGATGATCGGCACGGCGATGAAGATCAGGAGCGGGTTGGCGTTGGCTGCCACCTCAAACTTTTCTCCGATCCAACCTTCAAACGCGCGGTTGATGTACTGCGGCAGAATTAGCCAGTTGTACGTGAACAGGGTTTGCACCGGGATCAGTGCGAAGATGAAGAACGAGAATTTGGGGTCGGCCAGTGGGTGCCGTGAGACGAAGCGTTTCACTGGTGTGATCGCCGCGATCGGCAGCGGCGAGATGAACACCAACGCCGCCAGCACCCAGCGCCACTCAGCATCGCCCCACGCGTAGTACCAGGGTTGCTCCGGCTTGAAGAGGAGCAGGACGATCGCGCCGATCCAGAACAGCCACATGTGTGGCTTGACCCGCGCCGCCGGCTCGGAGCCGGCCCCTTGCAGTGGGCGCCCACAGCGCTGGCAGTATTCCGCGTCGGGAGTGTTCATCTGGTCGCAATCGCCGTGCGGGCACGCCACCAACTCTGGATGCTCGACCGCTGTCTCCTGCTCGGCTTTTGCCCCCTCTTTCTTTTCGGCCTGCTTGATCGCTTCTGTTTCCTCTTTCGCCCTTCGCGTGGCGTCGGCCACAGTCCGCGGCGTCAGAATCACGAACGTCGCAATCAGCGCCACCAGCGTAAACCCGGTATAGACCCAGAACGTGCCCGGAATGCCCAACCCCAGGTAGTCATCATCCCGCAGCAGAAACGCGAACGACGGTAGCCACCCACCCAGGTTCATGAGCGCGTACAGCATGGCGAAGCCCATCGCCGCTGTCTTGGGCGTCGTGAACTGACGCACCGCCGCGTAGGCCGCCGGCTGGTACATGCCGTACCCGATGACCACCAGGATCATGCCGATCAGCGTGACGATGTGCAGCCCCGACCACAGTCCGTTTGGCTCAAACATGTTCGCCGCACCGGACCAGAGCACCCGCCCGAACAGCATCAAGACAAACGCGGCGATCAGCGCGAATCGCACCCCGCGCTTGTCAGCGACAAACCCCAGGAAGAACATCGCGATGGTGATGCCGGCCGTCAGCACCATTACCATGCTGTGCGAATGCACGTCGGCGTGCTCGACGCCCTTGAAGATGAACGAGGAGAAGTGCATCGCCAGGTAGCCCAGCATCCCGAAGTAGACCATTCCCTCGAGCACGTATGCCAGGTTGATTCCCCACAACGCCCGCGGGGCGTGCATCAGGTCGATGAAGGGCTGGACGATTTCCCTCAGAGGGCTTTTGTTGCCGTTGCCGCCGTCTGCGCTCATGGCTATCGCTTCCTTTTTGCAAAAGACGCCGACCCCGGCGACAGACTCCGACCCCACCAAAGCCCGCACCGGACGCCGACACCACCGTGTCACTTGCCGGAGAGTGTTGAGAGTCTAAGGCTAGCCGCCGCCTGCACGCCGAGCAAGCTGCCCGCGCTAACAATCCGTACTGCCCGTACTGCTGCCCGCCCGCGACCACCCCACGGCATGGTCCATTCAGTGGCGGCGTAATGCCGCGTAAGCGATTGCAATGCAAGTGCTTATGGCCTGTATGGCTCTATGTGGTGCCGGGCGGTAGTGTCCCACCACAAACCGCGCTATACTCGTTGATCGGTAGCATGATTCATCCATCCCCATAATCAACGGACCTGCACCTGACCGTGTCCGCCAAATCACGCCAGCCCGGTCGTCGTCGCCGGTCGCCCGCAGCCGGGCTGGCCGACGCTGAGAGTGCGCCGATCGTGGGCTTCGTATCGCTCGGGTGCGTCAAGAACCTGGTCGATTCGGAGCGGATGCTGGCCGACATAGCCCAGTCGGGGGCCCTGATCACCGCTGACGAGCAGGCGGCCGACGTGATCGTCGTCAACACTTGCGGCTTTCTCGATGCCGCCCGGCAGGAGGCGCTGGACGTGTTCCGCGGACTGGCCGAGCGTCGCCGGGCTGGCACACTGAAACGCCTGATCGCGGTCGGTTGCCTGGTGCAGCGCGACGGCCAAGCGCTGCTCGATCTTGTGCCAGAGCTGAACGCCCTGGTCGGCGTGCACAATCGCGACGACGTCGTGTCGGCCGTCTGGGGACGCGCCGCGGGCGTCACGCCCGCCAAGTCAACTTCGCCAGAGACTCCCTCGCAGTCCCCCACGCTCGGCCGCGACGTTGATCTGTACCTGGGCGACTATCATCCCCAGCCCTGGTCCGACCAAGTCCGCCTGCGTCTCACGCCGCCACACTACGCCTACGTGCGTATCAGCGAGGGCTGTGACCAGAAGTGCACGTTCTGCACTATCCCCAGCATTCGCGGGCCGCTGCGTTCGAAGAGCGTCGAAGCCATTTTGGCCGAGTGTCGCGAGCTAATCGCCGACGGCGCCCGCGAGCTGATCCTGATCGGTCAGGACACGACCAGCTACGGCCGGGATATTGGCTATGCGCCGGGGTTGGCGGGGCTGTTGCGTGAGCTTGATCGGGGTTGCGACGGGGCCCGCTGGTTGCGGCTGATGTACGCCTACCCGTCGGTCCTCACCGACGAGATGATTGCCGCTCTGGCGGAGTGCGAACGCGTTGTGAAGTATGTTGATATCCCGTTGCAGCACATCAGTGATCGGGTGTTGCGCATGATGGGTCGGCGGGTGACTCGGGCGCGGACCGAGCGGCTGCTTGCCCGGCTGCGCGAGCAAATGCCGGGTGTGACTATCCGTACCACGCTGATTGTCGGCTTCCCGGGCGAGACCGACGCTGATTTCGAGGAGCAGCTCGATTTTGTGCGAAGCTTCCGGTTCGATGCGTTGGGGGCGTTTCCGTTTTCGCTGGAACCCGAAACGCCCTCAGCCAAACTGCCCGATCGCGTACCCGACGAGTTGATAATGGAGCGTCACGAGCGGCTGATGCTTACGCAGCAGGGCGTTGCGATTGCGCAGGCCGAGGCCCGGCGTGGCAGCCGATTTGAGGTGCTGGTGGATGGTCCGAACGTGCATGGCGAGCTGTTGGCTCGGCATGCCGGCCAGGCGCCTGATGTCGACTCTGTTTGTCTCATGCCGGCCGACACCGTGGCGGCGGGGAGTTTCGTGAAAGTGTGCTGTCGCGGCGCACGGGACTATGATCTGGTTGTGGAGCGGTTGTCCGAACGCCGCTAGCTGACCTGATTGGCGGGGTCGGCTGGCCGGTGGGGGGTGTCGGCGAGTCGGGAAAAGCGGTATGCTGTCAGCGGCGCGGCATGGGGTGCCGTCCCGCCCCGGCTGCCGGAGCCAGAAGACCTTCAATGCCTCTTCCGCCAGTGCGTTGCCAAGACGCGGTGCGGAATTGCAACCAGGATAGGATAGATATGAACGCTAGCGATTCGGCGATTGCCGACCGGCATGCAGCGACCCAGGCCGCGGCCAAGCGGCCTTTCAAGCCGCTGGTCGACAAGCTGCTAATTATCGGCCTGGACGGGGCCACCTTCGACGTGCTTGAGCCGCTGATGAAGGAAGGGCGCATGCCGCACTTTGAGCGGTTCGTCCGCGAGGGCGTTGCCGGCGTGCTTCAATCGACCCAGCCCCCGATCACGCCGGCCGCCTGGACCACCTTCATGACCGGCAAGGGGCCCGGCCAGCACGGTATCCTCGATTTCGAGAAATACGACGCTTTCAAACACGAGCTGACCTTCAACAGCACCTACCAGATCGAAGAGAAAACCATCTGGGAACTGCTCAGCGAGAAGGGCCTCCGCGTCGGCAGCATCAACGTGCCCATGACCTTCCCGCCCAAGCCGGTCAACGGTTTCATGATCAGCGGCTTCGAAACCCCCAGCATCGACTCCCAGTTCACCTATCCTGCTGATCTGAAGGAAGAAATCTTCCGGGTCATTCCGAATTACAACTACCGCACCAACTGGCAGCGCGGCCCGCTCGGACGCCATCAACTCCTCGAAGAAAACCTCGAATACATCGCCAATAGCTTTGACCAGGGCGGCAAGCTGACGCGCCACTGCGGGGATAAGTACGGCTGGGACGTGCTTATGGTGGTGTTCAAGTTGGTGGACAACCTCCAGCACAAGGCTTGGAAATACCTCGACCCGCGCACCCGGCAGCGCTTCCCGCGCGAGCAGGAACTGGCGGCGCGCTGCTTCACCCGGCTCGACAACGTCCTTGCTGACCTGTTCGAGTATGCTCACGACAAGGGCGCCACCGTGCTGATCATGTCCGACCACGGCCATGGTAGCCTCGATGGCAAGGCCCAGCCCAACCTGCTGCTCCACAAGTGGGGCCACCTCTGCTTCCGCAGCCCCTGGAACCAGGCCCAGACGCGAACCCGCTACTGGCTCCATCGCCTCACCAAGGGCAAGGTCACCCGGTTCGAGCAGGGCACTCGCGGCATCGAGCGCGAGCTGGCCATCGACTGGTCACGCACGCGCGCCTGCGTCATGCACGCCGGCATCTACGGTTACCTGTATATCAACCTCGAAGGGCGCGGGCCGCACGGTATTGTTCCGCCAGAGCAGTATGAGCGGCTGCGCGATGAGCTGGCCGAGCGTCTGCGAAGTGTCGCGGTGCGTGATCGCAATGGTCAACAGGTGCAGGTCTTCCCCCAGGTTCACAAGACCGAAGAGCTTTACCATTGCAGTCGTGACGCGAACCCCAATCTGCCGGACCTGCTGTTGGTTCCCAATCCCGGGCTGGCGGTCGTGCGGAAGATCCGCGGGCGCAAGCCGGTGCGCTGGTGCAACCAGAATCGGCTGGAAGGCACCCATCGGCAGGAAGGCATCCTGGCGATTGGCGGTCCGAACGTGCGTCGTGGCGAGCGTGTCAACGCCGACATCGTCGATATCACACCCACCACCCTGGCTGCGCTCGGCCTGCGTGTGCCGGTGGATATGGAAGGCCGCGTTGTGTGCGAGGCCTTCACGTCCAAGCCGATCATTGAGCAGGAACCCCCGCTCGATAAGAGCGCCGAGGACAAGCGCGAGGTTTACAGCGCGGACGAGCGACGCGTGCTGGAGCAGCGTCTCAGCGATCTGGGCTACCTGGAGTAATCGCCCTCGAACGAGTGTGGCGGGGGCAGATCGCGATCATCGTGGATGGTTGTCGGCTGCGCTGTGCTGAGCGGGCCGTCCCAGCATTCGATCTCGCCCAGGATTCGCTCCAGACGAGACCAGCAGGCTTCCTCCCACGGGGCGTTTTCCAGGAAGGCGTTTATGTAGTCGTCGACCGCGCGTACCAATATGTGCGCTTGCAGAATCCGCTGCGGCTCGGTGCGGGCGTAGGTCAGGAGCTTCTCGATCTGGTTCCACAGCCAGACGTGCTGCGCCACGGACGCGGTAGTTTTGAAGGTGGTTTCCTTCGGTGGTGTGGCCGACGACCGGCGCGCATCCTGGGGCTCCGCGGGCGGTGCTTCGGTTGGCCCGACCTCCAGGTCGGCGGCCATCCGGACACTCTGCGGTTTGGCCCGGGCGGCACGTAGCTCGGCCAGTTGCCGGGCCAGGTCCGCGTCCATCTGGGCGGCCAGCGCTTCCTGGGCGGCAATCTCGGCTTCCTGGGCGGCTGCCAGTCGTGAGATCTGCCGTAACTGTTGGCGCGCCGCGTCGAACTGTGGGTTAGCCTGTAGGGCCAACTCTAGCGAGCGAGCGGCGTCGGCGTACAGGCCGCCGTCCGCCTGCAACACTGCCACATTGTAATACGCGTCCGCCTCTGTGCCCGCCAGGCGGAAGTCGGCCAACGCATCGTTATACTGACCCAGCTTCGCCTGCACGATGGCGTGGTTCATGCGGGCTCGCGCGAACATCGGCTCCAGCTCCAGCACCCGCTTCAACACCCGCTCCGACTCCAGCAGCTCCCCCTCTAGGTACAGGCTGAAGCCCAGGTTGTTCAGTAGCGTTGGGTTGTCAGCGTCGTGCAGCAACGCTTTGCGGAACTCGGTCGTGGCGGCGGCGTGCTGGCCCAGCTTGTTCAGCGTGATGCCGAGCCGTGTACGCGCCGGGGCCGAATCAGGCATGAGCTCCAGCGCCTGGCGATACTGCTCCGCCGCGTGCGCAAACTCGCCCTGCCGTTCCAGCAGATGCCCGTGGGCCAGGTACGTTGATGCGTTCAGACGCTGATCGGCGCCCAGGTGGCTCTGGGGCAGCGCTCCGGGACGGCCGGGCTGCAATTGCTGCTCAGTTGTCACGCAGCCAATCAGCAGTGCCACTGGCAGGCCGACGATCAAAAAGGCCTTTATCAGCGGTGTCGTCTTCACCGTTGGGTACTCCTACTGGCTTTCCGAACTCGCTTGCTTGTTCGGGTTGTACGTGCCTTCATGGGCTTTGATCAGGATGGCTTCCTGCGACGACATCCCCGTCCCCCCGGGCAGGTCCTCAACCAGCACATCACGCGTCGTGTCGACCCCCAGCTCGCAGAGATAGTTCATGACCTTGCCGGCCCGCTGATCCTTCAGCTCCTGGTCCTCGGTCGACAGGTTGAGCCGAATGGTCCCGCCGTAGACTTCCATGATCTGGGCCAATCGGCGGAGCCGCTCTTCGCCCAGGGTGTTGAGCATGGCGCGGTTCGGCACGAAGTGCACGTCAGAGACGGACATGGTGGTGAGCAGGGCGTTGTCGGTCATGTAGACCAGCGTGCTCTGCAAGGGGTGCGCGCGGTCGGTCGAGCCGTGGGGCGGCGCGTTCAGCCGCGGGATGCTCTGCTGGCAGCCGACGCACACCAAAGTGCCACAAGCCAACAACGTGATCAGCAGTCTCATGGGCGGGCTCCTGAGTCCGGGCACCAGGCGGGGCGCCGGGTCGTCCGACACGCGGGACGGGCGCCGGTGCGGGTACTCACTGCCCATAAAATCGGCAGCCCGGTCGGCTGGCCTGAAGCGTAGCGCCTGTCCGGGAGGCGTCCCAGCCGTCGGGGGGGAAGTTTTTGCGCCCCGGTCGCGTTCCCGGCTGCCAGCGGTGTAACCAGCCGTTTGAGGGTAGAATCGCCGCCATGCGCAGAACACGGAGCATATTACTCGCGGTGCTGGCCCTGATAATCGGCGGGTCATTGCTGCTTAATCTGGGGTTGGCCTGGTACTGGCGCAGCGCCTGGTACTGCTCGGCTTGTGCAGAAGTTGCCAGCGACAGTCTGCAATTGCCGGTCGAGATCGAGAGTACCTTCCCACGTTCCTGGCGCAGCCGCGAGTTCCGGGATGTCCGCGTCTGGTTGCCGCAACACCGCGACGAGGTTGCCTGGTGTCAGCGCGTCCGGCTGATCTGTACCCCGACCACTGCCGACCCGCTGGCCTACGAGCTGCATCTTTTTGACGGGCGCAGCGAGGTTTCCACCCGCACTTGGCTCCGCGAGGACTACCGCTTTCTACTGGAGTCTGGCCTGCGTCCGGGCTTCGATCCGGACGGCCCGCGCCGCGTGCTGTTCCAGGGGATGGATGTTGTCTTCGAACGGGCCCCCTTCCAAGCCACCCTCAGCGATGCCGGCGGCGTAGTCGACTTCGGCGATCCCCAGCTTGGTACCGCCCTGATCACCTGCGACACCTTCAACGGCCACCGTTCCGCCGAGCCCGTCACCCTGTATGCTGTCTTCTCGCCACAGGTCACCGGGATCCAACTCGATAGCGTCGAACTGACGGTTCCCAAGATGCCCATTGCTATCGTTGGCCTCGATCAGCTCGTCGGCCTGCAGCTCGAGTGCGGCACTTTCGCTGGCCACCTGACCTACCGCGAGACCGCTACGGATCGCGAATTGGATTTATCGGGTGTGCTTCGGCAGGTCGAACTGCCTGAGCTCACCGCCGGCCTGCTGCCCCAACCCTGGCGTGGCAGCGCCCCCGAGCTCCAACTGCGCTCCTTCAAGCTGCGAAACGGCCAACCCGAATGCATCGCTTTTAGCGGCTTGCTGACCGATGTCATCCTGGGTGACGTGCTGGCGCTGTGGGGGCTCGAGAAAGCCGGCGGGAGGTTGCGACTCCGCCTGCACGACCTGGATCTGACGCCCGATGGCATACAACGGCTGGTGCTTTCAGGCCGGTGCGAGGATTTGTCACTGGAGGAGCTTTCCACACTGCTCGGCTGGGGAAATATGGCCGGGCGCGCCAGGCTCGTCATCGACGACTTGACTATTACCGATAACCAACTGGCCCGTCTGGACGCGACCATTACGGTGTCGCCGACCGACGGCGGGAACTGGATCGAACGCCAACTGGTTTCACATATTCTCGAACAGGCTTTTGGCATCGTGCTGCCCGAGTTCTTGCCTGAGCGGTTTGAGTATGTGCAGTTGGGCCTGCACATCGAGGTGCGCGACGAAATGCTCTATCTCTTCGGCACGCATGGTCCCGACGAGCGGACGATCCTGACGGTCAGCGTTGCCGGCCGCGATCTGCCCGTCATAAACGAGCCCGAAGAACCGATAGACCTGCATCCCTGGTGTTCCCGTCTGCGTGAGCGGCTGGCGGGCGAATTGGGGCGTCGCTGGCAGGGTTTGCGGGAGCACGAGCGATGGGGGCGCTATGCCCCGCAGCTCCCCGCGACACAGCCGGCCGGGCCGCCTGCCGGAGACTGACCTGTGCTGGGACGCGGCGACCGACAATTGCTGGTGAGCGTAGTGGTGCTGGGCCTGGTGCTGACCGGGCTGACGGTCTGGGCGGTCTACAGCCAAGGGCAGAGCCTCCGCAAGCGAGAGTGGCAGGATCTGGAGGGTCAGGCCGGCGGCGCTGCCGCCCGTCGCCGGGCTCAATTCCGGGCTGATTGTCGCCAGGCGATCGATTCCTTGACGCTTAACTCTTGTAGCATAAATGGATTACGCGCGGCTGACGGTTGGGCAGCGGGGCACGCGGAGTGGTACCTGTCGGCCGTGCGTGGCCCTGACGAGGAGTGGACTATCTTGCCGCAGACGTGGCTTGCCGAGCCCGTGCCGGCGTTTTTCTCTCCGCCCGTGACGGAGCCTGCCAGCGCAGATCCTCGGGATGCGCTGGATTATCTGCGGCGTCTGGCGGCCAGTGCCGACCCACTGACCCGTGCGAGTGCCCTGCTGGCTGCCGGCGCGTGCGAGCAGCAATTGGGCAACCCGCTCGGAGCGGCGCGGACATTTGCCGAAGCGGCGCAACTGCTGCGCTCGACGCCTGGGCTGAGCCGATTCGGGCTCCGCGCAGAGATTTCGCGGATTGAGGCCCTGTTGGCGGCTGGTGATCTCCGCCATGCCCACGCCAGTCTGCACGCGCTGGTGGTGATTCTGCTTGCCGATCACCCTGGTCGGCCGGGGTCCGCCGGTTGTGAGGAGTTGCGTCGGCTCGCGCGTCGGCTCGCCTTGAGACCGGATGACGAGATTCTGCTGGAGCTGGATCGTCTGGAACGCCGGGCTGCTCGCCGCGTTGAGCTCGAAAACGTCTTTCGCGAACAGTTGTCCCGCTCCTCCGACATCTCGCTGACCGAGCCCGATGACCTGCTGATCAGCTATGTGCTTGATTCGGAGCCGTTAGTTGTGGTGCAACGGGTGCTGGACGGCACCAGCTCAGCGGCGCTGGCGGTCCCGCTGCGCACGCTGTTCGAACGCTACTGGCGTCCGGTCGAGCCGGATGCCCCCTGGCGGTTTGCTGCCCGGTCTGAGATGTCCCGCTCGCGGATACTGGTAGATCTGCGTCCAGAGTTCGCAAACTCGGTGCTTGAGCCGACGCCGCCGGTGCTGGCCGGCCTGCGCGCTACGCAGCAGCGCTGGCTGGGTCTGCTGGCGCTGGTGGGGCTGGGCACGGTGGGGGCCTGGACGCTGGTCATCTGGATGCTGTTCCGAGCGCTGGCCCATCAGCGGGCGCTGGTTCGTTTGCAGCGTCGCTTTGTTGCCGACGTCAGCCACGAACTCAAGACTCCGCTGGCGCTGATCAGACTGTTGGCCGAGACGCTGGCTGGCCAGCGCGTACGCGACCCGGACCGCGCGCAGGGATACCTCGAGACAATTATCCGTGAAAGCGAGCGGCTCAGCGTTCTGCTGGAGACCATCCTTGATTTCAGCCGGATGGAATCCGGCCGCAAGAAGTATGAGTGGGGGGAGTGCGACGTCGGCGCGGTGGCGCGGCAGGCCTGGTCGCTGTTTGAGCCGCAGTTCCGCGCCGACAACTTCGACGCCCAGCTCGAATTGCCGGAGGATCTGCCGCTGATTCAGGCTGACGGTCAGGCCCTGCAACAGGTCATGGTGAACCTGCTGCAAAATGCGCACCGCTACGCCGGCGACCGGAAGTACGTTCGCCTCCGGATTCGTTGCGAGGGCTATCTGCTCTTCATCATCGTCGAGGACCGCGGCATCGGCATGAGCCCGACGCAGCTCGAGCGACTCGGCGACAGTTTCGTCCGCGGCGAAGATACCCGCGTTCGCCAGACCCGGGGTGCCGGGCTCGGCCTCGCCATCGTCGATCACATCGTCGTTGCCCACGGCGGCAAGCTCGAAGTGCAGTCACGCCCTGGCCAGGGCAGCACCTTCACCGTCTGGCTGCCCGTTCGTGGACCGGATGCTGCCGAAACTCACCAGTAGCGTTCGAAATGCAGATTGCCGCGCTGCTCGTGTTGGTCGGGCAAAAAGCCGCGCTCGCGCAGCAGATCCTCAACTGTCGTGATCATGGCCGGGTTGCCGCACAGGAACACATGGCACTCTTCCGGCACCAGTTCAAAACCCGCCAGTCGGCGGAAAACCTTCGGCTCCAGCACGCTCGGTATTCGCCCACGTAAACCCGTCCAGACGCCATCGTCGGGCTCACGCGAGGTTATGGGAATGTAACTGACCGTTGGGTCGATTCGGCTGATCTGTTCCAACTCGTCGCGATAGCCCAGGTCGGCGGCCCGGCGCGTGCCATTGATGAGCACCAGGTTGCGCCAGCGGCCCTGCTCGCGAAACGTACGCAGCATGGACACGAACGGCGCGATGCCGGTACCCGTGGCCAGCATCGCCAGGTTGACGCCCGCGGGCGCCAGGTCGATGGTGAACTCGCCCTTGGCGACGGAGTCCATCCACACCCGCCCACCGACGGGAATGTCCCATAAGCGCGGCGTGAGCTGACCCTCCTCGACCCGCGCGACGAAGAACTCGGCGTATTCCGTGCACTGCGGGCTTGATCCGACCGAATATGCGCGCCGGGTGTAGCGCACCCGCCCCGGCCGGTCGCCGGGCCGCGGCGGCTTCGGCAGCCCCAGGCGGAAGAACTGCCCCGGCTCAAACTCCGGTACCCGCCCGCTGTCCGGCCGGACGCGCACAATGCTGAGCATTTCCGTGAGGTCGCTGCGGTGGATCAGCGTTGCATTGGTCGGGTCGTGGCTCATGTGGGGGTGATTCTATGCGGCCGTTTGCGTTTGTGGACGCATGGCCCGCCGGAAATGGACATTCCGGGTTCGCCCGCCAGCCCTATGAACGCAGTTGCTCGAATGCCGCCAGCGTTCTTTGCCGGGCGTCGGCATGATTGCATATGGGCTCCGGGTAGTGCAGCGCCCGACGCCGCTCAAGGTCCAGCTTGTGCGGGTCGTGCAGCACGGCCGGCTCGACGTCGCGCAGCTCGGCCACGTATTGATGGATGTACTCGCCGTCCGGGTCGCACTTCTTCGACTGGCTGTATGGATTGAAGATGCGGAAGTAGGGGGCTGCGTCCGTCCCTGTCGACGCCGACCATTGCCAGCCGCCGTTGTTGCTCGCCAGGTCGCCGTCCACCAGGTGTCGCATGAAATGCTGCTCGCCGCGGCGCCAATCAATCAGCAGGTCCTTGGTGAGGTACATCGCGGTGATCATTCGTACCCGGTTGTGCATCCACCCGGTCTGGGCGAGCTGGCGCATGCCCGCGTCAACGATGGGTATACCCGTGCGTCCCGCGCACCAGGCTGCGAATTCCGCCTCGTCGTCGCGCCACTTCAAACGTGTCGTTTCTTCGCGGAATGGCTGTCCCATACTGACGCGCGGATAGCCCACCAGCACGTGCCGATAAAACTCGCGCCACGCCAGTTCGTTGATCCACGCCTCGGCGCCCGCCCGGGCGGCGGTAGGCGCGCAGTGCTCCGCCTCCTGCGCCTCCGCCAGGCAACGCCGAACTGACAATACTCCGCTGGTCAAGTAGGGTGACAATCGGCTGGTGCCCTCGCACGCGGGCAGATCGCGCTGTTTGTCGTACTGCCTGACGCGCTTGGTGATGAACCGCCCCAGCAGTTCCAGCGCCAGCTTTTCGCCTGCCAGCCACAGGCCCGGATCGCCCTCCAGCAAATCAAAGCCCGCCACATCTTCCGGCACAGCGTCGGGCGCACAGGCTAACTCGGGCTGGGCCTTCGGTGGCCCCACCGGCGCGACGTCGTCGCGGCTGCGCACGTGCTCCAGCCAGGTGCGCTTAAATGGCGTGAATACCGTGTAGAAGCCGCCGCCGCGCGTCTGCACCGCGTCCGGCGGGACGATTACCTGATCGTCGTACTGGTGCACCGCTCGCCCGTCGTCCGCAAACACCTGCATCACTTGCGCGTCGCGATGCCGTTCATTGACTTCATACTCTTTGTTGAAATGCAGCGCATCACACTGGTGTTTGCGCGCCAGCGTCAGCAGAGCCTTTGGCACCTCATCAAACCACGGCTCCGTGCGAATCAGCAGTGGGATATTGAGCTTTCGGAGCTGCTCCGACAGACAGGCCAGATTGCGCATCACGAACTCGGCCTTCTTGGCCCCCCAGTCGTGCTCGTGCCACTGTTGTGGACAGATGCAGAACACTCCGATAACGCCCCGCCGCGCAGCCGCACAGGCCGTCCGCAGCGCCCGGTTGTCATCGGTTCGCAGATCCGCCCGGAACCAGACCAGCGCGCGCATGAGCAGACACCTTCCCTGATTGGGTTGCCAAGTCACTCGCCCGAAGCGCAGTGCCCGTCGCCTTCTCCGCGACCGGCCGCGTTCTCACGCTATCCTACTCGCCAGTGTGCTCGCCGTCACTGGTCAAAGATGATCACAGCGCAAGCTCTGCGCCGTCGGCCCCATAAGCCTGATCCACGCCGAGTTTTCTCTTGACCCCCACCCGGCAAAACCAATAATTAAAGTGTCGGGTGAGATGCTGCTCCGCGGCGGCCGATGCCCAAACAATGGGCGGGTATCGGTAGCGTGGCGGCCCCCCGGCCGGGCGACGAGCGGTCGTCGCTCGCGGGCCCGCTGGCGACGGTCGGCGGGCGGGCGAAGCTCGCTGGATTTGCTTCACCACGAGTCCTGCGAGAGGTGGCCCAACGAAAGGAGGTGGTCCAGTGAAAGGTGATAAACGTTAGGCTGCTGCACGCAGCGAACGTGGCTGCATCGTGTAGCAGCCCAGAAACGACATGGCCCGCCGGCAGTTCGCTGTCGGCGGGCACTTTTATGCGCCGGGTGCGCTGGCGCGTTCATTTGCCGGACCCCCGCGAGTTCATTCCCAACTGTCTCTCCGCGCTTTTCGGCCCCTCACGGACACCCGTGCGTCAGACATTCCACGAATGGGTCGATGTCGTTGAAGTTTACGTGGCCGTCGCCGTCAATGTCTGCGGCGCAGTCGAACTCACTCGACGCCAGTGCTTCCACGAACGCGTCGATGTCACCGAAGTTCACATACCCGTCGCGGTTTACGTCCCCCAAGCCGTACCACCCGTTATCGGCGTTGATTCCCACGTACCACTGTACTGCGACCCGTCCGCTTTCCTCATAGGCCACGATTGCCAGTGTGTGATTGCCACCGTCGATACCGGACCAGTAGTACTCGAACTGCCCCGGCGCCACCCGGTCAGCTCGGTTCGACTCCGAAACCAGCGGCATCACGTCCGTCCCCAGCGCCTGGTCAACGATTACGTGCACACTGTTAGTCGCCTCGTCACGACGCTCAATGACAACCGTCTGATAACGACGCGTGATGTCATCATCGCCAGTCACCGTCGGCGCCAGCAACTCCACCTGCGGCGGAAGCCGATCGACGTACACCGTTAGCGGGAAAGTTTCCCAGATCGGCTCGCCAGAGTCCCGATGCCGAAACGCGATCGCCTTGATGTAGTGATAGCCGTCGCTCAGGGTCGTCGCGTCAATCTGCTGCTCATAGCGGCCCTCCCCGCCGCCATGCAGCGGTGATGCGTAGCTCAGGAAGTCTTCAAACCCGGCAGCGAAACCGTACAGGCTGTCAATCTGGCCATTTCCGTTGTAGTCTCCGCCGCCGTCGATTATGAACATCGCGTTGTCGTCTTCGTTCGGATCCAACTCGTCTGCGTCTGTGGTCTCCAGAACGAGATTGAACGTGTCGCTGGTGATTATCGGCGCCTCCGTCGTCCGTCGCAGTTTGGCCGACACTTCCGGATCGTCTGCCGGTATCACACCATTCGTCGGCACCGCCGATATTGTTCCGTCCGGGTTGCACGGCCCGTAGACGACGTAGCCCAGCGCCAGGACGTTCCGCGGCACACGCAACGTTACGCGACCATCGCTTCCGACGGTAATCACATCCGGGATCTCATCGGACGGATCGACCTCAGAATTCGCCGCGTTGCCCGTCAGTTCGTGCAAGCGCGTCCCCGGCTCAAACTCCGTATCAACGGCGCGCTCATCATAGACGCTGCCAGTGCCGGCGTTGTCGTTTAGTCCGACCAGCATCACGTTCTCGCGTTCATAGATGAGCACATCGTTGCCCAGCCAACGCTGATGGTAGGTCCCGCGCGCATACTCGTTGTGGATGTCGACCAGCGTCGTGATCAACTCGCCATACTCGCCGCCGAGCGCATCGCCCCGGCCGGATTTCGGCCAGCTCGAACCCATCTCCTTGGCGTTGAAGTACACGATTGGATAGCCCGGCCGGGTGAGAATGAACGCATATGCCAGGTTGCTTGCGCCGGGCGGGTCCAGGTCGTGGTTGCTGACGAATTGCACTCCGCGCGATCCATCGGTGTACCCGTCCGACATGTCGATCGACGCCCCTACCACATTGCCCCACTGCCCGTACCCGGTCCCGTTCAGGTTGTTACACAGCGAGAAATACAGCGAGTAATCCAACACGTCTCGATTGCCGTATCCGTCCTTGCGGATATACCCGCCCAGCAGGTCCCAATCGCTGTCGAGCACCTCGCCAAACGAGAACGGTGTCGTAGCCGAGCCGTCGAACCACGTTCGGCCGCGTTCATACAGATGCTTGTCATAGAACGCGTCGAAGAACCACTCGAACACGTGTTTCTGAGCATCGACGCGGAATCCGTCCACGCCGACGACTTCCACCATCCACTGTATATGCCGCAGCAGGAGCCCCGTTGCGTTGTCCGCGTAGGGATCCCCCGCCATCGGATCGTCAACGTTGAACGGATAGACCCCGTCCGCGTTTGGCGACAGGTCCAGGTCGGGGTAGAACTGGTAATTCTCGTTGTCGATCGGTTCGTACGGCAGATTCTGTGAGTCCGTCGCCACCGGGTGACGGATGTAGGTGTGGTTCTTTTCCTGGGCGATGTCGATCAGGCCCGCCACGCGTTCGTAGTAACGACCGCTACCGGACGGATCGTGAAAATCGCCGTACTCGTCCTCCGATAGCCACGTCGCAAACCCCGGGTATCCGCCGGATTCCTCGAATCCCGTCGTCGTATGGTCGGCGTACGCGTTGTGATTCACGATAAGGTCGGTATACACGTTAACCCGCGCCCGGTGACTGTGGTCGATCAGTGACGCCAACCACTCGCGTGTACCGTAGCGCGTCTCATCGCCAGCCCGGCCCAGGTCGAACCGGTCGTAGCAATCGTAGCCGACGCTGTATCCGCCGCTTTCGCCCATTCCCGGCGGCGGCAGCCAGAACGCGCGATAACCGGTCGCGAAAACGTCTGGCATCCGATGCTCGATCGTTTCCCAGCGGCATTCGAAGATCTGCAGGATCACGTCGGCATTTGCCAGCGACGTTCCCCAGAGAGTACCGATAATCACAACCAGCATGCAGAATCTGAACATGTTTGTCTTCCTGGATCAGCAATGGGCCGCATGGGACCGTTGAGGCATCTTGCCGGACATCTCATGGTAGCGAATCGCCTGGCGCCGGTACAAGCCAAACTCGCCTCCGAGTGCCGGCTCTGACGTTGGATCACGCTCCGCCGGTCGCTATAATCGAAGCGGGTGACCAGTAACGGTGACCCACTGCGATGGCTTTACGCTGTCCTGCCCACTACTGGAGGTGGATGAATGTCTGCTCGCATGTTGTGCACTCTCGCTGTATTCGCGCTCGCCATGCCCGTTTTCGCTGCCGATCAGGACGACAACATCGAGTGGGCCGGCATTTCGCATATTGACTGGCTTGATCGCAGCCCGCGTTGTCCCGTCGACGGCGAAAGCTTCGACATCCGCTTCCAGTGCTGGCATTACGACCTTACCTCCGCCCGTGTCCACGTTGACACTGGCTCGGTCACGTGGGTCACGGCCGGTTTTCTCCAGCAGCGTGGCCCATACGACATCTGGACCGCTACGTTGCCCGCCAGCGCGTCCGCCGGCACGGTCGAGTATTACATTGAGCTGACGGATGGAACCGACACCGATTACCTCGGCCCCGACGGAGTGTCCGATAACGCTCCGTCCTCCGGGTGGGTTGTTGATTTTGCCACGCTCAGTCACGCGCCTCTCGGCGGAACGCTTACCAGCGACGGTGGCGCCGTCTTCAAGGTCTGGTCGCTGTACGCCGGCACGTGCGCCGTCGCCGGTGAGTTCAACGGTTGGTCAAGCACGGCTGACTACCTCACCCGCAGCGGAGACTTCTTCATTGGCCGCGTCGACCCCACCGTCGACAACTACGACCAGTACAAGTACGTCTTCAACGGCAGTACCTGGAAGCCCGACGCCCGCGGCCGGGCCTGGAACCCGTCCGACAACAACAACAGCTACATCGTTGATCCAGAAGCCTATGCCTGGGACGACGACGAGTTCGTCGTGCCTGACGTTGAGGACATGGTCATCTACGAGTTGCACGTCGGTACGTTCTCGGGATACAACGATGGCGTCGGCGGGATGGGGACGTTCCGCGACGTGGTTGATGCCCACCTCGACCACCTGCTCTACCTCGGCGTCAACATGGTCGAGCTCATGCCCATCACCGAGTTCGACTACTACGAATCCTGGGGCTACAACCCCGTAAACAACTGGGGCCCCGAGGAGGCCTACGGCACGCCCGACGACTTCAAGTACATGGTCGATGTCCTCCACCAGAACGGCATAGCCGTCATGATAGACATCGTCTACAACCACTTTTCCTACAACGGCAACGAGCTGTGGTACTACGACGGCTCTCAGATCTACTTCGACAACCCGGCCTGCGACACGCCCTGGGGCTCACAAGCCGACTTCCGCGTATCCGCCGTCCGCGACTACTACGCCGACAACGTTCTTTACTGGATGGATGAATACCACATCGACGGCTTCCGCATGGACGCCACCAGCTACATGCGCGATCCGCTGGGTTGCTACTCCGAGGGCTGGGCGCTGATGCAGCGCATCAATGACGAGATAGACAATCGCAAGGTCGATGCCGTCGCCATTGCCGAAGAGCTACCTGACAATGCCTGGATCACTCGTGACACAGGCGATAACGGCGCCGGCTTCGACAGCCAGTGGCACGATCTGTTCAACGATGACGTGCGCCAGGAGATCTTCGACGCTTCCTACGGCAACCCCGAGATGTGGAAGATTCGCGACGTTCTCCGCGGCAAGATCAATGATGGCAGCAGCACGTTTATCGAGGATTGGGGCCAGACCACCACGCAACTCATGAACTACGTCGAATCGCACGACGAGGCGGACGACGCCCGATTGGCTTCCGTGATCGATGGAAGCAATGCCTACAGCGACTACGCCAAGGGCCGCTCCAAACTCGCCCAGGGTCTTACTATCCTCGCCCCCGGTATTCCCATGTTCCTCATGGGCGGCGAGTGGTTGGAGGACATCACCTTCGATTCCGGCTACAGCAACCGCATCGATTGGTCGAAGGCCACCTCCCGTGCCCCCATCGTGCTTTTCTTCCGCGACGTCATCAACATCAAGAAAGACAACGGCGGTTTCCGTTCCGATGCCGGCTACCAGGTCCACCACGTCGATGACACCAACAACGTTATCGCCTTTCACCGCTGGGACCTCGACGGCAACGATCTCATCGTCGTCGCCAACTTCAGCAACTCCGACTACACCGGCTATCGCGTCGGCTTCCCCCAGGAAGGCACCTGGTCCGAGATCCTCAACAGCCAGGCGAGTGATTACCTAGGCAACGGCGTCGGCAACGGCGGCTCCATAACCGCCACCGAGTACACCTACGACAGCATGAGCTACTCTGCCGAGATCGTCGTTCCCCAGATGGGCTTGCTCGTCTTCCGCTACGGCGGCTCCGAGGCGCACCCCGGCGACATGAACTGTGACGGCAACGTCAACTTCGACGACATCGATGCATTTGTTACTGCGCTGGTCAGCGAGGACGACTACAACGCCCAGTACGGCGGCTGCCGCTGGCTCAATGCTGACTGTACCGGCGACAACACGGTCAACTTCGACGACATCGACTGCTTCGTCGACCTGCTCGTCGGCGGCTAAGGACTGCTGGCGCGTTCTCAGGAATGCGCCTACGCGCAGCAGCGCAACTGTTTCGCCAGTAATGTTCAAAACCCCTGTAGCACAGGCTGATGACCGGTGCTACAGGGGTTCTGTCATAGTCTCCGGGCAGCCAACGTCGCGCGTGCCCGTCGCGCCCCGGCCTTACTTCAGCCCGGGCACATGCACGCCTTTGCTCTTGGCCACCTCAATCGCCTTTTCATAACCCGCATCGACGTGGCGGAAGATGCCCGTGGCCGGGTCGGTCGTCAGTACGCGTTCCAGCCGCTGCTCGGCCGCGTCGGTACCGTCCGCGACGATCACCATGCCCGCGTGCAGCGATAATCCGATACCTACGCCGCCGCCGTGATGCACGCTCACCCAGCTCGCACCACACGCGACGTTCGACATCGCGTTGAGCATCGGCCAATCGGCGATCGCGTCCGAACCATCCTTCATGCCTTCGGTCTCGCGGTTTGGTGACGCCACCGACCCGCAATCCAGATGATCGCGACCGATAACGATCGGGGCTGACACTCGCCCGCTGCGCACCAAGTCGTTGAACACCTTGCCCAGCTTGGCTCGCTGGCCGTACTTCAGCCAGCAGATTCGGCACGGCAACCCCTGGAACGCGACCTTGTCGTGCGCCATGCGAATCCACCGGCACAGCGCCTCTTCCTCCGGGAACGTTTCCAGCACTGCTTCGTCGGTGACGTGAATGTCCTTCGGATCGCCCGAAATCGCACACCACCGGAACGGCCCGGACCCCTCGCAGAACAGTGGCCGAATGTACGCCGGCACAAACCCGATCACGTCGAACGCGTTCTTCACACCCGCTTCCTGCGCGTTGCCGCGCAGGTTGTTGCCATAGTCGAACGTGATCGCCCCACGCTCCTGGAGCATCAACATCGCCCGCATATGGTCGGCCATCGTCCGCATCGACGCCTTCACGTACTGATCCGGGTTATCCGCCCGCAGTTTCAGCGCCTCGGCATAACTCATCCCGTTCGGCACATACCCGCCCAGCGGATCATGTGCGGAGGTCTGGTCAGTCAATATGTCCGGCGTGATGTTGCGCTCGACCAGTGCCTGGAGCATGTCGGCCGCGTTTCCCAGCCATCCGATCGAGACCGCTTCACCTTGCTTCTGCGCGTCCAGCGCCAGCTTGATTGCCTCGTCGAGGTTCTCCGTCATTTCATCCAGGTAGCGCGTCTTCAAACGCCGCTCGATGCGCTCCCGATCAACCTCCGCGATCAGGCAGACGGCCTCGTTGAATGTTGCCGCCAGCGGCTGGGCACCACCCATGCCGCCCAGTCCGCCGGTCACGACCAGCCGTTTGCGCAGCGTCCCGCCAAAATGCTGGTTTGCGGCGGCCGCGAAGGTCTCGTACGTGCCTTGCAGGATGCCCTGCGTCCCGATGTAGATCCACGAGCCGGCCGTCATTTGCCCGTACATGGTCAGGCCGAGGCCTTCGAGGCGTCGGAATTCATCCCACGTCGCCCATTTCGGGACCAGCAACGAGTTTGCGATCAGCACGCGTGGCGCGTCGGCGTGAGTCTTCAGCACACCCACGGCCCGCCCCGACTGCACCAGCATCGTCTCGTCGCTTTCCAGCCTTTCGAGCGTCGCCACGATGCGATCGAAATCTGCCCAGCTCCGTGCCGCCCGACCCGATCCGCCGTAGACGATCAGCTCGTCGGGCTGCTCGGCCACCTCTGGGTCGAGGTTGTTCATCAGCATTCGCAGGGCGGCTTCCTGCTGCCAGCCCTTGCAGCGCAACTGCGTGCCGCGCGGGGCGTGTACGGTTCGTGCACCGGCCGTGAAATCAGGCATCGGAGTTCCTCCAGGCATGATGGTCTTTCGCGGGCTGGATTATAACGCGCCCCGTGAGCCGTGCGATTGCCCCACGCCCGGCGTTTCCGCGGCGAAACTCGCCTCTGGCACGGTCCCGTTGCGTCCCCGCGCGGCCTCTGCCATACTACAGGTTTCACACGGGATTCCGCGCTCTTATGCGAAGAGCGCTACCAGGAGAGCAGCGCATGAGCGTCATCAAACCTTTTGTGGGCATTCGTTATTCGACCGACCGGGGCCGGGATGTCTCCAGCAAGATCAGTCCGCCCTATGACATCCTCGATCAAGGCGACAAGGATCGGCTCCTGGCTGCCGACCAGGACAATTTCATCCGCGTTGACCTGCCCTTCATACCGCCCAAGAAGGCCGGCCCGCCCGAAGTTTATCAAGCTGCGCACAAACAGATCGACGCGTGGCTCGAAGGCGGTGTCCTCACGCGCGACAGCGTCCCCGGCATCTACGTCTATCACCAAGCCTACAACTACAACGGCACCGACTACGTCCGCAAGATGTTCTTCGCTCGCCTGCGACTTGAGCCCTTCGGCGAGGGCAGCATCTTTCCCCACGAGCGCACGTTCGGCGGGCCCAAAGAGGACCGTCTCGCCCTCACCAAGGCCACCCGGGCCAATCTCAGCCCGATCTTCGGCCTCTATCAGGACGAGTCCAACGAGGTGGCTCGCAAGCTCCAGGACGCGCTGCCCGACGAGCCCTGGGCTGTCGGCACCATGAACGGCGTCGAGAACCGCATGTGGTCCGTTGTTGATCCGCAGGTTATCACCGAAGTAGCCCAGCTCATGGACCCCAAGCCGACCTTTATCGCCGACGGTCACCACCGCACCGGCACCGCGATGATGTACCGCGACTGGCTCGTCGAACAGCAGGGCCCGCTTCCGCCGGAACATCCGGCCAACTTCGTGCTCTGCGTCTTCTGTGCGATGGAAGACCCCGGCCTGCTCATTCTGCCGACGCATCGGGTCCTCCCTGGGATCAAGCTCGACGCCAGCACGTTCGCTAGCGACTCCCAGCTCGACGTCCAGCCCCTTGATGTCAACGATCCATCGGCCGCTATCGCAGCTCTCGCTTCGTTCGGGCCGCAGGCGGTTGCGCTATACGACCCGGCGACTGACAAGTACGTCGTCGTCCGCCCGCAGCAGGCGACCATCCTCGACGCGCTCGAGCCCGATCGCAGCGAGCCCTGGCGCCGTCTCGGCCTGGCCGTTCTGCATGCTTATCTGCTCGACCGCGTGGTCAAGCCGAAGCTCTGCAACAACCAGGATCCTGAGATTCGTTACATCAAGGCCGACGCTGACGCCGTCAATGTTGCCCGGGAGACTTCCGGGGCGGCCTTCCTCATGCAGCCAACGACCATGGAAGAGATGCGTGCGGTTTGTCTGGCTCACGATCTGATGCCACAGAAGAGCACGTATTTCTACCCGAAGCTCGCCAGCGGGCTGGTCGTCAATCCGCTGACCTGACCCGGCCAGCGGCGCCGGTGGGCGGCGCGCAGACCCGATAACCAGGAGTGCCAATCGTGCCGCGCATCACCAAGGTCTACACTCGCACCGGCGATGACGGCACGACCGCGCTGGGCAGCGGACAGCGCGTCCCCAAAACCGCTGCCCGCATCGTTGCTTACGGCACAGTCGACGAGTTGAACGCCTGCGTTGGCTTGGCGCTGGCTGCCGGTCCATCACCGCGCGGCGCAACCGCCCTCACGAATATCCAGAACGAGCTTTTCCACGTCGGCGCCGATCTTTGCATTCCCGAGGCCGACAAGGCGCGTTGCCCCGGCCCCACCATTGCGGACAGCCACACGCTCGCGCTCGAGCGGATCATGGACGAGCTTTCCACCGACCTGCCCCCGCTTCGCAATTTTGTTCTTCCCTGCGGCACGCCCTGCGCCGCTCACCTGCAACATGCCCGCGCCGTCTGTCGCCGGGCAGAGCGTGATGTGCTCACGCTTATGCAGGAGGAGGCCGTGAGTCCCGCCGTCGTTTGTTATCTGAATCGCCTCTCCGACGCCTTGTTCGTCCTTGCCCGCTACGAGAACCACACCGCCGGCCATGACGAACCCGTCTGGGACAGCCGCGCGTAGGAGGTTTTCCGTGGGCTATCGTTACGTTGTGCTGGGAGCCGGCCGCCAGGGAGTCGCGCTCGCTTACGATTTGGTCCGCAACTGTGAGGCCGACCGACTGGTCCTCGCCGACATCGACCCAGAACTGGCTCGGCACGGGCTCGCCCGGGTGCAGAGCCTTCTGCCCGACAAGCACTGTGAGCTGGCCGCCGTCATTTGCGACGTTTCCAAGCCGGCCGAGGCAGCCATGACCATGTCGGGGGCCGACGTGGTTATTTCCGCCGTCCCGTACCGCTTCAACGCCGCCCTGACCGATGCGGCCATCGCGGCCCAGGCTTCTTTTTGCGATCTGGGTGGCAACACGCTCGTCGTTCAGCAGCAGCTCAAACGCCACGAGCGCGCCGTTGCCGCCGGCGTCGCCATCCTTCCCGATTGCGGGCTCGCCCCCGGGCTTTGCAATATCCTCGCCGCCCATGGCGTTAGCTTGCTTGATCAGCCCGAGCACGCGCACATTCGTTGCGGCGGATTGCCCGAAGAGCCCGTCGGCCCGCTCGGCTACAAGATGACGTTCAACTTCGACGGCCTTATTAACGAATACAGCGGCTTCGGCGATTTTCTGCGCGACGGCCAGCGCGTGCAGATCCCCGCGCTTACCGAGATCGAGCCGATCGAGTTTCCCGCACCCGTCGGCAAGTGCGAGGCCGCCGTCACCTCCGGCGGCGTCAGCACGTGTGCGGACACGTTTGCCGGCCGGCTCCAATCGTACGACTACAAGACCGTTCGCTACCCCGGCCATTTCACCGCCATCCGGGCCATGGCCGAACTCGGCTGCTTTGACGAAGTGGTCAACCTGCCCGGCGATGAGACGCTCGAGCCGCGCCCGCTCATTCGGCGTCTTTTCGAACAGAAGCTGAGCTTCCCCGACGTACGCGATCTGATCGTTTTGCGCTGCACCGTCAGCGGCCGACACCAGGGTCAGCCGCGCACGCTGAGTTTCGATTTGCTCGACCGCCACGATCCGGAGACCGACTTCAGCGCCATGGAACGCATGACCGCTTTTCCGACGGCCCTGGTTGCGTACATGCTGGCTCGTCGCCTGGTTGCCCCCGGCGTCCGCCCGCTGGAAACGGCTCTCCCGACGCAACAGTACCTGGACGAACTAGCCGCCCACGACGTCCACGTCACGACCAGCAAAACATAGCTCGGGTCGTTCATGAGTTGCAATCAGTGTGAGGGGGTGAGTCAGCGCGTGACCAGGAGGATGACGTTCATCAGCACGCTCAGGCCGGCGACTACGGCCAGCACGACCGTTAGCGCTACTGAGAAATCGTTGCTATGGGCTGCCGCTGCTCGGGCGGCTGCTCGCGATTCGTTTACCACCGGGTTGCCCTCGGCGAGCGTTTGGAAGATGTCTTCGGTGACGTCCTGTTGCGCGTAGCGCGGCGGCTCGCCGCGTGACAGCCGATCGAGATCGACGAGCAGCTCCTTGGCACTCGAATAACGCTCTTCGCGATCCTTGGCCATCAGCATCTCGATCATCGCGCCGCAGCCAGAACTCAGCGTCGTGTTGATATGGTCCGGCGGAACGAGCGGCTCCTTGAGATGCTTGTGCATCACTGCCGACGGCGTCGGTCCCTCGAACGGCACGCGCCCAGTGACCATGTGATAGAAGGTCGCGCCGAGCGAGTACAGGTCGGCGCGGTGGTCGATGTCGACCTCGCCGCGGATCTGCTCGGGGCTGATGTAGTAGGGTGTGCCATAAGCGCGGCCCGCTTCGGCCATGGCGGCCTGCACGTCGGTCGTTTCACGCGCCAGACCCATGTCCGCCAGCTTGCCCACGCGGTCCTTGGTGAGCATGATGTTCTTGGGCTTCACGTCGCGATGGATGAAGCCGCGCTCGTGAGCGTGCTGCAACGCTCGGGCGATCTGGGCGACGATCTCGATCGCTTCCTGCTCGCTATAGACCTTGCCGTCGGCCATCTCGTCATAAACCGTGCAACCCTCGACCAGTTCCATGACGAAATAGTGGAAGCCGTTGGCCTCGCCGACGTCGATGGCCTGGACGATGTTGTTGTGGTTGAGCTGGGCGGCCGCCCGGCCCTCGCGATAAAAGCGTTCGACGAACTCGGCATTGCGGCTGAGTCGCTTGGGCAAAACCTTGATGGCCACGGTGCGGTCGAGGCTGATCTGTTTGGCGGCATAGACTACGGCCATCGCGCCGGCGCCGACCTTCTTCTGCAACTGATAGCCGGGGATCTGCTGGGCGGCCCGCGAGCCCGAGTCTTCGTTGGTGCCCTGGACGCGCGCCGCTTGCGTGCGCGTCAGGAAGCCCAGGTCGATCAGCACCTCGCTGATCGGACGTTGGTGCCCACTGGAGGCCAGTTGGCGCTGCTGCTCAGCAGCACTCTGCACCTCTTCCTGGGTGGCGAACTGACGCTCCACCACGAGGCGGCAAAACTGACTATCGTCAAGATTCTCGGACAAGGTGCCGGCTCCCGCGCTGCGGCGGATTGAAGGCGATACGAAGGGTTAACCTTACAATGATAGGCACGCTCCGAATGTCACGCAAACCTGCCGTGGTTGCAACGAGCGAAACTCTCGCTCGCAAGTGACGGAAATCCGCTACGAACGAGCGCAGACCGAAAATGTCATTCCCAGGACGTGTTATCGGCGACCTGGGGGCAGACCAACCGCGCAGACGCCTGCCCCCGATGTCCTTGTTACGACGGCGATCTCGGCCGGTTCGCAAGCAGGACTATGTTTTGTGACGCTGTCGAAGCCGGAATCGGCCGGCCGAAGACGTGATCAGCGGTGCACGCCGGCAACGCGCCGCGTTGGCGAAAGGAGCGCATGGTGCCACGGGCGGGGTCGGGTATTGGACCGGTACCGACCGGATGCCCGCGGGTTTGTCTCAGGCCTCACCCAGCAGGGCGATGCGGGCACGCAATTCGAGCTCCGCCTGACGCCAATCGGACTCAGGCGAGCCGACTCGGCAACCGCGGGCCACAAAGATCTCGTAGGCCCGCCGACGGATCTGGTCCTCAGTAGGCACCTGTTGCTGGGGTACGATCTTCTCGACAGAACCCTTGCGTGTCTTGGGGCGAGCGTGTGGCCGATGCTGCTCGGAAGGCATCCATGTTCTCCGGTTAATAGGCGGCAGACGCGTTTATTAACGGACAATCTGCCAATCCTGGAGATCGGCCAAATGAGCCGGCAGGGTTACGAGTGGTCGGTGACAATCTGCACAGACGCACACTAACGCGTGGGTGTGAGTTCGCAAGCGACGGTGGGGCAGCCGCTTACGTGAAGCTGACTGGGAGGCCGAACGGCCGGCCGGCGCTGCCGGGCGCAACTGTTGCTCATCTACCAGGGACGTTCCGAGCGGATCACTTCACATTCCGGCAGGCCGGCTAGAAAGCGGCGCCCGTACGCCTTCCGGACGATGCGCGGGTCCAGCACGACCACGATCCCGCGGTCAGAATGGCTGCGGATCAAACGTCCGAAACCCTGGCGGAATTTGAGCACTGCTTCCGGTAACTGATAATCGAAAAACGGGTTCCCACCCCGGTTGCGAATCAGCTCGATCCGGGCTTCGACCATCGGTCGATCGGGTACGGCGAACGGCAGTTTCACGATCACTACGTTGCTCAAGGCCTCTCCGACCACGTCGACGCCTTGCCAGAAGCTGTCAGTGCCACAGATCACCGCGCGGGGCGTGTTGCGAAAACGCTCCAGCATACGCGAGCGCGGCAAATCCTCACCCTGGGCCAGGATGGTGTAGCCGGAGACGCCCAACTCGTCACGCAGATAGGCCGCACATTCCGCCAGCATGCGATAGCTGGTGAATAGCACGAAAGCCCGGCCTTCCGTCTGGCGAACGTAGTGGGCCATCGCCTGGCAGGCGGAGCGGACGAACTCGGCTCCGCTGGCCGGGTCGGGCAGGCCGGTTTCGATGTGGACCTTGACTTGCTCAGAGAAGTCAAATGGCGAGCCGAGCCGCAGGCGGCGCGTGTCGTCCGGGGCGCCGAGTCGGCCGATGAGGTAGCTGAAGTTGTCCTCGGGCGTGGTTGCGAGCGTGGCGCTGGTCAGAATTACGCTGCGCTCTGCGGCGAACAGCACTTTGTTCAGCACTGCGCTGACGTCCAGCGGAGCGGCGCACAACGCAGTGCGCGCCGGGCCGGTGTGGTCGGTGTCAATCCAGTAGACGTGCTCCGGATAATTTTGTTCGAGCAGCTCATCAGCGAGCTGGCCGAGTTCGTGGGCGCGGTCGCGGGCGGCCGACAGTTCGATCCGATCTTCCTCGCGCGGCAGCTCCTTCTGCAACTGCTGGAGCGTCTTGCTGGCGGTGTCGAGTGCCGGCGAGAGCACGTTGTCGACGCGCGGCGACGTTACCAGCCGGCCGTTGGACCGGCCGTATTGTTGCTGCCAGTCGGTTACGTCGGCGAAGAAACGCGTGCAGGCAGATTGCGCGTTTGTGACGGCCTGACGCTGGTCAGCGGTGCCGATGGTGCTCAACAGCCCCTTGCCGGTGCGCTCGTTGAACAGCGTTGCCAGGGCGTACTGCACCTGGTTGGCCGAGAGGTTCAGACCGATCTGCGAGGTCGCGACCTGTTCGAGCGTGTGCGCCTCGTCGACAATGACCAGCTCGTAGTCGGGCAGGACGTTGGCGTTGTCGCGGCGCAGCAGCAGGTCGGCGATGAGCAGGGCGTGGTTAACGACCAGCAGGTCGGTGACCTCCGCCCGTCGCCGGGCACGCTGATAGAAACACTCGGAAAAGTTTGGGCAACGCCGCCCAAGGCAGTTGTTGTGTTCACTGCGGACCTTCTCCCAGACCGAGATCGGCGGGCGTTCTGGCAGATCGCTAAGCGAGCCATCCTTAGTCTCGCCGGCCCACTCGGCCAGGTTGCGCAGCGCGTGGCGCTGAAAGAGGTCATTGAACTGCGTGTTCTGACGCTGGACGGCGCCATGCAGGCGGCGCAGGCTGACGTAGTTCTGCCGTCCCTTGACCAACTCAGCGGAGAAATCCACGCCCAGGGCCTCTTGGAGGAACGGAATGTCCTTGTCGATGAGCTGTTCCTGGAGCGCGATGGTGTGCGTGCTGACGACCACGCGCCGCTTATGGCTCAGTATCTGCGCGATCGCTGGCAGCAGGTAGGCGAAGGTCTTGCCAACGCCCGTGCCGGCCTCGACGGCCAGGTGGGCCCCGTTCTCGAACGCGTCGTCGACGGCCGCGGACATCTCGTGTTGTTGTGGGCGGGCTTCGAAACCCGGTAGGGCCCGGGCGATGGGGCCGTCAGGGGCGAGCCACTCTTCGACGAGCACGGCGTGCCTCCTAACTGCGATGAAGTTCGACCACGAAATCCCACGCCAGCAGCAGGGCGGCTGCAGTCGTGCCCAGAATGACCACTGTTCCGAACGCGACCACGAAGGTGTGCCCGCTGATCCAACTGCCGCGCATGGTGGCCACGATGTGGGGCCGGGCCAAGACGAGCATGCTGATAATCAGCGCGCCGGACGTGAGCGGCACGGTGATGGAGTGCAGGTAGCTGTAGATCCAGGCCGAGCGGCTGACGGCTTGCTCCCGTCCGGAGAGCGAGCGGATGAAGTGGCCGCGCACGTAATAGGTGGCCGTCCTGGTCCCGTCGGGGTTGATTTCAATCTGGCGATGCCCATTGTGGGCGTCGCCACCCAGGGCGGCGTAGCTGAGCGTGAACGCCAGGAAGTTCACCAGCCCGACGGAAATGATCCCAATGCAGATTTGGTTCCGTCGCCGAGTTGGCATGCGAACAATCGGCCCGCCGGGCAGCGGCCCGCAGGGCTCCGTTCCGAGCGGGGCGGCCAGCACCTCGTCGGCTGGCGGTGGTACGTCGGCATCACGTGGTGCGGACTGGGGCAATGCGACCCTCCATCGGCGAGGAGGCGGTGGCGTAGAGCTTCCGCGGGATTCGCCCGGCACGATAGGCCAGATAGCCCGCGTCGAGCGCGTGGGCCATCGCGGTGGCCATCGCGACGGGGTCGCTGGCCTGGGCGATGCCCGTGTTCAGCAGCACGCCGTCTGCGCCCAGCTCCATCGCGATGGTGACGTCCGAGGCAGTCCCGACGCCAGCGTCCACGATCACCGGGTAGTCCGGATCTTCGCCCTTGAGCTGCTCCAGGATGATGCGGATGTTGTTCGGGTTGAGCACGCCCTGGCCGCTGCCGATCGGTGAGCCCAGCGGCATCACGCTGGCGCAGCCCAGCGCCTTGAGCCGCTGGCACAGCACCGGGTCGTCGTTCGCGTAAGCCAGAACGATGAATTCTTCTTTCAGCAGCGTTTCGGCCGCAGTGAGCGTCTCGATCGGGTCTGGCAGCAGCGTCTTGCGATCGGCGAGCACTTCCAGCTTCACCCAGCGCGCCCCGGGGTTGCCCAGCCCGTCGAGCAGCTCGCGTCCCAGGCGCGCCGCCCGGACGGCATCCTCGGCACTGAAACAGCCGGCCGTGTTGGGCAGGATCGTGTAGCGATCCAGGTCGAGGAAGTCGAGCATGCTGCGGCCCTGCTTGTCGTGCAGGCGTTCGCGGCGCACCGCAACGGTGACCACCTGGCAGCCCGAAGCGTTGAGCGCGTTGCGCATCATCTCGTAGTCGGGCTCGCCGCCGGCCAAGTACTTGCCTGTGCCGACAAACAGGCGCGAGCGAATTTCAAAATCAGCTATCTTGAGTTGGGGAATGTCCATCAACCACCTCCCACCAAAGTCACGATCTCGACCCGGTCTCCGGGTTGCAAACTGGTGTGTTCATAGGTCGCCCGCCGGACCAGTTGCTCGTTGACCTCGACAGCCACGCGGCGCGCATCGAGCTGGCAGTCGGCCACCAGGTCGGCGACGTTGGTGCCGGGCTCGATCTCGCGTGGATCTCCGTTGAGTGTTATTTCCATGGTTTGCAGCGCTCCGGCAGGTGCCTGCCAAGCGGGCATTATAGCTGGAATCGGCTCGCCCGGTAACTGTGCGCCGGCGGCGCACTAGTGCTTGTTGTGCAGCAGTGCCAGCACTTCGCCGCGGGTGGCCTGGTTGCTGTGCATCATGCCGCGCAGTGCGGAAGTGATCATGACGCTACCAGGTTTCTTGACTCCGCGGGCGGTCATGCAGGTGTGTACCGCTTCGAGCACGACGGCGCAGCCCTTGACGTGCAGCCGCTGGGAGAGGACGTCGGCGATCTGTGAGGTCAGCCGCTCCTGGACCTGGGGTCGGGCGGAGAAGACGTCGACGATGCGGGCCAGCTTGGACAGCCCGAGCACCTTTCCGCCGGGGATGTAGGCGATGTGGGCGTGTCCCTGAAAGGGCATCAGGTGGTGCTCGCACATGCTGGTGAAGGGGATGTCCCGCAGCACGACCATCTCGTGGTGGTCCTCGTCGAACATGGCCTCCAGGTGCGGATCGGGCGTCTGGTGGAGGCCCTGGAACAGCTCGGAATACATGCGGGCGACCCGGCTCGGCGTGTCCCGCAGCCCTTCACGGTCGGGGTCTTCCCCGATGGCCAGCAGCATTTCGCGTACGGCCCGCTCGATGCGGAGCTGATCGACAGTTATTTCCGGTATTTGCTGGTTCATTCTGGTGTACTCCGTACCGGACGCCGCCCGACATGTCGCTTTCTGCCCATCCCGGAGCCGGCGAGGTCCCGTAGTCTATCACTCTGCGG
The DNA here is from genome assembly GCA_963666925.2 of Phycisphaerae bacterium. Taxonomy (GTDB): domain Bacteria; phylum Planctomycetota; class Phycisphaerae; order UBA1845; family Fen-1342; genus JANQFV01. The sequence continues at coordinate 123,982 of CAXXTC010000016.1, read as the reverse complement.
ACCGGGCCGCATGCCGGGGCAGCGCCGGTCCGCGGTTCGGACCTGATCATAGGCGCAGATCGTCGCTCGTGACGGATTTCGGGCTCGTTATCGGCCAGTCGGAACCCTATTGAAGGTTCCGCCCCCCCCCGGCCGATGACCAGTGCAGAGGTTGACCCAGTTGGGGAGCTTCGAGCACATGACACTTGATCTGGATGAATTGATAAGCGGTTGGGAGTGTCCTCCCGGCGAACTGCGCGCCCGCGTCGTTGTCGGTCGCGATGGTTCTGAGCTGCTCCAGCTTCGTATCGACCTGGGGGTCATGCAGATGTTGCCCGCGGGGCGGCCCGATGGGCAGCGCTGTCATGGCTTGCCCACAGCGCGCGAATACGTTGAGCATGAGCTGCGTGTGACCGAGGGGGCGCTGTCGAACGAGGACTGGCAGGAGCTCGAGCGCGAGCTGGTCCAGACGAACTATCGGCGGGTGGCTTACTCAACGCTGGCCGAGGATGCGCTGCATGCCAACGACACCGACCAGGCATCGCGATTTATCCAGGGCGCCCTGGTCGATATCCAAGCATGTCTGGGTAGCCTGGAACTGATGGTCGATCGGGAGACGATTACCGACGAGCACGCCGCTTTGCGTCCGACGCTGGTTTTCGATCAGGCGCGTTTGCGGTCACAGCTCGCGATCGTGGAGAGTCACTACGAGGAGGCCATCGAGCACGCTGAGGCGGGTGCGCTGGTGCTCGATGAGCTGCTGGAAGAGATCGGGTTCGATGAGGAGCTGCGCGAGCAGGATCCGGGTGTTATGTACCTGATGGAGTTGGGCCGGCGTCTGCGTCAGGAATACGGGATTACGCGGACGCTACGTGAGGAGCTTGAAGCAGCCATCGACAACGAGGACTTCGAGCGTGCTGCCGATTTGCGGGATGAGTTGGCCCGGCGCAACGCTGGACTATCGCAACCGCCTGACGCGCCCCGTCAGTTACCGGGCCAGGATGGGCCGGACGATCTGGAGTTGTGCCGCTAGTGGGGGAAGCGCGGCGGGAGGGCTATTCCGGAATGATGGCACTGATTTGTAACCAGTGGGCATCACCGGTTTAGAAACCCGTGCCACCGGGGTTATGGGATCACGCGGTCGGCGGCGCGGGGCTGGGTAGCGCAGCGCCGCCGACCTGCGTGGTGTCCGGCGCCTAGACCATTTCCTTGAGGTTCTTCAGCGGGCGGACCTTGATAACCTTGCTGGCGGGCTTGGCGGGCTTGGTCATGGTCTCGCCGGTGAAGGGGTTGCGCCAGTTCTTGATGGCCTTCTGGGCGGGCTTGCGCTTGACGACGATCTTCATCAGGCCGGGCACGGTGAAGACGCCGGGGCCGCGGGTGAGGTCTTTCTTAATCAGGCCCTGCATCTCGGTGAAGACCTGGGAGACCTGCTTGCGGGTCAGCCCGGTGTTGTCGGCGAGATGGGCGTAGACCTCGGACTTGGTCCGCGGCTTGGTGGCGGCTTTGGTGCTCTTGGTAGCTTTCTTCTTCTTGGCCATAGTTGTTCTGCCTCCGAATCAGGCCCCTTTTGGGGCCGTGCGTTGACGGGTTGCCAGCCGACGTGAATGAAAGCCGTGGCGCGCTTGATCGTGGCAGAAGGCTTCATTCAGAGGCAAACGACCGCGTTTGCTGCTGGCTTCGTGCGGAACTTCTCCCGCGCCGCGGCCGTTTCGTCAAGAGTTTTTAACCCGGGAGCGACCAAAAACACCGTATTTTTTGGTGTTTTTTTGATTTCGGGGCCGGCGAGCCCTATTTTTCAGGTGTTTTGGCCCAACGCCGGCGGGGCGGGAGCGGCGTTGATCATGTCGATGCACTGCCGCAGCAACCCGAAACTCTTGCGGTCAAAATGCAGCCGGAGCCGGGTTTTGTCGGGGAATTCGCCCTGTTCCTCTGGCAGCGGCCCGCACTGGGTGATTGTTCCGCCGGACAACAGCGCGGCGAACTCGCTGTTGAGGCGGTCCAGCAGTGCAGGGTCGAGGGCGTGTTCGAGACGGAGGATCAGTTCGTCGTCGACATAGCGCATCGAGTGGTATACGCGGTAGAAGTCGAGCACGTCGCGAACCGCCTCGGCGGCGTCATCTGTGACCCGGAAGAGGTTGGTGTCCTGCTCACTGATCATGTTCGTGCGGACCAGCTCGTCGATCAGGTATTTGTGCCAGGTTTGCCAGTAGTCCCCGCCCGGTTGATCCACCATGATGATCGGGATCAGCGGGGCCTTGCCGGTCTGCACCAGCGTGAGGACTTCGAAGCCTTCGTCGAGCGTGCCAAAACCGCCTGGGAACAACGCGATGGCCGATGATTCCTTCATGAACATCAGTTTGCGCGTGAAGAAGTAGCGAAAGTTCACCAGCTTCTCGTCGTCGGCGATGATGGTGTTGGTTTTTTGTTCGAACGGCAACCGGATGGCGACGCCGAAGCCGGCTTCCCGCCCCGAGCCGGCATGCCCGGCCTTCATGATCCCGTTGCCCGCGCCGGTGATGACCATCCATCCCGCCGCTGACATCTCCCGCGCGAACGCGACTGCCTGTTGATAGTCCGCGTGCTCCTCGGGCGTGCGGCTGGATCCGAAGATGCTGATCTTGCGCGTCGCCTGGTAGGGCGCGAAGACCTTCATCGCATAACGCAACTCACCCAGCGATTTATGTACGAGCTTGACGTCGCCACGATCCGCTTCGTCGCGGGCCAGACGCGTTAACGTGACCAGGATGTCCTCGAACAGGTCCTGATTCTCACCAGTCAGGAAACGGTCGGAGAACTGTCGGATGGCAGTAGCTCGTTCGCGGCGGCGCTCAGCCTCTGCGGGCGAGTTCGAGTCAGTTATGGCGGGCAATGGCAGCTCCAGATAATCGGTCGACCCGGATATTCACGGTTGTCACCGGCTGGCGCGTGTGTCCGGCCGGCGGCGCTCGTTTCCAATCGAGCACAAACAGGCGGGTAGCTTATCCCAGACCCGTCTATCCGCGAAATAGCGCCGCTGGGCCGATTGACCTTGTGGTTCGCGAGTTCTAGGATAAGCGCTTTGTGGCCAGAAAGTTAAGTTTTGGTTGGCCGGACGGGACAGGGCGGTGATGGTAACTGATACCTGGGCAAGTGTGGCAATTTTCGCCTACCTCGCGGTGCTGACGATCATCTGCATCTACGGGGCCCACCGCTACTTCCTGCTGCTGTTGTATTACCGCGTGCGCAACAAGGTGCCGCGGCCGGCCGGTCACTTCGACGAGCTGCCACGCGTTACCGTGCAGTTGCCCATGTACAACGAGCAGTGGGTCGCCGGGCGCATCATCGAGCAGGCTGCCCGCATCGACTACCCGCGCGACAAGCTCCAGATACAGGTGCTCGACGACTCGACCGACGAGACGCGCGACATCGCGGCCCAGACGGTCGCCCGCCTGCGCGCTGCCGGCCATGACATTGTGCATATCCACCGCACCGATCGTACCGGCTACAAGGCCGGCGCCCTTGAGGCCGGGACCCGCAGCGCTACAGGCGAATTCATAGCCATCTTCGACGCGGATTTCCTGCCCCCGGTGGGCATTCTGCGCGACACGATTCACTACTTCACCGACCCGCAGGTCGGCATGGTGCAGACTCGCTGGGATCATCTGAACCGCAATCTGTCGGTGCTAACGCAGGCCCAGGCCATCTTCCTCGACGGCCACTTCGTCATCGAGCACACCGCCCGCAATCGCACTGGTCGGTTCATGAGCTTCAACGGCACCGGCGGAATCTGGCGTAAGCAGACGATCGCAGACGCCGGCGGCTGGCAGCACGATACGTTGACCGAGGACTTGGACCTGTCCTACCGGGCCCAGTTGCGCCAGTGGCGTTTCGTTTTTTTGCCGTTGCTGACCTCGCCGGCCGAGCTGCCGCCCGAGATGAACGCCTTCAAGGCCCAGCAGCATCGCTGGACCAAGGGCGGGGCGCAGACCTGCGTGAAAATGCTGCCCAAGGTGCTATTGAGCGACGCCAACTGGCGCGTCAAGCTGGAGGCCTTCTTCCACCTGACCAGCGGTGCGGTGTATGTGCTCGTCGTGCTGCTCAGCCTGCTGATCGGCCCAACGCTGATTGCCAAGCTGGCGCTGCGCGAGCCGCAGTCCGATTGGGTGCTGTGGTTCGAGCTGGTGCTCTTCATCATCGGCTTTGGCTCAACGACGGCCTTCTACGTGGTCAGCCAGCATGAGCTGTTGCGGAGCTGGTGGCGGTCCCTGAGCTACGTGCCGACGCTGATGGCCGTGGGAATCGGCATCGCGTTCAACAACGCTTTGGCTGCCGTCGGTGGCTTCTTTGGCGGCACCGGCGAATTCGTGCGCACGCCCAAATTTGGAGAACTGGCCACCAGCGCCGGTTGGCGGCAGCGGATTGAACGTGGCCCGCGGCGCATCAACTGGAAGGCATGGGCCGAACTGGCCATCGCGCTCTACCTGACCGCCTGTGCCGTGGTGCTGTTCTTCTTCGACGACTGGTTCCAGCGCGTCTCCATGGCGCTGCCTTTCCTGGCGATCTTCATCGTCGGTTATCTCTACGTTGCCTGGCAGACATTCCACGCCCACTGGCTTGCGAATCGGCGCGCCCGGGCAGCAACACCTTGAGGCTCTTTCAGCAAGCGTCCCGTCGGTCTCCGCGGAAAGACCCTGCCGCGGCCGGCCGGACAACAGGGAGAAAGTAGATGGCGGGCGAGTCCAACGATCCGGTGTTCCTCACTTCCGCACCCTCCGATGCCGAGGCGGCCTTGATTGTCGCCGCCCTTGAAGACCGCGGCATCAATGCTCATTCGACCGGCGAGCTTACCGCCGGATTCCGGGCCGAAGGCCCCGGCGTAGTGCGTATCCTCGTGCCGGCATCCGAGCTGGAGGCTGCCCGGGAGGTCTGGGAAGAGATCCGCGAGCAGTGGAGCCATTCCCATAACGACGACGAAGAGGACGACGATCAGCCCGACAAAGGTTGAATCAACCCCGCCGCGTTCCCCGGTTGGGTGGCACGGGCAGGTCCGCCTTTGGCAAACCTGCCCGTGAGAGATACTGAATCACAGGCTTTTAGCCTGTGCCACACAGCAGTTCATCGAGCTGCGTTTCCATTCCCTTGGCCGCGTTGGGTGACATGAGCGGCAGGTTGACGCGCACGTTGGCGGCTGCCGCGTGGATACCCGCCCGCGCCAGGTGCTGGGCCGCCTCGACGTCTGAGCCTAGCTGGGGATTACCGATTTCGCTGAGTCGCCGCAGGTCCGACAACACCCGCGCGCCCAGCGCGGCCGTCTCCAGCGGCACGCTCGCTGCCAAACTGGCGGCGGCCGCGATGCTCTGTTGTCGGTTCGGCGCCGATTTATCGAGCTTGAACGCGGCGCTGAGTGTGGCGTAGGCGGCCGCGTCTTCGTCTACCAGGCGCGTCAGCAATTCCCAGGCGCGTTCCAGCCGCCGGGCGATCTGGGCGACTTCCGGCTCCACGTCGGCGAATTTGGATCGCCCCAGCGTGAACCCGCAGACCATCTGCCCCAGGGCCGCGGCCAGGCCGGCCGTCAGGGCCGCCACGCTGCCCCCGCCAGGCGTCGGAGCGGCCGACGCCAGCTTCTCCAGGTATTGCTCCACCGTCAGCTTGACCAACGAATCGTCCGTCATGAGTTGCTCCGTCGAGATTCGTCGCGGGCTTGTCGGCCCCAGCCTGGCGCCTGGGCCGACAAAGTGCATAATACGAGCCGACGATCACGCCGACCACGGGATCGGCCCGCACCGCCGGCGTCCGACGCGTTTTGACCAGGTAATGGACGCGTTTTCAGAAACGATGCCGCGCACCATTGCTCTTGAGCAGTGGATTCGCCTACCTCAGCGATCAGGCTCGGCGACACGCGGCAAGTGAGGTTGTTCCAGACGATGTTCGGCCTGCACCAGGATGAAATCGATCGGCGGTTCATGCGTGACGCGCTCGAGTTGGCCCGTCAGGCACTCGAAAGCGAGGATGTGCCGGTGGGGGCGCTGGTCGTGTATGAGGGTTGCGTTATCGGGCGGGGGTTTAACCAGCGTGAGCGGCTACACGACCCGACCGCGCATGCCGAGATGTTGGCGTTGACCGCTGCCGCCGAGTATTTGGGCCAATGGCGTTTGGACGGCTGCACGATGTACGTCACGCTCGAGCCGTGCGCGATGTGTGCCGGCGCACTTGTGCTGGCCCGCATGAGCCGGCTGGTTTTTGGCGCGACCGACCCCAAGGCGGGCGCCTGCGGATCGCTGTTTGAGATCCCGTCCGATTCGCGGCTCAATCACCAGGTGGAGACGGTGTCGGGCGTGCTCGCCGAGCCGGCCGCCGAGTTGCTGCGGGCGTTCTTCCAACATCGCCGGTCGCTGGGCGAGAAATGACTGCGCTGGTCGTTACGCTCCGCGGGTAGCATGAGAGACTATACCAGCGCGTGAATGTGCGCCGGCGTCGTGCCACAACATCCACCCACAACAGAAACGCCGGCGTCAAACCACTGCCGGGCATACTCGGCATATTCGGCGGGCGTGGTTTGCTCGGCATAGCTCCAGCCCGGCAGCGGTACGGCGTTGTTGATGTGCGCGTAAGCGACCAGCGGCAACTCCGTCAGATCGCGCAGCCGGGGTAGCCATTCCGTCAGCCCTCGCGGCGGGATGCAGTTCAGCCCCAGTGCCAGCGGCTCGTACACGCTCACCACCGTGACCGCGTTGGCCAGTGCTTCGCCGCTGAGCAGCGCTCCATCCTCCCGCAACAACAGTGACACCACCGCCGGCAGTTCGGCTGCCTGCGCCGCCGCACTGGCTGCAACCGCCTCGCGCACCGTCCCCATGGTTTCGATCCAGACCAAGTCTGGCTCCGCTGACCGGAGCCAATCTGCGAGTTGCGCATGCTCGATTGCCAGCTCGTCTGCCGTCGGCACCAGGTCCGTCTGGTAACAGTCAGCCACGGGCCCCACGCTGGCCGCGACGATCACTGGCCGATCGGCGGTGACCACTGCCTCGCGCGCCAACTCGATGGCCAGCCGATTCAGCCGCGGCCCATCCGCCAGCCGATCGGCCGCCCGCAGCGTGCGCGGATTCGTGCGGAACGTGTTGGCGACCAGGATCTCAACGCCGGCCGCCACGTAGTCGGCATGAATCGCCCGCACGGCCTGCGGATCGGAGAGCAGGACGCTCGCGGACCAGAGCGGCGCCGGCGTCGCGTGACCGCGGCGTTCCAGCTCCGTTCCCAAAGCTCCGTCCAACACCAGGTGGCCCCGGCGCAAACGTTCTCGGAGTGCTGTGCTGGTCCACATGGCGGTTATTCGCGACCGATACGGATCCTGGTGACCACGGTTTCCATCCCCGCGGCGACGACAGTATGATACCGCAGCTTTGGCGAGCGGCAGAGCACGCTCTTACGGCACGTGCAACTTCAGGCAGCGGCAAACACCATGAGCAAGACCATTCTCATCCGCGGCGGACGAGTGATCGACCCGTCTCAGGAGATCGACGAGATCGCCAGCGTGTTCATCCGCAATGGAAAGATTGCGTCCATTGGTGCCAAGGCGCCGGCCTCGGCCGACGAGGTTGTCGATGCCGGCGGGTTGCTGGTCACGCCTGGCCTGATCGACATGCACGTGCACCTGCGTGAGCCCGGGGACGAAGAGGCCGAGACTATCGAGACCGGGACGGCCGCGGCCGCGGCCGGCGGCTTTACCGCTGTCGCCTGCATGCCCAACACCGAGCCACCACTCGACAACGATGCTGCCATCGAGTTCGTCCTTCGCCAAGCGGCGCGCAACGCGTCCACGCACGTTTACCCCATTGGCGCGATCACGGTCGGGCGCGAGGGTCGTGAGCTGGCCGAGCTGGGGCTGATGGTGCGCACCGGAGCGATCGCGTTCAGCGACGACGGCGGCGGCATTGCCGACGCGGGCGTCTGCTTGCGCGCCATGCGCTACCTGGCGATGTTCGATCGGCTGTTCATTCAGCACTGCGAGGAGCCTTCGCTCGCGCGCGGCGGCTGCATGAACGCCGGCGCTATCGCAACACGCCTGGGTCTGCCCGGTCTGCCGGCGGCGGCCGAGGTGATCATGGTGCAGCGCGATATCGCGTTGGCCGCGTCGGCCGGCGTGCGCTACCACGTCGCCCACGCTTCCGCCAAGGGCACCGTCGATCTGGTCCGCCAGGCCAAGGCCGACGGCCTGCGCGTCAGCACCGAGGTCTGCCCGCATCACCTCCTGCTCACCGACGAGGCCTGCACAACCTTCGATCCGAATTACAAGATGAACCCGCCGCTGCGTACGGCGGCGGACGTCGACGCGCTCTGCGCCGGCTTTGCCGACGGCTCGATTGACTGCCTCGTCACCGACCACGCCCCCCATGGCCGCGAGGCGAAGGAATACGAATTCCAGGACGCCCCCTTTGGTGTGATCGGGTTGGAAATCGCGCTGCCGTTGTTTGTCCAGGCTCTGATCGACACCAATCACGCCGACTGGCCGCGGCTAATCGCGGCCCTTTCGACGCGGCCGGCGGATTTGCTGGGCGTGCCGGGCGGGACTTTGCGCGTCGACCAGCCCGCGGACGTGACACTCATCGATCCCGAGTTCGAGTGGACGATTGACGTTGAGAAGTTCCGCTCCAAGAGCTGCAATACGCCCTTCGATGGCCGACAGGTGCGCGGCAAGGCGGCCGGCACACTGGTCGACGGCGCCTGGCACCACCGCGACGAGCGACTGCTCCGCTTCGCCTGATCTCACCGAGCCAAGTTAGATTACCCCGCCAGTGCCAGCCAGATTCGCCGGAATATCTCGGCCGACACGCTGATTACCCCTGCGCCGCCAAAGAGAATCAACAGTGTGAAGTGAAGCGCATGCATCGTGACAACCCACGCGCAGATTTGTGGTAGGGGGGTGAGCCGAATCCAGCGCCGGCGCAGTGCGGGCAGCCAACCCTGCGTTTGAGCGTCGAGGTGGTTCATCCAGCGTACCCAGTAGTGATTAATCGTGACCATGAGGCCCATCGCTACGCCCCACAGGCCGGCCTGGAAGCTCAGTGCGTGCCACACCCCGCACGCCACAAACGTGAACACCAGGTTGAACAGCACGTGCCGGCGATTGCCGCCCAGGCCGATGTAGACGTAGTCGCGCAGGATGAACGACAGGCTGATATGCCAGCGCCGCCAGAAATCGCGTAAGCTGGTCGCGATCCACGGCATGCGGAAGTTCTCGATCTGCCGATAGCCGATAATCCGCGCCATGCCGATGGCCACATCGCAGTAGCCGCTGAATTCCAGGTACAGCCAGAACACCTGTAGAAACACGCCGAAATAGAGCAGCCAGAAGCTCTGGATGGTTTCGGGATGCGTGTAGTATGGCCCGCCCGGGCCGGCCCCGAGCTCGCCAAAAACCACGTCCTGAAAGTACAGCGTGCCGATGATGCTCTTGGAAACGCCCAGGGCGATTCGCCCCAGCCCGACGATCACGTTACGCACGTTGCGGCGCTCGTGGCAGGTCTCGATCTGGTCGTGGAAGGGGGCGAACCGTTCTATCGGCCCCTGGATCAGGGCCGGCGCGTAGCAGACATAGGACAGGAAATTCAGCCGGGTGCGCTGTTCGCGCGGGATGCTGCCGCGTTTCAGTTCGGCGAAGTAGTGCAGCATGCGGACCGCCAGGTAGGCCGTCCCGATGCTGTGAGCGTTCCAGAACATCGCGTGTACGAGTTGCGGCGGGCCGGGCGACGCCGGCGCGTTGTCCAGCGCATAGAAGTTAGGCTCCCAGGCCAGCCCCCGGGCACCCAGCGGGAAAATCCAGCGCACGTGTTCGAACAGCCAGGCGTTCAGCTCGGCCGGCAGCAGCACGTGGTGCAGGACCATGGTCCCGACGTACCAGGCCGTAATGATCGCGCCGGCCGCCAGTGGCGGGCCGATCTGAAGCACGTCGGTGCGCTGGCATTCTTTGGAGAAGCGTTCGCTCAGCGCGTGCAGGAACAGCCCGGTCAGCAGCCACAGCAGCGCATACAACACGCCGAAAACGTACGCCAGGAATATCAGACACGTGATGATGATGCCCACGCGCAGGCGTCGCCCCGACAGCAGCATCAGGATTGGCAGCAGTGGCAGGAAGTAGATAACGTTGAAGCGGTCGTTGAAGATCTGTTCGAGCCAGAAATCGACCACGTTTCCCCAGTGTGCGGTGGAGATGGGCCCGGTCAGGAAAGTCCAGACCGCGGCGAGCCCATCGGCAAAGCTGGCCAGTAGCGTGGTGCTCATTTGCTCCAGATCCAGGCCCGGTCAGCGTCTCCGGCCTACACGGGCACGATTGCGGGAACGTTAACAGCCAGCTACGCTCCCGTGAAGTGGTTGCCGCCGGCGCTGGCGTACTAACTCGCTGATCAGGCGTCGGCGGCTGGTGAGGTTACGTGCCTCGGGGGTCGGTAAACGGGCATGACGTCGGCCGACACATCCAGCGCAGCGGTGCCATCGCCGCCGCCCGCCGCCGATCGGCCGGGCTCGTGGACCTACGAGCTGCTCGCGGTAGCGCTGCTCGGCCTGGTGCTGGGGCTGAGCGTGCGCGGCCACTTCATCATGCCTTACGCGGATTTCATGGAGCAGATCGACAGCGGCCACGCGCTGTGGCAGGGCGAATTGCCGGCCACGCTGAAACGTGCCCCCGTCTATCCGCTGCTGATCGTCGGCATCGGGCGATTGTTGCCCGTCGAGGCCGCCGACCAGCACGTCGCCGAGTGGCTCAACGCGCTGCTATTGTCTCTGAACGGGGTGCTGGTGTGTTTGCTCGCCCGCCGCTGGTGTGATCGCGGGGCCCGCTGGGTGGCGGCCTGGTTCCTGCTATTGCCGCTGGGGCTGCTTTGTACTGCCCATGTGATTCTGGAGCCGCTGCTGGCCACGTTGCTGCTGGCGACGCTGCTGCTCGCGCAGCGCCACACTCGGTGGGCGTACGCGCTGGCTGGGCTGGCCGCCATCACGCGCTACGACCTGGCCGGCCTGATCGTAGGCCTGGCGCTGGTCGACCTGCTCCGTCACGAGCCGCGCCGGCGCGTGCTGCTGCGCACGCTAACCGCCGCCGCTCCGTTGCTCGTCTGGCTGATTCTCACCGGGCTGACCTGGTCGAGCCGATCCGGCGACCACTACCTGTTGCAGATTGCCCAGGACCCCCGCTGCGACCTGTTCGAAGAGCTTCGCCGCGTGATGCGAGCCGCCTTCCCGGCCGACATCATCGCCACCCCCGGCTGGCTCGACCAGCTCGACCGGCCGCTCCGGCTATTGCTCGGCTGCATCCCGCCGGTGTTGGCGTTGGTCGGGCTCGTGCTGTTGCTGCGCCGCGCACGGCCAACCGCGTTGCTCATCATCGTCGCTGGCGGCGGCTACCTGCTTGTGCATGCCGTGTTCCCGTTCCATTTTGATCGTTTCGCCTATCCGCTGGTCGCGCTGCCGATCATCCTGGCGGGTGCGGGCATCGCCGCCGTCTGGCGCTGGTGCGCCCAACATGCACCGTCGCCGGCCATGTTGCGCTGCCTGTTACTGTTTGGACTGCTGGTGGTGGTGGTACTGTTGTGCGCTCGTATCGGGCTGCGCGTTGGCTCCGGCGACACGCTCGCGCTGGGATCGCCCGTTCGCGTCCTCACGCTTTTGGCGATTGTCCTGTTATGGCTGCCCACAGCGCCGGCCGACCCACGCCGGCTCGCACCTCTTACCGGCCTGGTTGCGCTCGTGCTGCTCGCGGTGAGTCAACTCGACGTTACCCGCGGTCGGCTCGGCACCGGCCAGGAGCTGCGCAACCAGATCGTCGCCGCCCGCTGGGTCCGCCAGAGTTTGCCGGACGATGCACGCGTGTTGTCGGCCATGTCCGGCGTATTGCGGCTGTACGTCGGCCGCCAGACGCCGGACCGTTTTCCGAGCTACGCCGACCTCGCTGCCCAAACCTGGCCCGAGGTCGTGGCCGAGTGTCGGCAGCGCGGCATCACGCACATCATCTGGCACGATGCGCTCGACGACTTGCACGGCGGGTATTACGCCGCACCGCTGGGGTTGGATCGATTCGCCCCGCTGTCAGACGCCGCCACGGCCCCGGGCGTGGAGCCGGTGCACTGGTTCCGCGGACAGCCAAACGTCGTGATCGTGCAAGTGTTCCCCGCGCCCGCAACCGACTGAACGCGGGTGCTCCATCCCGTTGCGCAGCACGGGGAAACCGATTAACTCGGCAGCGCCCGTACGACCTCGACCCCCGCCGACATACCCAGCCGCGACGCACCCGCTTCCAGCATTGCCAGAACCGTCTCCAGGTCGCGGATCCCGCCGGCCGCTTTCACCTGCATCTTGCCCGCGTGCCGGCGCATCAGCCGAACGTTCTCTACGGTCGCACCGCCCGCCGCATGAAATCCGGTCGACGTTTTGACGAAGTCGGCCCCCGCCTCGGCCGCACATTCGCACCCGAGGATGATCTGTTCGTCGCTCAACACCCGCGCTTCCAGGATGACCTTGAGCACTCCGCCGGCATTGGTCCCATGGACCGCCTCGGCAACCGCCTGAATATCGCGCCGGACTGCGTCGCGATCGTTGGCGCGCAGCGCTCCGAGATTGACGACCATGTCCACCTCGCGCGCCCCGCGCATGATCGCCGTCCGCGCCTCGAACGCCTTCGTCTCGCTCTCCGACACCCCCAGCGGAAAACCCGCAACCGCCGCCACGACCGTCGGGCTGCCCACCAGTCGCTCCGCGCATGTCGTCACCCACACCGGGTTCACGCACACGGCCGCGAAGCCATACTCCAGCGCCTCGTCGCACAGCTTGTCGACGTCCGCCTGCGTCGCTTCCGGCTTGAGCAGGGTATGGTCGATGTATCGTGCCAGTTCCCGGCGTGTTTTAGGCAGCGCACTCATGCCGACTCCTCGTTCTCGGGTTCAAGTTCCGATTCACTCCGGCGGGTCAGCAGGTCGGCATCCTGTATGGCCTGACCCAAAAGCCGCACGATGGACACTTCGCAGCACGTGCGCTGGTCGGCCGCACCGTTGAGCACTACCAGCCGATCGCGTTGTTCGGTCATGCCAATCAGCGTATCGTCGCAGGCCCACGCCCGGCGAATCGCCGTCCCGGCCCGCATCAGCGTCGTTGTAATGCCCGAGTGGCCATAAACACCGCAAATGCCGGCGTCGCCCGCAGGTATCACCAGCTCGATCAGGTCATCCCAGCGGCGAGCGGCGATGGATTCGATCGCGCCCGGCGCCCGGTGCACGGCCACCCAATCGTTCGGCCGATTCAGATCCGCGTGCAACAATGCTCCGCTGGCCGTCCCGACGTATAGCCCGCCCTCCAGCGGCGCCAGACAGTGAATCGTCCCGCCGGCCGGCCGGCTCTGCCAGAGCTCCTCGCCCGCGGCATCATAAGCATGCACCGCATCATCCGCCGCCAGCAGCACGCGCCCCTGGTCATCGACGGTGATCGCCCGCACAGTCTGTGGTCGACCATCGACGGGTTGCAAAATAGCGCAGGTTTCCGTCGGCTCGTCCAGCGACCACGACCAAGCCCCGAGCTGCGAATGTGTCGCATATAGCCGACCGCCGGCGGTGATCGCCGCGTTGAAGCCGGTGCGTGGCCGCGTGTCGGTCGGCACGCGAAACTGCGTTTGCACGTCGCCGCGCTCGTTGAGAAGCCAGACGCCCTCGGCCGCCCCGACGAGCAGCGCATTGCGGCCGGCATCGAAACTCACAGACCGCAATCCGCCCAGATCATCGGGTAGCGTCGCTTGCCGCAAGATCGACGTGGGCTCCGCCGGGTCCAGGAACGCACAAACCCGCCCCGCGACGACCACGATCGCACCGGCCCGGCTGCGGCCGGGCGTCAGCCGCCAGAGATTTTCCAGCAGTCGGCCGCGTTCCGCCGGCGCCAGCGCCGGCAGCAACTCGTGCCACTTCGTCTGCTCGTCCGCCTGGGCCGCACTGCGCAGCTTGTCGAGAATGCTGCTCAGATCGTCAAGTCGGCGGCGGGTGGCGACGCGGGCAGCCTGCTCCACCACACTGCGCGCTTCCAGCTCGCGCAACTGCCGCTCGGTCCGATCCTGAATCTGGCGCTCGAGCTTGAGCGTTGCGCTCGTCAGCGTGCAGCGCCCAATGCGCTCCAGCACGCTGCCGGTCGAAAACAACAACTCCTTGAGCGCCCCGCGCAGTGCTGCCAGCAGGCTGTCGCGCTGCTCCTGCGTGACCAGCTCGGTCGCTGGTCGGGCGGCGATATAGTCTCGCAAAGCTCCCGGTGCGCCGCCGTTGTCAAACGCCAGCGCCAATGCGTCCAGCGTCAACTCGTCTTCGACCAATAACGTCCGCGTTAGCGCCGCCAGGTCATCATCCCGCGCCGTCCAGCGCACCAGCAGCTCGATCTCCGCATCAACCACGTGCCCGTCGGCGGACTTCGCGCCGCGCGTCCCCACCGGCACAACAATCGGTCGGTTGCGCACCAGCACCAGCGTGTCGTCACGCTGCGGCCGCGGATCTTCACCTGCCGGTACGAAACGCCGCCGGCCGTCCGGCTGCATGACCAGCCCCAGCCACCTCTCGGGGATCGGCGTCTCGCCGAGCAGCGGCCGCGGCCAATCCGCACCCTTGCAGCGGCGGGCGACGATCTCGGCGACATCCAGACGTTTCAGCACGTCGCGGCTCATGACTGCTCTCGCGTCACTCCTGGTTGCGGGACCACTCTTCAAACTTCTTCACGTCACGCGGACTGACCGACGGTGCCAGTGTTTCCAGCACCGCCAGCACGTCCGCCATCATTATGTTACGCGGCGTACCGCCGTCGACCGATTCTAAAAACGGACGAGTTGCTGAACGCTCGGCGACGGCGCGGATGTCCGCCCCGCTGTAGCCCGCCGTCAACTCGACCAGTTGGGCGAAATCGACATCGTCGTCCAGCGGCCGCTTGCCCAGGTAGGTCTCCAGCAGCCGAAACCGCGCCGCCGCATCGGGCAGCGGCACATAGATCTTCGCATCCAGCCGACCCGGGCGCATCATGGCGCTGTCCAGGCTCCAGGGCTCGTTGGTCGCGCCCAGGAACATCAGCGCCCGGCCCGACCCGCGGTCGAAGCCCTCCAATTCCTGGAGAATCTGCGGCACGACGCGCTGCATCACCGTCGATTGTGACCCGCGCCGCTTCGGCACCAGCGCCTCGACCTCATCCATGAAGATGATTGCCTTTTCCTCGGCCTTGGCCGCCTCGAACAGCTTGCGCACGTTTTGTTCCGCCTCGCCGACCCATTTGCTCATCAGTTGTGCCGGCGTGATTACAAACATCGTCGCGTCCAGCTCGCAGGCGATCGCCTTGGCGAACATGGTCTTGCCCGTGCCCGGCGGGCCATAGAGCAGCACGCCGCCGCCGACGTTGATGCCGTAACGCTCGGCCAGCTCCGGGTGCCGAAACGGGTAGATCATCTTGAGCTGGATTTCCTGCTTGACGTCTTCGAGGCCGGCGATGTCGGAGAAATGAATGTTCGGCTTCTCGCGGACGATCCAGTCGGAGGCGTCGACCGTCGCGTCTTCGCCGTCGCGGGCCCGATCAGCCCGGCGGCCGCCGCCGGCGCCGCCGCGCCGATCGCAGCCTTTGGCTAGGTCGATCAGTTCGCGGGCGTATTGTTCCTGCTCGGCCCGCAGCTTGGGATCGTCGTTTTCCTCGGCCAGCTCGATCATGCACTCGGCCGCTTGGATCAGATACGGCCGAGCGGCGACATAATCCTCCCGCTGCATAGCCGCGACGCCCTTATCCTTGAGCCGCTTGAATGTAGCGAATGTAGCCATGGTTTATCGCGTCTTCAGAAACGGTCCAGTGTGCCACTGCTCTTGAGCAGTGGGCGTTTCAGGTGTCGTTGATCAGGCATGGCAATGCACAGTATGTGAGACCCATCTAATCCGCAGGTGCTGTCGCATACACCAGCTTCCGCGTTCGATTACCTCACGTTCCAGCGAATGGGCCACCGTGCGCCGCCGCTCGAATCTTGCTGCGCTCGCAAAATGCAGCTCCACCGGCACGCGCAGACCTCGCAGACTCGCGTGCCCCTTGCGGTAACATTCCGACACCGGCGGCACCGGCCCGGGCAGCACGATCATCAGGTCCACGTCACTGCTTTCGCCCGGCGTCCCATACACCTGCGATCCGAAGAGGTAAACCTGCACCGGCCGCAGCGCCTGCACGAGACGCCTGACGATCTCCTGCAAGATCTCCTCCGCGATCGGCCCGGTGTTAATCTGCGCTCGTCTCATCGTGACCTACTTCGACTCCTTCTCCCCGCTCTTCTTCAGCGCGTCCAGTTCGGCGCGCAGGGCGCTCATCTGCTGATCCTCGCGGGCCTTTTCGACTTGCTCCTCTGCGGCGATCATGCGGTCGATCTCCTCGTCCGTGATCGCTTCCTGGGCCGCCTGCGTGACGTCTGCCGCCGCCGCGTCTTCCATGCCGTCGAGGAACATGCTCATCCGCTCTTCCATGGTCTGCGACTGCGCCATGGCCTTTTCCCACTCGAGCTGCGTTTTGGTCAGGTCGGTTTCGCCGTACATCCGGCTCACTTCCGACGCCATCGTTTTCATCGCCGCCGCGAAGTCGGCACTGGCCTCCGCCTGCCGCTTGATCAGCAGCGCGTTTTTGACCGCCAGCAGTTGCCGTTCGAGCAGCTTGCGAATCGTCGCCGTCTTCTTCAGCGAGTTGCGGATGAATTGGTACGACGCCGCGTCGCCGATCTCCTTCGCTCGCCGCGCGTTTTTGACAAACTCGTCGGCGAACTTGTTCTGCTCCGCGATCGACTTCTCAATCCGCCGAATCCCCTGGCGAATCTTCATATCGCGCTCGATCCGGCGTTCCTCTTTGCTCTTAAACAGGCTCATAGCTCGTTAGCCCTCTGGCAGCAAGACAGCGTAACAACGTATCAGCGTAGCAGCGTGGTTGTGGTTCGTGTGGACTCCTTAGCACGTCGACAGTTTCTGACGGGTGGCCCGGTAAGCTACGTCCTTGGTGCCGGGGTATTGGTTCATCGTCCGCTGAAGTGCGGCGATGTAGCGCGCCGCTTGCCACACCTCAAAATCTTCAAACCTCCTGATCGCCACATCAGTCTCCCACGAGAGAGCAACCAAACTTTCCGATCCCGCTGCTACGCCGATACGTTGTGACTTCGTTACGCTGTTACCCCTCCGCCGCTTGGCGTTCGCGCACGCGTTTTTCGGCCTCGTCGAAAGCCTGGTCATCCTTGATCAGGCCCGCGTCCATGTCGTCCCAGATCTTCATCAACTCTTCACTCGCCGGCGACAGCCCGCTGGCGGCCGCCTCGTCCACCTCGTGCCCCATCTCCAGGATCCGGTCCAGCCGCTCCTGGTACATCTCGGTCGAGACCTGGTCGTTCTCGATCAGCCGGGCGATCGTCGACAGGTCCGACTCACGGATCGCCACGCGCCCCGTCGTGCCCAATGTTGTCGTCGGCTGGTTCTCCCGCATCATGCGCAAACGCGAAATGGTCAGCAGCTCCTTGCTACGCACGTTGAGCTGGCGCGACACCATGGATTGTTCCGTGTGTAACAGGTCAAACTGCTGCGCTAGCGTACGCCGCATCTCCGGCGTTTTCTCCTTGGCGCCCTGCTCGACCAGCTTCTGCTTCTCGCCAGCCAGCTTGCGCACCTTGGCCATCATCCGGTTGCGCTCGTTCTCCAGGAGCATCTCCTGCGCCCGCAACTCGGCCGCGTTCATTCTCCCCAGCGTTTTCCGCTTCCTGGTTAGCCACTCGAAGAAGTTCATAGTTACCCCATCTCGGGCCGGGCCGATTCGCCCTTATCGCCCGAATCATCCGCTTCCCGCTGCGGCGGCTCCCGGTGCCGTTCCGGCGGCGCTGCCTGCGGTGTCTCCGGCGATGCCTCGCTCGCTTTCTGCGGTGCACTCGGCTCCGCGCCGGCCGCCTGCATAAACTCGTCCAGAATTGCCTGTTCCTCTTCCGCCATCGCCGGACTGGTCGCACCCACCTCGATCCCCGCTGCCAGGTCTGCGCTCACCGCCAACCCGCTCATGATCTGCTCGGCCTCGGCCGCCTCTTGTGTCAGATCCTCGGCCGACGGCAACGTCACCTGCTTGCCCTGCTGCGCCAGCGTCAGGTGATGGATATGCGTACCGAGCACGTCGATCTGCTGCGTGAAGACGTTCGCCTGCGCCTGCACGCGCCGCAGTTGTCGCCGCGTTCGCATCAGCTTCCCGGCCAGTTGTCGCCGTTCGACGTCCGTTTGGGCTGCACTGCCGCGTTCGACCGTCTCACGCTCTTCTTTCTCGAGCGCGTCCAGACGCTGGTCCAGCTCTCGCCGCTGCTGTTCGAGCTGCACCCGTTGGGCCGTCAACATACGTACCTGCTCGGCCACGCTTGGCTTCATCCGCAACAGCTTTCGGATCCAGCTCATTAGACTCATCGTATGGCCCTCTTCCGCCGGCAGCGGGCTGCGACAGATGTGCGTCGTGCCCTCATGCTGGACGGTCAACAAGCGCGAATCATGCCGGCACGCCTGCCGCACCAGCCCCGCCACCTGGTCCGCCGGCAGGCCGAGCTGGTCCGCCAGCTCCGGCACCGACACGCCGCGCGAATCCAGCAGCGTCGCGCTGCGGTCTCAGATGATACATCAAACGCTGGAGACGTTCGTCCTGCGATTCCAGCTCAAACAGCCGGGCCCAGGGCGTTTTCCGCACCGCCTCCGGCAGCTCGACGTCCCAGCCCCCATCCGCCCGGCCACCCATCAATATCAGCGTCGGCGTCCCGCCGGCATGCACCAGCGCCTTCGCCTCAGCCGTAAATCCGGTCGGACTGGCCAGCACCGCCGCCGTCGGCCGCTCTGCCTTCGGCAACAATTCGTACCGCGCGAGCGCGTCGAGCACCGCCTCGCGCCCCAGCGGCCCCGGCGTCCGACCCTCGACCAAGTCCTCGATCGACGTCAATACCTGTGCCCGCACCCGCGCCACCTGCCGCGAGAACGGCCCCAGCACCCGCCTCCGAAAACGCAGCCCGAGCGCCTGTGTGCCCGGCAGCTTCTCCAGCAGATCGCGATCACCCTGCCCCAGCCGCGTCAACGTGGCCCGCACCGAATCCACCCCGTCCGGCAGCGTGGTGACGTTGAAACGGTCGGCCGGCAAGCCATGATGCAGCAGCTCGCGGGCCCGTGCCCGAAGCTGCTTCAGGAACTGGTCCTCGAACTGTCGCTGTCGATCTGCTTCGTCCATTGCCATCCGCGTTTCCCGCTGGTGCACGGGGCAGTTTCAGCTTCAGAGTGGCCCACCACACCGGGCACAATACCGCGCCGTCTCGTCGTTGACATGCCCGCACCGCGGATTCCGGCACAGCCGGCGCGACGCAGGCTTCGTCGGTTCCAAGTGCTGAGCGGACTTTCTACCCAATAGTGTCTGACCAACCCACCGCGCCGCGCGCAGCACGATAATCAGTATGACCAGGAAGAACCCGAAAAAACCGACGGCCAGCGCCGCCGTCATCCACAGAAACATGCTGATGCTGGCGGTCATCATGGTCCGTTACCCTGCTTTCCCCGTCAGCGCCGTTCCGCAGAAGATGCAGTAGCTGTCCTCCGGGTCCGGGTAACCGCCACACGACGGGCAGCGCCGCACATGCGTCGCCAACTGCCGGCCACAGGCGATACAGAATTGATCCGCCGGCCGCACACTCTGCCCGCACGACGGGCATTTCTGGTGACGATGCAGCTTGGCCTGCGTTTCGCGGTCCGACGGTGGCGGAGGCGGCACCGCTCCGGGCACCGGCGGAACCTCGGCCGGCGTGCTCAGACGCCGATCCAGATCCTCCAGCACCGCCGCCGCACTCTCGTAACGCCGATCGTAACGGGCGTACAGCCGCGTATAGACCTCGTCCAGCGCCGCCGGCACGCCCTCACGCAGCGCGCCGGGCAACTCGGCCCCCGCCGGCCGCTCGCCGGTCAGCAATTCAAATAGGATGATCCCGATCGAATATAGATCGGTGCGAGCGTCGGGTTTCTGCCGCCCCTCGCGAATTTCCGGCGCCATGTACGCCAGCGTGCCCGAGATCGTCGCCCCCTCATCCTGCTGAGCGATCGACGCCGACTGCATAACGATCGACCGCAACTGGTCGCCGTTGCTGGCTCCCAGTCCGAAATCGCCGACCTTGACGTCGTCCACGGTTAGCGTGTCGAGCCCGCGCTCGGCGATGTTCAGCAGCACATTGCCGGGCTTCAGATCGCGATGAATCACGCCCGCCTCGTGGGCCGCCACCATCGCCCGCAACACCCCACGCACGATCGTGATGGCCGCGTCGATCGGCACGCCCTGCGGGTGTTTGTCGAGCACCTGCCGAACCGCCGGCCCGCGCACCAGTTCCATGATCAGGTAGGGGATCTCCGCGTACGGATCGAGTCCCATCACGCGTACGATGTTCGGGTGCCGCAGCCCGTGCACCACGACGCCTTCCTGTTGCAGGAAACGCACGTATTCGGGCTCGGTGGGCAGTTTGGCGGCGACCTGGTCGTTGTCCCAGACGTGGTGCCGGGCCTGCCAGACCTCCCCGAATGTGCCCGCCCCCAAACACTTTTCGAGGATGTACTCGCCGACGCGCGTGCCGGATTCGTACTTCGTCACCATCGTCATACCCGCCTGTTTAACCGCCGGCCTGTTCGGCCAGGTATTCGTTTACCAGGTAGTTATACGTGCCCGCGACGGCCAGCGCCGCGAGTGCTGCCAGCCAGCCCCATCCGCCGCCGGGCAATCCACCCATCAATACGATGCCGACGACGAGGTTGATCAACGTATAGCTGGCTATCAATATCAAGCTGGCCACGTTCGACCCGATTTCGAGAATGCGTCTGATAAACAGCCGCGACAACCACGGCAGCGCGCCGGCAATTACCACCCACAATATCGTGTGCCAGATCCCGCTCAGGATAGCACCACGCATTTCGGGCCCCATTCGCCAGATGGCGACTCCGAGGACCACGATCAGCGCCAGCGCAACCCAGCCCAGGACCTTCTCGCCCAGTCTGCCCAAAATGCCGCCGCCTGTGTTTTCCATCTTCAGTAAGTGTAATTGATGCAACGACTAGCGGAAATTACAAAAACCGCCGGAGTCCCGAACGACTTCCGCTGACACCTTCCGGGCTCCGCCATAGACGAATTCGGTCCCCGCCGCCATTCATTTGCCACGTTCCCGCCCGCTCAGATATGCGGATCTGATTCCCGCGACGGGGTGTAGTAGGGATCGTCCGCCGTCAGGCCTAGCTCAGGCTCGTCCGGCTCAATATGCACCAGCACGTCCACCACGTCCTCATCCTCTCGCAGCAGGTGGTCGCGGACCTGATGGGCGATCAGGTGCCCGTCGCGAACCGAAAGCTCCGGGTCCACCATCACGTGCAGATCCACCTGCACGCCCGCCCCGATGTGTCGCGTGCGCAGTCCATGCACCGTGCGCACCCCGTCCGTCTCACGCGCTAGCCGATACAACTCCGCCCGCTGTTGGTCCGATACTCCGCGATCGGCGAGCTGCGCCAGCGTTTGCCAGACAATCGTTCCTGCCGCCCGCAGAATCAGTACCGCCACGATCACTGCCGCCACCTGGTCCAGGTAGTACCAGTCCGGCCGGAGCCGGGTGCCCAGCACCGCGATCGCCACCGGCACCGAGCTGAGCGCGTCCGAACGATGGTGCCACGCGTTGGCAACCAGTGCCGACGACCGCACGCGCCGCCCGACGCTGATCGTCCAGCGATAAAGCCACTCCTTCATCCCGATTGATATGCACGCCACCGCAAACGCTATCCACCCCGGGTTGTGTGCCGCCGGCCGGTGCATCGTCGCGACCGCGTTGTATGCCAACCCCAGCCCCACCGCTGCCAGCGCGATGCCGATCACCAGCGTGATGATCGCCTCAATCCGTCCGTGGCCATGGGGGTGTTCCGTGTCGGCCGGGGCGGCCCAGAATTGCGAGCCGATGATCACCGCCATATCGGTGACCGTGTCCGACAGGCTGTGAACCGCGTCCGCCACCAGCGCCTGACTCGACCCGAAGATCCCCGCCGCGAATTTCGCCCCCGCCAGAAACAGGTTGCCCACCAGCCCCCAGGCTGTCACCCGGCGAACAGCCCGCATCCGCTCCGCCGGGACCTTGTCAGCATACGGCGTGATCGACACCTTGTCATGATGGTCAGCTTCCAGACTCATGATTGGCGCGCTACCTCAATCTGCGCCGGCGCAATACAGCTCCATATACTCAGCCAGCATGCGGTGCGTGCTGAACTGGGCACACACCGATTTCATCGAGTTCTTCATGCGCCGCACCCACTCCCGCGGCACACCCGCTCGATCACGCCGGTAAAACAGCGGCACGATTTCCTGTTCTAGCAGTTCATACAACGCGTCGGCGTCACGCCGGTCTCGCGTAGCCCGGCCGCGCAGTGGCGTCTCATCGCCGATCGCCCAGCCGTTGCGACCGTTGAACCCTTCCGCCCACCAGCCGTCCATGATCGAACAATTCAGCCCGCCATGCAGTGGTGGCTTCATCCCGCTCGTGCCGGAGGCCTCCTGCGGTCGCAACGGCGTGTTCAGCCACACGTCACACCCGCTCACCAGCATCCGCCCCACGTGCATGTCGTAGTTCTCCAGCAGCGCAATCCTCCCGCGGAACCCCGTCCGCCGTGCATACTGGTAGATCTTCTGCGCAAAACCCTGCCCCGGCCCGTCGGCCGGATGAGCCTTACCCGCAAACACGATCTGCACGGGGCGCTGCGGATCATTGAGCAGTTTGGCGATTCGCTGGGCATTGCTGAACACCAGCACCGCTCGCTTGTACGTCGCAAAACGCCGGGCAAAACCGATCGTCAGCGCCCGCTCGTCAAACGTCTCCATCGCCGCCAGAATCTCGCTGGTCGGCGCACAGCGCCGCCGCAATTGCTGCTGTAGCCGCTCACGCACAAATCCCACCAGCCGTCGCCGCAACAGGTCGCGCAGCTCCCATAACTCCGCCGGCGGAATCCGCTCGACGTTTTGCCACGGATCGTGCTGCGGCCGCGCCGGCGTCCAGTGCGGCCTCAGGTAACGGTCGTACAACGGCCGCGCTTCCTCGGCCAGCCACGTCTCCGAGTGAACGCCGTTGGTGATATACCCGATCGGCACGTCCTCCGCCCGCTCCGCGCCGAACACACCCGTCCACATCTCCTGCGAGACGGCCCCATGCAGCTTCGATACGCCGTTGGCCCGGTTGCTCAGCCGCAATGCCAAGACCGTCATGCAGAACGGCTCCTGCCGATCCTGTTGATTTTCACGCCCCAGCGCCAGCAGCTCCGTGCGCGATAGACCCGCCTCCGCCGCCAGCCCACCCAGGTAGCGCGTCACCAGCGTTGGCGGGAACCGATCATGCCCGGCCGGCACCGGCGTATGCGTCGTGAATAGCGTCGAGTTGCGCACGCGCCGCTGTGCCTGCTCAGCGCTGCGCCCTGCGGCCCGCTGCTCCCGCAGCCGCTCCAGCCCACAGAACGCCGCGTGCCCCTCGTTCAGATGAAATACACTCACGCGCTCACCCAATGCGGCCAGCGCCCGCGTGCCGCCGACTCCGAGCAGGATCTCCTGCCGGATGCGCATCTCCTGGTCGCCGCCGTATAACCGCTCCGTAATCGCCCGATCCCGCGGCTTATTACTGGGCAGATCGGTATCCAGCATATACAGCGGCACCCGTCCAACCTGCACCCGCCATACCCGCGCCTGCACGCTGCGCCGCCCCAGTGGCACGCTGATCGTCACGCCGGTGTCTTCCAGCGGCCACTCCGCCCGATCATAACGAACGAACGTGGCCTGCGTGTCGCCGGCTTGGCCCAGTGACTGCTCGTAATATCCGCACTGGTACAGCAGCCCGACCGCCACCAACGGCACGCCCAGGTCCGAGGCCGACTTGAGATGATCGCCCGCCAGAATCCCCAATCCGCCTGCGTATTGCGGGAAGCTCTCGTGCAAACCGAATTCGGCGCAGAAATACGCCACGCGCACTCGCTTGTGCTTGCGTCGCCACTGCGCGTCGTACCACGTCCGCGCCTTTAGGTAACTGCGCAGTTGCTGCTCGACGTTCGCCAGCAGCTTGAGGAAATCCGCTTGTGCTTCCAGCGCCACCCGCCGCGCCGGCGTCAATTCTGCCAAGACCCGCAACGGGTTGTGATTGCTCGCTTCCCAGCGGGCCGGGTCGAGTGCCGCAAACAGCCGCCGCGCATCCGAGTTCCACGTCCACCATAAGTTATGCGCCAACGTCTCCAGACGTGCGAAAAGGTCTGATTGCGCCCGCTGTCGGCGTTGCGTCCCGGCGGCGTTGCGTCCCGGCATATGCTGCTCCTTCAGTGTGGGGCGGGCGTCTTGCCCGCCGTTTGCGGCCCGCAAGTGAGACTTGGCGGGCGGGACGCCCGCCCCACCTCATATGTGGGACTCACAAGGCACACTATCGCGAAATCTGACCGCGGCCTGCTCGCTCGCCACGTGTCTGGCGGCATAATACTCCCCGCCGCCACACTGTTAAACCGGACCACCTGACGAGGCGCACCAATGGACGCGAGTGCCAAGCCCCGCAAAATGTGCCCCAAGCTCATCATCGAGGGTACCCGTCTGACCTGGAAGACCGAGCTGGCCTTCACCCTCAACGAGCACCCCCGCGTGGTCGGCCCACGCCGCTACCGCTACCACTCCCCGCTCATCTCGGCCGAGTGGTGTGCCCTGACCAACGTCCCTTGGGGCCGCGGACTGGTCAACTTTGAAACCCCCGACGAGGAAGCCCGCGCGCTCGAAACCTATCACGCCTGGCTGCGCATCCTCGAATTGCAGAAATATTACTCCTGGATCATC
The DNA here is from genome assembly GCA_963666925.2 of Phycisphaerae bacterium. Classification (GTDB taxonomy): domain Bacteria; phylum Planctomycetota; class Phycisphaerae; order UBA1845; family Fen-1342; genus JANQFV01. Next base: position 99,154 of record CAXXTC010000016.1, on the reverse strand, counting down.
GATCGCTTCCACGTCTCCACCCGCGTGCACCAGCGCCAGACCTTCGGCCGCGACTACGACTTCACCTGGCTCGAAGATCAGCTCCTCCCGCTCGGCTTCCGCATCATCTTCTGCACGCGTCGTCCCGACACTTTCGCCAGCGCCCGGCAGCGGCGCCTCAAGGTCTCCGGCAACCCGGCCCAATACGACGATCTGCAAGTGTTTGTGGCCGAGCAGGAGGAATTCCGCCGCGTGCTGGCCGAATCCTGCCTGCCGATCCTCGAACTCGATATGTCAAATGATGATGTCGCCGGCGCCGCCGACCGCGTCGCCAACTGGCTCGAACAGACCGGCGGCCTGTATCTGGATTGAAGTGGGGGGGCTAGCGCGTCTTCAAGAATGGTCCGACGTGCCATCTATGAGCGAGCCAAAGTCAAGCGGGTTTTCGACGGGGTCTTTCCAACCATCTATTCGGCGTCGTCGCAGGGACACGCCACTCAACGATTTCGGGGGCGGCCTCAGTCACTGCTACGATGGTAACGCGCCGGTTCCAACTGGCCCCCGCCGGTTGACGCCTCATGGCACATCCGCGAGGTCCGCCCGATTCGACCCGCTCGAAGTTTCGTCCCGCCCATAGCGGTACACTCACCTCCTGGTGCTCTCCGGAGGGGAAAGAACGGACTCCTATGCTACGCTCGGCGTCGGTTCCGTGACCACCTCCGCTTCACGCCACACTTCTCCGCTGCGCAGCATTGCCGCCGACACGCACGCCAGGTGCCGGGCTAACGCCACCAGCGCAATCTTGTTCCGCTCCGGATCACCACGCTGCACATGTTCGTAAACCGCCCGCAGCAGCGGACTGCGTCCCTTGCCCTGCCAAGCTGCCTCGCACAGCAATTGCCGCACGACACTGGGACCTTCCCGGGTGATATGCCCAAGCCGATTCGTCTGCCCACTCTGGTCCTGGCACGGCACCAGCCCGAAGTAGCAGCCCACCTGCCGATTGCTCCGAAAACGCCGGACATCGTCGATCCACGCCACCAGCGCCTCGGCCGTACGCTTCCCAACGCCCGGGATGGTCTGTAACAAACGCACCCTGGGATGCTCACGGGCCATGCTCTCCAACCACCGCTCCACCGTACGCAGCCGCGCGTCCAGATGCTCCAACTCGTCCAGGCCCAGATCCCGTTCGAGCGCCGTCGTACGCGTTGGAAACTCCACCTCCGCCAGCCAGACGCGGCCGGCCCGGCTCCACAAACTGGCGCGGCGTGGTGCCGCCACGCCGTGCGCCCGCAACAGGGCCCGCAGCCGGTTCTTCACCGCCGTCCGCTGGGCCACCAGCCGCCTCCGGAACTGAATCAGCCGCCGCCAACTGCGGACGTCCACGGGCGGCACATGCACCGGCGGCACCTGGTCCAGGAATAGCAAGGTAGCCAGCTTCCGGGCGTCGACCCGATCGTGCTTACGTTTGGCCCGGAAGATCAGTCGCACTGCCCCCGGATGAGCCACGACGATCCGCTGCGCCACCTGCTGCAGTTGTTCGTAGACGTAACCGTAGCCGCACGACGCCTCGTAGCAGATCTGGAAGGGCGGCGACACACTACGCAGTTGTTTCACCAGTTCCTTGACTCCGCCCCGAATCTGCTGTTGCTTGACGAGTTTCCCGGCTGAATCCAAAATGCAGATGGTCGACTGACGCTGATGTAGATCTAGTCCAATCGTGTACATGCGGGCCTCCTTTCTTTGAAGTTCCAACGGGGTCATACCCCGAAGGAGGCTCGCTTCATAGTTTCACTGCTCTGTGAGCAGTGGATTTCCACCTGTCAAAGATCGGTCTCAAGAACTCACAGCAAGTTGTACGGTAGGGGGGTTACACCGGCGCCGAGACCTGTTCCTCTTCGAGCTTGCGGAGGTCTTCCGCGCTCGGCTTGCCGAAGTAGACCATGATTTCGGCCGGGCATTTGTCGAGGACCTTCTTGATCTCTTCGGTCTCTTCGCCGGTGTAGTTCTCGTAGTCGATCCGGGCGATGTTGTTATCGACCTTGAAGACCTCGCCTGCGAACCGCTGGCACAGCTTGCAGCCGATGCACCCGACCTTGCAGACCTCCTTGACGGCCTTGGTCGGCTCGCGATTGGCACACGCGATGACGAGCATGCGTTCCTGCTTGAACGGGATCAGCTCGATCAGGTCGCGCGGGCAGGCCTTCACGCACGCACCGCAGCCGGTGCAGTTGTCATAATTGACCACCGGCTTGCCCGACACCATGTGCAGTGCATCGAAATCGCACGACGACACGCAGTCGCCATAGCCCAGGCAGCCATACACGCACGCCTGCGTCACGCCGACGATGTTCGCCCCGACGCACGTTTCCACGCCTTCGTAGGGCACCACGCCGAGCTTGTCCTCGGTCTTCGCACCACAGTGAATTACCGGACGGTAGGGGGCCGTCTCGACCACCTCGACGCCCAGGATTTCGGCGATCTTGTCGGCCACTTCTGACCCGCCGACGGGGCAGCCGTTGCACGGAGCCCGCTGTTCGACGACGGCCTTGGCGAAGTCGGCACAGCCGGCAAATCCACATCCGCCGCAGTTGGCGGCCGGCAGGGCCTCGTTGACCTCCCCGATGCGCGGATCCTCATCGACACGCAGCTTCTCTTTCGCCACGCCCAGCAGCGTCGCGAAGACGAGCGTCAGCCCGAACAGGACAACGGCGGCCAATATGATAGTCATCGGTGGTGCTCCGCTTACTTACTTGCCGATGCCGGTGAAACCGGTGAATGCCAGCGCCAGAATGCCGGCCACGAGCAGCGTGATGCCGGCGCCTTGCAGCGGCTTGGGTACGTTCGAAAACCGCAGGTGCTCGCGAATGCCCGCCATGATCACGATCGCCAGCATGAATCCTACCCCGCCGCCAAACGCGTAGACCAGCGCGTTGATGAACGGCTGCGTCTCGGGCTTCATGTAGATGTACAAACACGCGCCCAGAATGGCGCAGTTGGTCGTGATCAGCGGCAGGAAGACGCCCAGCGACGAATACAGCGGCGGGAAAAACCTCTTCAGGTACATCTCCACGAGTTGCACCATCGACGCGATTACCATGATAAACGCGACGTACTGGAGGAAGTTCAGCGCCAGCTTGTCGCCGAACAGCGACTCGCCCAGCGGATGCAGAATCAGGTGCATGATGGCCCAGGTGATCGCGCCCGCCATGGTAATGACGAACGTCACCGCGCACCCCATCCCGAAGGCCGTGTCGACCTTCCGCGACACGCCCAGGAACGGGCAGATGCCGAGGAAGCCCTGGAATACCAGGTTGTTGACCAGCACCACGCCGAGGAGGATGCCGGTGATCCCGCCGAGGGTTACGCCGTCCATTTACGCACCTGCCTTTCCGCGTTCGCGAAGCCAGTTGACCACGCCGACCACCACCCCCAGTGTTAAAAACGCTCCGGGTGGCAGGATCATGATGATCCAGGCGTGTGGCTCGAAGGCCGCCGGCAGGGTCAGCAGCTTGGCGCCGCCGGGCAATGTCAGTGAGCCCGACCCGAGCAGTTCGCGAATTACGCCCAGGATGCTCAGTGCCAGCGTGAAGCCGATGCCGATTCCGAACGCGTCCGCCAGCGACTTGCCGACGCCGCTCTTGATCGCCACCACCTCCGCCCGGCAGATAATGATGCAGTTCACGATGATCAGCGGGATGAACGCACCCAGTTGCTTGCTCACCTCGTACATGTGCGCCTTCAGCGTCAGGTCCGCGATCGTCACGAACGTCGCGATCGTCAGCGTGAAGATCAGAATCCGCACGTGCGGCTTGATCAGGTTCCGCAGCAGGCTCGTGATCAGGTTCGACATCACCACCACGAACGTCGCCGCCGCACCCATGACCAGCGCGTTCTCCAGCGAGTTCGTAATCGCCAGCGTCGGGCACATGCCCAGCAGTTGCACCAGCACCGGGTTGTTGTCCAGGATGCCGGATTTGAACTGCTCAAAGTTCGTCAGCTCTTTTGCCATCTATGCAGCTCCCATGCGGGCTCAATCCACGTCGCGTGCTACTGTGCCGGCAGCTTCGGCACGATGTTGGTGATGATCTCGTTCACGATGTCCATCACGTACTGGCTCGAATACGTCGCACCGGTGATCGCCTGGATCTGGCTTGCCTCGCCGGCCGTCCCCTTCACCAGTTGCAGCGGACGGCTGGTCTCCTTGCCCGCGTACTGGAGTGGGTAGAAGTTTTCCTCGTCCTTCGTGTCGATTTTGTTACCCAGCCCCGGCGTCTCTGTGTGCGCCACCGCCTTGATCCCGCGAATGCGGTCTCCCGTCGCCGACAGACCCACCACCAGCCGAATCGTGTCGATGAAGCCTGTCCCGGTGGCCGCCACCGCCCACCCGGCCGGGGTGTTACCATTACCCGGGCAGCGATAGATCTTCACGTCCTTGAGCGACAACTGGCCCAGGTCGACCCCCAACTCCTGCGGGTCCATTTCCTCGGGCGCCTGCTCCGCGTCCATTTCCGGCACCACCTCGACAATCGCCGCCAGCAGCTCCTGCTGCTGGTTCGCACGGATCTGCGGCAGCATGGCCGTCTGCGTGCCGGCCAGCAGCATCGCAAACACCACCCCCAAAACCAGCACCAGCCAGGATTCCTCGATGAACTTCTTCATATCTGATTCTCAGCTCTCGTGTCTGGTACCAATCTCGTCATTTCGCCGCCACGTGACCGCCGAACGGCGTCGGCGTCGTGAGCCGCTCAATTATCGGCGTCAGCGCGTTCATGATCAGGATCGCGAACATGAACCCCTCAGGATACGTGCCGAACACGCGGATCAACATCACCAGCAGGCCCACGCCCGCACCAAATACCAATCGGCCCCACGGGTTCACCGGCGCGCCGATGTAATCCGTCGCGATGAAAAACGCACCGAACATCAACGCCCCGCTCGTCAGGTGATACAGCGGTCCCTGAAACCGTTCCGGCGAGATCCAGTGCGACAACAACGCAAACACCACTACCACTATTAACAGCGCCAGCGGCTGCCGCCAGTCGGCCACCCCCCGAATCACCAGCCACAGCCCGCAAATCAGCGCCAGCAGTGCGCTCGTCTCACCCAGACAGCCGCCCACATTCCCGTAAGCCAGCCGCCACAGCCCCGGCATCTGCTCCCGCACCTCGTTCGCCTTGGCCATGAATTCTTCAGACTTGGCCGGGTCCGCATTCGCCTTGGAGACATACTCAGAGACCTTGGCGGCCTGATACAGCGGCGTCGCCGTGGTCACTGCATCGACACCGGCTTCCTTCAACTCCGCCTTCATCGGCACCGTTGGCACCCAGGCGGCCATCACTGCCGGGAAACAGATCATCAAAAACGCTCGACCAACCATGGCCGGGTTGAACAGGTTGTTCCCGATCCCCCCGAATACCGCCTTGCCCAGCCCGACTGCCACCAGGCCGCCGAGAAAGGCCATGTACCAGGTCACGCCCGTCGCCATCGCCGCCGGCAACGAAAACGCCAGGATCATGCCGGTCACGATTGCCGACCCGTCACCCAGCGATGACTGGCTGCATCCCCGCATGGCATTCCCGATGACTTCCGCCAGCAGCGCACCCGCCACGCACAGCACCGTCAATATCAGCGCCGGCAGACGATAGAAGTAGATCGCGGCGGCCAGCAGCGGCAACAGCGCTACCACCACCTCGAACATGATCCGGCGCGTCGTGGCGCCCGAGGCCAGGTGCGGCGGTGAGCTGACCAGAAACTCCCGCGGACCGGCATCTTTCACCGGCAGCGGCGTCGGCTTGGCGGCATTGGTTGCATCACTCATCGAGCGTCTGTCTCCTGACTACTCTCGTCGGCTTGCCGCCGACCAGACCACCTTTCTTACCCGGGCCGGAAAGCCTAGCTCCCCGCGGCCGCCTTGCGCTGCGCCTGAATGATCCGCCACTGATTCTTGCCCGCGCGGATGTACTGCGCCAGCGGAATCTGGGCCGGACACATAAACGAACAGCAGCCGCACTCGCAGCAGGCCAGCATGTCAAACTCGTTCGCCAGGTCATAATCACGATGCTTGATCGAATGCGCGATCTTCGTCGGCGACAGGTACAACGGACAGTTATCGATACACCGCCCACAGCGGATGCACGCACCCTCCTGCCAGTGCGCCGTCTCCGTATCAATCATCACCGTGATGCCGCCCACGCCCTTGATCACCGGCACTCCCAGGTTCGGCACTGTCGGCCCCATCATCGGACCACCCGCCAGAACCTTAACCGCCTCTGCGGTCACCCCGCCGGCCGCATTCTCAATCAGATCGCTGAATTTCGTCCCGATCGGCGTCAGGAAATTCCCCGGCTTCTGCACCCCCAGCCCGGTCACCGTCACCACCCGGTGCGTGAACGGCTGATCCTTCACCACCGCCCGCGCAATCCCGTGCGCGGTCGACACATTCACCACGACCACGCCGACATCCAGCGGCAAACCGGCCGGTGCGCTCGGCACCGCCCGTCCCAAAACGGCCGGTATGAGCTGCCGCTCGCCACCCATCGGATACTTCGTCGCGCAAACCTGAACCTCAACCCCCGGCTTGCCCGCCGCCGCCTTCTTCATCGCCTCGATCGCGTCCGGCTTGTTCTCCTCGATCGCAATAATCGCCCGCTGCGCACCCGCCGCATGCATCGCCAGTTGCAGCCCGCAAACGATCGCCTCCGGACATTCCAACATAAGCCGATGGTCGGCCGTCAAGTACGGCTCACACTCCGCCCCGTTCAGCACTACCGTGTCCACCGGGCGTTCCGGGTTCCGCTTCAGCTTGAAATAGGTCGGGAACGTCGCCCCGCCCATGCCCACCAGACCGCCGGTCCGGATCTTCTGCACGATCTCGTCCGGCTCATAGCTCGTCGGCTCGACCGTGCCCCAATTGCGATCCAGAAACTCCGCCAGGAACCCCTCCGGCAACGCGTTCTCTTCCGCCGGCTTCAGCGGAATCGCGTCGCAACGCCGACCGCCCGGCCCGGGCAGCAGCGTGATCGCCGTCATCCCCGTCTTCCCAGCCAACGTAGCATGAATCGGTGCTGATATCGGATGCTCATTATCCGCAATCTTCTGCCCGTATGTGACCTCGTCTCGCGGCTTGATCGCCAGTTGGCACGGCGGGCCGATATGTTGAGACATCGGGATCAATAGATCCGCTGTGGGCGTAAAAAGCTCGATCGGAGCTGATTCCGAGTACTTCTTGCGGTGCGGCGGGTGAATGCCCCGCTGAAACGACTTGAGACCCTTGAGCCGCTCCATGAGCACGTCGATCATTCAACACCTCCGCCCGCCGAAAACAGTCGACGGCACGTCCAGAGGACCAGTTTGCTCGCATAAACGCCGACGAAAAACCCGCCGACCGCTCCGCCAATCTGCCACAGGCTCTCAGCAATCGACGATGTCGCCGGCCGAAGCGAGTTCATCAGATACGCGCCGCCGATCGCCGTCGCCGGCGGCAGGACGAAGACCAGCAGCACCAGGCCGACCATCTCCGGACCCTGCACGACGTCACGCAGTTCGCCGGTTTCCGGATCGACATGATCCATCGCCGGACAGCCCTGCCCTCCGTGGCAGTGGGCACAGCCGAACCAGAATCGTTCGAGGAATTTCATAAGATAACCACGTGTTTCGGGCAACGCAAAATGGCGACGACGCGATTCACGTTCGCCCCCACCGCCGCGTGTCGCAGACCGCATACTAAATAAACACGCAGCATAGGCCCCCGGCCGGACTTACGTCAACCACCGCCCCCCACACCGAGGGTAGTGGGGGGCGTGGGTAGGTTCGCCCAAGGCGAATTTGCCCGTGCGGAATGCTGAATCACAGGCTATTAGCCTGTGGTGCTACACTGCACCCGCGCAAAACGCCCCGCCGCGCCGCGCCCCTCGCCCCTCGATCCTATCCCACCCCTACTTCCCGACCAGTGCTGCTACGAATCCATCGATATCGTCGAAGTTCACATCCCCGCTGCCATCCAGGTCGGCGTGCAGCCAGTTGCAGTCCGGCCAGGCCGCCGCGTAGGTGGATTGGTCGACCAGCGCGATCACGAACGCGTCGATATCGTCGAAGTTGACCACGCCGTCGCAATTCATGTCTCCGTACCGCCGTGTTGGCACCCGTACGAATTGATCGCCGGGGATCGTGGTCATGTCCGGGTCCACGCCCAGGTTGTCGTAGCCGCCGCCCAGCCCGGGCAGCCACTGGTTGCTCACGCTGCCGTCGGTTTCCGCGATCAGCACTACGAGCCCAACCTCAACATCCGGGTCCGTCGGCAAGTCAACGTCGCCGTACGGCACGAACATCTCGAACCCGGTCGTCGCCGTCGCTGCCCCGGACGCGTCCGTGTCCGTCACGCCGGCCGTGTTGGTGTTGTCGAACGCCACTTCGAGCCCATTCGGATTGGTGCCGCCCGATAAGAGCCCGTCCCCGTCGCTAACCGTGTTCGACCCGCGATACGTCTTCGGCGTTATGCTCCCATCCCCCGGCAGCTCAAACCAATCGATCCAGTACGTCGAATCGACCGCGTTGATGTACATCAGAAAGTCCGGCGCAAACCCCGCGTCAAACACCGTGCCCGACAGCCGGCTCGGCACGCTCGGCGGCGCCGAATACCCGTGAATCAACAACTCGTTCTGTCCGCCTTCGATTGTGTCAAAGAACAGGCAGAACCCGGTGCTGTCCGTCGCCAGGTTGCCGGTGATGCCGATGTGCAGCCCTTCAGTCGTCGGCCGGACGTAGAATTGATCGAGCTCCGATACATTGTCGCCCAGGCCGGTCGCGTTGTCCTGCGTCGCCACCAGGAACCCCGCGCCCAGGTCGGCCGGTATCGCCGCCCCGTCGATCACCGATTCCGCCGGCGCCCCCGGCACCACGTCCATCGCCAGTATCAGGTACTCGTTCGCCCCCAGTGTCAGCGGATAGGCGTGCTTGTTCGCGTTTGTCAGGTCCGTCAGCGTCGTGCCGGCGATCACATCCGTCACGCTCGTGATGCCGCCGGCAATCGTGGCGGTCGACAGATCCAGGCTCGTGCTCACAGCGTCGTCCGACACGTTGATCGCCACCAGCAGCGTCTCGTCGTCCGCCACGTGCCGAAGAAACGCCCACACCGCTCCGCTGACGGCGTCGATTGCGTGATAGCTGCCACGCCGCAGCGCCACATGCGCTTTCCGCGTTGCGATCAACAGCCGATACTCTTCGAGCAGCGACCCCGTCACGTTGAGTTGCTCCTCGACCGAACGCCCATCGTTATCCTGCGACCACGCGTTGCCATAGGCTTGTGAATTCAGCACCCAGTAGTTGCTCATTGGCGGGCCGACGACGGCGTTCCACTTGAACGGCTCGCGCATCGGTATGTCGTTCGCGTCGGTCCCGTAACTGGCTTTCACCCCGAGCATTCCGAGCTCGTCGCCGTAGTAAATGATTGGCGGGAACGGCTGCGTCATCAGCACGGCGGCCGCCGACCGGGCCGCGCCGAAATCGTTGCCAATAACGGACATCAGCCGATCGACGTCGTGGTCGCCGATGATCGCCATGTACGTCCCGCCCTCTTCCGGCAACTCCGCGAGCATCGTATCCAGCACGCTATACAGCCCGCCCGCGCTCCCGTAGGCCAGCGCATCGCGCGCTGCGAACTCGAACGGCTTCGTAAAGGCCGCATCAAACGTCGGCAGCAGGGCTGCCCCCGTTGCGCCCCAGTCGGCCTGCTCCGCAAAGATGAACACATCCGGGTTCACCGTTTGCAGCGCCGCTTTCCACGGCACCCAGAAATCGTCGAGGTTGTATCCCCAGCCGTTCGGCCCATCCGAATACTCCACCCACACGTGATCGAGCCGATAGCCGTCGATGCCATCTGACGTATCCCCATCGTTGTTTGGATCGAGCCACTTCTGGGCCCACGCCGTCACCAGCGCGGTCGAGTTGGCGTTGTCGAGGTTCCAATGAATGAACCCGACCGTGTCGCCGTTCCACGTCGTATAGGTGTAGCCCTGGTAGTCGGTGTTCGCGGTGTTGTAGAATGCCAGCCAGTCGTCATAAACGCTCGACGGGTTGCCATACGCGTCCTGAAACCAGATTGAATCGTGGCTGACCCCGTAGCAGACCATGTCGACGAACACCTTGATCCCGCGTGCATGGGCCTGGCTGACGAAGCTGAGGAAGTCGGCCTCGCTGCCGAACCACGCGTTCAGCTCATCCGCCCGGCCATGCTGATACCCGTGATATGCCGGCGAGGGGAAGATCGGATTCATCCACACCGCCGTTATGCCCAGGTCTTCAAGGTAGTCTAGCGAGTCGGCCATCCCGCCAAAGTCGCCGAACCGGTACGCGTCGTTATCGGAATCCCGCCACGCGATCGGCATGAAGTGATAGAACACCTCGTCGGCCGGATCGAGCTGCGCCTCGGCCACACCGACACACAACAGCCCCAAACACACCACTTGCCACCAGCAACTCGGCTTCATCGGTGAATATCCTCACAACGCCCGTAGCGCCGGCAGCTCTCAATCTGCCACGCCCGGGTAGGTGCTTCCATTTCCCGCTACGCATCTTTGAGCATATCTATCGCCCCCGCCCCTGGCAACGAATAACACCCACACGGGCATCGCCGGCCGGCCGGAATCCCCGTTTGCAGTCGCCCCCGGCACGTCCGACAATACCCATTTCCGCACCGTGTCAGGTGCGGTTCTCCGATACCAAGGTGCGCTTATGCTCTCCGTGACATTCACCTGCCTCCTCATAGTCGTCGCTCGCGTTGTCGACGTTTCCCTCGGCACCCTGCGCACCATCAACGTTGTCCACGGACGCCGCTTCCTGGCGTTCTGCCTCGGCTTCGTCGAGATCCTCATCTGGATCTTCGTTGTCTCCCGCGTCATCAACGAAATCCGCCAACCTGCCTATGCCCTCGCTTATGCCGTCGGCTTCGCCCTGGGCAACTACATCGGCGTCACCATCGAAGCCCGCCTTGCCATGGGTCGCCAGGTCCTGCACATCATCACCCGCAACGGCCCGGAACTCGCCCAAACCCTCCGCGAGGCGAACTACCGCGTCACCCAGTTCGACGGCTACGGCCGGGACGGGCCCGTCCAGGAACTCTTCGTCCTCCTCGAACGCCGCGGCGTACCCAAAATCCTTAGCACGGTTCAGCGACTCGACCCTGATTGCTTCTACACCGTCGACGACGTGCGCATGGCATCATCCGGACAGGTCCCCGCCACCAAGTCAGCCCAGACACATACCGCCCCCGTTCGCAAGTAACCGTCGGTAGAACCACGAACTTGGTTTCCCCTGGCGCGTTTCCAGAAACGCTCCGATGTGCCCTGCTCTGTAAGCAGTGCATTCGCAGCAGCTTCGGCTTGCCAAGGCGACGGACCGTAATTGAAAACGCTCTGGCACAGCAATCTAATCGGACCGCCCGCCGTCCGGGTGCTCGGCCGTCACCACCGAGTGCATCCCGCCGCGCGGCGTCCACTCGGTCGTCACCCGCATCCACCGCGGCCGCAGCCGCGCCACCAGCTCATCCAGCAGCCGATTCGTTACCGCCTCATAGAAAATCCCCTCGTTCCGAAACGTCTGGAGATACAGCTTCAGGCTCTTCAGCTCCACGCACAACTCGTCGGCCACGTATTCGATCGTCACCGTCCCGAAGTCCGGCTGCCCGGTCTGCGGACACAGGCTGGTGAACTCCGGCGCCACGTGCGTGATCACATAATCCCGCCCCGGCGCGGGGTTCGGAAACGTTTCCAGCTCGACAGGAACTTCGTCAGCCATCACTTGCTCCAAATCATCGGCTCATTCCGGCCGCCGGTCATCACCCGTCAGCCAACCCCGCCGCCAGAAGTACCACAGTAACCCCAGCGCCACCACTCCCATCACCACGAGCACGGCCGGGTAAGCCCAGCGAACGTGCAACTCCGGCATATACTCGAAGTTCATCCCATACAGCCCGGCTACGAACGACAGCGGGATGAAGATGCTGGCCATGATCGTCAGCGTCTTCATTACCTCGTTCTGCCGGTTCCCCACGCTCGACAAATACGCGTCCATCAGCCCACCCGCCAGCTCGCGATACGACTCCACCACGTCCATGATCTGCACGCAATGATCGTAGCAGTCGCGCAGGTGTACTCGCAGCCGCTCGCCAAACGGCGACAGCTCATCCCGGATGATCGTGTTGAGCACTTCGCGCAGCGCCCAGGACGCTCGCCGCACCAAGGTCAGCTCACGCTTGATCCGGTGAATCCGTCGTAGATGTTCCGCCCGCGGGCGAGCCAGAACGGCATCTTCCAGCTCTTCAAGCTCCTCGCCAAATTGCTCCAGAATCGGGTAATACCCGTCAATTCCCGCGTCGAGCAGTGCGTACGCCAAGTAGCCCGCCCCCGAGCTGCGAAAGACGGGCCCTCCCCGCCGAATTCTCTCCCGTACCGGATCGAAAACATCCCCGTGTCGCTCTTGGATCGCCAACACCCAGCGCTCGCTTACGAAGATCGTGATCTGTTCATCCTCGACCAGCGGAACACCCGCCACCCGTGCCGCCCGCATCACCACCATCGTGTGCGCGTCAAACACCTCGACCTTCGGCCGCTGCGGCACATTCACCGCATCTTCCAACGCCAGCGGATGTAGCCCGAACGTCTCGCCGACTTTCCGCAGCACTCCCTCGTTGCCCAGCCCCTGCACGTCCACCCAGATCACGCCGGGCTGCGCCAGCTCGTTGCCCAGCGCGTCAACGTCTGCGACGTCATGCTCCTCGACCTCCTCCGGCGTAAAGCGCATCACCCGGATTCGAGGTTCCTGGGACACCCCGTTGATCATCAGCGTGCCCGGCTGTGCCCCCGCCGGTGGATGTCGTTTCCGAAACATCACACGCCTCCCATCTCTTGCAAGTACCTCTTCACGGGTGGGGCGGGCGTCCCGCCAGCACCACATCAGACGAGATGCAAAACCACCCTAGAGCAGTTTCAAGAACCGTTCGGCGTGCCACTGCTCTGTGAGCAGTGCATTCGCAACAACTTCGGTTCGCAATGGCGACTGACCGTAATTGAGAACGCGCTAACCACCTATGTGCACCAATAACTGCCGTGCACCGCCATGATCGCGGTGTTCCCACACGTATATGCCCTGCCAGCGGCCCAGACCCAGCCGACCAGCCACCACCGGTATCGACACCGACGTCAATGTTAACGCCGACTTGATATGCGCCGGCATGTCGTCCGGCCCCTCGGCCGTATGCGTGTAAGACCGATCATCCGCCGGCACCAGCCGATCCAGCCACCGCTCCAGATCGTGCCGCGCCGACGGATCCGCATTTTCCTGGATCGTCAAACTGGCCGACGTGTGCTGGATCAGCACCGTGCACAGCCCTTCGCCAACGCCCGCGGCTCGCACCGCCTCCGCCACCCGGTCGGTCACTTCCACCAGCCCCCGCCCCGGTGTCCTGACGGTCAGCCGCGTGACCATGCCCGCCTAGCCTCCCTGCACGTGCACCGCGAAGTCCACCACCAGCGGTAGATGGTCAAACTCCGCACCCTCAGTATCCACCGTCACGTCGTGCTTCTTCAGACCCGCTTCCTTCAGTGCCTCCTCCGACATCAACGTCGTGTTCAGCACGTACGCCCGCAGCGGCTCCAGCACGCTGTCACTGTAGATGATGTAATCCAGCCGGCCCGGATCATACTCGCTCGTGTCGTCACGCCACGTGTAGTCGTCCGGCCCAACCACGTTGTGCATCGGCCCCAGGTCCAGCATCTCCGTATCGTCCCAGTCCGGCTTGCTGTCCGGACCGTACTGCTCCTCGTCCTGAATATCACCGTCCGTCAGCGTGTCGATCGGCTGGAACGACCCCACGATGTTCAGATCACCAACGACCGCGATCGCCGTGTTCGCCGGCAGGTCAATCTCCCCGCCCGGCGTACGTGCATCCCGCAGCCAGTTCACGATACTGTCCGATTGTTGCTGCCGCCGTACGTCGTTCTTTTCCGGATTACAACACTTGTAGTGGTTGTTCATCACGTACAGGTCGATCGGCATCTGCTCGTCCGGCAAATCAACCAGCGCAATCGCCTGGTCACGCTCGCCCGCCGGCACCGTCGCTGTACGCGTCATCGTCAGTGGATACCGGCTCACGATCACGTTGTCATTCCCCTGGTGCCCGTACCACGTGGCGCCGTCTCCCAGCGGCAGATACTTGTTCATCAACGCCACCACGTCGTCGGCCGTGTAGTTCTTCGCGGTTGGCTTGTTCCGATCGCGCGGATGCGTCCCGATCTCCTGGAGTGCCAGCACGTCCGGCTTCAATGCCTTCACAACGCGCTCAAAACGAATCGTCCCACGCGGATTCACCTCCGGGAAGATCGTGTTCCACAATATGTTGTAGCTCACCAGCCGCAGGTCCGTCCCATCCGCACGCGCGATGAAATCCGCCGAAGTTACGTTCGGCTGCGCGTCGTCGTCGCCGGCCGGTTCCGCCTCGGTGTTCGTCTGCTCGACGGCCTTCTCCGGCGCAGGCGTTGTGTTCGCTGGCGGCGTCTTCTGCTCACACCCCGTGTTCAGCGTCAGCAGCAGCGCCACGTTCAGCGGGGCCAGCCACGAAACGAGATTCCAGCTTCCAACCCTGTAAGAACGCATGATCGAATCCTCTCTCCAGAGTTCGTTTGAGCTTGCCACAAGCCGCATATCCTACGCCGTCGCCGCCACCAACGCGAACCACTTCCCACCTGCCGTCGGCACCGCCTTCCGCTACAATCCCGAAATGCCCGAAATGCCCGAAGTCGAAACCATCGTTCGCCACTGTCGCCCGCATCTCGTCGGCCGGCGAATCCTCAAATTCAGCTCAACCTGGCCCCGCGGCGTAATCCCCAACCCCCGCGCCGTCCGCCGCGCTCTGCTCCACCGCGAAATTACCGCCCTCAACCGCCGCGGCAAGTTCATCGTCGTCCACCTCGACGACGACACCTTCATGCTCATCCACCTCCGCATGAGCGGCAGCCTGCACTGGATCGGCACCGGTGCCGAAGAACCCAGCCACGTCCGCGCCGCCTGGACCCTCGACGACGACAGTCGGCTCCTCTTCAGCGACGCCCGCAAGTTCGGTCGCATCATCCACACCAAAGACCTCGACGACGTCACCGCCAACCTCGGCCCCGAACCACTCACGCGCAATTTCACCACCGACCGTTTCGCCGAGCTGCTCTCCCCCCGCAACCGCCAGATCAAACCGCTCCTGCTAGACCAGACCGTCGTCGCCGGCCTCGGCAACATCTACGTCGACGAAGCCCTCTTCCGCGCCGGCCTGCACCCGGCCCGACTTTCCGGAACCCTGGAACGCCCCGAGATCGACCGCCTCCATAAAGCCATCCGCGACGTCTTGCGCACCGCCATCCGACTCCGCGGAACCTCCTTCGACTGGGCCTATCGCGGTGGCGGCATGCAACGCCGACTGCTCGTCTACGGCCGCCAGGGCGAACTCTGCGTCCGCTGCGGAACACCTATCAGCTTCCTGCGCATCGGCCAGCGCGGCACCCACGTCTGCCCGCGCTGCCAACCCGCGCCACGTACCCGCTCCAAATCCAAACAGAACCAACAGTAAACCCCTGGAAGACGTCAACGTGTGCGGAATCGCCGGCATCCTGAGCCTCGAACCAAACGCCGCCGTCGATCCCGACGCGCTACCCACCATGGCCGACCAACTCGTCCACCGCGGACCCGACGAGCCCGGCACATACCTCGACCCACACCGCCGGTGTGGCCTCGCGTTCCGCCGACTCGCCATCATCGATCTCCAGGGCGGCCACCAACCCATCTGCAACGAAGACCGCACCATCTGGGCCGTCTTCAACGGCGAAATCTACAACTTTCGCGAGCTGCGCACCGAATTGCAGCAACTCGGCCACACCTTCGCTACCAACTGCGACAGCGAAGTCATCGTCCACGCCTACGAACAGTTCGGCTCCGATTGCTTCCGCCGACTTCAGGGCATGTTCGCCATCGCAATCTGGGACCAGCCCTGTGGACAACTGACCCTCGCCCGCGACCGTTTCGGCCAGAAGCCGCTCACTTACGCGATCCACAACAACCGCCTCTATTTCGCCAGCGAAGCCAAGGCCATCCTCGCGCTCCCCGAGATCCCCGGCACCTCGACGCCCAATCGCTGCACCGTTACCTGATCTTCCAATACGTCCCCGGACCACACTCGATCTACGCTGGTTTTCGCAAGCTACTCCCCGGCTATTGCGTCACGTTCTCCGCCCACCGCCCGGCCGACGCGACCCCCGCACCATATTGGCAACTCGACCCTGTTCCCTTCGCCGGCACCTACGCCGACGCCCAGGCCCAACTCGCCGAGCTGCTCACCGCCGCCGTCCGCAAACGCCTCATCGCCGACGTCCCGCTGGGCGCGTTTCTTTCCGGCGGAGTCGACTCGTCAATCGTCGTCGCCCTCTTGCGCCAGCTCGACGTCGCCCCGCTACGCACGTTTTCCATCGGTTTTCCCGACGCCCGCTACGACGAAACCCGGCACGCGCGGCTCATAGCCGACCGTTTCGAGACCGAGCACCACGAAGAGCAGGTCACGCCCGACGCCCGCGACATCCTCGACACGCTCGCGTTTCACTTCGACGAGCCCTTCGCCGACTCCTCCGCCATCCCCACCTGGTACGTTTCCAGACACGCCCGCCGCGCCGTCACCGTCGCTCTTACCGGCGACGCCGGCGACGAGTGTTTCGCCGGCTACGATCGCTACCGCGCCGCCAGTGTCGCCGAGCGGCTCGCGATCCTGCCCCAACCGCTGCGGGCGGCGTTCGCCTGCGTCGCGACCATCCTGCCGCACAACCGCCCGCGCACGTTCAGCAATCGTCTTTATCGCTTCGCCAAAGCCCTCGCCCGACCCGCGTCCCGCCGCTATCTCTCCTGGGTCCAGATCTTCGATCCCGACGACTTGGCCGCCAACTATCGGCCCGAGTTCGCCGACCGCATCACTCCCGCCGAGCCTCTGGAGTGGTTCGACCACCTGTACAACTCCACCCCCGCCCCCGCCGCTAACAGGGCCGCTCGGGCCGACATCGCCAGCTACCTGCCCTACGACCTGCTCACCAAGGTCGACCGGGCTTCGATGGCGTGCAGCCTGGAGTGCCGTTGCCCGTTCCTTGACCACGAGCTGGTCGAGTTTGCGACCTCATTACCAATATCATGGAGGCTCGGCCCGGCCGGCGGCAAACGCATCCTCAAGGATTGGGCCCGCTCGCTACTCCCCGAATCAATTCTCAACCGCCCCAAAATGGGTTTTGGCGTTCCCGTCGGCGCCTGGTTCCGCGGGCCGCTCGCCGACGACCTGCGCCAATCTGTGCTCGCTCCAGATAGCCTGCCCGTTGCCATCTTTCGCCCCGACTGGCTACAGCGTCTGGTTGACGACCACATTACCGGACGCGCCAATCACGAACACCCCCTCTGGGCGCTGCTCATGCTCGATCGCTGGCACCAACGCTGGAATCCGACCGATATACCCAACGTCCGCTTATCTTGATCTGCTCAGGAATGATTCCGATGGTGGATGTAGCGGGACTCACCCGCCCAGGCCACTGTACAGTGCCGGACTAGCCCGTTTTCGACGAACTCGTAGCGTCTGAACATCCAAGTGTCCTGGAGAATACGGCAGAGAGGCTGCTACGAATAAATAGAGCTTGCTCTATGATCATCGACCAGACCGAAATCGACGCTCTCCTCGCCGAAGCTGACGGCCTGCAGGCCGAATCCTCAACAGGCACGCCCGCCGGTGGCAGTGGGGGAGGGCAAAAATCGGCGAACTCTGCCGCTTCCGCCCCCTGCGTCCAGAGACTCCTCCGCCTCCGCGTCCCCGTAATCGTCCAACTCTCCCGGCGTTCCATGTCTATCCATGGTGTTCGCGACCTCTCGGTCGGCGCCATCATCGAGTTCGACAAATCCGTCGAAGAGCAACTCGACCTCCTCGTCAACGATCAGATCATCGGCCATGGCAACTGCGTCAAGGTCGGCGAAAACTTCGGCCTGCGCATCAACGAAATCCGCAGCCGGGCTGACCGCATTCGCTCCTGCGGCAGCCAGTGAGCCCTCGCATCAGACCGAGTTGGTCTTGGTACCCCGCCCCAGCAGCAGTTTCACATCATCCAGCCGCAATACCCACGCCACCAGTAGGTAAATCCCCGTGCCCAGCAGCAGCCCGCCAAACGTCTCCACCGCGCGCCCGATCAGCACCACCGGCACGCTCCGCGCCGCTTCCGCCAACAGGGGGTGCACCAGCCAGACGCATACGCCCGCCGCCGCTCCGGCCAGCACCATGCGCACCAGCGCCCACGACGTTGCTCCGTCCAGCAGCCGGCTGCGCAGCTCCCGCTGAAGAATCGCCAGACCCAACAACACCGCCAGCGTCGACGTCACGCACGAGCTGATCGCAAACGCCGCCTCGCGAACCCCCTCCACCCACACCAGCACCAGGCTGATCGCGATATTCAACGGCAGCAGGCCGGCCGTGATTTTCAGTGGCGTACGCACGTTGTGTCGGCTGTAAAACGCTCGCAGCACGATGTGTTGTGCGCAGAACGCCCACAGCCCAAACCCGAAGATTCGCACAATGACGCTGGTCCGCTCCGTGCTGGCGGCCGTGAAATTCCCATACTCGAACAGCAGCCGCACCATCGGCTCCGCCAGCGTGATCATCAACACGCCGGCCAGCACACCCTCGAACACCGCCAGCCGCAGCGCCTGCCGCACCTGCCCGCTCCACGCCCCCCAGTCCTCGCGTGCCGCCAGTCGGCTGAACATCGGCAGCGCCGCCGTCGCCAGCGAAATCACCAGCACCCCCAGCGGAAACTGGTATAGCCGCTGGGCATACGTCAACGCCGACAACGCCCCCTCCTGAAGCGGATAAGCGAATGTCCAGCCCAGCATCGTTGCCGTCGTCGGCGTACCCTCGACGTGCGTCAGCAGCGCGCAAATCTGCGCGTCGATGAACACTCCGAACGCCAGCACACCCTGCCCCAGTGCCACCGGCGGCAGCAGCCGCAGCATCCGCTGCACGTGTGCATCACGTACGTCCAGCCGCCACCCCATCCGCACGCCGTGTTTGCGCAGTACGGGTATTATCACCAGGATCTGCACGACGCCCGCGAGCACCACGCTCAGCGCCACGACGTAGACCTGCGAACGCAACTCCCCCGGAAACATCGTTGGCCCCACCCACGCGATCGCCGCGATCATTAACACATTCATCAGGATTGGCAGTAGCGCCGCGGGCACGAAGCTGCCGACGCAGTTCAGTATGCTCGACAGCAGCGCCACCACACAGATCGTCAGCATGAACGGCAGCATCAGCGCCGTCAGCGACAACAGCAGTTCGCGGGCGGCCATCTGTTCGGGCTCGCCCGGCCAACAGCGCCAGATGACCAGCAGCGCCAGCCCGATAACCGTGATAACGACCGCCAGCGTCACCGTCAGCAGCGCGAGTGTCCGTGCCAGCAGTTGCCACGCGGTTTGGCGGCCCTCCGTTTCCAACGTTCGGCTGAACGTCGGCACGAACACGGGTGCCATAGCCCCTTCGCCGAAGAGGCGCCGGAACAGGTTCGGAAATTGAAACGCGTAGGAGAACGCGTCCTGCACCCAGCTCAGGCCGAACGCCTGTGCCAGGAGCACGTCCCGCGCCAGCCCCGTCACCCGCGATATCAACGTACAGACGGCAATCAGTTTGGCGGACGAAAGCACACTGCGCTGCTCAGGCATGGCCCGGATCATATCCCCCCCGGGCCACCCGACCAACCGTTCATCCCCCTCCCCCGGTACGGGGGAGGGGATCAATGGGAGGGGGCCAGCCGCGAAGCGCGATACCAACAGACGCGTGCTTTGGTCGGGTGCCCCGTCCCGTTGCGAAGCACGGGGCGGGGGACAACGATCTGCAAACATCAACGTACACACCAGCCCGCGGATAACGAGCCGGGGCAGCGCAGCGCGCATGCGCACCACGCCACCCCAGCCCGCATTGGCCTCGTACCATCGGCGCAACAATCCCGCCGATTCGCGTCCGACCGTCACTCGTTAAAACGAAACCCCGATCCCACCCGTTTCGCCCCCGGGGATCGGCTCACATCGATGCCGGGCTTAATCAGTCAGCGCCGTCCAGACCGCATCCCAGTACGCCCGGTCGGCCGCAGTCCGCTGACGCGTCGCATGGTCAGCGATGATCTCGGCCAAGAGTGCTTGTCGCTCGGGCGCTACACCGCCGGCCAGCGCCGCCGCCATCTGAGCTGGCGAACGACCGCCATCACGCTCGCCGCCACACTCACCGGCAGAGGTTGGGCAGCCGCCGGCGACAATACAATCGACGAACAGGTCAAGATCATTGAAGTTGATGACACCGCTACGGTCCATGTCGCCGTGATACAGCGCGCTGCCGCCCAGGCCGGGATACGCGGCGGCATAATTCTCGATGCTCACCATAGCCGCGGTGAAGCCGTCGACGTCGTTGAAGTTCACTATGCCGTCGTTATTCATATCGGCCACGCACTCGGTGACCTCATACACCTGCCAGTCAGGGTTGTTGCCGGTCAGAGTAACGGCCCCACCGGGCGCATCCTCAATCACGATCTCAGCGCCCGTAACCCACTCGTCACCCGCGTCGTAGCCGTTCCAGTCCACGGCAATCGCACCGGTCTCCGCGATCGTACCCACTGAGATCAATGTTGAATCGTTCAGTCCATAGCCGCCAAAGATCTCGATAACACTGCCCAACTCATTGTCGATACGGATCTCACCGGTCACGTCGCCGAGAACTGTGAATCGGGTTCCCGGGTTGCCAACCGTCGGTCCAGGTAAGGAGCCAATTGACAGTTTACCGGAAACGTTACCTCCCAACATGATGGACGAATCCGGGCGGGGCGAGCCGTGGATCACAACTGAGCCTGCGAGGTCGCCGCCACCGCTACACATGAAGCCCGATACCAAGTCACCGTACACGGTTACGGCTCCAAGTAGGTTGGTAACCGCAAAGACTTTCAAATCTCCGTCCACCGTCACGACAGCGTTCTCACCAAGATCACAATAATAATTCAGCCACTCGAGCGAATCAACCACGTGCAGTTCGCCGTCGAAACCGACCCCCATCTTAACAGCCCGTTGAAAAACCCCTTGTCGGGCATGCGATAATAGAGATGTCAAGGAGGATGCGTGATGGCGTTGGGACGGCGTGGCGGCGAGCGGCAGGAAGAGCTGTGGGTTCCGACGGCGGCGGTGGCGCGGGGGCCGGGGCATCCGTTTTACGACAAGCTGAATGAGTTGCTGGCCGAGGCCGGCTTTGATCGCTGGGTCGAGCAGCGCTGTCAGGCGTTCTACGCCACGCAGGGCCGGCCGGGGATTCCGCCGGGGGTGTACTTCCGCATGCTGCTGATCGGCTACTTCGAAGGGCTGGAGAGCCAGCGCGGCATCGCCTGGCGGTGTGCCGACTCGAGCTCGCTCAAGAGCTTCCTGGGCTTCGGCCTGACCGAGATGACGCCGGACCATTCTTCGCTGACGAACATCCGCAAGCGGCTGCCGCTGGAAGTGCATGAAGAGGTCTTCGCGTTCGTGCTGGGGATCGCTCAACTGAAGAAGCTGCTGAAGGGCCAGGCGGTGGGCGTGGACGCGACGTTGCTGGAGGCCAACGCGGCGCTGAAGTCGATTGTCCGCAAGGACACGGGCGAGGATTACCGGCAGTACCTGCGGCGGTTGGCGAAAGAGGCGGGGATCGAAGATCCGAGCGACGACGACCTGAAGAAGTTCGACAAGCGGCGCAAAGGCAAGAAGCTCTCGAATGCCGACTGGGAGTCGACCACTGAGCCGGATGGCCGGATCGCGAAGATGAAGGACGGGACGACGCACGTCGCGCACAAGGCCGAGCACGCGGTCGATCTGGAGAGCGAGCTGCTGCTGGCGGCGACGGTGCAGGCGGGGGACTGTGGCGATCCGGAGAGTCTGCCGCAGACGCTGGTTGCGGCGCAGGTGAACCTGATGCGGGCGGGCAGCGACGCCGAATTGCAGGCTCTGGCGACGGACAGCGGGTATCACAGCAATGCGACGTTGACGCAGTGTGCCGAGTGGGGCATTCGTACGTACATGGCCGAGAAGGACGAATCGCAGCAGCGTGTGTGGATCGACAAACCGGCCGAGCAAGAGCGGGCGTTCCGCAACAACCGTCGGCGGATTCATGGGCGGCGTGGGTGACGACTTCAGCGGCTCAGACGCATGCTGTGTGAGCGTAGCTTCGCGCATACGTGCGAGACCGGCGGCGGTCGGCGGAGTTGGCTGCGGGGGCTGATGAACGTGTCCAAGCGCTACGTGATCCATGCGGCGGCGTACAACCTGGGGGTGATCCTGCGAAAGCTGTTCGGGGTCGGCACGCCACGGAGCCTGCAGGGCCGGGCCGCCGCGGCCTGCGCCGCGCTCTTGGCCGTCCTCCGGGCTCTGTGCCGCTGGATCACGGCCCGCACCGCGGATATGCGCCACCCACGGCGGACACCGATGCGCCTCACGCTCAGCTTGCCCCAATTCGCCGCAGCGTAGCAAAACGCCAGTTGTTCAACGGGCTGTTAAGCCACCCGAGACGTCCGGCTACGTACACTGTGCTGGTCATCATCTGTGTGGACTCCAGCAGCCAGATGCTGGCGGAGCCCGGCTCGTCTCCAATCGTAATGCTCCCTGCCACCGTCGAGCCCTCGACGAACCTCAAGGAATTGAGGGTTCCGCTGTCTATAAGAATCTGATCCGACTCGATGAAGTCTCCATGCACGGTAATGTCAGGAGCTGAAAGCGTCTCCGCTGCCAGTACATGCAAATCGTGAATCGTATTGCACTCGAGGAGAGCGCTGAGTGTTCCTATCTTCGCCGCCGAGATCTCGCCGGCTACGATGATGTCGTCGATAACCTCCCCGTCCACACTGAAAATGTCAATGTTGTCCGCCACCGTTGGCCCGTTCTCGCCCAAGTCGCCGGTAATCCGCAGCTCGGTGATGGTCGTGTTCGCGTTGCCCGACAGGTTGCACTCAAGGATGTTCACAGCCCCCGGCGAATCGTCGTCCGTACTCCGCTCAATGTAGATGGTTACGTTACCAGTCACGCCGGTCTGAACGGTGATTTCGTTGATGTCGCCCAGTCCGGCTCCGTCCGTCGCCTGGAATTTATACGTTCCCGGTGCGGTGATTTCGATTTTCCTCAGACCCTGTGAGATCACAAAACCGCTTGACGCATCACTCCACTCGTCGATGTAATTGTCCGCGACCACTGCGCTGCTTACCCACAGCGTTACCGCCAGTGTAATTGCCATCTGTGTCCTGTACATGCTGCATCTCCTTTGCTCGTTCTACCAACGTTTCTCCCGACACCACGCCAGGAGTATCATCATTGAAATAGCCGTACCTGCTTCCGGGACTACTCCTACCCGGTAGTAATCCCACTCATGGAGGCTCGCGGTACCTTGAACGCTGTCTCCCCACGCGACGTATGCACTCGATACCACCTGGATGAAAGAACCGCTGTAGAAAAGATCGCCGTTCACGTACAGCTCGTACATGCGCATGTCTGACGAGACGACGCGGAACTGCCGCCAAACCGTCATGTCAAGCATAAGCTCCATGTGCTCAAAATCGCTGTAAACACGATCGATCCCAAAACTAAGGCCTAATCCGTAGGCGTCGTTGCTGAATGCGCCCACGACAGGATCGTATGGGTAACTGGGATACATCGGATCCACCTCCTCCACGCGCAGCGACCACTCCATGACAAACGTCTCCCCCGGGCCGGGATCGATTGCGCCGGGCCGCTCCAGCCAGTAGTAGTCGTATACGCCTTGGTCGTGAAGTGAATCGATGGTCATGACCCCATCATGTAACGTCCGGTACGCTTGCCCCTCCCCTGGGCCGTCCCAGTTGCCATAGGACCGATTCCATTCACCTTCTTCCGGAAACGTATCCCCCTCCCACGCGATCCAGTACGGCTCCCCAACTGCCGGCGGGGCCAACAATGCTCCCGCAACCGTTACCGCCGCCAGAAACGCAACAATCAACCGATTCATGATTACACCTCTACCACTTGAAGCCCCGGGGCCGCCCTCCACAGCCGTACGAAGTGCCCCCAGGATTCGCTATTAAGGTATAGGACCCCAAAAGTGAAAAAGTCAACGTTAAGCCGGAATTCCCGGGGCAGGTTTGGTGGGCCTCAGCGCCCCCGTGCGCTCGGCCGCTCTCCGACAAAAGGAGCAGCAGCGAAACCGGACCAACCCCTCATGGCCAGCCCACATGAGCAGTGTATGCCGATCGGCCGGCCCGTCACAAGCCCAATCCCAAGGAGAGAATCGAGGATCGAGCGGCGAGGATCGAGGGCGCGCGACGGGGCCGGGTGCCTTATCTCGTTATGCAGTACGGAGTGTCGAACCGACTACTCTCCCATCGGGATCACCGGCAACAGCACGTGCGACGGATACTCCGCGGTGTGATAGATCGTCTGCTCCGCCGTTACGTACTCCGTTTCCGTTTCGTTGTGGCCGCCGGTGTTCAGGTTGCGTGAGAACATCGGGAACGATGCTGACGCCACCTCCACCCGCACTCGCCGGCCGGCCGGTATCCGAATCCCCGTCTGCCACAGGTCCAGCTTGAACTCGTACACCTGCCCCGGCTTCATCAGCGACGGCTCTTTCATGGACTCCCGGAAACGAGCCCGCAAACGCCCCTCCACCAGTTGAAAGACGTTGCCATCCTCGTCAACTTCGTCCAGCCGAACGAACCAATCTGTGTCCGGCCGCGTGCTCGAAGCATACAACACCGCCGATACCGGACCGACAATCGTCACCGGCTCTTTCAGCGGCTCACTCGTATACACCAGAATATCCGGCCGCTCCGCCGTCACCTTCGCGTGATATTCCTTCCGCGCCTGCCGCAGCGCCTCTGTGCTCTGGATGTCGTCCTCCGGCGCCTCCGGCTCATCGTAATAGTACGGGCTCGGCGTCGGATCGCTCGGGTCGTACGTATACTGATCTGTCGCTTCCCCGTCCGCGGGCTGCGCCGGCGACAGCATCCCATTGCCCGTCGACGTATTCGCCGACCCGCCACTATGCAGATACCACTTCTCGAACCGCGTCTGCGGCAACGGATACACATTCCCTTTGATCCACTCGTTGGCGCCCATCACAAACAGGCTGACCAGCGGTTCCGTTGCAATACCGTTGTCCACATCCTTCAGCCAGTGGTCAAACCACCGCAGGTAATCCCGTTGCAGGTCGACGATCGCCGCCTCGCCAAAGTCCCGATCGCCCACACGCCGATGGGCCGTGTCCGTGTGTCCCCACGGACCCAGTGTCAGCTTCTGATACTTGTGCCCATACGATTCCATCTTCAGGTAGTTCAGCTTCGACCCGATCCCGTCGCCGTCAAACCAGCCGGACTGATGAAAGACCGGTATGTCCACGTTGCCGAGCCGCTCAGAGAGATTCGCCGGCGACCAGTATTCATCATTCGTCGGATGCGCAATCCACTTGCGCCAGTACGGGTTCTGCTTGCCCAGCACCTTCTCGTCCAACTCGATCACCGGCAGGTGTTTCAGCAGCTTGCCATATTCCTTGTCAGAGATGCGCCCGATCGCCGCCCCGGAGATGTCCGCCGTCGCCTCGCTCTCCAGCACGTCTGCCCACCAGATCGCTCCCCACAGAAAGAAAGTGCCATACTCGTACGGGATGTTGTAGAACGGGTCCGGCGGCGCTACGTTCGGGATGATCGTCACCAGGTGAGGCGGGTTCAGGCTCGCCGCCCACCATTGCACCCAGCCGACATACGACGCCCCCAGCATCCCCACCTTGCCATCGCACCACTCCTGCCCCGCCAGCCACTCAATCGTGTCATAGCCGTCCTGCGCCTCGTTGACGAATGGCTCCCATGTCCCTTCCGACGCGAACCGCCCGCGACAATCCTGCACCGCGAACGCGTAACCCCGCCGGGCATAGTAGCGCGCCTGAAGCTCGCTCATTTCCTTCTTGTACGGCGTCCGCGCCAGGATCAACGGAAACCGTCCCTCCGCATCCGGCAGGTATATGTCCGTTGCCAGCTTCACCCCGTCGCGCATTGGCAACAGCACCTCGTCCAACACACGCACCTCGTGCGTCGGCTGAGACAGCGTTGCGTCCACGATCTCCGCCTGTCGCAACGACTCGTACCCTTCACGCACATACGCTGCGTGCTGCGCCGGCACGTCTACGAGGCAAACCCGGTTATGCCCGTCCATCCACACCGTCACGTCTACCCCCGGTAGGGCATACTTGTACCGCGCAAACCGCACGTCACGTCCCGCGATCGCCCGGGTTACCGTATCCAGCCGCTCCAGCGACGCCTCCATCACCACCTTCGGCACGATAAACAGCGGGAACGTCTGCGTCCCACCCGTCTCCTGGTTATAATTCAATACCGCGTGGCTGACCAATATTGGCGTCATGTTCTCCCACAAGATTGTCCCCGGCTTCATCTTCAGCGTGACGATCTCATCTTCCCCAGCCATGCTCCGCCGGGCGACCGTGCCGTCACGCTCCAGCGTCAGCTTCCCCAGCAGCGCATCCATGTTGATTGTTCGCCAGCGACCTTCCTCGTCCGGCGTCAGCTCAAGCTTGCGCGTTATGCTCTGCCCCCCCAGCGACAGTGTGCTCACCGTTTGCAAACTTCCGTCCGGCCTCCAGGTGCATTCGATTCGCCCGATCGACTCCTCGTTCAGGTACAGATCGAAATTCCCCGAGTCGCTGAACCCCGCCAGCGAAGCCGGCAGACCCTCCTCCGCCAGTGCGCTTGTCGACGTTGCCTCCTGCGCCAGTCCTACCGCAGCCCCGGCCAGCAACCAGCTCGCCCACCCAATCGCCGTAATTACTCTCGACTTCGCACCCATCATCGTCGTGCCCTTCCGCTAAACCCCGTTTTCTCCCTGGCCCTGATCCTGTTCGGGTTCGACTGCTTCTTGCCCGCCGGGTGCTCCATCCCGCTCAGCAGTACGGGGTGGGGGATTGGTATCCCGTTCGCCCCGTCTTCGCCGCACGGCCTCGCGTAGCAGGTACTCAATCTGGGCGTTCAGACTGCGCAAATCATCCGCGGCCCAGCGGTTGAGATGTTCCCACAACTCGGGCGAAATGCGAAGCAGGATCTTTTTTTTGTCTGCCACGTGGATTTCCCGACCAACGGGCAGCCGACTTACCAGACCGATGCCGGCCCGACCTCATCACGCCGCGGCCGGCACCTGCCACGTCCCCGAAGTTACGAGTACAACGTCCCGGTGTTCACCACCGGCTGGGCAGCCTGCTCGCCGCACAGCACCACCAGCAGGTTGCTGACCATCGACGCCTTACGCTCCTCGTCCAACTCGACCGTACCCTTGGCTTGCAGCTCTTCCAGAGCCGTCTCGACCATGCCGACGGCGCCCTCGACGATACGTAACCGAGCCGCCACGATCGCCTCTGCCTGCTGCCGACGCAGCATTGCGCCGGCGATCTCCGACGCGTACGCCAGGTGGCTCAGCCGGGCTTCCTCGATCACCACGCCCGCCTGGTCTAGCCGCTCCTGGAGTTCCTCTTGCAGCGCGTGCGACACTTCGTCCATGCTCCCCCGCAGCGACAGCTCGTCATCCGTCGACGTGTCGTACGGATATCGGCTCGCCAGGTGGCGCAAGGCCGACTCGCTCTGGATGTGTACGTAATCCAGATAATCATCAACGTCGAAACAAGCCTGGGCCGTGTTGGACACCCGCCAAACCACCACCGCCGCGATTTCTGTCGGATTCCCCCGCTGATCGTTCACCTTCAGTGTGTCCGTGTTGAAATTCCGCGTACGCAGCGACACCTTGATCTTCTGATAAAACGGGTTGGCCCAGTGGAAGCCCGCATCACGCACCGTGCCCTTGTATTCACCGAACAACAGCAGCACGGCCGACACGTTCGGCTGGAGCGTGAAGAACCCCGCCATCAGCAGGATCAGCACAATCAATGTTAACGCGCTCCCGACGATGCCCGAGATGGCCCCCCACGGAACGTCGAAACGCGACGCCATTGCCGCCCCACGGATCATCATCACCAGCCAATACAAATCGCCCAGCATCAGCACAATCAACACGGGTAGCATCACCCAGCCACTCATCGTCCGCTTGCGAAACTCGATCGTCATTGCCAGTTCCTCCTGCCAAGCCACTCGGCCTGGTCTATATTATATTGATAGCACATGTATATCGTATTGCAACTACAAACCCGGTCGGCGTTTGTAATCCCCCAGGGCACAGGCAAACCCCCAGCGTTCCATTGCACACTCGCTTGGTTTGCTTAAATTGTTATGAAGTAAGACTTTACGCCTGCTGATGCGGCGTCCGTGCCCCGGTCGGGTCCAGCTTGCACACCCGCGTCTCGATTGATCGGACGTACCCGGTCCAGTCGCTGTCCGCATCCGGGTCTGACGCGATCGCATCCAGCGTCATGGCCAGCTTCGCGTCCAGATTGTCCAGGTAGTGCACCACGAACGCCTCGGGCGTGGCCGGCAGACGCGGACTGCCATACTCATATCGCCCATGGTGGGCCAGGATGATGTGCTCCAGCAGCCACTCCAGATCGGACGGGAAGGGCTGCCCGCTCTCCTGCTCCAGCGCCCGGCACGCGTCGTGAATCCAAAGCGTGCACTGCGTGATATGCCCGATAAGTTGCCCCTCGTTGCTGTACTCCAGGTTTGTTTCGTACGCCAGCTCACGCACCTTGCCCGCGTCGTGTAGAAACACCGCCGTCAGAACCAGATCCCGGCTCACCTGCGGATACAGCGGGCAGATCGCGTTTGCCAGCCGCAGCAGGTTCCGCGTGTGCTCCAGCAGCCCACCCAGAAACGCGTGGTGCATCTGCACGGCAGCAGGGGCCTGTTTGAACCCTCGGACAAGCTCCTCGTCGTTGATGAATTTCCCCACCAGTGCCAGCAGGTCCTTGTTCTCGATCGTGCGCAGGAAGACCTTGACCTCTGCCCACATCGCCTCGACGTCCTCACCCGTCGCCGGCAGAAACTCGGACGGATCGTAGCTTCCCGGCCGAACCGCCCGCACCCCGTCGATTATGAACTGCCGATTCCCGCGATAGTTTTCCACCCGCCCGCGCAGCTCCAGCAGCCCGCCCTCCGGGATCGACGCGTAGATCTCCTGCGAAGCGTTCCACATCCGCGCCAGCATCTGCCCGCTGTGGTCCGCCAGCACCGCGTGAATGTACAGACTGCCATTGCTCGTCGTGCGCAGATCTTTCTGCGCAATCCGAAACACCTGCTGCTCGATCTGCTGACCAGGTTGCAGGTCCGCCAGCGAACACCGCTTGCTCGGCTGCGCCTTGCTCATCAGTCCTCACCGTCTCCCGTGTTTTCCCCACGCTGTCGTTCGGTCCACGCGTAAACGTCCGGCGTGAAGAAAACCGCCTGGTCCCCAAACATATCCTGGCGCATCACGATGCCCAGCGGCGTCGTGTAATAAGAGTGCAGCTTGGTCGCCAGCTCGGTGACCGCATCGTCCCACGAGCGGTCGGCTTCCTGCATGCCGTGCAGCAGATCCAGCACCCCGCGCACCTGCCCCCGATGGCGCGAGGACGACGTCGGCAATCAGCACCTGCGCCGCCGACTCACGCACCCGACTCCAGTCCGCGTGCGAATTGTCGTGAAACACCACCCGATGCAGCTTTTCTATCTCACCCAGCAAACACCGCAGCCCCTCGTTTGATTCAACTGCGCCGCGCAGTTCCTCGAACCGTTCTTTTGTGATCTGTGGCAAGTCCTTCCTTCCGAATCAGCTCATTGGCAGACCACGCTGCACTGGCCGCCCCACCCTCGATAAGATGTAACCAGCGGGAGAAGCTGCGCTATCCGCCACGGCTGCGCGATCGACTCCGACCACGGCCGCCACCCCTCCGCTCAGGCTCCGGGACGCGGCTGCTCTTCACCACTCGGCTCGGCCTCACCGATCCCTTCCAGGTTCAGCTCTTCGCCGGCCAGGGCCGCAGCAAATGCTTCCTCCAACGCCAATTCCGGCGGCGATTCACGACCCTCCAGCCACTGCGTGATCCGATCCAGTGCCCATTGCAGCTTCTGCTGAAAAACAATGACCGCGTCCGCGTCTTCACGCGTCAGCGGCTTGTCCAACTGAAATCGCCAATCACCATCCTGCTGCGCCAGAGCCATGTTCGGCGATTGCTGTACCGGCCCGAACAACAGGCCCCACCAGGTTCGGCGACACGGTCGCATGGCCGGCGTCCAGCACCTCCCACGAGGGCTCTTTGCTCGCCGTCCCACGCAGGTGTTTCATCAACTCGGCCGCCTGTTCCGCGCTGAACTTCTGCGCCAGCACTCTCTCCAGGCGATGCACCTTATCCAGCGTCGTGTAAAACACGTCCAATTCGTCGTCACCCAGAACCTCTACCTGCTCGCGGTTGAACAGCCGCAGTGCACGCTGGGCCTCGCCATCATGGAGCAGAGCCATCAGGTCACGGGTAATCGTCGCAACCTGCGCCTCGGCACCGCCGCTGGCCGCCGGCGGTGCGTTGCTTGCCGGCGCCACGCTCGCCGTCGGTTGCCTCCCGCCGCCACTGCGCGCCGCCGGCGCCTCCGTCGGCCCCTCGGGCCGGCTGGTACGTCCGCGGATCCTGCAAAATCCCAGGATCACTCACACCCCGCGGAACCGGAGACTCCTCCGCCGTCTTCCCAACCACTCGGTCCCGACTCGCCGGCTCCTGCGGCTCTCCGCACGAACACAGCACAGCCAGCAACCCCCCACAGAGAATCAGTCGCATACTGCTCATGGTGTCCATCGCTCATCCGGATTCGGCCTGACACGAACCACGCACCACCACCCGGGGGTAGTGCCGCGTTCGGCAGCCAACCCGCATCGCGGCCTATTTCACCCCACACTCCGGGGTGGGCTCGTTATCGCCACTTTGGAACCGTAGCCCCGGACCCACAACCGTCAATGCCCGCCTCCCCCGAACCGTCCCTTTGAGGGCCGCGGGCAGGTCGGGATCTGGTCCCGGCCTGCCCGTGAGATTGTGTGGCGAGCGTAGGATGCAGCGAATCTGCTACGGACGCGGCCCTACGACACGCCCCCCGCGCCGACGCCGATAATGCTTCATACCAAAACAGGACCAGACATGATCAGCAAGCGGTGTCAGACCCACCGGCCCACACATCCCCGCCGCACATGCCGGCGAGATCGCGTCCGCCACCGTCTCAACCGTTACCGTGGCCGCCGCGTCGGCCTCCACCGGCGTCGTGATCTCCACGCTGGTAACACTCGCACTCAACGACAACTCACCAGCCTCCAACGCGTCCACCAGCAGATCCACCACGAGCGACTCGTCCGCCGCCACGTCCCCCAATCTCGATAACTACCTCTCCATTAACCTCGGTGGCAACCACGGCGGCCTGCGCAGTTTGCCCGTCCGTCGCCAGCGCTGCCGAGGACAAACTCCACACTGTCCGTCAACGGCACAGTCACGACCACGTCGGTCGCGTTGCCGTCGCCAGTGTTCTCCAGACCAATCTCGAACGTCAAACTCGTCCCCAACGACCGCAGTCTCCTGTGCACACGTAATCGTCAGGTGCAGGTTGGGGGCTTCCAGGGTCGTGAACGTCCACGTCGTCACCATACGACGTGCCCTCACTGTTGGTCGCGTAGGCGGCCACGTAATACGTCGTGTTGGCGCTCAACCCAGTCAGGCCGCTCGTGAACTCACCCGTTCCCGGTACCGTCGGTCGTCTTGTCATCAGCGACCGTCGGGTTGGCCGATGTGCTCCAGCACACGCCGCGCGCCGTTTACGTCGGCCCCACCGTCAGCCGTAACTTCGCCGCCGCAGGTGGCCGTGGTGGCGGTGATCGAGGACGACGTCGCCGTCGTCACCGTCGGCGTGGTCAAGCCGGTGGCGAGCCCTACGTAGACAAACCCATCTTTGGTGACGGCGACGACCACCGACGCGTCTTCCGACATGTCGACCGCCTCGAAGTTGTATGTGCCGGCATCTTCAATCTCACTCCAGGTCGCCCCCGAATCGGTGGATATGAGCAGGGCATTCCCGGACGCAGCTATCATAGTCGACCCGTCGGGCGTGCAGGCCATGTCTTTCCAATCCCGATCGCCCGAAGAAGTCCGCTCGGTCCACGTCGCTCCCGAATCGGACGAGGTCCAGATATAGGAGCTCAGCGTGTACGTCGCGCCAATAGCCAGTATCGTTCCATCCGCCGACGACACACACGCGTTCCAGTCACTCGCGCCTGGCTGCGTACGTTCGGTCCAGGTTACGCCCGAGTCGGTCGACGTGTAAACGTAATTGTCGGCGCTGCCGGTATAAACCGTCCCCAGCAGCTTGGTGCCGTCGTCCGACATCGCGACACGTTGCCAGCCCCGCGAACCCGAACCTGCCTGTTCGGTCCAGTTCACGCCGGAATTGCTCGAAGTGTAAACATAGCTGTTGCGGGGCATGGCCGCCCACTTGGTTCCATCCGCTGAACAGTCAATACCCACCCACTGCTTGTAACTCGCTTGCCGTTCGGTCCAGGTCACGCCCGAATCCGTCGACTGGTACAGGTAACCCCCACATACCGCTGCTACCAGCTTGGCTCCGTCGTCCGAGCAGGCTACCGAACGCCAGTTCCGCGAACCGGCCGCCGCCGATCGGTCGACCCAGTTATTGCCGGTATCGCTCGATGTGAAGATGGAACCACCCCTGGCACACACTACCATCTTGGTTCCGTCCGCGGAGACAGCCGCTCCGTACCACTGCGCCGACCCGAGAGCTGATTGCTGGGTCCACGTGTACTGAGCCCAGGTCATCGGGCAGAACATGGCCAATACCACCAGAGTCGCCACCGCCGATCCGTATCCACTCAATGTCTGCCGCTTCATGACCTCTGTACCTCGCAAACGTGATTATCAAACGTGATTTTCCAATTGCTCACGAAAGAACCCGGCAGTCCACCGGCAGCCAACCCTCGTCCACAAGGGCAGCCCGACATCAACTTCCCGTGCGAGCGATGCCGATTCTCAACATCTTGTACTCTTCGTACTTATCCCCGTCCAGTCTTGTTATTGGCAGCGCCGGTCCGCGACCTCCTCCCAAAACGTGGTGAGTCTTCGCCTTCCCGGTGTGTCTCGCACTGGTTACCCCCCGCTAACCCCTCAACCCGTCTGTGCCCGCACCGCCTCCGTCAGCAGGTCGCGGATCCGTGCCGCCTCCTCGTAATCCTCCTCAGCCAACGCCTGTTGAAGCTCCAGTCGCAGCCGCGCCGGCGACTGCTCCGGCAACTTCTCCAGCACTTCCTCACGCAGGCTCCGCAGCGTCTTCAGCTCCCGAGCGCAGGCCCCCTCCTCGTCGTCCTCACCGTCCAATAACGCCAGCTCATTCAACCCCTGGTCCACCAGCCGCAACGCTATCTCTGGTAGCTCGTTCTGCAACGCCTGGTAGGTCTTCGCCCGAATCTGCATCATCAGCACGTACGCACGCTGCAACTGCAACGCCCGCCGATCCGCCTCCCGCGCCGCGTACCGCTCACACAGCTCGACCACCCGCAGGTTCCGCGTTGTGTCACGCTCAACCGCGTCGTATTCCTCCAGCACGAACGCCGATAAATAACGCTGATAGTACAGGTACGCTTCGTGCCTCAGGTCCCGGCAGTCCCTCCGGCGACAGCACAAAATCCTCATCATCGCCGTATAGGTCGATGTGCTGGCGCAGCCGATCCTCGTGATATTCCAGCAGAGATTCGCACCCGTGCGGACGCTGCCCGTCCGGCCGCCCCTGGCATTCCAGCTGCAACACCCCCAGGTCGATCCGGGTCTGAATCTTCTCGTGCCCGTCACGACCAATAATCTTACGCACCGAGATCTTCCCCGGCTCGTAATCCCACGCATCGAGAATGGTTCGCAGATCACGTATCATCTCAGTAGGGCGTATCGGCAGGCCGGTGGGGGTCCATCAGCCCCGTCCGCCGGCCACCACAACGTCCCTACCCGGATTCAGCAATGTCCGGCAAATACATGCTATGAGAGTCATCGGCGGTATATTTCGCGGACGTCCCCTGGCCGCTCCACGCGGACAAAACACCCGTCCTATCACCGATCGCGTCAAGGAATCCCTCTTCAATATCCTCGCCCACCGCTGCGTCTCCCCCGGAGAAATACCGGAAGTCGACGTGCTCGACGTCTTCGCCGGCACCGGCGGCCTCGGCATCGAAGCGCTTTCCCGCGGTGCTTGCCACGCCACCTTCATCGAACGCGAACGCCAGGCCCTGCGCTGCCTCCGCGACAACCTCCACCAACTCGCCCTCGACGATCGCTCCACCGTTCTGACCGATAACGCCTGGTCGATGCGCCCACCCAGCACCTCCGCCGGCTTCGGACTCATGTTCTTCGATCCCCCGTATCGCGACGCCAAGACGCCCCTCCGCATCATCGACCTGCTCGAACGCTTCGCACCCCGCCTCGCACCCGATGGGCTGGTGGTCTTCCGCCACGAGTCCGGCGACGAAATCCCCTGGGACACGCTCCGCATGCTCGATATCGTCGACCAGCGCCGCTTCAAACGCATGCGCGTCCTGGTTCTCGCGCTGCGTGCCGGTGCTTCACCCCCGGGCAACTCCGTGCAAGACGTCCCGCGTCGCGAGCAGGAAGAAGAAGAACACCGCCCCGAGGATGTTGGTGACCACCCCGACGGGTAGCTCGACGTTCGGTAGCGAGCGCGCCACCCCGTCGCACACCGCCAGGAACCCCGCCCCCAACAGCGCCGACCCCAGCAGCAGCGGGAATGTCCGCACCCCGAACAGTGCACGTCCGATATGTGGCACCATCAGCCCCACAAACCCGATCGGCCCGCAGTTCGCCACGATGATCGCCGTCAGCACGCCGACCAGCGTTAAGCACGTCCAGATGGTTGCGTCGACCGCCACCCCACGTGTGGCCGCCACCCGATCACCCAACGTCAGCAGGTCCAGTGCCCGGTGTGCATACAACCCGTACGCCAACACCGGCACCAGCACCACCGCCACCTCTGCCGCCGCCCGGGGCCGCAACGCACCCAGCGACCCCATCATCCACAACACAATCTCGTTGGTTACCGCCCGGTCTGCCAGGTAGGTGCCCAGCAGCAGCCCGGCCGTACACAGATAGGCCACGCATACACCCGCCAGCAGCAGCCGGGTCATATCCCGCCCGCCGCGCAATTTGCTCATCAGAAACACCGCCCCCAGCGCCGCCAGCGCCCCGCCAAACGCGAGCAGCGCGAGTCTTGGCACACCGGCCAGCGTCCCGCCAACACCCAGCAAAAACCCGATCGCCGCCGCCAGCGAGGCCCCGCTCGCCACGCCCAGTGTGTAGGGCGTCGCCAGCGGATTCCGGAACAGCGCCTGGAAGATGACGCCCCCGATAGCCAGTCCCGCGCCCGCTGCCGCCCCCAGCAATGTCCGCGGCACACGCAGGTGCCAGTACGCCCACTCGGCTCGTCCATCCCCCTCTAACGCCGGCAACCCCACGCCCCCCGGCCCCAGCAGTGTACTGCCGGCGATCACCAGCGCCATCACCGGTAACAACGCGAGCAAGCGGGCCGCCGTCCCACGCGCAAACATCCGGCTAGTGTTCCTTCATCATCGGTTTCACATTGGAGGTGGGGCGGGCGTCCCGCCCGCCATGCCTCGATTGCGGGGCGTCAAGCGGCGGGCGAGACGCTCGCCCCACATTTGGATTAGTGGCAGCAGCGCGAAAGACTGCGCTAATGTTCCTGTGGAATGGGCTCTTCGAGATCCACGTCGTAGAACGGCATCGCGATGCGGAACGCCACCTCGCGGGCGAACTTGGTCACCTCGCTGTCTAGGCCCACCGAATCGCTAACCTCCCGCGCGTGACGTGTGTGCTCAACCAGCCGACCCTCACGCTCTTTCCGCGGCGGCCACTGCCGTGCCGTCTCCGGCGACTCCGTCACCCCGATTACCTTCATGTGCAGGCGCACGCGCGGCTCGGTGATGGGCTGGTCCGAGCTCATCTGAAACTCGAGATCGTCCAGGCGAATGTACAACACCTGTTGCGCCCCCAGTTTCCGCCCGATCTTCTGTATGCTCCAGCGTCCGTAATCCGGGTTCCCCTGGCGCAAACGCTGCGTTTTTCTCCTGTGGCACCACCTGGTCACAGATCTTCTTGTCTCGAAACAGCCGCACCAGCTCCGTGTGCACGGTGCGCGTAAAGACCGGGTTCTCCTGCCCGGGCTGAGCCGCCTCCATAACGATGGCCACCGGGTACGGCCCAAACTCGAATTCCGCCTTCTGAATCTGTCGCGGACTCAGCAGGTACGCGATCGGACCGACGATATTGCAGCCGGCCGACCACAACATCACCCCCAGCGCAATCAGCGCTACCGCCGCCGCGCTTCGCCGGCTCATACTAATCCACCTTGACCTTGCGGTCATAGAAGGGCGCCGCCACCTCTTCCGCGAACGCTTCCATCGTCGCATAACGTATTCCCCGATCGCTCGTCCCCCAGGCCCCGGGGCCGTCCGGCGGATAAACCGTGCGCATTGCCTGGCTGTACGCCGGCGCCGAGTCCGGATAGTCCACGTTATAAACGTTGATCACGCCTGCAATGTACCCACGCCGCAACTGCGGACTTTCCGGCTCACGCGTCGTGTACTGCGTCAGGTCGATCTCCATCACCCGGTCCGCACGAAAACGCTTGCCGATCTCTGCCGGGTCCATCTCCTCCCAGTCCCGTGTCTCACGCTGAAAGCTCACGACTTTCTGCGGATCCACGACCGAAACCTCCGGCACGTGGTTCTCCAACGCCAGTTGCACGTGGTCGGCCACTTCCCATTCGACGTTCTCGTATTCGAAGCGCATTTCCCAGCCGGCCCGCACGACGATCGCCACCCGCTTGTTCGCCAGGTACGGATACTCCGCCGGCACGTCGCGCTGGGGCTCCTGACCCCACATCAGGAACGGGAACGCTATCGCTTGGCACCCGGCGTTCATGCCGGCCAGCGGCAGCAAGCTCCCCAGGACCAGCCACTTCGCCATTCTTTTCAACATAACCACCGCCAATGCCTCGCTCTGGTATCAACCTCGCGACACGATAACACGCCACCCGCTGCTTGGGTAGCCGACGGCCGGCCCCGACCGCGGTAGAATGCCCGCATCCGGGCGCACGCGACGCCAGCATCATTGTCCAGCCCGACCGGGAGCACGCCCGCCATGAGTGCTGCCAACGCTGATTCCTCCGAACGCTTTCCGCTGGTCTGCAACCACTGCGAGCGGCAGATCAGCGTGCGCACAGAGTGGATCGGCCGTGAGGTCCAGTGCCCCCATTGTTCCGCTCTGCTGTTGGTGCCACAACCAAAACCAAACGGGCTCACCCGGGCCGAACCACCCCGCCGCATCGTCCGCCATGGCTTCAACTTCGCCTGCCCACGCTGCGAGTCACTGCTCGAAACGCATGCCGGCATGTGCGGACAAAAGGGCACCTGCCCCACCTGCGGAGCCAACTTCCTAGTCCCCAATCTGAACCCGAGTTGGGGGCGCCCGGGCAAGGCTACCCTGCTCGACGAAGCCTCCGAAAACCCCGTCCCGCTCCACCCCTACGCAGCCAGCGGACAAACCGCCCCACGCATCATCCGCGACGCCGGCGGCCAAATGGCCATCCAATGCCCACGCTGCAATCTAGTCACCGATGTCGACGCCGATTGTTGTTCCAATTGCGGAACCCCCTTTACCGCCGACGCCCTCCCAACCGAGTCCACCGCGCGCGGCGATCGCTTCGGAAGCACCGCCCTGATCGTCGGCTTGATCTCTATCCCGTTCACCTTGCTCATTGTCCCCGGGGCGATTGCCGTCCTCCTCGGACTGCTGAGCTGGTTCCGCGGCGCCACCCTCAAACCCACCGGCCTCGCCTTGGCGGGGATCATTCTGGGAGTTGTCTCCGCGGTCGGCGGCCTGATCGCCCTGGTGATGTAGCCCGCCGACCCTCGCCCACATCAAATCCGTTACGAACCCGTCCCGCACGTCCCCGTCGCTAGCGCCCCTACGAACGGGTCCACATCATCAAAATCAACCGCGTCGTCGGCGTTGCAGTCATTATTCGCAAACCTGCACGGCGGCTCGGCAGCGAACATGTCACGCCAACTCGACTCCGCGATCAGCGCCGCCACGAAGTAATCCACGTCGCCGAACGTAACCTCTCCGTCGCCGTTCGAATCCCCCCGACACACCGCCGGCAGCCCGTCGCCCAACAGGCAGAACGCCAGGTCGTTCGACAATTCCGCCGATACTCCGTCGACCAACCGCTGCGCCACCCCGTCGCCGCTCGCCTTCGTGTTATGCCACCAGAAATGACAATCGACCGGCTCGTCCGCCGCCCCGACAATCTCGATCCAGTATTCCTGGCCCGCTTCCAGGATGTCGGACGTCGGCGTCAGCCCCGCCTCAAACTCATACACCGGCACCAATCCGTATGACGTGCTGTGTTGCACACCCGTGTCGGCCATCGCCGGCTCCATGTCGGCCATCGTGTATACCGCCACGCCGGCCCCGTCATACACCGTGATGTCAAAACGCGGCTCATTAACCCTGCACAGCTCGTGCTGCGCGTAGTCCAGAAACGCTCCCCACCACCGCACGCCGCAGATCGGCACCCCGCCGCCCGCGAAGTTGTCACGCACCAGGTAGCCCGATCCCGCATCCGACCGATGCAGCCACCAGTCGCCATACGCCGGCGGACATTGCTCAAACGCTACTGGTTCCGGACACGCCTCCACTTCGGTGATATCCAGCGTGTACTG
This sequence comes from Phycisphaerae bacterium, assembly GCA_963666925.2. Taxonomy (GTDB): domain Bacteria; phylum Planctomycetota; class Phycisphaerae; order UBA1845; family Fen-1342; genus JANQFV01. Next base: position 60,328 of record CAXXTC010000016.1, on the reverse strand, counting down.
CCCGCTGCCTCCCAGGAAACCGTCCACTACGAAGTAATACGTCTCGCCTGCCAGCAGCGCTACCCCGTTCAATCGTGACTGGTACAACGGGTAGCCACACGCATCATCGTCGCAATACACCGGCGGGCCGGCACAATCCGTATACACCGCCACCTTCGTGTCATACTCCGAGGTTTGCAGGCTGACGTTGACCGTCAGATCCTCGTCGGGCGTGTAGGAGTACACCACGTCCGGCGCCGCACCCCCCTGAAACGGACAGCCGTTGCCGTCGTAGGCGTCAAACGCGTTGCTGTAACCCGCCGTGCTCCCCACCCCCTTGAACGGCAGGCTCAGGATGAAAAGCGGCCAATCGCAATCATCGCCCACCAGGAATCCCCGGGCCGGCTCAGCGCCCTGCGCTGGCAGCGACACAAGCACGCACCAAACCACTGATACAACGAGTTGCAGCCGGATATTTGCGGGGGTCATGCGTGACGCTCCATCTGATGTACGGTCAATACTGGAATGGAGTGGCGAAAACGGGCCCAGACCAACATCCACGCCCCGCCCGCACAAACCGCGCCCGCAGCCCGGCAACTTGCTTGCCCGTAACGCTTCCGTGCCTGCTGGATCCTGCTTCCTTCCGCCTAACTCAGACAATCAAACGTGCCCCCGTTGTCTTCCTACGCAAAATCGAAACAAGGGCATTATTATCGTGACTTGTCCTGATAGGACCAATCTACCTGTACGCGATAGGGGGGTCAAGCTTCTCCTGGTTTCCACCAAGCTCAAGCTCACTATCCCACCTCGGACTTGCTCGCCGGCCGCCCCCCGCACACACTGACGCCACATCACCAGTCACCATCACCGTCAGGACTCACGCATGTCCGCCAATCAGTATTGGCTCATCCGGAACGACCGTTGCGACAGTGCCGCACTCGATCACTTCGCCAGCGGCGCCACCGTCTCCAACGGCTATCTCGGCCTCACGGGAACCATCGCCGAAAAACGCGACGGCCCGCAGCCCGTCACCCTCATCAACGGCATCTACGACGAGCTCGACATGTTCGGCCTGATCCGACCCTCGGCCGAACAACGCCCATATCTCGACCCCCGCTACTTCGACACCGCCGGCAAGAGCCCCGCGATCGCCAATCTCCCCGACCCCTTGTTCATCCGCGTTTTCGTCGGCGGACGCGAGCTGTCGCTCTGGCGCGGATCCATTTTAGGCTTTAACCAGTCCTTCGATCTGCGCACCGGCCTGTTCAGCTACCGCTACGACTACCGCGACTCCTGGGGCCACACCACCCGCGTCGAGATGCAGCGTTTCGCCAGCCTGCGTCACGCCCACCGCGTCTTCATGCGCTACCGCCTCACGCGCCTCGATCACGACCTGCCCATCACCGTCTGGTCCGGGATCGACGCTCAGGTCCACGCCAACCCCACGAACGAGCGCCAGTTCAACGTCGTCGAAGCCTGGGCCCAGCCCGCCGAGCGCTGCCGCCTACTCGTCTGCACCCCGGCCCGCGCCCACGACGTCAATCTCTGCGTGGCTAACGTTACGATGGATGGTGCCGGCGACCGAGTCAGCGGCCGGGCCGAAGATCAACGCGTCTACACCGTATTCGACCTGCCCCCCGGGGCCGAACAAACCTGGACACTCGACCGTTTCGTCGTGCTGACCAGCTCCGAAGACCTGCGCCACAGCGTCGTCGCCGACCCCGAACGCGAGCTCGATTCCGCGGCCGACACGGGCTTCGATCAGGCCCTGCTCGACCAGAGCGAAGACTGGGACCGCCTCTGGGATCGTGCCGACGTCGAAATCTCCGGCGATGACCGCGCCCAATGCTACCTGCGCTTCTGCATCCACCACCTGCTCGCCGCGGCCCCGCGTTTCTCCGACCGCCTGTCCGTCCCCGTCAAGCTTCTCACCGGCGAGTATTACCAAGGCAACACCTTCTACGACACCGAAACCTGCATCCTGCCGTTCTACACGCTCGTACGCCCCGAGTTGGCCCGAACCTGTCTTGACTTCCGCTACGAAGGGCTCCGCCCCGCCCGCGAGACGACCCACCAACTGGGCTACGACGGCGCCAAGTTCCCCTGGCAGGCCGGCCCCCATGGCGAGGAATGCCTCGGCCGCTGGTACCGCTTCCCCCAGACCAACATCCACATCAACGCCGACATCGCCTGGGCCGTTCGGCTCTACCTCGATGCCACCGGCGATCAATCCTGGGCCGACTCTCGCGGCCTCGATCTGCTCGTCGAAACAGCTCGTTTCTATGCCTCCCGGGCCGAGTCCGACCCCAACGATGATTCCTGCGACCTCCTCAACGTCACCGGGCCCGACGAGGGTCATTGCGGCATCAACACCAGCTTCTACACCAACTATCTCGCCCGGCGAAACCTCCAGTGGGCCGCCGACGCCTGTGCCCGCCTTGGCCGATCCGCCGCCGCACGGCGCCGCCTCAACCTCCGCCACGACGAACCCGACCGCTGGCGCAGCATCGCCGACCGGCTCAAACTGCTCCACGACGCCGACACCGGTCGCTACGAACAATTCGCCGGCTTCTACCAGCTCCGACCCGCTCCGAATGACCTGCTCCAGGATCGACGCACCTGGTTCATGCCCGTCCAGACCTTGCAGGCCATTCATCAACCCGACGTCCTGATGGCCATTACGCTGCTTCCGGACGAGTTCCCCCGGCCGGTCCAGCAGGCCAATTGGGATTACTACCACGGCAAGGGCCTGAACTTTTCCTCCATTAGCCATGGGCTCAACGCTCTCCTCACCGCCCGCCTTGGCCAACCCGAAGCGGCCTACCAAGGCTTCATCACCGCCGCCGGCATGGACCTGGATCCCGAGCTGACCCGCCGGGGCGACACCCACGTCGGTCTCCACGGCACCGCCCTCGGCGCCGCCTGGATGGCCGCCGTGCTCGGTTTCGGAGGGGTCTCAGTAACCGCCGACGCCGTCCGCATCGATCCCCAGCTCCCTCCAGGCTGGCAGCGTTTGCGGTTCAAGATTCTGGTGCGAGCAGTCGAAATCGGGGTGGAGGTGACGCCCGCTGCGGTAACGCTCACGACCGCCGGTCGGCGTGGCCTGCCGCTGCCCGTGACGGTCCGTGGTAGGCCGGTTCAGCTCGATGACGCTGGCGCAGTGTTCATCACGCTTGATTGATGACCAGAATCGCATTGTTGCGATTGCGTTCGCAACTAGATCGGCACGTCGGCCTTCTGCCCGTGCCGTGCATTGACCGAGAGCTTCTGATAGAATATTCGGAAGCGCTGTGAGGCCCCGGGCGAATAAATATATACCCGTGGCATTGCCCGGCGCGGGGAACGGTGTGCGTTAGGTCCATCCGACCATACAAGTCAAAGAGGATTCGTAAATGTTACAGTGGAAGCGGAGCGCTGCTGCCGCCCGGCTGGCGGGAACCCTGCTGGCGGCACTGGCAATCACAGTACTGACAGTGGGTTGCGAATCAAGCTGCCCCTGCAACAAAGACTGCAAGTCTAAGAGCGAAAAGAAGGCCGCGAGCAACACGTGCCAGCCGTCCGGGCAACTCGTCGCCCAGACCGTCTATTCGCCCACGCCTGATGATCCACCAAAGCCAGAGAACAAGCCCGCGGGTGATCAGGACCAGCCCAAAGCCAAGGATGCTGCCAAGGCCTCGGAAAAGCCCAAGAAACTCGAAGACATGGATCGCGAAGCTTTGATCGAACTGATCAAGAAACGCGCCGCCGAGTACACCGGCGAACCCGTGCCCACACCGGCCAAGAAGCCGCCAGCCGCAGCCCCGGCTAAGAAGCCAATCCCGGCTACCACCAAAATGCCGGCACCATTGGTCAATCAGAAGCCGCCAGCCAAACGCCAGGGCGACAAAAAGCCTGATGAAGGCAAGAGCGCCGGTTGCAAGGGCGGCAGCGGTGCCGCCCTGACGCCTCCGCCACCCGACCAGCCCCAGCCTCAGTACATCTGTGCCGAGCCGGTGCAGAAGGTCGAGAACATCTGGAAGGGTTCCAAAGCCAACTTCACCTTCACCTTCAAGAATGACGGTAAGGCACCATTGGCCTTACGCGTCCGCAAGGGGTGAGGGTTCAAAGTCAGCGGTCCGTTGGACCGCACGATTGAGCCTGGCCAGACCGATACCGTCGAAATCAGCCTCAACACCGGCTCCCGCAACGGAAAGGTTACCCGCAAGATCCGGATCGAAACCAACGATCGCAAGCACCAGAACGAAACCATCACTTGCGAGGCCAACGTCCTTGCCGCCGTCAAGACCGAGCCGCGTACTGCTCATTTCACGAAAATCGACCGCAACGCCGGCCCGCAAAAACGCACAATCACGCTGACCCGCGCCGATGGTGGGCCGCTGGCGCCCAAGATCAAGACCGTCAGAGGCGACAACGTCACTGCTGAACTGCGCGAGATCGAGGCCGGCGAGAGGTACGAGCTCGATATCACCATCTCGCCTCCCTGGCCCAACGGCACCACGCGCGGCAACGTCATCCTCGAAACCGGCGTCGAGCAGGCGCCTACCGAAGGCATCGTCGTCTACGCCAATGTTGCCCCGCGCCTACAGGCCCAGCCTCAACGCTTCACCATCCCGGCTGATCTCGAATCGAACCGCGAGTTCCGCGCACGCTTGGTCTGGTCAGGCGACAAACCCGGAAACATCAGCGAGGTCGTCGCCACAGATCCCGAGCTCAAGGCCCGCCTCGAGGACGAGAACGGCAAACAAACGATCGTGCTCGAGGTCCCGGCCGGCTACTCCCCCGTTCGCCGTGCCGGAAACGCCGTCGTCGTCAAGACCGATGACCCCACCGCGCGTAACTTCCGCATCCCCATGTACATCATGCGACCTGGGAGCAGGCGGTCCTCGCCGGCCATGCGGCGCACCCCACATGCCGAGCCCGGCAAGGTCTCAAACCGCCCCGTGCTCAAAACACTGCCCGCTGCCAGCGACAAGGCGAAGACCAACCTCACCAGCGACAAGGCGAAACCAGTTGTCACTAGTGAGAAGAAGACTCCCGATGAGCAGCGGCGCGAACGCGAGGAGGCGGCCAAGGAGCAGACTACCAGAGAACATACCGGCACCAAGCCTGTGCGACAGAGCACCGGGGTCGAAGCCGGCTCCTGATCAGCCGTCGGCAGCACCCGCTCGCCGACAGCGACCGACAACTCTTTGACCTGATCAACGGCGTCTCCCCCGTGGAGACGCCGTTTCGCTTGGTATACCCGGCGGAGCGTCTGACTTGCCCCTGTGTGGCATCGGTTTTCAACCGGTACGTCGCGCTGGTTACGAAGCACAGTGCTACGGTCTTGGGGTAGGTCGGGCAACTCGTCTCGGGGACCATGGGCAGGCCCGCCGGGGGCGGATTTGCCCCTGCAAAACGCCCCGCCGTGCGCGATTGTCCCCCTCGATCCTCGCCCCTTCGATTACTCGAAAAAACGAGGTCTCACACGCCCTGCTGGGCAGCGTGAGACCTCGTAAAGGGCAAAACCGTTTTGTTCGGCTGACTACGGGTTCGGGTTCGGGATGCACCCGCCGGCCACGATGCCGTCCACGAATGGCGAGATGTCATCAAAGTTCACGTACCCGTCCCAGTTCGCATCGTTGTTCTCATACCCGCAGCTCGGGCTCCCGCCGTGCAGGTCAATCCAGCTCTGCTCATCCACGACGGCCGCCACGAAGTAGTTGATGTCGTCGAAGTTCACATATCCGTCACAGTTCGAGTCGCCGCCGCAACGCGAACCAATGTCGAACGAGAACGCCGCGCCCGCCGTCTCCACCGTCGCCGGCTCGACCGGCGAATAGTCCGGCGGGCTGTTAAGCGTGGTGATCACATTCGCCAGCGCGTTGGCAATCTCGAACGTGTACGTACCCTCCGCCGCCGGTGCCGTGAAACTGCCCGACACGACGAGCTGCGAACCACTCTGGCCGATGCCACCCTCAACATACGGATCGGTGCCAAAGCTCGTCCCCGCCTGGCCGAAGGTGTTCTGCGCCCCGCCGATTTGCACCAGGTTCATCGCCCCTGGCGTTCCCCGCTGCACGCCAATGTAACCCGAATCTGCACCACCCTCACCCGGATTGGTGATGCCGCCCGGACGATCAAAACCGACCATCTCCGCCGGTATCGACGCCGCGTCGGCCATCGGAATATCAAACATCGCCGGGTTGCTCTCGCTCTGCACCAGGTCACAGCAGAAGCCTGCCAGCCCAACATTATCGCTCGTAGACACGCTGACCAGCAGCGACCAGCTCACCGTATCACCGGCGCTGAGCGTTTGCCCCGCCTGCGGCGATTGAAGCTGAAACGTGACCGTCCCGGTCGCCAGCGCCGCCACCACCGTTGCCCACGCAAAACCGAGGGTCCAAACCAAACGCTTGTTCATGTTCCGCTCCTTTACTTCCAGTCACTCAGCGCAAACGCAGGCTTGTTCAGGAAGTCTTCGTGCTCCAGTTCTGAAGCGTGCTGCCGGACGGCGCGCCTCAACTATTTCCAGTATAAAAACGACTAAACGCCAACGAACGCTCTTTCTGCCGGTCGCCTAGCGTCAATCTTACCTGTAATAACGCCGACCCACGAACCCTATTCAGCCGGGCCGAAACAATCCAGTTCCCAGTATAGCCCGCGACCCCCGCAGCAGCCAAGACATTTCAGCCATCCACCCTGGCTGACAGCCCACTCCCCAATCTAGCGAACGTCCGAATAAGTGCGGCAACCGTCGCCGCCAACCCCGGTAGCCGCCCGCCCTCATGACCCGCTTTCGGCCTCCCGAATGCTTTCCAGCACCGAACACCCAACGCACCACGGGCCGAGTCGTCTCCGACCCGGCCCGCCAGGGCACCGAAAGCACCCTCACCAAGTATCTCGTCACGCACCACGTGGTGACTGACTGCTCGTCCACGCCGAGGCGTTGGGGGCCATGTTTGCCCGTGCAGCCCCTTTATCTGCTTCGCTTCGTCGGCACGGGCCGCACCTGCCGAACCACGTCCAGCTCCGCGAGTGCTTCCAGCTTCCGAACGTCGATAGATCCGATCAGCACCGACGTCGCCTTGCTCTCGCCCGTAACCTCGAAACCAAGCTCCGCCAGCGCCGCACGCGTCTTCTCAGACACATCGCTCAGCACCAGCACCACGTCCACACGCCAGTCAACCACCTTCACGCTCGACAACGCCAGGTTCCCCGACCGACCCTGTCGCTCAACCTGGGCCGCCAGCTCCCGCAAAGGCTCCGCCAGCTTCATCTGCCGCCGCTCCTCCAGCGATAGGGCTTCACCGGCGGCTTCTTCAGCATCCACAAGCGCCTCGGACTCTCTCGGCGCCCTGCCCGTGGCCATTTTGCCACCCGCCGCCGGTGTTGCTGGAACCCCCATGTACAACCCTCGTGCCCTTCGCATCTGGCTCTGCCCGGACATGCCGCCTACGGCGGGCATGTTACCAGGCACTGAGCCGCCAAACACACCCTCATAACTCACGCCCTCCGGCATCTCCACCGGCACATCGATCTTCATCGGCTCGCCGCCCGACGTCACCGTCAGCTCTTCAACCGCCACGAAGCTGGTGAACTGCGTCATCAGCCGATATTCCAGCCCCAGCTCCGTGATTTCCCGCTTCAGCTCATCGGGAAACTCCTGCCGCTGGAGCGCCGCGTAGTCCTGCATCATCAGATGTTTCACTTTCGATCGCGCCCACAGCGATGCCAGCACGTCCTGCTCCGGCGTTTCCTCCGGCCAGGTCACGTCGATCGCCTCATCATAGGCACCCGCACCGGTATTGCCGCGCAACACGATCGTTCCGCCTACCGTGCTGTCCAGCTTGCCGTGCACCATGATTGGCTGTGCGCTGAACAGGTCGGGAATCCGCTCCGGATAAACCTCGCTCACCGGCAGCGTGCCCCAGTCGATCTCGATATCCGTCAAAACCGGCGCCAACACGCGTTCGTGGAACCGCTCCACCGCCGCGTCCGCCTGCGAGCCGAGCGTGACATACTCCACCTCGCCCCGCCCCGCATGCGACATTTCGTCCAGCAAGAACCGATTGACACTGTTTCCGACGCCGAAGCTGAACACACGCGTCGTGTCGGCATTCTTCTGCACCGCATCGACGATCGCGAAATCGTTCCCCACGTAGCCGTCCGTCATGAAACACACGATCCGAATCGGCAATACCTCACCGGCCGCCGGCTCCTTGACCGTCTGCACCAGCGCCGCGTTGATCGCCTTCATCATCTCCGTCCCGCCCCGGCCGTGCTGTTTCGACAGGAAATACTGTGCCGTATTGATGTTCTCGTTCGTTGCTGGCAGCGGCGACTTCCACAATATCCGCGTGTCGCCCGCAAACGTAATCACGTTGAACGTGTCACCTTCGCGCATCGACCCGATCAGCTTGTTCATCAGCTCTTTCGCCTTCTCGATCGGCATCCCGCTCATCGAGCCCGACGTGTCCAGCACGAAGATCAGCTCACGCGGCACGAGTTGCTCCGGCACCACCCGTTCCGGCGGCTGCAACACCAGCGTGAAAAACTGCCCGCGCTCGTCACTGTGTCGCAAAAACGCGTCGCCGATACCCTCGCCGCCCAACTTGTAGTGCAGCACAAAATCGCGATTCGGAATCTCCGTCTGGTTCTTCAGCGCTACCCGCATCGCGCCGTTCGCCTCACCGTCCAGCTTCTGCACCTCAACCTCGTGCAGTTCGCTCCGCACGTCGTGCAGCGGCAGCCCCGGCACAATCGTTACCGCCAGACTGATGTCATGACCCGCCCGCGTGCCCTCAGGCGTCACCGGCGGCGTAATCCGATCCGCGTCCGGAACTTCGCCCGTCGGCTTGCCCCGCGTCATCGGCTCCGGCGCACTGCCGCCACCCGGGATATACCGCGGCCCGACCACCATCGGGAACACCCACTCAAATTCCCCATCCTCATACTTCAGCGTCTCCACGTAGCTGATCTCGATCGCGACCTCGACCCCCGGCTCAATGTTCGCCACCGACTGCGTGAAGATATTCGGACGTTCCTGATCCAGCAGGCTCGCCACGTGCCCCGCCGCCCGCGCCTGCTCATATATCTCCCGCGCCTCGTCCCGCCCCCGGATCTGCCCCACGATCCGCCGATCGCCCACGACCATGACCATGTCGTCGACGGCCGCATCCTGTGGCAGCGGAAAGACGTAAACCGCCTCGATCTTGCGATCGGTCGGGTTGTGGAAGACCTGCTTGACGCTGACGCGTGCCACGTAGCCGCTGATCTCGGCCTGCACGTCCGTATATTTCAGCGGGCACACGCCGCCCTGCGAGGCGTCCTCGTCGCCGATAATCTGAAGCTGCCCGCCCGGGATCGGGTGCCCCTCCCGCGCTTGGGCGGCAGGCACGTTCCCGTTGACCAGCCCCACAATAATGCAAAGCCCGATTACAACCGGCCCCAACAGCCTGTGGCACCGGTTTTTAACCGGCGATTCCGTAATTATGCGACGGGACGTAGTCATGGCCATCTCCTGAAATTTGCTTGTCCTTGTGCCGGCTTAGACGGCCCACCCCCGCCTCGGTTCCCCGGCATTGTACGAATCTGTCAGCCCCCGGTCGTGCCCAGCGAAGAAGTGGGGGGGGCGTCTCGCCCGCCAATCCCGACCAGGGAGGGGGCGGCCGCCCCGCCCGCCGAGCTCGATTGTGGAGTGATGTGGCCGCTTCGCCCGCGGGGAACGGATGCGTCTTTTCTACCTCCCCTCCACCGCTTGCGGGGGAGGGGTCAGGGGAGGGGGTCTCCGCCGCCGCGGAGTGCTCCGTCGCGCCCCCTCGATCCTCGCGCCTCGATCCTACAATGGGTGCCCCAGCCCGTTGCGCCGGGGAGTGGAACCAAGGGGGGCGACGCAACGCGCATGCGCACCACGCCACCCCAGTCCGCATCGGCCTCCTACCATCGGCGCAACAATCCCGCCGATTCGCGTCCGACCGTTACTCTTTCAAACGAAACCCCGATCCCACCCGTTTACCCCGGGGATCGGCTCACATTGACGCCGCGCCTAGTCAGTCAACACCGTCCAGACCGCGTCCCAATATGCCCAATCGCTCTCGGTCCGCTGCCGCGCTGCATGGTCAGCGATAATCTCCGCCAACAGCGCCTGCCGCTCGGGCGCGACACCGCCGGCCAGCGCCGCCGCCATCTGCACCGGCGAACGACCGCCATCGCGCTCGCCGCCGCACTCACCGGCAGAAGTCGGGCATCCGCCGGCGACAACGCAGTCGATGAACAGGTCAAGGTCGTCGAAGTTGATAACACCGCTCCGATCCATGTCGCCGTGATACAACGCGCTGCCGCCCAGGCCGGGATACGCAGCGGCATAGTTCTCGATGCTCACCGTTGCTGCCACGAACCCGTTGACGTCATCGAAATTCACAACGCCATTGTTGTCCATGTCGGCCACGCACTCGGTGATCTCATACACCTGCCACGCCGGGCTGTTGCCGGTCAGGGTAACAGACCCGCCGGGCACGTCCTCAATCACTACCTCAGCGCCGGTAACCCACTCATCACCCGCGTCGTAGCCGTCCCAGTCCACGGCAATTGCGCCGGTTTCCGCGATCGTACCGACCGAGATCAGAGTTGATTCGGTGAGTCCATAGTCGCCGTAAATCTCAATAACGCTTCCCAACTCATCGTCTACCAGGATCTCGCCGGTCACGTTGCCGAGAACTGTAAACTGGGTTCCTGCGGTGCCAACCGTCGGTCCGAGTACGGAGCCAATCGCCAGTTTGCCGGACAGATCTCCCTCTATCAGGATGCCCGAACGCCGATGGGATAAGCCGTGGATCGTAACCAAGCCTGCGAGGTCGCCGTTGCCGGTGCACTGGAAGCTCCACACCAGATCACCGTACACCGTTACGGATCCAAGTACATTCATGGCCAAAAAGTCCAGCAGATCTCCGTCCACCGTGACGACAGCGTTCTCTCCAAGATCAAACGCGATTTGCAACCACTCGAGTGACCCGGCCACATGCAATTCGCCGTCAAAGCCCAACCCTATCCGAAATTCCCCGAAATTTCCGGCTACGTACACTGTGCTGGTCATCAGTTGTGGGCAATCCAACCGCCAAATGCTGGCTGAGCCCGGCTCATCACCAATCGTAATGCTCCCCGCCACCGTCGAGCCCGCGAACCCTAGGGCATTGAGGGTCCCGCTATCGATACGAATCTGATCCGACTGGAGGAAATCTCCGTTCACAGTGATGTTGGGAGATGAAAGCGTCTCCGCTGCCAGTACATGCAAATCGTGAACCGTATTGCACTCGAGGAGCGCGCCGAGTGTTCCTATCTTCGCCGCCGAAATCTCGCCGGCCACGATGATGTCATCGAGAACCTCACCGTCCACACTGAGCACGCCAATGCTGTCAGCAACCGTCGGCCCATTCTCGCCCAGATCGCCCGTGATCCGCAGCTCGGTGATGGTCGTGTTCGCATCGCCGGACAGGTTGCATTCAAGGATGTTCGCGGCCCCAGGCGAATTGTCGTCGGTCTCCCGCTCGATGTAGATGATCACGGCACCCGTTACGTTGCCCTCAATTGTGATCTCGTTGATGTCGCCCAGGTCCTCACCATCCGTCGCCTGGAATTTGTACTCACCCGGGGCAAGAATCGTAACTGTCCCGTTGCCTTGGTGAATGTCGTAATCGGCTAGTGGAGCCCCACCCCATTCCTTGATGAAGTTGTCAGCCGAGGCGATTCCTCCAATACCACACGCGATCAGTAACGTCAACACTGTTACTCTGCTATTCATGTCGTCATCTCCCGTTTACGGATCACGATCTTCTGTCCCGGCAACACACCAGGATCATTCCAACAGCCACAAGTGGGCAAGGTTCAGGAACAACGCCAAACCTGAAATAGTCCCAGTCATGCAGACTTGCTACGCCCTGGACATCGTCACCCCATAGGCAGCGCGAGTCGCTTACCACTGAAGTGAACTCGCCTTCGTAGAACAGTTCGCCATCTACAAGCAGCGAGTATGAACGCATGTCGAATGACTCGACACGGAAATCGTGTGTGGTCGTCAAGTCGATAAACCATGTGGCGTGCTCGTAGAGACTGCGAAAGCAGTCTGTTGAAAAGGTCAATCCAAGGCCGTAGGCGTCGTCGCTGTAAGCACCCAAGCCGGGATCGTAGGGGTAGATTGGGTTCTCCGGGTCCACCTCTTCGACGCGCAGCGACGACCACTCCATCACAAACAGCTCCCCCGGGCCGGGATCGATTGCGCCCGGCCGTTCCAGCCAGTAATAGTCGTATACGCCTTGGTCGTGCAGCGAATCAATCGTCATGACCCCATCATGCAACGTGCGGTACGCCTGGCCCTGTCCCGGCCCATCGTAATTGCCATAGGCCCGATTCCATTCGCCCTCTTCCGGAAACGTGTCCCCCTCCCACGCAATCCAGTACGGCTCCCCAACTGCTGGTGGGGCCGAGAACGCTCCCAGAACCGCAACCGCCGCCACGAACGCCACAATCAACCGATTCATGATTACACCTCTACCACTTGAAGCCCCGGGGCCGCCCTCCACAGCCGTACGAAGTGCCCCCAGGTCCATTAAAGGTATAGGACCCCAGAAGTGCAAAAATCAAACTTCATCTGGAATTTACACAACGCCCTTCGGCCGCCCTGAGCGCCACCCATCCGCAGCCTCACTCTCCGATAATGAACCCCCGCGCGGTGCGTGAGTGCAATCGGCCCAACATCTTACCAGGAACCGTGCGCAATCCTACGAACTGTGAACGAACACGCACCCAACGCCACGCTTTGTGCTACTAATACCCCTTGCCCTTCATCCACACACAACCGCCGCTGGCGTTGGCCCCGGACTCGACAGCACCACCTCCCGCGCTCCGCGGCCGGTGTTCATCAACAGGTCAACCACGCTTAGATATGGTGTGAACTCTCCCCAAGCCTGGGGATACTCCGGGTGTTGATATTCCTGGAACAACACCTCAATACCCGCGGCCCGAAACGCCTCAACATCCAGATATGCTCGCGCCGCCGACCCGGATAGGTATTCCGTCGCGCCAAGTTGCCGGCAGATCGCGATCAGCCGGTCTGACTTCGTCAGCTCCGCGCACCCGCTCAGCTCCGACGACCTAATCGTCGGCGTAGCAATCCCCAACTCACGCGCCAACAGCTCCGTCCCCGCGATGCACAGCTCACACAGCCGATCCCAGCGTTGCGTCAACAGCTTCTCCAACAGCGCATAGCCGGCCTCAAAGTGGGCGCAACGGCGATAGAACCGTTCGACCGTCGCCAGGTGCTTCCGCTGCCATTCCTGGTTCGCGATCTGCACGTCGCAGATCAGCGTCTCACGCTGCCCCTTGCTCGCCACCGGCACCGTCAGCCACACCGGCCCCGTCGGCCCCTTCACGCGGTTCCGGTTCCGCCAGTCCCGGCGCGTGTATTGCACGTCGTCGTAGTGCACAAACAGGTCCACCCGGGCCAGTTGATCAAAATAGCCCAGCCACGGCAGATACCCCGGCTGAAGGACGGCAATACGCTTTCGCATGGTTACACCTGCACTGGCCAGTGCGGTCCCGAACCGTCTGACGGTGCCGCCCGGCCACTCTACTTGCACGAACTATCGGACATCCAACCCGACTCTCTCCAACAACGAATGCACCCCGCCTTCATCGCCGCCAGCGCTTCGTCCGATACAAACCAGGTGAGAGGGGTCGGTCCCCGGTCCCTCCCCGAGCCCAGTGCCGGAGCAGACCGCCCAATGTCAACCCGCCAACAGGTCCCGTTCTATCGCCACCAGGTCGGCGCCGAAGAGAAAAGCCGCATCCTCGCTGCCCTCGACGATCCGATCCTCACCACCGGACAGACGGTTACTGAAACTGAAGACGCACTAGCAAAATACCTCGGCCTCCGCCACGTCGTCTGCCTCGATTCCTGCACCGCCGCCCTGCACTTGGCCCTGGTCGCATACGAAATCGGCCCCGGCGAGGAGGTTGTCGTCCCCGCCATGACGTTCGTCGCCACCGCCAACGCCGCCCTGATGGCCGGAGCCCGCCCCGTATTCGCCGACGTCGATCCGCAAACAGGCTGCATCACACCCGAAACCATCGCCGCCAAAATCACCACCCGCACCCGAGCGATCATCCCCGTCCATCTCTTCGGCCTGCTCTGCGACATGCCCGCCATCCGCGCCCTGGCCGACCGCCACAACCTCGTCGTCATCGAGGACAGCGCTCACTGCCTCGAAGCCCGCCGCGATGATGTCCGCCCCGGCTCACACAGCCACTGCGCCTGCTTCTCCTTCTACGCCACCAAGAACATCACCTGCGGCGAAGGTGGTGCCCTGGCCACGAACGACCCCGAGCTGGCCGAGCGCGTCCGCTGCCTTTCCCGCCACGGGATAACCACCTCCGCCTACGACCGCTACGGCAAGCGCTACCAGCAGTGGGACATGCCCGCCTGGGGCTGGAAATACAACCTCGACAACATCCGCGCCTCACTGCTGCTCCCCCAGATTCGCCGCCTCGACGGGCGCTGGCAGCGCCGCCGAGCCGTCGCCGAGATGTACGAGCAAGCCCTCGCCGATCTGCCCGACGTCGAATACCCACGCGTCGCCCAGCCGGCCTGGTCCGCCCGCCACCTCTTCCCCATCTGGGTCCCCGCCGAGCGCCGCAACGATGTGCTCGACGGCCTCCAGCAGCGCGGTGTCGGCACTGTGGTGAATTACACCGCCGTTCACCTGCTCGAGTTCTATCGGCGTGCGTTCGGCCATCAGCGTGGCGACCTGCCCGCGGCCGAGTCCATCGGCGACCGCACGCTGAGCCTGCCGTTCTATCCGCAGCTCACCCGCGACCAGGTCGAATACGTCGTGGACTGTGTCGCTGCCGCCCTGGGCACGCCGCGCGCGCCACAACACTGCAACGAAAAGCTCGAACCCGCCCCCACGCAGCCGGCGCCCTGCTGATCGATCAGCGCGTGGCGACGCGTGTCGCTCGCCCGCCGTGTACCCAAGCGAAGTGGGGCAGGCGTCCGAGCTTGTGAACCAATTGTCCGAAAGCGATGTGGGGCGGGCGTCTCGCCCGCCAAGCTCACTGGCCCGGGGATTGTTTCACAACCTCTCCCATCCGCCGCCCCGCCGCGGTGGTACGGACCTGCCCACAAGGCTATCCTGCACCAGATACTCGACGTGTGGCCTGATCACCAGTGGCCACACACCCGCGCGAGCCGGTCGGAAGTGCTTACAGAAGCCGCAAATGCCCGAACTCAGCCCCGAAATCCTGCGCTACGTGCCGCCGCCGCCGGGCGGAATCGCTACCGCCCAGTTCTCCCCCCATGAGCGCGAACTGCTCGATCAGATCAACGAGCGCATCGGTGCCCACCAGTCGCTTTCTGACGTGATCGATTTTCTCGCCGGCGCCACTCGCGAAATCAGCCCCTGCGATCGCTACAGCGTGGCTTTCGTCGAAGAGGATGGCCGCCGACTGGTCGCTCATTACACGCGGGCCTCTTACGAGCCGCTCCGGCTCAGGCCGGGCTATGCCGAGGATCTGGCCGGCAGTTCGCTCGAAGCGGTCCTGAATCGCGGTACACCCCGGCTGATCAACGATCTCGAGCGTTACCTCGCCGCGCGCCCGCAGAGCCGGTCTACCAAGGTGCTCATCGCCGAGGGCGTCCGTTCCAGCATGACCTGCCCGCTACGCGTCGACGACCGCATCGTCGGCGTGCTCTTCCGCAGCGCGCGCCAGCCCAACGCTTTCGACGACCACCAGGTCATGCTGCACCTCGCCACCGCTGACCGCCTTAGCCAGGTCGTCGAGAAAACCTGGCGCATCGAGCAGCTCGACGCGGCCAATCGAGCCTACTTCGAGATGCTCGGCTTCGTCACGCACGAGCTCAAAAGCCCGGTCGCGTCGATGCTCACCGAGGCCGGCCTGTTACGCGACGGCTACCTGGGTGAACTCAACGACGAGCAGCGCAAGCACGTGGACAAGATCACGTCCCGCGGCGATTACCTGCTCAAACTGATTGGCGACTACCTCGAACTTTCACGCCTGGAAAGCGGCCAGTTCGAGTTGAACACGCGCCCCGACGTCGACCTCGTCGCCGACGTGCTCGAGCCGGCCCTCGACATCGTCGCCGCCCAGTTCAACGCCCAGAACATGCGAATCAGCCGGGCCATGCCCGAGAAACGCCCCCCGGTAGAGGTCGATCCGCAACAGCTCAAGATCGTCATGATCAACCTGCTGAGCAATGCGGCCAAATATGGCCGCCCGGACGGCGAGGTGCGCATCTCCGCCACGCTGGCCGATGGACACCTGCGCATCTCCGTCTGGAACGAAGGCCCCGGCTTCCCGCCCGAGCAGCGCAACCGCCTCTTCCGCAAGTTCTCCCGCTTGCAAACTCCCGAGCTGTTGAAACGCAAGGGTACCGGCGTCGGTCTTTACACTTCCTGGCGCATCGTCAGCCGGCACGGCGGCCGCATGGACGCCCGCTCCGAACCCGGCCAGTGGGCCGAGTTCTCGCTCGAAATCCCCCAGCCGCTGCAACATTCCGCGAGTGCCGATTCGTGATACCCGACACCCCCGAACAAACACCCCCCACGGACCGACCCGCGCCCGAGCAACCCGCGACTGACAAGCCCGCGCCGCCAGAGCAGGACTGGCGTACCATCCTGCGCCGCCTCGGCCCCGCCGGCCCGCTGGCCATACTCGCCGCCGCCCTCCCCGCAATCGGCGGATTCGCCCTGCTCGCGTCGCTCCCCATCGTCGGACCCTGGCTGCGCGACCTCGGCGACTGGGGCGTCGTGCTCTACATCGTCGGCTTCGCCGTCGCTTCCGGGCTCGCAATCCTGCCCACCTACGCCCAGGCCATCCTCGGCGGCTGGGCCTTCGGGTTCGCGATCGGCTTCCCCGCGGCTCTGACAGGCTTCGGTGGCGGCGCACTTATCGGCTACGCCATCGCCTACCGCGCCACCGGCCAGCGCGTTGTCCAACTCATCTCCGAAAAACCCCGCTGGCGCGCCGTCTACGACGCGCTGCTAAACGGCGGTTTCCTCCGCACGCTCGGCCTCGTCACGCTCATCCGTGTCCCGCTCAATTCCCCCTTCGCCATCACCAACCTCGTCATGGCCGCCACCCGCGTACCGCTGATCGCCTACCTGCCCGGCACCATCGTCGGCATGGCCCCACGCACCGCCGCCGCCGTCATCATTGCCGCCGGTCTCGAAGAACTCACCGAGGCCGGCACGCACGCGCACAAACGCTGGCTATGGATCGGCAGCATCGTCGTCACGCTCGTCATCGTCGCTATCGTCGGCCACATAGCCAACCGCGCCATCACCAGCGTGGCCAGCAACCCCCCCGAATCAACCGACAACAACAATCAACGCTAAAAGCTACCCCAGGATTTGTGGCACCGGTTTTTAACTGGTGGGTCGTGCCGGCTACGAATCGTTGCCACAGTTCAGGGGTAGGTTCTGGTGCGTTTTCAGGAATGCCCCGACGTGTCACTGCTCTTGAGCAGTGGATTCGCGCAAAACGCTTATCCGCGCGACCCCTCGATCCTCGATCCCAGCTCCATCCCCCAATCACGTTACGCAGCCCCGGGCGGCGCGTCTTGCCCCTCCTAATGCAGCACCTTCGACCCATCCGCCAGCGTCAGCTCGACGTGCTGCATCCAGTTACGCTTGCGCCACCACTCCTGGTTCTCGCGGTACCACGCAATCGTCCGTTCCAGCCCGCTTTCCAGGTCTGTGGTCGCCTTCCAGTCCAACAGTCTCTGCGCCTTGTCGCTCGAGCTGATGTGCATCTGCACCTGCCCGGGCCGGTCCGGCAAATGCACACACATCGACGGACTCCGCCCTAGCTGTTCCAGAATATCGCTGGCTATTTCCCCAACGCCCACTGCCCGGCCCGTGCCGATGTTGATCGCCTCGCCCAGCACGTCGTCCAGCGGCGACTCCAACGCCGCCAGCAGTGCCCGGCACGTATCCTCGACGTAGACCCAGTCACGCGCCGCGCCGCCGTCGCCATGAATCGTCAGCGGCTCGCCGTCCATCGCGCAGGTGATGAACCGCGGTATGCACTTTTCCAGGTGCTGATTGGGCCCATACTGGTTAAACGGCCGGATAATCACCGCCGGTATGCCGTACGTCCGCCAGTACGAATACACCAGCCGATCCGCCCCACATTTGGCCGACGCGTACGGCGACATCGGGTTCAGCGGGTGATCCTCGGTCATCGGTTGGGCGATAGCGCTGCCATAGACCTCCGACGTCGAAATATGGACAAATCGTTTGATCCGTCGCCGATGCTTCAGCACCTGGTTGGCGACCACCTGCGTGCCCAGCACGTCGGTCTGGAAGAACGTCACGTTGTCGTAGATCGACCGCGCCACGTGCGACTCGGCCGCAAAGTGCACGACCGCGTCCACCTCCGACATCACGGCCGACACAATGTCCTGGTTACACACGTTCCCGTACCAGAATTGGAAGTTGGGGTTGTCGCCGACCCAGGGCAGGAGATTGTCGAGACTGCCGGCGTAGGTGAGCGTGTCGAGCACGTGGACACGCACGCCCGGCCGAACACGCATCAGGTAACGTACGAAGTTAGACCCGATAAAACCCGCCCCGCCGGTAACCATAACAGATTGCACGGAGTCGACCTCTCAGCCGGGTCGGCAGCCACACGTGACCAACACGCATGGCGTCGCCGGTCCGAAAAACTCGGCATCGCCATACGTTCATCGGTGCTCCCGGGGCCGATACTGTGGCCCAGAGGCGGCAAATGCGCCCGCGATCGCGCCACCCTTGCGCCTACTCCACCCACACCACGCCCAGACATACTCACTATCCGATAATCCAAACGTCGCCCGGACCACAATCACATCCACCCGTCGCTGGAGGAGCACATGACATCGCAATCACTGGCGTCGCCACCATCGTCGGCCGACACCACCTCCCACCAGCGGCTGGTTCGACTGCTCCAACTGGTCGAGTCCGGCCAGCCCGTACGCCTCGAAGAACTGGGCGAACTCGCCCGCGACGCCGATCGCAACACCCGCGGCCTTGCCAAACGCCTCCTCGCACACCTGATCGTCCAACAGGCCCAGCGAGACGGCGCCCGGCTCCTCTGCGAGGCCTGCCACGACCTCGACTTCCGCTCGCCAGAGGTCCTCGCCGAAGCCCTCCAACAGACCGAATCCGTCGGCGACATCGACAACGTCTACGAACTCTCCCTCGACGCCGCCGAACAGCACCTGCGCCACAGCGAACCGCTGCCCGCTGCCATCCAGATGCTCAACGCCGGCGGCCTCGATTTCCGCCACGGCTCACGCCACCTCGACGACCCCGCCTGCATCCGCCGGGCCGTCGGACTCTACGAACGCATCGCCGCCGCCTCGGCACGGGCATTGCGAATCCAGCCCGCTCGGCGCGGCTGTAGGCGTTCTCCCGAAGGTACACCCTATCGCCTGGCCCACATAGTCAGCCAACTGGTCGACGGGCGCCACGCGCCGTCCCGCGTCATGGTCAGCACGCTCAAACACGCCGACCGCGAACACTTCCAGGTTACCCTGGCCATCACCGATTCGCTGGGCGCCTACGAACAGCGCCCCGCACAGATGCTCGCCTCCGACTGGAGCGCCCGCCGCGCCCCGCAGCTCATCCGCCAGATCCAGCAGGAGTGGGGCATCCCCGTGCTCCACCCCCGCACGCGCCAATCGCTCATCCACGCCGCCGCCGACCTCCACCGCCAGCTCGCCGAGCTCCAGATCGACATCGCCTTTTTCCACGGCTCGATCGCTGCGCCGGCCGATTGGCTCCTCTGCGCCTGGCAGGCGGCACCGTGGCAGTTCGATTACGGCTTCGGCGTCCCGCTCCACTGCCCCGCAGTCAATTACCAGTTCTTCGAGTATGCCGGCTCGATGGAGAAGCTCGCCTTCCTATGTCGCGAGCGCAACATTCCCTACGGCACCAGCAACTTCGGCGGCACCGACATGGACTACCTCGACGGGCTGCAACCCATCCCGCGCGAGCGACTCAACATCCCCGCCAACCACATAGTCCTCGGCAACATCGGCAACCACCTGCCCAACCGCATGAGCGAACGCTTCTGCCGAACCATCGCCAACGTTATGCACGCCCGACCCGACACCACCTACCTCGTCGTCGGCCCCGGTGACTTCAGCCGCCAGGTCGGCTGGCTGGGCAATGATCTCTGCGGCGGAGAGCGCCCACGCGTCCGCTTCGTCGGCAGCACCCGCGAGCCCGGCTGCTGGACCAAGGCCTTCGACATTTATGTCAACGAATACCCCGCCGGTGGCGGCGTCGCCGTCTGTGAAGCCATGGCCGCCTGCAAGCCCGTCGTCGGCATGGTCGTCGATCAAACCAGCCTGTCCCAGGTCGCCCGTCAGGTCATCGGCAACGCTCACCTGGTCGAACCACCCACCGACCAGGCCTACGCAGCCCGCCTCACCCAGCTCATCGACGAGCCGGACGAACGCACCCGCATGGGCACCAGTCTCCGGCAACGTTATGAGACCGACCTCAACGGCCGCAAGTGGGCCGAGGACATGCACCGCCGCGTCTACGAACACATCACCGGCCACGAGTAGCCGCACCGCTGGCACCGTTCAAACGACCCGCCGCCCGAATCCGCTCGGGGGCTTCCCCTCGCCACGCCAACCTGCTAGGGTGCGCCCACTCCCTGTTCGCTGAAGTCCACCCGTGACCTTTCTGTACAGGCGGCCAGGCAGAAAAGCCGGAGGAAGCATGACTGACCAGAGCACCAGCGCGGCCAGCCCCGCCGCCCCCAGCGAAACCCACCAGCACACCGCGTTCGGCCGCGCCTACTGGATGCTGAACAGCATCGAGATGTTCGAGCGACTGGCCTACTTCGGCATCCGTGCCGTCGTCCCGCTCTACATCATGCAGGCTACCGAGCCGGGCGGGCTGCATCTCAGCGCCCTCCACAAGGGCTGGATCTACATGTGGTGGGCCATCTTCCAGTCCTTCCTGCCCATCGTCACCGGCGGCATCGCTGACCGTTACGGCTACAAGCGCGTGCTCATCTTCGCCATCTCCGCCAACGTCGCCGGCTACATCATGATGGCCAACCTGCACAGCTATTACGGCTTCTTCGCCGGCATACTTGTGCTGGCGAGCGGAACGGCGTTCTTCAAACCAGCCTTGCAGGGCTCCATCGCTCAGAACCTCCACCGCGAGAACTCCTCGCTCGGCTGGGGCATTTTCTACTGGGTTGTAAACGTCGGGGCTTTCTCCGCCCCGTTCATATCCACCGTCGTCCTCGGCAAGCCGCACACCCTCGCCGGCTGGCAGAACCTGTTCTACCTCTGTGCCGCGTTCACCTGCTGCAATCTGCTGCTGCTGCTCACTTTCAAGGACGTGCCCTCCGGCGCCGACAAGACCGAAGCACCGCTCGCCGTCCTCAAACGCACGTTCGTCAACATCTTCGACCCGCGGCTGATCACCTGGCTGCTGATCATGTCCTGCTTCTGGCTCATGATGTACCAGCTCTGGGATCTGCACCCCAACTTCATCACCGACTGGGTCGACAGCTCGATGGTCGCCGCCCACGTGCCCTTCGACGCCTGGTGGGAGTGGGGCGATCGCGGCGCCATCCAGGTGCCGCAGCAAATCCTGCTCAATCTCAACGCCGGCCTGATCATCCTGCTGATGGTGCCAATGTCCTGGCTCTCCGGAAAGATGCGCACGCTCAGCGCCATGATGGTCGGCATGACCATCGCCACGCTCGGAGTGTTCGTCGCCGGCTGGACCATGAACGGCTGGATCTTCCTGCTCGGCGTGGTCTGTTTCTCCCTCGGCGAGATGTGGACCGGGCCAAAGAAGAACGAATACCTCGGCCTGATCGCACCGCCCGGCAAAAAAGGCCTCTACCTCGGCTACGTCAACATCCCCGTCGGTATCGGCGTCGGCATCGGCTCCTATTTCGGCGGCTGGCTCTACGACAGCTACGGCGAAAAAGCCACCCTCGCACTCAAAGAGCTGGCCACCCAGCCCGCACTCGTCGCCCGGGCGGCCCAGTCGGCCGACTGGAGCGACGCGCTCGACAAACTGCCCAAACTGCTCGATATTCAGCGCGACCAGGCCTTCGAACTTGCCCAGGAAGATCTCGGCCTCGATGAAGACGACGCCGCCGATCGGCTGCGCGAACTGTTCAAACACGATCGCGGTCAACTGACAAACCTCGGCTATCGCTACCTGGCGTTCTGTCCGGAATTTCGCGAAGACGTCAGAGCCGGCCTGGCTGCGGAGCTGCGCCGCACGGCCGACGACCGCGTCTTCGAGGCGACAACGACGCCGGACGAGCGCGCAGCGCTGCTGGCCCAGGCCGATAGGCTGCGCCGGCAGGCCGCCGAGGTCGAGTCCGGCCAGCTCCTCCTGGAAGCGGACGTGCTTAGCCGCTACGGCCACAACATCCCCGACTGGATCGACAAGAAACGCATGGAAGTGCTCGACATCGTCGCCGAACACGTCAACGCGGAACGCGACGGCGACGAAAAAATGCGGGACCGCGACGAAATCGCCATCATGCTCTGGGCCCGCTTCGGCACCGACCACGCCGTGATCAACAACCTCGCGCTCGAATACCTGGCCCAGGGAACCGAGCGCCTCTACGACGCCCTCGCCAACACCGAGTTCAAACATCCGCCCGATCAGATCAACGATCGCATCGAAGAAATAGAAAAACGCATCGGCGTCGGCCGCACCAAGTCGTTTAACGCTCTCGCCGCGACGCAGGGCGCTGGCGACGCGGAGCTGGCACAGGCGCTGGCCGAGCGCGGGTCGGCGGACGTCTACTGCTACCTCGCCAGCCTCGATCATCGCCGCTTCCTCGCCGTCGCCCAGCGCAACTGGACCACGGACGTCCCGCTGCTGCGCGAGATGATCGAGTCCGACGCTAACGCTCAGGCGGTGGTCGAGCAGCGTGTCTGGGATAAGTCGCTGCTGGAGCGCTGCGCGTCGCCGTTCTCCGCGCCGGACAAGCAGGACATGTACAAGCGCCTGGCGGGCAACCAGAACCTGATCCAGGACGCCCTCAGTGCGAAGGATTGGTCCACAGCCACCGATCAGGCCGCCCGGCTGCTACAGCTCAACCCCTTCGAGGCCCACGCCATAGCGGCGGCCGAGGTGGCCGGCGCCTACCAGGCCACCACCAATCAGCTCTGGGTCAAGTACCACCCCAACAAGAACGTCTGGCTGCCGATCGTTGGCATTGGCATCATCGCCACGATCGCCCTGGGCATCTTCGGCCAAATGGCCAAACGCTGGAAGGATATGAATGCGTAGGTCATAGGGGCGTAGGATTTGGCCGGTGCATAGTTTCACTGCTCTGTGAGCAGTGGATCCTCCGTCGAGACCAACTACACCACGCGCGCCCACATCGCCTTCAGATACGCCGACTCAGGGCACTGCATCATCACCGGATGGTCCGCGGCCGCCCCGGTTTCGTCGAACACCTGCAACCGCCGACCCGCCTGCCGCGCCGCCCGAAAGACGACCTCGTTGAACCGCGGCCGATTCACCAGCCCGCTGCAACTGCACGTCAGCAGCACGCCTCCCGACCGCACCAACTGCACCGCCAGATGGTTCAGATCGTGGTATTTGCGTAGCGCGTCGTCGTGTTCCTCGCGATACGTCGCCAGTTTCGGCGGATCCAGCACAACCACATCGAACTGCCGCCCGTTCGCCAGCATCTGCCGCATATACGTGAACGCGTCGGCGTGAACGAAATCGACACGCGCCTGGTTCAGGTTCGCGTTCTCCTTCGCCACCGCGATGGCGTCCTCGTCCAGGTCCACCCCGCTCACCGACCGCGCCCTGCCCAGCTTCAGCGCACACAGCGAGAACCCGCCCGTGTAGCAGCACAGATCGAGCACGTCCCGCTCCCGGCACCACTCCGCCACCCGCCGCCGATTCTCCCGCTGATCGCAGAAGAACCCGGTCTTATGTCCGTGCCGAACGTCCACGCGATAGCGCAGCCCGTGCTCGCGTATCCGCACCTGCGTCTGCTGCTCGCCGGCTTCGTCGGCCGGCCCGTCACCATTGCCGATCATGCGCAGCAGCCGCAGCCGACTCGGCACCTTAAACCCCTCCAGCCGCTCGATCCGCGAGTCCGCCCGCAACGCGCAGCGCCACTGCGTAAATTCCTGATCCGGCCGCTCCAGGCAGCCCGGCCGACCGAGCTGCGCCGCCAACAGCCCCGCCAGTTGCTCGTACCGCTGAAACATCCCCACCGAAAATACCTCGAACACCAGGCAATCCGCGAACCGTTCGACGATCAGCCCGCTCAGATCATCCCCCTCGGCATGCACCAGCCGATACGCGTCCGTTTGTTCTGCCAGCCCTAACCGATCGCGCAGCGCAACCGCCCGCGCCAGCCGACCGCTCCAGAACGCGTCATCGACGGCCTCATCCGCGTGCGTCAACATCCGCACAACGATCTGTGACCGCGGGTTGAACAGCCCGCGCCCGAAATACTCCCCGGCCTTGTCATACACATTGACCACGTCGCCAACCCGCGCCTGCGGATCCGCCTGCCGCACCATCTTCCGATAAACGAACGGATGGTTCGACGCCGAGCGCAGTTGCACCCAGGGCGACTGCGCCCCCGCCGCCGGCGGCTGATTAGTTGCGGACGCGCGATCAGACATGATGACGGGTAGCCTCTCCAGCAGCACAATTTCGTCGGCCCAACACAGTGCGAGCCACCCGCATGATTGCCGCCGTCGGCCATGCCGGCAAGCGCCCAACCCCCGGCCACTACGCGAACGCCGCCCTCACGGCTACCATGGACGCTTTCAATCGCAACATCCGCAGATGACCTCACTGGAGCAACCCGTGAAGAATCGCGTCGTTACCGTCTTCGGCAGCTCAACCCCCAAATCCGACGAACCGGCCTACAAACTCGCCCGCCAGCTCGGCCAGGCCATCGCCGAGCACGGCTGGGTGCTCTGCAACGGCGGTTACGGCGGAACCATGGAGGCCGCCGCCCGCGGCGCCAGCGACGCCGGCGGACACACCATCGGCGTCACCTGCTCCATCCTCAACTGGCGTGGCAGAGCCAATGCATATGTGAAACAAGAGGTCCCAACCTTCGACCTCCACACCCGCCTCAACACCCTCGTTCGCCTGGCTCACGCCTACGTCGTCCTCCCCGGCGGCACCGGCACGCTCCTCGAACTGGCCCTCGTCTGGGAGCTCTTCAGCAAAGGTATGCTCAAACGCAAAGCACCGATCATCCTCCTCGGCGACCACTGGCGCCCCCTCGACGCCCCCGTACGTGCCATTCAGCCCGACGCGCTACAATTGCCGATAACGCCAGATGTACCCGCAACCATCGCCCTCATCGAAACCGCCTGGAACCGCCCAGACGCGGAATCTGAGGACGAGTGACGCTTCACCGTCACTAACGCTTGACGATATGCGGGTGATCGCGATAGCATCGGCGCCACATGTAGTGCTTCAGCCGTCGCATGCCGGCTCGGCGCGGGCCCGCGGGTGCGACGGATTCATCTCAGGCTGTGTCGCAAGATGATAGTTGACTGCCACACGCAGATTTGGAGTTCCAACGATCAGCTCGGCCGGGCCGCCCCCAGCGTCCCACCTGCCATGCCTGCTGACGAGGGACATCACGTCGAGGCCACCAACCCCGTCGACAAGGTCATCGTGCTTGCCTTTCGCAGCCGGGCCCTCGATGCCGAAGTCCCCAACGAATCCGTCGCCGACTACGTCCGCCGGCACGCCACCAAGATGATCGGTTTCGCCGGCATCGATCCCAATGAACGCGACTGGCTCGAAGACCTGCGCATTGCCCAGGACGACCTCGGCTTCAAGGGCGTCACACTCTCGCCCGAGAACCAGGACTTCCACCCATCCGACACCCGCGCCATGCGACTCTACGAGGAGTGCCTCCGCCGCTCTATGCCGATCATGTTCCTACATGATCACCGCAGTTCGTCCTCCCGCCTCGAATTCGCCCAGCCTTTGCTCCTTGACGAGGTCGCCCTCGAATTCCCCACCCTCCGCATGGTCATCGGCGGCATCGGCTACCCCTGGGTCGACCAGACCCTCGTCCTCCTTGCCAAGCACCGCCACGTTTACGCCGACATCGCCGGCCTCGTCGGACAGCCCTGGATCCTCTACACCGCGCTGCTGTCCGCCTTCGAACTCGGTGTCATGGACAAGCTCCTCTTCGGCAGCGATTTCCCCTTCCGCCTGCCCGCCGCCTGCATCGAGGCTCTCTACTCCGTAAACCAGTTCGGCCACGGCAGCAACCTGCCCGCCATCCCCCGCGAACAACTTCGCGGCATCGTCGAGCGGAACACTCTCGAACGCCTCGGCATCGGCGTCCCAGTCACCACCAACAATCGCTCCGTCAACCCCATCTTCGCCGATGACGAATAAACTCAGGCACCACGCCATCAACTGCACCGGCGCCGCCCTCACCGCTGCGCTACTACTTACCCTTTCCGCCGGCTGCGCCTTCCGCCGCGATGTCGGTCTGCACCTGGTCTCATACCACGACGCCCAGCATCCCCAGCCCGCCCGGCTCGATCTCGACCGCCGCACCTACCGCGTCGAATCCAACGGAGATTTCCGACTCGCCGCCTCCACCTATCGCGGCGAAAACGACGACGATTTCCCCCTCGGACAGTACCTCGACCTCCATATCTACTGGAAACCCCGGCCCGGCCGAACCACCGCCGACAGCTCCACTGCCAACGCCCTGGTCCGCTACCTAATCGCCACCGAAGACGGCGCCGCTGTTTATTCTGGCACCGGCTTCGCCCTCCCCAGCGAGTCCCACGGCCGCCTCACCGTCAAGCTCGAATCCTTCTATCTCCGCCTCGAGCGCGTCACTGGCACAATCAACGATGTCCTCGGCGATTGCCAGCTCGAAGGACGCATCAAAGCCACACGCGACAGCGGCACCACCACCCAAACCCTGCGCGAACTCGATCGCCTCGCCACACGCTGACCACCCGCTCCCCAGAAATGCCCCGCCGTGCCACTGCTCTTGAGCAGTGCATCCCCGGCAACGTCCCGAAATGGCACTGCTATGTCAGCAGTGCATTCTCCAGTGCCCTGCGTCACTCCCCAGGCGCCCCAATCCGCGCCTCAAACTCCGCCTTCAATTCCGGATCGGCCAGAATCCCCTCGACCCGCACTCGCAGCGCCTGCGCATATGCAACCCCCGCCTGCCGCTCCTCCTCCGTCGTCTTGTCCAGCAAAAACTGGAGCGTTTCCTGCGGCGTCAGCGCCCCCGACCCCAGCATTCCCTTGCTGATAGTCGTGTTCCCCCAGAGCTGCGCCAGCCGGTTATATACTACGATCCGCTCATCTAGAAACGCCTGCCGCTCTGCCCCCGTCAGCCCCTCATGCTGGCGAATATCACGCATAACCACCGGCTTGAAGACGTCAAACAGGTGTGTGCGAAAGGCCTTTTGCTGCTCCGGGCTGGCCGTCCGATACTCCGCCAGGAAGCGATCCAGGAAACCCTCCCGCTGCACCAGTAGCGGTACCTGCTGCTCCAGGAACTTCTCCGCCCGCTCCTGGCTCAGTCGCGGCAACCCACGCTCGTGCATGATGAACAGCATCACTTGGTCGGGCGGTGCGTCCGGCCCCGGCACACCCGGCACCATCAACACCTGCGTCACCAGCCACCACACTCCCGCCAGCACCACCACCGGCGCAACCAGGATGGCGCCTGTGCGAACACGCGACGACAGGTAAAATGTCGGTCTGGCAGCCGTACTCATGAACACCTCGTCAGTGTTTCCTTTCACAAGTTCCACAGCACAAGTGGGGCGGGCGTCTCGCCCGCCATGCCTCGATTCCCGCCCCACCTCGGACAAGATGCGAACAGCACAAGAGATTACACTAGAGCAGTTTCAGAAATAGTCCGGCGTGCCACTGCCTCTGTGAGCAGTGCATTCGCAACAACTTCGGCTCGCCAAGGCGACGGACCATTATTGAAAGCGCTCTAATGTGATCGAGTCCGCTTGCAGCGTAGCCGACCCATGCCAGACCGTACAGTGCCAACCACCATGATGTTCGCCCTGCTCAAACACGACACCCGTCAATGCGACCCGGCCGTTGCCGAGCCCGGCCTGCACTGGGACCTGCTCATCGAATTCCCCGATCAGGACCGCCTGCCCACCTGGCAACTCGCCGCCGACCCAACCGAAACCGCCAATCCCATCACCGCCCGACGCATCCCCGATCATCGCCGCCTATACCTGGATTACGAGGGCGAGATCACCGGCGGCCGCGGCACCGTCCGCCGCATCGATCGCGGCCACGTCCAGATCGTCGATACCGACCTCGAACACCTCGTCATCAACTTCGCCGGCACCCATCTGCGCGGCTCATATCTATTGGAAACCACCCCCGCCGGCCCGAGCATCCTCAAACGCTGCACCGCTGACCAAGCCGGCCGCTGACGGCGCGTCTCTGCCGATCCTCCGCGTCCCAATTGCCTGATCGCACCAGCGCTACCGCGCTCGGCCGCAACATTGCTTGTATTTCTTCCCCGATCCGCATGGACACGGATCGTTCCTGCCCACCTTAGGCGTCTCACGCCGAATGGTCCGATCCTGCGCACCCTCACCCTGCTTCTGCATCGCTGCTTCCTGGTCCGCCGCGCTGAATCCAATATTCGTAGCGTCCGCTTTCTGGGCCTGCGCACCGCCATACGATCCGCCGCCACCACCCGGCGACCTTGGCACACCTAGCCCGGCTTCACCTTCCGGCCCCGGCCCCGGCGAGATCCGCACCTTGAAGATCAGGTCCGTCACCCGCTCACGCACGTTCTCCAGCATCTCGTTGAACATGCGCGTACCTTCACGCTTGTACGCGATCTTCGGATCCTGCTCCGCGTACCCGCGCAGCCCGATCGAGGTCCGCAGCAGGTCCATCGCGTACATGTGATCCTTCCACACCGAATCCAACGTGTTCAGCAGCACGTAACGCTCGAGCTGCGTCAGCTCCCAGCGCAACATCTCGTACCCGCACTGCTGCAATTGCTCGCGCGGATCACCATCCGCATCGAGCGCGTACACTTCCAGCACCGCGCCGAACCGCTGCCGGGCCCACTCCTCCAGCTCCGCCCCGCTCAGCCGCTGCAACGCCTCGTCGATCTCGCTTTCCAGCCGACCGTTCGTGACGAAGTCCTCGTTCAGCGCCCGCAGCTCGTGGAAGATTTGTTCCGGCGTCTTCCCCGCGAAGTGCTCATAGCTCCAGTTGACCCCGTATTTCCGCTGTGCCCAAGCCGCGATCCGTGCATATACCTCGTTCGCGTTCGAGCCGCCGCGCTGCATCGCGTAATCGATCACCGCGCCGGCCGGATATTCGATCTCACGCTGCCGATACGATTCGCGCATCTTGCCTTCGAGCAACGCCCGAGCATCCTCGCGATTGGCTTCCGCCAGATCCTCCGGCGGAATCTCGACGTCAAACTTGTCCTTCGCCCAACGCACCAGCCGCGACTTCGCAAACAGCGGATCGACGTATTGCTCCAGCGGCGCCAGGTCCAGGTTCTCGACGTGTTGCTGCGTCGCCTCGATGATGTGGTCCTGCAACTCGGCCGGATCCATCTTCCGCATCTGGTTCTGCGTCAGCGTCACCCCATACTGCGCCGTCCACCCCGCCAGCCCGCGCACGTCCCACTCGGCCGGAGGCGTGTCCGCGTCGACGTATTCCCCAAACGTCCGCTGCACGTTCTGTCGCACTTCATATCCCGCCAGGTCGCGCACCTGCCGCCCCAGCGTATCCAGGTCAGACGTATCCAGCTTGCCCGCGTCGAGCATCGCACCCAGTTGCTGATTGACCCACTCAGACGCACAACTGGCCGCGTACTTCGGGTCATAGTAGCGATCGACGGCGTCCGCCACGGTCTCGTCGATCATCTCCCAGATCATCTCGCTCAGACCACGTCCCTCGACCGCCTGCTGCCGCATCGAGTAGAACGTCTTGCGCTGATAATCCATGACCTCGTCATACTCGAGCAGGTTCTTGCGGATGCCGAAGTTCCGCTCCTCAACCTTCTTCTGCGCCCGCTCGATGCCCTTGTTCACCCGGCGATCCTCGATCGCCATATTTTCCTCATACCCGAGCATGTTCAGCATGCGCAGGACCCACTCGCCCATGAACAGACGCAGCAGGTCGTCCTCGAACGACAGGAAGAAACGCGAGCTGCCCGGGTCGCCCTGACGCCCGCAGCGCCCACGCAACTGGTTGTCGATGCGCCGGCTCTCATGCCGCTCCGTGCCCACCACGTGCAGCCCGCCGCTGCCGGCCACCCCCGGCCCCAGCACAATATCCGTCCCCCGGCCGGCCATGTTAGTCGCGATCGTCACGTTCCCGAACATGGCCTTCTTCTTGCCGCGCACCACCTCGTGTTGCTGACCCGCCTTTGTCACGATTTCCGCCTCACGCGCGTGATTCTTGGCGTTCAGCACCTCATGCTCGACCCCGTAACGCCGCGTCAGCAGGTTGCTCAGCTTCTCAGAGTTCTCCACGCTCACCGTGCCGACCAGCACCGGCCGCCCGCTCAGATCATCCCCCATCAGATTCTGATAGCCCCGGGCTGGCGCCTCCTCATCCCCCGAGCCACCCTTGAACTCACTCAACGCCGTGCTGATCGCTTCCAACTGGCCGGCAACCTCCGGGCTGTCCGCACCGGCCCCCCGCAGCGTCCGGTCCGCGTGCTTCAACATGTCGTGCACCGACCACGGGTCCGCCGGCATCCCGGTCTCGCTGTACGAGCGAATCTCCTCCACGATCGCCTCGTACTTGGTCGGCTCCGTCTTGTAGATCTTGTCGTTGTAGTCGATCCGCCGAATCGGCTTGTTCGTCGGAATCGCAACCACCTCGAGCTTATAGATCTTCATGAACTCGTCGGCCTCGGTCATGGCCGTGCCGGTCATGCCCGCCAGTTGCCCATACAGCTTGAACAGGTTTTGCAGCGTGATCGTCGCCAGCGTCTGCGTCTCTTGCTTGATCGTGACGCGCTCTTTCGCCTCGACCGCCTGGTGCAGCCCGTCCGACCACTGCCGCCCGTGCATCAAACGCCCGGTGAACTCGTCCACAATGATGATCTGGTCTTCCTGCACGACGTACTCCTTGTCGCGCTGATAGACCTTGTGCGCCCGCAAAGCGTTGTCGATGTAGTGCGGCCAGTTCATGTTCGCACTGTCATAAAACGTGCCGATCCCGAGCTGCTGCTGGGCCGCCTTCGCACCGTGCTCGGTCATGTGTGCCGACTTGCGATCCTCCTCCACCACGAAATACTGCTTGTGCCCGATCGCGTCCGCTTCCTCCGAGCTCAGCCAGTACGGATCGACCCGAAACTTCTTCAACCCCTCGCGATACTTCGGCTCGCTCGGGTCCAGCCCAAACTGCTGCGGATTCGCCTCGATCTTGTCGATCCGCCCATTCGTTTCCCGGTTAGCCTGCTCCTGCTTCGTGACCAACCCCCGCGCCACGTCATCCGCCACGCGATAGTTGCTCACGTCATCGTGTGCCGGACCCGAAATAATCAGCGGCGTCCGCGCTTCATCGATCAGGATCGAGTCCACTTCGTCGACCACCACGTAGTCCTGCCGACCCTGCATCTGGTCGCGGACGCTGTGTTTCATGTTGTCGCGCAAATAGTCGAACCCGAACTCGCTGTTCGTCCCGTACGTTATGTCGCAGCCATAGCCGTCCCGCCGCTCGTCCGCCGCCGGCCCATATGTCTCCATGTCCGAGCTGATGTGCCCGACCGTCACCCCCAGCAGTTCGAACACCGACCGGGCAAACTCCGCGTCGCGCTTCACCAGGTAGTCGTTCACCGTCACCATGTGAACCTTCAGACCCTGGAGCACCTTCATGTAGTTCGCCATGTAGCAGACGATGGTCTTGCCCTCGCCGGTGCGCATCTCCGCTACGTTGCAATCTTCCAGGACTTTCCCCCCGATGAGCTGACACTCAAACTGGCGATGTTCCCGCGCCCGTCGCGATGCCTCGCGCACGCACGCGTACGCTTCCGGCCGCACATCGTCCAGATCCGCGCCATCCTCCAGCCGCTGTTTAAGCTCCGCCGTCTTGTCGTGCAGCTCATCGTCCGTCAACGCCCGAACCGCTTCCTCCAGCGGGTCTACATGTGCTCGCACAAATTGTCGCAGGTTGATGACGATGCGGTCATTCCGCGACGGCATGAACTTGAACACCGCCCAGCCGATCGATCCCAGCCACGCCAGAACCGCCAGCGTCAGCGCAATCCCCATGCCACTACGCTGCGCCCAGCTCAGCCCGGTTCCTTCCGGCCCCAGGGCCACCAGCACTGCCAGCACCACCACCAGCAACCCGAGCCCGCCCGCCAGATACAGCCGCAAACCGCCCTGCCGAGCCCGCTGCCAGAAAACCGCCGACGCGCTCGTCGTGTCGCGCAGTATGTCCGTATCACCTACGCTGAGCAGCCAGTTCATGGAAGCCGCCTTGTCGCGTGAAAGCTGTCAATTGTCCGCGCCGGCCGCCGTCGACCGCCCAAACGCGCCCGCGCGCCGCGCCGGCACGCTGCCGTGCGAACTATCCTACTTCGCCCGCTCGAGGTACTCACCCGTCCGCGTGTCCACGCGGATATCCTCGCCCAGTTCGATGAACGGCGGCACCTTCACTCGCATCCCCGTCTCCAGAGTCGCGTCCTTGCTCTGGTTCGTCGCCGTCGCGCCCTTTACTACCGGCGTCGTATCCGTAACCTTAAGCTCGACCACGTTCGGCAGCTCCACCGACACAATCTCACCGTCGATCGCCGACACCAGCACCACCTCGTTGCCACGCAGGTACATCTCGGCATCGGTCATGATCTCCGCCGACACCGTGATCTGTTCGTAGCTCTGCTCGTCCATGAGCACGAACCCGGCGTTGTCGCGATAAAGGTACTGGTATTGCTTGTTGTCGACGTACGGGGTCTCGATCCGGTCGTCCACCGAGAAGCGCACATCAATCAGGTTGCCTTCCTTGAGGTTCTTCAGCTTGGTCTGGATGTAGCTGCGCTTATTGCCCTTGGCCACGTGCTGGGCGGTATGGACGGTGTAGAGCTGCCCTTCGTGCGAGATTACCTTGCCTTTGCGTAAATCGTTCGCCTTGATCATTGCCGCGGACTCCTTCGGCACCCGCCGCCGGCCGGCACGAAGTGGGGCGGACAACGTTCGCCCGCTACAGAATCCCAACCAAGCTGGGGCGACCATTCTGCTCGTCGCCCCGCCACGTCGTGCCGACGCGACTCGTCGTAACTGTCTGAAGCCCCGTAGTATAGCAGGCCCACCCAATTTTGGCGAAAACCGCCCAGCCGCGCCACCCTCTCGCCCCACGCCCCTCGATCCTCGATCCTTTCCGTTATAATCCCCAATCGTGCGAACCTGCTCACTCCAATCCGGCTCCAACGGCAACTGCATCTACGTGGAAACCGCCGGCGTCCGCCTGCTGTTCGACGCCGGCATCAGCGGAAAACAGGCCCGCCTACGCCTCGAATCCCACCACATCAACATCCGCGACATCGACGCCCTGATCCTCTCTCACGGCCACGCCGACCACACCCGCTGCGCCGGCGTCTTCCAGCGACTCTTCCACTTCCCCATCTACGCCACCCGCGCCACCTACCGCGCCATCGCCCCACATATTGGACGCGTCAAAAACGTCCAGACCTTCATTCCCGGCCGCACGCTCGAGTTCGGCCCCGTCCGCGTCCATACCATACCCACCCCCCACGACGCCGACGGCAGCGTCGCGTTCGTCGTCGAGGCCGACGATTGCCGGCTCGGCATCCTCACCGACCTCGGCCACCCCTTCGACGACCTCGGACCGCTCCTGGGAACGCTCGATGCCGTCTATCTCGAAAGTAATTACGACCCCGAAATGCTCGCCACCGGCCCGTACCCGCCCGAGTTACAGGCCCGCATCAGCGGCCCCGCCGGCCACATCGCCAACCACGAGGCCGCCGATCTGCTCGCCCGCCACGCCAACGGCCGCCTGCGCTGGGTCGCCCTTGCCCACCTCAGTGCCGAGAACAACACTCCCGAACTCGCACTCGACACTCATCGCCAACGCGTCGCCCACACCCTGCCGCTCCACGTCGCCAGCCGCTACCACGTCTCCGACCTCCTAGAAGTCTGACACCACCCTCACCTTTCCCTTTCAACGGCCTTCGCCCGTGTTCCGATCAACGCCCTTGGCCCAAAAAGCGCTTTCGACGAACTCGCGGCGTCCAGACATCCAAGTGTTCTGGCGAATACGGCAGGAAGGCCGCTACTGGTAAACAGAGCTTGCTCGATTGCTGCGTTGCGGCACCCGGTGTGCGTGCCCGATCAGGCAGTTGCATCTGGAATACCGGTGATCACCAATACCCAGATCCCCGTTACGGCCCCAGACTCCCGGTGAATCGCGATTGGAAACCGCTAAAATCTCTGAGGTCTACATCAGTGTCCTCGTCTTTATCAAAGACATCCGGACAGTCAAGGAGCGATCGCTCGCCGCGCCCTGATTCCCCAGGGCCGCCATAGCAGCCGGCTAGCGCAATGAAGTCGGACGCGTCCACGTCGGCGTCATGATCGAAATCACCCAACCCGTAGATGCCGAACAACAGCCCGGCGGCACCCTGAAAGAGCACATCGGCTGGCAGCCCGGCGCCAAGGTCGTTGATGGTGATGCGCCCCTCGGTGTACGCTACACTCATCCAATTCGGCGTACCCAATGCCTCCAGGTAGTCTGCATGCGGTATGAGGATCTCGAACGTCGGATCGGCACACCCCAACTCCGTGTACGCCGTGATCACGCCGTCCGTGACCTCGATTCCCACCATAGTTTCAGGCAATCCACCCTGCCCATCCGGGATGACGACGTTGATCACCTGACTCCCGAACGCGTCGACGAGCGCTGGGTATGGTTGCAACACCGGATTCATTGGCGTTGGCGGGTTAAGTGTGTATCCGTCGTATAGCGGGACCACGAGTGGATCAGCCCAGAGTGCCGAGTGGTAGCCTGATAGCGGGATTTCGTCTACTCGACACTCCCCTCGCATTTTCTGTGCCGGTGCGATCGGGAGGTGGCCTGCTACACCCCAAATGCCTAACCAGCTAACCGGACCGCTCCAGCCATAGATCGTCGCGTTGGGGAAGAGCGCGCGCCAACTGGCCATATTTACTTGGCTGCACGACAGAATGACAACCTCCTTGACGTTCGGGAAGGTCGTGCCCAGTGGAAAGATGGTCGAGGAGAACGTGCCACCGTCCCGTGTCTTCACACCTTCCAGGGGTGGTCCGTCACCATCACAGCAACCGTGGCCGATCATCACGACAACCTCGTAGTTTCCGTTCTCGAGCGCATTCCTACACGCCATATCCGATGTCCCCTCGACTTCCGTGGTGTTGTAGCCTTTTGATTGACAGGAGTTGACTGCTCGGTTGTCCGCAGTTCCTCCGCAAGCTCCGCTCCAGCTCTTGTCGCAGTCGAGCACAAGGGCATCCTGCGCTCGGCTCGGTTCCGCTGCCAGCGGCGCGAGCGCCGCCAGCAACAGCAGGTGCCCCACACAGACCGCCGAACGCGCTCGCGGACCCACGTCGCGGGGACCCAATGTCCGGAGTGCGGCAATAATCCCGGAGATCATGACTTGGTCCTCCATTCGGTACAGGGACGGGTATGTCGCGGATCAGCCGGCCCGCTTTCGGTGACGGACTGACCAACTCAGCACATGGCACCTCTGGTGCGTGCGCACACATCCTTCGGAATCCTGCTGGAGCAATTCAGTCTTCTCACGGACGCTCGGAGCGCGCACACGCTTATAGCCGATGTTCTCCATTTGGCTTGGCCCGGTGCCGTTGTCGGACGGCACGAGTGAATTTTACCCCGCTCCGGCCTGCGGCGAACACGTTTCTTGAGCTCTTTCCCGGCTTGCCCTAAGACTTACAATGTCCAGAATCCCCGTGGAACCGATTTCCAACCTCTGTGACACCAATTCCAGCTTCTATGACACCAGTTCAGTTTTTGTGGCCCCGGTTCGTAACCGGTGGGTGAGTTTGGCTCCCGAATCCCCAGTAGCACCGGCCTCCAATTCTTGTGGCACCGGTTTTTAACCGGTGGGCCGCGCCGGCCACAAATCCCAGTGCCCCGCCCATGAGACAGGCCCCGCTTTCCCCCGCCCCCTAATTACAAATTAACCACAATCATTTCAATTAGTAAGAGTTCAGCCGTTTGCAGTGGTGGGATCGGGTAGTGTAGGGAGGCGGCCGGTTTGCAGGTAGTCGCGCAGGGCGTGGGCGATTGTTTGGAGCGGGTCGTGGCCGCGCAGCCGCAGCGTGCGGTAGACGCTCATCAGCACCGCCTGCGTGCGGGCACCGCGATCACTCCGATTCGACTGGCTGTTCTTCCGCAGGATCACCGCCGGGCGAATCTGCCGCTCGGCGAAGTTGTTCTCGAACGGGATCGCCGGATAGTCCAGGAACGTGAACAGATGATCGCCCGTGCGCCGCAGACGCTTGAGCAACCGCCGCGCGTCGGCATCGTCCACATCCGTGGCAATCAACGCGTCCAGCCGGCGGCCCAGCCGCAATATCCGGCTTTGATACTTCTGCGGCGCGAAGTCCGGCCGTTTGCGCAGGCGAATGCCATCGCGCAGCAGGCGCCGCAGCGTCTTGGCAAAGGCCTGCCAGGCCGCCGAGGTGTTGTGCTGGTCGACCTTCTCCAACTCACGCAGCAGGTGTACGAGGCAATACTGCCGATCGAGCACGTCGATCGACTCGTACGCCGTCCAGAAGTCGTGCAGCAGAATGCCGTCGAAGGCCTCGCCGAAGAACTCCTGCAACACCGGGCTGCCGCGATTGCGGTCGATCAGGTAGTAGCAGTTGTGGTGATTGGTAAAGCACCACAACCAGCAGGTGCGGCCACGCACGCGCCAGCCGGTCTCGTCGGCGTGTAGGTAGGCGGATTGCCGGGCCTGGTCCGCGATCTGCTGGTACCAGGGCGTGAGAATCTCCGCCAGGCGTTGCCAGGCGGCGATCAAGCCGCCGGCCGAAAGCCGCAGTTGCAGGTGAAATTGCAGGATATCGATGAGCTGGTCGATGGTGACGCCCATCGCAGACGCCACTTTGCAGAGCTGCCACAAGTTTGTTCAGCGTGCTGGAATGCGTCGCCGCACTGCCCATGTCCAGTGTATACGCGCGTGCGCGCTCCCGGCGCAAGGGCTAAACCGCAACAATCTCAGAAAATTCTGCAGACGGGTGAAGTGTTATCGACGTTTGCTCTGTGGCTCAGGCTCGGTAGATTGGCTGGTGTTGGGAGGACATCGCCCCGATCCCGGGCGGTGGGATCAAAGTGTTTGCGATTGTGGATGAGGCTGAAGCGATCGACGAATTCGACGAGGATAACAACACCCGCTCGGCGTTGGTGACCGAACAGCCGTCCAGTCATCCCGGTGACTGTGGTCAGGACGGCGATGTGGACCTTGATGACTTCAGTGAGTTCCCAGGCTGCATGAGCGGGCCGTGGGCGGCAGAGGGCTTTGTGATGCCGTCACAGGATTGCCTGGACGTGTTCGATCTGGACGCGGATACGGACGTCGATATGAAGGACTTAGCGAGCTTCCAGCGGGCGTTCGAAGGAGGATCGCGGTCACGTCGAAGCTTGGGAATCCGGCGATCCATAAATGCTCCAACGGGGAAGCGTCCAAGATGTGCGTCCAAGTGCTTCGCCGTACGACAGCCCGATGTTGCAAGCCGTTATTTCGCAGGCATTTGCGGCCGGCATCACGGTTAACGCTTCGGAAACGCCTATCGCCCCAGACTCTCCCCCCCTCTTCGCGCGTACGCACGCGGCTCTCAGCGGAAGAAAACCTCGCGGATCTTCCGGACCAGCGGCAGTAGGTAGTCGTCCGGGGCTTCGCCGGTGTAGAACATGTTTGTCTCGCGGGCCGAGTGACCGAGCCAGGCGTTGGACATGTCAGACGGCAGGTGGGCGTTTCTCCGAACGGTGGCGCCGATGTTCCGGCACGATCGGACCGGCCATGCCATGGCTCCGGCTCCGACGGCCTTGCGGAGGATCTTGAAGTAGGTGCTCACCTGGAACGACTTCTCCTGGTCGAAAGGTCGGCCATCGTCGTAGGTGAACACATACTCCGCTTCTGGCGGGCGACTGGATGGGGCTTGATTCCCCGCATTGGATCGCCGCGCCGCGGCACGTTCTTCCACCTTCGCCAACTCCCCGCGCTGCCACTCACGCCACCGCTTCAGGCTCTTCACCGCCTCGGGCAACAGGGGACAGCACCGCGGGATCTCGCTTCCGAGCAGGTGGCTCGGCTTCTCCCGGCTCTCGCGATAGAGCGGCAGTTTGCCCTCCAGCGTGAGCTCGCTCCACAGCAGTCGGGCGAAGTCAATCGACTGGGCGCCCGTGTTTGCAGCCAGGCAGAGCATGCTGTGCGTCACGAGCCCGGTGCGCTTCATGTGCCGCGCTTTCCACATGTTGCGGTTGATGGCGAGCGCGCGTTTTCGCCGGTCATTCTCCTTCGGCACGGCCAGCTCGGCGGCATACGCCTCCCAATCGAGTTCGGCCCACTCATCCGCCTTTCGCAGCAACTGCTTGAACACTGCCGGCGGCATCGGCTCACGGTTCTTTCGCGGGGACTTGTAGGGTCGCCGACGCTTCTCGCGCGCGATGACACGCAGCCAGTTGTCAAGCGCCTCGGGGAAAGCGTCGTCGTCCATGCGCGCCCGCGCCGACTCCAGGACAGCCTTGATGGGTGACAGACGGTCCTGGATGGTCTTGTTCGTCCGGCCTTTCGTGGCCGCCAGCACGTGGTCCACGAACCCAACAAAGTCCTTCTTGGTCAGCTCGCTGATCTGCTTGTCGCCCACCAGGCTGATGAACGCCCTGAAGTGTTTCACGTATGCGCGCCGATGCCGCGGCTTCGTGCCGCGCTGCTCCTGCTCGGTTTCAAACTCTGCGATGCAGGCGGACAGACGTGGCCCAGGTGCCGGCCGGGCGCGCTTGAGCGACCCACGCCGACGACCGAAGACGGCCTCAAGCGCCTCGCGCTGCGGTCGGTGATTCGGGTTCGCCTTCCAGCCCCGCGTCGCGAATTCGGTGAAGATGCTGGGATACTTCGCGAGATAATCCTCGGGCGCGCCGAGCTCGATGAGGATATCCCGCTGGCTCTCGGCGGTCGCGGCGTGCTTCCACGCATCTACGACGCTGTCGGAGATTTCGCCCGGCGCCCACTCGCCGAAGTCGCAGACGAACTTCTCCAGCTCCTCACGAGCGGCATCGTGATCGAGTGATGGGATCAGCGGCCCGAGCTTGGCGACATCTGCGATCCGGCGGCGCTCCTCTTCGGGCGATCCGCTCGATGCGAAGTAGTCGATGAGCCGCCGGGCGAGCTCGGGGTTGTCAGGCTCGCCCAGCGCCCGGGCGCGCCGGCGGGCTACGACGGCGTCTTTCGTGCGGAGATACACGCGCCGATACGCGGTGTCTCCGTTGCTGCCGACCTTGATTGTGATAAACTTACGGCCGTCCGTTTTGTTGGTCTGGACTTCGCCATGAACGGGAGCAGGCATTCGTATAGCCCTTACTCTGCTGCGGCTGCGGCGGGTCTCATTACGCGCAGGCTATTTTCTCTCCCATTTTCTCTTTCGTCAATGGTGCCGGACCGGCAGTTGGGGCGAATGATCGTAAGTTATTGCGAGGTATGTATATAGATCGTTTGCCACCGTAGCTCAATTGGCAGAGCAGCGGTTTTGTAAACCGCAGGTCGTGGGTTCGAGTCCCACCGGTGGCTTCTTCACTTCTGGGACAGGAGGGCCGGGTTTCACGGGGCCGGCGCGGGTGTGGCGAGGTGCTTCCGAATCGTCGCAATGAGGGTCTCTCGGTTGATCGGCTTGGTTGCGTGGTCGTCACAGCCCGCAGACAGGCATTTGCCGCGATCCGTGGCCATGGCATGGGCCGTCAGAGCAATGATCGGGCCGGCGTAGCGCTGCGAACGCAGCACCCGGCTCGCCTCGTATCCATCCATCTCCGGCATCTGCATGTCCATCAGGATTACGTGGAACGGACAACCCTGCCGCAGGGCTTCGAAGGCCGCATCAACGGCAAGCCGTCCATTCTCCACCGTGGTCACGTGCCCGCCGGCCTTACGTAGAACGTGTGAGATGAGACGCTGATTGTCCGGGCCGTCCTCGGCCAGGAGGATGCGGACATCGTCAAGTTCTCCGGCGGCCATCGATTCAGCCGGATGGCTCGAACAATCCTCCTCAAAGGCGGGAGCTACGGCACACTCGACGAAGCTGGAACTGTCGAGGGGACCGGGATCGATACTGATGCGGATGCACGTGCCTACGCCAGGGGTCGTGTGAGCGACGATGATGTCACCGCCGAGCATCCGGGCCAGTCGTTTGCAGATTGTCAGCCCCAGCCCGGTACCGCCGAACCGGCGCGTCGTCGAGGCGTCAGCCTGGGCAAACGGCTCGAACACTTTGTCGACCTGCCGGGCTGTCATCCCCACGCCCGTGTCAATCACGTCAAGTTCGATCAGGCGTCGACAGTTGCGTTGGTCGGTGAACCGCACCACCAGCCGGACGCTGCCTTTCTCCGTGAACTTGATCGCGTTTCCGATCGTGTTGATGAGGATCTGCCGTAGGCGGGTCGGATCGCACTGAATCGTGAACGGTAGCGGCTCCTTGTACTCGACCACCAGTGCCAGGCCCTTGTCGTCGCTGCGCTTGCGCAACAGCGACGTCACATCTGCGACGATCTGACGGAGCGAGCAGGGGGTGCGCTCAACAATCAGCCGGCCGGCATCGATCTTCGACAGGTCCAGGATGTCGTTGATGATGTCGAGCAGGAAGGTCCCGTTGCGGCAAATGATATCGATGGCGTCGCAGGCCTGCGCCCGCCTGTTGCACTCCTCATGTGCCGAGCACGTTGTGCACCACCCGATCTCGTCTCGCAGAACGTCGGCGAAACCGAGGATTGCTGTCATCGGCGTGCGGATTTCGTGACTCATATTCGCCAGGAAGCGGCCCTTTGAGACATTGGCTGCTTCGGCCGAGGCCTTGGCGGCTTCCAGGGCCGCGTTGAATTCCTCCAGCGTGCACTTTTGCGCTTCGAGTTGCTGCTGCTGCGCCTCGAGTTGCAGGTTGTTCGCCAGCAGCAGTTCGGCCTGCTGCCGCAGCTTCTGTTCGCTCTCACGGAGTTCCCGGGCCGCGTTGACTCGCTGGAGAATCACGCCGGCGAAGTTCAGATACGTGTCGACCATGTCCTTCAGACGTAGCTTTGCGCCGGGCAAGAGCCGCACCTGGCCGACCGCGATCAACTCACCTTCACGAATGCATGACAGGCAGTACCTGGGTGCGTCCGAGTTGCTGCAGCCTGTGGTTCCGCATAGCTGCTCCATAAGACGGT
This sequence comes from Phycisphaerae bacterium, assembly GCA_963666925.2. GTDB lineage: Bacteria > Planctomycetota > Phycisphaerae > UBA1845 > Fen-1342 > JANQFV01. The sequence goes on along the minus strand of CAXXTC010000016.1, from coordinate 18,887 downwards.
TGCGATTCTCCGCAGAGCAGCACACCTGGTTCTCGAGCAGCTCAGCGACCAACTCGGGTTCCAGGTAGGTTGTTTCTCCCTGATTGCCGCGGAATCCGGCGCAATGGTGGTGGTCCTCGGCGATGTCGGCCGCCTCGTGTTTCAGTGTGCTTGTTAGTGGATTGAATGAGCTGAAACACGCGCACGCCGCACCGCTGATGCGACGCAGATTCCGGCAGAGGATGGCGTAGATTCGCTCGTCACTGGCGCCTTCGACTTCGAAGACCGTGTCATACAGGACTCGAAAGGCCCGGTTGCGCTCTTCGAAGACGCGGGCCGCGCGGTCCTTTGCGCCGGAATGTTGACGAGGCGTGCGGTCATCCATTCACGACTACCTCGCGGTGCGCCGTCTCAACGCGTACAGCCCAACGATCGCGGCGAAGACCAGGGGTACCGTGATAAGCGGTGCAGCCAGGCCCAGCATCCCGGGCAGGATGACGTTCTCCGTATGGTACGCCTGCAACAGGGCCGGATTGACCACGTACTCGACCAGCGCCAGGCCGGGAATGAAGGACAGGAGCACGATCAGGAACGTGAGGTTACCTTCGCCGAGTTGTCGCAGCGTTCCGAGAACGCATCCGCCCGACAGGGCGATGCCTGCTCCGAAGAGCATGCCCGACAGAATGTTGAACAGTCCGAATCCGCGCAATTGTCCGATCGGCTTGAGTCCGGTTTCGGGGGCGATGTAGGGACTGAGCAGGAAGCCGACGCTCGTAATCGCGAAGATCACCAGGAACAGGCGGATGATTCGCTTGCCTTTCCCCAGGTAGATCTCGCCGAACCCGTGGGCGAAGCACAGGCCGGCCCGCTGCACGCAGAAGCCGAACCCGATGCCGAACGCCAACCCAATCATGACCAGGATTTCAAACGGCATGGTGTTTCCTCCCCAGCGTGAAGCTGTACACGAGGTAGGTTCCGATGAAGATGCCGGCGACTGAGAGGAACGATGAAACGGAGAGCATCGGCATTCCGGTAACGAATGCGGTCGTGCAGGTGCCGGGAGCCAGCGTAACACCCAGACCGATTAGGATGCCGCCCGCGATCGCTCGGGGCAGGGCACTGGCCCGCGGCCAGCGCAACCTGAACTCGCCGTAGGAGTACGCTCCCATAAACGCGCCCACGACGACCCCCATGTTGACGAGGAACGCGAACAGGAACTTGTTATTCGCGCCGAGCTTGCCGACCATCGGCAGGAAGCTGCTGCCGCCGATCCAGAACTTGTGCAACGTCCAATACATGATGACGTTGAGCAGTGCGAAGCATGCGACCATGACTATCGGACTGCGCAACTTGGGATGTGGGTTCATGGATTTTTCCCTGCCATGTTGGCCGCGACGTGGAGATCGCTCGTCAGTGTCGCGTGATGACAATTCGCCAGCCTGAGCCGTCCTCTGTTATCGAGACCTCTAAGTCATCGCAGTCTTCCAACTCTTCCGGGACGGCCTTGAGAGCCAACGGATCGTCAACCAGACAACACAGGCGTTCGCCCCGGCGCAGTTGATCAACCTCGCGGATTATCAGCACCACCGGGTAGGGACAGACCTTGCCGCACAGATCGAGTACGCCTGCCGGACACGCGCCCGAACCTGACGCCTCTTCTTCGGTTGGTGACAGTCGCTCGTTGGCCACGGATGACATTCCCGCTACTAAGTGATCAGATGCTCGGCGTCCTTTAGACAGACAGCTTCCGCAAGCCCGGTCAAGCCTGGCGGGTGGTTGCGGGTAACGGCTCATTTGCCGCGCCGGCTCGGCCCGCGCGCGTCGGATACATGCAGGATCGGCAACATACGAAACCGGCTTCGCTAACAGCGCGCCTTTAGCCTCTTGGGCTTAAGCCCGTCTGATAATCAGTGCACAATTGTCGTTCCGCTCGGCACAGCTTGCTCACACGCTTCCGGACGCCGGTCGGGGCTCGACGTTGCTTCCGACCGTTACGCCCGTGTACACTCTTAGGAGTCGGCGGAACCGCTGCCGCCACGCGTTGGGACACGTTCGCACGGGGTGCGCCGGCGAAATTTGGTAGGAGTTTCCGAATGCGAATGAGTGGCCCCGGTTTGGCGCTATTCCGCGGAACAGTTCTTCTGCTGGCTATGGCCAGCGTGTGCCCTCCAGCCCACGCCGTGGATCACGATCATGATGGGGATGCTCTCATAACGCCCGCGGATGCCGAACACTTCGCCGGCTGTCTTTCGGGGCCGGACGTGTCCGGGCCCGTGGCCTGCCTGACGACACACGATGCTGATCAGGACGGGGACGTGGATCTGCATGACGCCGCGAGCTTCCAGTGCGCCTTCGGGACAGTTGTAGGGCCGGTGCGCAGTGAGCTGGCGGGGACGACCCTGGGTGAGTACCCGTACTTCGATTTCGTGCAGACCTTCAACCAGGATCAAACCGTTGAGGTGGGTATCGATCCAACGCGTTTCGGCGAGTTGGTCGATACGACAGCAGACCTGTTCGTCGTTGCTGGCCGCACGAAGAGCGAGTGGGATGCGGATCGTTCATTGATCGATGTGCGTACTGGCGGTCCACAGGCGATCACGCTGAGCGGTACGAACATCCAGTCGAATACGTTCGTGGTTGCGGTCCCAGGAGAGCTTGATGCCGACGCCGGCGTCGGGTTGGGCGTCGGTTATGACATCGTGGTCGACGTCAATCGCAACGCGGTATTGGATACCGGCGATCTGGTCGATGGTCGTGACGACAGCGGCGGGTTCTACGTAGTCCATGACATTACGTTGCCGGGGCCGCTGGCGGTCACATACGCGGACTACAGTGGCGGTGCGTGGCTCGGGCAACGGACTTGGTATCCGATCGAGATAGCATCGCTGGAGCCCCTGCCGCTGGTGGTGATCAGCCACGGCAACACGTTTCAGTACACCTGGTACGACTATCTCCAAGAACATCTTGCGTCATACGGCTACGTCGTCATGAGCCACGAGAACAACACGGGGGCCGGCATCGATGCCGCCTCCCAGACTACGCTGGAGAACACGGCGTACTTCCTGGAGAATCTCGATTCGATCGCCGGCGGAGTATTCGCGGGGCACGTCGACGCGACACGGATTGTGTTTATTGGGCACAGTCGGGGGGGCGAAGGTGTGGCTCTCGCTGCGAATCGGCTCTACACGGGCGACTGGAGCTGTGCAGCGTACGGGTACGAGGATCTCGTGCTGGTGAGTTCGATCGCGCCGACCGATTTTGTCGGCCCGGACGATTTCCAGGAGAGCGCGGCCAGTGATCCACGCGACGTCGTGTATCACATCCTCTACGGTTCCGCCGATGGCGATGTCATGGGGTTGCCCGGCGGTGGGATCAGCGCGCCGTTCAACGTGTACGAGCGGGCGCGTCGCTATCGGCAGTCGACTTATATCCATGGCGCCGATCACAGCGATTTCAACTGTTGTGGGAGCAACGACTTTGACGGTCCTGCCGAGACGGAGATCGGCCGGGAGGAAGCCCAGCGGGTGGCCAAGGGTACCTACTTGGTGCTGCTGAAATACTACGTCGAAGGGGCCGACGCGGGGCGCGAATATCTGTGGAGGCCTTACCAGCAGCTCAATCCCGTGGGCGTGGCCGATACGACGATTGTCGTGCGCGAGTTCATTGAAGATCCGGGGCCGGGTTGTTTCGTGATTGATGATTTTCAGAATCCGGATCCGACGGCACCGGAGTCAACGCCGACCGATCCGACAATCAGCAGTTCCGGCGGTACAGTCACGGTGGAGGTACGCAACGCGTACGAGAATCAGCTCAAGGACCGCGACTGCACTTATACGTGGAGCACCAGCGATCCGCTCAGCGGCATGACGCGCGCCCGCTGGCAGGATGATACACGCGGGATGATCTTCGACTGGGGGCCGGACGAACCCGGGTATGTCGAGTTCGAGGTGCTGCCCGAAGCGCGCGATTTCACCCAGGTCTCGTACCTGAGTTTCCGCGCCTGCCAGCAGTCGCGCCATCCGCTGACCGTTGCGACGCTGGGCGATCTGACATTCACCGTTATGCTGCGTGACACCAGCGGCGTGACCAGTTCGATCAGTATTGACGCATACCAGGCCGGGATCGGCGAACCCTATCAGCGGACGGGCCACGGTGACGGCGCTGGTTGGCAGAACGAGTTTGAGACCGTGCGGATTCACCTGACCGATTTCCTGCGTAACGGCCGGCAACTCGATCTGTCGAACGTGGAAGCCATTCGGTTCTGTTTCGGGCCCGGGTTCGGTGCAGATGAAGGCCGGATGGCGCTGGACGATGTGCAACTCAGCACTGATCGGCCACCGCACGGGATTTCGATCCACCTGATAGGCGGGCCGCCGCAGTTGATCGCGCCGGACAGCTCGTACGCAATATTCGTGTCTATTCGCGCACGGCGGGAGGAGTACGTCCCCGGGTCCGCAACTCTGCACTACCGCTATGCCCCGGAAGATGAATTCATTTCGGTCCCGCTGGTGGAAATCGAGGCCGGCTCGTTCGAGGGCACGTTGCCGCCGCCGGCGTGTGGGGATGAGGTCGAGTTCTATCTGTCGGCGGAAGGCACGCGCAGCGGTGTGGCAGTGGCGCCGGCCCGGGCACCACGCTACACCTACCGGTCGGCGGTCGGAGAGTTCGACGTTTTCTTCGAGGAGACTCTGGACAACGATCCGAACTGGAGCGCCACTGGCGCGTGGGCGTTTGGACAACCCACTGGGGCCGGGGGAGATGTGTTTGGCGGTGCCGACCCGCTGGCCGGGTACACCGGGTCGAATGTGATCGGCTACAACCTTGCCGGCGACTACGAGGCAGACATGACGTCCCAGACGCTGACCACTTTCGCCATCGACTGTGGCGGCCGCGAGAATGTACACCTGTCGCAATGGCGTTGGCTGGGCGTCGAGCGTCCCACCAAGGACCTGGCCTATATCTACATCAGCAACGATGGAGCCGACTGGCACCGGGTCTGGCAGAACTACGACGGGGTGTACGACACGGCCTGGGTGCATCAGCTTTTCGACGTGTCCCAATATGCCGATGATCAGCCCGCGGTATACCTGCGCTGGACGATGGGGCCCACTGATGACTCGGGCGAATTCGGCGGCTGGAACGTGGACGATATTCGCCTCGTGACGCTGAGTTGTGAGGAGGCCGAGAATGCGTATTGCGCCGCGGTTGAGTCGGATCGTGGTGAGCAGCTCTCGACGGCGGATGCGGACCTCGGAACGCCGCCGGATGCGGTGCCCATTGCGGTTGACGGGTTGCTGCTGGCTCAGCCATTCACGCTTGAACGCGGCTATTGGCACACGTGGTCGGCGTCGCGGCCGTGGGTACAGAACGGCTGCCTGCTCGTGCTCGAAGTGGATCCGGACGTCCTGACGCCGCGGCAGTCTGCCCAGCCGGTGCTCTATGTCAACAAGCAGGTGGCTGAGCGAGTCAACGTCGGGTACGGATCTGGCCGACTGGTCGTGATTGTGCCGGGCATGGTTGAATCTGAGCGGCCGATGATGTGGTTCGGGTCGCCGGAGTTGCCGGAGCGGGTGACGGCGGCGCAGATCGCACGCGAGCGTCAGGCCGCACTCGATGCCGGGATCGAGCCGTTCACCGGGTCGGCCTGTGTGGACGCGATCGAGCTGGCCGACCAGGACACACTGCGCCGCAAATCAGCCGAGTTGGTTGAGCAGTATTGTCCGGATGAAGCGGGCCTCGCCGCGGGCATGCTGGCACCGAGAGTCATTGTCCATGACGAAGCGCAACGCGCGGGCGAATCGTCAATCGTTGAGCCATAGGTGCTATTCGGCTGGTGCGCCGGCGCGGTACTTGATGATGGTGACGCGTTCGAGCGTGACCAGGCCTTCCTGGACCATTTCATCGATCGCGGGGCGGAGCAGCTCGATCTTCTCCGGCGCGTCGACGATCTCGATGACGATCGGCAGGTCTTCAGAGAGTCGCAGGATCTTTGCCGTGTGCAGTCGGCTATGGGCGCCGAAGCCCATCGGGCCGCGGAGAACCGTAGCGCCCGCCAGGTGCAGTTCGCGGGCCTTGCGCACGATCGCTTCGTATAGCGGCACGCCCTGCCACTTATCGGATTCGCCAATGAACACGCGCAGGAGGCAGCCTTCTTCGGGGAGTTTCATGGGCTTAGACTCCTAGCCAGCGCTCGCCGAGGCGGTAGCCGAGCAGAACTCCTAGCAAGCCGGCGGCGATGCTGAGAACGATGTTGGTGGTGGCGCGGACGTATTGGCCGTCGTTGAGCAGTGCGAAAGTTTCGAGGCCGAAGCTGGAAAAGGTTGTGAATCCGCCGAGCAGGCCGACCATCAGGGCGATGCGGTACTCCTCGCGCAGCAGCACGCGTCCGGAGAGGGCGGCGGCGAGGAAGCCGATAGCGAGGCAGCCGAGAACATTGACGAGGAGCGTGCCGATGGGGAACGAGCCGTTAGCGAGGCGTTGCGTCCAGCCGCCGATGGTGTAGCGAAGCACGCCGCCGACTCCAGACCCCGCAAAAATGAGCAGCAGCTTGATCATGATGGGGCGGTTGCTTCGTCAATCCTGGCGGTGCTGAGGTCGGGCAGCCCGGGATTGGGTGAGCCGGGCACGATGGCCGAGAGGATCGGGGGCAATATGAGCGAAACGAGCATGCCGACCGTGCCGGCCTGTGGCGACGGCCATTTGAAGACGTAGTACAGCGTAAGGCACGTGGCTAGGGCGAGCAGGGCGGCCCCGGTTGCCCCGAAACGATTCACTCGTCGGCCCAGAATGCCCCAAACGAATGGCCCGAGAAACACCGAGCCGATCGCACCCCAGGAAACGGCCAGAATGGCGACGATGGTGTTGAACTTGCAAGCCGCGAGAACGACGGAAACGATGATGAACACGGTGCTGAGCATGCGCATGAGCAGCGTCAGGCGGGCGTCGCTGGCGTTGCGGTTGACGAAGCCGGCGTAGAAATCCTTCGCGACCGCCGAGCTCGAAAGCAGCACCAGCGCGGCCAGCGTCGACATCGACGCCGACAGCACGAGCAGCAGCATCAACACCGACAGCCCCTCCGGCACAACCTTCGCCAGCAGCTGGGGCATGAGGAGATCGACGGCCGGCTTGCCGTCAGTGAAGATGGTGGGGGAGTTCTCTGGCGTAACGAACAGGTGCGTGGTGGCGCCGGCGAAATAGGCGGTCCCGCCGATGAGAACGGCGAAGCAGGTCGACGCAATCATGCCAACGCGTACGGCGCGTTTGTCGCGGATGGCGTAGAATTTCTGGATGAGTTGCGGCATGCCGAAGGGGGCCACGCTGGTGAGGAACACCAGAGAGAACAGTGGCCAGAGTCCGGGTGGCCCGATAACGCTGGCCAGCCCCGGTTTGATCTTGGCCAGGTCGGTGGAGATTTTCGCCGGGCCGCCGCCGGTATGCAGCGTGAACCACAACAGGATCACTACGCCCACCACCATGATTATGCCGAAGATGACATCGATCATGGCCATCGACTTGTAGCCGCCGAGGACCATGTAGATAGCGGTGAAGAGGCCCATGCCGATCAGGGCGGCGATGTAGGGGATCTGGAAGTTGGACTCGAAGAGATACGAGAGCCCCATGAAGACGGCCGAGGAGTAGGGGACGAAGAATACGAAGATCGCCAGCGCGCCAAAGAGCTTCAGAAACCGGCTATTGAATCGCTGTTCGAGAAACTCGGGCATAGTGTGCACGCCCATCGCGGTGGCGACCAGCTTCACCCGGTGGCCCAGAACCCACCAGGTCAGCAGCACGCCGACCAGGGCGTTGCCGACGGCGATCCACAACCCGGACAGTCCGAACTTCCACCCGATGCCGCCGGCGAATCCGACGAACAAGACGGCGGAGAAGTAGGAAGCGGCATAGGTGAACGCGGTCATCCAGGCGCCGACCTTTCCGCCGCCGAGGAAGAAGTCTGAAAACGATCGCGTCTTACGCATCCCGACCACGCCAACCGCGATGATCATGAGAGCGTACGCGCCGATGACGATTACTTTGACATCCATCTTGTGGGGTCTCTCAGTTGGGAGTCCGGCCAATACTTGGGCCGGTGGCGTGGCGGCATGATAACGGGATACTGATTCGGGTTCGACTCGACTCGCGGGTAGGGGGGGGGCGAGAGGGTTCAAGTGCGGGGCCAGATAGGGTAGGCTCTGCGGGCCTGGAGCGGCGCGGCAGCGCCGGCGCGGACCTGCCGCAGAGCACCGCCCCAGGCGGAACATACTCACAAAGAAGGAGCTGGCGATGTTGCTGAGTCGGCGCGGTTGCGGATTGGTGCTGGGCGTGCTTGCTATCGTTATGGTCGGGTCGGCGGTGACGTGGGCCGATGCTGCAACAGAGGAAGCGCAGTTGCTCCGGCTCGAAGCGGCCCTCGAGCGACAATCCCAGCGTGTAGCGGACTTGCAAAGCCAGCTCATAGCCCAGGAAGAGCCGGCCGAGCAGCGTGCCCGCGCCCTGCGCGAGCAGATTCGCGCCGTGCTGAATGAGTCCGAGTTTCGCGAGCAGCTCACGTCCCCGACCCTCCAGGCGGGTTATGATCGCGGCCTGTTCCTGGCCAGCGCAGATCGAAATTTCCGGATGAAGTTCAACGCCCGCATGCAATTTCGCTGGACACACTATTCCACCAGCTCCCGCAACAACTACCTAATGCCCAATCAGCGGCGCCACGATCGCGCCGGCTTCGACGTGTCACGCGTCTATTTCACCATCAGCGGCCACGCCTACACCCCGGACCTGACCTACGCGCTCATCATCGACGCCAGCGAGTATCGCGCCTATGACGCCGGCATTCTGCACGCTTGGGTGAACTACCGCTTCGCCGACGAGTTTCAGGTGCGCGCCGGCGTCATGCGCATCTCCGGTACGCGGGCGAACATCAACACCGCCACCATGCAAATGGTCGAAACTCCCATCGTCGAGGAGGCCTACACGCTGCATCGCGGGCTCGGCGTGCGGCTGTGGGGCCGGCTGTTCAGCGGCCAGGCCGTCACGGGCGAATATCGCCTAGACATCATCAACACGCTGACCCGTCCCGCCACGCGAACCATCACGAACGACGAGGACCTGTACACCGCCGGCCACGACAACAACCCGGCCATCATCTTCCGCACCATCTGGTCACTGCTGGGCGAACACTGCCAGTACCCGGAAGAGGCCGTCCCGTACACGTGCGCCTCGTGCGACCTGGGCCATCACACGCAGCCGGCGCTGAACGTCGGCTTCCACTACGCCTATACCGAGGACAATCACGAGGATTCGCTCAACATCCCCGTCGGCTACGATAGCCGACTCAGCGATACAACCTTCGCCCTGGTGGGCTCCTCCGGGTTGCAGATCCACCAGTTCGGCCTCGATGCGGCCTTCAAATATCGCGGGTTCTCGACGACGGCCGAGTACGTGCTGCGACTGCTCGACGTGCGGCAGGCAAGCAGCCCGCCGCTGGCGCCGCTGTTCCAGCTCACTGGCGATGACTCAACCACCGCCCAGCAGGCCGCCTACGTGCAGTGCGGGTATTTCCTGCCGATCCCCGGCCTCGAACGCAAGTTCGAGGTGGTCGGACGCGTCGGCTGGCTGCACGTGCCGACCGGCCGTTCGGCCACCGCCTGGGAATACGCCGCCGGCCTGAACTACTACATCCACGGACACGGGCTGAAGCTGCAAACGGACGTGACGCGCATTACGGCGGCCCCGTTCACATTCTCGACCAACAGCCTCGCAAATGTGAACGACGACGCACTCATCTGGCGCGTACAGCTACAGGTAGCCTTCTAATCCAACATCCGTAGCTCTCCGGAGCCCGGCCGGCTCAGCCGTGGAGTTCGACCACGTCACGATCGCAGAGCTGGTGGTCGAGCTGAACATGCTGACCGTCGGCGACGTTCATCCCCCAGATACGGGCCGATGTCACCTTGTGGTCCTGGCCGCGATAGACCCGATGCGCCAACGCGTGAATGTCGGCCCCCGCAGACAGAATGAACGGATCGTGCAGGTCCGCCTTGCGGCCCGGGGGTTTGGCGTAGACCCGCACCACGCGAACCAGCTCGAATAACAGCTTCGGCAACCTTGCCATCTGCTCCGCGTCGAGTGTCGAAACCGGCTCGATCGTTGCCCGGCTGCCAAAGAACTCGCGCAACAGCTCGAGGTTGTCGCGCGCCGCGGGCAGATCCAGCCGGGTTGCTAGCACCAGCCCGGGAACTCTCAGCAGCGCTGACTCATCGTCCGGCCGACAACGCGGCCCATCGGTCAGCTCAACCTGGCGCTCCGCCAGATGCGTCAGGCACATCTCGACATCTTCAAGCACCGCATCGCTCGCCAAATCGGCCACAACCAGGATCGCGTCGGCCTGACGCCACAGGCCGGCAAACCCCGGCGGAACATGGTCGGCCGTGATTGGGGGCGTGTCGATGAGCTGGATCTGCACGTCCTCAAACGGCACCATCCCGGGCTGCGGCATGGCGGTCGTGAAGGGAAAGTCGGCGATCTTCACCGGGGCGTTGGTCAACGCGCCTACGAAGGCCGACTTGCCGGTGTTGGGAGCACCGATCAGCACGACCTGTCCGGCGCCGGTCTTGTGGATGGCGAACGGGTTACTCTTGCCGGCGTGCTTCTTGTGCTCGCCCTGCTGCACCTCCTTGCGGACGGCGGAGAGCTTCTTTTTCAGCTCGGCCTGGAGTTTTTCGCTGGCCTTGTGCTTGGGAATCTCGCGCCACATATCCTCGAGGGCCGCGAGCTTCTCCTCAGGAGTGGTGGCGGCGCGATAGCGGGTGTCGGCCTCGTGATATTGTGGGGTGAGGTTGGCGGCCATGAGCGCTGCTCCCTCCCCAGTATAGCACGTAGCGGCCAACGCGCCAGCCGCGCCGGCTCAGGCGACGCCGGGCTGGTCCGCGGGCAGATGAGGACGATTGAGACGCAGTTTGGCGCGTGCCTTGCGGGCACGCATGTTGAGCAGCTCGACACCCAGCGAGAAGGCCATCGCGAAGTAGATATACCCGCGGCTGATGTGCTGATGGAAGGCTTCGGCTACCAGCATCACGCCGATCAGCAACAGGAACGCCAGCGCCAGCACCTTCATGGTCGGGTGCTGCTCGATGAAATCGCTCACCACGTTGGCGAAGATTATCATGACAACGACGGCGGCAACAATGGCGGCGATCATGATGGCGATATGCCGGGCCATGCCGACCGCCGTTATGACCGAGTCGATCGAGAACACCATGTCGATGATGGCGATCTGAGCGATCACGCCGGCAAACGAGGACGCGACCCGGCGCCGCTGCTCCTCTGGTGCGGGCAGCTCGAGACGTTGGTGGAGTTCGTGCGTGGCCTTGGCCAGCAGGAAAACGCCGCCGGCTAGCAGGATCAGGTCCTTACCCGAGACGGAGTGCTCGCCCACGCTGAACAGCTCGCCTGAGAGGCCCATCATCCACTTGATACCCACGAGCAGGAGGATCCGCATAAGCATGGCCGCCAGCAGACCCACCCGCCGGGCCAATGGCTGCGAGCGCTGTTCGAGCCGGGCGGTGGTGACGACGATGAACACGATGTTGTCGATACCCAGGACAATCTCAAGCGCCGTCAGCGTCAACAGCGCCACGAGGCTCTCCAGCGTGAACAGCTCAGCCATGGCAAGGTCTCCAGCCAACATGGTTGTTCTGATTCTGGGCAACATGTTAACGGAGATACATCGGGGGTGGGCGGCGGTAACGTTGAGTCGCCCGCAGGCCGGCGGTAACATCGCCCACTGCGGCGGCCGGCCGGTGGCGGGCCGCTGGTGTTCCTCCTCCTGATGGAAGCAACCATGAGCACAACTGGCAACGAACCTGCCGGCAATGCAGACGAAAAGACGCCGGCCGCACGCGACTTCATCCGCGAGATAATCGACGAGCACAACCGTATGCTCAAATGGGGTACGGGGCCCAACGGCCAACCACGCGTCCACACGCGCTTCCCGCCCGAGCCCAACGGCTATCTCCACATCGGTCACGCCAAGTCGATCTGCCTTAACTTCGGCTTGGCCGAACAGTACGGCGGCAAGTGCAATCTGCGCTTCGACGACACCAACCCGATCAAGGAGGAGCGCGAATACATCGAGTCGATCATAAACGACGTGCGCTGGCTCGGCTTCGACTGGGAAGATCGCCTCATCTACAGCTCCGACTACTTCGAACAGATGTACGAATGGGCCGTCGAGCTGATCCGCAAGGGCAAAGCGTACGTGTGCGACCTCAATGCCGAGCAAACCCGCGAATACCGTGGCACACTGACCGCGCCGGGCCGCAACAGTCCCCATCGCGATCGCAGCGTCGAGGAGAACCTAGACCTGTTCGCACGCATGCGCCAGGGCGAGTTCCCGGACGGCTCGCGAACGCTGCGGGCGAAGATCGACATGACCCACCCCAACCTGAACATGCGCGACCCGGTCATGTATCGCATCCTGCACGCCCCGCATCCCCATGCCGGCGACAAGTGGTGCGTCTATCCGATGTACGATTGGGCCCACGGCCTCGAGGATTCGATCGAGGGCATCACCCACAGCATCTGCACGCTCGAATTCGAAAACCATCGGCCGCTGTACGACTGGTTCATCGACGCCATCAACGACGATCGGCCCAAGCCGATCCACCACCCGCAGCAAATCGAATTCGCCCGGCTGAACCTGACCTACACCGTCATGAGCAAGCGGCGTTTGCTGACGCTGGTCAAAGACCGCCACGTGCGCGGCTGGGACGATCCGCGCATGCCAACGCTTTCCGGCCTGTGCCGTCGGGGCTACCCCCCCGAGGCGATCCGCAACCTGTGCCAGCGCGTCGGCGTCGCCAAGACCGACAGCGTCGTGAGCATCGCCTTGCTCGAACACTGTGTGCGCGAGGTGCTCAACAAGTCGGCCGCCCGCGTGATGTGCGTCCTGCGACCGCTGAAGCTGGTCATCGACAACTACCCCGAGGGACAGACCGAGGAGCTGGAGGCCATCAACAACCCCGAGGACCCCGCGGCCGGCACACGCCAAGTGCCCTTTTCAAAGGTGCTCTACATCGAGCAGGACGATTTCCGCGAAGAGCCCCCGCCAAAGTATTATCGGCTGATCCCCGGCCGCGAAGTTCGGTTGCGCTACGCCTACTTCGTTAAGTGCACCCACTGCGTGAAGGACGATGCCGGCAATGTTACAGAAGTGCACTGCACTTACGATCCTGAAACCCGCGGCGGCGACGCACCCGACGGTCGCAAGGTCAAGAGCACACTGCACTGGGTCTCTGCGGCCGAGGCGATCGACTGCGAAGTTCGGCTCTACGACCACCTGTTCACGAAGGAAGATGCCGACGACGTGGCGGACGGCCAGACCTGGCTCGACAACCTCAATCCGCAGTCGTTACAGACGCTGACCGGCTGCAAGCTGGAGCGAAGCTGGCAGGAGTCGCACGGCACGGATTGGCCCGACGGGATTCGCCGACTCCAGTTCGAACGCCACGCCTACTTCTGCGTCGACTCCGACAGCATCCCCGAGCACCCCGTGTTCAACCGTACGGTCTCGCTGAAGGATGCCTGGGCCAAGATCCAGCGGCGGAGCTGACGCCAGCTTGTTATCCCCACAATTACGAGTGTCGCGTACCCAAGGACGGGCAATGCGCCACTTGACTATCGGTATATCAATCAAGGGGGCGAGCTGCTGTCGGCGATCGCATAAGCGGTTGCTCTGCTAGAGCTTACGTGTTTTCAGTTGCCTTCGTGGTGGCTACTGATGCCGACTCTGCCCGCCGTGCCTGCAGCGCCATGGTCTTTCTATTTGGTATCCACCCCCGTGAGCGGTATTCTGGAACGTGTATCGCTAGCAGCCGAGAATAGTAATTGATGCTCGCCAGGCATGGTCCCGTGCAGGGTGTTGCACAGGTGTAACGGCCCGCTTGGCGCAAGCTGGTTTGGTGCCGCCCCAAGAGGCAGGCTTGATTCCCGACGATCCCAAAGAGAAGCGGTGGTGCCACTGTGCCGCCACGTGTTCCAGGAGGGTATGTGATGCGTTCAGCGCTTCCGTCAGTTCAGAGTCTCGTGCGCGGTCTCAGGATGATCAGTGTGGTGCTGCTATTGTGCACCACGGGCCCCGTCCTGGCCCAGGTCACCTTCACCACTGACACGCACATACCCACCGACGATGATCAGTACGACAACCAGGATCTCGTTGTCGACGGCTGCACGGTGACCATCGACGGCGCACATGCGTTTGCGAGCCTGGAACTGACCAACGCCGGCGTGCTGACGCATTCGGGCAATACGTCCGAGCAGGTCAACACCATGAGCCTGACCATCGCGGGTGATCTGACCGTTCCCGCCGACTGCGCCATCAATGTGAATGGACGCGGCTACACCAGCAACAACGGCCCCGGCGCCGGTCCAAGCGCGTATTACTCTGCCGGTGCCGGTCACGGCGGCTACGGCGGAAATTCCAGTTACCTGTCGCTGGGCGGGCCGGCCTGCGGCGATGTGCTCGCCCCAACCACTCTGGGCAGCGGCGGTGGTAATGGCGGTGCCGGTGGCGGTGCCATCATGCTCGATGTCGCCGGCACCTGCGCCATCGACGGCATTGTCAGTGCCAACGGCAACACCGGCAGTAGCCACGGAGGCGGTGGGGCCGGCGGCAGCGTCTACATCATCGCGGGCGTGCTCTCTGGCTCGGGTGGCATCACTGCCAATGGCGGTGATGTCTCCAACGCTAACTCTGGCAGTGGCGCTGGCGGACGCATCGCAGTTGTCTTCGGCGTCAGTGAGTTTTCTGGGAACATGGTTGTCCGCTGCGGCAACAACGGCGATCACCGCGGCGCCGCCGGCACCATTTACACGCGCCGTTCCGATGAATCCGTCGGACACGTACTGGTCGACAATGCCGGCATCAGCGGCGCCTGGACCCCGCTGACCTCCCCCGAAGAGTTCGCCCTGACCATTCGCAACGGGGCCATTGCCTATCCCGACGAGCCCCTGACGCTGGCCGAGCTGACGGTGGGTGCCAATGGTCGATTGACGCATCGCAGCGCGGTCGAGGCCGGCACCGAGGTGCACGTTGTCGGCGATGCCTCGGTCGCGGTCGATGGCAGCATCGATGTCAGCGGTCTCGGCCACGGGGCCAGCAGCGGCCCCGGCGCCGGCTCCGCTGACTATTACTCGGCCGGCGCAGGCCACGGGGGATATGGTGCCGGTTCGAGCTACATAACATTCGGTGGGCCGGCCTACGGTGACGTCCTGGCCCCAACCGCTTTGGGTAGCGGCGGCGGCAGCGGCGGTGCCGGTGGAGGCGCCATCCGACTCACCGTTGGCAGTACGCTGAACGTCGAGGGCCAGATCCTCGCCAATGGTGCTACCGCCGGCGGCCACGGCGGGGGCGGCTCCGGTGGCAGCATCTACATCACCGCTGACGCCATTACCGGCGCCGGGACCATCAGCGCCGTTGGCGGCAATGTCAGCAATGCCAATGCAGGCTGCGGTGCCGGCGGACGCATCGCCATCGAGTACGGATCTTACAACTTCGCCGGTTCCACCACGGCACGCGGCGGTAGCAATGGCGAGCACCGCGGCGCCGCCGGCACCATCTATCTCAAGCCCGATGCCGACGACGTCGGACATGTCAGCGTCGACAACAACGGCATCAACGGTGCCTGGACACCGCTAACCACCCCCCGAGGCTTTCGACCTCACCGTGCAGAACAACGCTATCGCGTATCCCGATGAAGAACTCCTCGTCCGCAACCTGACCGTTAATACCAACGCCTCTCTGCGACACCGCCAAGGACAGGACAATCTCACGATCTCCATCGAGCAGAACGCTACGATTGAGGCCGATGGGAAAATCAATCTCGACGGCGTCGGCTACCTCGCCGACACCGGCCCCGGAGCCGGGGCGAGTGCCTATTACTCGGGCGGCGCTGCTCACGGCGGTAACGGTGCCAATTCCAGCTACACGACCGGCGGATCCGCCTATGGCTCCATCCTCGCACCAACCGAGCTCGGCAGTGGCGGTGGTGGTGGCGGTGGAATCGGCGGCGGCGCGCTGCGACTCATCGCCGGTGGAACGCTTCTCGTCGATGGCGAGATTCGCGCCGGTGGTTTCGAGGCCGGCGGTCACGCCGGCGGCGGCGCTGGTGGAAGCCTGTACCTCACCGTCGGTGTCCTTGCCGGTAGCGGGACAATCTCCGCCAATGGCGGGAATGTTAACCACGCTAGCGCTGGCTGCGGTGCCGGTGGGCGCATCGCCATCGAGTACGGCGCCAACGACTTCACCGGCAACATCGCTACCCGCGGCGGCAGCAACGGCAACTATTTCGGCGGGGCCGGTACCATCTATACGAAACAAACCGATGCTACCGTTGGACATGTCCTGGTCGATAACAGTGATGCACGCGGCGCCTGGACACCCCTCACAAGTCCCGAGGCGTTCCACCTCACCATCGCCAACGACGGCGTCGTCTACCCCAGCGAGCCGCTCACTATTACCTCGCTCGATATTGCCCCCGATGGGCTGCTCACTCACGTCAACGCGACCAGCAACGTAACCGTCACCGTCAATGCCAACGCGACCATTCAGTCCGGCGGAGCACTTGACGTCTCCGCACGCGGATACCCGGCCGGCGCCGGGCCCGGGGCCGGTGGGAGCGCGTACTATTCAGCCGGCGCAGGTCACGGCGGTAACGGAGCTGGTTCTTCCAGCATTTCATGCGGCGGCGGCGCCTATGACGATGTGCTCGCCCCCAGCGACTACGGCAGCGGCGGCGGCAGCGGCAGCCGCGGCGGCGGAACCGTGCGGCTCGTCGTCGCCGACACCCTCCTCGTTGACGGCGAGCTGCGCAGCGACGCGGCCACTGCATCAAGCAACGGCGGCGGCGGTGCCGGCGGAAGCTTGTACCTTACCGTCGGTACCCTCGCCGGTGGCGGCGCAATCTCCGCCAATGGCGGAAATATCAGCGACGGTAACGCCGGCTGCGGTGCCGGTGGTCGCATCGCTATCGAATACGACCTGCTCGATTTCGCCGGTTCCATCGAGGCCCGTGGCGGCAACAGCGGCAACCACCGCGGTAGCGCCGGTACCATCTACACCCGCGACAACGCCCAACCCGTGGGCCTGCTGCGGATCGACAATGAGGGTGTGTCCGGTGCCTGGACACCAATCACCTCGCCCGAAGCCTTCGACCTGATCATTGCCAACCAGGCCATCGCCTATCCGGCTGACGTCCTGAACCTGACCAACCTGACCGTGGACGACAACGGCCTGCTCACCCACCCATCACGCAGCGATGTTTTCGTCGTTAACGTTGCCGGCGACGCTATCGTGACCACCGGCGGCCTCATCGCCGCCAACGGACGTGGCTGGAGCGCCAACGAAGGGCCCGGCGTCGGCGCCACCGCGTACTACTCAGGCGGGGGTGGCTATGGTGGCATGGGCGGAAACAGCGCGTATACCACCGGCGGCGCAACCTACGGGCGCGCCGTCGAGCCAACCGAACTCGGTAGCGGTGGAGGCGACGGCAGCGGCGGTGCCGGCGGTGGCAAGATCCGCATTACTGTCGCGAATACCCTCCAGGTTGATGGTGCTATCCAAGCCAACGGAAACAACGCCTCCAGTCACGGCGGCGGCGGCTCCGGCGGCAGCGTCTTCATCATCACCAACACACTCACCGGACTCGGGACCATCGCGGCCAACGGCGGAAATATCAATAACGGAAACTGCGGTGGTGGCGGCGGCGGTCGTATCGCCATCTACACCCCCGATCTCCAACTCGACCTTGCACAGCTCACCGTCGCCGGCGGAAACGGATACGACTTTGGCGACGAAGGCACCATATACATCGGTACCGATGTACCACTCTACATTCGCAGCGCCACACCCGAGGGCATCGTCGGCACCGCAGTCGATAGCCTGACCGTTAAGTTCAACCGCGAGATCGATCCGACTTCATTCACGCTCGACGACATCACCCTAACTGATCCCGATGGGCTGCCTGTGACCATTACCCAGCCGCCCGTCGACCTCGGCGAAAACACCTGGCAGATCGACACGCCGACGCTCTCCGCGGATGGCATCTACACGCTGAGCGTCGGACCCCAGGTTACCACTCCCGACGGCGGCGAACTGGACCAGGATGGCGACGGCGTCTTCGGCGAAGATCCGGACGACATCTTCGTACACACCTTCACGCTCGACCTCACGCCACCCGAAATCATCGCCCAATCCCCCGCGACGGCACGCTCACGACCTGGGTCGACCACATCGACCTGACCTTCAGCGAGGAAGTGACGAACGACAATTGCGGGCCGGACGACATCGTGCTGGTCGGCCCCTACGGGCCAATCGCGATCACCGGCGTGACTGACCAGGGCAACAACGTCTGGCGGATCAGCTTCGTTCCACAGGTCGGTAGCGGCGACTACGACCTGACCATCGAACTCGACTGCTTCGTCGATCTGGTCGGCCACCCGCTCCAGACCGCTTACACCGGTGCATTTCACCTCGACATCGTCGACGGCACGCAGGTGCTCGTTGTCACGGTCAGCGGCAGCTATAACAACGACGGCGCCAATCTCTACCAGACCGTCGTGAATAGCGGCGCCACCGCCGTGTATACGCTGCTCGACAGCGATGGCGAAGTTGCAGCCATGTTGCAGAACAACCCCTACGCCCAGGTGTGGGTGTTTGACCTGTCCAACGGCGGCGACAGCTACCCGACCGATTGGCAGGCGATCGCCGATTGGTATAACGGCCGGCCCGGTGCAGACATCATCTGCGACTCACGCATCCTCTCGTCGTACTGGAACAGCCACTGGAGCGGCGAGGGCCAGCGCCTCTCCGAAAACTACTACACCAACCTCAACACCAATCCGGCTGGCGGGCTGGTCCT
>CAXXTC010000015.1:0-115602 GCA_963666925.2 Phycisphaerae bacterium | reverse complement strand
CTACCAGTCCGGTAACGGCCAATAATGCGTTGAGCCAGTTGGGAACGCGTCGCTCGGAATAGTCAATCCAGGACGCGTAAAGAATCCCGGGAATCAATATCGCCAGTGTGATCTGCCAGTATGCCGGGTTCATCACTTCCTGCGCCTCACTGTCGTATCGCTCGTGATCGGTTTCGCCACAACACCAACCAGGGTGCCAGTGACTACATCGGACGTTGCGGGCGGTCGGGCGAGAAAGACAGGCGGCGGCAACTGCTGTTGGCAGTGCCGCCGCCCGTGAGCCCTCTGCTTAGACGACCGCGCCGCCGCCTTGTATTAGCTGGGTACCGTCAGCTTGGTGTCCACCGCGTTGAAGATCTGGGACACCTTGGTGCCCAGAGCGGTAATCGCTACCAGGCAAACCACAATGATCAGGGCCAGCATGACCGCGTACTCAGTCGCGGTGGGGCCATCTTCGTTGACGAGAAATGCCTTCATACGAGAAATCATGGTTGTTGTCCTTTCTTGATGCGAACCCGAGGCGGCCAAGCTAGCCAGCCTCAGTATTTCAAGCCTCCCTGCCACCCGTATTGCCCATCCTGGTTCCTCTCCGGACAGCACCGGCCCTTACGGACCAGCTGCCTCGAATCCACGTTTCGAACTGCCTCTTGAGGCGGGCCCCCAATCTGATTGTCTGGCCACACGCTCTTGTCCAACGTGCAACCAGTACAAATCTCGAATATGTTCAAACCCCAAGCAAAGAAAAATGTCAAAATGGGCTATACAAAGCCCCCCTGGGGGTACCAAAACACACGTCCCCATAGGCATGACACGCTGCTCAGACGCGCCAGGCCCATCTTATTCGGACGGGCGAATTGCCTCGAACGCTCGGGTCATATCCGGGATTGACATTGGGCACCCATGCCAGTTGGCGTACTGGGCGGCCGCCTGCCCGATAAAAATCGCCTCACCATCCACAACCCGACAACCGCGCTCCCTAGCGAGTTTGATCAGTGCTGTTTCGCGGGGGCGATAAATAGATTCCACCACCACCAGGCCGGGACGAACCGCCTCAGCCGACACCGGACACTCGTCCGAATTGGGCCACATTCCCACCGGCGTGCAATTGACGAGCAGGTCGCCACCCTGTGCGTCACGCTGCTCCCACGACGCCTGCTCGCAGCCTACGAGGTCGGCGAGCTTTCGAGCACGATCCTCAGAGCGGCCATAGATAGTGATATGGCAACCGGCATCCGATAACGCCAGCGCCGCCGCCCGCGCCATCCCACCAGCGCCCAGCAACGTCACATGCCGACCAGCCAGCGGCGTGTGGTCGGCCAGGGCAGCCTCCAGGCCCACCACGTCGGTGTTGTCGCCCCGCCAACCCGAATCGGTCCGCGTCAGCGTGTTGACGGCGCCAGCCCGGCGAGCAACGTCCGATACCGACGCCCCCTGCTCATCCAACCAGCGCAGCGCATGCTCCTTGTGCGGCAACGTGACACTACAGCCGACCAAGTCGCGGAATGAATCGCCTGACACAAGATCAAGAAAGCTCGCCAAGTGGTCATACTCGGGCATGACCGGCAATGGCAGGAAGACGCCGGCGATGTCGGCAGCGCGCATGGCAGCATTGTGCAACGCGGGGCTGAGGGAGTGTGTCACCGGCCATCCGATAACACCCAGGACGCGCGTGGCCGATCCGATGTGCTCCCAGTTGTATTGTTTGAGTTCATCAATGGTGAGCTGGCCGGGGGCGGAAGCGTTTTCAACGTACAGGGGCGCATAGTCCAGAAAACTGCCGAATTTTGCGGACAAAATCCGCGCTGGCTGCCCCGCATATCCCATCGAGAGCCCGATAACCCGGCGATGGGCAGCCAATCGGCGTGTGGCCGCCAGCACCCGAAACGCATCTCGAACATCGCCGGCATTGAAGGCCCCTTTGATGGCAAACGCGGGTGTTACCGCCAGCGGCTGTAAGGTCTGATACGGATCAGTTGGCGTGCCGCCGAAATCGTGGGTGGAGATGATCAGCCGGGGCGGGTCGGCCGAGCCCGGGGTCGCGGGCGCCAATCGTAGGGTCGCACTGGTGCAACCCAATTGGTCCAGGTGGCTGCGCAGGGCAGCCTGCTGCTGCCAGGTCACGAACTCAATATCAAGATATTCAGGACGCAATGCGGCCAGTTCAAATAGCAAGGCAACGCGTGCCGACTCGCCGGCCGACCAGGCGCCGCCCTCGGCCGACGAACGTACGGTGATGATGATGGGTATGGGCCGCGATTGGGCGAGCGCATTTCTTACGGCCTCGACATCGCCGATGCGGTCGACGCGCAGCTCAACCAGGTCGGCATCCGCTGCGTGAGCAGCGCGCATCTGCTGATCCAGCGGCGGCTGGGACGTGGTGATAACCGCGGCTAGCAGGGTTTCGCGTGACATGGCCGACTTCCTGCCGGTGAATGATCCTACATCTCCCGCAGCACGTCGGCGGGCGCTATGCCGAGCACGGCGCACACGCGGGCCAGCGTCCAGGTGGTGGTGGCGCTTCGGCCGAGTTCGATATGCGAGAGCTGGGCGGCGGTGAGATCGCAGGCGCCGGCGACGTCCGCGAGCTTGAGATTCCGGGCAGCCCGGGCAGCCCGCAGCCGAGCCCCGAGACGCTGGTTGAATTCCTCTTCGCTGTGAAACGTCAGGCCGACCTGACGCAGCAGTCGCTGCACGGCAGCCAGCAGCGTCTCTTGCTGGACAGGCTTGGCGATCACGTCGCGGGCACCGGCACGAACAGACTCGATGACCTGGTCGGCATCGGGGAAGGCGGCCAGGGCAGCGATGCCCGCGCGCGGACAGCACTCCTGCACACGCCTGATCACCTCGGTGCCAACCGCGTCGGCCAGACGCAGGTCGATCAACGCCACCTGACAGGGCGCCTGTGCGATGTGTTGCAGGCCAGCCTCAGGTTCAGTGAACGTCACCGCGTCGAGGCCGGCCTCGCGTAACCAGGCGCTGACCTTCCGGCAAACCGCCTGATCGTCGTCGATAACCAGCACCCGGATCGATATTGTGCGTACCATAGGGGGCTATTCTCGCCCAAGCGGAGGCGTTTTCCAACTCGTCCGGGGCAACGTATGGCCCTGTGCGAACTTGTGAGACGGTGTCAGAACGAGCTGACGGGACTGGACAGACGCCCGCGGCGCAGGCAAGCTTGTAGGTGGGCGGTCGCGGTCGGCAGTCAGGGTCTGTACCTGCTGCCAGGGACGCCCTGACGTGTAAAATCGGTAATATACGCGTGGCGCCGGAGCAGGATGATTGACGGTGCCCCAGAGGTGAATCTGGTCAACGGAGGTCCAGACCATGAAATCGACAATACTGTGGACCTGGCTGGTGTTGTTGTGGCTGGCGAGTATCAACGCGCCGGCGCAGGATTACTACGACGATGATGAATATTACGACGACACGCCCCAGTCGGCCGCCCAGGAGGTGCCGCCAGCCGGTTTCTGGCCAACCGAGGTTATGATCGACCTGTTCATCGACCGGGCCACCGACGAAATGGCGCGAGTGTACGGGTTCGACGACGAGCAGCTCGATATGACGCGCGCCGTCGTCAAGGAGCGCTTCCCGGCCTGGATGCAGGAAAACCGGGCGGACCTGCAACAACTGGGAAACGAATGGATCGAGTCCCTGCTGGCGGGTGAACCCCCCAATGCGGCCCAGGTGGCCGACTGGGCCCAGCGGGCGCTGCCCTACGTCGACCAGGTCCGCGGGCTGGTGGAAGACACGGCCGACGACATGCGGCTCTACCTGACCGACGAGCAGCAGGTGATCCTGGACGGCGAGATGGCGGCGATGAACGTCGCCATGGGCTACATGGAAGACCGCATGCAGGTGTGGTCTGAAGGGGGTTTTGACTGGCGTACCGAGTGGCCGCGCAGCGAGGAATATCGGCAACAGGAAAAGGTACGCGTGGCCGCGGTTAACGAGCAAGCGGATGAGGCACGCGACGACGCGATGGGCAGGGCGGCGGAAAACATCACCATGGCCGGCGATGCCGAGATGATCGCCGAGCCGGAGCGCCGCCGCGAACAGCCGGTGCCCACGGCGCGACGGGTCGCCCAGCCGGAGGATGAATGGGCGCGTTACGTAGCGGCATTCATCAAGCGTTACAACCTCAACGAAGGGCAGCGCAACAGTGCCATGCGGTTGCTAAAGACCGCCCAGGAGCAGCGTGATATGCACCTGGCGCGTGCCCTACCCAAGATCGAGCGGATCCAGAGACAGTTGGCACAAGCGACGAGCGCCGATGAGCGCGCCCGGTTGCAATCGTGCTACGAGACACTGAAACGCCCGGTCGAGAAAAGGTTCCAGCAGCTCAAGGACAAGTTGGACGCCATACCGACGCGGAAGCAGCGGGTGGCGGCGGCGCGGACAACGCTGCAGGAGACGGCACTCGAAGCGACGCCCGATAAGGGCGCCAACAGCGCAAAAAGAGAGAGTCCGAGCTCGCCGTAACTCGGACCCTCCAAGCCAGGCTGTCCGCTCGATCGAGCGGAGACCCACAGCCTACTTCGGGGTATCGAACGACGGCGGCGTGCGCATTAGCAACTTCGGCCGACCTGGAAGAGGTTCTTATAGCCACCGATAAAGACCGGGCCGGGAGTCCGGGACGTTGACATTCGGGGTTGTCGGTTCTACCTTTCAGGGGGTACCGTCGGCATGAGGGGGCCGCGGTTGGTCTGAAAACTCGAGTGAGGTTACGGGTTGCAAATCCTGATTCAAGGTGTGTCATTGCTGCTGTTCGTGGTGCTGGTAGTGCTGCCCAGCGCCTACGGATTCCATATGTACCTGTTGATGTACCTGGCCCATCGCAGGCGCCGGCATGTGCGGGCAGAGCAACGCCAAGTGGTCGAGCAGTATCAGCGCGAAACCGCTCCGGAAGACTGGCCGGTCGTTACCACGCAACTACCCTTGTACAACGAGCTTACGGTTGCCAGGCGGATCATCCGGGCGGCCGCTCACATGGATTACCCGCGGGACCGACACGAGATCCAGGTGCTCGACGACAGCACCGACGAAACGCGGCAGATCGTCGACCAGGTAGCGGACGAGCTGCGCCGCGCCGGGCACGATATCAAGGTCGTCAGACGTCCGAATCGCGAGCACTACAAGGCCGGCGCATTGGCCTATGGTGTCAAGCAGGCACGAGGTGAGTACATCGCTATCTTCGATGCGGACTTCGCGCCCGACCCGGGCTTCCTTCGGCGAATGATTCCGCTGATCGAGGCGGACGAGAACATCTGCACAGTGCAGGGTCGCTGGGGACATCTGAACGCGGACCAGACCTGGATCACCGAAGCGCTGTCGCTGGGCATGGATCTGCACTTCTCCGTCGAACAGGGCGCCCGCAACTGGAATGGCCTGCTGATGAGCTTCAACGGCACGGGCGGGATCTGGCGCCGCAAGGCAATCGACGATCCGCGCGTGGGCGGCTGGAGCGGAGACACCATCACCGAAGATCTGGATCTGTCTTATCGGGCCCAACTTGCCGGCTGGCGCATGGTCTACTGTGTGGACGAGGTATGTCCGGCCGAATTGCCCGCAGACGTCAGCTCGCTGAAGACACAGCAACGCCGCTGGGCCACCGGAACGATCCAGACCGCCCGCAAACTGTTGCCGCGAATCTGGCATTCGGACCTAACGCTGGCGCGCAAGCTCCAGGCGACAATTCATATGACGCAGTACACCATCGCGCTGCCGATGGTGCTGGTAGCGCTGTGCGGTCGGTTGCTACCGCTGGTGCTGACGGGTGACGCCTGGCCAGTGTGGATCCAGTGGCTGTCCGTAGGCTTCCTGGCCGCGGCCCTGGCTCCCGTGTTTGCGTATATTTACGCCCGGCACTCGATCGGTGGCGGCATCCCCGGGCCAGGACAAATTCTCAAGCTAATCGCGCTCGGTCTGGGCCTGTGCGTGAACAACGCACTGGCAGTGATAACCGGACTGGTACAACGCGGCGGCGAATTCGTACGCACGCCAAAATCGGGCAGCACCGGGCAACGCGGGCGACAATCGGTCTACAAGAGCCTGCACTCGCGGCTGTGGATCTTCGAGCTGTTGCTGGGCGCGTTCTGCTTTGCGCAGTGGCTGGTGTTCCTGTCATCTGACGGCTACGTAGGCGGAACGTTCCTGCTGCTGTACGCGATCGGGCTGACGGCCATCGGTTGGGGCTCGCGCCCGGACTGGGTGCGCCAGCCGACGATTAACGCGACGAAGCCGACGGGCAGCAAGCCGGAGCAACGCGGCTCGGCACACAAGCCCATGACCGCAGTGCTCGACTGACGCCTCGCGGGCAAACCCCCATCAGACAAAGTCCATCATCACCGTGTTGGCCAGGAGCAGGCCGGCGCGGGTCAGCCGAATTGACTCTTCGTCGAACACCAACAGCCCGTCGGCGACGTGTTTGCGAATCGCGTCGGCGAATATCTCGGCCGGATCGGAGCCAAACCGGGCCCGGAACGCGGCCCGATTTATCCCCGCGGTCATACGCAGAGCGAGCATGGCGCTTTCGCGGAGACGCCGATCGGGCGTGAGCGACTCCGCCTCGGCCCGAGCGGGACGCCCGTCGCGAGCGGCACTGATATAGGCCGACAGGTCCGTCGTGTTGGTGTAGCGGACGCCATCGACAAAGCCGGCGGCTGAAGGGCCGACCCCCAGGTAAGGCTCGTTGAGCCAGTAGCGGATGTTGTGTCGGCACTCGCGGTCCGGGCGAGCGAAATTGCTGATCTCGTACTGCTCCAAGCCGACACCGGGTAGGAAGTCCAACAGCAGCTCATACATGTCAGCTTCACAGTCGGGATCGACCGGCTCAACGGCCCCGGTCTCACGCCGCAGCCAGAGCTCGGTGCCCGGGTGATAGGTCAGGCCGTAGGCGGAAAAGTGCTCGGGTTGCAGATCGGCGGCGGCCCAGAGGCTGGCCTGCCAGGAATCCAGCGTCTGGCTCGGGATGCCGAAGATCAGGTCGAGGCTGATGTTGGTCAGGCCGGCGGCGCGGCAGGTCTCGCAGGCGGGCCGCCACGTCCTCGGGCTGGTGCCGGCGATCGAGCGCGGCAAGTTCGGTCGGCTGGAGTGATTGAGCCCCGATCGACACGCGATTGACACCCCGGGCGACCAGCAGATCCAGAAGCGCCGGGGGTGACGGTGGTGGGGTTGGCCTCGACGGTGAACTCGCACCCGTCGGTGGCGGCAGCCTGGAGCGCGGCGAGCAGGCGGTCGAGCGTGGGCAACGGGAGGGCGGTGGGCGTCCCGCCGCCCACGTAGAGCGTCTCGAACGGGCCGACGCCCGGCCGTTGCCCGCCGGCCAGCTCGGCCAGGAGCGCGTCCACCAGGGGTTCGGCGGCGCCCGGGACGAGCACCTGCGAAAAGAAGTCGCAATAGCCGCACCGCTGCCGGCAAAATGGCACGTGAACGTATACCGATCGGCAGCGTGGAGGCGTTGTCATGCGTGGGCCTTTCGCGTAGCATACATATAGGAGCGGCGTTGCCAGTGCAGCATAGCTCGACCCGCCCGCTGCGGGGCGCAGGTCGGGCGTTATGGGTGTGCACGCCGGCGGGCGCCTCGGCGTGGGGGGCGAGCGAGGTTTGAGCAGTATGAAAGTCGTCCTGGTGATGTTCAAGGACAACGAGCGGCGGGATTTTCCTCTCGAACAAGAGGAAACGGTTATCGGGCGCCGCCAGGATGCCCATCTGCGTATCCCCACAGCCGACGTCTCTCGCCAGCACTGCGCGGTGATCCGTTCGGGCAAAAGCATCGTGGCCAAGGATCTGGGCAGCTCGAACGGCACATTTGTCAACGGCAAGCGCATCGCCGAGGCCGAGCTCGGCGCAGGCGACCAGTTGCGCGTCGGCCCGGTCACGTTCATCGTGCAGGTCAACGGCCAGCCGGAAGATATATCACCCAAGGATATCAAAGCCCGGAAGAAGGATGACTCGTTTGCGGCCATGGACGACGACGACACCTTCGAGTTGAGCGAAGAGGATTTCGACCTGGACGACGCGCTGTCCGCCCTTTCCGACGGGGATGAGGACGAGGACGACATGCCCTGAGTGATCGGCCCCGGGGGGGCTGGTCGGGGGCGAATCGACCATCAAATGAACATACCCAACCCGCAGCGCGAGCCGCACGTCCGGCGCTGGTGGCCGCGGGTGTTGATCGTCCTGGCGATCGGCCTGCCGGTGATGGCCGTGGTGCTCGTGCTGGGAACGACGCATCGGCCAGGCTGGTATCAGCCGCGCGGGGTGGACTATGGCCGGCTGCACGAGGACAAGATGTCCTTGGCGGAATTGCAGGAGCGGATCAGTGCGGCCGTAAATGCCGGTGATCCGGTCAGTTTTGAGATCAGCACCGAGCAGCTCAATCGCTGGATTGCCTCCCGGGGAGAGATCTGGCCCGAGGCGCGGGCGGACCTGGGACCGCTGATCGACCCGCAGGTGCGGATCAGCGATGGACAGGTCCAAATCGGGGCGCGAGCGGAGCGCAGCGGGTGGGGCACAGTCGTCTCGCTGACGGTACGGGCAAAGGTGCTCGACCAAGTCATCCGCGTGCGCTGCGATGGAGTGCATACCGGCGCGTGGCCGGTGCCCATCGGCTGGCTGTGGGAATCGGTGCAATCACTGGCGGCAAAACATGCGGATTGGCTGCGCAGCCCGGAGAGAGGCGTCGTGTTGATCCGGAATGAATGGGTCTGGCCCAACGGCCGGCGGCTGTGTCGACTGGTCGAGCTGGAGCTGGCCGAGGGCAAAATCCGGGTCACGCTGGAGCCGGTGCGCGGGGGGAATCTCCCCACCCAATAGGAGTAGCGCTCCAAACGCTGACAGCGGCGCCGTGACGATTTATAGTGCCAGCATCGGGGGCGGACTGGCTGCGGCAAGGAGAAGTGGCCGTGGAAAACCCCGAGAAGGCACTGGCCCGGCGTATTCGTGAATTGCGCCGGCGACACTTCGGCGCGCGGGGGAAAGCCCGGCTGGCCGAGCTGCTCGGGCTGAACCTGGCCGACTACGAACGCTTCGAGCGCGGCACGCTGCCGCCGGGGGAAATGCTGGTCAAAATCTGTGAGATCACCGGCGAAGACCTGCAATGGCTACTCACCGGTGTCGCTGGCCGGGGCACCGTGGTCATTTCGGGGACGCGCAAGCGCCACCAGGACCTGCTGACCCGCCTGGCCCGGATGCTGGACGACCAGCCCGAGCTGGCAGCGCCGATCGAGGCGTTTGTCGACCTGCTAGGCGCGACGCCACGAAGGTCCGAGCGACCCGAGCTGCCCGCCCCGCAGGTTGATACGTTGATACCGATCTATCATCCAGAGGAGTTGCCCGAGGTCATATCTGACCCGGACGGGCCATCCGGATTTCGCGCGCTGGCACCACTGGCAGCGAACCTGGCGCGCAGCCCGGTGTACAAATCGGAGTTGTCCGAGCCGGCGGTAGCCTATGACCAGCGTGCGGCCCGCCCGGTGCAGACGGTCATGGTGGCCGCCGAAGAGGGAATCGACCCTCGGCGGTGCCTGTGCAGTGCCGAACTGGTCCAGGGTATGCCGGGCATGTTGGGGATGGAGATCGTGGACGAGATCATGGTGCCGATGTTTCGGCCGGGCGAGGCGGCCCTGCTGGTGCCGGGCGCCGAGCCCCGCGTCGGCAAGCCCGTGGTCGTGCGGGTGGAGCAGGAACAGGCGGCCCGCTGCCGCATTTGGCTCGGGCACGACGACGAGAGCGCCAGCCTGGGTCGACTGTGTGACGACGAGGTCGAACGCGTGGTCCTGACGCGTATCAGGTGGGCGGCCGAGGTGCTTTATCGTCTCAGCGCGGCGTAGCGTGGTTTCTCACGCTGCTTGCCTCCTAATGGAGGTGGGGCGGGCGTCTCCGTCCGCCGGCTTCCATCTGGAAACTGTAGCATGGCGGGCGGAACGCCCGCCCCACTTGTGATGCGGGACTTATGAGAAGGTACACCATCCAGGGTAACGCTTGTACATAAGAGGTGTCGCATGAGATGCGTCGAGTGGATCGGTCACGATGTGCGGATGCACCCCAGCACACCCTTGCAGGGCAGCGTGCGGCCGCCAGGGTCGAAAAGCCTGACGGCCCGCTACCTGATCTGTGCGGCCCTGGCGGATGGGCGGAGCATTTTGAGCCACGCGTTGCTGTCAGACGACACGCTGGCCCTGGTCCGCGGGTTGCAAGCGTTGGGCGTGCGAGTCAGCATCAGCGAACAGAGCGAGCGGATTACTGTCGAGGGGACGCGGGGGCAGCCTGCCGGCGACCGAGGCGAACATCAACATCGGACACGCCGGGACGGCGATGCGCTTCCTGACGGCACTGGCCTGCCTGGGGCACGGCGAATTCCGGCTGGACGGTTCGCCGCGGATGCGCGAGCGGCCGATCGGTCCGCTCGTGGACGGGCTGCGCACGCTGGGGGCCCCGGTCGGATATGAGGAAGAGGAAGGGTTCCCGCCGGTGCTCGTGCGCGGGCAGGGCCTGCTCGGAGGCGAAGTGACGCTGGCGGATCTGCCGTCCAGCCAGTTCATAAGCGCGCTATTGATGGTCGCACCCTATGCCCGGCAGGACGTGCTGATGCGCGTGCTGGGCGATCTGCCGAGCCAGCCCTACCTGGCCATGACCATCGCGGCGATGCGCTCGCTGGGGGTCGAGCTGGTCGAATCAGAAGGTCGGCGGTTCGTAGTGCCGGCCTATCAACACTACCAGGGCCGGGAGGTCGAGATCGAGCCGGACGCGAGTTCGGCCACCTATCTCTGGGCGGCGGCGGCCATCACCGGCGGCCAGGTACAGGTGGCGGGGCTGACGCGCCGCAGTAACCAGGGCGACACGCGCTTCATAGACGTGCTGGCACAAATGGGCTGCGTAGTTGAAGAAGATGACGAGGGCATCGCCGTCGCCGCCCCGTCCGACGGCAAGCTCCGCGGCATCGCGGTCGACCTGAACGACATGCCCGACGCGGCCCAAACGCTGGCGGTGGTAGCGCTATTCGGGGAGGGACCGACCGAAATTCGTAACGTAGGTACGTTGCGGGTCAAGGAGACCGATCGGGTCGCGGCTTTGGCGACGGAACTGGAGCGACTCGGGGCAGAGGTGACGACGACCGCAACCAGCCTGACGATCCGGCCACCGGCGCAGATCACACACCGGCCACGATCGAGACCTATGACGATCACCGCATGGCGCTGAGCTTCGCGCTTGCGGGGCTGGCCAGCGCCGGCATAACAATCCGCAACGCGGAATGCGTATCAAAGAGCTTCCCGGGATATTTCACGGTGCTCGACGAACTCTGCGCGCATTAGCGGAGGCCATCGACGCCGTTGGGTAGATCGCCGCCTGCGGTTCCCAATCCGCCGCGCGGCGGCAACGGCGGCAGCGGATCGGGGCGCACACCCCGCACCCGTGGCCAGAGCCACAACGCCTCGATGATAATCCAGATCTGGATGATCTCGACGCCAACGCCCAGCGCGAACAGCACGTACAAGCCCGATTGGTACCACTTGACGATGTTCAGGCACATCGCCCAGCCGGGGATCACGAGCATGAGCACCATTGGCAGAAGCAGGAACCAGACCGGCCGCTCGTGACGCAGCAGGTAGAACGCGATCACGAGGAACGCCATCCCGGCGAGTAGCTGATTGACGGCCCCGAAAATGGGCCAGAGGATCAGTCCGCCGGAGCCCGGCCCGGTCGGCCCGTAAATCATCGCCAACCCGCCGCCGGTGATGACGGCCGCGGTGGTGGCCACGTAGCGATTGCTGAGCACGGGTACACGGACGGCGTCGCCCAGCTCGCCGATGACGTAGCGCTGCAAAACGGACGGCGGTGTCGAGCGTGGTGGCGGCGAACGACGCGATCAGCACCGTCATGATGCCAATGCAGAGTGTGATCGGCAGCCCCACGCTGCACATCAGGTTGGCACCACCCTCGATGAACGCGCCGAGCTTCTGCCCGAGCGTCATCGCCGACCAGGAATTCTGGCCGTAGAATTCCTTCCAGGCGGCCGCCCCGACCAGCGGCTGGCCCTCGGCGCCGAGCCGCGCGACGTAACTGCTTGTATCCGCGTCGAATTCCCAGATGCCCTTTCCGATGCCGGCGGTGCAGGCCAGGATGACGACGATCGCGAGCACGCCTTCGAACAGCATCGCCCCGTAGCCGACCATCTGGGCATCGGTCTCGCGCCGGAGTTGCTTGCTGCTGGTGCCGCTCGACACTAAACAGTGGAATCCGCTGACCGCTCCGCAGGCGATGGTGATGAAGAGGAACGGCATCATTGGCGGGGCGTCGGGTGGAGCCTCGGCAATCGGCTTGGTGACGAATTCGAGCCCGCCGCCGAACACGCTGGTAGCCACCAATCCCACGAATAACAGTGCCAGTGCGACGAACAACTGGTGGCTGTTGATGAAATCGCGCGGCTGGAGCAGGGTCCACACCGGCAAGACTGACGCGATGAAGCCGTAGATCAACAGAATCGCCGTCCAGATCACCACCACGTTGGCCCAGGATGACAGGCCGGCTTGCTCAGCCAGGGTGCCGTTCTTCGCCAGCCAGTCAAACTGCGACAGGTCGATCGGCAGGTAGTACGCGCCGATCCACACGCCGACGTACATGAGTATCACAGCGATGATCGACAGCACCGCCACGTTGCCGCCCTTCTTGTAGACCAGGTAGCCGACCGCGATAGCGATCGGAACCTCGATCCAGATGGCAAAGACCGAGATCGGGTAGAGCGTGAAGATGACGGCGATGACCAGGCCGAATATTCCGATCACAACCATCAACACCAGGAACAGCACCAGCAGCAGCAGGATGCGGGCGCGCGGATTGAGCATGCGGGCGGCGACGTCGCCGACGGTCTGGCCGCGGTTGCGCAGGCTGACCACGAGTGAGCCGAAATCATGTACGGCCCCGATGAAGATGCTGCCGACCAATACCCAGATCAGTGCTGGCAACCAACCCCAGAAAACCGCAATCGCCGGCCCGACAATCGGCCCGGTCCCGGCAATGCTCGTGAAATGGTGGCCGAAGATCACTTCGCGCTTGGTCGGTACGTAATCTGTGCCGTCGTTGATCTCCACGCTCGGGCAGGCGGCATCCGGGCTCAACTGGAAGACCTTTCGGCTCAGCCAGCGGCCATAGGTGTGATAGGCGGCCAGATACGCGACGAACGCGCCGACGGCGATCAGCAAAGTTTGCATAGCGCTGCCTCCGGAGCTGTGATGAGATGAATGGATGTATGTTTACCACCGCGTGGGGTGGATTTCAAAGCGCGGCGGCGGCTTGTTCAAGCTTCAGCAGGCGCTGTTTCAGCTTCAGGCCGCCGGGGCTGGAGAATCCGCCCAAGCTGCCGTCGCTGCGCAACACGCGGTGACAAGGGACGATGATCGGGACGGGATTGCTGCGCATGACCTGTCCGACGGCGCGAGCGGCCTGCGGACTGCCAACGCGTTCGGCCAACTCGCGATAAGACGCGGTCCGGCCATAGGGAATGCGCCGACAGGCCTGGCGCACGCGGCGGCCAAAATCGGTGGAGTCAGCATCATCCAGGCGTACGCGGAACGTGACCCGCTCGCCAGTGAAATAACGCCGGAATGCGTCGGCCAGGTCGGGCAGCAGGTCTGCATCTTCCATAACACCCGGATTCTCCCGGCGAATACGGGCGTGCAGCGCTCGTACAGATTCGCCCGGGAGATACACGCGGCGTAGGCCACGCGTACCGGCCACAAACGCGGCCGACCCCAGCGACGTTTCGACCAGGCGATAGCTCAGCGTCATGACCGTTTCTCCGTGGTTCAAACCATACGGTCCCCGAACGGGCTTTTTGATTATACTCTGAGCAATACTGAGCAGTGCCGGACGGAAAGGGAACCCGATGCCCGAATGGTTGAATATCCAGGATCCGCTGGTACGGACTATCGTGGCCGCTTCGGCCTGCTTAATCCTGCTGGTAATCGTGCTGTGGATCGTTGGGCGCCGCCGAACCCGCCAGGCTGAGGCCGAGCGGCGCCAGGAGCTGCGCCGCGGCTACGAGTCACTTCGGCTGCGCCAGGAGGAGATCAAGCGCCTCGCCGCCCGCATCGAATCGACCAGCTCCACCGGCCAGATTGCCGGCTTTGTCATCATCCGGCAGGTCGAGACGGTCTTCAGCGAGGCGAAAGCGTCGTCGGTGACCGCGGTTGAGTTGGTGAAGGCTCTGGCCGGCCGAAAAGGTGCCAACGCAATCATCAATCTCAAAACGCAGCAGATGCCGACCGGCAAGTGGGTCGCCAGCGGAGATGCGGTGGTGGTTCAGGTTGCGGGCTCGACCGAGCACGAGCAGCCCGAGAAGCAGCCGCCGACAGAGCCGCCGGCCGACTCGAACAACGCAACGGAATAAGTCCCCCATACTTTGTGGAATCCGCTCGCGTTCAGCGCCGGTGGAACTGTTTTTCCAGGTCGGGCAATGTGAATTGCAGCGTGGTGGGTCGGCCATGCGGACAATGGCTGCTGCGTTCGGCCGTCTGGCGGCGCATCAATAGTGCGGCGATTTCTTCTTCGCTGAGCGGATCGCCCGCCTTGACGGCCGCCTTGCAGGCCATCATGTCGAGCACCTTGTGCAGTAGTGTGTCGGTATCAGGGCGCGTGCCCTGCTCGCTGAGCAGATCGAGCAGATCGCTGACAAAACGCTCCGGATCAACACGCTCCTGTAGCAGTGTTGGGAAAGCCTGTAACGCGACGCTCTGCGGGCCGGCCGGCGTCAGCTCGATACCCAGCCGAGCGAGCGTGTCGGCGTGCGTCTCCAGCGCTTCAAGTCGATCGGCCGGCACCGAAACCACCGGCGGCACCAGCAGCCGCTGTGATTCGAGATTGCGCGAGGTCATGCGCCGGCGCAGATCCTCATAAATGATGCGCTCATGCAGGGCGTGCTGATCAACGATCATCAAACCCTCGTCAGTCTCAACCACCAGGTACGAATTGTGCACCTGGAGAGCGCGGAATCGCTGCGCTTCAGGACACGCATCAGTCGAATCGGCTGAGGGTGCGTCCGCAGCGCTTGCCGGCACATCCGTTGCGGTCCAGCAATCCTCGGAAGCCGGCGGATGCGCCGGTGATTCCGGCCAATCACGCCCAGGCGGAATCGATCTGCGGGCGGCGGGGGCACTCGGCGTACCCGGCGGCGCGCCGGGCCGCGCGTGTGTGAAGAAATCGACCATCGCCTGTCGGACGCGATCGCGATAGGCGTCCTGCTCAGGCGGCTTGCCCGGGGTGAGCTCATGGTCGAGCCGGGTGGCGAGGAATTTCTCGCGCAGAGCCGCCAGGACCTGCCCGTGTACAAAATTGGAATCGCGCCAACGCACCTCAACCTTGGTTGGATGCACGTTCACATCCACGTGTTCCGGGTCGATACGCACAAACAGGAACACCACCGGGTAGCGCGACGGGTCGATCAGGCTGCGATAGGCTTCCTTGACGGCGTGCGACACGAACCGGTCGCGCACATACCGGCCATTGACGAAAACATATTCCCACTTGCTCGAGCCCCGGCTCTCGGCGGGCGGCGCGACCAGGCCCGTCACACTCAGCTCTCCGCTGGTGCGTTCGATCGGCAGCAGCGCCTCGGCCAGTTCGCGGCCATAGAAATCCGCGATGCGTTCGCGCTGGCCGGCGGCGACTTCGAGGCGGTGCACGATTCGGCTTTGATGCTTGAGCGTGAATGCGACTTCTGGATGGGCCAGCGCCAGCCGGGCCAGTTGTTCGGTGATGTGCCCCATCTCGGTTTGGTTGGTGCGCAGGAACTTGCGCCGCGCGGGGACGGCGTAAAACAGGTCGCGCACCTCGACAGTCGTGCCCGGCGGGGCCGAACAGGGCTTCGGGCCGACGGTTTCGCCACCCTCCACGCGAATCTGGTGGGCCACGTCGCTGTCACGACGCCGGGATGTGATCCGCAGCCGCGAAACCGCCCCGATGCTGGCCAGCGCCTCGCCGCGGAACCCCATCGTCTGGATGTTGAACAGGTCATCGTCGGCGCGGATCTTGCTGGTGGCGTGCTGGGTGACGCTGAGGATCAGATCGTCACCGTCCATGCCCTGGCCGTCGTCGCTCACCTGGATCAACCCGCGCCCGCCGTCGAGAATGGTGATCTCGATCCGCCCTGCGCCTGCATCGAGCGCGTTCTCGACCAGTTCCTTGACCACGCTCGCCGGTCGCTCGATACACTCGCCCGCAGCAATCCGGCTGATCAACCCCGCCGACAATAGACGAATCTGACCCATGCTGACGTCGCCCTTGACGCGTTACTTGTGACGCTCCGCTGCTCATCTCTTGGCCAGCCAACGGCCCTGCCAGCCTGGCCGTTTTCCTCTTGATACTACGCAGAGTATAGCGGTTGGCGCTTACAATGCACCGCGCGGGTTGGTTTCGGAACGTGTCGGCCCGCAATCCGCATGGAGATTCGCCTATGGATAAGTTACTCGACCTGCTGCGAGCGCAGCGCGCGAAACACCTGGACTGGCTGCGTCAGCTTGGAGCCATCCCCAGCGTCAGCACTGAAGACGAACACCGCACCGACGTTCGCCAGGCGGTCGACGAAGTATGCCGCCTGTGCATGGGAATCGGTCTGAGTGCGGCGGTCTGCGAAACCGGTGGTCACCCGCTGGTGGTGGCCGAGCATTGTCACGCCGCCGGCGCCCCGACCTGCCTCGTGTACGGGCACGCCGACGTGCAGCCCATGGGTGATCCGGCCCGCTGGAACACGCCGCCCTTCGAGCCAACGGTCGTCGACGACTGGATGTATTGCCGCGGTGCTGCTGACGACAAGGGGCCGCTGCTGGTCTACCTGCGCGCCGCCGAGGCCTGGCTGAGCGGCACCGGCAAACTGCCCATTAACCTGAAGATACTGATCGAGGCCGAAGAGGAGGTTGGGTCGCCGAATTTGCGGGCGTTCCTGGAGCAAAACCGCGAGCGGCTCGCGTGCGACACGATCCTGATCTCCGACACCGGGCTGTTTCAGGATCACTGGCCGACAATCACCACCGGCACGCGTGGGTTGTGCTACAAGGAGGTCGTGCTCAGCGGGCCGACCGGTAACCTGCATAGCGGGTTAGGCGGACCGGTGGTCAACCCGGCCAATGCGCTCGCCCGGCTGATCGCCACGCTGCACGACGACCAGGGGCGCGTCAACATCCCCGGGTTCTACGACGACGTCGTCGAGCCCACCGCCGAGGAACGAGCCCAACTGGCGGCCCTGCCCTTCGACGACCAGCAATACGCCCGCGACCTGGGCGTGCCGAGCCTGCACGGGGAGCCGGGCTGGAACACGCTCGAACTGGGCACAGTGCGCCCAACGCTCGATGTCAACGGAATCTATGGCGGCTACATGGAGCCCGGCTCCAACACCATCATCCCCGCCCGGGCGGGTGCGAAGATCAGCATGCGATTGGTACCCAACCAACGCGCCGCGACCATCAGCCGACTGTTCAACGAGGCCGTGCGGGCCCGCTGTCCCGCGGGCGTGCGCTGCGAAATCATTGACCACGCTCTGGCCGAGCCCTACTACGCAACCCCCGCCGGCCCGGCCATGCAGGCCGCGCAACTAGCTCTGCGCGAATCTTTCGGGCGCGACGTCGCCCTGCTGCGCAGCGGCGGGTCGCTGCCAATCGTGAACACCTTCCGCGACCTGCTCGGCGTAAACAGCATTCTCATCGGACTCGACAGCCCCAACTGCAACGCCCACGGCCCGAACGAAAAAATCTGCCTCAGTGATCTCGACCGCGGGGCGGAGACGATGGTGCGCCTGTTCGGGTACCTGGCTGAAACGCATTGAGCCCCACCCGACGAGACGAAATGACGAGCGGAAGCGGCGCGAATATCGAGAACCCAACCGGCCCGGCACGCCGAAACATGATCTCCGCCGCCGGGCTGGCCGTGCTGAGCCTGCTGGCTTGGGCGCTGCTGGTCATCTGGCTACGTCCTACGTTCGTGGGCGACGAGTGGCATCACGTACCGGCCATCCAGGGTATCGCCCAAGGCAACTGGGACGCCGCCAACGAATTGCCCATGCCCCCCGGCTACCACCTGCTCCTGGCCCTGCCGGCCTGGCTCGTCGGCCACAGCCTGCTCGCCATCCGTCTGAGCCACTTTGTGTGCAGCCTAGTGGTATTGCTCGCGTTCCACTTGGCGGCGCGTACCTGCCTGCCGCGCTACGGGCCGGCCGACCTGCTGCGCTGCGCCTGGCACCCCCTGCTGCTGCCGCTGTGGATCTTCGTCTACACCGACCTGCTCGCGCTCGCGGGCGTGCTCTTCGGCCTGTACTTCCAGCGCCGCCGACAACACTTCCTCGCGGGCGTGGTGCTCGCGCTGGCGTGCCTGGTGCGACAATCGACCATCATCTGGGCGGCACTGGTCGCCGCGTGGGCAGCGGCGGAACTATGGCAGCAATTGCGGCCGCCGCACCGGCTGGCGGACCTGCTGCGCAACGCCCTGCCGCGATTGTGGCCCTATCTCCTGCCGATTATTCCGGTCGCCTGGTTTGTACTGCTGGTCGGCCCGGTACGCAGCACGGAGTCTCACAACGATTTGTGCTTCAACCCGGCCCAGTTCTACCTGCTGCCGCTGGTGGCCGCGCTGCTCTGGGCACCGCGCTGGCTGGCGGATTTCGGCCAGGCTTGGACGACGCGTTTCGGGCCGGCGCTGCTGCACGCCCGGGTCAGCCTGTTGCTGGTCGCGATCGTGGGGGTGCTCATGCTCGCGTTCAGCAACCCGCACACGTGGAACCAGGACTGGAACTACCTGCGCAACTGGCCACTGCTCGGCATGGCTCACTACCGGCTCTGGCGCGGGCCGCTGGCCGCTCTCATGGTGCTCTTCATCGCTACCGAAACCTGGTCCACCTGGCGCCAGCCGCTGCGCCGCACCCTGGCATCCGTGTGGGGGTGCGCGGTGCTCTTTTTGTCGCTGCACTTCCTGGCCGACCCGCGTTATTACATCATTCCGCTGCTGTTGGTTGAGCTGTTGCGGGCGCGTAACCCGACCACCACGCGCCGCCTGACGGTGTGGTATCTCGCGCTGTCGCTTATGGTTGCGACGTTCATCCTGGCCCGCCCCGGGGGCCTCATTGGCATCTGGTAACCCGCGCCGGCTTGACCGCCCGTGCGACTTTCGCGTTCAATACACTACTCACGAAAGTACAGGAGCGTGGCTTGATCCCGGTGACCATTCGCAACGTGGTGAAGACTTTCGGCCGCACCCGCGCGCTCGATTCCGTCAGCCTCGATATCGAGCAGGGCGAGCTGTTTTTCCTGCTCGGACCGTCGGGCTGCGGCAAGACCACACTGCTGCGCACCATCGCCGGCCTGTACGACCCCGACCAGGGGCACGTGCTCTTCGGCCCGCGCGACGTGACACATCTCGCCCCGCAACACCGCAATACCGGCATGGTCTTCCAGAATTACGCCCTCTGGCCGCACATGACGGTCGAGGCCAACGTCGCGTTTGGGCTGCGCGTCCGGCACGTGCCGCGCGGCGAGCGCCGCCAGCGCGTCCATGAAGCCCTCGAAACCGTCCGCATGGGCAAATACGCCAAGCGCAAGCCGAACCAACTCTCCGGCGGACAGCAACAGCGCGTCGCCCTGGCTCGCGCACTGGTCATCCGCCCGCAATGTCTGCTCCTCGACGAGCCGCTAAGCAACCTTGACGCCAAGTTGCGACTGGAGATGCGCAGCGAGATTCGCCGACTCTGCAAGGCCGCCGGCCTGACCGGCATTTACGTCACCCACGACCAGAAAGAGGCCCTGTCAATCGCCGACCGCATGGCGGTCATGTTCGACGGGCGCATCGGCCAGATCGGCCCACCGCGCGGGCTGTACCGTCACCCGGACAATGCCGACATCGCCGACTTCCTGGGCGAAACCAACTTCGTTGAGGCGCGCATCTCGTCGGCCGACGACACTCGCCGGACGCTGGAAACGGAAATGGGTCGGCTGCATGCGGTGACCGTTGCGGACGCCCCCACCTCCGGTGCCTGCACGCTTTCGATCCGTCCAGAGGCCGTCGTAGTGCCCCACGGGCAGGCCCCGCAGGGCGAGAACGCCCTCATCGCCAAGGTAATCGAGAGTGTCTACCTGGGCGAGGCCCAGCAGTTGACCCTGGCGATCGGTCCGCTGCGCCTGCGGGCGAACCTGATGGAAACCGCGGCGCACGAGCCGCTGAAGCCCGACGACGAAGTCACCTGCACGATTGACCCGCACGACGTGGTGGTGCTGCGCGGCTAACCCGCCGCTGCTCGCGTGCCGCGCCAACACCGGAAGGATTCATGACCATGCGTATCGCTGTAATTTGCCTGTTTGCGACGGCTGTGCTGCTGGCGACCCCGACCGCTACCCGCGCCGAAGATTACGACCTCGAAATCATCACTCCGCACAACGAACACATTCAGGTCGAGTTCGAGCGGGCCTTCGTCGAGCACGTCGGCCGACCACTGAAGATCCGCTGGATCAAGAAAGGCACCGGTCAGATCATCCAGCAGCTAGACGCCCAGGAACGTGCCATTAAGGGCGGATCGTTCGGGCTGGATGTTTTTTTTGGCGGCGGCGTGCCCGACCACGATCTGGCCGCTTCCAAGGACTATCTCCAATCGCCCAATATTCCCGCCGAAGTCCTCGCGGGCATCCCTTCCCACATCGCCGGCGTGGCCAACTATGACCAGCGCCGCCTGTGGTTCGGCTCCGCCCTCTCGTCCTTCGGCGTACTGATGAACCGCCGCGGCCTGAAGGCTCAGGGTCTGCCCGAAATCGATCGCTGGGAGGACTTGGCCCAGCCGCGCATGTTCAGTTGGGTCGTCATCGCCGACCCGCGCAAAAGCTCCAGCGTGCGCGTCAGCTACGAGTTGATCCTGCAACAATACGGGTGGGAGCAGGGCTGGCCGATGCTGATGCAGATCGCGGCCAACTCGCGCGACATCACCGCGTCGTCCAGCGCCGTGCCCAACGAGGTCGCCACCGGCAACGTCCTGGCGGGCCCGTGCATCGACTTCTACGCCTATGGCCGCGTCGAGCAGGCCGGCCCGGACGTGCTCGGCTACGTCAACCCGAAGGGCGGCTCCGCCATCACGCCCGACCCGATTTCCATGCTGCGCAAGCCGCCACACCGCGAATTGGCCGAGAAGTTCATCACCTTCGTGCTCAGTCCCGAGGGTCAACGGCTGTGGGTCTTGCCGGCCGGCGCGCCGGGCGGGCCGGTCGAGCACGCGCTTTACCGCATGCCCGTACGCCCCGACGTCTGCCAAGCCTATGCCGACCAGATGCTCATCAAAGACCCGTACAAGGAGGCTGAGGCGGGCACCTTCCGCGAGATGGACGACTCGCTCCAGCGCCGGCGCAATAAGCTGCTGGCCGAGCTGATGGGGGCCGCCCTGGTCGACCTGCACCGCGATTGCCGCGAAGCCTGGCAGGCGCTGATCGCCGGCGGCATAAAACCGGCGGCCCTGGCCGAGTGGAACAAGCTGCCCTTCAGCGCGGAAGAGGGCCTGCGTCTGGCCGACAAACTCGAGGCCGGCGACAAGGAAGCCCGAAAAATCACACGCAACTGGACCCGCGAGTTCCGCCGCAAGTACGACCGCGTCAAAGAACTGTCACGCTAATCAGCAGCACGCCGCAGCATCGGCTGTGCCCGCCCATAACTCAGTGTGCGCCACAACCACTCCGCCGGCCCGAAACGATAGCGCCCGAACCACGCGGCACTGAGCGGAATCTGCGCCGCGTAGATCACCACCGTCAACACCAGCCCCACCGCCGGCCCGACCTCACCATAGAGCCCGACGCCATACCCGTTGAACAGCAGCGTGCATATCAGTGATTGCAGGAGGTAATTCGTCAGTGCCATGCGACCAACCCAGGCCAGTGGGTGCAGCCGCCTTTGCCAGACCGGGTGCAGCATCAGCAGCGTGATCGCCGCAATGTAGAACAGACACAGCGCCGTCGCACCCACCGCGTAGGCCACACTTTGCAGCACCCAGATCCACGGGCCGGTCGCTACGCTCGCGGTTTGTTCGATCCACACCATCGTGACGTTGCCCAGCAGGCCGACGATCAGGCCCACCGCCAGCACGCGGTGCAGCAGCGTGCGGTGCGCATTCGGATCGTGCAATATGCGCCGCCGGGCTGCGAACCAGCCGATCAGGAACATCCCGAGCACGTGCGGGTCCATGTACAACATCATGAAATACAGGCCGTCCCAATACTCGAACACGCGCTGCGCGATCGTGTCGCCATAGGTACCGTAGCGATGCGTCAGATAGGACTCACGCGCCAGCTCGTTATAGTCCGGCCTCTCGTCCGCCACCTGCTCCTCGGCCTCCAACTCGGCCAGCCACTCATCCGGCGTAAACTCCTCCGTCGTCGCCGCGGGCTCGTCCTGTTTCGGGAACGGAAAGTCCCGCCAGGTCTGTGACATATAGACCATCGTCCCCACGACCGACAGCAGGATTATCGGGCCGGCGACAATGAGCAGGTTTCGCGGCCGACATTTCCGCAACGGAATCAGCAGGAAGCCCAGCAGCGCGTATTGAATCAGCACGTCGCCATCCCACAGCAGCACCACGTGCAGCACACCGAAGAGTAGCAACACCAACAGCCGCCGGGCGAAGAACCGCACGAACGATGCGCCGCGCTGCTCGGCCCGCATCATCTGGAGCGCCGCCCCGAACCCGAACAGAAACGAAAAGAGCGAGTAGAACTTGCCGACGCAGAGCAGGTCCACCAGTGCCCGGACGAACCGATCGAGCCGACCCGGAAACGGCTCCAGCCAGGTCATATCGAGGTAGATCGTGTGCGCGAAGTAGCGCATGTTGACGGCCAGGATGCCCAGCAGCGCAAAGCCGCGTAAAACGTCGATGAGCTCGATCCGCGCGCCGGACGCGACGGGTTCGAGCCTACCGCGTTGCGATGCTGGATCGAGTTTGCCGCCGAACGACGCGTTGGACGCCATTGTCTGCCCGCTGGTTAACCGGTTGACCGCAATCACACATATCGTACCGCCGCCCGCGTCGCTCCGCAGGCCCGGTCGCGTCGACCTTCCGATCGGCTTAGAATCCGCACCATGATTACTCACGGCCCCTTGAACATCGAGTCGTTTGTCGAAGCCAGCTTCGGCGAGAACGGCTACCTGCTCTGGCCCGTCGACCAGACCGACGCGTGGATTGTCGACCCCGGCTTCCCACCCCAGTCTCAGCAACTCACCGACGCCGTCAGCACGCACGAACTCACGCTCCGCGCCATCCTGATGACGCATTGTCACGCGGATCACATGGCCGGCGTACGGACCGTGCACGACGCCTACCCGGAGGCCGACATCTGGGCCCCCCGCGGCGAGGAAGACATGCTCATCGACCCGCACGCTAACCTGTCGGCCCTCTTCAGCAACCCCGTCACCGCCCCGCCCGCAACGCGCTCGATCAACCCCGGCGACGAATTGATGCTCGGCACGCTGCGTTTCGTCGCGCTCGACGTGAAGGGTCATTCGGCTGGCGGTTTGGCCTATTACTGCGCCGACGCCGGCGTCGTTCTCACCGGCGACGCCCTCTTCGCCAGCGGCATCGGCCGCACCGACTTCCCGGGCGGCTCGTTCAATCAACTGATCAGCAACATCCGCGAGCACCTGCTCAGCCTGCCCGATGACACGGTGATCTACTCCGGGCACGGGCCGGCCACCACTGTTGCCGACGAACGCAACCACAACCCGTTCCTCCAGGAAGGATTCGTGCCGTGAACCGCATCGCGTGCATATTGCTCGGCGCCGCGCTGCTGACCACCACCGTCGGCTGCGCCAGCCAACATGCTACCGTTGTCGACTCGTTCCCGCCGGCCGCCTTGGCTGACCCCTGGACGCTCAACGACGACGTCTGGCAAGGTTCATTTGCCGCGGCCGCCCCGGCCCTCGGCGATGAGGCCGACCGGTGGGCCCGGTTCGGTCCACAACACGTCTGGCTCGCCATCTACACCCACGCACACCTGCCGCACCGTAAGCTCACCGTGCGGTGCTTCTCTTACACCAGCACCGAACAGGCCCGCCGCGCCTACGAGCATTTCATGCCGAATGACGCTCAGCCATACGCCGCCGGCGACGCGGGCTGCTGGACTGATCTCGGTGTACTGTTCTGTTGGGGCAAACTCGTTTTCGATATTTTCGGCCAGGACGCGCCCTGGGACAGCCAACTTCAGTCCGGCGCATTGGCGGCCTACATCACCAACCGCATGCCCGCCCACCTGCCCGACGATCCGCAGTGAACTCGCCCAAACCAGCACGACTGTTCCGCACGCTCATGCTCGTCCTGATCTGTGCATGCGCCGGCTGCGAGCGCCAGCCAACCGCACCGCCACATTCACAGCCGGCTATTGTCGCCAGCCAACTG
This sequence comes from Phycisphaerae bacterium, assembly GCA_963666925.2. Lineage (GTDB taxonomy): Bacteria > Planctomycetota > Phycisphaerae > UBA1845 > Fen-1342 > JANQFV01. The sequence continues at coordinate 91,208 of CAXXTC010000015.1, read as the reverse complement.
GCTGCCACTATCCCCGACCGTGTTGCAAAGCCGATCGTCGCGCCGGACGAGGTCGACCAAAGCTGTCCCCGTCTGCTCAGCACCGCCCCTAACGTCACCGAGATATGCTGCGCCCTCGGGCTGGCCGATTGCTTGGTCGGCCGAACCCGCTTCTGCACCTATCCGCCAGCCGCCGCCAACGTCACCAGCATCGGCGACCTCTACAGCCTCAACGCTGAAGTGTTGCTACAACTCAACCCGGACCTGATCCTCGTCTCCGGCGCCAGCCGCGGCATCACCAGCAAGCTCGATCGCCTCGATCTGCGTTACGAAACACTGCCGGACGTCACCATTGCCGACCTGCTGACTTCGATTAAGCTCGTCGGGCAACTCACCAATCGGCCACAAACTGCCGAGCTGCTTGCCGACCAGACCAATCAGGATCTGGCGCGTGTTGCCGCCACCTATGCCGGCGAGCCAGCGCGGCGCGTGCTGGTCGTGACGGCCCCGTTGTCTAATCCGCCGACGCACATCTCGGCGGCCGGCCCGGGTTCGTTCTATGACGATCTACTCTGCCGGGCCGGGCACACCAACGTCGCCGCCGCCAGCGCCCGCCCGTTCGCCGAGCTGTCGTTCGAATTCATCCTGAAAGCCAACCCGGAAGTGATCATCGAGCTGGTTCCCAACAGCGACCAGCGGCCGACCGTCGATCGCGACGCCCGGGCCGCCTGGGCCCGCGTCGGCCCCTTGCAGGCCGTCAGCACCGACCGCGTGCACGTTCTCCGCGGCCCGCAGCATTTCATCCTCGGCCCGCGCATCGCGCAGACTTTCGACGCCTTGTGCCGGACAATAGCGGCACCCGCCCATGATGACTGATGAACCCGATAACTCGCACGCCACGCTACATGACTGGCCGAACGATTGGTGCCTGATGGCCCGCGGGCTCTGTGTCGATCGCGGCCGGCGGCGCGTGATCAACGACGTCACGCTCAGCCTGTGCCCAAGCGACTGCGTGTCGCTCATCGGCCCCAACGGCTGCGGCAAAACCACGCTGCTGCTGGCGTTGCTCGGACTACTCCCCACCAGCGCCGGCTCGGTCACGCTCAACGATCGCCCGCTGGCGAGCTATCCGCCCCGCCAGCGCGGCCGGTTTGCCGCCTACGTCCCGCAGACCCTGGACAGCGTCCCCGCGTTCAGCATCTACGACGTCGTCGCCGGCGGCCGCTACGCACACCGGCCCGCCATCGGCCCCCTCCGCGACGCCGACCACGCCGCGATCGATCATGCCCTGCAAGCCTGCGGCCTTCAGGACCTGGCCGAGCGCCGCCTGACTGAGGTCAGTGGCGGAGAGCGCCAGAAAACCATGATCGCAGCCGCCATCGCCCAGAACCCCCAACTGCTCATGCTCGACGAGCCCAACACCGCCCTCGACCCCGCCTATCAGGTCGAGCTGGTCCGCATCCTCACCACCTGGCAGCGGTCGGGCCGGGCATTGCTGCTGATCAGCCACGATCTGCAACTGCCGGCGGCGCTGGGCGGCACGCTGATCGCGCTGCGCGACGGGCGCGTCGCTGCCCAGGGTCCGGCCAGCGAAATACTCGCCCCCGACAAGCTAAGCGAAATCTACGGCACCCCCTTCGAAACGCTGACCAGCTCTGCCGGCACGCGCATCGCCCTACCCGCCTGGTGGCACATGGCCTGAGTCGCCACCAGGCACCGCAGCAAATACGAGCAGAGCGCACATCTTCAGAAACGATCCGACGTGCCGCTGCTCTTGGGCAGTGGATTCTCACACGCAACCTGCAACACACGCCAAGAGACTGACCACTCCCAACGCGTTGTCGCGTTGTTAATCAGCCTTACGCCTTGATGACCTTCGCCGGTCGGCGCTTGTTGCCGGTCGCATTGCGCGTGTCGATCACGAGCTGCGCGTTCTTGCACACCATGTCGTAATCGACCGTGCTGTGATCGGTCGCGATCAGCACACAGTCGTATTTCTTCACGCTGGCCGCTGTCAGCCGGACGCTGCGCATGTCGGTGATATTGTGCTCTCGCATCGGCTTGGCCGACGGGATGTGCGGATCGTGATAATCGACCTTCGCACCCACCTCTCGCAACAGCTCGATCAGCGTCACCGACGGCGATTCGCGCACGTCGTCGACGTCCTTCTTGTACGCCAGCCCGAGCACCAGCACCTTCGAGCCCTTGAGCGCCTTGCCGCACTCGTTCAACGCGTCACCCACCCGGCTGATCACGTACTCCGGCATGAATGTGTTGATCTCCCAGGCCAGCTCGATGAACCGCGTCGGCTTGCCGTACTGCCGCGCCTTCCACGCCAGGTAGAGCGGATCAATCGGGATACAGTGACCGCCCAGGCCAGGCCCGGGATAGAACGGCTGGAAGCCGAACGGCTTCGTCTTCGCCGCCTCGATCACCTCCCAGACGTCGATGCCCATGCGATCAAAGATGATCTTGAGCTCGTTCACCAGCGCGATGTTGATCGATCGATAAACGTTTTCGACGATCTTGCACGCCTCGGCCACTTCGCACGAGCTCACCGGCACCACGGTCGTCAGCGCCTGCGCGTACAGCGCCGCCGCCAGCTTACCGCTCGTCCGCGTGAGTCCGCCGACCACCTTCGGAATATCCCGCGTGGTGATATCGGTCCGCCCCGGGTCCTCGCGCTCCGGCGAAAACGCCAGGAAATAATCGCGATCAATCTTCTTGCCCGACGTATCCAGAATCGGCCTGACCACTTCCCGGCTCGTGCCCGGATAGGTCGTGGATTCGAGAATAATGAGCTGCCCGGGCCGCAGCCGCTTGGCAATGTCCTCGCTCGTGCTCCGGACATAAGTCATGTCCGGCTCGCGCATCTTGTCCAACGGCGTCGGTACACAGATCAGGATCGCGTCCGGCTTGCCGAGCTTCTTCATATCCGTGGTCGGATGAAACACGCCCTTATTGATGTACTCCTTGAACATCTTCCCGGGCAGATGCTCGATGTAGGTCTTGCCGGCGTTGAGGAACTGCACTTTGCGCGGGTCCACATCGAACCCCCACACCGTGAAGCCCGAGTTGCAGAACTCGCGCACCAGCGGCAGCCCCACATATCCCAACCCCATCACGCCGACGACCGCCTTGCGATCGTTGATTTTCTTCAGGAGCGTCTCGGACAGCTTCATCGGTGTCTCCATATGACGGTTCCACGCGTACCGAAACGGCTTTTGTACCCACCCCGTCCGCCTCCGGCAACCCGCCGCCAGCCGGTAGTCCCACCCTTCCCGGACACCAGCCGCCCAACTGGCGTCACCAAACGACCTTGCGGAAGTCCCCCCGGAAAGCTCCAGCTACCCCGCCGGCCCCCGCCGGCCCCCCGCACTCATTCAGGCCCCGGCCGGATCAGGCTTGTCCGGGTCAATCCCCAACGCCTCGATCGCTCCCGCCAGCCGGCCGGCATCAATCTCCCCCCGGCTCGCCAGCGCACTCAGCGCCCCGTACGCCAGGTGCTCCGCATCATTCTCAAAATGCCGACGCAACGCCGCCCGCGTGTCGCTCCGCCCAAATCCATCCGCGCTCTGAATCGCCATCCCCGCCGGCGTCCACGGACACAGCCGCTCCGCCACCGAACTCACATAATCCAAACTGCACACGATCGGCCAGGGCTCGTCCTTGAGCATTTGCGTAACATAGGGCACCCGCGGATCACCCCCCGGATGCAGCCGATTCCAGCGCATGCAGCTCAACGCCTCCCGATACAGCTCGTTGTAGCTCGTCACGCTCCACACGTCCGCCGCCACGTCAAACTGTTCGCGCAATATCGCCTGGGCCCGGACGGCCTCATTCAGCAGCGGCCCGCTGCCAAACAGGTGCACCCGCGGCCGCTCTCCGGGCTCTTCCGCCGCTCGGAACTTGTACATCCCCTTCAGAATCCCCTCCTCAGCCCCCGCCGGCAGCGCCGGCATCGGATACGTCTCGTTGTACACCGTCAGGTAGTAGAACACGTTCTCGCCGGCCACGTACATCCGCCGAATCCCCTCGCGCACGATCACCGCCAGCTCATACGCATACGCCGCGTCATACGACACGCAGTTCGGCACCGTGCTCGCGTGCAGATGGCTGTGCCCGTCCTGGTGCTGCAACCCCTCGCCCGCCAGCGTCGTTCGCCCCGCCGTCGCCCCGACCATAAAGCCGCGACAACGCATGTCGCCCGCCAGCCAAACCTGATCGCCGATCCGCTGAAACCCGAACATCGAGTAGTACAGGAAGAACGGAATCGTGTTCAGCCCGTGCGTCGCGTACGCGCTCCCCGCCGCGATGAACGACGCCATCGAACCCGCCTCGCTGATGCCCTCCTCCAGAATCTGACCGTTCTTCCGTTCCTCGTAGCGCATCAGCAAATGCGCATCCACCGGCTCATAGAGCTGCCCGGAGTGTGCATAGATCCCGTACGACCGGAACAACGCCTCCATGCCAAACGTCCGCGCTTCGTCCGGCACAATCGGCACGATCAGTTTGCCGATCTGCTTATCGGACATCAGCCGGTTGATCATCCGCACCAACGCCATCGTCGTCGCCACGTTGCGCTCGCCGCTGCCCTCCAGAAACTCCTCGAACGGCTCCGCCGGCGGCATCTCCAGCGGCCTGGCACGCACCTTCCGCTGCGGCACAAACCCACCCAGCGACCGCCGCCGCTCCATCAGGTACTCATACTCCTCCGAACCCTCCGGGAACCGGCAGAACGGCGCTTCCTCGATCTCCTCGTCGCTGACGGGAATCTCAAACCGGTCGCGGAACGCCCGCAACTCGTCCTCGTTCATCTTTTTCTGCTGATGCGTGATGTTCCGCCCCTCGCCGGCCTCGCCCAGTCCGTAACCCTTGATCGTCCGCGCCAAGATCACCGTCGGCCGCTCAGATTGCGACGTCGCCGCCGCATACGCGGCATACACCTTCTCCGGATCATGCCCGCCCAGCCGCAATCCACGAATCTCCTCATCCGTCAGGTGATCAACCAGCTTGAGCAGCCCTGGATCACGTCCGAAAAAGTGCTCGCGAGCATAAGATCCCGGCTCGACCGAGAATCGCTGATACTCACCGTCCACGATCTGTCCCATGTGCTCGAGCAGCAGCCCCTCGGTGTCGGCCGCGAACAGAGGATCCCAATCACTCCCCCAGATCGCCTTGATCACGTTCCAGCCGGCCCCCCGAAACGCCCCCTCCAGTTCCTGGATGATGCTGCCGTTGCCACGCACCGGCCCGTCCAGCCGCTGGAGGTTGCAATTGATCACCCAGACCAGGTTATCGAGCTTCTCACGCGCTGCCAGGTTAATCGCCCCGAGGCTCTCGGGCTCGTCCATCTCTCCATCGCCCAAAAACGCCCACACCCGCGAGCCCGCCGTCCGCATCAGCCCGCGATCCGCCAGGTAGTGGTTAAACCGCGCCTGGTAGATCGAGTTGATCGGCCCCAGCCCCATCGACACGGTTGGGAACTGCCAGAAATCGGGCATCAGCCACGGATGCGGATACGACGATAGCCCGCCCTCAGGCTCGAGTTCGCGCCGAAAGTTCCGCAACTGCTGCGCGTCGATACGCCGCTCGACATACGCCCGCGCATAGATCCCCGGGGCCACGTGCCCCTGGAAGAACACGTGATCACCCGACGAGTTGTCCGTCGGCGCCCGGAAGAAGTGATTGAACCCCACCTCGTACAGCGTCGCCGACGACGCATACGATGACAGGTGCCCGCCGATGCCGCTGGCCATACGGTTCGCCCGCACCACCATCGCCATCGCGTTCCAGCGGATGAAGCTCTTGATGCGGCGCTCGATCGCCCGGTCGCCCGGGTAGGGCGGCTGCTCCGCCCGCGGAATCGTGTTCACGTAGGGCGTGTTCCGCGCGCAGGGGATCGGCACCTGCCGCTTCATTGCCCAGCGGTGCAACTGGTCGAGCAGAAATTCCGCTCGCCGACTACCGCCGTGATGGTGAACCGCCTCCATGGACGCCAGCCACTCGGCCGTCTCGACCGGATCACGGTCTGGCTCGGCCGGAGCACCATTGGTCTGTTGGGGATCGTCTATCATGGGAACCTAGCGTAATACCCCCCCGCTCACCGTCAACGCGCCGGCACAGCACGAGAAGGGGGCACCATAGAACTGCCGTTCACATACAACCACTTGCACTGCAAGCACTTATGCATCAACGTAATTGTCCGCAGCACCAAGCTGTCCCATCGGAGGGGCCTATTTCCTGCAACTACCTGCACTCTGCACTGCCGAATGATTACCAGTCAGTTGCATTCAGCAGTATGAACTCACACGTGCCTGCCCCAATAGCCAGGATTACGGTTTATCCTCTGGAGTATAGCAGCTATGATCGATATGTAAGCTAGAGGTAACACTTCACCCGTCTGCAGAATTTTCTGAGATTGTTGCGGTTTAGCCCTTGCGCCGGGAGCGCGCACGCGCGTATACACTGGACATGGGCAGTGCGGCGACGCATTCCAGCACGCTGAACAAACTTGTGGCAGCTCTGCAAAGTGGCGTCTGCGATGGGCGTCACCATCGACCAGCTCATCGATATCCTGCAATTTCACCTGCAACTGCGGCTTTCGGCCGGCGGCTTGATCGCCGCCTGGCAACGCCTGGCGGAGATTCTCACCCCCTGGTACCAGCAGATCGCGGACCAGGCCCGGCAATCCGCCTACCTACACGCCGACGAGACCGGCTGGCGCGTGCGTGGCCGCACCTGCTGGTTGTGGTGCTTTACCAATCACCACAACTGCTACTACCTGATCGACCGCAATCGCGGCAGCCCGGTGTTGCAGGAGTTCTTCGGCGAGGCCTTCGACGGCATTCTGCTGCACGACTTCTGGACGGCGTACGAGTCAATCGACGTGCTCGATCGGCAGTATTGCCTCGTACACCTGCTGCGTGAGTTGGAGAAGGTCGACCAGCACAATCAGTCCACCGCGTGGCAAGCGTTCGCCAAGACGTTGCGGCGATTGCTGCGTGATGGTATCCGGCTGCGCAAGCGGGCAGACTTCTCGCCGCAGAAGTACCAGAGCCGCATTCTGCGTCTGGGCCAGCGGCTGGACGCGCTGCTTGCGGGCGGTGACGAATCTCCGGCGCCGCCGAACAGCCCGGCGGCCAAGGCGGCGGCCGCCTGCCGTTTGCCGACCGAAGTGTTTGCGGACGCGGATGTGCGGCGTTTGTGCAAGCGGCTGCGGCGGACGGGCGATCATTTGTTCACGTTCCTGGATTACCCGCAGATCCCGTTCGAGAACAACTTCGCCGAGCGGCAGATTCGGCCGGCGGTGATCCTGCGGAAGAACAGCCAGTCGAATCGGAGTGATCGCGGTGCCCGCACGCAGGCAGTGCTGATGAGCGTCTACCGCACGCTGCGACTCCGCGGCCACGACCCGCTCCAAACAATCGCCAACGCCCTGCGCGACTACCTGCAAACCGGCCGCCTCCCTACACTACCCGATCCCACCACTGCAAACGGCTGAACTGTTACGGTTTCCGCAAAATACGCCGGATGTCAGTTGGATGAGAGATCTCGGAGCAGAGAGCAATTGGGTTGCCATCAGCGGCGACCTGCGCATCACGAAGTCACCACACGAACGTGAAGCCTGGCGGCGATCTAAACTTACCGCTTTCTTTCTTAAGAAAGGATGGATGAACCAAGGACCCTGGCTTCAAGCCTCCCACCTAATGCGCTGGTTTCCGGACATCATGGCGCAAGCTGCCAAGGTAGCGCCGGGGGCCGCATTCCTCGTGCCGTTCAGGTACAATGGCAAGTTTGAGCAACCACGCTTGACATGAACATTGCCCGCGCCGGCATGACATACAATCACCTAAATCAGGCCCAGAAATAGACTTAAGCTACCCCCAATACGCTCTTGAAACCCGCCGACCACCGCGGTACACTACGAGGCTCACGCGCCGGTATATGCCGTGCGCCTCAGCCAAGGAGTCTTGACGTGTATGCCATCATCGAAGACGGCGGCAAGCAATATAAGGTCAGCAGTGGCGACATGCTCCTGGTCGAGCGTCGTGATCTGACCGAGGATCAGATCGAAATCACCTTCGACAAGGTTCTTGTGGTCGGTACCGGCCTGGACGCCCGCATCGGCACCCCCTGGGTCGATGGCGCCACCGTAACCGCCAAGGTCGTCGAGGCGCTGAAGATGCCCAAGGTCCGCGGCATCAAGTTCAAACGCCGCAAGGGCCACCTGACGCGCTGGGGCCACCGCCAGCAAATGCTGAAGGTCCAGATCGACGCTATCCAAGCATAACGGCTACAAAATTCCCCCCCGCATGACACACCAACGCCGATCGGCTCGCGCCGGTCGGCGTTTTGCTTGCGCTCGATTATATCGCTTTCAGAAATGATCCGCGGTGCCATTGTTCTTGAACAGTGCATTCTCAGGCATCAGCGATCAGACTATGCACCGCGCAGCAAGTGAAACCACCCTGATTCGAATACTAGAACGTTTTCGATGAACTCGTAGCGTTCAAACATTCAAGTGTCCTGGAGAATACGGCAGAGAGGCCGCTACAAGTAAATAGAGCTTGCTCTACCCCCACGTCCGGCCGATCAGCAGCCCGGCCGCCGGCGCCTACGGCCGAATCAGCCGGGTACCAGCGCCGTGCACACTGACACGCAGCGTCCCCTTCACTCCGCGCACCCGCGCGAGGAAATCTATCGTGTCCACAATCGCGACATCCTCGATCTGGTCGATGATGTCGCCGATCTCGAAACCCGCCACGTCGGCCGGACTATTCGCCGCCACGTCAATTACCACCACCCCGCTGCTGATCGCGTGCAGATTCATCAATCGCCGGGAATCGTCGGTCAGGTCGGCCACACGCATGCCGCGCCACAAAACCGCCTCACCACGCATCCAGCTCACCCGGCTGACCTCTCGCTCATCCACCACCACTTCGAGACGCAACAGCGTCGCCCCGCGCTGCACGCTCAGCGAGACGCGGCTGCCCACCGGCGTATAGCCAACCAGCTCGGCCATATCCGCCGGCCCGTCGACCCGCTCGTGGTTGTAACGCAGGATGACGTCGCCGACCTGGATGTTGGCATGGTCCGCCGGCCCCTCGGGCTCCACACGCTCGACGATGACGCCCTCCTCAACACCCGGCAGCTCCTCCCGCAACTCCTCGTCCGTGGGCATGCGCACCGTTAGCCCAATGTACCCATACCGCACCACCCCGCCGTTCGACAGCGTCTCAATCACCCGCCGCTTGGCGCTGGTGATCGGAATCGCGAACCCAACCCCCTCGTCCGCGGGGGCCCGCGTGTGCATCGCCGTCACCACGCCGATCAGCTCGCCGCGCACGTTGAACAGCGGCCCGCCCGAGTTGCCCGGGTGGATCGGTGCAGTTGTTTGGATCATGTTGTTGTAGAAGCGGTCGTCGACCTCGCCCAACCCCGGAAGCTGACGCCCCAGGTTCGACACGACGCCGATCGACACGCTCAACTGGCCATCGCTGCCCAGCCCGAACGGATTGCCGATCGCGATCGCCCACTGCCCTCGACGCACATCAACCCAATCACAAAACTCGACCGCCGGCAACCCCCGGCGTGCTACCTTGAGCACCGCCAGGTCGCTACGCGGATCCGACGCCAGCACGTGCGCCGGCAGCCGCTGGCCATCATAGAGAAGCACGTCAATATCGGCGGCCCCCTGCACCACGTGCTCGTTCGTCAAAATCAGCCCATTGCTGCCGATAACCACCCCGCTCCCGTTTACGACCACGCGCTGCTCGATCGCATCTAGATTGTCCGCATCGTCCGACGCGGGTAAGCCCGCCGAGTAACGCCGTTGGGCGCGGATCCCGACCACGCTCGGCGAGACCTCGCCGACCACCCGCTCGAACGCCTGTTGGATCGCGTTCAGGTCAACCTGTTGCGCCGCCTGCGTATACCCCTCGTCCCCGGCCGTCGCGCGCGGCGCGACGAGCGTCGTCACTATGTACACCACCATCGCCGCCAGCCCGAGCGCGCCCAGGCGCAACCCCGACTGACCTGCGATACGTCCCGATAGTGCCGTTCCAGGCATTCACACCGCTCCAGGCGCGGACCAGAACGGCGGCCGCTCAACCACCCGGCCGCCTCCGCGCAGCCTAGGGTCAATCGGCCAATAATGGAACGGCCATAAAGTGCTTCCGCCGCACGCTTCTCAAACCCACCAGAGCAGCACCGTACTACCGTTTACGGGACGCACGCTTGCCCGACTTACCCGAACCTGCCGCAATCGGCTCTGGCGCCGGCGCCGCATCTGCCGCGACCTTCGTCTCAGCCGCAACCGTATCGGGCTCAGTCTCCTTCGGACGTTTCAGTTCCAGAACCTTCTCCCGGATCTCCTGCATCACGTCCGGATTGTCCAGCAGGAACTGCCGCGCATTCTCACGCCCCTGTCCCATCCGCGTGTCGCCATAGCTGAACCACGTCCCCGCCCGCGCAATCACGCCCGCCTCGCTCGCCATATCGATCACGTCCGATTCGCGGCTGATACCCGAATCAAAGAGGATATCGAATTCGCATTGCCGGAACGGCGGCGCGACCTTGTTCTTCACCACCTTCGCACGCACCCGCGACCCGATAACCTGGTCACCCTCTTTCAGCATCCCGATCCGGCGCACGTCGATCCGCACAGAGCTATAAAACTTCAACGCCCGCCCGCCAGGAGTCGTTTCCGGACTCCCATACATCACACCGATCTTCTCGCGAATCTGGTTGATGAACGCCACGCTCGTTCGGCTCTTGCTGCAAATGCCGCTCAGCTTACGCAGCGCCTTGCTCATCAGCCGAGCCTGAATGCCGACCTGCTGGTCCTCCATGCTGCCTTCCAACTCGGCCCGCGGCACCAGCGCCGCTACCGAGTCAACCACGATCACGTCCAGCGCATTCGACCGCACCAGCAGCTCGCAAATTTCCAGCGCTTCCTCACCACACGACGGCTGGTTGACCATCAGCTCTTCGAGGTTCACCCCCAAACGCCTGGCCCAGCTCGGGTCAAAGGCGTGCTCGACGTCGATGAACGCCGCCGCCCCATGCTTGCGCTGCGCCTCGGCGATCACGTGCAGCGTCAGCGTCGTCTTACCGGACGACTCCGGGCCGAACACCTCGATCACCCGCCCGCGCGGAACGCCGCACCCGCCCAGGGCCAGATCCAGCGACAGGCTCCCGGTCGAGATGCCGTCGACCATCGCACCCTGCTGGTCCGACAGGTACATGATGGTGCCCTTGCCGAACGATTTCTCGATCTGCTGGACCGCCCGCGAAAGTGCCTCCTGACGATTCGTTTCCCGCTCGTCCACCGCCGACGCCTCCTTGATCACGCCCTTGCTCTTCGACATAGTTACGCCCTCGCTCGGGTTTCGGCCTGATATGCGTCCGCGCCAGCACCACGAAAGCTACGCCAACCGACACACCCCGAGTATACAAACAAACCCCTAACCGTCAACCCCTGTGACGAAATTCCGGGCGACCTGGTATGACGTCTCGCGGCGTGCCGATCTCCACCGGGATCACCCGGCCGACCACGCTCCGGCCCGCCTCAGTCTCAAAACCGACCTTCCCTGCCAGCATTGTCACCGTCGCGTGGGCCCGAAAACATGGCTCATGCACAGTCCCCGCGTCCGCATCCAGGCCCGAAGGGATGTCGATCGCCATCCGGCGGGCCCGCTCTGAAGCATTGGCCAGCTGCACCAGTTCGCCCATCACGCCCCGCGGCGCCCCCCGCGAGCCCGTCCCCAGCAGCGCATCCACGACCACGTCCGCATGTCGCAGGGCCGCCCGCGTCGCCTCCAGGCCAGCTTCCTCATTCGCCCGCAGCAGGGGCTGCCCCATCCGTTCCAAGATGTGCAGGTTGATGGCCGCGTCCCCCTTGATCTTCTCTGCCGGCACGGCCAGCACCACATCGACGGCCACACTGGCGTTCCGCAGATGTCGTGCCACGACGAATCCGTCCCCGCCATTGTTGCCCGAGCCACACAACACCACTACACGCTCGTGAGCGGGGTTGGGCAGCGTCCCATAAACAAAACCGGCTGCCGACCGCCCGGCGTTCTCCATCAGCACCACCCCGGGAATGCCAATCTGCTCGATCGCCAGATCGTCCAGTTCACGAATCTGCTGGCAGGTGAGGAACTCTCCCGGAGGATAGGGAATGCTCATGGTTCGGCTCCCGTCGCCGTCGATCATGGCCCGCCGCACACTGCTGACAGGTGAACCTCACGGTACCACTGGCCGGTGAGAATGCAACCTGGCATCCAACACCCACCACGTCCGAAAACCACTCTTCACATGCGGCCTACCATCACTCTCGAAACGCGCTCCGATTCGGCCGATATGCGTAGTGTGCGCCGAGCGTGCATTGGCGTGGCGTGGCGGCACCGGCTCCGCCCGCTCGCTGCCCGGCAAATGCAGAAAGGTGACCCCTCCCATGCGCAGCCTCAAGCTGGACGACCATGCCATCGCTTCGATCCTCGACGAGCTCGATACCCGGGCCGATGAGGATGCCGCCTCCGTGTGTGACCCCGATCGACGCTTCAGCTATCGCGTCCGCGGCCTGCGCGTTGACTTCCAGGTCACCCGCGACAGCGTCGAGACGCACGGCGTCTTCACACGCAACATCGGCCGCGACGGGATCTCCTTCCTGGCCAGCAACGTGGTCCACGTCGGCACCGCCTGCCGCGTGCACCTGATCGGCATCCAGAACAACACCCAGATCGTCCCCGCCAAGGTCACCCGCTGCCGCTACATCCAGGGCACCGCCTGCGCCCACGAAGTCGATTGCCGTTTCGAACGCGCCATCGACCCCGCTTCCTTCGCCTCGACGGCGATCCGCGCTCGCGTGCTGCTGGCCGACGCCAACCCGATGGCCCAGCGACTGCTACGCCACCTTCTCGCCCCTCTGAACGTCGAGCTGACCTGTGTTGATGACGGTATCACCACCGTTCAACGCGCGCTGGCCGAAACTTTCGATCTGATTCTGATCGACCTAGTCCTGCCCAAGCTGGACGGGCTGAAGGCGGTCAAGTTCCTGCGACAAAAAGGCTACCTTCGACCGATCTGTGCAGTTTCCTCACGCACCTCCGACACTGACCGTGAGGCCTGCCTGGCCGCTGGCTGTGAGGAGTTCCTGCCCAAACCACCCAACCCCGAGCAAATCGAAGCCGTCGTCCAGCGCACCCGCCCGCAGCCACTCGTCAGCTCACTGCTCCACAAGACCGACATGCGCGCCCTGATCGACGAGTTCGTCCTCGACCTGCTCGACCGCTCGTCGAAGCTCGAGGTCGCTTTTGGAACCGAAGACCGCGAACAACTGCTGCAACTGGCAATGGCGTTGAAAGCCGACGCTGGCGGCTTCGGCTTCGAGCTGATCACCACCGCCGCCGCCGAGGTCGAACAGGCGCTCAACGATGGTGTCCAGCTCTCCGAGTTGCGTCCCAAGGTGGGTCGACTGGTGCGCCTCTGCCAGGCCGCCCGCCCAGCCACCTGCAACACTTCCTGCACGTGGGACGAAGGGGGCACACTTGAGCCGGACACGCTGATTGTTGATAATGATATGATCTCGATCGAATCGATCTTGTCGGAATCGCAGGGGGGACCGGACATCTAGTCCCAACCCGCACGCGTCACACCCAAGAGACGTCCTATAAAAAACTGGCCTGCATCAATCAATCCGCACCCATACCGGATCTTCCGACAATTTCACAAACTTTCCCACCGACGAACGTGAGTTACACGCGTTGATTCCGCTAATACTCCTGGCGCGGCTCGGCGTCGCGCTGCTGTGATGACCAGCCAACCTCATCAAGCGGTCGGCTAAGGCCAAGCAGAACTCGCAACTGGTGTGAAACTCAAGCCTCGGGCATCACACCGGGATGAATCAAACACGTCGCCCCAAGCCCGGGCGTACCCTCAGGTCCGCTCAACAGATCGTCCCGGCCCGACGGCACAAAAACAGGAGTCTTTTAAATGAAAAAACGCAACGCATTCACCCTGATCGAGCTGCTCGTCGTGGTGGCGATCATCGCACTGCTGATCTCGATCCTGCTCCCCTCACTCTCCGATGCAAAGGAGCAGGCCAAGGTCGCCAAATGCCTCGCCAACCTGCGCGGCCTGATGACCAGCACCGTCATGTACTTCAACGACTACTCTGAAAAGTTCCCCTTCACCGTTCGCTCCGGAAGCGGAAACCTCGGTATCTGTACCTGGTCATACGGCGGTAAGACCAACGACGAATACTGGGAAACCGATAGCGGCGGCGTCTTCTACATCCCCGTCACGGACCGCCCCTTCAACGAGTACCTCATGGGTACCCAGGTCGAGCCCGACCTGACGGAAGGTAGCGTAATCATCAAACGCACCGAGATCCCTGCCGTCGAGTGCCCCTCCGACCGCACCTCCAATCAACGCCGGTTCAACGAGGACAGCCTCGATACGCAGTCGATCAGTTGCTATGACGATGTCGGCACCAGCTACCACTACAACCTGCACGCCATTGAAGACACCAATATCGATGAGTGGGAGAACGACGGACAGGGCTGGGTTACCCTCGGCCGGACCCTGGTGAAAGACACGCTGGGCGGCTTCAGCTCCACCTTCGCAATGTTCCTGCCCGATCCGATGGACTGGGGCCTCTACGACCAGATCCAGATGATCGGCAATCACAAGAAATTCTCCAAGTTCGAGATGGGCTATCTCGACGGGCACGCGGCTTACAAGTATGCCGACACGCGCCGCTGGTGCGGCCTCGGCTGGGCCAGCATCAACCCGAACTGGGCATTCCGTGCCGGCCAGCCCCGCGGCGCCATCTACTACGAACTGCTGACCAAGACCTGCAATCCATAGACCCCTTTGTCTTAATCTCGGCGGCGTGCTCGCCCTCCCGGGGCGGGCACGCCGTTTTTTCTGCGCGCGCCAAATACCTCACCACGAAACACCGCAACCCCTTTAACCAAAAGCGTTTACAGATAACACCCAAACCTGTTCAACCCCGTCACCGACACGCCCACACCGCCACCAACCGCGTAACAACACCACCTCACCCCGCCAACTGGATAACCAACTCGATCTCATCCTGCCACCGCTGGCAGGAGGGCTAGCCGACGGCTGGTTTTTCCCTATCATGACCACTTTGGCCAGCCTCCCAGCGTGGTCCGAGGCCGGTCTGGTTCCACGGGCGCGACTCTCAGGCCCCCAATGTGAAGGAAGATCAATGGCAAAGAAGAAATACGTCTATTTCTTCGGGGCTGGCAAGGCCGAAGGCAAAGGCACGGATCGCGAACTCCTCGGCGGAAAGGGCGCCGGACTGGCGGAAATGACCAGTATTGGTCTACCTGTCCCTGCCGGTTTCACCATCGCGGTTGAAGGTTGTGAATACTACGACTCGCACGACGGCGCGTGGCCGGCCGGCATGGAGAAGGAAATTCGCCAGCAACTTGCCCGGCTCGAGAAGACCTGCGGCAAGAAGCTTGGCGACCAGCGCGATCCACTGCTCGTCTCGGTGCGCAGCGGCGCAGCACGTTCAATGCCCGGCATGATGGAGACCATCCTCAACCTCGGGCTCAATGACAAATCCGTCCGCGGACTGGCCGAAGCCACCAACAACCCGCGCTTCGCCTGGGATGCCTATCGCCGCTTCCTGCAAATGTACGCCACCGTCGTGGTCGGCCTCTCCAAGGAAATTCTCGAAGAGAAGCTCGAGCGCATCAAGGAACGCCTGGGGCTCAAGGACGATTACGAAATCCCCGCCGAGTCGCTCGAAGAACTGTGTAGCCAGTTCAAGGAGTTCTACCGCGAGCAGACCGGCACCGACTTCCCGGAGGATCCCTGGGAGCAACTCCGCGGCGCCATCAATGCCGTCTTTGGCTCCTGGAACGCCGAAAAGGCCATTACCTATCGCCGCGTCGAGAAGATCACCGATCTCAAGGGCACTGGCGTAAACGTGCAGCAGATGGTCTTCGGCAACATGGGTGACGACAGCGGCACGGGCGTCTGCTTCACCCGCGATGCCAGCTCGGGCGAGAACATCTTCTACGGCGACGTGCTCTTCAACGCCCAGGGCGAAGACGTCGTTGCCGGCATTCGCAACACGCTCGGCCTCGAAGACCTTCAGGAACGCGCGCCGAAGTTGTACGACGAGCTCTGCGCCATTCGCGCCATCCTTGAGATCCACTACGGCGAGATGCAGGACGTTGAGTTCACGTTTGAGCGTGGCAAGCTCTACGTGCTGCAATGTCGCACCGGCAAGCGTACGCCGGCCGCCGCCTTCAAGGTTGCCGTCAATCAGGCTACCGAGCCGCTGATGTCCAAGGCCGAAGCCCAGCGCCTGTTCAAGGCCGGCTTCCTGCCGAAGCGTTATGTTGAACTCGCCTCGAAGCCAGTGATCACCAAGGATCAGGCGATCGGTCGCATCACGCAGGCCGAGATCGAGCGGCTGTTCTACCCGATCATCTCGTCAGACATCGCGAAGGATGAGCTGGATCGTCACTTCCTGGCCACGGGCATCAACGCCGTCCCGGGTGCTGCTTGTGGAAAGGTCGTGTTTAACGCTACTGACGCCGAGGAAGCCGCCGCGGCCGGCGAAGACGTCATCCTGGTGCGAAAAGAGACCAGCCCGGAGGACGTCGGCGGAATGCAGGCAGCCAAGGGCATTCTGACCAAGGCCGGCGGCAAGACCTCGCACGCGGCGGTCGTTGCTCGCGGCTGGGGCAAATGCTGCATCGTCGGCTGCGAAGCGCTGAACATCGACTACAACACGCACGAGATGACCGTCGCCGGCACGCCCGTTCGCAAGGGCGAATATCTGACGCTGGACGGGTCGAGCGGCAACGTCTACAGCGGCAAGCTTCCGCTCGTCCGCCCCGAGCCGCCCGCCGAGTATGAAACGCTCATGGCCTGGGCGGATCAGCGTCGTCAACTGCGTGTCCGCACCAACGCCGACACCCCCGAAGACACCCGCCGCGCCGTCGAGATGGGTGCCGAGGGCATCGGCCTGTGCCGGACCGAGCACATGTTCTTCGCCACGCGTCAGCGCCAGCTCGCCATCCAGGAAATGATCATCGCCGAGAACGAGCAACAGCGCCGCGAAGCACTGAGCAAGCTGCTGCCCTATCAACGCGAAGACTTCATCGGCATCTTCGAGGCGCTTGAAGGTCGTCCCGGCACGGTCCGCCTGCTGGATCCGCCGCTGCACGAGTTCGTCCCCAAGACGCCCGACGAAGCCCAGGAGCTGGCCGCCCAGACCGGCATGTCCGTCGAAAAAATCATGGCCCGCGCCGAGCAATTACACGAATCCAACCCGATGCTAGGCCACCGCGGCTGCCGCCTGCTGATCACCTACCCCGAAATCCTCGATATGCAGGTGCAGGCTATCATCGAAGCGGCCATCACCCTGCGCCAGCGCGGCCAGAAGGTCTCACCCGAGATCATGATCCCGCTGACCATCGATGTACGCGAGCTCGATATCCTGGTCGAACGCGCCCGCGGAATAGCTGACTTGCTCATCCGGGAAGCCGGCGTGAAGCTCGACTATATCGTCGGCACCATGATCGAAACGCCCCGCGCCGCGATCACCGCCGACGAAATCGCCCAGGTGGCCGAGTTCTTCAGCTTCGGCACCAACGACCTGACGCAGATGACCATGGGCCTGTCGCGCGACGACGCCGGCCGGTTCCTGCCCAGCTACGTCAGCACCACCGGTGCCGGCATCTTCGACGAAGACCCCTTCCAGTCGCTCGACCAGGAAGGCGTCGGCATGCTGGTCTTCATCGCCATCGACCAGGCCCGGGCACTCAACCCGAACCTCAAGATCGGTATCTGTGGCGAGCACGGCGGCGACCCCGAGAGCGTCAAGTTCTGCCACTACGTCGGCATGGACTACGTCTCCTGCTCGCCCTTCCGTGTGCCCATCGCGCGACTGGCCGCCGCTCAGGCCGTCATCGACGAAGAACAGGTCCTGCGCGAGGAACAGCAGGCTGCCGACGAGGCCCGCAAGAGCAAAACTCGGCCCAAGGCGACCAAGAAGAAGACCACGCGCAAGGCTGCCAAAAAGTCTAAGGCCACAAAGAAGAGCACCGCGGCGAAAAAGGTAGCCAAGAAAAAGGTGGCGAAGAAGAAGGTGGCCAAGAAGGCCAGCAAGAAGAAAACCACCCGCAAGGCTGCCAAGAAGTCCAAGGCCACCAAGAAAAGCACCGCGGCGAAAAAGGTGACCAAGAAGAAGGTAGCCAAGAAGAAGGTAGCGAAGAAAAAGGTGGCCAAGAAGGCCGGCAAAAAGAAGACGGCCCGTAAGACCAAGAAGACCCGTCGCTAGCGCGTCATGAGAAACGCCTCAGTGTGCTACTGCCCTTGAGCAGTGAATTCTCAGGCGTAAGCGCTCAGGGTTAGCAACGCACAGTAACGAGACGCAGTCTCACCAGGCCTGCGTCCCGTTTCTTATGCGCCCAACAGGTTGATCTGGTTCACCCCCTGTGCGCGCTGCGACGGCTCAGCCGCCGAGCGCCCCCAGCACCGCACCGCCCACCGCGAAGTAGATTATTAGGCCTGAAGCATCCACGATCGTCGCCACCAGTGGCGCCGACGCGCTGGCCGGGTCGGCCCCACAACGCCGCAGGATAAACGGCAGCATCGAGCCGGCAATCGTCCCCCATATCACCACGCACACGATGCTGGCACCCACCGCAGCCGCAACCGGTAACGGTCGCGCCCCCATGCGGCTGTCGGAGACCAGCGCGAGCATAAGCTCGTTCCATAGCAAAGCTGCCCCCGCACCGGCCCCCGCCAGCAGCACCCCTAGCAAGCCACCGACCAGCAACTCGCGCCGCATCACGCGAACCCAGTCACGCAGCCGAACCTCGTCGAGCGCCATGGCACGCACCACCAGCGTCGAAGCCTGCGAACCCGTGTTACCGCCACAACTGATAATCAGCGGTATAAACGGAATCAGGAGCGCCAGCTCGGTCGCCAGGCGATCCCGATATTGCCCCATCGCCTCGACCGTCAGGAATCCCAGCAGCAGCAGCACTATCAGCCACACCACCCGGGCCCGCAGGATCTCGAACACCCCCGCCTGGAGGTAGGGCGCCTCCAGCGCCTCGCTACCACCCATCTTGTGCATGTCCTCGGTCGCCTCTTCGTCGACCACGTCGACGATGTCGTCCGCCGTCACGATACCCTTCATGTGGCCGTCCTCGTCAACGACCGGCAGACACAGCAGGTCCTCGTGCGCGAAAATGCGGCTCACTTCCTCCTGGTCCATCTTCTCCGGAATCGCCACCACGTCGGTGGTCATCAACTCATCGATCCGCCGCTGCGGCGGCGCCATCACCAGTTCCCGGAACGAAACCACCCCCACCAGCCGCTCTTCCGAGTCCACCACGTACCCGTAGTAAACCAGCTCCGCGTTCGAGCTCTTCTGTCGCCGTAGATACTCAATCGCTTCAGCAGCCGTCATCTTGGCGTGCAGACGGGCGAATCGCGGCGTCATCAGACCGCCAGCATCGTCCTCGTCATACTCCAGCAGCTCCGCCGTCTCTTCACGCACGCGCTCGTCCAGCGTGCGCAACAGTCGCTCCCGCTGGTCTTCCGGAAGCTCCTGGAGAATGTCCGCCAGATCGTCCGGCGGAAGCTGACGCAGCCAGCGCCGCTGCTGATCGGGTGGCAGCATCGTGATCAGCTCGACCGCGTCGAAGGTGCCCAGGTGCGAGATGAACTCCTCGGCATCCTCGGATGGCAACATCACGAAGCCCTGCGTGCGCTCCTCGTCCGAGAGCGCCGGCCAGGCCTCGGTCAGCTCATCCAACGACAGCACAGCAGTGTTGCTTTCGCGTTCCGTCACGGTCCTTCCGATCATCAGCGCGTTTTCGGAAACGATCCGACGTACCACGGCTCTGGCAGCTTCATCGCAACCGGCGGCGGCATACGCCATACCGTCAATCTACGCATGCTCTGGATTGTGCGCTGGCCACCCCAAATCGTCCAGCCGCCCGACAATCCCCTTACTCCTGCTCCTCCGTCCCATCCAGTTGCGAGTCGTCCTCTTCGATGACAATCTCCCCCTTCTTCGCACGCCGCGATCGCGCCGGCGGCGGCCGCCGACCCGCCTGCACATCCTCATCAAATGTCCGCTTCCGCCGCAGAATATGATGGTAGTGCTGCCCAAACCGGTGCGCCTCGTCCCGCACCTGCTGCAACAGCCGCAAGCCATCATCATTCCGCGGCAACTTCAGCGGCCGCGAACGCGCCTGCACGTAGATCAGCTCCTCACGTTTGGCCAGACCGACCACCATCGGCGGCTTGACCGCATCACCGCCCTCAGCCTCGATCGCCTGCCGCAGCCGCTCAAACGCTGCCAGAGCCGCGTGCAACTGCCCCAGCCCGCCGTCGATCAGGATGATGTCCGGAAACAGCTCCTCCGCAATCGCGGCGTGCTTGTAGCGCCGCGCGATCACCTCCTGGATCATCGCGTAATCGTCCATCCCGCCGACCGTTTTGATCCGAAACCGACGATAGCCACTCTTAAACGGCTTGCCATCAATGAAGCAGACCAGCGCCCCGACCGACTCGTTCCCCTGCAACGTCGCGATGTCGATCCCCTCGACGATCCGCGGCCGCTTGGGCAGCTCCAGCCGCTGCTGCAAACGTTCCAGACCGGCACTCGGATCGACGTAAAAAACCTCCGGCTGCACGTCTTCATCGACCGAGCCGGAGAGCGACAGCGACTCGATCGCCTGCAACCGATCGCGGAGCACCGCGGCATCCTCATAGCGTTTCTCATCCGCCGCCTGCTGCATCTCTTTCTGCATCTGGCGAATCAGCGTGCTCCGCTTGGTGTTCAGCAGCTTGCGCAGCCGCTGGATATCGGCCGCGTAGGCCTCCTTGCCGATCAGGTCGGCACAGGGCGCACTGCACTGGTTGATCGCGTGCAGCAAACATGGCCGAAAGAACCGCCGCTGCGAATCATCCGCTCGAATGTCCAGTTCGCACGTGCGATACTTGAAGATCTTCTGGAGCGCGTTCACCGCGTCGCGTACGCCGGCCGGACGCAGAAACGGCCCGTACAGCTTCCGCCCGCGCGAGCGTGGCTGGCGTGTCACATACACCCCCGGGAAATCGTCGCCGGTGCGAATCTCGATATATGGGAAACTCTTATCGTCCTTGAGTTGCTCGTTGTACTGCGGCTGGATGTCCTTGATCAGCCGACTTTCCTTGAGCAGCGCATCCACCTCCGTCTCGCATTCCAGGAAGTCGATGTCCTCGACCAGTGCCGCCATGTGCACGATTCGCGGCCCGCGCGTCCCCAGCAGGTCTGCCGACTCCTGGAAGTAACTGGCCACCCGGCTGCGCAGCTCACGGGCCTTGCCCACGTACAGCACCCGCCCCGCGCGGTCCTTCATCAGATACACACCCGGCGTTCGCGGAAAGTGTGCAATCTGCTCGCGCAGGCGGCGAATCCGAATCTCGTCGTCCGTACTCATTCCGTCGAGATTATAACCACCCGGCCACCAACCCGGCCGCCATCGCCCGCTTCAACGCCGACCACCCCAGCGGGTATACTGGTTCGCCTTATTACGCCCTACTTGGAGAGGTTCCCGGTATGCCGCAGGATATCCCCGGCTCTGCCCCGCTGACTCCCCCACAGGACGCCGCCTCCGCCGGCCACGACTGGCGCCTGGGCCGCTTTCCCACGCTGATGCCCCGCCGCATCCAGGAAGTGCTGCTCGTATCCAGCCCGTACGACTCATTCATCCTCGAAGAGGACGGGCTGCTCACCGAGATGATTTTCACCGAGTACATTGATCTCGGCCTGACCCATGCCCCCAGCATCACCCGCGTCTCCACCGGAGAGGAAGCCCTCAACCAACTCCGCCAGGGCTCCTTCGACCTGGTCATCACCATGCTCCGCCTCGGCGATATGGACGTTGCCAAGTTCGGCGCCGCCGTCCACGACATAAAACCCGACCTGCCCGTCGTGCTACTGGTTTCCTCCAATTGGGAACTCTCCCGCGTCACCCAGCAGAAGCACGAACACATCGACGAAATCTACGTCTGGCACGGCGACACCAAGCTCTTCCTCGCCATCATCAAAGCCCTCGAAGACAAGCTGAACGCCGAGCACGACACCCGCGTCGGCGACGTCGGCGTGATCATTCTCGTCGAAGACTCCATCCGCTTCCGTTCCTCGCTGCTGCCGCTCGTCTATAGCCAACTCGTCCAGCAAACCCGCGCTGTCATGGTCGAGGGCATCAACCATATGGACAAGCTGCTCCGCATGCGCGCCCGACCAAAGGTCCTCGTCGCCGACAACTACGACGACGGACTGGAGCTCTACGAGCACTTCAGCAAGCATCTCTTCGGCGTCATCGCCGACGTTTCCTTCCCGCGTAGCGGCCGCCAATCGCTCCAGGCCGGCATCGCCTTCATCCGCTACATCAAGGCTCGCGTCCCCGACGTGCCCGCCCTGCTCCAATCATCCGACCCCAGCAACCGCCAGCGCGCCGAGGAAATCGGCGCCCGCTTCCTTCACAAAAACTCTGCCACACTTCTCGAAGATCTGCGCCGCTACATGCTCGAAAACTTCGGCTTCGGCGACTTCGTTTTCCGCATGCCCGACGGCCGCGAGGTCGCTCGCGCCGGCGACCTCCAGGCCATGGCCCGCGTTCTGCGCGATGTTCCCGCCGAATCCATCGAGTATCACGCCCTGCGCAACCACTTCTCCAACTGGCTGCGCGCCCGCACCGAGTTCGCCCTTGCCAGACGACTGCGACCGCGCCGCGTGACCGAGTTCGGCGACCTCGAGAGCCTCCGTAATTTCCTCGTCCGCGGCATCCTCGAAGCGTTCGGCCACAACCGCCGCGGCGTCGTCGAGGATTTCTCCCGACAACGCTTCGACGCTGGCGCCCGCTTCGCCCGCATCGGCGGCGGCTCCATGGGCGGCAAGGCCCGCGGGCTCGCCTTCGTCGACGCCCTCCTAGCCGGGACCGACCTCGAAGACGAATTCCCGGGCATCCGCGTGTGCGTCCCGCCATCCGTCGTCCTCGGCACCGACGTCTTCGACCAGTTCATGAACGCCAATCAGATCCGCCACAGCGCCCTGTGCATCAGCGATGACGACTGGCTGACCAACACCTTCCTCCGCGGCGAACTGCCCCACGAAGTCTTCGAAGATCTGCGCGCCTTCATCGACATCTTCCGTGGACCAATCGCCGTCCGCAGCTCAAGTATTCTCGAAGATTCTCAGTATCACCCCTTCGCCGGCGTGTACGACACGCACATGCTTCCCAACAACCACCCCGACGACAACGTCCGCCTCGCCCAACTCCGCGACGCGATCAAGCTCGTCTACGCCTCAACCTTCTACGCCGCCGCCCGCCGCTACCTCGAAGCCACCCCCCACCGCATCGAAGAAGAAAAGATGGCCGTCGTCATCCAGCCAATTTTCGGCTCACGCCACGGCGACCACTTCTACCCTCACTTCTCAGGCGTCGCCCGCTCTTACAACTATTACCCCTTCGGCGAGGCCATGCGCCCCGAAGACGGCGTCGCCACCGTCGCCCTCGGACTTGGCAAAACCGTCGTCGACGGCGGCCAGGTCCTGCGCTTCTGCCCACGCTACCCCCAGGTCCTCCCACAACTCGGCGAAAGCGAAGAATTCATCAACCAATCGCAACGCGAATTCTACGCCGTCGACGTCAGCAAACCCCTCGAAACACTCGTCACCGCTGACCAGTGCCTCGTCCAGCTCGACCTCGAACTGGCCGAAAAGCACGACACCCTCGGGCTCCTCGGGTCAACTTGGTCGCCAGATAACCAGGCTTTCTACGACGGCATCCAGCGCCCCGGCGTGCGCGTCGTCACCTTCGCCCACATACTCAAATCCGAGGCCTTCCCACTCGCCAGCCTGCTCCAGCGTCTGCTGGCCATCGGCCGCGCCGGCATGAACAGCCCCGTCGAGATCGAATTCGCCGCCGATCTCAGCCGCGACCCCAAGGAATTCGCCGTCCTCCAGATCCGACCCAGCGTCGCCCAGCTCGAACATAACGCCATCGAAGTCAGCCACCTGAACCGCGACGAAATGCTCTGCTACAGCCCCCACGCCATGGGCAACGGCCTCATCACCGGCCTGCGCGACATCATCTACGTCCGCCCCGAATCATTCGACGCCGCCCACACGCCCGAGATGGCCCGCCAGATCGGCGAGTTCAACCGCCGCCTCGTAGCCGACAACCACTCCAGCATCCTTATCGGTCCCGGCCGCTGGGGCTCATCCTCAAGCTGGCTCGGCATCCCCGTCAACTGGTCACAGATCTGCGCCGCCCGCGTCATCGTCGAAACCACCCTCCAGGACTTCGTCATCGAACCCTCACAGGGCAGCCACTTCTTCCAAAACCTCACCTCCTTCGGCATCGCCTACCTCTCCGTCAATCCCTTCTCCGACCAGGGCTTCATCGACTGGGACTGGCTCGAACAGCAACCCGTCGTCGCGCAGACCGATTTTGTGCGCCACGTTCGTACCAGGGACCCCCTCGAAACCCGCCTCGACGGCAACATCTCACACGCCGCCATCCTCAAACACTCTCAGCTACCCGCCCACTCCTGAGCCCGCCGACGACCCATCACGCCTGCACGTCCAGCCCGCCAGCATCATCCTCTTCCGGACTGGTCTCGTCCTGCTTAGGTTCCCCCTCCGCCCCCTCCTCGAACGGGTGCCCCTGGCTGCCCGCACCCTCCGCATCACTGAAAACCTGGCTGTCGCGATCGTTGTTCTCGATGACGTTCTGGAGCTTCTCGGCAAAACCGCCAGCCTGTTCCGATTCGGCCGCCGACTCCTTCGCCTTACGCTCCGCCGACGCTTTCTCCGCTCCCTGCGTCTGGATGATCGAGCCCATCCAATTGGGCGGTATCGTCGTCATCGCGGCGAACCTCCATGTTCAAACCGGCACCACGTTGCGCTATCGGGCTAACATTGCTCCGCAACCAGCTCGCGCTGCCGGTTCTGTAACTGCATACGCAGATTATCCAGTATCGCCGAATGCATCTGGCTGACACGCGACTCCGACAGATCCAGTGTCTGACCGATCTGCTTCATCGTCATCTGCTCGTAGTAATACAACGCCACGATCAGCCGCTCCGCCCGGCTCAACCCACGGGTCACCAACTCCTTGAGATCCTGCTTCTGCGCTTCTGCCACCGGATCGCTGCTGCGCTCGTCCGGCAACACGTCAATCTCGGAAACGTCCCGGTTCGAATCCGGATCCGTATACTTGCGCGACAGCGACACCAGCGACACCGCGTTCGCGTCACGCAGGAGCTTCTCAAACGCCGACCGGCTCATGTTCAGCCGCCGGGCAATCTCCTCCTCGCTCGGAATGCGCCCCAGCTCCACCTCCAGCGTGCGCGTCGCGTCAGCCAGCTTGTGGGCCCGGTGACGCACCAACCGCGGCACCCAGTCCATATTCCGCAGTTCGTCCAGGATCGCACCGCGAATACGCGGCGCGCAGTAGGTCTCAAACTTCACCCCCCGCTCCAGATCAAACGCATCAATCGCGTCAACCAGCCCAAAGATGCCGGCGCTCATCAGGTCATCAACATCAACCTCGTCCGGCAGCTTGGCCCCGATGCGCTCCGCGTTGTAACGCACCAGGTAGAGGTAGTGCTCAATCAACCGGTTGCGAATCTCATCCTGACCGGTGCGTTTGAACTCACGCCAGGCCGCGTCCAGCTCCACGCGATTGTCGAAAGACTTCGCGCCAGGGTCACGACTCACGCGCCGCAGGCGACCTATGGGACCTCTACTGCGTGGCATGCGTCACTTCCTGCCCGACTTCGGGCGACGAGGTTGCCTGAGGAACCGCTTCTTCCGCCACATCGTCCACCGACTCTCCGAGCGGAGACATCGACACCTTGATGGCGGCCAGGTGCTCAAGATCGATTTGTTGCTTGATGCGTTGCAGATGCTCACGCAGGATCAACCTGCCGGCCATGCCCGCACCCTGCCCGACGAACACACCGATGACCATCGCCACCAACGCGCGCATCAGAATCACGCTTGGAGAATTCCCCGCATACAGGCCGGCGATTATGGCCATGCCAAACGCCAGCAATCCGATTTGTGCACCCAGTTTACGAGACATAATTGACTTCCGTGTCTTCCTATCGGCCCGCTTCCGTGCGGGCTTGCAGCGCGCCTCAGAGGAACAGACCCGCGACCCGAGACCAAATTCCACAACGCCCGGCTAAACTCCGCGCCGGCTCGACGATCCGCGCCGAAATCCTTGCTATACAACGACTTGCGGGACAGTGCGGATATTTGACGCTGACCGGAACCCGCGCCCGAACCGCCAGCGGAACATGCCGATCAACCACAACGCCACCCAAATACGTCACGCTTAGTCCGAGAAAACGACTCGCCACCGCGTGAAATCGCTGCGCCACACGGGCCGCCTCCTGGTCCGAACGAGTCATGTTGACCACCACGCCCGCCTCTCGGCAAAACCCCTGGTTGCTCAGGATCTTCAAGGTGGCGTAACTGTCCGCCAGCGCCGTCGGCTCAGGAGTCGTCGTCACGATCAACAAATCGCTCGCCAGCCCAAACGTCTCGATCGTGCGGCCCATCCCCGCCCCGCAATCAATCAACAGCGTGTCGCACTCCTGCTGCAAACGTTTGATCGCCCACTGACACTCCTGCGAATCAAACTGCTGCGCCGCACCGCGCTGCCCCACACCCGACACGCCACACAGCAAACGCATCCCCGCCGGCCCTTCCACCAGCACATCATCAACCGGACGCCGCGGATCAAGCAGCGCCGAAAAATCCGCCAGCGGAGACACGTTCAACAATATGTCCGCGTTCGCCAGCCCGAAGTCGGCGTCCAATAGAATCACACGCCGACGACGACGCGCCAGGTTGATCGCCAGATTCAGCGCCAGATTAGTCTTGCCGACACCACCCTTGCCACTAACAACAGTGAAGACCTCCCCCGCGGACACTCCTACCCCTCCTTTGGACACGGGTTGGATAGTCCGAAGTCGCATGATTATTGGACGAGCAACCAGACGCGACTCACCCTGTCGCGCACAATACTAGCTCCGCCAGTCGCTTCCCGCAAGCAACTTCCAGGTCTGCGGGCACGTTTTGACCCGCACTTATATACGAAAGCTTGATCTTCAAGCGGTGCAAGAGATTCAACACCACGCCAAAACCAATCACGTCATCAAGACGCGTCAGGACCAATCCTTTCGGACCCAGCGGTGCGAATCCGGCCGCCATCCGCTCCAGAACGTCCTGTGCGGTGGATGCCGGCAACACCAGCAGCGTTTCGTCAACACGCGCCGCACGCAACAACGTTGCCAGCCGGGCGAATCTGCCATCCTCACGCAACCCAACGCCCGGAGTGTCGATCAAAAGCAACTCTATGTTGTCCAAACTGCGCAGACACTCCTTCACTTCACCGATCGTCTGGGCCGTGAAGAGCGGCACGTTCAGGATCTCCGCATAACGCCGGAGGTGCTCGTGGGCGCCCACGTGTTGCAGATCCAGCGACAGGATCCCGACCTGGCGTTTTTCCTGAAGTGCAAAACGCGCCGCCAGTTTCGCCAGTGTTGTCGTCTTCCCCGACCCTGAAGGCCCGATAAGCGCCAAGCGTTTCAGCCGACCCGCCGGCGTCGACACCCCTGCCCCCGGGCTAACGATGCCGCCAATGTACTCGCAGACCACCTTGCGCAACTCTTCCTGGTCGAGTTGTCCCGCGTCCTCCACGCGCTGCCCCGCCTCACGAATCAGCCGCTGCGCCAATTCCTCCGCGACCTCGTTCTGCACCAGTTGCACGTAGTACGGATACAGAAGCCGCGGCACCGGCGACGCCTCAGCAACCTTCGCCGGCTCAGCCGATCCAATCGCCTCGACTGCCGCTTCCCTCGATTGCTCCTTCCGCGTACCGCTTGTCCGCCTCACACGTGGCCCCGGCGACACCGTATCAGCCGGCGCGGCCGTGATCTCCGTCCATGTGCGTCCGGCCAGAGCACCGAGCCCTTTGCCGGCGATGGTCCGCGTACCCAGGATGACCGCGTCGGGCCCCAGGGCACGCTTTACTTCATCCAACGCCTCACGCGGGGACGGCGCTCGGAACGTCCTGACGTTCGATTTCAAGGCTTACTACTCCATGTGCCTGTACATCCACACCACGTACTACTTCGTTCAGCGCCAGCACCGGCGTCTGCGGCAACAGCGGCTCAATCAATCTGCGCAGCCACAGCCGGATCTGCGGCGAGCACAACACCGCCACTGCCGCCCCGCCCGTGCTGGCCGCCGCCGCCTCCACCTGCTGGCGTACCGCCCCCGCCAGTTGCCCCTGTCGATCGGGCGGAATAGTCAGCGACGAGCCATGCTCCGTCCGCTGGATATTCGCTTGCAGGTAATCCTCGGTGCCCGGGTCACACGTCACCACGTGCAACACGCCCTTGTTGTCCTTGTATTGCGAGCAGATCGTCCGGGCCAGCCCGTTGCGCACATACTCCGTCAATATCTCCAGGTCCTTGGTCTTTGGCGCCCAGTCGCCCAGCGTTTCGAGGATCGTTTCCAGATCGCGAATCGGCACACGCTCGCGCAGCAGGTTCTGAAGCACCTTCTGAACCTCGCCGGTCTTCAGCAAGTTCGGCACCACCTCGTCCACCAGCCCGGCGTTGCGCTGCTTCAACGTATCCAGCAGGTTCTGCGCCCCTGCCCGACTGAGCAGCGCCGCCGCGTGACGCTTGATCAGCTCCGTCAGATGCGTAACCAGCACGCCCGACGGTTCGACCACTGTGTAGTTCATTCGCTCGGCCTGTTCACGCAGCTCCGGAGCCAGCCACCACGCCCGCAGACCAAACGCCGGCTCACGCACCTCGTGCCCATGCAGCGGCTGACCCGCCAGCCCGGAATCAATCGCCAGAACCTGGTCGGGGTGCAACTGACTGGCGGCGATCCGCTCGCCGCGCAGCAGCACGGCATACTCGTTCGGCTGTAGATCGCTGTTGTCCCGGATGCGCACCGGCGGCACAATCAACCCCAGGTCGATCGCCATCTGTTTCCGCATCCCCGAGATGCGATCCAGCGCATCGCCACCCCGCCCCCGGTCCACCAGACGCACCAGCGCGAAGCCCACCTGCAATTCCAGCGGATCAACGTGCAGGTGCGACTCGATGGCCGGCGGCTTGGCCCGCTCGCGCGAACGCTGCTCCGCCACCTTGCTCGCCACCGCCGCCGCCTGCGACCGCCGCAGCACTAACCCCAGCAGGATGCAACCCGCCGCCATTGTCAGCAGCGGGACATTCGGCAGCGGCGTCAGCGTCAGCACCAGCAGGAAGCCGGCCGCCAGGAACAGTGCGATCGGCTTGGCCAGCAGTTGCCCCAGCACTTCCTCGCCCATGTTGGTTTTGCCGGTACTGCGCGTTACCAGCATGCCCGCCGCCACCGAAACGATGAATGCCGGTATCTGCGACGCCAGACCGTCGCCGATCGTTAGCTTGGTATAGACCTCGAGCGACTCCTTGAGCCCCATGCCGCTCTCGACCATGCCGACGTACAACCCGCCCACGATGTTGATCAGCGTGATGATGATGCCCGCGATCGCGTCGCCGCGCACGAACTTGCTGGCACCGTCCATCGCCCCGAAGAAATCCGACTCGCGCGAGATCTCCGACCGCCGCCGCCGCGCCTCCGCCTCGTCAATGATCCCTGCGTTCAGATCGGCGTCGATCGCCATCTGCTTGCCGGGCATACCGTCCAACGTAAATCGCGCCGCCACTTCGGCAATACGCGTCGCCCCCTTCGTGATGACGACAAACTGAATGACCGTGACGATCAGGAAGATGATCACGCCCACCGCCAGCGAGTTCGCCGCCACGAACGAGCCGAACGCCTCGATGACGTGCCCCGCCGCCCCGGTACCGTTGGAGCCATAGCTCAGAATCAGGCGGGTGGTGGCCGTGTTCAGCACCAGCCGCAGCAATGTTAACGCCAGCAGGAGTGACGGGAAGCTGGAGAACTCCAGCGGGGCGGCAATGTACATCACCGTCATCAGGATGATCGTCGTCAGCACGATGTTGATCAGGAGCATGAAGTCCATGACCATCGTCGGCAGCGGGATCAGGATGACGAAGATCAGCGCCGCGGCACAGATCGGGAACAACAGCCCGCGGTTCTTCGCGATGAACTGAATTACCGGGTTTTTCTCGAACGCAACCGCCAAACCAATCGCTCCACTAGCCTGTCACGAGCACCATTGTGCGAACATCACTCATCTAGCCGGCCACCTTGCGCGCCAACTGGTACACATACGCGAGCACTTCGGCGACCGCCTGGTAAAACGCCGGCGGGATCTCCTGCCCGACGTCCACCG
Source organism: Phycisphaerae bacterium (assembly GCA_963666925.2). Taxonomy (GTDB): domain Bacteria; phylum Planctomycetota; class Phycisphaerae; order UBA1845; family Fen-1342; genus JANQFV01. The sequence continues at coordinate 60,828 of CAXXTC010000015.1, read as the reverse complement.
CCGCGTACAGTCCACGTGCCAGCGGCGGCCGCTGCACGACCGGAACGCCGTGCTGCTGCGCCAATTGGCGAATGCGCAGCGCCAGGTAATCCTTACCCTTCGCCACGACCCGCGGGGCATCCATCGCCTCCTGGTCATACTTAATCGCCACCGAATACTCCGTCGGGTTGGTCACCACCACGTCGGCCTTGGGAACCTCGGCGTTGATACGCTGCATGGCCAGACGCTGCTGCATCCGTCGCCTCCGTTGCTTAAGCAGCGGATCGCCTTCCATGCGTTTCATCTCGTCGCGCACTTCCTGCTTGGTCATCCGCAAATCCCGCTCCAGCTTCCAGCGCTGGTACATATAGTCGATGATCCCCAGCACCAGCAGCACCAGCGCCATACGCAACGCCAAATCGAACAACAGGTGCATGCTCAGCGAGAACACCCCGCCCACCGGCAACGTGCCGGCCGACAACACGTCGTCCATCCGACTCTGAATCGTCAGCCAGGCCACCAAGCCGATCAGCGACACCTTCATCAGCCCCGTCACCAGCCGCGCCAGTGAATCGCCCGAGAACATCCGCTTCAAACCGTTGACCGGGTTCAGCTTGTCCGGCTTGATCGCCAGCTTCTTCCACGTAAACACCAATCCCGACTGCACTGCCGTCCCCGCCATCGTCAACAACATCAGAAAGAGCAGAAACGGCAGCACGGCACTGACCGTCTCGCCGATAATCTCGCGAATCCACGGCACCACCCCGGCCGCGCGCACGTCCGGGGTGTGTCCCAACGCACGCGTCATCCGCCCAAACGCTTCCAGCATGCGCGGACCAAGCACCTTCAACAGCAACAAACCCGCTACCAGCGAGACGGCCGCAGTCAGGTCCATGCTGCGCGGCACCTGACCTTCCTCGCGCGCCTCCTCTCGCCGACGCGGCGTTGGCTGTTCAGTTTTGTCTCCGACGTCGTCCTGAGCCATCGGCTCCAACTCCGGGCACTACACTCAACCAGTCCGTTTCAGAATTCAATCAGGCGATACAACCACGAGTAGATCGTCTCCGTAGCACCGATGAACGTCTCCGCCGCCGACGGCAGCGAAATCGCCATCAGCATGAATGCAACCAATGCCTTCAACGAGAACCCGACCGCAAGAATGTTCAAATGCGGCATCGTTCTGCCAATGAACCCCAGCGCCAGGTTCACCAGAAACAGCGCTACCAGCGCTGGCGCCGCTACACGAAACGCCACGTGACAACTGAGCGCCAGTGCTTTGAACAACATATCCGCCCCGTGCATCGGCAACTCGACGTCCGACAACAACGGAAGCGCCTCGAACGTGTCGAGACAGGCGGCGATCAGTGCCCGGTGACCACCCACGACCAGGTACAGCACCACGGCCATCTGAACGTAGAATACGCCGATGACCGTCTCCTGCTCTTCGGACGACGGGTCCACGATGCGCCCGAAAGCCAGGCCTGATTCCATCGCCAGCAGCAGGCCGCCCCATTGCAGCCCCAGAAAACACAACACGCCCGCCAGCCCCAGCACGCCGCCCAGCAAAACCTCTGACCCCAGCGCCAACGCAATCCCCAACCCCGTGTCGGGCATCGCCGCCGGCAGCGCAACAAATGGCGTGATCAACACCGCCAACCCCAGCACCAGCAGGGCCCGCAGGTTGATCGGAACCGACAGCGCTCCCAGCACCGGCTGGAACATCAGCAGCCCGCCGAGCCGCGCTACCACCAGCGCGAACACCGGCACTTTCAAATACTGGGCAATCAGTTCCAGCGGCATTGACTCGGTCTTCCTGCCAACACAACTCGGCCGGTAGCCGGTCATGTGCCGGCAAACATCTGTTGCGAATACTCCACGATTCGCTGCGCCAACCAGGGAATAAAGAAGATGGCCGCTCCAATCATCGCAACGATCTTCGGCACCATGCTCAACGTCTGATCCTGAATCTGCGTCACTGTCTGAACAATGCTGATCGTCAAACCAACCACCACGCCGATGCCGAGCACCGGCCCCGCGACTATCAGCGCAACCAGTAGTGCCTCGCGACCCAGATCCAGCGCCAGTGGCATGTCCATCACTCAACTCCTCTGCGCAGATCTCAACTCACGCTCGCCATCAACGAGCCGGCCACCAGGTGCCAGCCGTCCGCCAATACAAACAGCAACAACTTGAACGGCAGCGAAATCAGCACCGGCGGCAACATCATCATGCCCATCGACACCAGTACCGTGGCAATCACCATGTCGATCACCAGGAACGGCAGGTAGATGCGAAAACCAAGCACGAACCCTGTCTTAAGCTCGCTCAGGATGAACGCCGGTATCAACACCGTCGTCGGCACGTCGCGCTGATCCAGCACCTCGTCCACCGACACCTCGCGCTTGGCCGCATACTCGTACATCAGGTACACGTCGCGCTCGTTGCCCGTCGCCTCGATCTGTGCAAACATGAACTTGCGCAGTTCCCCGTTGGCCACGCCCAGCGCATCAAGCTGGCCCATCTCGTCGTGCAGATAGGGTTGTACGGCCTGCCCGTTGATGCGCTCCCAGGTCGGCGCCATCACGAGCAGCGTCAGAAACATGCTCAGCCCCACCAGCACCTGCGACGGCGGTAACTGCTGCGTCCCCAGCGCCTGGCGCAACAGCACCAGCACCACCAGCACCCGGCCGAAACACGTCATCATCAGGATAATGCTGGGCGCGACGGTCAACACCGTCATCAGCACCAGAATCTGGAGCGAATTGCTCAGCGACTCGCGCGAGAACCACCGGCTCACGTCCGGCAAACTACTCCCGCCCGACGTCGCCGTCAGATCGGCCGGCTCGTCAGTGTCGGCAGCACTATCCTGCGCCACCGCCGGCAGCGCCAGCAGACCCGCTGCCAGCACGATCACCAGCAGACGCCGCACTGCGCCGCCACGCTGGCCGGATGTGTGACGCTCAACACTAATCATGAACCCATCCGTGGGAATCGGGCCGCAACCCGGGGGCTCCGCCGTCCGTATCAGCCCGCGGCCGAACGTAGTCGCTTCAGCGCGCCGGCCAACTGCTCCTTAACACTGCTGATGCGCCCGCCGTCGGGCAACACCGTCTCGTCCATATCGTCTTGTTCGTCGTACCCCTGCGCCTGCTCTTCCAGAGTCTGCCGAAAGGCCGCTGTCGAGCTGTCACCACGCTGACTGGCCGCCTGTCCCAGCAGCCGCGCCACCAGGTCCGGATCATCAATCACGTCCAGCGCCCGCACCGCGTCCTGGGCTGCACCCAGCAACACCAGCCGCGGCCCGATACGCACCAGGTACAACGATTGTCGCGGCGACAATGGCGTCCGCCCGACCACTTCCATTAACGTCGTCTGTGGCCCCCGCAGCATGCCGCGTAGCTTCCCACCGCTCGACGAAACCTGCCGATAGCCCCAGGCCAAAAGCATGATCAGCGCCAGCACGCCCGCCAGTGCACCCGTCGTGCGCACCCAGGAGCGCGACGTCCCGGACGAATCCGCTCGTCTCACCGGGCTCCAACCCGCCGAACCATCACGACGCAGCGGCTGAGCTTCCATCCGCGGCGCCGCCACTTCCGGCGACTCCCACGAATCGTCCAACAGGGTACCGCTCAAATCGCCGGCAACTGCGGAATCTTCCCCCGTCGGCTCCTCAGCAGCGCACACCGTCACCGACGGAGCCGCCACGAGCAGCACAACAATAACAGCCATCCATGGCCAGGTGTACTTCATCATCCTTGACTAACCGATGTCCAGTTCCGGTATGGGGCTCTTGATATCGTTAATACGCACACAAAAATTGTCGTTGAGCACCAGCACCTCGCCATACGCGATCAGCCGGTCATTCACGTAGATGTCCACCGGATCCCCCGCCAGCTTGTCCAACTCAACCACCGACCCCGCACCCAGACGCAACACGTCCTCAATGTACATGTTCGTCCGGCCCAGCTCGATCTTCACGTCCAGGTGTACATCGTCCAGCAAATCGATCTCGCCGGCCTCGCCGCCACCGCCTCCATCCTCGCCAAAGCTCGCCGGTTCAAAATCCTCCACGCTCGCGGTGCCGGACCCCGGCGTTAATGATCCAATGACCTTGCTGCCCCCCGCGTCATCCCCAGCCGGCTCGGCCGATTCAGCACCATCCGCCGGCAACACATCCGCGGCGGGCTCCTCCGATACCGCCTCACCCGACTCTGCATCAACGCCATCCACAGACACATCAGCGTCCGCGGCGGGCTCGGCGTCCGACTCGGCCGCCGGCTCACCACCCGAATCCGCAGCCACTTCGCCATCCGACTCAGCCGTCGGCTCTACGGTCGACTCCGCCGTCGGTTCAGACACCGACTCGGCCGCCGACTGCTCCGCACCGCCATCTTCCGGCAGCGGCGCCCCCTCTGCCGACACCGGCTCCTGTTCCTGCGAATCCTGATTGTTCGGTTCGTCTGCCATCGACAACGACATCCTTGTCAGCTAACGCTGCTCGTCTCATCCACCGAGCCGAGTCATTCCGCCCGGATCGGTACAAACTTCGGAACCAGCACCCGCTGAACCAGCTCCGGATCGTGCGTGATCTCTCGTAGCTCATCCAGAAGTTGCGTTTTTAAAACCCGTAGGTCCGGCTCCGATAACGTCTTGTGTGGAGCCGCCCGAACGATGTACGCCACTCGGTCCGCAATCTCCGCCTCACGCTGCTCCGCGATCTCCTGCAAATGCTCCTTCTCCTCCTTCGACACCACCACACTCAGGTCAATGTCGTAAATCCGCGTCACACCGCTGCTCGTGTTCGGCACCTTGAAGCTCTTCAGCAACAGCAGCTCGGCATATTCCACCGGCTGAGACGTCGGATCATTCTCAATTACGTGGCTGTCCTCCCCATGAGCCGGCCGAGGACCACTCTGCGCAAACTTGAACACCCCAAAAAACGCCGCCGCCTGGAGCACCGCCACGCCCGCGATGATCCCGATCTTCTTCTTGGAGAACCCTTTCTTGGGCTCGACCACCTCGACGGCTTCCTCTTGCACAGCTTCTTTGGCCATTGCTCTTCGTCCCCAATCTGCTTGCCCGCGCTCAGTACTACTCCCCAAACTATCGACGCCCCAGCCAGCGCGATTCACTACCAGCGCGCCACGCTCACGCCAGCCCGTGTCTTATCAGACTTCCACCCCCCAGGCGGGCAAATTCCGCGCCGCCGCGCAATCTCTGTTGCGCTTTACCCCCCACCCATCAGGGCGGCGCAAGCACGCGAATGCTGCGCCCGTACTCGATCGATCGACGAACCACCTCGTCCAGAGACTCCCGCACCATCACCTGCTCGCCGTTCATCAGCACCACGATCGTGTCCGGAGTCTCCTCCACATACTTGATCTGCTCCGCATTGAGCACAAACGGGCGACCATTGATCTTCGTCAGTCGTATCACCGCTTTTCACTCAACCACATCAGCGCAGGGCCAGCATCAACTGGTCCAGCATGTCATTGGAAACCGTGATCACCCGGCTGGCCGCCTGAAAGGCCGTGCTCGACGTGATCAACCCGATAAACTCCTGCGTCAAATCAACGTTCGACATCTCCAGCGCCCCACCAACAATCTCGCCTGACCCCACCAGACCAGCCGTCGTTATCTGCGCCGGACCCGAGTTCGTACCCACACTGAACAGATTGTCCGACTCCGCCACCAGCCCGGCATCGTTCCGGAACATCGCCAGCGGCACCTGACCCAGCGTCTGTGTCAGACCATTGCTGAATGCCCCGATAATCGTCCCGTCTGAATCAACCGAGAAGCTGTTCAGAGTCCCTGGCGGATATCCGTCCTGCTCGCCCAGCAGAACACTGGACTCCTGCGTCGACAACCCGTTCAGATTGCTCAGGTCCAGCGTGAACGTCAGCGGAGTCGCCGCACCCGACCCCGTTCGATCCAGACTGAACTGGTCGCCATTGATCCCCGTGTACAACCCCTCCGTATTGAACGTTACCGTACCCGTACCCAGCGCCCGACCCGAACTCCCGTTCTCCGACGACTCCAGGTAATACCGCCACACCGGCCCCGTGTCGGGCAGCGATTCCAGCGTGAACGTCGCATTCACCGTCACCGGATTGCCCAGGCTGTCATACACCGTAAACGACGTGTAGACGCCCGTCCCCTCCGCCTCACCCGTCTCCGTGAACTCAAACGGAATCGCACTGCTCGTGTTGTTCGACGTAATATCAGCCGACCTGATGTCAATCGCGTTTGGCTCCCCGTTGTTGCCCCGTATCACCAACTGCCCGCTCTCCACCGTAACGCCCGGCGTGCCCGGCAGGCTGTTCCCCGTCTGAATCCCAAAGGCCGTCTCCAGCCAGCTCGCAAAATCACCCAGCGTGGTCCCGTCCGTCCCCACCACGAACTGCTGATCCGGCAAATCCCGCTCCCCCTTCGCCACTCCAGACACCGTGATCACATCACCAGTGGCAAACAGCGTCACGCCGGCCGCCGACGCCGCCCGCAGATCTGTGAGCAACGTACTGGCCGTCGCGTCCGCCCCGCCACCGGCGATCAGCGCCTGTGACGTATGCGCCGACGCGCTGGTCGCGATCGTGTCCGCCGAACTCAACACCCCATCCATCTCGACCGTCTCGGTCGCCCGCGCGGTGCTGACCTGACCGATCGGGATCGTCAGCGCCCCGAGCGCCCCCGGGACAATCGTGAAGTTATCATCCACCCCGTACCCTTGCACATAGTGCCCATCCTGCGTAACGAGCTGATTCTGCGCGTTCAGCGTAAACGCCCCATCTCGAGTGTAATACTGCCCCCCCGCCGCATCGCTAACGATGAAATAACCCGCCCCCTCCACCGCCATATCCGTGTTGAGGCCGGTCGTCTCCAGCGTTCCCAGCATCGTCGTTCGCTGCGTGCTACCCACCGTCGCACCCAACCCGACCTGCATCGGGTTCGTCCCGCCCGAAGTATCGCTCGGCGCCGACCCCATAGCGAGCAGCCGGGACAACTGCGTCTGAAACAGCGTCCGCGTGCTCTTAAAGCCGTTCGTGTTCACATTCGCGATATTGTTACCAATCCCCTCGATCCGGGTCTCATTGACACGCAAACCCGACAACCCCGTGTACATCGCCGATGTCAGACCCATGCTCAACCCTCACTACACCCGACGCCTATACCGCCAGGCAACAAAGAGATTACTTCCGATCACCAAGCCGGCCGGCCCGCCCGCTACGACTCGCGCGGGACCAGCACCACGCAATCAACCCGCCTTAGCCCGTCAGCCACGACGGCAACCAGCCCTCAACCGTCAACCAAGTGGGCAACGTGGTTGTCGTCTGCTGTTTCGATGTCTCAGACTTGCTTTCCTCATCTTCATTTTCGGCCGCCAGCGCCGCCAACAGCGCGTCTGCCGTCTCCTCCGTCGTGACATAATTCACGTTCGCTGCCGGCACGACATCGCCCGTATCCAGCTCGAACACCTGCTGGCCATTCGTATCGTAGTGCACCGCCGTAATCACCCCGGCCACGGTGTACTCCGAACCTTCACTGTTCGTGACCGTCGCGCTGATGAACTTGCCCAGCATCTCACCGGTACCCGCCATGTTCTGCGAATCCGCCAACTGGCTCAGCGAATCCGTGAGCTGCTTCGACACCTCAATGTTGCGGATGTCCGACAACTGGCTCAGCATGTCGGCCGTTTCGGTGGGGTTCAGCGGATCCTGTTGCTGTAGCTCAGTAATCAGGATGCTGAAGAAGTCTTCACTGGTGAGATCATCGAATCCGGTCGCAGATGTCGTGGTCTCGGTCGTCGAACTCAAGACCGACGTGACAGAATCCGTAGACATACCACACGCTCCGGCACCTCTGGGGCGCAGCCGGGGCCAACACGCAGCCAGCCATCCCTGCCAGCCTACGCGAGAATATCTACCCCTGGCTCCGCCAGCGGGCCTGCCACCGCCAACCCAGACATCCAGTCCGCGTCAGCTTCGTCGGCCTCCGTGCCGGTCGAGGTTCCGCCGCCTCCGGCGGCTTCACCGTCCGATCGGGCTGAAGCATCCTGCTGACCCGATTGAACGTCCGGTTGCGATGCGCTCTCAGATCCCAGATCCACTTGCGCCGGCGTCGCCACTCGCAGGTCCACCTGCTCAAGACGCACACCCGACAACTCCAGGCTCTGACGCAACGCGTCCAGATGCTCGCTCAGCAATCGGCGTGCCTGATCCGTCTGCGTCTCAATCTGAAGCGTCAGATTCTCGTTGCGCAAGTCCATCTGCAGCCGTACTTTACCTAGCTCCGGCGGATCCAGTCGCATGGTCGCCCGAGATTGGCCACGCCCCAGACGCAAGTTGATAGTGCGCAACAGCCGCGCCATGTTCGCGTCGCTTTTGCCACTATCCTCCGCCTCACGCGTATCGGTCGTCGCGGCCGCCGCCGACTTGCCCGCCGTACGCTCCGCCCGCGCGCCATCCGCAAGATTGAACCCCGGCTGCGCACCACCCGCCTTCGACACCGGCGAACTCGACTGCACTCCAGTCGACCCACTCCCACTACTCCCCCCACGTGTCGTCGTCGACGCTCCCGAAACCGCCGCCACTTCACCGGCCACCGACCGTACACTCGCCGACGCTGCACCCGCCGTCACACTTGCCGGCGTCAGCACCGCCGCCGCCCGCGTCGCCACCGCCGTCGGCAACTGAACACCCTGGGAGGTCGTATTCTTACCCGTCGATTGCCCCGCCCCCTTCCCATCAGTCACAGTCGGCGTTTCCTTGCCTTGGCTGGCCATCTCCTGCCCCACCTTGACCTTCGAACCGCCATCCTCCGCCGACACGCTGGCCTGCGTCTCCGCGGGCTTCCCCGACTGCGTTTCCGTTGCCCGGCTCAACGCGCTGCGAAACTCCGCGCCACGCTGCTCCGCACCCTCCTGATACTGCGCCTGGACCTGCGCACGACGCCACGAGCAGCTCCCCGGCTCCATTCGCTGCTCGGCCCGCACCGCGGCATCCTTCGCCTGTGTCGTAATGTCCCCGCCATGCACCAGGTCATCCCGCTGGCGCTCTTCCTCCCGCTCTACCTGCTCACTCTCGTGGGCACTCTCTTCCTCACGCAGCGCCCCCATCCGCGGGCTGGCCTGCAAAAGGCCCAGAAACTGCGCAGCCGTGCTCTGATCTCGTCCCGGACAGCGGCCAGCCGCCGCCGTCAACGCCAGGTTGAACTGCATCGCCACTCCTAGGGCGAGGACTTACCGGCAGTCTTCCCTGACGCAGCCGCGTAGTCCGAAGTTCCCTGCAAACGAATCTGCTCCAGCAGATCGGTCATGATTTGCAGCTCTTCGGGGGTCTTAAACTGTTCCAGAATGCGACGCGCCCGGCCCTCATCCAACTCACCGAAGAGCCGAACCGCGTCCGCCTGTTCACGCTTCCACACGTTGACAATATGTTCCTTGGCCAGCCGCGGCTGTAGCCCCGACACCAGCGCCAGCTCCTTTCGGAACCCCTCGTCCAGCGCCTCCGTCTCAGCCGCTGCCTTGCGCTTGGCAAACCGCGCCTGATCCGCCTCCAACTGCTCCTGCTCCTGCACCACCTCCTGCATGGTCTGATCGAGCAGCCGCCGCTGAGCTTCCAGGTCGCGCGCCGCCCGCTCCAATCGCAATGATTCCAGATGCTCTTGCTCGTGCAGCTTCCGAGCCTGCTCCGCCGGCCGGGCACCCATCTCGTCCGGCTCCCCTTCCTCAGACTGCTCAACCTGCTCAGGCTCGGCCGCCGCCGCTTCGGCAGGCTCCTCCTCCTCCGACTCGCCGCGCAGCACGCCCGCAATCGCTTCCAGACGCTGCCCGTCCAGTTGCCCCGTCCCGAAAAGATAGCCCACGAACCCACCGCCCCCCAGAACGGTGGCCAAGGCTATCATGCCGGCGAGATTCAGCACTTTGCCGATCACAACCAACTCCCGGACACGGAATCACTGTACCTGTTCGAAGAACTGCAACTGTCGTGCCAGTTCGTCACTTTCCGACTGCTCGCGCCGCTGATTATCCCGGCGATACTCTTCCCAACGCTTCTCACGCAGCCGCTCGATTATCCGCGCCTGCTGCCGGGCGTCGCGCAATTCCGACAAGCGCTGCTGCAACTCCTGCCGCAGGTCCAGCCGCTGCGTGTGCCGCATGGCAATTGTCCGGCGCAAGTGCGCCACCCATGCCCGCCCCCGCTGCAACTCCAACGGATCCAGCGCGTGCTGCTGCTGCCCATCCAGAAGTGCCGTCTGCTGCCGCGAAATTTCGTCCCGCGTCTGCTCGTCCAGCAAGTCCAGACGCGCAATATCCGCCCGCGTCCGGCCAACACTGCGCTCCGCCTCCCGCTGCCGCATCTGCCGCACTTTCAGCAGTGTCTCCAGTGGAAAACGGAACTTTCGCGCCAACTGTCAACTCCTCACGAGCGCCGCGGCGTGCGCACCGGCTGAGCCTGCCCACGCTGGTTCAGTGCCGCCTGCCGCTGGTCGATCGCCGCCGCCAGCTCCAGCAGCGCTACGCACGTCTGCTCATACGTGCACCCGGCGCCAATCTCCTGCCGCAGAAACGTGTTCAGCGCCTCCCGCATCTGCACCGCCACGTCATAATCCACGTTCGTACCCGGCACGTACGCGCCGATACTCACCAAGTCTTCGATCTCCTCCCACGTCGCCAGCACCTGCCGAACCTTTCGCGCCGCCAGTTGATGCTCGGACGCAACCACGTCCGGCGCCACCCGGCTGATGCTGTTGAGCACGTCGATGGCCGGGTAATGCCCCCGATTAGCCAGCCGCCGTGACAACCACACATGCCCATCCAAAATTCCCCGGGCCGCGTCCGCCAGCGGCTCATCAATATCGTCCCCCTCAACCAGCACCGTGTAGATCCCGGTGATGCTGCCGGTCGCCGTCCGACCGGCCCTCTCCAGCACCCGCGGCAATAGCGCAAACACGCTCGGCGGATATCCCTTCGCCGTCGGCGGCTCGCCCGCCGCCAGACCAATCTGCCGCTGCGCCATCGCCATCCGCGTCAGCGAGTCCATCATCAACAACACGTCGCAACCCTGATCGCGAAAATACTCCGCAACCGCCGTCGCGTGCAGACACGCCCGCACCCGCAGCGCCGGCGCCTCGTCCGACGTGCACACCACCACCACACTTCGCGCCAGCCCCTCCGGACCAAGCTGCTCGTTAATGAAGTTCCCCACCTCGCGACCACGCTCCCCCACCAGCACAACCACATTCAGATCCGCCTGTGTCTGCTTGCAGATCATCCCCATCAACACACTCTTCCCCACGCCGGTACCGGCGAAAATCCCCAGCCGCTGCCCACGTCCCGCCGTCAGCAGTGCATCCAGCGTGCGAATACCCAACGGCAACGACGTCTCAATCGGCCGCCGCTCGAGCGCCGGCGGCGCACCCCGGTACAACGGATAACGCACGTTCAGCTTCGGCGTCGGACGTCCATCCAGCGGCTCTCCCTGCGCACCAATCACCCGACCCAACAGGTCAAACCCGACCGGCACACGCGGCGGACCCGAAACACATTCCACCACGTCGTCCGCCGCCACACCCTGAGCCTCATCAAAAACCGACAGCAGCGTTTCGCCACCCCGCAAACCCACCACCTCCGCATCCAGTCGACCACTGTGCCGCGTATGAATCTGACACCGCGCCCCAATCGGCACCGGCAACCCCGTCGCACACACCGTCAACCCCCGCACCGTGCTCACCCGCCCCCGCATCTTCTCACTGATCACCGCGCGCACCTCGTCGGCCACGCTGCGGAACAAATCCGCACCATCACTCCCGCCCGCAATCAACTCTCGCGGCACGCCGCTCACGACTCCGCTCCGTCCGGCCGCTCACATTCAGACGCCCCAACATCTTCACGCTCCAGCGCTATCGACTCCGCAATACGCTGCAATTGCTCCGCGATCCGCGCGTCGATCGTCCCGCCCCGCCAGCGCAGCACACACCCGCCACGCTCCACCTGTTCATCCGGCTCGATCCGCACATGCTGAAGCTCGCCCACCGCACCGACCAGTTCGCCAGCCACGTCCTCCAGCGGCGCACAATCATCCGGGTGCATGCAGATCCGCACATCATCATGATGCGCCACCATCTCCAGCAATGCCCGCGCATTCGCCCGCGCCGCCTCCGACGAACGCCCCACCACGATCTTGCAGACCCGTTCCGCGATCGCCAGTGACAGATCGATCAGCCCGCCTTCCGCCAGCCCCAACAGCGCCCGCTTCTGCCGCTCAAACTCCGCCAGCCCGCTGCGCAACGCGCCAATCACGTGTTGCAACTCGTCCCGCGCTGTCTCGACGGCCTCCTGCCGCGTCTCACGCCGAACCTGCTCCTGCCCCTCACGCCGCCCTTCCTCCAGCCCGCGCGCATAACCCGCGCGACGCTGCTCCTCACCCGACTCCCGGCTCGCCCCGTCCGCCTGATGCGCCCGCTGCTCCGCCGCCGCCACAATCTGCCGCGCCTGCTCACGCGCCGCGGCAAGCACCCGCTCTGCCTCGCGCTCCACGTCCGCAAACGAAAACGCCGGCGAACTGGTCACAGTCTCGCGCCGAATCACACTGCTCATAGCGCCTCTCGCCGGTGGTTATCAGACAATCAGTTCCTTCTCGCCACCCCGACCGGCGATGATCACCTCGCCGGCATCCTCCAGACGCCGGACAACGTCCACAATCTGCTGCTGCGCACCTTCAACATCACTGACACGTACCGGCCCCATATACTCCATCTCCTCCTTGATCAGCGCCGCCGCTCGCTCCGACATGTTCGAGAAGATCTTCTCCTTCAGCTCGTCGCTCGCCGTCTTCAACGCCAACGACAGCGTTTCGTTCTCGATCTCCTTCAGAACCGCCTGAATCCCCTTGTCGTTCACCCGGATGATGTCCTCGAACACGAACATCAACCGCCGAATCTCCTCGACCAGTTGCGGGTCTTCTTCTTCCAGCCCCTCCAAAATCGCCTTCTCTGTCGCCCGCCCGGCCATGTTCAATATCTCGGCCACCGCCGGCACCCCGCCAACACGCTCAAACCGCTCCGACACCAGACCGGCCAGACGCTTCTCCAGCCCCCGCTCAACCTCTTTGATAACCTCCGGACTGGTCTGGTCCATGTTCGCAATGCGCGTGACCACCTCGATCTGCCGATCCGTCGACAACGCCTGCAAAATATCCGTCGCCATCCCCGACGGCACGTGCGACAACACCAGCGCAATCGTCTGCGGATGCTCCTCCTGCAAGAACGTGACCAGGTTCTCCTTCTCCGTCTTCTGGAGAAAACTGAACGGCTGCTCGTGCACCTGGTGCTCAATAACCGACACTACACGCCGAGCTTCCTCCGGCGGCAACGTCTTCTCGAGCAGCGTCCGGGCCCACGACATGCCGCCCGCATCAACATACTGCCGAGCCATCAGCAGGTTGTAGAACTCCCGAATCACCTCCTCGCGAACTTCCGGCGTAACCGACTCGATCGCAGCTATCTCCCGCGAAACCTCCTCCACGCGCTCACGATCCAACCCCCGCATGACCTTCGCCGCCGATTCCTGCTGCAACGCCACCAGCAGCACCGCTGCCTTGCGCGGACCGCTCAGCTCCTCAAACGACTTCACCTCACCGCGATAGGTCGCTCGTGACATTACTACGATGCCCCTTCCCGGTACTGCTCGTTACGCTGGATCCACTGTTCAACCAGGCCGGCCACCACTTCCGGATCACCCTCCGTCATCTCGCAAATCTGATCAAGCATCTTCCGCGTCTGCACCATGCCGGCATCCACCTCCTGCGCAACCAGCATCCCCTCAGTCGCCGCCGCCTGCGGCATCACCTCGGCCGTACCCGGAACCAGCTTCCCATCCGCCCCGTACATCGGAATATTGCTTCCAACAGCAGCACCCCGCGCCCGCGCCGCCGCGCCCGCGCTACGTTGCTCCGCCGCCAATGCTCCCATGTCATCAGCCGCCCGCTGCGCCGCCGCGATCGCCTCGTCCGACAACCCCAGCTCCAGCCCGAACGCCTCACCAGCACCCGACTTCTTCGCCATCCGCAACATCACCCCCAGAGACATCATCGCCAACAGGGCCAGGACCGACTGTGGCCCGTAGCTCCGCACAACGCCCATAGTCTCGTCCAGTATCCCGGGCGAGCTCTCCACTGGCGTCACCACCGCCGTGTCGTAGTACCACGAAACCGCCACGTTCTCTTCCACTTGCGGCTTCACCAGCTTCGCCACCTGCGGCAGCAGCCGATCCCGCTCGCGGCCAAAAACCCGCTCAATGTCCTCTTCGGTCGGACTCTCCACGTCCGGGTTCGCCCGCTCAAAAACATTCGCCAGGTACGTGTACGACAGGCTGATCGCCGCCGTCACCGCTTTCACCTCGCCCGCCGGTGTCTGCTCCTGCTTGCGGGAAATCCCCGGCGTCAACTCCGTCTTGCTTTCCTCTTTCTCATGTGCCTCGTCAGCACCCCCGCCACTCACCGCCACACCCGTGTTCGGCTGAACCCCCGGCTGCTCGCTCCGCCGAATCCGCGTCGTCGTCTCACGTATGCTCTCGACCGCCACCTCCACCGGCTTCAGCGGCTCTTCCGTCTCAGTGTTCCGCGCCGTAGTCTCGATTTCCGCCTGAACATCCACCAGCGCCCGCGGGTCCGGAACCTGCGATCGAATTTTCTCCCGATAGCGGCGCTCCTCCCGCACCACCGTCCGCGCCAGCCGATCGGCCGGATCGTTCTCCGCCTCCCAATCGACCGCCGGCGACCCGCTCGCGTCCACTACCTGCACGTCCTGCACACGCAGCCCGGAAACCGCCCCCGATACCAACCGCGCCGCCGCTATCCCCAACTCGCGCGGCACCGGCCCACTCTGCTGCATGATCAACGTCACCGACGCCGACTTCCGTGCCGCTCGCCGCGAAAACCCCCGCTGAGTATTCAGATTAAGAAACACCCGCGCATCGCGCACCCCCTGAAACTGCCGCAGAACCTGCTGGATCTCCTGCTGCAACGCGTAAGTCCAGCGCCGCTCGTTCTCCGCCTGCGATATCCACGGATCCGATTCCGCCACCAGTGACGCAAACGTGCTGCTCGTATTGGACGGCATCTTGTCGCGCTGCTGCAAGTGTGCCATCAGCGACGCTCGATTCGCCCCCGACTGCACGTACAACCGAGTCCCCCGCACCTCCGATTTCTGCCCCAGCGTCTCCAGCTCCGACTGGATCGCCGTGAGTTCGTCGGACGTAAGATCCTGGTTCAGCAGCGGGACCATCTCCGGTGTCGCCGCCCACTGCGCCAGCCAGAGCAGCGAGACCGCCACCAGCACGCCGCCCAGCATCAACGCCATCTTCTGCGACGTGTTGGTGTCGCGCAGACGATCCAGCAATTGGGCGATTACCCTCTGGAGGGATCCCATATCGGCTACTCCCGACGGACTCCGCCGTCAGTCAGCAAACTACGCCCGGGTGTCGGTTCCACCGACGGGCAAACGCTTCATCCCAACCTCTCACCCCCGGACAATGCCGCCTACACCCGCAACTGCCGCATCTCAGTATAAGCGTCCACGAGCTTGTTGCGAATCTCCATCAGAAGACTGAACGCCACTTCCGCTTTCCGCGCTGTGGTGAACACCTCTGTGATGTTGTCGGTCTGCCCGGTGAGCATGTTCTGAATACCCTCGTCGGCCTCAGCCTGCATCTGGCTGACCTGCTCGAGCTGCTGGCGAAGCTGGCTGGCGAAATCCGTTCCGTCCGCCACACGCCCCACCGACCGCACGCCACTGGCCGACTGGCCGGGCCCGACGGGCATCGGCTGCTGTGATGAAATCGAGTCGACCATTCTGGCCTCCACGCTCCGGCACACGCCCGGGTAACAGAAACTTACGCGAACAGTTGAATCGCCTGCTGCATCATGCCACGCGTGACGTCCAACATCGCCGCGTTCGCCTCGTACGCCCGGCTCGCCGCCAGCGCGTCAATGTATTCCATCGTGAGGTCCACGTTCGGAAGTTGAACGTACCCACTCTCGTCGGCATGCGGATGTTCCGGATCGTAACGCAACTTGAACGGCGCCTGGTCCTGCTCAACCGCACCCACGTGCACGCCCGGACCACCCTCACCATCACCCGTCATAAACGTCACGAAACGACGCCGATAGGGCTCAATCCGCCCATCCTCCTGCTGCGTCACCTCGCTGTTCGCCATGTTGCCGGCAATCACGTCCAGACGCGTCCGCTGGGCCACCAGCGCCGAACTGCTGATATCCAATGCCTGTATCATGCCACGCTACCCCGAATCGCCTGTAACAGGTTCGTAAACCGCCCCCGCAATAAATTCGTCGACAGCTCATACATCAGCGCGTTGTCACTAACGTCCGTTAACAACTGCTCCAGGCGAACGTTCGTGCCATCATGAAAAAGAACGTTTTCCGCCGGCTCTTCCACCGGACGAACCTCAACCCGGCCATCCGCGCCCGTCGAAAACTGCGCGTTGCCGCGCAATTCCAGCCCGCGACCACTCGACTCCTGCGACCGCTCCAGCGCATCCTTCAACGACGCCTGAAACGCCTGCGGATCAAGCTGCCTGGTGACGTAGTTCGGCGTGTCAATATTGGCCACGTTCGTCGCCAGCAGCTTCTGACGCTGCTCCGCGAACTGCGCCGCCAACTCAACCGCATGCGTCGTAGGCGAATATGTCAGACGCTCAATCCACATCTGAACTTCCCATCAGGCTTCCACTGATCTATCCACAAGCAAGCCGCATGCCGCGCACATAGCCCGCCCGCCCAACAGGCTCCGTCAGACCGCCGCCCGCCGATAACGCTCATCCTGAAACGTGCCCTCCTCACGCCATTTCTTCAGCTTCAAACCCAGCGTCCGCAGCCCGATCCCGAGCGCCCGCGCCGTCTTCTCGCGATGACCACCAAATCGCTCCAGCGTACGCAGGATCAAATCCCGCTCCGCATCATCCAGAATCTGACCGTCGCGATAACGCAGCGGCTCAGCCGGCGCCGACGCCGCCTTGATCGGACCATTCAGCAGCGGAGCGATTACCTCAGGCGTGATCTCCCGCCCCGGCTCCAGCACACACACACGCTCGCACAGGTTCTCAATCTCACGCACATTCCCAGGCCAACCATAATCCTGGAGCAACTTCAACGCGTCGTGCGCCAGCTTCGGACGCTCGCGACCCTCACGCACCGCACTACGCCCAATGAAATAGTCCAGCAGGAGCGAAATATCCTCACGGCGCTGACGCAGCGGCGGCACCTCAATCGGCAACACGCTCAGCCGATAATAAAGGTCCTCTCGGAACCGCGCCTTCGCTGCCCAGTCCCGCAGGTCCCGGTTAGTCGTCGCGATCACCCGCACATTTACGTGCCGCGTCACCGAGCTGCCCACCCGCTCAAACTCGTGCTCCTGGAGCACCCGCAACAGCTTCGCCTGGAGCGCCGGCGCAATCTCCGACACCTCGTCCAACAACAGCGTCCCGCCGTCTGCCAACTCAAACCGACCCTTGCGCGTCCGGTCCGCGCCCGTAAACGCCCCCTTCTCATGCCCGAACAGCTCGCTTTCCAGCAGCGTCGGCGACAACGCCGCACAGTTCACGCACAACATAGGCTGGTCGGCCCGCGGCGAAGCCGCATGAATCGCCCGCGCGATCAGTTCCTTGCCAGTCCCGCTCTCGCCCGTGATCAGCACCGTCGCCGTGCTCTGCGCCACTCGCTGAACCTTCTCCAGCACCGGCCGCATCGCCGCCGACTCCCCGATCAAACGCCGATTCCGATCCATGTCCTCGATCGTGCGCCGCATGATCTCGTTGTCACGCAGCAAAACCCGCTGCCGCAACGCCCGCTCAACGACAATCTCAATCTCTTCAACGTTAAACGGCTTCTGCACGTAATCGAACGCCCCCAGCTTCATCGCCTCGACCGCCGTCGTGATCGTCGCGTGAGCCGTCATCAGCACCACCGGCACGTCCAGGCCCAACCGCCGCAGCTCGCGCAGGAGTTCGATCCCATCGAGCCCGGGCATGCGCAGGTCCGTCAGCACGATGTCAAACGGATGCTGTTTGATCATCGTGAGCGCCTCCTGTCCATTCTCGAACAGGAAGACCTTGTGATCCTGGGCAGTGAGCGTCGCCTCCAGCGAATCCCGCATCATTGCCTCGTCGTCAATCACACAAATGCAAGCCATGGGTTCTCCTTGCGTCCGTCAAGCGGCACTAAAATTCCTGGAATTGTCGTTTGTTTGCTCGCGAGATGCACTAGCTTCAGCGATCGGCAGCACGACCATGAACTCCGCCCCACCGGCGGGACGGTTGTCCGCGTGCAGCTCGCCGCCGTAGGCCGCGATCAGCCGATGTGCGATCGTCAGCCCCAGACCGGTCCCACGCTCCTTGGTTGTAAAAAACGGATCGAAGATACGCTCGCGAACCTCGTCCGCCAGCCCCGGACCATCGTCCGTTACACGCAGTGCTATCTGCTCATCCGTGGTACGTTCCACACGCAACCACACCTCCGCACCCGGCGCCGACACCTCCGCCGCATTCGCGATCAGATTCACCAGCACCCGTTGCAATCCATCTCCGTCGGCCCGCACCGCCATCGACGCCTCGGGCAGTTCCAGCATCAGCCGAACTTCGCGCGTCGCCAGCGTCTGCTGCACCGCGTCCCGCGCCCGCTGCACAACTTCTACTACCGGCACCGCCCCCAGCTTGCGATCCCGCGGAGCCAGCGCCAGCGTGTCCTGAACCACCGCATCGATCGCCTGAATCCCGACCTCGATCTTCTCGATCAGTTGCAAGGCCGGCTCCAGGTTGTGCTCCCGACACTTGTTACGCAGCAAATCACTGTATAGCTGGATCGCCCCCAGTGGATTACGTACCTCATGGGCCACCCCCGCCGCCAGCTCGCCCAACGCTGACAACCGCCGACGCAACTCGAGCTCGCGATCCTTGCTCGCCAACTCACGCCGCAGGCGGCCAATCTCAACCTGGAGTGCTTCGTGCGTACGCTGCAACCGCAGCGTTACCTCGTTGTACTCACGCAGCATCTCGTCGAAGCTGCCTGCAACGGCACTCTCTGGCGGGACGTGTGGCACCTCCTGTGCCATCTTCACCTCCATGTGTACACTCCCAGGCCGATCGTCGCGCTACTACCCGGTTACATCGGCGGTACCGCTCTTGGCAATAGAGCCTGCCTGCCGCGCGTAAGCCGTGTTGGCAATCTGACCACCCGACAGAGTAGCCATTTCCTTTGCCACCACCTGCTTACGCGCCGAAAGCATGGCGCTGTCTTCCTGGTCCGTCTGCAAAATCACCCGCAGCAGACCATTAATCTCCTGGAGCAGCTCCGACGCCTGCTGCCGGTGTCCTTCCGGCAACGACGAGTACGAAGTGTCCCACTCCCGCCGAAACGGGCCCATCTCCTCGTTCAATCGCGCCAACGACGTCACCAAACCCTGCCGATCTCGCAGGATGTTGATGAGCTGTTCCGGACGATTGCTGGAGATCATCGAGCGTTGTTTCTCGCTCAGCTCGCGCAAGCTGCGATACAAATCCCGCTGCTTCGCCAGCAGCACGAGCAGTTCGCTCGGATCCGGTGAACGTTCCTGATTGGTCATCCTATGCTCCTGTGGGCATCCCCGCTCAACGCGGGGCAACAAACGCGTCCCGAAACAAGTCCGAGGCCGACACTACTTCCAGAAACCGGTTCCAGTCCGCCCGGTCTCCAGTCTTCGAATGTTGGTAGCCCGCGTCCGGAATGCTCCGAGCCAGCCAGCGGGCTCGTTCAACCGCCCGCGCCGCCTCAACCACCTCACCCAGACGCAAGTGAATATTCGCTATCTGAATCTGAGCCGTCAGCGCCGCCGGCTCGCCCGCATAACGGGCCGCCGCGTTGCGATACGTCCCCAACGCCGCCTCCAGAGTCGCCGGCTCATTCAGTTCAAACAAACAGTCCCCCTGGTAAAACAGCGCCAGACGCCCGTACAACGCCAACGCCTCATCGTTAACTTCGTTCTGCCGCAGACGCGGATCACGCAGCAGCTCCCCGAAATGTCCTGCGGCCAATTCAAACCGCCGGCGACTCTCCGCCGCCGGCGCCGGGGCACCACTCCGCAACGCTTCATCCCGCAGGGCATAAGCGCTCCGTCGATACGCGTCCGCTAGCATGAACCGCGCCCGGATACGCTCCGGATGCTCCGGATACAGCGACAAAAAATCCTCCAGCCGACTAACCGCTTCCCCATACCGGCCCTGGTAATACAACAGGTCACACAGGCTCAGCAGTGCATCGCGGTAGGCCGCCGCTTCCGGCGCTACGTAACCGCTCTCCAGCAGCTCCACCAGCGTCCGCTCCGCCTCCTCGTAGTGCCCCACCCCACGCGCCACCAGCACCCGCGCCCGCTGCACCTGCGCCCGTGCCGCCTCCATGAGCCGCGGATATCGTTTAATCAGATCCTCGTACCAGCTCATCGCAGCCGAATCATCCCCCGCAATCTCGCACGCGCTACCCAACTGCAACAACGCCTGCGGCATCCGCGGATCTTCGCCGCGACCCTCGACAAACTTCTCCAGAACCCGCCGTAGCGAACGAACTCGTCCAGCCAAGTCGTAGGCCCCCGCCGCGTCCCACAAAAGCTGCCTCAGCCGCGACTCATCAACATCAACCAGGTCCGTGGCATGTTCATAAGCCTCCCCGGCACGCGCGAAATACTGCCGCGACAGCTTCGCGTCATCAGCCGCTTCGCCCCCCAGACGATACGCCTGCCCAACCTGCTCCAGCAACGCCAGCTTCTCCTCCCGGCGCTCGTCCGGCAACAGATCGCTCGCCATCGACAGGTATACCAGCGCGTTCCGATAATCCCCAGCCTCGTGCCGCTGTTCATACAGCGTGGCCAACGCTTCCCTGAACTCGTCCGCCGCCTTCTGACGGTACTCCGGCGCCGATTGCAACTCTTCCAACGCCTGCCCGAATACCGCCCGCGCCTCAACGTGTCGATCCAACGCCGCCAACGCCAGACCGCGACCAACCGCCACCGCGATTCGCAAGTCCGGCCCCGCCGGGCCCAGCGCCGCCTCGTCAAACGCAACCAGAGCGTCCTGCGGCCGATCCTCGATTAAATGGATTCTCCCCATCAACCACCGGTTCAGGCTCGGCAAATGTCCCAACCGGTCGAGTTCTCGCGTCGTGCCAGCCGCCTCCCCCAGCCAATCGTCAATCCACCGTACCAGGGGGGCGGCCTCTTCGGTACGGCCTTCGTGCACCATGGTCAGGGCCCACAGGTAATCCAGGTAGCCCTTCAGATCTGAACTCTTGAGCCGCTCACCATACTCAGCCAGCAACTCACCCGCCCGTATGGTATCACTTTCATCCAGCGCGTCCTCAACACTTCTGCGTAATGCCCACCAGTAATAACCTTCGGAACTGGTTTCGGAGTTCAGTACGCCGTCCAGCAACTCCCGCCGCTCCAGCTTCGCGCTCGGGTGTTTCTCCAGAAGCTGAACCGTCGCCCGCACCGCGTCACGACGATCATCCGGACTCAAATCCTCATCCAACGCTCGCCGCAACCCCCGCAACGCCGCCTCCTGGCTGCCGGCCCACTTCTGCGCCAACGCGTACCGCAGCATCGAGTGCGAATCCAGCGGCAACCCCAGGTTCCAGGCCGCCCGCTGGTGAGCACGCAACTTGTCCACGTTCTGCGGGCTGTGATCATCCCGATCATGCTCCACATCGAAAATCAGCTCCGCCAGTCGATCGTGCAATATCGCCCGCTGCGGCGACGGGAAAGGCGGATTCACCTCCAGCATGTTCGCAATCGAATCAGCCGCCCCCTGCGTATCACCAGCCTCCGCCAGCAGCTCCACGTCAGCCAACAGCGCCGTGAAGTCGACCTGCGGCGGGGCCGGCGTCATGCGGTACAGAGTCACCCCCGCAACCGCTGTCGCCACCAGCGCCAGCGGGATCTGCCACCGCCCTGAGAACAGTTCCGAAGCCTGTTTTAACATTCCATTCAATTCCGCTCTTCCTGAGCGCCTGTACGCTTCCTGCACCCGTAGCGAGAACCGGGGCGCCGGCCCCGCTACGGTCCTTAGACTCTATCGGTAGCGACACGCTCCCGAGTGGATCAAAATTGCGCTTCCTGACCGGCCACTTTTGCCCCCAACACCTACAGCAGCACACTGCCACTCCCCGATAATCTATTGCGGAGCTTGAACTAACCCACGCGATGGGCGTTGCTGATCATGGCCCAGCCCTACATCGATGTATTGCTCATTAGCGACGATGAGCGCCTCTGCGAGCGCATGCGCCATCACTGCCCCCCCAGGGCCACCCTCCAATGCCTCGGCTCTGCCGAGCTCAACCAGGCCCAGAACCTGATTCCCCGTCAAACCTGGATCGATCTCGATGCGGCCGCCGGCAACAACCTCCCCACAACCAGCCGGCGCGTCTACTTTCACAGCCCCGACAACCCGCCCGCGCCCGACACGCTTCCACCCGGAACCTTCATCCGTAAACCGCCCGCGCCCACAACCTGCCAGATCCTCTGGGCCAGCGTCCAGGAAAAAACGCCCGCGCCACCCCCGCCACTCTCCAACGCCCCCCTGCCAGCCTGGCTCCTCCAATACCACGAACTCGATCTCCGCAAACTCTGCCAACGCCTCGTAACCAATCTGCCCGGCCAGCTCGGCTACCAGAACGCGTCGCTCTACCTCCACGATCAGGCGCGTGAGCTGCTCACCCTCGCCGGCACAACCCACAACCGCGACATAGACCTCATCGTCTCCACCCGTACCACCCCCCAAAGCCTCATGGTCGCCGCCGCCACCGAGACCGGACAGATCCTCCACACCGACCACGTCGCCGACGAATTCTTCCGCCGCGGGCTCGAACCGCCCCCTGCCCGCCAATACAACGACGAACGTTGCCTCATCGCCCCGCTCGTTCACGCCCGGCAACTCCTCGGCGTAATCAACCTCAGCGGCCGAACCGACGACGCCGACGAATCGCCCGACGACACCATCCAGACCACCTTCAACTTCATCGCCACCGCCCTCCACCACGCCCGAACCTACGATCAGGCCAGCACCGAGGCCCGCGTCGACAGCCTCACCGGACTCTTCAACAAACGCTGGATGAACGAGGCGCTCAACCGCGAAATTCGCCGCGCCCAACGATACAACATCCCCCTCGCCACACTCCTCATCGATGTCGACGGCCTCAAACGCATCAACGACCGCGAGGGACACGCCGCCGGCGACGCACTCCTCAAACACGTCGCCCGCTGCATCTCCGGAATCCTCCGCCAGTTCGACGGGGCCGCCCGCGTCGGCGGCGACGAGTACGTCGTCATGCTCCCACGCACCGACCTCAACGGCGCCCAACAGGTCGGACACCGCCTCATCGAGGCCATCCGCTCCAACCCCGCTGTCATCCGCATGACCGCCGTTCCCGTCTCCGTCTCCGTCGGCGCCGCCGAGTGGCGCCCCGGCTGGTCAACCGAACAGCTTCTAACCGCCGCCGACGACGCCATGTATCGCGCCAAACGCCGCGGCCCAAACCAGCTCCACTGCCAAACCCACGCCGGCGAAGAGCTCATCTCCAGTCGCTCCGCCGACGCCACCCAGAGCCTCGACCCCACTCCGCAGCGAATCGTCTCACTCTCGCCGACCGAATACATCGCCCCCGACGCCGAACAGCCCCTGCCCGGCCCCAACCAGTGCAAATAGCCTCACATGATTATCGCGATCGCTAACGGCAAAGGTGGCGTGGGCAAGTCCACCATCTCCGTACACGCCGCCGTCTGGCTCAAAAAACGCGGCTACAAGCTCGCCGTCGTCGACGCCGACGCCCAGGCCAGCACCGCCGAGTGGCTCGCCACCGCCGACCCAGAAATCCGCCTCGAACGCTGCGAAACCCGCGAACAGCTCGCCGACCGACTACCCCGACTGACCAGCCTCCACGACATCGTGCTCATCGACGGACCCGCCGGCCTGAGCCCCGAAACCGTCACCCTCATCGCAGCCGCCGACCTCGTCCTCCTGCCCATCGGCCCATCCATGATGGACGTCCGCGCCTCATACCGCACCGCCAGACTCATCTACAAAATCCGACTGCGCGACACCCTCTGCGAAAAACCCCGCGCTTTCACCATCCTCAACCGCGTCCAGCCCCGAACCCGACTCGCCCGCATCGCCGTCGAGGCCGTCCGCAACTACGGCTTCCCCGTCGCCACCACCCCCCTCCAACTCCGCCAGGCCTACGCCGAAGCCTGCGGCCGAAGCTCCGTCGTCTGGAATATGGGACCACCAGCCCGCGCCGCCGCCAACGAAATCGACACCCTCTTCAGCCAAGTCTTCTCAGATCGGCTCATGCACGCCGCCCAGATGCGCGCCCTCAACGACGCAACCGCCGCCCACAGCCACCCCGCCGAAACCCTCATCACCCCCAACACCCCCCAACCAACCAGCCCCGAACCCCAAGTGGGCCAGCAACGGCCCCACCCCGCTGCCCAGAGCACGGCGGGAAGTTGACCACCACCACTGCCCCCCCAATAACATGAACAACAACTGAACACCGCCGCCCGCCCTACGCGCAATTATAACCGCCCCATCACCCCCCCCTGATTCCAACCCAACCACCTCTCCTTCCCTAACTTCCGACTATGTATGATTTTGTCGATCACTGTCAAATACTGCCCGGGACCACTCGAATACCACCGAGCCGGGACGCTACCGTTTTATAATGACCACGTGCGGGCCCCGGACCGTTTGCCGCGACACCTCGCCCGAAACTCAAGGAACGCCAGGTGACCGACGCCTATCATGTAACCAACCGCCGAACCGTCGGCCTCCGCGATATCCCCCTCGCACTCCTCGCCCCCAAACGAGTATTCGCCCGCGTCGAGGACGTCAACGCCTGGGTCTGGCCGCTCATCGTCCTGCTCGTCTTCGTCACTCTTATCGGCTGTGCTATCGTCCAGACCGGGCTCATCGACCGCCAGGTCGATCGCCAGGTCCGCGCCGAAATAGCCCAGCTCGATTCCGTCCAGCGCGACGTCGTCGAACGCTCCGCCCTCCGCGAGATGTACCGCGAGAAGATCGAGATGGGCGAGTTCTTCAAGCTCCTCACCCGACTCCGCGTAATCGTCGCCGAGCCCGCCAAAACCCTCGCCGCCGTCCTGCTGCTCGCCGCCCTTTTCTACGGCCTGGTCGCACTCGGCGGCCGCAAACCCGAGTGGAACACCCTCCTCACCATCTGCGTCTTCGCCGCCTTCACCGACGCCCTCCGCCTGCTCATGACCCTCATCCTCATGATCCATGAGCGCAGCCTCGCCGTGCATACCTCGCTCGCCCCGCTAGCCGAGTATTTCGCCCGCCAGTACGAATGGCCCACCCAGACCCTCGCCATCACCAGCGGGCTGCTCTCCGCTCTCGATCCCTTCCGCTTCTGGTTCTGGATGATCGTCCTCATCGGACTCTCAGCCACCGCCCAGCTAAAAGGCTGGCGCGCCTGGACCATTTGCATTCTCTGTTGGCTCATCGCCTCCGGCGCACGCATGGCCGTCATCCTCTCTACCCTGACTCAGTCCGCAACAAACGGAAGCTGATCTCCATACGGAGCCGAAGATGAAGACCGTTATAGGAATTGTCATACTCGCCGGCGTCATCGGCGGCATCTTCTACCTCAACGGACTCGTCCGCACCGAGGACGGCCAGAGCCTCCTCCACGTCGCCCGCGAGCTACCCATCGAGGTCCAGACCGCCCAACTCCAACGCCAGCCCATCACCCGTACCGTCCAGGCCCCCGGCGAGGTCGAAGCTTTCGAAGAAGTCGATATCAGCTCCGAAGTCGCCGGCAAGCTCGTCGAGCTAACCATCGAAGAAGGTGACTTCGTCCGCGCCGGCGATCTCCTCTGCCGACTCGACGACACCGACTTCCGCGCCCGCGTCCTCTCTGCCGAGGCCAACGTCGCCAAGCTCCACGCCTTCATCACCCAGGCCGAGGCCGACCTCGAAAAAGCCCAGCGCGACTGGGAACAGCAGCAGGCCCTCCGCGAAACCGACGCCACCTCCGCCCTCGAACTCTCCAACTATCGCACCGCCCTCATCAGCGCCGGCGCCAACCTCGAAATGCGAAAACAGGAGCTCCGCGAAACCGAGGCTAACCTCGAATCCGCCCGCGAATATCTCGAAAAAACCATCATCACCGCCCCCATTTCCGGCGTCGTTTCCCAACTCTTCGCCGAACAGGGCGAGGTCGTAATCACCGGCACCATGAACAACCCCGGCACGCGCATCATGGTCATCAGCGACCTCTCCAAAATGCAGGTCCGCTGCCGCGTCGACGAGGCCGACGCACCACTCGTCGCCGCCGACCAGATCGCACGCATCTACCTCCAATCCGATACCCGCAAAAGCATCCCCGGCAGCGTCCTCCGCGTCGGCACCAAGGGCACCAAACCCGTCGGCCGCGACGTCGTCACCTTCGAAACCCTCGTCCTTATCACCGGCGACGACCCCCGCGTCCGCCCCGGCATGACCGCCAACGTCGAAATCGAAGTCGCCCGCAAGGACAACGCCCTCACCGTCCCCGTCGAGGCCGTCGTCTATCGCAAACGCCGCGACGTCCCCGAACGACTCCTCGCCGAATACGACCGCCTCCATGACTCCGACGAGGACGCCCGCCAGGCCGAGGCCCAATACATCAAGCTCATTTTCTGCATCGAAGACGAAAAAGCCATCCCTCACCTCGTCGAGACCGGCATCAACGACGTCACCAACGTCGAGATCACCACCGGCATCCCCGCCGACCAGACCGTCGTCATCGGACCCTACCGCAGCCTCGACCAGCTCAAGGACGGCTCCACCGTCAGCCTCATGAAGAAACCCAACGACACCGCCGTCGCCGAAAAATCCAAAGACCAGCCAACCGATGACCAAAACACGCCGGAACAAACCGAAACCGACGAAACCGCCGACGCCGACACCTCCGACGAATCCTCCGCCAACTCAACCGACAGCGCCACCCTCGTTGAACACGCGGAGGCCCAATGACCACCAGCCCCACTAACCCCACCCCCGTCATCGAACTGGTCGACCTGCACAAGATCTATCGCGTCGGCACCGAACTCGTCCACGCCCTTCGCGGCGTCACCCTATCCATCCTCGAAAACCAGTACGTCGCCATCATGGGTGCTTCCGGCTCCGGAAAATCAACCCTCCTGAACATCCTCGGATGCCTCGACGTACCTACCCGCGGAACCTACCGCCTCAGTGGACAGGACGTCTCCCGACTCTCACAAACCAAGCTCGCCCGCATCCGCGGCCAACGCATCGGCTTCATCTTCCAGTCCTTCGAACTCCTCGGCCGAACCACCGCCCTCAAAAACGTCGAACTCCCACTCGCCTATTCCCGCGCCCGACACCGCCGCCAACGCGCGCTCGACGCACTCAAAC
The DNA here is from genome assembly GCA_963666925.2 of Phycisphaerae bacterium. Lineage (GTDB taxonomy): Bacteria > Planctomycetota > Phycisphaerae > UBA1845 > Fen-1342 > JANQFV01. The sequence goes on along the minus strand of CAXXTC010000015.1, from coordinate 33,380 downwards.
GCGTCAACCTCCTCGACCGTGCCCACCACCGCCCCAACCAACTCTCCGGCGGACAAAAACAACGCGTCGCCATCGCCCGCGCACTCGCCCAACAACCCGACATCATCCTCGCCGACGAACCCACCGGTAACCTCGACAGCCGCACCGGCGAGGAAATCATGGAAATACTCGACAGCCTCCAGGCCGAGGGCCAAACCATCATCGTCGTCACCCACGAAGACGACATCGCCCAACGCTGCCACCGTATCATCCGCCTCAAAGACGGCGAAATCGTCGAAGACACCGGCACATCGAGCACCCCCAATCCCGCCCAACCCTTGACCGCCACGGAGGTCATCACCACACCATGAGCCGCGCCGGTGCCATCTTCGAACGCACGCTCGACGTGCTCCTCTTCGTCCCCGACCGCGTTCAGGCCCTCGCCGGAAACGTCGTCACCGCCATCATCCAGATCTGGGCCAACAAGATCCGCTCCCTACTCACCGTCCTCGGAATCATCATCGCCGTCACTTCCATCATCTCCGTCGTCTCCATGGTCGAAGGCTTCGGTGACTACGTCACCAGCTTCCTCCGCGGACTCGGCACCAACATGATGGTTGTCTACCCCGAATGGCTCCGCGGCCCCCGCGGCGAGTACCTCCGCCCCGCCGAAATGACCATCGAGGACATCTACGCCGTCGACTCCAACGCCTCCGCTATCCGCCGCACATCACCCGTCATCTGGCAAAACGCCGCCATCGAATACGGCCGCCGCCAGCTCACCGGCATCCAACTCCGCGCCACCAACGAACGCTTCCAGCCCATCCGCAACTTCTACGTCGACGCCGGACGCTTCTTCGGCGCCATCGACGTCGAAAGCGGCGCACCCGTCTGCGTCCTCGGCCGAGAAGTCCTCCGCAAACTCGAAATGCGACGAATCCCTACTCGGAGATTACGTCCACATCGACAGCCAACGCTTCCAGGTCATCGGACTCCTCGAAGCCAAGGGCAGCTTCATGGGCGATAACCAGGACGAGCAGATCGTCATCCCCTGGACCACCGGCCTCAAAATGTACCCCGAAAACCGCAAGTACCTCTCCTTCTACGTCGAGGCCATGAGCGAAGACCGCATCCCCGAGGCCGAGAGCCAGCTCGTCCGCATCCTCCGCCAGCGCCACGGCCTGAAAGCCGGCGACACCAACGACTTCGGACTCTTCAAACAGGACCAGGTCCTCGAAGAATTCCACCAGGTCCGCACCATCGCAACCAGCGTCCTCGCCGGAATCGTCAGCATCTCGCTCCTCGTCGGCGGCATCGGCATCATGAACGTCATGCTCGTCTCAGTCACCGAACGCACCCGCGAAATCGGACTCCGCAAGAGCGTCGGCGCCCACCGCCGCGACATCCTCATCCAGTTCCTCACCGAGGCCGTCGTGCTCGCCACCGTCGGCGGCGCCATCGGCATCGCCATCGGCTACGCCATCATCAACGTCGTCTCGCTGCACCCCAACATGGTCGAGTGCCACGTACCCGCCTGGTCCGTCGCACTCGCACTCGGTTTCAGCGCCGGCGTCGGCATCTTCTTCGGCCTTGTTCCCGCCTTCAAAGCCGCTATCATCCACCCCATCGACGCCCTGCGCCACGAATAAAATCAAACACCCCCGCCTATCACGGAGCACCCCCATGCCCTGGGAACGACTCGGCCGCGTTTTCGATCCCGCCGATACCCCCGACTGGGCCGTCAGCCACGGCGCCCTCCCCATCGCCCTCCACCTCCACGACGACATCTTCCGCATCTACTTCACCAGCCGCAACGAAAAGAATCGCTCCCAGATCGGCTTCTGCGAACTCGCTCTCAGCCAGCCACAAAAAATCCTCCGCTTCTCACAACAACCCGTCATCGCAACCGGACCGCTCGGCGCATTCGACGACAGCGGCACCACCGGCGCCTGGGTCACCGCACACCAGAACAAACTCTATCAGTACTACACCGGCTGGTCCCTCGGCGTAACCGTCCCCTTCTACTATGCCATCGGCCTTTCCATCAGCTCCGACGGCGGCGAAACCTTCCAGAAACACTCACTCGCCCCAGTCATGGGCCGCCACCCCATCGACCCATTCCTCAGCGCCGCCCCCTGCGTCCTCTTCGACCAAAGCCACTGGCGCATGTGGTATCTCTCCGGTGACCGCTGGGAAATGCTCGGCGACCAGCCCCGCCACTACTACCACATCCGCTACGCCGAGTCCGACGACGGCATCAACTGGAAACGCGAAGGCCGCGTCTGCGTCGACTTCGCCGACTCCACCGAATACGCATTCGGCCGCCCCAGCGTGCTCATCACCCCCGCCGGCTACGAAATGTGGTACTCCGTCCGCGGCGACCACTACCGCCTCGGCTACGCCACCTCATCCGACGGCCTCAACTGGCAACGCCGCGACGACCTCGCCGGCCTCGACCCCGCCAACGCCGGCTGGGATAGCGAGATGATCACCTACCCCTACGTCTTCGAACACGCGAACCAGCGCTACATGCTCTACAACGGCAACGGCTACGGCCGCTCCGGCTTCGGCCTCGCCCGCTGGAACCCCTAACCTCCACGCGCTCGTTTGGGTGCCCCATCCCGTCACGCAGCACGGGGTGGGGGATTGAAGTGTGGCACAGGCTAGCAGCCTGTGGGCAAGGCGCCACTGTTCCAAAAACAGCGTCCAGATTCCTTGTGGCACCGGCCCCATTCTTTGTGGCACCGGTTTTTAACCGGTGGGTCGTGCCGGCAACGAATCCCAATGCCACACTGGGTTCCACATCCCGTTGCGCAGCACGGAGTGAGGAGCGGACCGATCCCCCGCCCCCTTGTCACGTTGTTACGCCTGGGTGTAGTGGCCCCCCTCAACCTGACCGCACGCGGATCAGGCCGGTTCGTACGGCCCAGGCCTGATTGCATGCCGGTTTGGATAGCGGTATGCTGCCAGCGGTTGCTGGGGGTGGTTCGTCGCGACGAACATGAGATCCGGGCACGATCGGCCCGAAAACCCTTCGAACCTGATCAGCGCCAGAAGATGCACGCTCGTGGGCGCGTGCTCTTCGGCTGCGTAGGGAAGCAGACGTTTTGACCAGCCTGAATTCTCTCCGCGAGTGCTTTCGGCATCACGACTGGGCGCAAGCGCAAGTGCTGAGCGCCACAGCGACGTTGTCGCCTGCGCAGCTCGAACAGCAGTTCGAAATGGGCCCGGGGTCGCTGCTGGCAACGCTGGCACACATCTACGGTGCCGAGCGGATCTGGCTGGAGCGCTGGCAGGGAACAGATTGGGCCACAACCCATCCGCACGCACGCGAGCTGAACAACATCGCCGAGCTGCGCGCGGCGGGAACGAAACTGGCGCAGGCACGCGACGAACTACTGGCCGCATGTAGGGCAGACGAGCCGACCGATAAGATCAGGTACGAAAACCAGGCAGGCACGACGTGCGAACTGCCCCTGGGGGCAATGCTCCTGCACGTGTGCAATCACGCCGTGCATCATCGCGCGCAGGTGCTCAACATGTTGCGGCACGCGGGCGGCGTGCGACTGGCGGGGCTCGACTACCTGTTCATGCGCGTCGAGCGGCCAACGCTGCCGTGGTCAGAGAAAATCATTGAGCAAATGCGGGCGGCGGGAATGCCGGCAGCAGCGTCAGCACAGGATGAGCCGGCGAAGCTGGACGTCGCAACGCTGCGCTGGCTGCTGACATACAACGATTGGGCATGCGGACTGGTGCTCACAGCGGCGCGCGGGTTGCACAATGAGCAACTCGATCGCGAGTTCGAGTTGGGACTGGGAACAGCGCGCAAAACGCTGTTGCACATGCGCGATGCCGAACACTGGTGGTACCTGAACTGGACGGCCGAGCCCGTGCCTGAGTTCCAAAAACTGCCCGTGACGACGCCGCTGAATGAACTCGATGAGCTGTACGAGCAGACGACGAAGCGGCGTGAGGAATATCTCGAAACGCTGACGGATGATGAGTTGGAGCGCGCGGTCGGAGCGTATGCGGGGGAGAAAATGCGGCTCGAATTTCGGCTGGGAGAGTCACTGCTGCAACTGTGGACGCATGGGACGCACCATCGGGCGCAGGCAGTAAACATGTTGCGACACCTGGGGGTGACGGTGTCGAGTCTGGATATGGCCCGGTACGTGGTCGGTAGCAGGGCGCAATAGGCGCCTGGGAGTATAACGATGACGCAGTTGGAAGCAGCCCGACAGGGCACGATTACCCCTCAGATGCGGCGCGTGGCAGTACGCGAAAACGTCTCGAGCGAATTCATCCGCGAACAGGTACGCACTGGACGCGTCGTAATACCGGCAAATGTCCGGCACCTGGCCGGCAGCGGCGGCACTGCACCAGGCGAGACAGCCGACGAAACCACCGGCGGCGAGCCAATAGGGCATCCCGGCGCATCACGTCAAGCCGCCGTGTGGGTAAACCAGACCATCGAGCAGCGACGTGAATGGGTCACAGGCGAACGCAGCTCTCAGGCCACACGACGACTGGACCCGATGGGAATCGGACGCTGCATCACAACAAAAATCAACGCCAACCTGGGAACGTCACCGGTGTCGAGCAACACCGGCGGAGAGGTTGAAAAGGTACAGGCAGCACTGTTGTACGGCGCCGACACCGTGATGGACCTCTCGACCGGCGGCGACCTCAGCGCAACACGACAGGCGCTCATCGACGCATCTCCGGTCCCGGTCGGAACCGTACCAATCTACAGCATGATCGTCGACCGGGCCGTGGAAGACCTGGATCACAACGTGATCCTGCGAGAGATCGAGCACCAGGCCGAGCAGGGCGTGGACTTCTTCACAATCCACGCCGGAATCCTGCGCGAGCACCTTCCACTCGTGGCGTCGCGGCTGCAAGGCCTCGTGAGCCGCGGTGGATCACTGCTCGCAAAGTGGATGACGCATCACGGCCGACAGAATCCGATGTACGAGCTGTTCGACGAAATCAGCGCAATCATGCGCCAGTACGACGTTACCTACTCACTCGGCGACGGAATTCGGCCCGGGTGTCTGGCGGACGCGAGCGATCCGGCCCAGTTCGCCGAACTGCACGTATTGGGTGAATTGGTGCAGCGGGCCCGCGAAGCCGGCGTGCAGGTGATGGTCGAGGGGCCGGGACACGTACCGCTGAACGAGGTCGCGTTCAACATGGAAACACAGCGACGCGTCTGTGACGATGCGCCGTTCTACGTACTCGGCCCAATAGTGACGGATGTTTTCCCTGGGTACGACCACATCACCAGCGCAATCGGGGCCACGGAGGCGGCCCGGGCCGGCGCAGCCATGTTGTGCTATGTAACGCCGCGCGAACACGTCGGCCTGCCAACACTGGAGGACGTCAAGCAGGGGTGTGTAGCGTACAAGATCGCCGCTCACGCGGGCGATGTCGCCCGGGGTATTGCGGGCGTGCGCGAATGGGACGATTCGATGGCACGAGCCCGCGCCGATCTGGACTGGAAGCAGCAATTCAAGCTGGCGTTTGATGGGGCCGCTGCGTGCCGGCTGCGCGACGCATCATTGCCGGAAGACGCAGAGTATTGCTCAATGTGCGGACGCGACTGGTGCAGCCAACGGATCAGCAAAGAGGTCGTGCGCCGAGCCGGGCAGCCCGACGCACACTGATTTCCAGGTAACTCACCAACCGCCAGAGAATCAGTCGAGCGGCGGCCAGAGCTGGTCATTGATTTGTACCGGCGCGTCCAGCCAGCGACTGATTCCCGGGTAAAAGATGGCGTCAGGACGCCCCTCTTCCTGCAATTGCCCCATCAGGATGGCGGTCTCGTCGTACGGCCAGTAACACCAGGTGTCATCGCAGCCAAAGTAAATGATCGGCAGCGGAATGGTGTCGGAGATCTCCTCAACAGTCTCGCGGATAACCAGGCTCGGCCAGTAGTAAGGCCAGTCAGGATCACCAAAGCTGGTTTCGATGAAGCGGACGTTGGGAACGGCGGCTTCGACACGCTCAACCAGTGGACGCGTGCGCAGCAGCCAGCTCTCGTTCTGATGGTGACAGGCAATACTCGGGTACCAGTAGTACTCAACATCATCAGGAAGCTGTGCAACACAGGCTTCATACTGATCGTAGTCGATTTCGTAATCGCCATCGAGATAAGCCTTCTGGGCGGTTTCGTTCTCAAAAACGATGGTCGATTCACCGCTGGCCGCGACGAAAGCGTTGACATCTTCGGCAACGAGAGCCCAACGTTCGAGCGAATCAAGATTGGTGTGATCGAGTCGGGAAACGGTCTTCATACCGGGGATAATGCGCATTCCGGGAACGCGCGCCTGAAGGATCGGGAACAAGTGAGCGCCAGGATACTCGGTAGAGATAATGGCGGTGTCGGTGAGGCGCTGCCAGAGCTCTAGCCCCGCGACGCAGTGGTCAATCTGCTCCTCGCTGGCCTCGCCGGAAATCTCCAGCCACGGAATGATGACCGGGTTGGTCAGCGGCTTGGTGACGGCAACTTGAATAGTACGCGAGCTGCCGCCAGTGGAATGCACGGTAAGCGTGGTTTCATAGCGGCCAACGTTGAGGCTGTTGCGGTCGACCAGAAGGTCGATGGTGTCAGTCTCGGTAGCGAGCAACCCATCGCGGGGATCAACTCGGAGCCAGTCGGCACCGCCGGCAATCGCGTATTCAAGCTCTCCGCCACCATTGTTATGCAGGGTGAAGGCACGCGCGGTGCCGCTGTCACCAAAATCAATGGATTCAGTGCTGATGACTGCTTCGGCAGCGTCCGGAGCCGGATCGGCAACGAGGCCGTCAATGAGCTGAATAGCGTGGCTCTGGCCATTCGTAGCCCGAACGAGAATGGTGGCAAACTGCGGCCCATCCGGAATCTGCTGCCGGTTGATGTTCACGCCGATCTGGTCAAACTCGCCCGAACTGGCACCGCTGGCGGGATTGACAGTCGCCCAGTCAACAGTCGAGATAATGCTGTAGCGGAGTTCTCGAGCGCCGGTATTACGAACAAAGAAGATCCGGCGAGACTCGGTCGAGGAAAAATCGAGCTGATCCTCACTGACGTACATCTGCGGCTCATCAAGAGAACTGCCACTCGGATCGGGAACATCCATGGTAACGCCGATCATGTACGTACCCAGCCCGGTGATGATGCTGAGATCAGTGAAATACTCGCCCGGGCTCAAACCGTCACGATCAACAGTCAGATCGATGCGCTCATAAGTGGAGGTGGCGGCACCAGAGCTGATGCCGACAACAAGCCAGTCTTCATCACTGCTGATCTGAAACGGGATACTGCCAGTGCTGAAGTTGGCAACAATGAAAGAACGCGTCTCAACGGAATCGCCAAAGTCGAGTTGATCATGGGAAATGTAGAAGCCGACCGGGGCGCCGTTGGTAACCGTGTCCTGGGAGGACTTGTCGCCAACGGTATCAGTACTGTCACCATCGCCTGTGTCGACCGCCCCTTCGTCGTCGCCACCAAACAGGCTGTTGCCCAAGGGTAGCTCGTCGCCGGTAGCCCACGTGTTGACCGAGAGGGGATCCTGGCTGGAACCCTCAGGCCCACAGGCCGGCAAGGCCAGGCCAGCAAACACGATCGCCAACACGGCACTGGAGAGGGTCGGGATCCTTACTGGATGGGAGGCATGCATACTAAGTTCCTCGGTTGCCCTGGCAGAATTAACGCCACAGAGCATGTTCGTCCCTCGATCCTAGAACCACCCAGTGAAATGTGTTAATCAGGGCAGTATGAGTCAAGATACACATATAGAAGATGGTAATATGGGAAATTTATACGCGACCATCTCCAGGCAGAGATAGTGCTGCCAAAACGTTATCGGAATCCCTCCATGAAGAACGCCCCGCCGACAACGCCATGCTTTCGTCGGCGGGGCGAAGGTAGCTTCCAAACACCAATGTGCCATCCAGGAGGCCGCTACGAGTTAGTAGAGCTTGTTCTAATCCCGTTCCAGGGCGGCCGCCAGATCACGCGGCCAGGGAACCTTGGCTGCCAGCTTCACGCGGATCAGCAGCAGCGCCGTCTCAAGTTGAGGATCAACGTCCGGCGCATCGAATGGATCAGATTCGAGAAGCTCGATATCAGCATCACTGAGCAACGGAGGATCGTCGTTTTCCTCTTCGCCATCGTCCTTGAGCGCTTCAAGCATCTCATCACGCTGTTCGTCCTTTAGCTGCGTGCTGGCGGCACTGTCATCGTTATGAATGACGTACGACTCCCGCTCACGCTCCAGAACCTTGCGGAACTCCTTGGGCGTAAGTTCGATATCCCAGTCAGGATCAACCCCCCAGGTGGGAGCGTCCTTGCTCTTGTGCGGAGTACGTCCGCTCGGCAAATAATAAAGCGCGGTAGTGAGCTTGAGCTGGGCTTCGTTACCCAGTCGGCGAACGTGCTGCACACTGCCCTTGCCAAACGTGCGCTCGCCAAGAATAACCGCCCGATCATGGTCCTGAAGCGCGCCAGCCAGAATCTCGGAAGCGCTGGCACTACCCTCGTTGACCAGAATAACCAGCGGCAGGTCCCGATATGGCGCCCGGCCGCCGACCCGTTCCCGATGGTCGGATTCGACCCGCCCACGCGTTGAAACAACCTCCCCGGACGAAAGAAAATCGCTGACGATGTCAATCGCAACGTCGAGAAGACCACCAGGATTGTGCCGAACGTCCAGAACCAGCCCCTTCATACCCTGGTCCCGGGCCATGGAGAGCGCCGCTGATAACTCCTCAGCAGACTTGGGCAGGAAATTGGTCAGCCGGATGTAAGCCACGCCCGCTTCCTGGTCGAGCATGTAGTTCCACTCGTCCGCCCGGTGAGGCAAACGGTTAATCCCCCGGATCGTGGTCAGCTCAATCCGCCGACGAACAAGCTTGAAGAAGAGCTCCTCACCGGTGCTGGGCCGCTTCATGGTCAGGATAACCTCAGTCCCGCCGGGGCCCATGATGTTGTGGACAGCATCATCAGTCGTCCAGCCCTTCGTGGACTCGCCATCGACGGCGATAATGAGATCATCAGGCTGAATGCCCGCCTCCAGCGCCGGCGAGTTCTCCAGCGGCGTGATAACCTTGAGCCGATTCGTCCGCTCATCGACCCCTAGCTGAATACCAATCCCTTCAAACCCCCCCATCATGAGCTTCTCAAACTCCGCCGCGTCCGCCGGCCAGATCATGCCGGTGAAATCATCAAGCTCATGAATGAGCCCCTCGGTAAACTCGACCACGAGCAGCCCGTTCGGCAGCTCAACACTTTCGCGGTTAGCCGCAGCAACCTGGCGGAAAAGCCGCATGAGGTCTTCAGAAGAGAAAATCCGTTCCTCATCGATCGCCTGGTGAACCTCTTCGAGCTTACGCTGGAAGTGGCGACGCAGGGCCGGGTTGGCCAGCCCATCGAGAAACTCGCGCAGCTTCTCGGACTGCGTAACGAGCGCCAGGTTATCAATCGCCCCACGCGCAAGCTGCCGAAAGTCCGGACGCTTGTAGTACATGTGATCAATCATGCGCAAGGCGTTCTGGAGCAGCTGCTCGTCAACATCCTTGATGCGCCGCTCAAGCGCCTCTTCGTCCTCATAAGCAAACTCCAGACGGGCATGCTCCGTCGCGTTGTCCTTCAACTCCTCAATCTGCGAATCATCCTCGTGAATCCGGCCCAGGATCACGTAATAGGACAGCGCCTTCGACCACTTGCCCTGCTCGGCATATTTCTGAGCCTCCGCCCTGGCACGCGACGTTAGCTCCTGCACCCACGGCTGACGGGCAAACTCCTGCCTGTCACCCGCGTAAGGGGCCGCCTGGGCAGCGAAGTTAAGGGCCAGAAACATCGTGCCCTTGCTGAGCGCCTGCTGAGCCTCCTTGACGTTCCAATCAAACGTCTTGGTCTTGAGGTCCTTGCGCGAGGCAATGACGTCGTGATAGGACTTCAGCCACTCGTGGGCACGACGCGCCGCCGGAGCATCATGATTCTGCTCCAAAATGCGGTCGACCGCCGACCGCCCAGCATCGTAATCGCCACGCAGAATGGCAGCGTAAGCAGATTCCAGCGGCTGATCGTCGGCATAGGTGATTGCGGTCGGCGTGAGGAGGAAGCTGCCGAGCAACAACAGTGCGACGGTCCATGTCTTGCGCATGGTCATAACTACACGTCCTTTCGCGGCTGGCCCGTAGCGTCATTAGCGCACCGGGCGCCCCAGGGGGGTCGTAACGCCTGACCCGTATCCATTATATGATTACAAACGTGACCGGCACACCGCACAAAAAACGACAACCTCCGGTAATGACGACGTTTGCAGTTGCGCATTGCCACTTTCGTCAATGCCGCGCATCATGCCAATATGCCACTCTCAAATGAAACCAACCCGACCAAAACGCCTCATAAAGACCACCCCATAGGTCTAATACTCGGCATCGATCCAGGGTTGCGTCGCACCGGATACGCCATTCTCAGCCCCGGCGTATATCCGGACCCTGGCAAACTGATCGAGGCCGGCATAATTCGACTGAACGAACGCCTCCCACTCACAGAACGCCTCGTCGAGCTCAAAAAAAGCCTCACAGACCTGATCACTGGCCGCCAGCTAACGCTCCTGGCGTGCGAGGAACTCTACGCCCATTACAAACACCCGCGGACCGCCATCCTTATGGGCCACGCCCGCGGCGTGATCCTGGCAGAAGCCGCCCAGGCCGGGCTCTCCATCCTCTCAATCGCTGCTACAAATGTGAAAAAACTGCTCACCGGCAACGGACATGCCAGCAAGCGGCAAATCCAGATCGCCGTCACAACCACCCTGAGACTGAAAGAAATACCCGAGCCTAATGATGTTGCAGACGCGATTGCGATAGCACTGGCGGGAGCGCGGCTACGCGAGGCCGCAAATGCAAACCTGGAGGTGCACGCGTGATTTGTCGGCTGACCGGACAGGTAACCTCCGTCGGACGCGACCTGGTCGAAATGACCCTCGGCGGGATCGCGTACGAGGTGCACGTGCCGGCTGCCTCCGCCGACGAGCTACGCAGCCTGATCGGCTCCGAAATAACACTGCACACGCTCCAATATTTCGAGGGCACACCCGCCGGGGCACACCTCGTACCCCGGCTCGTGGGTTTCCTTCGGCCCGAAGATCGGACGTTCTTCAACCTGCTGACGCGCGTGAAGGGGATCAGCATTCGCAAAGGCCTGCGCGCCATGAGCCTGCCCGTCGCACAGATCGCCAGCGCGATCGAGCGGGGCGACGTACGCCTGCTGGCCGGCCTGCCAGAACTGGGAAAAACAACCGCATCGCGCGTCGTAAGCGAATTGCAAGGCAAGCTGGACGAATTCGCGGCGGCGGCGACAGAGCCGGCCGTAGCCACGGGCCCGATGAGCGAGGCCCAGCGTCTGGCGGTCGACATTCTGGTTCAATGGGGCGATCGCCGCGCAGACGCTGAGCGCTGGGTAGCAGCCGCGGTAAACGCACACGGCGACCTGTCAGAGCCAGAAGAAATCGTCCGAGCGGCGTATCGGTGCAAGGAGGGGGGATGAGTGTTGGTTAGGGGTTGTGAGGTACGGCAGTGGGGAGGTCGATGGCGTGAGTCATCCGTCCCCCACCCCGTGCTGCGCAACGGGATGGGGCACCCGTGCGGAGCGTACTCGGTGGTGTTGCGCCTGCGGGCATTAGGGAACCCGCTGCTCAAGAGCAGTGGCACGTCGGTGAGTGTTATCTTCCGAGCCGCGTTTCCCAGTTCCGCAACTCACGCTGCATGTTTGTTCGGGCTGCCGGTTCGTACTTTTCCACGAAACGGTCCGTGTGGAAGATGCGCTCCTTTGCCAGCATGTTGCGCAAAAAGGCCTGGCGGTGCGGGGCGTACTCGCGCTCCGGAAGCCCGACTTCACGGCAAATTGCCGCGGCGTAGCGGTAGTAGCTGTCTGGATCTCGCCCCAGGATGCTCAGGTCAATGTCGCAGATCACCCGTTCGCGGTCATCGTGCACCGTGTGCCGGTGATCCGTCGCCCGGATCAGGCGAACCACGTTCGCGACAAACGCGGGGGTAGCGCCAACCGACGTAAGCAATGTGCGGGCGAGCTCAGCGCTGCGTTCTTCATTATCCGCAGCACCGATTACATACACTGCATCGTGAAAGAGAATGGCGACCTCGACGTCCAACCACTTCCCAAAGTCGACTTCGAGGTGCAGGATTTCGAGGCAGTCTTCAATGTGTGCGAGATTGTGGTAGGCGCGCCACGACTCAGTGTATCGGGAATGCAGCGCTTCACACACTGCCATCGTGTCGCCGGCAAGACCAAGCCGCTCGCAGATTTGACGCCACTGCCGGCGGAGTCGCCTGTGTTGGTCCGTTTCCCGATCGGAGCGATCAGCGTGCATTAAGCGCACTCCTCCGCGCCTTGATTAAGACGGCCTCACCGTTTTCACAGTCGGCCGTGTCATCGTCAGAGTTCCACGTCCCGATCAGCCGGCCCAGGGCGTCGGACGAAAGCGGCCATTTCCCAGCTCCGAGATCACTCGGCGTTTGAGACAGGAACTATATCGCCGAATCACGCGATCCTGCGTCCACGACACCTCCAGTAAGAACCAACAAAAACCCGGAAGTGTTAACCTATATCAGGACCGCACACGCGCCCCTTCATCCCTCCGCCTTCATCCTTTCGCCTTCACTTCGTACCACCCCCAGCAGCTTCTCCACGCTCAGCTCCAGCACCGACACCGGGTGCTTCAGCCCGTACGCTTCCAACACCTCCGGATGCACCTCCCCCATCGTCCCGATCCGCGTGCCGTGCTCATCGCACAACGCCGCCACGCGACCGGGGATGTAGCTGTTGTGCTCCGTCGCCTGCACGACGCACTTCACACCCATCTCGTGCACGAACGCGTCCGCGACCGCCCGAACGTCGGCATACCCCACGTGCGTGCCGATCAGCGCCGCCGCCGCGAGCCGCTCCTCGCGCGCCCCGGTCTCGCGCTCCGCATCCACAAAACAGCAATCCCCCACCTCGAACAGATATTGCGGCAGATCATACTGCTTGTTGATCGCCAGCGTCTCCAGCAACCCCGGCAGCAGCGACACCCGACAAATCGTCTGCTCCACGCTGATCGGGTTGTCGATCTGCACCGCCCGCTCGTCCGCCTCGATCCGCCACTTCTCAAACGCCGCCGGCCCGCTCGTCAGCACCAGCGTCATCACCTGGTGAAAACCCAAACCCGTCAGCACACGCCGCGCCGTCGCCGACCGCTCCTCGATCTCCTGCGGCGACCCCACCGTAAACGTCGGCACCAACTCCGCCTTCAGGTTCTCATACCCATACGCAATCGCCGCATCCTCGATAAGATCGATCGGGTGCATCACGTCGTTCCGATACGCCGGCACCAGAACCGTCAACCGATCCGCATGCCCCGCCTCTTCGACGCCATGCCCCATCGACTCGAGCAGCTCCGCGAGCTGTGCCGCGTTCACGTCGATACCGATCGTCTCCGCCGCCTCGCGCACATCCAGCGTCATCTCCGCTGGCGTCAAGTCCGGCGTCATCCGCGTCCCACCCGCCGACTCGATGATCACACTCTCCACCTGCACCGCCGGCATGATCTCCTTCAGGCTCGTCACGATGATGTTCAGCGCCCGATCAACCGTGCGCTGCGACATCCCCGTCACGTCCACAAAGAACTGCGTCGTCTCCATCTTCACCCGCGTCGACTCGCTGTTAATAATCGGCGGCATCGACAACACCGTCCCCTCACCATCACGCAGCAACGGGTACTTACTCATCGGCTTGAGCAAATGCGCATACGCCTGGCCGGTCTTGTGCCGCTCCAGAATCTCCGCCGGCGTCATCTCCGCGTCCGGATCGTCCGGCGAAAACCCCAGCGGCACAAACCGCAGCCCGTTCGGCTCCACCGCGTCATAGTGAAACTTATCCCCCTTCAGCGTATCCAGATCATACACGCCGATCGACGCCAGCTTCCGATCCCGCCCCAGCGCCCAGTGCAGATCCTCCTGCAAGTTCATCACCATCTTGATGGTGTTGCTGTCGAGCTGCACGTTCCGCACCACCGCACAAGCAATATGCGGCCGATAACTGTCATCATCCCCCAACTGCGGATCAACCTCCACCGTGATCCGCGGCGCATTGATCACATACTCCGGCAAACCCGTCTGCAACCCCAGAAAACCCCGCACATAGCGCGCCATGCCACCCGGATCAAATATGTCCGGCCGAACCGCCAGCATATCCAGCCGCAATACTCGGTTCGTCCCGCGATCTTCGAGCTCTTCGGGAAACGCCCGGAAGTCCGCCCCACAATTGGCACACAGCAGCGGCGGCCCCTGCGCTTCGGTGCGGTCGTAAATCTTCCCGCACACCTTACACAGAAACTCCTGCATCTCCGCCAGCTCATCAAGCTCGCACCCCAGCCGCGGCAACAGCGTGCGCAGATCATCCGCACTAACCGGCGCCGCCCCCGCCCCGCGCCCAATCCGCCCTAACAACGCATCCACAGGCATATCTATGATCGGCATAGCGGCTCCTCTCGCAGCCACGGCATCGTCGCGTAAAACAGGTCGCCGATCGACTTCAGGTTGTAAGTCATCATCGCCAACCGCTCCAAACCCAACCCCCAAGCCAACACCCGATCATCAACCCCCATCGGCTGCGTTACCTCAGGCCGAAACAATCCCGACCCACCCATCTCAACCCAATCCTTCCGGCTCTCCAAATACAAATGCACCTCGGCCGACGGCTCCGTGTACGGGAAAAAGCTCGGCGTCACCGTCACCTTCGGAAATCCCATCTTGCGATAAAACGCCGACAACGTCCCCACCAACGTCGCCAGACTCGCCTGCTTGTCCACAATGATCCCATCCACCTGGTGAAACACCGGCAGATGCTTGTAATCAACCGTCTCCCGCCGAAACACCGGCCCTATGACAAAATACTTCCCCGGCCGACCATTCGTGTGCCGCGCTAGCGCCCGAATCGTCGCCGCCGTCGTGTGCGTCCGCAGCACCGGCCGATGCGCCAAATCCCGGCTCCACCGATACTGCCAACCCGTCGAGCCCGTCCCCCCACCATCCTCATGCGTCGCCTTCACCTGCTCAACCAAACCATCCGCCGGCAACTCACACCGCCCCGGCCGCTTCACGTAAAACGTATCCTGCATGTCCCGCGCCGGATGATCCTGCGGCTGAAACAACGCATCAAAATCCCAAAAGCTCGCCTCCACCCACGGACTCGATATCTCCTCAAACCCCATCTCCAGAAATACCCGCCGAACCCGATCCAACGTCCGCTGAAACGGATGCTCCTTACCCGGATACAACTTCTTCGCCGCCAGTGTCACGTCATAAGGCCGCAACTCAACATCACGCCAGCCACCCTCCGCCAACAATTCCGGCGTAAGCTGCGTCACCTTCTGCCGGCCACGCACCCCCTGCGACAACAACTCCCGCCCCGCATCCGTCAAACCAACCTGCCGATCTGTCCGCTGCTTCACGACCAGAAAATTCTTCCGCTTCGCCAGCAACTTCGCCCCCGCCGCCACCGGCACACCCTCCGCCTCCAACTCGCCAGCGCTCGCCACCCGCTCACCAGCCAACGCCTTAATCAACTGCTCGTCCGGCTCCGGCCCAGCCTCCGGCCCCGGCGCCCCATCCCCCAGCACCAACTCATCCCCCTCCTTCCGCGCCCACTTCCGCTGGTTCAGCCACCGCAGCGACTGACCCACCTGCCCCGCATCCAGCTCACAATGCTCCGGCACCTCCGTCAGCCGACACGAACCCCCCTGCGCTCGCAACACCTCAACCACCACCCGTTCCGGCAACGGCCGCTCCACGTACACCGCTCCCGCCGACCCCAGCCGATATTCGTCGTAACTGGTCTCATCAATCTCCACAACCCCCGCCTCACGCAGCGCCACACACGCCGCACTCACCACCGACTGATCCAGCCCCAGCTCGTCCGCCAACACCGGCACCAGCCGCGGCCCCTCGCCCGCCCCCAGCCGAGCCAACACGTCGTATTCGTTCTTCGGCAGTTCCATATATACCTACCTCGCGGGGTCACATTCGCGGAAACCAAGCCTGTGTATCGCATGCGCCGGGGCGGCTCAAGCCCTCTCCGCCACCCACTACCCGATTTTGACCTTCCAGGCCCGCCAGACCAACCATTATCGCCCCCACGCCGTACAAACCAAACCCATTCACCAACCCTACCCCAATCGCTTTTTTTCTGGGAACCACCCCGCCGACCCATACTTTCCGCCACCGCCGCCGCCTATCGGCCCATAAAACACCCCGCCGACCCAAGCCAGCCCACGCCTGCCCAACCAAAACCCTCCCACTTCATGAGCTAACCGAATTCCCGGGACCGGTACCGACCAGCCTGCCTAGAATTCCCCGTCAAAGGCACGAGCTGGCCGTCATTGGCTCGTGCCGGCTGACGCCGACCCACAGTCTGGTATTCGCCCCCAGGAGGTGAAAAGAGATGAACGAGGCCGAATTCCAGAAAAGGCTAGAGGAGTTGATGAACGAGATCGAGACGCTCCCGGAAGGCGAGCGTGATCGACTCCGCCAGTTGGCCGCTGAGACCAAGGACCGTCACGAACAGATCCGCAAGAGCGTGAGCACGTTGCAGGAGTCGATTGATTACCTGCGTATGGGCATCAAGTACATGCTGTTTGATCTTGAGGCCACCCGTCGCGAGAACAGCTATCTCCGCAAGATGTTGGAGCAGGACCCCAACGGCGGCTCTGACGGCAAGCAGTAATTCGGACCCCCAAGCCAGCGCGGGGTCGCAACCCGGCCCCGCAAGACCCCCATCTTGTTTGACTGGGACACGTCAAACTCTTCGCCGAGACTTCCCCGAAGCCCGCCGGCCCCGCCAGCGGGCTTCGGCTTTTTCTGCACAATGCCCCCACTCATGTAGCACAGGTTTGCAAAACCTTGTGGCACCGGTTTCCCTCTTTGTGGCACCGGTTTTTAACCGGTGGGTCGTGCCGGCCACGAATCCCAGTGCCACAGTTCTGGGAAAGGTTCGTCAGGGACCATGCGCAGCCCTCAACATGAGTGGCATACGCAGCCCAACTCGGGTGCCATGTTTGCCCGTGCAAAACGCTAGCGTGGAACCACTGCCGACGTGCCATCTATGAGCGAGCCAAAGTCAAGCGGGTTTTCGACGGGGTCTTTCCAACCATCTATTCGGCGTCGTCGCAGGGACACGCCACTCAACGATTTCGGGGGCGGCCTCAGTCACTGCTACGATGGTAACGCGCCGGTTCCAACTGGCCCCCGCCGGTTGACGCCTCATGGCACATCCGCGAGGTCCGCCCGATTCGACCCGCTCGAAGTTTCGTCCCGCCCATAGCGGTACACTCACCTCCTGGTGCTCTCCGGAGGGGAAAGAACGGACTCCTATGCTACGCTCGGCGTCGGTTCCGTGACCACCTCCGCTTCACGCCACACTTCTCCGCTGCGCAGCATTGCCGCCGACACGCACGCCAGGTGCCGGGCTAACGCCACCAGCGCAATCTTGTTCCGCTCCGGATCACCACGCTGCACATGTTCGTAAACCGCCCGCAGCAGCGGACTGCGTCCCTTGCCCTGCCAAGCTGCCTCGCACAGCAATTGCCGCACGACACTGGGACCTTCCCGGGTGATATGCCCAAGCCGATTCGTCTGCCCACTCTGGTCCTGGCACGGCACCAGCCCGAAGTAGCAGCCCACCTGCCGATTGCTCCGAAAACGCCGGACATCGTCGATCCACGCCACCAGCGCCTCGGCCGTACGCTTCCCAACGCCCGGGATGGTCTGTAACAAACGCACCCTGGGATGCTCACGGGCCATGCTCTCCAACCACCGCTCCACCGTACGCAGCCGCGCGTCCAGATGCTCCAACTCGTCCAGGCCCAGATCCCGTTCGAGCGCCGTCGTACGCGTTGGAAACTCCACCTCCGCCAGCCAGACGCGGCCGGCCCGGCTCCACAAACTGGCGCGGCGTGGTGCCGCCACGCCGTGCGCCCGCAACAGGGCCCGCAGCCGGTTCTTCACCGCCGTCCGCTGGGCCACCAGCCGCCTCCGGAACTGAATCAGCCGCCGCCAACTGCGGACGTCCACGGGCGGCACATGCACCGGCGGCACCTGGTCCAGGAATAGCAAGGTAGCCAGCTTCCGGGCGTCGACCCGATCGTGCTTACGTTTGGCCCGGAAGATCAGTCGCACTGCCCCCGGATGAGCCACGACGATCCGCTGCGCCACCTGCTGCAGTTGTTCGTAGACGTAACCGTAGCCGCACGACGCCTCGTAGCAGATCTGGAAGGGCGGCGACACACTACGCAGTTGTTTCACCAGTTCCTTGACTCCGCCCCGAATCTGCTGTTGCTTGACGAGTTTCCCGGCTGAATCCAAAATGCAGATGGTCGACTGACGCTGATGTAGATCTAGTCCAATCGTGTACATGCGGGCCTCCTTTCTTTGAAGTTCCAACGGGGTCATACCCCGAAGGAGGCTCGCTTCATAGTTTCACTGCTCTTGAGCAGTGCAGCCCCGAACCCCAACACGATGGGCGCCCCATCCCGTTGCGCAGCACGGGCTGGGGGACTGACCGCGCCGCGCGATCCCGGAACGTCGCCCCGCTTATCACCACGGCTTCCTCATCCGTCGCCTTGCCATTTCCCAACCACCCAGCGCACCCGCCAACAACCAGATCGCAATCCCCACGATATCCGAGTGCACTGACGCTTCGTCCCCGATCGCCGGCCACAGAAGCCCCACCCCCACGCTCAGCAGCGCCCCCGACAATGCACCAACCACGCCCCCCGCAATCACCGGCCCAACCCATCCCGACCGACCACCTTCACGCATCATCCACCGCTCCCCGGCACTCACCCAGATGATTCCGCACAACACGGCTCAACTGGCACATAATCGACTCTATCCCCAACAGGCTGCGGAACAAACGCCGCACCGGGCTCAGCCAACCTGTTCCCTGCACCCGCTCATATTCATACAACGGCCACGCTCTCAATACCCGACCGTCCTCAAGACAGCGCCTATCCCAGCTCACGCAGATTGCCAGCGACCTTTGTACTACGGCTCAACAGCCGGCCGCGTTGCGCCACCGGCGGCTGGTTCCGGATACTCGGACCACACCTTCACTCCTCCCCGGAATCTCCCGATCTTGAAAGTAGGCTGAGTGGTGACCGGGAGACGGGACAGCACTTTTCGTAACGCTGCAATCAAGTACTCCGGATCAAGCGACAGCGTCATGATGTCAATCGAGTCACGACGAACCAACATCGGAAGCCAAGCCCGCTCGCTGAATGTGCCTTCCTCGTTCTCAACTGGCAAGGTAGTTGGCCCCTCCGGATCGAGCAATGGATGAGGCACCTTGTCAGATAATCTCACGACAAGGTAGTCCGTACTCATCAGAAGCAGTTCAACGATCTCTTCGTGGAGCGGCGACTCCCGATCTTTCATGTGCAATAGTACATATGATGACTCGTCCTTCATATCCGCGGGCTTTGTAACCGCATAGGCACCAGACGCCGCCGGTATCACTAAGTACACCTCGACGACGGATAGGAGAACGATCAGCCACTTCACAATTAGAGACCTCGCAAACCAGCCAGCCGGCTTGCGAACCACGCCGAATACGCGAACTTTACAGGCCACACATATTCCCCCCAGTACTGCGACTACGCCGAGACCACCCCACAACCAATTGCACGTCGGAACCCAAACAAATATCAATAGCAGCCCAATGAGTAGCGACAACAGAAGCGTGACTACTGTCCACCACGTGAGTACTCGTCGTACGACAATGGGCGTACCCACGGCCACTGCTATTACGAGCGTTATCAACGCACTCATGTACAACGCGACGCGATCATCACAGACGTGCGGATATGGCATCAGCAGAGCCATTACATTAGCTGACGACTGCCGCATTGCTGCATCGAGCGCGCCTTGGTTGAACGCTATCGGTGCAATGTATATCCACGATGCGATGAATCCGACCGCAATCGCCCATACCAAAGCTGGGTCTTTCCGATACCAAGCAGTTAACCCACTCGCACTGACCGTCTCCGTTCGCTCGATATCTGCGTTCATAGTCCTCACTCCTTGCGGTGTACTTCCCAGAAGTATACACCAAACCTCCCGTCCGCTCGTGGTGCGCGTTAGTCACCGGGGAAACCCAGCAAACCCGGGGCAACCTACCCCTCTATCACGGAGCACCTCTCACCTCTCAATCCCCGACACCATTGTCGCCATATCCCATCGCGAGCCCCCTTGGCAAAACCCGCGGTCCCAACAACGCCGTATTCCCAGACACGCATCGATTACATCGCCGCTTCTACGAAGCAAGATGCTGCCCCAACGATCAGCCCAACCCAACAACCGGCCACGCACAACCGCTCTTACACCGCGGAGGGGAAAAGAAGCCCAAGGAAGGGGTCTGGGAAAACCTGCGGAGCTGGCTCCCCCAGAGAGCCCGCGCAGCGCGACACCAACAACCACCCAACACCCCACAAACCGCACATGATTACCAACCCCGCCGCGCCCCTCCTACTCTCACCTATCTACTTTCTACTCCCCCCCATTACCAGGACCCACCAAAATCCCGCGCGCAGAATCCGCCAGAATCCAACAGATTCCGCCAATCTCCGCCAGCCAGCGACAATCCCTAAAATCCAACTTGCCCAACCCAAAAAGCGCGTGAACACTTACCTACGCTTACGCTGTTCCCAGGGCACCCTTGACGACGCCCGCAGCGACCCGGGAGATCGATCCCCCGGCGGCACAAAAGTGCCGGTGTGAACGGAAAGAGGCAACGCAAGCGTGAAAGGCTCGAACAACAAACTCGATCCTCAACGCACGCCCCTCGATCCTCACACGATCCGCTGCCCCGTTCGTGACCCCGCCCACCCGGGGCGGCCCAACATCACCACAAAGGTGGCCCGATATTGGACCGTACGAGTCTCCGGACGAGGCCGGGTTCCCCCAGGACCGCGACCGGCAGAACAGGCGCTCCAGAGTGCTTTCGACGAACCCGTGGCGCCCAGACGTTCAAGTGTTCTGGCGAATACGGCAAGGAGGCCGCCACGAGTAAATAGAGCTTGCTCTAAACTCCCGCGCCAAACTGGACCGGCACCGAAGCGGATCTTTGACAACCGAATATTCGGCCCAGGCTTGAGGGTGTTTGCTAGGACGCTTTCAACGAACTCGTAGCGTCTAAACTCGTAACACTTCACCCGTCTGCAGAATTTTCTGAGATTGTTGCGGTTTAGCCCTTGCGCCGGGAGCGCACACACGCGTATACACTGGACATGCGTGGCGCGACGACACGTTCTAACAGGTTGGACGAACTGCTGGCGGCCTTGCAGTCCGGCGTCTGCGATGAAGCCACCGCCCGTAGGCTTTACCAACTCGGCCCTCACGCCGTCACGCTCGCGCTGCTCAGTGCCGCCCGCCGCATTGCCGAACTGCAAACCCAGACCAGGGATTCCGTTTCGCCCAGCACGCCCTCCGGCATGACACCGGTCTACGCCAAGCCGAACGCCGATGCCGGACAGACCGCGAGCGGTCGCCGCCGCAAGAAGCCCGGCGCCCGTGACGGCCACACCGGCCATCGCCGCCCAACGCCGACGCGGATCGACGAGCGCCAGCAACATCGCCTGAAAGTCTGCCCGGGCTGCGGCGGACCGCTGCAACGCTGCCAACGCGACATGCACGCGGCCAAAGGATCACGGCCGTTGGATATTGTGTACGAGAGGAAGCTCGTCGACCCAGAACAGCTCCCGGACGCAGTTCAAACCTGGGAGTGTTTTGGCCGTTCGGTCCTGCACGACGATCCGATACGCCACCTGATCCGCACTGTCGCTCAGCCGTTGATTCTGGTCAAACCCAAAGTGCTGGACGTGTTCCGAGAGAACAAGGTACGACACGTGCATTTCGAGCCCGTTCGGATCATCGACGATTGAGGGGTCGTCGCCGGTCTTTGACAAGTCAATCGCACCCCGCTGGCCGATCGCACACTGGCCCCGGCCGACGTGCTCACCGGCGCCGGCCCCGGCGGTCTGTATCACAATCGTAACCGCTGGTACAGTCCTGACTTAGGGCGGTTCATCAGTCGTGATCCGAACGAGTCGGCCCTGCCGATCGTGGTGGCCCTGACCCGCAACGGCGAATCCTGGAGCATCCTCCTGGGCGCCTTCGACGCCACCGCCCACTACGGCGACGGGATGAACCTCTACCTCTACCTCGGCGGCAACCCCATCAACGGCCTGGATGCGCTCGGGCTGTGGAATGACCCGTTCGACGAGATTGACGAGATCATCTACGCCCTGACGGGCGGACGGGCGGCAGCAGCCCACCACGCACTCCACACAATCGGCTCCATGGCCCAACAGACTGCCATCGCTGCCATCAAGGTGACGATCGCCGCGATGTACCCGCCCTACGGCCTTTACTTGTCGATCGAGGGCACTGCGATTGCTCTTGAGAACATGCTCGATAAAGGGATCACCTGGCAAAACTCCGCCGTTCTTGGAATGAGCTTGGCCGGGGTTCGCGCCAGTTGGGGCCCCGCAATGGGCCGAATGCAATCAGACATGTTCAAGCTGGTCCGCGGTGTCCGAAGCGGCTACCGCACGGCCGCCAATCGCTACGCCAGAATGGGAATGTCGAGGTCGCGGTTCAACAACCGAAGGCCCACGGTAGTACCAACTGGCCAGATACACCATGCTATATCGAAGACGATTTGGAAGTCGTTAGAGAAGAACGCACGGACCAGGGGCTTCTACGGATGCCGCGATTCCCGATTCGTGACTCGGGCCGCGGACGACATGTCACACCGGGGCTATCAGGAATGGCATAGAGCGTATGATAGAGAGGTGTCCCAGTGGATTTTGCGAAATAAGCCGACTCCAGCGCAGTTTGAGTCATACTTGCACAATTACTATGCTCACCCAAAGATGCTACAGCGCTTTCCGGAAGGCCTGTAGGTTGGTGTCAGTGAGGATCTCGTGTTCTACATTCTGACACATACACACTGTGAAACCAGGGTACGTGGCGACACTGGCGCCGGCGAAGAGCCGCCCTGGAACCGCGGCGAAGCACCGGTATGCCCCGCTTGCGGGGAGTACGTCGGCCTCCTGCCTTGGTTGCCGCCACATCGGGCCGAGCTGGTGTGCTACGATCGCGAGTTCGGCGATTTGGCCTTTCCCGGTGGCGAAAGCATTCTCGTCTCCGAGCGATTCAAGAGCCTCTACCATCAGTACGAATTGATCGGCCTAACCGGTTTCGAACCGGTCGAGATCGTCCGCGTCGTACGGCGAGCACGCTGTCCCAAAATCCCCCCGCCTTACTACCACGTCCAGGTGACGCGGACCGAAGCCGCCATCGATCTGGGGCGCTCCGGGTTCGTCTGGACCCATCCGGAGAAGGTCTGCCGGGTGTGCCGCGAAGGCGGTGGCATCCGCCGCTGGGAACGAATCATCATCGAGGAGCCGACCTGGAAGGGCGAGGATATCTTCATTCCGCGCGGGCTAACCATCATCGTTACGAGTGAACGCTTCAAGCGATTCTGTGACCAGGAACAGTTTATCAACGCCGTTCTGGTGCCGGCGGAGGAATTCTGGGACGACATGGAACCCTGGTACAACGTGGAGAAGGGCCGCGAGATCATGGCCCGTGAGCCGGGGCAGACGCTACTTGAGAAGCGCCAGCCCAACGGCGACATCTGGCGCTACGACACGGTCGGGGCATACCTAGTGGTGGCAAGTCCCAACGGCACGGTGCGGGACATCAGTCGCACCAGGGACAAGGAATTCCTAGAAAAGGAATTTGGCTATCGGCAATAGACTACACACGCCCTTATGATGCCGCCTGGCCAACCGAAACCACCTACGTCCACGACCTTGTCGGCAACCTGGTCTTCGACGGTGCATATCTGTACCAGTACGATGGCTTCAGCCGGCTCATCCAGGTCAACGAGGCTGCCGGGCTCGATGCCACCCCCGACACCGGCGACTTCGACGCCGCCGGCGGCCTGATCGACGGTACCAACCTCGGCGCGAAGGTCGCCGCGTTCGTCTACGACGGCCTCGGTCGGCTCATCCGGGCCGACCGGCTGGATCAGGCCGGCAATGAGCAGGTCGAGGATTACTACTACGACGGCGTCCGCCGGGTGCAGGAAACCTGCGCAACCACTCCCAGCGGGATGCCGGGCCGGCTCGCCACGCGTGAGTACGTCTGGGGTACCGGCTACGCCGACGAGATTCTGTGCCAGCTTGATCGCGGGGCCGGCGTCGATCCGCAGTTCGCCGACCTGTACTACTACCTCCAGGACGCCAACTATAACGTCGCCGCCGTCCTCGATGACAGCGCAAACGTCCTGCTTCAATACACTTACGATCCGTACGGCAACCTCGCCGCGATCGATGTCGATCCCGACGGCGTGCTCGGCATTGGCGACCCGCCGCACAACGCCATCGCCCATCAGGGGCTGTTCTTCGAGCGTTTCTTTGGCTCCGCGGCCGACCTGCTGGCCGATCGCACACTGGCCCCGGCCGACACGCTCACCGGCACCGGCCCCGCCGGTCTGTATCACAACCGTAACCGCTGGTACAGTCCTGACTTAGGGCGGTTCATTACTCGTGACCCGAACGAGTCGGCCCTGCCGATCGTGGTGGCCCTGACCCGCAACGGCGAGTCCTGGAGCATCCTCCTGGGCGCCTTCGACGCCACCGCCCACTACGCCGACGGGATGAACCTCTACCTCTACCTCGGCGGCAACCCAATCAACGGCCTGGATGCGCTGGGGTTGGATTGGAATGACGCCTTTGACGAGGTGTTGCAAGTAGTCGGCTCGATTTTCGGCGAACGCGCGGCCGCCGGCGCCGCGGTCATGGCTCAGGTCGGCGTCTTCTTCAATTCAGCCATGCTCATTGGTCAGATGGCCGTTTCCTTTATGCCCGGGTACGACGCCGTCATGCTCGGCGTCATGCTGGCACAAGGCCAAAGCGTCGGTTGGATGGATTTGTTGGGGGCCGGGCTTGATCTGAGCGGACCGATTGGCAAGGCGCTGGGCGTCTTTGGCGCAACAGTCTTTGCATATGCGCACATGGGCAGCGGTTTGAAGTTCGCCAATTACGGCGATGAATTCGTGTCCGGTGTTGGTAAGGCCGTAAATAGGTTTGCCGACGACCACAAACTCCTAAGCCATTGGTCCAAACACGCCGGCGAGTGGACACCACCACTGAGCAAGGAGGTGTACAATTCCATGGCGAATGCCTTCCTGCACGGTTCACCTGGTCCGGGTGTGCTTCAGAAGGTCAGGGTAAATGGAGACATTGTGCGGTACAATCCGATCACAAACGAGTTCGGCGTCGTCTCGACCAACGGAACGGTGCGAACGTTCTTCAGGCCAGATCCTGCGAAGCACGGGTACCCAACGAATATGGACTACTTCAATGCCCAGTGAACTGCATTGCCGTGTATGCGGTCTGAAGCAGCTACAGCCCCCTTGGGGCACTGACGGTAACTGTCCGAGTTTCGAAATCTGTCCGTGCTGCGGCGTTGAGTTCGGTTACGATGACGCGACGCTCGGCGCCATTCAGCGTTACCGAGCAAAATGGCTGGAGCTTGGCGCCAGTTGGTTCTTGCCGGACGAGCGTCCATCGGACTGGAGTCTCGACGAGCAAATGGCAGAGATACCGAGTTGTTTTCGCTGAACCGGAAAAGTGACTGGCAACGGCTTCATGCGGATACTCCATAGCACGAGGACGTGATGGCAGGATGACAGCGCCAGTACGCGACGTCGAGCGGTATGGGACGAGGTGCCCCGCCAGATCCGGGCCTGCTGCGGGTCCAGGAAGTAGCCGGCGGTGCGGACGAAACGGCGGAAGTCTTCCACGACCATGGCTTGGCCAACGAGCTGACCTCCGTCGCCATCGACGCGGCCCCGGCACAGCCCATCTTGCACGACGCTGCCGGCAATCTGGTGTGGGATGGCCGCTTCTTCTACCAATACGATGGCCTGAACCGCCTGGTCCAGGTCAATCACGGCGATCAGCTCTCGTCAGCGGACTTTGACGCCACCGGCAAGCTGCTGCCCGAAGCGACCGGCACTCCCGGAGCGCTGCTTACGCATCTCACCTACGATGGCCTGGGCCGCCTGATCCGCACGCAGCGGGCCGACAGCGAGACGAACCCGAATTCCCAGGTCGAGGATTATTACTACGATGGCGTCCGCCGCGTCCAGGAGATCGAATGTACCTGGCCGAGCGGGGCGGCCAATTCGATCGATCGGATCCGCGATTACGTCTGGGGTACCGGCTACGCCGACGAGATTCTGTGCCAGCTTGATCGCGGGGCCGGCGTCGATCCGCAGTTCGCCGACCTGTACTACTACCTCCAGGACGCCAACTATAACGTCGCCGCCGCCCTCGATGACAGCGCAAACGTCCTGCTTCAATACACTTACGATCCGTACGGCAACCTCGCCGCGATCGATGTCGATCCCGACGGCGTGCTCGGCGTTGGCGACCCGCCGCACAACGCCATCGCCCATCAGGGGCTGTTCTTCGAGCGTTTCTTCGGCTCCGCGGCAGACCTGCTGGCCGACGCCGCCTTGGCCCCGGCCGACGTGCTCACCGGCGCCGGTCCCGCGGGCCTGTACCACAACCGTAACCGCTGGTACAGTCCTGACTTAGGGCGATTCATCACTCGTGATCCGAACGAGTCGGCCCTGCCGATCGTGGTGGCCCTGACCCGCAACGGCGAATCCTGGAGCATCCTCCTGGGCGCCTTCGACGCCACCGCCCACTACGCCGACGGGATGAACCTCTACCTCTACCTCGGCGGCAACCCCATCAACGGCCTGGATGCGCTCGGGTTGAACTGGAACGATCCGTTCGACGAGGTTGACGACTTCCTGTTGTCCGTCATGGGAGAGCGTATTGCTGCCGGCCGGGCGACAAGCCGAGCCGCTCGCAGAGGTCTGGTGCTGCTAGGAAGCTCTTGCGAATCGAGGGGCTGGCGCGTGTCAGTCGGCTTGGCGAGGCCAATGCTCGGAGCAATATAGAAGAAGGGGGAAAAGGTGGCGGTCGGATTCGAACCGACGAATCGCGGATTTGCAATCCGCTCCCTTAGTCCACTCGGGCACGCCACCAGGAGTGCTTCATATCTGCACTGCCGGCCGCCGACCGCAGTCGGCGACCCATGCTGCGTCCCTCATTATATCGACATAACCACTCGATGGGCAAGCCGAAGTGCCCGGCACGCACTGACACACGAACACACCAACAATGCCGCCGAATCAGCGTGTGCGCGGGACACATCACTCCCGATCGGGGACCTTCAGGGCACGTTTGAGGATCTTGCCGGTCGGGCCGCGGGGCAGTTCCTCGCGTATGTATATGTATCGCGGGACCTTGTACGCTGCGAGATGTTCGCGGCAAAACGCTCGCAGCTCGTTATCGGTCACGGCACCTGCCTCAGAGCCGAGCAGCACGAACGCCACCGGCACCTCGCCGCGGATGTCATCGGCCACTCCGATAACCGCCGCCTCAACGACCGCCGGGTGTGAAACCAACGCACTCTCAATCTCAATCGGGAAGACATTCTCGCCGCCGACGATCATCATCTCCTTCGCCCGGCCAGTGATGTGCACAAAACCCTCCGCGTCGACGCGCCCCACGTCGCCGGTGTGGAGAGCACCGTTGCGAATGGTCGCCGCGGTCTGCTCGGGCTGGTTGCGATAACCCTGCATGACGCAGTGGCCACGCACCACCAGCTCGCCAACCTGATCCGTCGGCAACTCGCGCCCATCCGGATCCACCGCAACGACCGCCACCCCCGGCAGCGGCCGACCAACCGAGCCCGGCCGCCAAGCACGCGGTGTGTTCAGCGTGATCACCGGCGACGCTTCCGTCATCCCGTAGCCTTCGTAGATGCACTTGCCGTAACGCTGCGAGAAAACCTCGGCGACCTTGGGCGGAAGCGGCTCGCCCCCACTCACCGGCAGCGTGAGCGAGCGAAACTGCTCGGCGGTCGCGTTCTTCATCGCCGCCAGTGCGCCAAACATGCTCGCGATGGTGATGAAAACGGAAATGTCCTTCGCGGCAATCGTATTGACCACGTTGACCGGGCTGAAACGCGGCAGGTAATGCACCGTCGCGCCCAACAGCAGCGGCACGATAGTGTTCGTCGTCAGGCCGAACGCGTGAAACTGTGGCAACAGGCTGAGAAAATTCTGGTCCGGCGTGATCTCGGCGGCCTCGATGCAACTGTTGGTGTTCTGCACCAGATTGTCAAAACTGAGGCGGACACCCTTGGGGACGCCGGCTGTGCCCGAGGTGTAGATAAGAACACCCAGATCATCCGGCTGGGCCGCGGGGGTGTCGATCTGACCGGGCCGCAGCGTGTCAGGTCCGAGAACCAGCACGTTCAAGCCGGCCTGGCGAGCGTACTCAGCGAAATGCTCGGTTACCACGACGAAACTGATCTCAGCATCGCGAATAACGTGGACCTGTTCTTCAGGCGGGAGCAGGAAATTCAGGGGAACGGGAATCTTGCCGGCATACCAGGTGGCCAGGACGGCTGCGGCGCAGGCCGCCGACGGCGGGGCCATCAGGCCAACATGGGGATGGGGCGTGCTTTCGCGGATGATACTGGCCAACCCGCCGACGACGGCGTGCAGGCTCTGATAATCCAGCGCGAGTGCCTGGTCGCTGACGGCCAGATGTTGCGAACGATCGCGGCAGACTTGTTCAAACTGGTCCAGCAAAAGGTGCATTCGGCCCACTCCCGCGTCGCAGCCAGGTGCTCTGGTCGGGCATCGGATCTGCGAAAACACCCACGCCCGCACGACTCCACGTGTGTAAGAGGATAGCGGATGTGCCCGGAACGTGGACTAGCTGGTCTCGAAAAGTGCTCCGACGAAGGCGCCGGGGTCAAACGGCTCGATGGCGTCGATCGTCTCGCCCAGACCAACGAACTTGACCGGAATGTTGAGCTGGTCGCGGATGCCCACGACGATTCCACCCTTGGCCGATCCGTCCAGCTTGGCCAGGAACAACCCGGTCACATCGACCGACTCCGAAAACACCTTCGCCTGGTTAATCGCGTTCTGCCCAATGGTCGCGTCCAGCACCAGCAGCACCTCGTGCGGTGCGTCCGGGATGCGCTTCTGCACGACCCGGCGGATCTTGCCCAGCTCGCGCATCAGGTGATCCTGCGTGTGCAGTCGGCCGGCCGTATCAATCAGCAGCACGTCCGCCTTCCGCGCCAGGGCCGCGTCACAGGCGTCGTACGCGACGGCGGCCGGATCGCTGTTGGCCTGATGTTTGACCAGGTCGGCACCCACGCGGTCGGCCCAGACCGTGAGCTGCTCGATGGCGGCCGCCCGGAACGTGTCGCAAGCCCCCAGCAGAACCGTCCGCCCCTGCTCTTTGAACCAGTACGCCAGCTTGGCCACGCTCGTTGTCTTGCCGGAGCCGTTGATCCCCACGACGAATACAACGGTGGGTGGTTTGTCGGCGAACTTGACGGCGCGGTCTGACTCGGGCCAGGTTTCCGCGATCCGCGCCTTCATGAACGGCAGGATCTCCTGGGCTTCCTTGATCTTGCCGGCCTTCCAGGCGTCGCGGACCTCGTCGATCAGGCTCATGACCGCCTGCGGGCCCATGTCGCCCGCGATCATGGCATCGGTCAACTCGTCGAGCAGGTTGGCATCGATTGGGCGGCCAACTGCCAGCAACGAGCGTATCCCGGAGACTATCTTCTCCTGTGTCTTTTTCAGCCCCTTACGGAGTGCATCAAACAGACCCATGGTGCTCCTCCGGAGCGGGCGTCTCGGTCGTTTCGGGTGCCGGACACGCTGGTGTGGCGGTCTCAGCAGCCTCCTCAGCATCCTCCTCAGCAGTCGGTGCCGGGGGACGCTCGAGAGCGCGACGCACCCCGTCCAATACGCCGTTTACAAAAGCCGGCGATTCACCCCCACCAAAC
This sequence comes from Phycisphaerae bacterium, assembly GCA_963666925.2. GTDB lineage: Bacteria > Planctomycetota > Phycisphaerae > UBA1845 > Fen-1342 > JANQFV01. The sequence goes on along the minus strand of CAXXTC010000015.1, from coordinate 3,389 downwards.
CGCCGAGCCAGCTCAATCGCCTCGTTGATGACCACCTGGAAAGGCGTATCCGGGCATTCCTGTAGCTCGTACAGGCCAAGCCGAAGAATATTGCGATCCACCGGCTGCATCCGCGCAACGGACCAGTCGGGCACGTGCCGGGTAAGCAGGTCGTCCAGTCGCTCGCGCAGTTGAAACGTGTTCGTAGCCAGCTCGCGCGCAAAACGCAGCACCTCGGACTCAACCATGGGCTCCCAACCCAGGTCCATATAGGTGGCCGGGTCCTGGAGAAACGCGTCCAGATCCTCGTTGAAGTCATCAGCGAGCGCATCGAACGCGCAGAGCGCCTGGAGCGCGAGCACGCGAGCTTTGGAACGGCGACGCAGAGGCATCGTTTACCTGTTGCTGAAAAAACCCAGTCTATTTCCCCGGGAGACTCGCCAGGAGATTGGCCATCTCGATCGCCGCCCGGGCCGCATCGGCGCCCTTGTTGCCAGTCTTGGCACCGGCCCGATCAATGGCCTGGTCCAGCGCGTCCGCAGTGACGATGCCAAACGTCGTCGGCACACCTGTCTGAAGCGCCACCTGGGCGACACCCTTGGAAACCTCGGCCGCAACATAGTCGAAGTGCGGCGTCTGGCCGCGGATGACGCAGCCCAGGCAAATGACAGCACCATAGCGACCGCTCGCGGCCAGTTTCTGGGCCGCCAGGGGCAGCTCCCATGACCCGGGCACCCAAACAATGCTGAAGTTGTCGGGGTTGCCACCGTGACGGGTCAGCTCGTCCAGCGCGCCGTCGAGCAGGCGGCGGGTGATGAACTCGTTGAAACGCGCCACGACCAGCGCGAAGCTGTGCGGGGCGGCGTCCAGCTTGGCGGAAATCACTTCGCTCATTGGACTTATCCGTTCTCCTGAAATCGGTCGAAACAGTTAGTCTACCGACCGGCCCCAGCCCCGGCAAATGCCCCGGCGGGGTCTCGCCGCGGGGCGGTGCACAGCCTATCATGCCCGATGCCAAGCTACACCACGGAGCATCGATGCCCCCTGCACCCGAAAACGCTGACCGACCGCGACCCTCAGCCCGCCGATGGATCATCGCCGGCGGGATACTCGTGCTGCTGCTGGGCGCGAGCGGCGCTTTCTGGTTCTGGAGCGCTGGCCAGCCGGACCGCGACGCCCTCAACCTGCTCGGGCAGGATAATCCCGACACCCGGCGACTGGGCGCCTGGATGGCGGCCCGCGAACGGGCTCCGAAAGCACTGGCGGAAATGGCCCGCCGATTGGCCGCTTCATCTGAGACAAGCCCTTTAGTGCGAGAGAGTTACGTATACGGACTGGCGCACGGAACCGAGCCCGGACAACTGGACGTGTTGGAGCAGATCGTCAGCGCGGATCCCAGTCCCTACGTTCGGCAGGCCGCTTGGCGAGCCCTCGCCCGGCGCGACCCGGGGCGTTTCGGCACTGCCGCCCGGGCCGGCACAACCTATGATGATCCGTGGGATCAGATTGGGTTGGCCTGTGGCTGGCTGGAGGTCGGCGACACCCGGGGCGTTGACACGCTGCTGCATTGGGCCGCCAACGGGTCGGCCGAACAGAAACAGGTCGCCTCGCTCGCACTTTCCCGCGGCCTGGCACCACTGCTCGAAGCCGCCGGCTGCTGGCCGCTGTACGCCCGACACCCAGCCCGGCGAACCCTGGGCCGCGGACCTCGTCGCGGAAATCCAGAAGCGTCGCGCCCGGCTTGATCTCCAGGGCATCGCCGACGACACGCTGCGGCACGAGCGGGCGGCGGCGATCGTCCGGCGCAACGTCGGCCGCCTGAACACCACCGCGTGAACGCATCGCCAGCTTCCTGGCCGCCTGGTAGCGCCCCGGGGACCATTCGTGGCGAGCCGGAGGTTGCATGCATATAATCTCCGGCCTGCCCGATTATGATCGGTAACAGGAGCGGGATAAACGGACTTTCTGATGGTTTAGGTGGCGGCGTGCGCCCACACAACAGGCACGACGATCAGGCAAAAACGAAAGGTGGTTGGAGATGGCGATTTCAGATGCAATGACTGCGAAGCTCAACGAACAGATCACCCACGAGTTCGGCGCGGCGCAGATCTACCTGGGGATGGCCTGCATGTTCGAAAACATGTCCCTGAAAAATCTGGCCCGCTGGTTCAGAGCCCAGGTCAACGAAGAGCGCGAACACGCCATGAAGATCCTGGACTACGTCCTATCACACGGCGCCAAGGTCCAACTCGGTGCCATCCCCCAGCCCCCGACCGAGTATCCCTCCGTCATCGACGCGATCGAGGCAGCCCTCAAGCACGAGCAGAAGGTCACCGGCCAGATCAACGCCCTGGCAGACCTGGCCGACAAGGAAGGTGACCGCCCTTCGCAGAACTTCCTGAGTTGGTTCGTCGACGAGCAGGTCGAGGAAGAGGAAAGCGTCGGATACCTGCTCGATGTCGCCAAAATGGCCAGCAAGAACCTGCTACAACTGGAATCCGCCGTCGTGCACCTGGGCCGCTCCTCCTAGCAACCCGGCCGGCCTGACCCCGACTACTCGATCTCACACACAAGACCGTCATGGGCTAACGCCATACCCGCGGCAGATTCGCATTGGTCTGGGCATGACCCAGTTCGTGCGCAATGTGCGTGAACCATGTCTGGCGTGCGCCGATCAGGCCAGCCTGTTCGACAGCCTGCTCCAGGTTGAAGTGTGTCGGGTGTGGGCGCCGGCGCAGCGCATCCAGCACCAGCACGTCCAAATTCGCCAGCAGCGGGCGCGAACTGTCGGGAATGCGACCGCAATCCGGACAATACGCCAACCCGCCCACGCGAAAGCCGAATACCTCAGTCGTCCGTGTTCGTAGGGGATCGGAATGATCTCGCGACCGAACAATTCAAACACCCCATCGATCGTCCGGGCGCTCAGGTTTGGCTTGGCGCTGATGTAGTCCGGGTCCGGCTCAAACGCGTACGCGAACATCTGCGTAACCCGCCGGAGCGTCTCAGCGCTGCCGTACACCGGCAGCGGCGCACCGCGCCGCGCGTTGAAAATACGCACGTCATCCAGGCCGACAACATGATCGGCATGGGCGTGGGTGAACAGGATCGCATCGACGTGGGAAACGTCGCACGCCAGGCATTGCAGGCGCAGCTCGGGACTGGTGTCGATCAGCACGTGGTGATCGTTGTAGCTGAGCAGGGCGCTGCACCGCGTGCGGCGATCATGCAGGTCAGCCGATGTGCAGATCGGGCAATCGCATCCGATCATAGGGATGCCGTGCGACGTGCCCGAGCCCAAAATGGTAAGCCGCAACGCCACGTCTGCTCCCCTGGCCCGGGCCGACATCAGCGCCCGCACGGCGCCGCCAAACCCGACTACTCGATGAGTTCTTCGTACTCGTGCTTGA
>CAXXTC010000014.1:0-8739 GCA_963666925.2 Phycisphaerae bacterium | reverse complement strand
GTGCCAGGAACGGCCCCCACGGGCACACCCAGGTAGGATATGGCCACCATCAGGCCGACGAGCAGGACGATGCGGCGGACCATGGTTCCCAGGAAGTCCTGTAGCAACTGCGACGCCCGGCGAACCGACCACCCCCCAGGGCGCGGCTGGTCAACACGCCCCAACACGCGGCTCAGGATCCAGGCTTATCAGCAGCACAACCACGAACTTGCAGGTGGCCAGCAACCAGTGCACGCCCCCGCTGGGCGACTTCAGCCATGTTCGAATGACGGTCATCGACGTGGAAACATCGGTCACGTCGATCTTCGGCCCGACGGCGATGGCGTCGACGTAGTCGCGGTATGGCTTCGGGTCGCCACCCTTCAACTCCCACGCGTTCAGGGACGACTTCCAGCCGCTCGCGCAGTTGAGCACGCTCATCGTCAAGCTGAACGGTTTCCGCCGCCGCGGCCTGCCGCGCGGCCGCTTCCCGCCTCAGCCTGGGCGGTGGTCGGCTGGGTGGTGGCCGCGGTCTGATCTGCAGCGGTGGACGCCGGGCCGCGCAGACGGGCGAGTTCGACTTCGGCCATCTGGTGAATTTTCGCTCGATAGAGATCGAACCACGCACCGGCTTCGGTGGCCAGCTCATCGGCGGTCAGAGGCTCCAGCATCACGCGGAGCTGATCGACGGGCACTGACGGGTCGACCGTCGTCTGTGGCGACGAGGGGTTTCCGTCGGCGGCCAGAGCCGCCGCGCTGCTCCAGAACAAGCATATGGAAATCATGCCGATCAGGTATGGTCGTTGCGTTTGATTCATGGCTCTCGCAGCCCTCAATTGATACCGGACAGTACTCACCCGCCCGCCAGGGACACATGCCGTGCCCGCAGGCTAAAAAACGACTGGCCCATGCCACTCAAGGTAGCCGTGATTCTACCTGCACGTCCCTTCGGCTGCTATGGCCGGCCTTCGGCTCGACGATGCCGTGGTGATGTATGCGACCGGCACCGGCTATTGATTGTGGGCTCTTCGGCAGAATTCGTGGGTCGAAATCCGGGGAGACCGGCTCCGCAGGTTTCCCCGGGGCCCTTTCTGGGGCTTCTTTCCCCTCACGGGGCCGCGCCGGGTCCATCCCCGACAACCGGCGCTCGGATTCGGGGCCGCCAACGCGAGCTCTGTGACGGTCGAATTCGCCCTGTTTCCTTGCGGCAGAACCCGTCCCGGCGGACGCCCAAATGACGGAAACGCACCCACGAATTCTGCTGAGGAGGCTGATTGTAAGAGGTTGTCAAGGTGGATTGATTCTAGGTCTCGCAGCGGCGACCCTGGTTTTAGTATGCCGAGAATCGGACGGCCTCCGCGTGGGCCGGGAAAGGACTGATCATGAAAGGTGAATGTCTGTTCGGTGTGGTTCCTGTCGGGAGTGGTTGCGTTCGGGCTGCTAGCAGCATCCAGCACGCGGGCGGATCGGCAGCCGCACGCCGGCCTACTGCGTTACCCGGACGTGAGCACCACGCAGATCGTTTTCCAATACTCCAACGATCTTTGGCTGGTGCCGCGAACTGGCGGGCTGGCGACGCCGCTGGCCAGCCCACCGGCGAGCGAGCTGTTCCCGGCGTTTCAGCCCCGATGGTAAAACCATTGCGTTCATTGGGAATTACGACGGCAACGAGGATCTCTATACGTTACCGACAGCGGGCGGCGTGCCCCAGCGGGGTGACGCATCATCCGGCCCGGGAAACGCTGTGCGACTGGTCGCCCGAGCGGCGAACTGATCTTCTTCGCCAGCTACGCCGGCCTAGCCCGCTCGCCACAGCTCTACACCGTCCCGCCAACCGGCGGGATGCCCACGCAGTTGCCAGTGCCCTACGGGTACTTCGGCGCGATCAGCCCAGATGGCGAGTGGCTCGCCCTATACGCCCTATACGCGTGACTTCGCCACGTGGAAACGCTACGTGGGTGGGATGGCCACCGACATCTGGCTGTTCAACCTGAACGACAACACCTCGCGGCGCATCACCGACTGGCACGGCACCGACAGCCAGCCCATGTGGCACGGCGACAAGCTGTATTACCTCTCCGACGCGGGCGAGAATCATCGGCTGAATATCTGGATGTGGGACCCGGCCACGGACGCGCACCGAGCAGCTCACACATTACAAAGAGTTCGATGTGAAGTGGCCGGCAATGGGCCCGGGCCCCGCCGGCGGCGGCGAGATCGTCTATCAGAACGGGACCGACCTGTACCTGCTTCGATCTGACCACCGGGCAGTCCAGCGCCGTCGAGGTGACCATCCCCCGGTGATCGGCCGACTATTCGTCCGCAGCGCGTCGAGATGGCCCAAAGACCTGATGGGCGCGGGCGTGTCGGCGACCGGCAAGCGTGTGGTGATCAGTGCTCGCGGCGACATCTGGAGCGTGCCGGCGAAGAAGGGCTTCGCCCGCAACCTGACCGCTACGAGCGGTGCAGCCGAGCGTGATCCGGCCTGGAGCCCGGATGGCCGCTGGGTGGCGTATTTGTCGGACGCGACTGGCGAATATGAGCTGTACATCACGCAGTCGGACGGCAAGGGCGAAACGCGCCAGCTCACTAATGATGAGAGCGGAATCCCGCAGATCTTCCGGTACAACCCAGTCTGGTCACCCGATTCGGAACACATCGTGTTCACCGACGCCAGCGGGGGCGATCTACATGTACACGCTGGAAGGTGAACAGTTGCGCACCATCGACACCGATCCGGAAGCACGCTCGCCGCGCGTGTCATGGTCGCACGATTCGAGTTGGCTGGCGTATACGAAATCCTGCGACAATGAGCTGCCGGCAGTGTGGCTCTATGACGTGGAGAACGACGCGAAGCACCAGGTCATGTCGGGGATGTTCGCGGACTCGTGGCCGACCTTCGACCGCAAGGGGAAGTACCTGGCACTGGCCAGCAATCGGAACTTTGAACACCCGACCTTCGACGACATTGGCTGGTCGATGGTCTACACAGATACGGACACGCTGATGATTGTGCCGCTGCGTACGGACGTGCCGTCGCCGTGGCTGGTCGAAACCGACGAGGAAACCTGGGACGAAGACGACCCAGGTGACGAGGAAGAGCCACCGGGTAACGAAGATGGTGACCACGACGGCGACCGGCTGCATGGGCCGCCGCCGAGCGGACCGCCCCCGGGTGGACCGGGTGGGCCACCGCCGGGCGGGCCGGAGAAGCCTGCCGCAGACGATGACCAAGCTGATGAAGACAAGCCCGGGAAGGTCGCCGAGGATAAATCGGAGGAAGAGGAGAAAGAGCCGCTGAAGATCGACCTGGAAGGTTTCGAGTCGCGGGCTCTGCGGCTGCCGGTTGAACCGGGGCGCGTTCTACAACCTGGCGTGGACGAATGACAACAAGCTGTTGTATGCCAGCCGCGTGCACGGCGACAAACCGGCGATCAAGCTATTCGATCTGAATGACGAAGACCATGAGGAGAAAACCGTCATCGACGGCGTTGGCCGGTTCGACATCACCGCGAATGGGAAGAAGCTGCTGGTGATGCGCGGGCGGCAATTGGCCATCATCCAAGCCGCCCCGAATCAGAAGTTCAAGGACGCGGTCCCGCTGGGTGATCTGTCGGCGGTGATCGATCCGCGGGCGGAGTGGCGTCAGCTCTTCAACGAAGCCTGGCGGTTGCATCGCGATTTCTTCTACGTCGACAACATGCACGGGGTCGACTGGGAGAAGATGCGCGAACACTACGGAGCGATGCTGGACGATTGCATTACCCGCGCGGACGTGGGCTTCGTCATCAGCGAACTGATTTCGGAACTGAACATCGGGCACGCCTACTACTTTGGCGACGACACTCCCGACGGGCCGCGCGTACCGTGCGGACTGCTCGGCTGCGATTATGAGCTGCACGATGGAGCCTATCGGTTCAGTCGGATTCTGCACGGTGGGGCCTGGGACGCTGACGCGCACAGTCCGCTGGATCAGCCCGGCGTGTACGTGCGTGAGGGCGATTACCTGCTGGCGGTAAACGGGCTACCGATCGACACGAGCATGGACCCGTGGGCGGCGTTTCAGGATCTAGGCCCGGGCCAGATCGTCACGCTCACCGTGAGCGACCAGCCGATCCTGCTCAGTCCGGAAGAGCTTGAAGCGCAGGCGGAGGCTGAGAAGAAGGAGAAAGAGGCTAAGGAACAGGCCGAGAAAGAGCAGAACGAGCTCAAGGAACAGACGCCGAACGGTCAGGAGGAGGTTGAAGAGCAGTCGGCTGCAGAGAAGGATGAGCCGAAAACGGAAGCTGAAGATGGCGACGCCGACGAAGAGGAAGAGGCCGAGGAAGAGAAGGACCCCTACGCCGGCCAGCGTGACGTCACCGTCGAGCTGATAAGAAGTGATGGTGAGCTGCGTTACCGCGCCTGGGTCGAGCACAACCGGGCCCGCGTCGAGCAACTAAGTGATGGCGAGGTTGGCTATATCCACGTGCCGGACACAGGGACCAACGGTCACAACGAGCTGTTCCGTCAGTTCCACGGGCAACGTGACAAGGCGGCGCTGATCATTGATGAGCGCTGGAATGGCGGCGGACAGTTGCCGTCGCGCATGATCGAGCTGCTGAATCGGCCGGTAACGAACTTCTGGGCACAGCGTTATGGCCGCGAGGAGAAGACACCGGCAGACGCCCACCACGGGCCCAAATGCATGCTCATTAATGGTTCGGCCGGCTCGGGCGGCGACATGTTCCCGTACCTGTTCCGTTACGCCGGCCTGGGGCCGCTGATCGGTATGCGCACCTGGGGCGGGCTGGTCGGCATCGGCGGCACGCCGCAGCTCATCGACGGCACGTTCGTCTCCGTGCCGCGGACCGGGTTCTACGAGGTCAACGGCACCTGGGGCATCGAAGGCCACGGCGTCGATCCGGACCTGGAGGTCGTCGACGATCCGGCCCTGATGGTGGACGGGTCTGACCCGCAGCTCGACAAGGCCGTCGAGGTGATGCTCCAGGAGATCCAGCGGCACCGGTTCGTGCCCACGCCACGGCCGGCAGATCCCGACCGCAGCGGCATGGGCGTGACTGAGGCGGACAAATAGCCAACACAACAGCCCTCCCCGCCCGGCAGCGCGGGCGGGGAGGGCACGCTCTGTTGGCATATGAGGGGTGGGTGCGGCCGGGCCGATCTTTCAGCGCAGGGCCACATTCACCAGCAGTGGGGCCAGGACATTTACTTTGCGCTGGCGGAGCGTGGTGAAGCCGGCGGCATTGATCATGCTGCGCACCTCTGACCAGGGGGCGTGGTGCACATTCCGCTCGACGGTGGCGACGCCGACGTCGAACACAATCCAGCCGATGACGTTGTCGCGGAAGCCGTCGACCAACAGCAGCAGGCCGCCGGGGCGGAGTACGCGGTGAAAACCGCGAATGACCGCGAGCTGATGCGGGTAATGGTGAAACGAATTGCAGCAGGTGATGACGTCGAACGACTGGTCGGCGAACGGCAGTCGCTCGGAGTCGGCCACGACGGCGTGGACCTTGTCTGCCAGGCCGTTCTCGGCCATCTTCGCGGCGAGCTTACCGACCATGACGGGCGAATAGTCGAGGCCGACGAGTTGCTCGGCCTCGGGTTGCCGAGCGAGCAGGTGGACCAGCCGGCCGGTGCCACAACCGACGTCGAGCAGGCGGTAGCTCCGCTGTCCGCGCAGGTGCTGCCAGCGGGCGATCTCCTCCTGGCAGACACGGATCGTGGGGAAAAAGACGAGCTCGTTGAGACGCGAGGTGTCGTACCCGTGGGCCCACTTGTCGAAATGGGTGCGGGCGGCGCGGCGCATGTCAGCCCGGCGCGACTGCTCGGCTGAAACGGGATCGTCATGTGCGCTCATCGGCGCCTCGTCAGTGCAGGGGCCGGACAACTCGGCTACAACCCCGCACTGCAACGGGTGTAAACCGGCCAGTTACGCGGTTATCATACCACCAGTTGATCCACTCGGGACGATCGCAGGCGCGGCCGATCTTCCCGGCGGCTCGGCTTACTCAGAGCAGGAGCACATCCGGCGTGGAATGGCAAGGCTGGTTCACCCTCGCAATCATCGCCTTTGTGTTCGTGGTTATGGTGCGGTCCCTCATTCCCGCCGACATCGTCGTGTGGGGCGGAACCGTCCTGCTCGGGCTGGTCGGGATCATTACGCCGGAGGAAGTGGTCAGCGGCTTCGCCAACAAGAGCGTGCTGACCATCGGGGCGTTGTTCGTGGTGGCGGCCGCGATGCGCGAGACCGGGGCGCTGGACCGCATCGGCGCCCGCATGCTGGGCCGGGCTCGCACCGAGTGTGGCGCACTGCTACGCCTGGCGCCGCAGGTGGCCGGGCTGTCCGCCTTCCTGAACAACACCGCGGTCGTGTCAATGGTCATTCCGATCATCAACGACTGGTGCCGCAAGCATCGCATTGCGCCGTCGCGCATGCTGCTGCCGCTGGCCTACCTGGCGATCATGGGCGGCATGTGTACGTTGATCGGCACGAGCCGGAACCTGATCGTCAGCGAGTTGATGGTGGAGAGTGCTGCCGACCCGACGCTCGTCGGCCAGCCGGCGGAATCACTCTCCGGCGGGTTCAGCATGTTCGAGCTGGCCTGGATCGGTGTGCCGTCGCTGCTGGTGGGCGTTGTGTACCTGACGACGATCGGCCGGCGCTGGCTGCCCGATCGTGGGGACCTGCTGGAGACGCTGGGTGAGTCGGCCCGTGAATACGTGGTCGAGCTGCGCGTCGAGCCCCACTGCCCGCACGTCGGCAAACAGGTGGCCGAAGCGGGCCTGCGCCGCCTGCCGGGGTTGTTCCTGATCGAGATTCTCCGCGGCGAGCGCGTCATCGCGCCGGTCGCGCCCGACGAATTGATCGAGGCCGGCGACCAGCTCACGTTCACCGGCGTGGTGAGCACCATCGTCGACCTCGAACGCACACCCGGGCTGGTTCCCATCGCGGACGACACGTACGAAACAGCGGAATACATCCGGCGTCACCGGCGCTACTGCGAGGCGGTTATCTCGCGGACGTCGCCGCTGGTCGGCCAGAATATTCGCGAGGCGAACTTCCGCGCCCGGCACAACGCGGCCATCGTCGCGGTTCATCGTGGTGGACGACGTCTGGTGGGGCGCATCGGCGACTTTCGACTGCGAGCGGGCGACACGCTACTGCTCCAGGCTGGTGCCCACTTCGTCGACGCGAATCGCAACAATCCGGACTTTTTCCTGGTTTCGAGCGTGGAGGGTGGGCGGCCGGTGCGGCACGAGCGTGCCTGGCTGGCATTCGTGCTGCTCGGGCTGCTGATCGTCCTGATGGTTCTGCCGCAGGTGCACGTCGTGCTGGCGGCGTTCACGATCGCCGGGCTGATGATCGCCTCGCGCTGCATCTCGCCCGCGGACGCGCGCCGGGCCGTACAGTTGGACGTGCTGCTGGTTATTGCCGCCTCGTTTGGGCTGGGCCGGGCGCTGGAGGCGTCCGGGGCGGCGAGCGTTATCGGGCACCTGCTGGTCGCGACCACCGCCAGCCTGGGCCCGCACGCGGCCCTGGCCGCTGTTTATGCCGTCACCGTCATCTTTGGCATTCTCGTCACGAGCAACGCCACCGCGGTGCTGCTGTTCCCGATCGCGCTGGCGGCGGCGCAGCAACTGGGCGTTGATCCGCGGCCGTTCGCGGTAGCCGTCACCATGTCGGCCTCGGCCAGCTTTGCCTCGCCAGTGGCATATCAGACCAACATGCTGGTGGCGGGCCCGGGCGGTTATCGGTTTGCGGACTTCCTGCGCCTCGGGCTGCCGCTGAATCTGATCCTGGGTGTGCTCGCCGTCTGGCTGATTCCACTTATCTGGCCGTTATCGTTCGGCGATTGAGCCCCCCAGCGCCGCAGCAAGTCCGCGAATCCAACACTGGCGGCGTGGCCCGCGCACTCCCGATAATCCGCGAACAATCCGCGAACGATTCGGCCTGGTTGGTTTGACCCCTGCCAGACTCCATTTGAAAGCTCATGGTAGTAGGAATGCCTGCGCCGAGAGGGCAGAGGTAATGCAGATCGACACAACCAACAACATCAGCTCGTTGCTGGAATCGCTGACACGGCTCGCAACGGGCACGACCAGCAGCAGCACCGGGAGTGCGCAGTCATCCTCCGGGGTGGACTATCTGCTGTCACTGGGGCAATCCAGCGATGACAGCGATTATGCCGACCTGTACTCCAGCCTGATCCCCACTTCTTACGGTGATGACACCAGCCAGCAGGTAATCTGGCGGTTCGATCTTTCGATCCTCGAGCAGATGCAGCCGGTGCTGACCACCGCGCTCTCGCCAGAAGAAGAAGAGGAGCAACAGGCACTACTACAGCAGGTGTTCGACCTGATCAACGCGAACGAGTATGACCAGGCCGTGAACTGGCCGACGGGATGCTGACACAGGACCCGCTGGACGCGTCGGCCGCCCACGCGCTGGGCACGGTCGAGCTGGCGGAGGGCAACTACGACGCAGCCGAGCAACTGTTCCTGCGGGCGCACGCGTACAACTCAACGGTGGGGTACGACAATGATGCCGCCAACGCCCGGCTGTTGATGGAAGATGATGAGACAGTCTATCAACGTGCCAGCGCCATGGTAGCCAGCTCGGTGCGCCGCGAAGACGGTATCAGTGTGCTCACAGCGCTCGTCGATCGCAGCCCGGAATATGTCGAGGCACACGTTGCACTGGGGGACGCGTTGCTGGCCGACGACGACATCACCAATGGCCTGATGCAATACCAC
>CAXXTC010000013.1:0-39890 GCA_963666925.2 Phycisphaerae bacterium | reverse complement strand
GATCCCCACTTCCGCGGCGTGCTCATGGCCTACAAACGCAACGACGACGCCTACTGGCTAGACGACCTCGAACCCATCAAGGGCGGCGCCGGCCGAAAATACCACACGTCCAACTGGGACCACCACGACGACGGCCCCGAATAACGCCCCACACCCACTGATGGCTGCCCTGAGGTGTAACACCGACCAATAGCTTGATGTGTGGCACCGGCTCCCCTCTTTGTACCACTGCTGTGTCAGCAGTGGATTCACGCACTGCCGACACGGCAGTGCCACGTAGCCGCATCCCCCCACACATTGTCACGTTGTCACGCGGTTATCACGTTGTTACGTTGTCACGGTGTTACGCCAACGCCGGCGTCACCAGCCACGGAGCACAACCATGCCAACCCCCGACCCATTCGCCCGCATCCAACTCCTCCAGGGTGACATCACCAGGCTCAACGTCGATGCAATCGTCAACGCCGCCAACTCCCGCCTCGCCGGCGGCGGCGGGGTCGACGGCGCCATCCACCGCGCCGCCGGCGCCACCGATCTCCAGAACGCCTGCCGCCAACTCGCCGGCTGCAACACCGGCGACGCCAAAATAACCCCCGGATTCAACCTCCCCGCCCAGTACATCATCCACACCGTCGGCCCCGTCTGGTCCGGCGGCAACCATGACGAGCCCCGACTACTCGCCAGTTGCTACACCCGCTCACTCGAACTCGCCCTCCAGCACAACATCGCGTCCATCGCCTTCCCCGCAATCAGCACCGGCGTCTACGGCTTCCCTTTCGAACAGGCCACCGAAATCGCCCTGCGCACCGTCACCGCCTTCCTCTCCGAAACCGACGCGATCCAGAAAGTCATCCTGATCTTCTTCGCCCCCGACCAACACGCCACCGCAGAGCGCATCCACCAACGCCTCGCCAAAACGTAACAGCCCTTACGCACCCCAACACGTTGTCACGTCGTTGCGCTGTTACGTTGTCACGCGTTCCGGCCGCCGGCCGAACACCAGCAGGATCAGCACCAACGCCACGGTCCCCACGCCCAGCCCGATCCACGGGCTCAGCCCCACCGCCCGGCACAGCACCTCGCCCGACCCGATCGACACTGCCGCCACTACCAGCGCGTACGGCATCTGCGTCCACACATGGCTTTCCAGCGTGCATTCGCTCGCCAGCGACGACAGCACCGTCGTATCGCTGATCGGAGAACAGTGGTCCCCAAACACCGCCCCAGCCAGCACCGACCCCACCGACGCGTAAAACAGCGGCCACGCCTCCGCTGCCGGCGTCGTCTCGAGCAAACCGGCCACGATCGTCACCGCCGCCGGACACAGAATCCCCATCGTCCCCCACGACGTCCCGGTCGCGAACGAGACCACCGCCGCCGTTATGAAAATCAACAGCGGCAGCCAGCGCGCATCGAAGCTCAGCGCATGCAGCATACGCTCGGCCACCTCGCCCAGCTCCAGTTCCTGCATCGCCGACGACAGCGACCACGCCAGCACCAGCACAACCATCGTCGGCAGCATCCGCCCCATCACCGCGGTAGCGCTGTCCACCGTCTCCCCCAGCCGCAGAGCCCCGGTCCCCAGCGCAATCGCCGCCGCCGACACCAGCGCCGCCAGCGAGCCATACAGAATCGCGTTGTACGAATCGCCGTTGCTGACAATCGCCTGCACCAGCTCCAGCCCGCTCAGCTCGCCCTCGCCCGCGGGCACATTCGCCCATCCGGTCACGAAGAGCAGCGCCAGCGTCACCACCACGAGCAACACAACCGGCACGCCCGCGTACCACGCTTTCCCCTTCTGCTGCCCTTGCTCGCTCGGCCCCTCAGTTGACGCATCCGGAACCTGCGCCTCGCGTTCCGCCTTCAACATCGGCCCAAAATCGCGATTCAGCAGCGCGATCAGCAGCACCATCACCAGCGCCAGGATCGGGTAGAACCGATACGGAATACTCAGCAGAAAAGCGTTGTACGCAAACCCGATATTGAGCGGCACATCCTGTAGAAACGCCGGCTGTGACTCCAAAGCCCGCAACCCATCGTGAATAAACCCCACCTCCGCCCCGATCCACGTCCCGATCAGCGCAATCGACGACACCGGCGCCGCCGTCGAATCCACCAGGTACGCCAGCTTAGCCCGGCTTATCCGCAGCCGATCGCACACCGGCCGCATCGACGGCCCAACGATCATTGCGTTCGCATAATCATCGAAGAATACGAGCAGCCCGGCCAGCCATGTGACCACCTGCCCGCGCCGCCGATCCGACGCCCACCGCGCCACCGCACCGACGATCGCCGCCGTCCCCCCGCTCGCTCCAATCACCCCCACCATCCCACCGATGAAAAACGTGAAAACGATAATCTTGACGTGGTCCATGTCGCCGATGGCGTGGAGCACAAACCCCTCCAGCGCCTGCCGCAAGCCGCCCACAATCACCGGCCCCTCCCCATGACCCGGCACAACGACCAGCATATACCCCGCCACCAGGATCCCCGTCCCCAGCGCCGGGATCACCTGCCGCAACACAATCGCCAGCACGATCGTGATCAACGGCGGCAAAAACACCCACCCGCCGTAATAGTCCGCAGGCGCAGCAACAACCGGCATTGTCGCCGGCGCCGATGCCGCCTGTGTAGCCGCCGCCATCTGCCCCCACGCCGTCGGAGTGCACACCACCACCACGGCCACCAGCAGCACCGCCGGCCAAAACGCCCGCCACCAGCGCACAGATTGCCAACTACTTCGGCACATCACCGCCGCACGTTATCGGCCACTCGCAAACCCGTCAACGCAACCCGCCCTCAGGCTTTCAGCGGCCCCAGCCCGTGCCCCGTGCGAATCCGGTTCGCCTCCGCCCACGCCTTCGGATGATCCGCCAAAAAACGCGTCAGGCTCGAAGTCGTAACATCCAACCGATCGGCCACCGCCCGCACCTGCCCACCCTGCGCCGCCAATTCATCCAGCACCAGCGCCAACACCTGCCAATAGGCCGGATTCTTCGGACTCACCTTCAGCCGCCGCTGGTGGATCTGCACCCCCGCCGGCCAGGTAATCTCCCCCGCCGGCCGGCGACGCACTCCCACCGCGATCGCCTCGCGCAACCGCTTCAGCGCGTTCTGTTTGTTCTCATGCTGCGAACGCCGCTCCGTCCCCGTAACCACGAACCCCGTCGCCCGATGTTGCAGCCGAACCGCCGTCGAAACCTTGTTCCGATGCTGCCCCCCCGGCCCACTCGCCCGGTAGATCTGCACCTCGCACTCACCGAGCAGCCGCTGATCGTCATAATCGAGCTGCGCGCGCAGCCGCTCCGCCAGCCCCGCGTCTTTATCGGCTGAATGGTCACCCAGATCGCTCATGCCCGACCAATCCCACTGATCGGTGCCGGATCGCCGACACACCTGCCCCCGGGACAACTCATCACGTGTATAATCATATCAGCGGAGCCCGCCAGACCGAATGGCCACCTGCCGCGAGGTATTTGTGAATCAAACCCACCCGACAATCCACCGATCCTCCCTGCGGGGGGGCTTCACCCTACTCGAACTCCTGGTCGTCATCGCCATCATCTCGCTGCTGATGTCCATCCTCACGCCCTCGCTCAGCCGCGCCCGCCAGCAGGCCAAGGCCACAGTCTGCCTCACCCGCCTCAGCGAGTTCATGAAGGCCCTGGTGATGTACTCCAGCGACAACGACCACGTCCTGCCGCCGGCCCAGTACCTGGTCGAGCAGGAAGACACCGCCCACGAGGTCTATCACGGCTGGGCCGAAGCACTCTACACCTACCTCTACCAGGACGAAGACTTTTACATGGACGAGGATTTCCCCGTCCAGCGCAATCGCGACAACCACTACGAACTCTGGGTCTGCAAAGAGGCCACACCCCTCGCAAACAGCACCGGCCACTACCGCGTCTACGAATATAGCTGGTCAAAGGGCTCGCTCGACGCCGTCCGCGCCAAGCTCCCCCTAATCACCGATGGCAATCCCGAGGTCTTCGACGAGGACGACCTCCTCCGCGGCGACATCCCCATGGAGCACATCGCCGGCCTCGAAGGCGAAGCCTACATCGACGAACGCCACTATGGCGGCGCCAACTACGCCTTCAACGACGGCCACGCCGTCCGCAGCACCAACCTCAAAGAAAAACTCGCCGAAGATTGGGACCTCGACCCGAACACGCTCAACGAGGACCTGCTCCCTTGACTCAAACCATCACCTACCTCGACAACAACGCCACCACCCGCCCCGACCCGCGCGTTGTACAGGCCATGACCGAACTGCTCACCGACCGCTGGGGCAACCCCTCCAGCGCCCACCATTTCGGCGCCCAGGTCGCCGTCGAGGTCGAACAGGCCCGTCGTAACGTCGCCGAGCTAATCGGCGCCCGCCCAACCGAGATAATCTTCACCAGCGGCGGAACCGAGGCGGACAACACCGCCCTTCGCGGCGTACTCGGCGCACTGCCCGAGAAACAACACCTCATCATCTCCCCCGTCGAGCACCACGCCATCTTCGAAACCGCCGAAACGCTCGAACCCGCCGGCACACGCGTCACCCGCCTCGACGTCGACCACGCCGGCCGACTCAATCTCGATCAGCTCCGCAACACCCTCACCGACGACACCGCCCTCGTCTCCATAATGCTCGCCAACAACGAGACCGGCGTAATCTTCCCCATCCGCCAAATCACCGAAATCGCCCACCAGCGCAACATCCTCGTCCACACCGACGCCGTCAACGCTCTCGGCAAAATCCCCGTCAACGTCACCGACCTCGGCGTCGACCTCCTCTCCCTCAGCAGCCACAAAATCTACGGCCCCAAGGGCGTCGGGGCCCTCTACCTCCGCCACGGCACCCCCTTCAAACCCTACCAGATCGGCGGCACCCACGAACGCAGCCGTCGCGGCGGCACGCTCAACGCGCCCGGCATCGTCGCCCTCGGCACCGCCTGCCAGATCCTCCACGCCGAAATGGACCAGGACAACCAGCGCATCGCCGACCTGCGCCAACAACTCGAAACGCTCCTCCGCCAGCTCTTCCCCGACCTCTACATCGTCGGCCACGAAGCCCCGCGCCTGCCCAACACCATCTGCGCCTGTTTCGCCGGCCTCCCCTCCGAGCCGATCCTCATCCTCCTCAGCGAAGCCGGCATCTGCGTTTCCAGCGGCTCCGCCTGCACCAGCGGCTCGCTCGAACTCTCGCACGTCCTCGAAGCAATGCACGTCGACCCCCACGTCGGCATGGGCCAGATGCGCTTCTCGCTCGGCCGCTTCAACACCACCGCCGACCTCGACCGCCTCGCCGAACACCTCCCCACCATCCTCAATAAAGCCGCCACCACGCCGATCTAACGCGTTCTCAAGAACGCCCCACCGTGCCGATGCGAGCAGTGCATCCCCAGCCCCCACACGTCGTCACGTTGTTACGCCGCCGCCCGCGACTATAATGCCCCCGTGAGTCTACCCCGTTTCTACGCCCCCGACCTCGACCAACGTCCCCTCGCGCTCAGCGCGCCCGAGGCCCGTCACGCCGTCCAGAGCCGCCGGCTCCGTTCCGGCGACCGCGTCATCGTCTTCGACGGCCAAGGCCGCGAAGCTCACGGCATCCTCGACGCCCCGCCCGACGACACCCCCGCCGGCCGCCGACCACGCAAGAAACCCCCACGCGTCCTCATCCACATCGACCAGATCATCGAACACACCCGCCCCGCCCACTCGCTCCGCCTCATCGTCGCCGGCTGCAAGGGCATCCGCCTCGAGTGGATGGTCGAAAAGTGCACCGAGCTCGGCGTAACCACCATCACCATTGCCGACTTCGAACACTCCGTCGTCTTCGGCAACCGCCGCCACACGCAGCGCCTCGGCTCCACCATCCGCGAAGCCTGCAAACAAAGCGGCCGACCCTGGCTACCGATAATCAACACCGGCCAAACCCTCTTCGACGCGCTCGACGAACAGGCGGCCGAGATTACGCGCCAATCGCCCAACACCGAAGTGGACCAGGCGTCTCGCCCTGAGAATCAACCACCCAACACCGAAGTGGGGCGGGCGTCTCACCTTGAAAATCAACCACCCAACACCGAAGTGGGGCGGGCGTCTCACCTTGAAAATCAACCGCCCAACACCGAAGTGGGGCGGGCGTCTCACCTTGAAAATCAACCGCCCAACACCGAAGTGGGGCGGGCGTCTCACCTTGAAAATCAACCACCCAACACCGAAGTGGGGCGGGCGTCTCGCCCGCCAAGCCCACCGCGCCAGGAATCGTTCCACAACCTCGCCGGCCAGCTCCTCGCCGCCCATCCCGACCCGAACGCCGAGCCGCTGACGACGCTCATGCCGCAGCTAATCTCCGCCGCCCCGCAAATCACCGCGATCGTCGGCCCCGAAGGCGGCCTAAGCTCTGACGAAGTCGACGAACTCGCCGCCCGCGGCGTCCGTTTCGTCAATCTCGGCCAAAACATCCTCCGTATAGAGACGGCCGCAATAGCCTGCGCCGCCTGCTGGTCCGCCGCCCTACCCCCCACGCCGGCCTAATCACGCACAACCGTTACCGTGATGCCCCTGCTCCGCAAGTGGTGTCCACAGCATCTGTAGCACCGCCTTGTAACCTCTTGTGGCACCGGTTTTTAACCGGTGGGTCGCGCCGGCCACGAACCCCAATGCCACGACTATGGGATAAGCTCAACTTTTCTCCAGAATGGTGTACAAAGTACATGTAGCCGACCCAATTCCGCCAGACTTGATTCCGCCCCCACAATCCGATAACCTGCTCCATGGAGGAGAATGCTGCGGCTTACGTTCGGGCCGTTTCCACTTCTCAATCGATTCGTATTCGTGCAGTCCGAGATGGCTTGGGGCGGCTCTGTCGCGGTGCGTACCACGGGTGGGCCACCCAATACGGAGGTAATCACTATGACCTGTACCAATCGTCCGCGCCGAATCCTCGCCACCGTGGCACTGACACTGTTCCTGCTCGTCGGCACCGCGCACCTCAGCGCAACCGACCTCCCCATCTGCTGGGACGGAGGATGCGGCTCAAGCAACTACTACTGGTCCTGCGACGGAAACTGGAACCCCGCCGACGTCAACGGCCCCGCCAACGTCGGCTCCCTCTACTACCTCGTCTCCATCGGCTGCGCCACCGAGGGTTGCCCCAGCACTCACACGTACAACCCCGTCATCCTCGACATCACCGACCCGATCGAGATCACCGATTTCTACCTCTGCGAAGACTCGAAGCTCCAGTTGGTTCTGGACTCGGACCTCACCGTGCTCAACACCACCGAAATCGATGGCATCATCGACGCCAACGGCGGCAACTTCACCGCCTGCGGCCCCAGTGTCTCGTTCTCCAGCAATCGCTCGCGCCTCTTGGTGTCGGATGGATCAATCGTAACGATCTGTCGCGCCATCGTATTCCTCGATAGGCCTGTGGGCGGACGATGGCTGGTCCTCCCAGACCACCACGTACAACTGGACACTGATGCAGGCCGAGGGAGCCGGAACGCTACTGGATCTCTCCGGCATTCAGAGCATCGACGCCGGGTTCAACTCGACCGGCAACGACCATGACTACCAGAAGATCAATGCTCTCGATGGCGGCGTGATCGATCTGTCAGGCGTTCAGTGGGTCGAGGCCCCCAACGACGGATGCGACCGAATCGAGTTCAATGCCACAAATGGCGGGGAACTCCTGCTCAACGGTCTGGAGCAGCTAACCTCAGCCGGCGCTGGGGACAATCGGATTGCCCTTGACGCCGCGTCACTGACTTTGCCAAGCATACAGCTCACTGATCGCACAGACATCAATCTTAGCAATGGCGCGAACGTGACCGTTGGCCCTGATCTGGCGGAGATCACCGACTCTACGTGGGTGTTGAGCGAGGAATCTGTTCTGACTGAGATAGATACGATGACGTTCTCTGCGCTGTATTCCTCGACAGGCTTGTGGGCGGACGATGGCTGGTCCTCCCAGACCACCACGTACAACTGGACACTGATGCAGGCCGAGGGAGCCGGAACGCTACTGGATCTCTCCGGCATTCAGAGCATCGACGCCGGGTTCAACTCGACCGGCAACGACCATGACTACCAGAAGATCAATGCTCTCGATGGCGGCGTGATCGATCTGTCAGGCGTTCAGTGGGTCGAGGCCCCCAACGACGGATGCGACCGAATCGAGTTCAATGCCACAAATGGCGGGGAACTCCTGCTCAACGGTCTGGAGCAGCTAACCTCAGCCGGCGCTGGGGACAATCGGATTGCCCTTGACGCCGCGTCACTGACTTTGCCAAGCATACAGCTCACTGATCGCACAGACATCAATCTTAGCAATGGCGCGAACGTGACCGTTGGCCCTGATCTGGCGGAGATCACCGACTCTACGTGGGTGTTGAGCGAGGAATCTGTTCTGACTGAGATAGATACGATGACGTTCTCTGCGCTGTATTCCTCGACAGGCTTGTGGGCGGACGATGGCTGGCCCTCCCAGACCACCACGTACAACTGGACACTGATGCAGGCCGAGGGAGCCGGAACGCTACTGGATCTCTCCGGCATTCAGAGCATCGACGCCGGGTTCAACTCGACCGGCAACGACCATGACTACCAGAAGATCAATGCTCTCGATGGCGGCGTGATCGATCTGTCAGGCGTTCAGTGGGTCGAGGCCCCCCAACGACGGATGCGACCGAATCGAGTTCAATGCCACAAATGGCGGGGAACTCCTGCTCAACGGTCTGGAGCAGCTAACCTCAGCCGGCGCTGGGGACAATCGGATTGCCCTTGACGCCGCGTCACTGACTTTGCCAAGCATACAGCTCACTGATCGCACAGACATCAATCTTAGCAATGGCGCGAACGTGACCGTTGGCCCTGATCTGGCGGAGATCACCGACTCTACGTGGGTGTTGAGCGAGGAATCTGTTCTGACTGAGATAGATACGATGACGTTCTCTGCGCTGTATTCCTCGACAGGCTTGTGGGCGGACGATGGCTGGCCCTCCCAGACCACCACGTACAACTGGACACTGATGCAGGCCGAGGGAGCCGGAACGCTACTGGATCTCTCCGGCATTCAGAGCATCGACGCCGGGTTCAACTCGACCGGCAACGACCATGACTACCAGAAGATCAATGCTCTCGATGGCGGCGTGATCGATCTGTCAGGCGTTCAGTGGGTCGAGGCCCCCAACGACGGATACGACCGAATCGAATTCAATGTAACCGGAGGCACTCTTGACCTGTCGTCACTAAGCTCATTGCAGTCGGCTGCTAGCGGTGCAGTACACGTCAACATCTCCGATGGCGGCAATGCACGAATGGGATGTGTCAGTATCGACGCCCCGACAACCATTAACATCGGCGCGGACTCGATACTGAGCCTCGGCTGCCTTCAGGGTGACAGTTCGGTCAACATTACGCTCAGTGCCGATACGGCCCGGCTCGAGGTGGACGACTTCATGCGTCTCTGTGACAACATCGACATCACCGCCGGCGGCATCATCACCCTTGGCGGCGACTTCACCCACACCCACGCCGACGGGAACACCGCCAACCTCGGTCTCCTCAACCTCGAGTGCGTCGGCGACATCCAGCGCATCGAAGTCGGCGGTATCTACCGCTATCTGCTCTGGGACGAGCTGCCCGACGACAACTTCGGCTTCCAGCAGCTCACCATCGGCCAGGAAGGCCAGCCCAGCGAAGTCGGCCTGATCGACACCTACGACAACCTCGAAGCCGGCATTCCCGATGCCCTCTACCTGTTCGGCATCCCCGGCACGCCCGGCGTCCCTGGCCTCCGCATCCTCGGCGGCTCAACCCTCTACATCGGTGACATCGAGGTCTTCGTGCGGCTCGACGCGAACGACGACGGCACCATCGAAGAAGACGAGGGCATTGCTCTCCAGGAACTATTCACCGGCGGCGAAACGGTCATCCCATTCGACCAAGGCTACATCTCACTCGAAACGATGTACCCCCTTGCCGACATGAACTGCGACGGCTACGTCACCTTCGACGACATCAACGCCTTCGTTCTCGCCATCGTCGGCGAAGATGAGTACCT
Source organism: Phycisphaerae bacterium (assembly GCA_963666925.2). Lineage (GTDB taxonomy): Bacteria > Planctomycetota > Phycisphaerae > UBA1845 > Fen-1342 > JANQFV01. The sequence goes on along the minus strand of CAXXTC010000013.1, from coordinate 29,827 downwards.
GGCCGAATACCCCGACTGCAACTGGCTCAACGCCGACATCGACGGCAACGGCGACGTCAACTTCGACGACATCAACCCCTTCGTCGACCTGCTCGTCGGCTGCTAACGAGGCCTCACCACGGCCGTCTTGCAACAAGGCGACCGTCTTGCAAACATCGCGGGCGCGCGTACCATCGCGCGCCCGCAATCACTCAGCCCCACGGCGCACCACCTTCTACTATCAACTTCCTACTCTCTACTTTCTCGCCCCTGCGCCCGCATCGCGGACGCAGGAGCGCGGGAGGCGGCCAGCCGCGCAGCGCGACACCAATAACCACTTGCCACTCCAAGAACCGCACATGATTACCAACCCCGCCGCGTCCCCTACTCTCACCTATCTACTATCAGGACCCACCAAAATCCCGCGCGCAGAATCCGCCAGAAACCAACAGAAATCGCCAGATTTCGCCAGCCAGCGACAATCCCTCAAATCCAACTTGCCCGGCCCAAAAAGCGCGTCAACACTTACCTACGCTTACGCTGTTCCCAGGGCACCCTTGACGACGCCCGCAGCGACCCGGGAGATCGATCCCCCGGCGGCAGGCAGCAGAACTTGTGGCACCGGTTTGTAACCGGTGGTCCAAAGCTGCCACGAAATGCCGGTGTGAACGGAGAAAGGGAAACGAAAGCGTGAAAGGCTCGACCAACAAACTCGATCCTCGATCCTCGCCCCTCGATCCTCACACACCCCGCTGCCCCGTTCGTGACCCCGCCCACCCGGAGCGGCCCAACATCTCCATCACCATGTCAACACGGTCATTGGACTGTGTTGACCACGATGGAATTACGATGCTGGACCGTACGAGTCTCCGGACGAGGCCGGGTTCCCCCAGGACCGCGGCCGGCAGAACAAGTGCTCTAACTCCCGCACCAAACTGGACCGGCACCGAAGCGGATCTTTGACAACCGAATAATCGCCCCAGGCCCAACGCCCGGCCGCTCCTGACCAGCACCACCGCACCGCTCTTGAGCGATGCAGTCTTGCCAGGTCGGCCCCTCTACTGAAATGCAGATTTCGGGCCCGGTAGAGGGAGAGGGGAAATGCCCCGACTAGGAATCGAACCTAGAACCTAGCGGTTAAGAGCCGCTTGCTCTGCCAATTGAGCTACCGGGGCGTAACACTCTGTTGTGACAGCATTTAGGGCTCCAACCAAGCCCCGTTCCATCACAACAGCGAAGCATTGTAACACGCTCGCGACCGTTCTTCCAGAGCAGCCAGGCGATAGATGCCGCAAAACGGAACCCAGACCACACAGCCGCCCATCAGATTCCCTGAAGAGCCCTTGACTCCTGCTGGAGTTCAGTTAGACTCCATTAAGAGCCTAAGAAACAGTGAGGGTGCAGCATTGCCACGACGCAGGACCAAAGCAGATTCGTCGGATCGCCGGGACGATGGAAGTCGCCGCGATGATCGCGTGACCATCAAGATTCCCGCCGAGTTGTACCGCAATCTCCAGGATCTCATCGATGGCACCGGGTTCCGCAGCGTGACGGAGTTCGCCGTGCATTGCCTGCGTGACGTAGCTTCCGGCGGCAAGCTGGACAAGCCGGCGCCGGGCTTGTCCGGCGACGAGATCGAGGCGGTCCGCGCCCGGCTGCGTGCCCTCGGCTACATACAGTGACCCGAGGCCGGCCGCGCCGTGCGGGACGCGGTCGGCGTTTTCTGTAAATCCATTAATAGCGGCGACGTTGGGGATCCGCTGGAGGTGCGCACTGATCATGTCTGACGAATCGACGTTGAATACCGGGCCGGTTGGCCGCATGCCCCGGCGTGTGCGGATTTGGGCCGTGTGCGTGTTAATCGTAGTAGGACTGTTGCTCGTGCAGGCGTTTCTGCCGGATCATCAGTTCCTGCCGCACCTGGGCGGCGGCATGAGCTACCTGGCCGTCCTGGCCGTCCTCCTGGCCGCCATGGTTTGCGAGTATGTGGATTCGAGTCTGGGCATGGGTTACGGCACCACGCTGACGCCGCTGCTCCTTCTCGCCGGGTTTGAGCCGCTGGAGATTGTGCCCGCCGTCCTGCTCAGCGAATTCTGCACGGGAATCACGGCGGCGCTGGCCCACCAGCATGACCGCAACGTCGATCTGCTACGCGACCGTCTCGCGCTGCGCACCACGTTGCTGCTCAGTTCGCTCAGTGTCGTCGGCGCGATCCTGGCCGCGACCGTCGCCCTCAACGTGCCCAAGATCTGGCTCACCGGCATCATCGCCGTGATCGTGCTCTCCGTCGGCTTCGTGATCCTCGCGACGATTCGCCGGCAATTGCGCTATCGTTCCGGCCACATCGTCGTGCTGGGGGCAATCGCCGCGTTCAACAAGGCGCTCAGCGGCGGCGGCTACGGCCCGCTGGTCACCGGCGGGCAGGTCGTGTCGGGGATATCGGCTCGCCAGGCGGTGGCGGTGACGTCCCTCGCCGAGGGCGTGACATGTGCCGTCGGGTTGGCAGTGTACGCCGTGTGGCATGGCACGATCGCCTGGCACCTCGCTTTGCCGCTGACGATCGGAGCGCTGCTGTCGGTGCCGATGGCGACGTTGACGGTGCAACGCATGCCGGAAACGGCGATCCGCGGAGCAGTCGGCATCGCCACCTGCATCCTCGGCGTGCTGATGGTCGCCAAGCTGCTCTGGTAAACGCCGCAGGACGCGATAGCAGCCGGGCAGACAACGTCAGCCTCATGAGGTAAAGTCCGGCTCATCGGCCGACCAGGGTTGGTTGCGGCTGAGTGTCGCATTAGCGTGAAGGGACTGTGCTCGTGCCCGCTGTTCGTGTATTGATTCTGCGTGCCGCCGGCACGAATTGCGACCTCGAAACGCAACACGCGTGGGAGCTGGCCGGGGCGCGCTGCACGCGTGTGCATGTCCGCGAGCTGATCGACCGGCCCACGCTGCTGGATGATTACCAGATCCTGACCGTGCCCGGGGGGTTCAGTTATGGCGACGACATCGCGGCGGGCCGCATTCTGGCAGCGCAACTGCTCCGGCACGTCAGCGATCGGCTGCGCGAATTCGCCGACCGGGGCAAGCTGATGCTCGGCATCTGCAACGGGTTTCAGGTATTGGTGCAGTGCGGCCTGCTGCCCGGCGTGAACGACGGCGACGGACGCACCTGCACGATCGCGGCCAATCATCCGCCGGGGTTCCAGGACCGCTGGGTGAACCTGTCCGCCGGCGTGGATCACTGCGTGTTTCTCGACGCCGGCGGCACGTACGAAATGCCGATCGCTCATGGCGAAGGGCGCGTGACGTTCGCGTCGGAGGCGGCGCTCGAAAGCGCCCTGGCAGCCGGCTGCGGCGCGCTGCGCTACGTGCCATCAACAGCGTCGGCGTCGACAGCAGATGGTTTGCCAAGCAATCCCAACGGCAGTGATGCGGCCCTGGCGGGCTTGTGTGATTCGTCGGGCCGGATTCTCGGTTTGATGCCGCACCCGGAGCGTTTCGTCCGCTGGGATCAGCACCCTTGCTGGACGTCGCAGCCGCCCCGCCCCGCCGGCGACGGCCTAACCCTCTTCCGCAACGCAGTCGCGTTCTTCAAGTGACCCGGCTGGGCTCGACAGGGTGGACAAAGCCAGCCGAACTTTCCCTTCTTCAGCCAAAAAAGAAGCTCCCGGAGTCCCCCTGGTCAGAGGGTCCCGGAGGCAACGCACCCACGGGGACTCGAAATCGGTCGCCAACGACCTGTCGACGCCGGCGGGTGAGGTGTGTGTTGTGAGGCTGCTTTGGCAGCGGGCAACCTGTCGGTCTTGCGGGTGGCGATCAGCCGTCGCCTCTGGCGCTCAAGGCGGCGATTGGCGCCCTGGCCGCAACGGGTTGTTCCGGCGAGCGTGGAGGCTATGATGACGGGTACCGAGGAAGGGGCACAGCCGATGAGTGACGAACGTCCGCCGGGCGATGATAAAAGTCCGTTCGAAGGCAGTACCGCCCAACCTACCGAGACGACTCCTGCGCCGCCGCCGGCTCAGGAAGCCATGGGTCCATACAGGATCCTCGAAGCCCTCGGTGAGGGGGGCATGGGCGTCGTGTATCTGGCGGAACAGACCGGGCCTATTCGGCGTCGCGTAGCGCTGAAGGTGATCAAGCCGGGCATGGATTCGCGGGCGGTGATCGCCCGGTTCGAATCTGAACGCCAGGCGCTCGCCCTGATGGACCACCCCGGCGTGGCCCGGGTCTTCGACGCGGGCACCACGCGGGAGGGCCGCCCCTACTTCGCCATGGAGCATGTGGCCGGCGTCGCCATCACCGAACACTGCGACCGTCACCGGCTCGGCATCGCAGAGCGTCTGCTTTTGTTCATCGATGTGTGCGAGGCGGTGCATCACGCTCACCAGAAGGGCATCATCCACCGCGACATCAAGCCCAGTAACATCCTCGTGGCTTTCCAGGACGGCAAGTCCGTCGCCAAGGTGATCGACTTCGGGGTGGCCAAGGCGACCGAGCAGCGCCTCACCGAGGCCACGCTGTTTACGGCCCAGGGGCAGATCATCGGCACCCCCGGCTACATGAGCCCGGAGCAGGCGGAGAGAACCGCCCAGGATGTGGATACGCGCAGCGACATCTACTCCCTCGGCGTGCTGCTCTATGAGCTACTCACCGGCGTGCTGCCGTTCGATCCAAGATCATTGCGGAGTGCAGCCTTTGACGAGATTCGCCGGATCATTCGCGAGGTGGAACCGCCCAAACCGAGCACGAAGCTCAGCGGATTGAGCGGTGGCGATGACACGGATTCAACGACTGCGGCGCGCAATCGCCATACCACCCCGGAAGCGCTGACGCGTGACTTGCGTGGTGACCTGGACTGGGTGACGATGAAGGCGCTGGAGAAGGACCGCGCGCGGCGCTATGCCTCGGCCAGCGAGTTCGCGGCCGACCTTCGGCGACACCTGAATCACGAGCCCGTCCTGGCCAGTCCCCCCAACACGGGTTACCGCATGGCCAAGTTCATCCGCCGCAACCGGGGCCCGGTTGTTGCGGCTGGTTTGGTGGTCTTGGCACTCGTCGCCGGTATCGCGGGCACGACGTGGCAAGCGGCGGTGGCCACACGGGCTCGTTCGGCCGCGACAGTACAACGGCAGTTGGCCGAACAGCGCTACGAGGAGATCGTCCGGCTGGCCGACTTGAAGCGTCTGGCCGATGCTCGTGCCGCGGCCGACAAACTCTGGCCCGCCTACCCCGAGCAGATCGAAGCCATGGAGACGTGGCTCGCAGCGCGGGCCATACCGCTACGGGACAACCTGCCCATGCACGAAGCCACCCTGAGCGCCCTGCGCGATCAGGCGTTGCAATACGATTCTGAGCAACAGAAACATGATCGGGATACCCACCCCAAGGCCGCGCAGCTTGCTGCGCAGAGGCAGCGTCTTGTTGAACTTCAGGAAGAGCTTGACGCTACCAGCGCGGATGAAAGCGAGGACGCCGAGGACAAGGAGAAGAGCAGCGAAGAACTCGAGAAGATCATCGCTGAAACGGAGCGGTCCATCTCTGAGTTGCAGAAGGTCGTCAAAGAGCGCCGCACGTGGAAGTTCAGCGACGATCAGGTCCAGTGGCAGCACGACACGCTGGCCGGGCTGGTGGCGGATCTGGCGGCCTTCGTGGACGCGAATCCAAAACAGGGGACCCTGGCCAGCATCAAGGAGCGGCTGGCGTTCGCCGAGAGCATCGAGCAGCGAAGCATCACCGGACCGCAGGCGACGGCCAAGTGGGCCGAAGCCATTACTGACATTGGACGGCTCGAGGTTTACGGTGGTTTACAGATCAAGCCGCAAGTCGGCCTGATGCCGCTGCGTCGCGACCCGCGGTCGGGGCTGTGGGAGTTCTGGCACATCCAGACCGGCGCGCAGCCGAAACCAAACCCGGATGACGAAGCCGTCAATCCTTGGATCCTGACGGGCGACACTGGACTAGTCTTCGTCCTGATTCCCGGCGGCACGTTCTTGATGGGTGCTCAGAGGGACGACCCCGCGGGTCGCAACTACGACCCACAGGCAGAGAGCAACGAGAGCCCGGTTTGCGAGGTGACGCTCGCGGCGTTCTTCATGTCCAAGTATGAGATGACGCAGGGTCAGTGGGAGCGATTCACGGGCGTGAACCCCAGCAACTTCAGCGGGAGCTGGAACTGGAGGGGTGAGCCGCCCGCTGACGAGCCCATTCACCAGAACCAGCCCTGGAACCCAGTGGAGCAGATCGGCTGGATCGAATGCCAGGACGTTCTGATGCGCCTCGGCCTCGTGTTGCCCACCGAGGCGCAGTGGGAACATGCGGCCCGCGCAGGGTCAAACACCGTGTGGTGGACGGGGAATGAGAAGGAGTCCATCGGCCTCATGCGTGCGGGCAACCTCGCGGACGGCTGGTCGAAGAACAGAGGTGCACCAGCCACCTGGCTTTACGAAGATTGGCTGGAAGATGGCTGGGCCGTGCATGCGCCCGTCGGGAGCTTCTCGCCCAACGCCTTCGGGCTCCACGACGTGATCGGCAACGTCTGGGAGTGGTGCCGCGACGGGTTCGGGGACTATGACCGCGATGTGGAGCCTGGGGACGGCTTTCGCAAGGTCTTGGGAGGCCACATCCGCACGCTCCGGGGGGGCAGTTTCCGCAGCACCGCCGCCTACGCGCGGTCCTCAGTTCGCAGCAGCTACGCCCCTGAGGTCCGCGTCAACGTCCTCGGCGTGCGTCCCGCCCGGGTCATCAGTGAGTGATTTGGCCACTTTGCCACAGCGATTTGCACTCGGCGGAGATTAGGCGGCCAGCGAGCAAACGCGGACCCGCGCAGGGCGGCACAACACCGTTCGTGTGAGATTCTCGCTCCGTGCTCATACGGGTTCCACGCCGATCCGCTCGGCTTCTTCTTTCCGACGGGTCAGGTGATAGCCTTCCACCTCGACGAGCGTGCCTGCACCCGGCGCCGAATCCCGCCCGTACCGTTGATCTTTACGATCGCGACTTTCTGGCCACTCTTCACCTGCGTCAAGATATGTCCAGGATCGGTCCTGAACCTTCTCCGGTGATAATCGCAAGCCTGGAACTCCCCCAGATGGCACAAAGAAAAATCCCAACCTCTTACTATCTAAGGGGTTGGGATCATCGCCCCCACGGGGACTCGAACCCCGGTCTCCAGGATGAGAACCTGATATCCTAGGCCGCTAGACGATGGGGGCTAGCGAGACAATCAATTTTGAGCCCTAAATATTAGCTCTTCTTCCGCTTGCCGTCAATGTGCCGGCTGAGCCGCGGCGGATGGGTGGGGTTGCTTCGAGGTTCCCCAGAACTGGTAGGCACCCCGCCGGGGGCAACACCCGCCTGCTCAGGTGTATCCCGTGCCGCAGCCGCGATTCAGCCGAATTGTTGCTATGACCGGGAAATGATCGGACGGCCAGAGGTCGCCGGCGTGGTGCCGGTCGATCTCGGTTGCGACGACGTCGAAACGCTCGCTTATCAGGATCCAGTCGATGCGTTGGCTGCCGGCGTTGCCGGTGAAGCCGTGATACGTGCCGGCCTGGGCGAACGGCGACTTCGGGCTGCCGCTCTGGACGTCCTGGAGGTTCCAGAGGCCGTTACGGCCCTGGGTGAGAATCGTGTGGGGTTCTGAGCCCGGTCGGCAGTTGAAATCGCCCAGCATGACCAGCGGCCGCCCGCCGAGGGATTCGACCAGCTTGTGCAGCAGCCGAGCCGACTCGCACCGAGCCTGCTCGCCACGATGATCGAAGTGCACGTTGACGATCTGGACTTCGCGGAAGGGGGCCTCGTTGAAGCGCAGCCGAACCCAGGTGACGATTCGTGGCAGGGCGGCGTCCCAGCCGACACTGCCGGGTCGGTCCGGCTGCTCGCTGAGCCAGAAGCAACCGTGGTCGAGCAACGTGAAGCGGGCCTTGCGGAACATTATGGGAACATACTCGCCGCGCGTTTTGCCATCTTCGCGACCAACGCCGACGAAGGTGTAATCAGGCAGGGCGCTGGTGAGTTCCTCGGCCTGGCTGTGGAGGACTTCCTGAAGCCCGATGACGTCCGGGCCCTGGTTGCGGATGGTCTCGATGACGAGCGGGCGGCGGTGCTCCCATGCGTTCGCGCCGTCGTCGCCGCCGGCATAGCGGATGTTGAACGACATGACGCGCAGCGGGTCCGGCATGGCGCAGCCGGTGGTCAACAAGCCGGCGGAAAGAATCAGCAGGACAACGGCAGTTCTTCGCGAAGTCATCTGCATCCTCGTGTGGTGGTGGTCAAGATGCACCCGCTGCTACCAGGTCGCCGGGGCCGTGCTTGCGGCGCCCGGGGGGCCAGGCGCGGTTCGGACTATACCACTCGTCCAGCACCCGCAGCCACTCCTGCTCGTTGCCAGCGGCCGCGAATGCGTCGCGAACATCGCGCGCCTGCGGGTGCAGTTCGGAGTACTTGATGCCGAATTTGCGGAGGATTCGGCCGGCCAAGCGTGGGCCGTGCGTGGCCAGAGACAGGTCGAAATGCTCCCGGATTACCCGGCCCTGCTCCGGAACGGCGGGCGGATCGGGCAAAGGCTCACCGGCCAAGACCGCCCGCGTCTCGGCAAACAGCCACGGGTTTCCGATGCAGCCGCGGGCGAGCGTCACGCCGTCCACACCCGTCTGCGCGAGCATGCGCTGCACATCGTCGGCCGAGAAAAGATCGCCGCTGCCGAGGATCGGAAAGTCGCCGACGTGCTGCTTCACTCGGCGCAGCGCGTCCCAGTTACTCGGGCCGCGATAGCGCTGCAACACGGTGCGGCCATGGACGGTGATCGCGCTGACGCCCAGCTCGATGGCGCCGTCGAGGATCTGCAGGAAGTTGTGTTCGCTGGTGGGCGTGTCGTCGTAGCCGCGGCGGAGCTTGACGGTGAGGGGCGTACGCGGCGGCAGCGTTTGGCGTACGGCGCGGATGATCTCCAGGGCCCGCGACGGGTCGGTGAGGAGGTGTCCGCCCCGGCACCGCCCGAGCACCTTGCGCACCGGGCAGGCGAAGTTGAGGTCGATGACGTCGTAGCCCGCTGTAACGAGCAACTCGGCGGCGGCGGCGAACTCGGCCGGCTCGGCCCCGAGCAACTGTGCACCTACTGGGTGGTCCTCGTTGGCCGGCGGGCGGAGCAGGCGGCGCTGGATTCGGCCACGCCGGGTGACGGCCTGATCGAGGATAACCTCGGCGCTGGCGTAAGGGGCGCCGTGTCGGCGAGCGATGATGCGCATGGGCGCATCGCTGTATCCGGCGAGGGCCGCCTGTACGACGGGGAAATCAAGCTCGATGGACCCGATTCTCAGCACGGTTTCGATTATAGTGCGAGGCACCGCCGTCCTGAGAGCGTTGCACTGGCCATTTGATGAAGGGCGAACCCGGAATGCCCCGCAAAGCACCCGAGCCCAACCGAATACACCTGATAGGCCATGGCAATCCGATCGGCCCGGACGCCACCCGCTTTGGGCTTGAGGATGTGCCGACGTACGTCGAGTTTGCCGAGCGGCACCTGCCCGCGCCGCTGCGGCTGACGTATGACATGGATTTGCTGACCGTGGTCGAAGAGCCCTGGGAGGCGGGGCGACACGACGATGCCGAGCGGATCAAGGATATCAACGCGGCCTTGCGCGATCGGCGGACGCTGGCGATTGTGGCGGCGGCCGGCGGGGCGTATTTCAGCCGAATTCTGCCGCATCTGGACTTCAGTCCGCTCACCCGGCGACAGTCGCCGCTGTGGATGCTGGGGTTCAGCGAGATGTCGACGATTGTGAACCTGGTGGCGAGCTATCGCTGGGGGCGCGGGCTGTATTGGCTGGGGCCGAACTGGTTGTCATCCCGGCTTCGGCCGGCGGAGGCGGCTCGGGCGGCGCTGGGCGAGTTCTGGCGTTTGCTGCCTGAAGTTCTGAGCGGGCGTCGGCCGACCGATGCTTATCACCTGTCGTTTGAGCCTGTGCAGGGAGAGCTGGTCGCGGGCCGACTCAAGAGCGGGTCGATTCGTGTTGTGGGTGGGTGTCTGGCGGTTTTGGCGGCGACGGTGGGTAGTCCGCTGGCGCGGCGCTATCGCCCGATGCGCAAGTGGCTCATGCTTGAGGACCTCAAGGAGTCGCCGTATCGTATTGATAGGCACCTCGCAGCTTTGAAGCTGGCGGGTTGGCTGGAGGCGGCGGCCGGCCTGATCATTGGTGATTTTCACATGCTCAATAACGATACGCAGCCCGCGGTGCTGAAGCTGCTGGAGTTTCACCTGCCGCGGAAGCGCAAGGTGCCGATCGTGACGACGCGGTCGGTCGGTCATGTCTGGCCGATGTCGCCGATGTTGCTGAACCGGCCGGCCGAGGTGTCGGTTTCGGGCAGTGATGTGGTGATCGACGCGACGGGGTTGCGGTAGAGGATCGGCAGGGTGGCCGATGGTGTTGTGCGCGCGCCCGGGGGGTTGTGGCGTGTTGGGTTGGGGTTTTCGGGAGGTGTGATTGGGGGCTTTGGGGGGGAATTCGCCTGTGGGACATCTGGAAGCCGGGCTTGATCGCGGCTAGACTATGTGGTTGGAGTGTTGGGTCGTGCCGCGTGACCTGACCCGCGGGAGGTGTGGAAGCGGCCTGCTGCCAACGGCGGGTCCAGCGACCAGAGCCAGACTGTTGTCAGCCCCGGTATGGGGCTTCGACGGGTCGCCAGCGCGGCCCGTTTTTGTTGGAGTCGCCAACAGGACAGTGTGGTGCGGGCTAATAGCCCGTGATTCACCGGCGATGGCCGGTGCCACACGAAGTTCTGATGGGCGTTTGTAGTTGAGGTTCGTCCATAGTGCCGGCCGGTATTCGGTCGGTTGCGCCGCGGCGTGCAGGCTGCTGGCGTGGAGCGCGTCAGCGCAGGGATGACTGGTTATGAACCAAGAGTTGCTTCGCATTATCGACAGCATCTGTCGCGACAAGAACATTGACCGCGATTCGTTTATCAACGATATCGAGCAGGCCATGGTCAGCGCGGTGCGCAAGCACTACAGCGAGGACACCGACGCTGACGTCAAGATGGACCTCATCAGCGGTCAGTTCCGCGCGACTATCAACGGGGAGGCGATCGATGTGAAGCTGCTTGGTCGCATTGCCGCCCAGACCGCCAAGCAGATGATCATTCAGAAGACGCGCGAACGCGAACGCACGAGCATCTTTGACGATTTCACGTCGCGGCGTGGTACGATCGTCACCGGCACCGTTGTGCGGGCGGAGGGCGGCAACCTGCTGGTCAACATTGGCCGGACGGAGGGGTTCCTGCCGCGCAGCGAGCAGATTCCCGGCGAGACGCATCAGCCCGGCGAGCGCATTCGCGTGCTGATTCTCGAAGTGCGCGAGCAGCCGAACCAGGTCAAGATCATCCTGTCTCGCTCGCACCCTGAGTTCATCGAGCGGCTGTTTGAGCTCGAGGTGCCCGAGGTGGCCGAACAGGTCATTGAAATCAAAGCGCTGGCGCGCGAGGCCGGCTATCGCACCAAGGTGGCCGTCAGCTCGATCGACTCCAAAGTGGATGCGGTCGGTGCCTGCGTTGGTGTGCGCGGCAGCCGAATTAAGAATATCGTTGATGAACTCGGCGGCGAGAAGATCGACATTGTGCGCTGGAATGAATCGAGCCAGATTTTGATTCAGAATGCGCTCAAGCCGGCCGAGGTGCAAGAGATTGCGCTGTGTTTTGAGCTTGGCAAGGCTACCGTTGTTGTCGCCGAGGATCAGCTTTCGCTGGCGATCGGGAAGCGCGGGCAGAATGTGCGTCTGGCGGCGCGGCTGACCGGATGGGATGTCGATATTCTCACGCCGGCGGAATACAACAAGCACCTTGAGAATCTCGAACGCGTTCTCAAGGAGGTTGCGGGTGTCGATGATGTGTTGATCGACAAGCTGATTGCGTTTGGTTGCGTATCGGTCAATGACGTTGATGAGATTGGGCCGGAGCAATTTGTGAACGAACTCGAGCTGGAGGCGGAGCTGGCCGAGCGGCTTGTGGAGGCGGCCGGCGAAGAGGTTATTCGGCTCGAAGAAGAGCGTGAGGCGGCGGAGAAAGCTCAGGCCGAGAACGAGGCGGCCGAACAGCAAAGCGGAGGCGGCGCGGAAGGCACTGCTGGTGGCGGAGCTGATATCTCGGGCTTCGTTGCGGCGCGGACGCCGGAAGAAGGGGCGGCAGAGGACGCCTCGCCGGTAGCGGCGGATGATGCTGCGGCGGCCGGGGTTGAGTCGTCTGGCTCGGCGGTTGTTGCCGAGGGTGAGCCGGCGGCGGATGAAGCTGAGGGTGCTGTGGCGGATGAGTCGTCGGTTGTGTCGGCGGAAGATGTTGCCGAGACGCCGACTGTGGCAACGGAGGTTCCGTCCGACGGGTCGCCGGTGGCCGAGGCTGCTGCGGATGATGCGTCTGGCGAAGCGGCGTCGCCGATGAATCCGGAGGCGGTGGAGCCGTCGGCGGAGGAAGCTGAGCCGCGGCCTGAAGCGCCTGAGTCGGGGGCGTAACTGGCCGGCGTGTCATTTCAAAGCCGAGTATCATGTTGAACGAGATTGTGTTGCGGCCGATTGGCGTGATTCGCAGCCCGCACACGGTGGCTGAGAAGACGCCGATTCAGCCGGCGTTTGCGGCGGGGATTCCTGGCAGGATTGAGATCGATCCGGCATACGAAGCCGGCCTGGCGGACGTGGAGGGGTTTTCGCATATCTGGCTGGTGTATGCGTTTGATCGCGTCGGCGGGGTACGGCTGAGGGTGAAGCCGTTTCTGGAGGATGTCGAGCACGGGGTGTTTGCGACGCGGGCTCCTTGTCGGCCGAACGCGATCGGGCTGAGCCTGGTGCGGCTGGTCCGTCGTGATGTCGGCACGCTGGAGGTCGAGGACGTTGATGTGCTTGACGGCACGCCGCTGCTGGATATCAAGCCGTATGTCGGCCGATTCGATCGGCGTGACGATGCGCGTTGCGGCTGGCTGGACCGGGTTGATGATGGCGAAGCCCAGCGGCGCGGTCGGCGTGGGTACGAGGATGGTGGAGAAGGGTGAAGGATTAGGACGGAAGGATGAAGGGGGCGGCGGGGTTGGTTAAGCGCGTGGGTTGACGGTGGAGCAGTTCGGTCGCCCCCTACGGGGGCTTGGGGGTTTGGAGATGAAACGGTTCCCCGGGCTGCGTCCGGGGCTTCGGTCGGGCGCCCGCTGCGCGGGCTTCAGCGTTACTACGTAACAATGTGACCACGTAAGCGTGTTACAACGTGGGAACGTGTGTGGGGATGGTTAGTTCTTCGGTGGGTGAGCACGGTTCAATAGTCGTAGGCCAGCACGAACCACCGGTTGAAAACCGGTGCCACACTGAATACGTTGTGCCCCCCCTATGGTCCTCCCTCTTCGAAGGGGGACGGGGGTGGGTGGCTCGCTGGCGGGGCCCGCTGGGCGGCCGGGGCGGGGGTTCGGATAATACTGTAGGTTAGTGCGGGGTTTGAAGCTTAGGGGGATGGGGCAACGGAGCCGATAGTGTGAAAGCCGACAGGAGGGGCATCCTTGATTAGTAGTGGGCGAGAAGCGACCGCGGCGAGTCCCTGCGCCCACCGGATGGGGCTCGCGGGCCTGATGTGACACTGATGGCGTGCCGCGGCAGCGGCGCGCCGATTCCGATGGCGCCCTGTTGGAGGCTGCTCATGACTGCATGCCGCATCTTGTTGGTCCTATTCATATCGATTGCGACGGTTGGGGTGAGTAACGGGGAGGTTCTCTACGCCGACGTACCGGTTTCGGACGGGGGAACGAGCAATACGATCGCATCGCCGAACACTAGCCGAAACGTGGCGGTGGGCCCGACCGGCATCATCTACGTGTCGTACCGCGACGACAGCGCCATTTACGTGGCCCGGAGCACGAATCGCGGTGAGAGCTTCGAGACGCCGGTGCAAGTGGCGGACGTGAGCTACGAGGCTGAGATCGGTGTGGACGCGGACGGCATCGTGCATGTGGTTTGGGGCACGGGCACGAGTGCTTACTACACGCAGAGCACCGACGAGGGGGTGTCGTTCAGCACGCCGACGGAGATCGGAGAGGCGGTAGGTACGATGCACATCGCACTAGACGCGCCGTACGTGTACCTGATCAACAGAGGCGGGCAGACGCTGCTGCATAACAGCAACAGCGGTGATGGGGCGTTCATCGCGACGACGGTGGACAGCGGACGGGCGTATTCGGACGTGCACGTGGACCCGGCTACGGGATATGTGTACGTGCAGACGGACGATCCGGTGGTGCGTGTCTTCAAGAGCACGGACCACGGGGCGAGCTTTGACGGGCCGCATGAGCCGGGCGGTTCGGTGTATTACTCGACGACCGTGCTGGCGTCGACGGGCGACGGAGTGTTTCTGTACACGTCGGGCACGGGAACGGACGCGTTGCGAATCGATGTGTCGGACTACTCGCAGACGGAATTGACGTTCGGCAACACGACGATCAGCCAGGGGCGTACGTTGGCAGTGGACGCGTACTCGAACGTGATCGACGGGTACGTGGATGGAACGGACGTGAAATACGCCATCAGCGAAGATAACGGCGTAACGTTCGGCGACGTGGTGACGATTGCGACGGGCGCGTACCTGAGTCTGGGGCTGAACAGTCTCTACGGGGACATCGTCGCGGTGTACGAAGCGGATGGGGCGATCTACGCAACGATCTACGCAGGCGAACTCACGCAGCCGCCAGGCGTCAGCACGAACGAAGTATCTGACTTGGGCGCGACGACGGCGACGTGTGGCGGTGAAGTCGTTACGGATGGTGGTGAAACGGTGACGGCTCGGGGTGTGTGCTGGAGCACGGATGGAACGCCGACGATTGACGATGATATAACGTCGGACGGAACGGGGCTGGGGACGTTTACCAGTAGCCTGACGGGGCTGACGACCGGGACGACGTACTACGTGCGAGCGTACGCGACGAACAGCGTGGGGACCGGCTATGGCAGCAAGGTAACGTTCACGACGCTCGACAGGGTGCCGGACTTGCAGGTGACGATTACGGCAGGTTCGACAACGGCGGCCGTCGGCCAGGAGCTGGCGTTCGAGATTGACGTGCAGAACGCGGGAACTGGTGACGCAACGGACGTGACGCTGACTCTGCCACTGCCGGCGGGCACGGAGTTCGTGAGTGCGTCGCTGGTTGAGGATGAGGCGGCGCAGTCGACACCGCTGACCGCGTCGGTCGTGGACGATGATATTGTGATCGAACTGGGGGACCTGGCAGTGGACGAGGAGTTGAAGATTGAGCTGATCCTGCGGGCAACGGCGACGGGGACGGTGTCGCTCGATGCGGCGGCGACGAGCAACGAGCAGACGACGGCGGCGACGGCGCAGGCAGCGGATGTTGAGGTTGATGAGGCCTATTGGGAAATGGTGCGGCCGGTGTCGATCTTCGACGCGTGTGGCGCGTTGGGTCTGGCGACGCCGCTGCTGACGATGCTGGGCCTGCTGACGATGAAGGGTCGGCGTGGCCGGCGTAGCTGAGATTGTGGACCGGAGAGTGATTGCAGCACACGTTGGTTGTGATTGTGGTTTGATTCGAGGTCAACAAGCGGCGGGCCGGCAGCGTGAATGGGTCGCCGACAGAGCAGATTCGAAAGGAATACGATGAAGCGCGGATACATGGTCAAGCTCGGAATGGTGTTGCTGATCGCGGGATTGCTGGCGACGAGCACTGGGTGCAACCGTCTGCTGGTTGGGACGAACATTGGTTCGATCATCACCGGCGTGGTGTTGGGCAACGTGTGGACGGCGAACACGACCGAGAGTTTGTGCTACCGGAATGGTGAATTGATTGACTGCGCGGAGCTGGCCGCGGCTTTAGCGGAGTGACGTAGCCGGCAACACCGGCCGGCCGAGATTTCCGCACTGACAATGCGGATGCCGCCAAGGCCATTTGGCTCCCCGGGCCGGCGGCGGCGGGAACCCAACCGATGCTCCCCACCCTTCGTCGAAGGGTGGGGAGCTGGTTGGCGGGGGATTATTCCTTGACTTCGTACTCGGCGTCGATGACGTCGTCGTCCTTGGACTGGGCAGTGGTGCCGGTGTCCTGAGCGGCCTGCTGGGCTTCGGGGCCGCCGGCCTGTTGGGCGGCGTCGGCGGAAGTCTTGTAGACCTCTTCCGCGAGCTTGTGCGAGGCCTGGGTCAGTTCGTCCATGGCCTTCTCAATCATGTCCGGATCATCGTTCTTCTGGACGTCCTTGAGGTGGTTCAGGGCTTGCTCGATCGCGCCACGGGTGGCGGCGTCGACCTTGTCGCCGTGCTCCTTGAGCGTCTTTTCGGTCTGGTAGACCATCTGGTCGGCGCGGTTGCGTGCGTCGATAAGCTTGCGCTTCTGCTCGTCCTCAGAGGCGTGCGCTTCGGCGTCGGTGACCATGCGCTGGACTTCGTCGTCGCTGAGGCCGGAAGAGGCCTTGATCTCGATGGACTGCTCCTTGCCAGTGCCGAGGTCTTTGGCGGAAACGTTGAGGATACCGTTGGCGTCGATGTCGAAGGTGACCTCGATCTGAGGCACACCGCGGGGTGCCGGCGGGATGCCGGTGAGCTGGAATCGGCCGAGTGTGCGGTTGTGCTCGGCCATCTTGCGTTCGCCCTGAAGGACGTGAATATCGACGGCGGGCTGGCTGTCGGCCGCGGTTGAGAAGGTCTCTTTCTTGCTGGTGGGGATGGTGGTGTTGCGGGGGATGAGCACGGTCATCACGCCGCCGAGCGTCTCGACGCCAAGCGAAAGCGGGCTGACGTCGAGCAGGACGATGTCGGATTTTTCGCCGGTGAGGACGGCACCCTGGATGGCGGCACCGAGGGCGACGACCTCGTCGGGGTTGATGCTGCGGTTGGGCTCTTTGCCGAAGATGTCGGTGACGAGCTTCTGCACCATGGGGATGCGGATGGAGCCGCCGACGAGGACGACCTCGTCGATCTCTTTTGGAGCGAGCTTGGCGTCTTTGAGGGCGCGGACGACCGGTCCGCGGCAGCGTTCGACCAGGGGTTCGATCAGTTGCTCGAACTTGGCGCGGGTTACGGTGGTCTGGAGGTGCTTGGGCCCGCCGGCGTCGGCTGTGATGTAGGGCAGGTTAATGGTTGTTTCCATGGAGCCGGAGAGTTCACACTTGGCGCGTTCGGCCGCTTCCTTGAGGCGTTGTAGGGCCATCGGGTCGGTGCGAAGGTCGATGCCCTCCTTCTTGCGGAACTCGTCGGCGAGGAAGCCGATGAGCACTTCGTCGAAGTCGTCGCCGCCGAGGTGGGTGTCGCCGTTGGTGCTGAGCACCTCGAAGACGTTCTCGCCGACGTCGAGGATGGAGATATCGAAGGTTCCGCCACCAAGGTCGAAGACGGCGATCTTCTCGTTGGCTTTCTTTTCGAGGCCGTAGGCGAGGGCAGCGGCGGTCGGCTCGTTGATGATGCGTTCGACCTTGAGGCCGGCGATCTGTCCGGCTTCCTTGGTGGCCTGGCGCTGGGAGTCGTTGAAATAGGCCGGCACGGTGATGACGGCGCGTTCGATGGACTCGCCGAGGTAGCGTTCGGCCGTGGCCTTGAGGTCGCGGAGGACGATGGCGGAGATCTCCGGCGGGGCGTATTCCTTGTCGCCGATCTTCACGCGGACAAGCTCGCTGGGTCCGCCGATGACGGCGTAGGGAACAGTCTTCTCTTCCTGCGAGACTTCGTCGTGCCGACGGCCCATGAAGCGTTTGATGGAGAAGACGGTGTTGGTCGGGTTGGTGACCTGCTGATTGCGGGCGCGCTGTCCGACGAGTCGCTCATTCTTGTCGGTGAAAGCCACCACGGAGGGCGTCAGACGGGCGCCGGAGTCATTAACGAGCACCTTCGGCTGGCCGCCTTCCATGACAGCGACGACCGAGTTGGTGGTCCCGAGATCGATTCCGATGATTTTTGACATGCCTGTCTCCTACAGAGCTCAACTGCGCCCGGCCTCGGAATCGGGCGGGCGCGGATTTATCACGAAAGGCACCATGCAAGGTTGATACCACCCGGCGCACGGTGCGGGCCAATAATGGCAAGTGCTTTATTTGTAGGTAATTACGAAGGATGGAGGTGGTAGCATCTGCCCCGGCGACCTGCCAATGTGACAGTCTTTGGCGGGGTCGGCACACTCTGTGGTTGGCAGTGCGGCTGTTGGTGTATGTCGGCGGGTCAGTGGATTGCTGTTGCGGGGAAGAGGTTATCAATAAGGGTGATATCTTCGGAGCTAAGCTGAGGAACTTCGGTCAGGCAGTTTTCCTCGACCTGTTCGGGTCGGGTGGCGCCGATGAGGACGCTGGCTACGGCCGGCTGGTGGAGCAGCCAGGTGATGGCGAGCTGGGCGAGGGTGAGGCCGTAATTCTGGGCGATGGGCCGGAGCTGGTCGACGCGATCGACGAGTTCGCGGTCGATGGTTTGGAGGAAGAGATTCATGCGGGGGTTGGCGGCCCGGCTGTCGGGTGGGATGGTGCCGCCGCTGTATTTGCCGGTGAGGAGTCCCTGCTTGAGCGGGCTCCAGGGGAGCATGCCGACGGCGAGATCGCGGCAGGTTTGCTGGACGCCCTGGGATTCGACCCGGCGGGCGGCGATGCTGTATTCGGGTTGTTCGGAGACGGGCGGGACGGCGTTGAGCTGGTGGGCACATTCGTGGGCGGCACGGATCTGCTCGGCCGACCATTCGCTGCCACCCCAATAGAGAATCTTGCCCTGGCTGATGAGGTCGTCCATGGCGCGGACGAGTTCGGGCAGCTCGACTTCGGGGTCGAAGCGGTGGCACTGGTAAAGGTCGACGTAGTCGGTGCGTAGGCGTTTGAGCGAGTCGTGGATGCTCTCGAAGATGTGCTTGCGGGAAAGGCCGCGATCGTTGACGTCGTCGCTCATGGGGAAGAAACACTTGGTGGCGATGACAAGCTCGCGGCGGCGGTACTGCTTCAACTCGCGGCCAAGGACGGACTCGGCGCCGCCGCGATGATAGGCGTCGGCGGTGTCGAAGAAGTTTACGCCGAGGTCGAAAGCGCGGTGGATGCACTGGCTGGCGTGGTTGTCGTCGACGCCGTAGCCGTAGGTCAGCCAGCTTCCGAGCCCGATTTCGGAGAGTTTGATGCCGGCGTTGCCGAGTCTGCGGTAGTTCATGGGTTCTCCAGGTTAAGCATGTTGGCGGCTGTCAGCGCAGGTTCTCGGCGGAGCTGCCGGCGTGCTGGAAGTATTTGATGAATACGGGGAGGGCGATGAGGGCGGCGATAATTACGGCGGCGACGACCACCCAGAGGGCGAAGACTGGGCTAGGCGCGGGTCCCGCGGGTCCGAAGAGCCATTGGAAGTGCTCGAAGAACTGGAGCGCGACAGGATCCTGAGCCTGAACGGAGATTGTGTGTTGGCCGAAGGCTCCGCCGCCGCGGGCGTAGACTCCGACGGCTCCGCCGCCCTGCGCGATGTAGGCGATGGCTCCGCCGCCGAGGGCTGCTCCGCCGATAGCCAGGCCGCCAATCGCAAGTGCACCGGTGGAGAAACCGCCCATGCCGACGAGCAGTGCGAGAGCTCCGCCGCCGAGGGCAACCAAGCCAACGGACATACCGCCGAGGGCGACGAGTCCGCAGGCGAAACCGCCGAGGGCGAACCAGCCGATGGCGATATCGCCGATGGCGATGATTCCGCGGGCGATGCCGATGCGTTCGGTTTCGGTGGGTCCGGTGGCGATGTGCAGGAGGGGCTGGCCGAAGATGGTGATGTCGGACTTGTAGCGGCGACTGCGTTTGCGATAGAGGCTGTCGCGGGTTAGGACATCGACGAGTGGCTGGCCGCACTCGGGACACTTGCTGGAGTGGGTCAACCCCTTGAGCTTGTAGCCGCAGTTGGAACAGTATGGTTCGCCGGGGTTTGGCATGATGCTGCTCCTGAAAAGAGACTGGCCGGCCTTTGTGCATTACGTATAGCTGTTGATCGGGCTGGTCGCAATGGGGCCCGGTCTCGGCGTGGAGCGAGTATACTCGCGGCGGTGCGTTGGCGCGGGAGATTGTCTTCGCGATGAACGTGGGAATGCTGGTTGGTGTTGCCGGGGTTGTGGCGCTGGCGGGTCTGGCGCTGATCTGTCGTGGTTTGTGGCCGCGGCGCAGTGGGAGCAAGCTGTTCTGCCGACGTTGTGGGTACAACCTGGCGGGGACGGATCTAACGACGAGTGCGGCCCGGTGTCCGGAGTGTGGGAGCGCGCTCACGAGCCAGCAAGCGATCGTGATCGGCGTGCGCCGGCGGCGCTGGGGGCGAGTTGGCGTTGGTTTGATGCTCGTGCTGGTCGGCGGGACGCCGGTGGTGCTGGCCGGGATCGGCAGACTCTACCAGGTGAATTATTACCAGTATGCACCGCTGGGGTACGTGCTGTACGAGGCGGAGAGTGGTGATCCGCGGGCGGCGGCGCGGGCGTTTGCCGAGCTGGATCGGCGACTGGCGGCGGGGCCGCTTGCGAGTGATGCGACGCGGCGGGCGGCGCACGCGGCGCTGGTGGAGCAGGGTCGGCCAGAACCGGACTTCGCGGCAGTAACAAGCGGCCTGCAACTGCTGGCGAGCCTGCAATTAAGGGGGCAGTTGCCGGCAGATCTGGAGGAGCGTTTCTTCGAGCAGATGGTCACGCAAAAGATGCTGGTGCCGAAGCTGGCGCCGGCGGGAATCGAGTTCTTCCTGGGTGTAGAGCAGCACGTGTGCGGCCCGTTGGGCGGCTACCTGATCGAATGTACGCTCGACCGGGTGCAGGTTGACCAGGGGCCGGCGTTACCGCTGTATCACGGTTTCATCTACCCGAGCATGGTGAGCCAAGCCGGCACACAGCAGTGCCCGGTGACGATTGATGAGCCCGGTACACACCTGGTTACCATGCGTGCGACAATCAACTTTCGTGATACCGCCGGCGGGTCGGCGGCGGTGAACAACCCGGTGCTGTATACGATCTCGCGCGAACTGGAGGTGCCGGTCGAGGTGGTGCCAGAGGAGTTGGCCGGGCCGGTGCTGGAGGCTAACGCCGCGCTGGATGATTACGTGCGCAACAACATACGGATCAACGCACCGCAGGTGTTGATTCGGAGGGAGGGAGAAGCGTGGTTCGAGGTGATGATCTTTTTCGAAGGGGTACGGCCGACGGGGTTTGTGCTGACCGGTGAAGCGGTGTTTGCCCAGCGACGCGTACCGCTCGAAATGGTGTTGATACATGAGGGTGGGGCAGAGAACGGTAGCCAAGGGGTGAGCATCCGCGGTGAGTTCTCCGGGCCGGAGCCGGAGCAGGCAACGCTGATCCTGCGAACGTGTCGTGAGTGTGCGATGAAGCACCCGGACATCGAGCGGATCTGGTACGGGGTGATGTGCTTCGCGAACGTGGAGGTGGTGGCGCCGGACAACACCGACATGAATCTGCTCATAAGGCGTTATGGACCGCAGGTGTTGCGCTGGCCGAGTGATGCTGATGCTGAGGCTGATGAGGCGGCGCAGCAGTAGTGCACCCGCGTCGCCTGCCGGACCAAGGATGCACTGCTCAAGAGCAGTGGCACGGGGCACGGGGTTTGGGGATAGCTGTTAGTCTTCGGGTTCGCAGGTGACGGTGAGGTGGAGGCTGGCGAACTGCTCGACGTAGAGTTCGGCGCGTTCCTGGTGCGTGACCAGGAGCAGGCTGACGCCGCTTTCGTGGGCTTCGAGCGTGCGATCGACGGCGTCTTCGAAGGGGAGCGGGGTGATCTTGAGGATGGAGGCGATGACGTGGTCGAAGGAGTTCACGTCGTCGTTGTGTAGGAGGACGCGGAACGGAGGCAGTTGCTGAGCTTTCCGGTCGACCTGTTGCTGGGGAACGGCTGCACTGTCCGCCATATCTTAAGACCTCCGCGAGAAACCGAGCCCGGGGCCGGTGCCGGGCGTTTATTTCAGGCTAGCATGAGCCGCTCGGCGACGTCAAGGGCAAATGGTGCGGCGGGCGCGCGGGGGCGAGCGGCGGCGAGGCGAAATCGGTTCGGCGGGTGGCTGGGGACATGGTTGCGAGGTTAGAATAGTGTTTTGAGTCTGGCCACGCGTAGCCGACCTGGAGAACCATGTGATGTATGCACGTCTGATAGTAAATGGGCTTTTGGCGTTGGTGCTGGCGGTGCCGGTAGCGGCACAACTGGGAGAGCCGGAAGGTCCGAATCCGTTGCCGGAATTGCGCTCGCGTTCGACGATCGGAGAAGAGGAGCGGGCCCAGATTCAGGAATTTGTGGCTCAGAATCTGGCTGGTTTGCAAAGTGGGGACGCGTTGCGTGCGCAGGCGGCGATGGAGCAACTGCGAGCGGCGCGTCAGGCGTCGGAAGCTTTCCGGACGGCATATGCGGAAATCATCATCAACGCTGTGCGCACGGGGTACACGAAGGCTGACGTGGGTGGCGCGGTGCGTTTGATCGTGTTGCTCAATTTGCTGGACACGCCGAACGCGCTGCCGGTGCTGCTCGAAGCGCTTCAGGATGAGCGTGTGGGTGTGCGTGCGGGGGCGGCCGTCGGGCTGCGGCAGTTGCAGCCGGCGATTATTCAGCAAGGTCCGGATACGTGTGGTCGCGTGCTGGATGCGTTGTCGGCAGCGGGTGCAAAAGAGAAGTCGTGCGATACGCTGCGGGCGATTTACGAAGCGATGAATTACACGGGGTTGCCGAATCAGCCGGACGTGAAGCGATCGGCGGTGGCGGTGCTGGCTCTGCTGCGTGGGCGGGGGCAGTCGCTGGCAGAGGGTAAGGCTGACGCGGTCGGTGCGGACGATGTGGGTCTGGGCATCGTGTTTGGTGCGCGGGCGGCGTTGTCAGAGGACGAGGTGGAGCAGTTTGAGCGCACCGTGGCAACGATGTTGAAGTATGCGATCGAGCGGTATGCGACCGGGCCGCGCAAGCTGGCATTGGTGACGGATCGCGGGTCGACGCGGCAGGCGCGAGAACAGCGGGACGCGATCGAGCGGCTGATCCTGGTTGGTGAGGACGCGCTGGTGACGCTGCTGGAGCCGCCGGCGGCGCCGAGCGTGAGCACCGGTATGCGTCAGGCGAATACGACCAAGATGAAGAATGAGTGGCAACGTTGGGTTGGTCTGTTGCAGACGAAGCTGGCGACGGACTACTCGCTGGCCGAGCCGGCGGAGGACGCGGAGGGTGACTCTGCGGCTGATGGAGCGACGGAGAAGGCCGGCGGGTAGGACGGGTAGCAAGCGGGGCCGGTGAGGCTGCGGCAGGAGTCCGGATGTCGATTCAATTTCAGTGTTCGCAATGTCAACAGCCGATCGAGGTTGACGATGAGTATGCGGGGCGATCGGCGGCATGTCCGTATTGCCGGAGTGTGAACACTGTTCCGCAGGAGTCGACGTATTGTCCGGACGGGGTGGTGTCGGCGCGGCCGGCGACCGGTGGTGAACCTGGGGGCATGCAAGCGTCGTTTGAAGCTTACGATGGCCCAGGGGCGCATCCTGCGGTACTTACGGTGCAGGAGGTAGCGGCCCGGCGGTATGGAACGATGGCGCTGGTTTGTGCGGGGCTCGTAGCGGTGCTGTTGATTGTGAGCGCAGCGATGTTGATGCCGATGATGAACAAGCTGATATCGCAGTCGCCGAACAGAGCGGCGCCGACGGTCGAGGAGCTGGCCCGCGAGATCGAACAGCACCCGGAGGAAGCATCCGGCGTGTTTATTTCGCAGTGTTTGCAGACGGTGGTGGCGGTCGTGGGAATGATCGTGGGCGTGATCAGTCTGATGCAACGAGCAGCGGGCAACTGGCGCGCATGGATCGGCGTGGTGGTATGCGGGCTGTCGCTGTTAGGCGTATGCGCCGGAATGGTGTTGTAGGTTGTGGGCAGGGACTGCAACAGCGATCGCGCGGTACGATCGGAAACGGGGCAGATTCGTATCTGAACAGACAATGTTCCAGGTGGGTCGGGGGATCATAACACGATCTGAACAAGCAGTTTGCGCAACCGTGCATTGACCTTGGCGAGGGCGCTGCCTAGGCTTGGTATGGATGAGCCCGCAGGCAGTTGCCTGCATCGAGGTACGGAAGATGCACGATCGAACCACTACCACCCCTCGTTTGCGGCGATCGCCGCCGCAGGTTTTGTTCACTCCGGAGCGTGCCAACCGTGCGCTGGTGCTGGTACGCAAGATCACGAGTGACATCGTGATGCGTTATAGCGCTCTGCAAGTGCTGCGGCATCAACGCGATGAGCTGCTACAGCATCCGGGTAGCCAGGAGCCGCTGGAAGATGTGCGGACGCGTATCGGCCAGTGTGTGGCCGACCTGAATCGGCTGCACCAGGAGCTGACCGACGTCGGTTGCGTGCTGCGTGACTGGGAGACCGGTCTGGTCGATTTTCCGGCCATGCGTGGGACGACGCGGGTGTGGCTGTGCTGGCGTCTGGACGAACCCGAGGTGGCACACTGGCACGGTGCGCACGACGGTTTTGCCGGCCGGCAGGCGATCGATGATACTTTTGATTCGATTATTGACGACGATCGGGGTGTGATGCCGGCGGCCGAACCCGCTGACGAGTAAAACACAGGCTATTAGCCTGTGCCACACTTAGATAGTTCACAGGCTATTAGCCCGTGCCACACTCTAAATTAGCCTGTGCCACACTTGGGGAGTTGCTGGCGTCGTTCAGGGCGTGGGCGGTTCGTAGCGGGCAGAATGTAGCAGCTCCAGCAGGGCCGGACGATTGTGGGAGATGGTCGGCGGCGGGCCGAGCGCTTTGAAGAACCAGGGGCCGGCGGGGGTTTCGACAATGGCGGCGAGAAGCTGCTGGTCGGCCGTCGTGTCCGACTGGTCGGTGTGAGCGCTCATCGGGCCGGCGGCGATGCGTCCGTGGATTTCGACCACGATCACATTCAGGCCGTTGACCGTGAAGGTCTGGCGTTTGATCTGCTCCGGGGTGATGGGGGTGCCGTCGGGATTGGTGAACTGCGTGCGCCAGCGGTCGATGTTGGCTTCGACGCCGCCGGCGCCGCCGGGGCCGAAGTAGAACACGGCGAGTTCGCCGGCGGCGGCGGAGTCGTCAGGCGGCGGCAGGCGATACTGGGCCTGGCGCATGGCGCTGCGGGCGGGCTCGGCCACCCAGGTGTCGGGGACGGTGTAGTCGAGCTTCTGTGACGCGGCCGGTGGTGTGGTGGCACGTTGGGCGGCGGGCGACTGCGCGGCTTGATCCAGCGGCGGGTGGCCGGGAGGCAGCTCCGTCCTCTGCTGTTGCGGCGGTGCTGACGAATCGAGGTACTGCTTCAGGTTGGCGAGCTCGTCGGCGCTGGGTTGCGTGGTGGCAGACGCGGTCGGCGCGGGGGGCTGACTCGGCGTGCGCTCGCAGGCGAAGAGAATCAGTGGCGTGGTGATGACGAGCGCGGCGAGCAGCGTCCGCGATCGGTTGGCGGAGTGCGTCGCGCTGAATGGGCGGTTTTGATCAGACATAGCTGTGCACGCTGGCGATGAAGAAATTCACGAAGAACCAGTTGAAGGCCATCATGGTGCAGCCCAGCAGCGAAAGCCAGGCGGTCCAGAGGCCTCGGCGACGGACGACGAAACGAACGTGAACAAGGACGGCGTAGACGAGCCAGGTGTTGAGGGCGAAGACCTCCTTGGGGTCCCAGCCCCAGGGTCGGCCCCACGAATAATCGGCCCACCAGGCGCCGGTGATTGTGCCGAGGAAGAGCAGGACGAACACCAGATTGACGATGGTCATGTGACTGGCGTCGATGTCGTTCAGCCAGCGGGGCAGGTCGGGCTCGTTGCCGCCGGCATTGATGGCGACGTTGCCGCCGGCGGCCGCGGTTGAGACACCTGCGCTGGCAGCGGCCGGGCGCAGGTAAAAGCCGAGCAGATAGCAGGCCGCCACGACAGCGGCGAGGAAGATCAGCGCGTAGGACGCGATGATTAGTACGGTGTGGATGCGGAGCTGGATGTCGTCGAGGATGGCGGGGATGGTGCCGAGCTCGCT
This sequence comes from Phycisphaerae bacterium, assembly GCA_963666925.2. GTDB lineage: Bacteria > Planctomycetota > Phycisphaerae > UBA1845 > Fen-1342 > JANQFV01. Next base: position 3,902 of record CAXXTC010000013.1, on the reverse strand, counting down.
GCCGGGGAGGACGTAAGCGCCGGCCAGCAGAGCGGAGAAGCCGGTGACGCTGGCGGCGGTGAGCAGTACGGGTGTGCGGCGATACCAGTCGACGATCAGGGCGATGATGATGCCGATCCAGGCAGAAGCGACGACCGCTTCGAACATGTTGGCAACGGGGATGCGGTCGAGGATGTACCAGCGCAGGCCGAGGCCGTAGGCGTGGAGGGCGAGTCCGACGAGCAGCAGCGCGGTGGTGATGAACCGGGCGGTGCGCAGGCCGGTGGCCAAGGCCCAGATGCTGAATAGGAAGGCGAGGAAGTAGACCACCCAGCCGAAGGTGAGCTTGTGGAGGGAATAGTAGCGGGCCTCGGCGGATAGCTGCGATGGGGCCGGGTATACGCCGGTCTCCGCGAGCGTGGGCAGCAGATCGCACAGTCGGTCGAGGTATTTCTGGACACTTGCAGCGTCGTGGGCAAGCCAGCCGGCGCGGAGCGATGCCCAGGTGACGGTCAGTTCGAGGGCGGTGTCGGGGTCGAGGTTGATGATCGGCTGGCGGGCTTCGGCAGGGAGCGCACTGCGTGAGAAGCCGAGCTGGGCCAATTGAGCGTCGGTGAGGGTGCCGAGGACATTGTCGGGCGTATGCCAGGGGGCGACGTCATCGCCGCCGGGCTGGGGGACGATCGTGAGAAAGGCGCCAAGCTGAACGGCGAGGGTCTGGGCATTGCGGACGCGGCCGACGGCGCGGCCCTTGCGCGGCTGGCGTTCGAGTTCGGTGAGCACCGCTTCGATGCCGGACTCAAACAGCTCTCGCAGCGTGAGGCGTTTGTCGTTGAGGAAGCGTTGGCGCTTGTCCTCGCTGAGCTGGTCGGCCAGGCGAACGCGTAACCCCTGGGAGCCGACCTTGACGATGGGCGTGTCGACGTAGGCTTCGAGGTGGAAGAGCCATTCGAGGAGTGAAGCTAGCGGGCTGAGGCCGGGCAGGTGCTCGCGGCCGGTGATGGTGGCGAAGGACTCGCGGGCGAAAGATTCGAGCGATTTGCAACGGCCGGCGTCCTGAACAGCGAGCAGGCGGGCCTGGTGCCAGTCGATTTGCTGGTCGACGGCGGCGGCAGCGTAGGAGGCCTGGTAGGGCTCGCGGCTGCAACCGGCGAAGAGAACGGAGAGCGTGGCGATCAGCAGGACGGCTGCGCTGCGTCGCAGAAGTGAGCCGGCGGGATGACGCACGTGGGTGATCATGCCGTCCTCCTGCCGCGGCGCAGGAGCGTGGGCTTAATGTAGAACGCGTAGAGGCAGCCGAGGGTTATGATGACCCAGCCGGCGTTCATGATCCACATGCCTTCGCGATTGCCGACGCCGAGGATGGAATAGCTCCAGCGATCGTCGGCGAAGCCGCTCTGGTAGAGCGTCCAGCGACCGACGGTGGTGATCTGGTTGGTTTCGACGCGATCGGTGCCGGGTTCGCCGTGGTCGGGGGCGACGCGGATTTCGCTGTGGTAGGACTTGATGCCGCGACGGCCAGGGAAGTATTCGACCCAGAGTTTGCGGGCGGCGATGGTGGCGTCGAGTTCGTGACGCTGGCGGGAGTAGATGATCTCCCAGGTGCCGGCGTTGGGGATGGTCACCTCGAGCGGGCGGGCTTCGACGTCGGGGTAGAGGCTAAAGAGCAGCCAGTGGGTGGATGAATAGTCGGCGGTTGGTCCGCGGCCGCGCAGTTCGAGCCGAATGGCGGACATGGCCCGCGCGCGGATGCCGGCGCGGCGTTGGGCACGGGTGGCGAGCACGGGGCGTTGCTGGCCAGGATCGGCGCCGTGGGCGGCGGGTGCCCAGGCGACGACGTAGGGCACGTAGCCGGTGATGCGTGCGTCGCAGGGCACACCATCCAGCGGGAGATCGATGGGCATATCCCAACGTTCGAACCAGCCGGTGGGAATGGTGAGGCCAAGGATGTTGATCGTGGGTCGCGGCCGCTTGGGCGGGACGGGCACGCCGGCGGAATCGGCGAGGAGGCCGGCGGCAGTGTCGTAGTGTTCGCGGTAGATTGGGAGATCGGGGATGACGTACGCGCGGCGTTCGTCTTCAGTCACGTTGCGCACGTAGAGGACGGGTGTTTCGTCGTCGTAGAAGCCGTCCTGTGGGTCGGGTGCTACGAGGCGAGCGTCGATGGTGGGCACGAGTGGCTGCCAGGCGCTTGGTCCGGGGGAGAGCCGGACGGTGCGATTAGCGCCGTCGGCGCCGAGGACGTCGAGTTCCACCTGTTGCGGCAGGACGTCGACGTATTCGACGCGGCGTACGGTGAAGCTGAGGCTGCCGCCGGTGTGCGGCATGACCGTGCTCCAGGTTTCGCCCTCGACGGCTGGCAGGCGTCCGACGACGCCGCTGTTGTTGCCGATGGTGGCGCGAATCTCGATTGAGGGAGACTCGATAAGGACGTCGCCTTCGACCTTGGTGCCGAAGTAGATCAGGGCGCCGCCGACGAGCAAAGCGAGGCCGACGTGGGCGGTAAGTGCGCCGGCGTTGGGCTTGACCCAGCGGGTGCGAAAGAAGGTGGCGGTGAGCACGGAGAGAGTCAGGAGGATGACGAGTGTGGCGAAGAACCAGTGCTGGAAGGTCTGCATCTCGGTCATTTCGAGCGACCAGCGGAGTGGTGCCCAGCCGGACATGACCGAAGCGTAGATGAGGATCAGTACGAGCAGGATGATGGCGAACCAGATGCTGGCGAATAGTCGCAGGAGCGGGTTGCGCAACCTGGCAGCAGGAGTGACAGAGGCCTGGTCAGCTTTCATGTGGACAAATCCGGCTCGGGTACCGCAGGCGACCTGAAAGGGGATCTTGCAGGGAGTATAGCGCGGGTGTCGCCTGACGGCGAGCGGCGGGGGCGGCGAACAGCCGAGGTAAATTCTGAAAGGCGGCGTTCCTGGTTGGCCGCGGGGCGTGAATCAGGCCGGTGTGTCATCGGCCGCGGTGGCCGGGTCTTTGCAGCAGGGCTGCGTCGGCGTGTCGTCGAGCATGCCATCGCGCTGATGAGCGTGTTCGTAGGAGACGATTTTGCCGACGCGGCGGGCGTGCCGGCCACCTTCGAACTCGGTGGAAATCCAGATGCGGACGATGCCCTGCATGAGCGCGTCGCCGACGAGGTCGGCCGGCAGGCAGAGTACGTTGGCGTCGTTATGTCGGCGTGACATTTGGGCGGTCAGCTCGTCGTGGCAGAGGGCGGCGCGCACTCCGCGGACCTTGTTGGCTGTGATGGACATGCCGATGCCGCTGCCGCAGAAAAGTACGCCGCGGTCGGCCCGACAATCGCAAACGTCGCGAGCGACGGCCAGGGCGGCGTCGGGATAGTCGCATGCTTGGTTGCTGTGCGTGCCGTGGTCGATGACCTCGAGGCCCATACTCTGGAGGAGCGCCTTGACGCGTTCCTTGGCCGAGAACCCGCGGTGATCACTACCAATCGCTATCTTCATTGAGATATTCCTCCAGCCGGGCGGTCACGGCGTGTTCAATTTGTTCGGCGGCCCGGGCGTAGTCGTCGCCGGTCCCCCCAATAGGGTCCTGTACAGAGGCGGCTTCGTCCAGTAGGGAGACGCGGTCGGCCGCCGCGGGGACCAGAGCGAGGACGGCGGCGAGATGTTCGTTTGAGAGGGCGTAGATGCGTTCGGCCTGGTGGATCAGCTCGACGGTGAGGCCCTGCGAACGGTGCGGCCGGCCATCGAGTCCGCGGCGGTGCAGTTCGGTCAGCGAGCCGGCGGAGGCCGGCGCACCGGCGTAGCCCAGCGTGCCGGCCGATTGGACCAAGTAGCCGGCGGCTTCCAGCTCAGCAGGGGACAAATCGAGCCGCTGGGCGAGCTGGTGGCGGAACAGATACTCGGCCAGGGGCGAGCGGCAGGTGTTGCCGGTGCAAACGAAGAGCACCAGGCTAGTGG
>CAXXTC010000012.1:0-61991 GCA_963666925.2 Phycisphaerae bacterium | reverse complement strand
CGGCGGAGCTGTGGTTGTGGGCGTCGACGATGCCGGGCAGGAGCCAGTATTCGGAGAAATCGTAGACGCGGTATTTTTCGGGGATTTCTATTTCGCTGGCGGGGCCGATTTTTTCGATTTTGTCGCCGCTGACGAGCACGACGGCGTTGTTGATGATGGTGTCGTTGTCGTCGACGGCGACGACCTTGGCGGCGCGGAAGGCGAGGCCGGCGGGTTCGGTCGGCGTGGTGTCCTCGGCCGGGTCGGCGGCGCGACAACAGATGGCGGCGCTACTCAGCAGCAGCGTAGCCATGAGTCCGCGGGTGAGCCTGTTATTCATGAACATCGTTACGTACCTCTTGTCCGGAGACGATGACGCGTTCGAGGCGGGTGCCTGCGTCGAACGGGTACCCGCTGAAGACGAGCACGTCGCCATCCCGGCCCGGCTCCAATGTGCCCAGTTGGTCGGATAGTTTGAACATGCGAGCGGCGTCGACGGTCAGAGCGCGGAGGACGTCGTCGCCGCCGAGGCCCTGTTCGACGGCGTAAGCACCCAGGTTGGGCAGGGCGCGGGCGCCGTCTTGCGCTCCGCTCTGGAACGCGACCGGGATACCCAGCCGACCGAGCTCGACGATTTCGCAGTATGGTTTCCAGTGCCGCTGGCGCATTAGTTTGGGCGGAACGACGATGCCGAGCCGATCTTTGCGCTTGATCAGCTCGTCGGCGACGACTTCGGCGTCGTCGGCGTTCAGCAGGACCAGCGGGAGTTTGTATTCGTCGACGACCAGCTTGGTGATGGCGTTGATCTCTCGGGCGGTGCGGGCCTCCACGACGACGGGGATGTTGCCGGCGAGCAGGTCGCGGTAGGGCTCGAGTCGCTGGTCGACCTTGGGCGGTTCGGGACGGCCGTCGTCGCGACGTCCGCGGCGGCGCTCGACTTTGAACTCGACGTCGCTCTTGTCGGTCCGATTGGCTTCGAAGCCGAGTTGGAATTGTTCCACGACGACTTGGCCGGTCATGTGGTCTTCATGGTCGAGCGTGGCTTCGATTTTCGGGTTTCCGATGGGGGAGTCGGGTACGTCGATCTGAAGGTGGACCTTGTCGCCGTCGAGCGTGCCGGTGAGTTCGACCGATTCGCTCCCGCCGGGGTCGGAAATACGGCCCTGGATCTTGTTGCCGATGAGTTTGAGCTTCGTGTTGCCGGAGACCGGCTCGGGCATGGGGTCGCCACTGACGGTGTATTCCCAGGTGCCGGTGATGGGGTCGGGCTTTTTCTCTTCGGTGATGGTTTCTTCGACCGTGTCGTCAGGCTTGGTTTTGAGGTCCTTGCCCTCGGTCTGGGCCTGTTTCCACTTGGCCAGCTCCTCTTCGTATTTCTTCCATTTTTCGACGTACTTTTTGCCGGCTTCCAGGGCGCCTTTGACGGGGCCGGTGCAATCGAGCGGGTCGTTGCCGACGATGGAGAATCGGACGGCGCAGACGGGTTTGGCGATGATCTGGTCGCGTTGGTCGCCCCAGGTTTTGATTGCGGTCATGCGTGCGCCGGTGTCTGCGGGTCTCTCGGGGGCGAGCAGGACGGTGGTTACGCCGGCGCGGGCGACGCGGGCGAAGTCGCGTCCTGCGACGGCGATGGCGTGATCGAGCGGGATGGATGTGTCGACGTTGCTGCGGTCGCCTTCGAGGCCGAGGTGGCCGTGGGAGTCGATGAACCCGGGGGTAAGCATGGCGTCGGCGCCGGCGTCGATGATGCGTGCGCCGGGGGGGTGCGGGACGCGCTGGCCGACGGCGGCGATCTTGCCCTTTTCGATGAGCAGGCTGGCGTCGTGGAGTACGCGGCCGTCGCCGACCCAGATGCTGCCGGCCCGCACGACCAGGGCGTCGGGCGCCGGCTGGTCAAAAACGCGGCGGCCGGCGATGTACACGCGTCGTACGTGGCTGTTGATATCCAGCGGTGGGCCGGTCATGACGAGCATGTCGGCGTCGTATCCGGGTGCGATGCTGCCGACGCGGGCGCCGACGCCCAGGATCTCGGCGGGGACGCGTGTGATCGCGGCCAGGGCGCGGTCGACGCTCAGGCCACCGCGGACGGCGAAAATGGCCGCCAGGCGCAGGTCGGCCAGCGAATCGCCCGCGGGTCCGGCCAGGGCGAGCTGGTCGCTGGGTAGTGCGGCCGCCAGTTTTTCGATCAGTTGTGCGTCCGGTTCGAGCGGGTGCGGATCGAAGCCGATGTCGTCGGCGGGCTGACGATAGGACTCGGCTACGCGCAGCACGACCGGGACGTGCTGCTGGGCGAGCAGGTCGGTGACTTGGTCTGCTTCGAGGGCGCCGACGATGTAGGCGGGCCGGTTTTGTTGTGAGACAAACCGCAGGGCGCCGGCGATGTCCATTGCTCGGTTGGCGCCGATGCGCAGGGGATAGCCGGCCTCCCAGGCGCAGGCGAACATGCGGTCGTGATAGGCGAACTCGTTATCGGGATTCGACCAGGGCTGTGTCAGCCATTGCTTGCGCTTGGGTGATGCGCTCCTGCAATTCGAGGAACTGGCCCAGGCGCGAGTCGGGGCGTTGGCGCTGGGCCGGCTCGATCGCGACGTCGGCGGAGGCGTGGAATGGGCGTTTCACCAGCACGGGCGGATCGAACGTGCCGAGGTTGATGGTCAGGTCGGCCGCGGGGGTGATGATGCGTTCGTCGGGCGGGCCGGCGAGCTTGACGACCGCACCGATGCCGCTGATCAGCCGATGGGTACCGGGGTCGAGATGGACGGTTGTTTGTCCCAGTGCGAGGAGGGGGTCGTTGTCGGCGTAGCGGTCGAGGGTGTCAACGGCACGGTAGGCGCCGCTGACGGTTTGTGGGCCGTTGTGTTCGCCGGCAAGAGTGCTGTCGGCGGCGACGAAGCCGGGGCAGATGACGTCGTCAGGAAACTCCACCAGGGGTAGATCGTAAGGGATGGGGAGGTTCGGGCCGATGGCCTCGATGCGGCCGGCGCGGACGATGATTATGCCGTTTTCGATGGGGTTGGGCTGATTGGGGTTGGCGGTGTAGATCGCCTTGGCGCGCAGCACGAAGGAGCGGGCCGCATCCGTGGGTGCTGGCAGTTTGTTGTCGGTTCCGTCCGGCGCCGCCGACACCAGTGCTCCACCCGCCAGCGCTGCCAGGCAGAGCGTTAGCAGCAGCGTACCCGGGCGGTGATGGGCACGGCCATGTTTTGTGGGTAGCGGCGATATCACTCGACGTTCTCCTCGACCTTTTTGGTTCCGGGTGCGAGCAGGCGCTTGAGGCGTACGTCCTTGTCGCGCTCGTAGGCGAGGATGCCGGCGATGAAGACCTTTTCGACGACGCTGTTGTAGCTGAGCGGGTCGCCGCTGAAGATGACGAGGTTGGCGTCTTTGCCGGGCTCGATCGAGCCGAGGCGTTTGTCCAGGCCGAGCATTTCGGCGGGGGTTAGTGTAATGGCGCGGAGGGCGACGTCGCGGCCGATTCCGCGGCGGACGCACTGAGCGGCCTGATAGTTGAGCATGCGCTGGGGCAGGGAGGTGTTGGGGCCGGGGACGAGTGCGAACTTCAGGCCGGCGTCGTAGATGCGTTTGGGGACGAACGTTCGGGTGACGTCGCCGGTGAGCATGTCGCGTTCGCTGTAGGTCAGCTCGGGCGGCAGGACGACGGGCAAGGCGGCCTTTTCGAGTTCGATGGTAGCTTTGTAGCACTCGCCACCGAGCACCAGGACGGTGCGGTCGCGGAAGCCGTGCTTGTCTGCCAGCTTGACGGCGTTGGCGATATCAGTAGCCCGTTCGCAGTAGATGAACGCGCCGAGTGGTTCGAAGAGCTGGGGGCCTTCCTGGCCGAGGGTTTGGACGCGGCCGCCGACGAGGCGGAGCAGATTGCGATGTTGGTCGTCGACGTCTTCGGCGCGGATGAGCTTGACACCAGCGTTTGCGGGCTTCTTCCGGGCCGACGTCGATTTTCTTCTCATCTTCTTTGAGCTGCTCCTCGTAGCGTTTCTCGGCGAGTTTCTGGAGGTAGTCGTCCAGTTCGAGGAAGGTCTCGCGGAGTTCGGCCATCTGGAACATGGGGTCGTAGCCCGAGCGGGGCGTGATGGAGATTTTGAGGAAGCGGCCTTCGTCGATGGTCATGTCGGCGACGGTCATGCCGATCGGGCGGACCACGCGGCCCTGGCCGCCGATGACGGTGTTGTTGGCGGGGATGACGTGCAGGGCGGTCGCTCCGAGCCGGAGGCATTCCTCGAAGAACAACTGCGAGGGGTCGATGGCGTCGTAGGCGCTGAGCTGTGGTGTGACCGGGCGCGGCTCGTTGGCGACGTCCATGCCGCGCCAGGTGTGCACGTTGATCATGCCGGGGAAGACCACCTTGCCGGTGACGTCAAAGACGCGGGCGTCGTAGGGCACTTCGACGTCGGGTCCGACGGCGGCAATCCGGCCGCGCTCGATGAGCACCGTGCCGGCGGGGATGACGTTCGCCGTTGATGGGGATGATCGTGCCGCCGGTGAGGGCGACCTTGTCGGGCGGGTCGGCGCTGGCCACACCGACCGACAACAGCATGATTATGAGGAGGCATCCGGCCGGACTACGCATGGACTTGGGCATCGTTGATTACCTTGGCAGTGCGTACCTGGACGCGTACCCGGCCGCTTGTTGCATCGGGCGGGCGGTGGCGTCCTGTTTGTGTATCAGTCCTCGTATACAACCTGTCCGTTGATCATGACCAGCAACGGGCGACTGGTGGCCTCGAATGGCGCTGTGTTCCAAACAACCAGGTCAGCATCTGTGTCAGCGGCGAGCTGGCCGAGCTGATTTTCCAGGCCGAGTAATCGTGCGGGCGTGGAGGTTACGGCCGCCAGCGCCTGCGTGGGGCTGAGGCCGTTGCGGACGGCGACCATGCCCTGACGCACGAGGCCCTCTTCGCCGCGCATTTCCTGGGCGGTGAGGGCGAATTCGATTTCGGCGTCGGCCAGTTGGCGGGGCGTGTTCAGGCGGGCGCGCTCGACTTCGTAGCGGATGGCGTAGTTGCCGCGCCAGCCGGAGGGTTCGATGAAGATTGGCCCGAAGATGACCGGGATGTTGGCCTGTTTCAGCAGCGGCAGGCAGCGGTAGGCCTCGGTGGCTTCTTCGAGGACGAAGCGTAGGTTGAACTCGTGCGCCAGGCGCAGGGCCGAGTAGATATCGTGCTGCATGCGCGCCTGTACGCGCAGCGGGATCTTGCCGGCGAGGATTTCCAGCAGCGCGGGCACGGCCTCGGTTGGCGGGGCGTCGGCGCCCTCGGGCTCAAGGCCGTCGCGCACGCGCATGGCGTCGTAGAACGCTTTGCGGAAGACCCATTCGACGCCCATTCGCGTGGTTGGCCGGCGGGTATGGAACGTCGGCGGGGGGCCGTAGGTTGGCGGTAGGTCGTTGCCTTCGCCGCGCGAGGAGGGATCTCCGCCGAGGGAGACCTTTACGTCGGCGGCCGGCGTGACCACGCGGGTGGTCAATGGGCCGGCGGTTTTCAGGATGGTGCCGCGGGCACCGATCACGTTGGCCGAGTCGGGCGAGATGTAGACCGTGGTCACCCCTTCACGTGCCAGGCTCGCGAAATCATCCGACAACAGGTTGATTGAGTCGAGCACGCGCCGGTTAGGCGTTACCTCGGCGGCTTGTTCGGCCCAGGCAGTAAGCGGCTCGGTTTGGGCGGGCAGCAGCGCGTCGTAGACCTCGGGCGGAGCCTCGGGCAGCGGGCAGGCTGGGTTCAGTGGCTCCGGCGCGAAGTTCGTGGGCGTATTCTCGTAGTGCTGGCCATACTCAGCGACGGCGGTCCAGAAGGACAACTCGCGCAGTGGCGTTACCGGACGGTCGCCGGTCTGCGGAGTCTCGAAATCGACGGCACAGCAGGCGTCGATCAGTCCGGGCGTGATCACGCCTCGGTCGAATTCGAGCACGCGGGCTCCGTCCGGCACGGGTAGGTCGGCGCCGAGCGTTACTACCTTGCCGGCGCGGATGATGATGGTCGCGTTGTCAATCGCGCGGCCATCGCCACAGAGCGCGCGGGCGGCCTTGATGACTATGGCGTCGTCAGTGGCTGCTGTGGCGAGTCCTGGCCAGGACAGACAGAGCATCACCGCTGTGCACACGAGCGCTGCGCCGGGGCGCATCAGCCGAGATCCGTTGCGGTTGTCTTTGGTCATGGCATTGTCTCCTCATTTGCACGGGGTTCGGCGCTGTAGACGCGCTGGCCGGCGACGTACACCGCCAACACCCGCGTGCGCAGATCGAGCGGGTCGCCGGAGAACACGACGAGGTCCGCCTGAAGGTCTTTTTTCAGCGTGCCCACACGCGTACCCACACCCAACAGTTGGGCTGGTATGGTCGTGATGGCCAGCCGCGCCTGGGCGGGGGGCAGTCCGGCCCGGGCGGCGATGGCGGCTCCGATGCGCAGGGCATCGGGCGAAGTTGCGGGCAGCCCGCCGGCAATCGCGACGGGGATGTTGTGTGTGGCGAAACGGGCCGGCGCGAAAGCCTCACGCAGATTGGTGTCGAGCGTCAGCGGTCCGACAATCACGCCGGCAAAAACACCGGTGCCCGCCGACGCTACCTGACGCGCATCTTCGGAGTGCTGCACGACGAGTTGCAGATCGAACTCGCGCGCCAGGTCGACGGCCGACAGAACGTCGGCACCACTGGGCGCGGCCAGAAACCCGACGAGTTGTCCGTGCGCCAAAGCGGCGAGCGGGTCGGCGTCGGCCGAGCGTAGGCGGGCCTGTTCCAGCGTCGTGCGCAACATGCCCAGGGCACCCATACGCGAAGTCGGCGGACGATCCACCTTGAAACATGCGGGCGAGATTGAGAGCTTGAGCGGGCCGGCCGGTTGTAGCAGGTGCGGCTCATCATTTGGTCCGGATGTTTGGCACACCGCAATTCGGCCGCCGACCAGGTCTTCGTCGCTTGGCACGATAGCAAAAGTGGTTACGCCCGCGTTCCGGGCGCGGCGCAGCTCGGGTGAGTATGGGTTGAAGGCGTCGCTGGCGCGGACGGCCGGCTGTATGGCGTCGGCGCGTTCGCTCAGGCCGCTCCATACGCCGAGCGCAGCCTGGCAATCGACCAGGCCGGGACAGACCACCGCGCCGGTGGGGAAAGTATCGACGCGTACGTTCGCGGGGATCTCTCCGCCGACGCGCAGGATGGTTCCGTCGCCGATGACGATTATCCCTTCGCGCTCCAAGGTGCCGGTCGGGCTGATATAGCCGGCGGCGTGGACGACGAGTTGGGGCGTTGGCGCGGCGTTATCTTGTGCGTGGTCGGCGTTGGTTGCACCAAGCAGCACGAGGGTCGTGATCAGTATGCACAGCGTTGCCGGTTTCACGCTCGGCTCCTACTTGATGTCATCTGCTTTGTAGACCTCGATCCCGCCGACGTAGACGCGCTCGACGCGCGCCCCGGGCACGAGGGGATGAGCGCTCCAGACGACGACGTCCGCCCGTTTTCCGCTCGCCAGTTGGCCGACCTGGTCGTCGACGCCGAGCATTTGCGCTGCCTGCGAGGTCAACAGCGTCAACAGATCGTCGACGTCGAGGCCGTGGCCGATGGCCCGGGCGGCTCGCAACGCGATGGTTGGTTCGGTACCGATGGGCAACTGGCCGGAGCCGAAGTAGACGTCGACGCCGGCTTGTTCCAGGATGGCTGGGGCTGCGGCGTTGTCATAGCGTGCCAGGCCAGCGGACTCGCGCAGCGCCGCGGGCGGCGTGGTGAGCACGATCGGCACGTGGGCCGCGGCGAGCTTGTCGGCGACCAGGTGGGCACCGATGCCGCCCTCAATGATCAGGGCCGGGTTGTATTCCTGCGCCAGTTCGATGATGTTGAGAATGTCGGCCGGAGTGTGGACTTCGATGCGCAATCGCAATTCGCCGTCAAGGACGCGCAGCAGCGCTTCCATCGTATCATCCTTTTCCGGACGGTCGGGCTTCTTCAGCTCATCCTCTTCCTCGTCGTCCGGCTTCTTCTCTTTCTTTTCGTCCGGCTGGTCCTTTTTCTGAGTGGTAGCGCCGGGTTGGTTCTTTTTCGCCTGGTTGCTCTTCTTGTCCGGCTCGGCCGCATCTTTTTTTGCATCTTCGGCGGCGCGTTCGGCGATTTTCTTTTCGTATTCCTTGAGGTCTTCCTCGTAGTCTTCCCAGGTGCGGCGATAGTCCTTGGCGTCCTGGAAGCGTTCCTTGAGGTTTTGCACTGCGCGGACGCGTGCCAGCGGGCCGCCGGCGTTGACGCAGACGTTCAGGGCGGCCTCTTCGAGCAGCACGATGGTGTCGGCGGCGGCTCCGACGCGAGGGCTGACGACGGCGCCGAGCCCGCCTATGCCGCCGGCACCGCGGGCTGGCACGTAGAAGGTTGTAACGCCGGCCGACCAGGCGGCCGAGAATTCCTCGCGGTCGTAGCGATCGAGGGCGTCGGCAGCGTGGGCGGTGACCCGGCCGGCCTGCGGATCGTCACGCAGGCCGAACGTGCCGTACGCGTCGACCAGTCCGGGCGAGACATACTTGCCTCGCAGGTTGAGCTTTTGCGCGAGAAACGGTGCACGGACCTTCTGGCCGACGCTGGCGATTTTGCCACTCTGCATGACCAGCTTGCCGTGCTCGATGACGGTTCCGTCGCCCAGGAGCAGCGTTCCCCCTTCCAGCACGACCGGGCGCATCTGCGCCTGGGCGACGCTGCCCAGGATAAGCAGGGCAGCCAGCGCCATCAGCGTGCAGGCATTGGCACGGCACCGAGGTCGGGAGAAGAGCGACGGGAGGGTGTTACGCATTGGCGGCCGCCTGTGACGGAGGGCTCGGAGCAACCGGGAGGCTACTACCTTGATTCTACATTCTCAGCATAAGAACGGTGGCACAAAAATCAACGGAAGCAGATGTAGGGATTTGTCGGCGGGTCGTGCGGCAACAGCGCGCAGCGGCCTGGGGGCGTTGTGGGTGGGTGGCTGGCTGGGGCATAACCCGCGTGGTACGATGGCTTGGCCGAGAGAGCATCTGTACAGGTTTGTCGCGTGGCTGCTCAGGCTGGTAGCGTGCGGGCGGATGGACGCCGGCGCGGGCCCGCGACAGCGAAATCGGCACATCACGTCTTTCGGCAAGGAGCATGTCAATGTCATCGGACAGTGTCTACAAGGTTATCGAACTGGTGGGGACCAGCGAGGATTCGTGGGAGAAGGCGGCCAAGAACGCGGTGGAGACGGCGGCCAAGTCACTGAAGAATCTCCGCATTGCCGAGATCGGCCAGCTCGATATGCGCGTCGACGACAACAAGGTCGTGGCGTACCGCGCCAGGGTGAAAGTCTCGTTTAAGTACGAGGATTAATACGGGTTGTTTGGGGACGGAGCAGCGCGGAACGTGTGATTCCGCGCATAGTTTGCGCCCCGCGTGATGTGATCGGTGCGGTGCAGCCCGAATCAGGTGCGCGCCCCGCATTGGTTTCAACTCGGGGCGCGTCTGATTTGAGCCGGCAGATTACGGCACGATGAACGAGTCGGTGTTGGTCAGCGGGCCGCGCAGATCATTGGCGTCGGGCACGAGGCCGGTGCAGATTTCAACCACGCTCGGGCCGGTTTGAATGGTGTAGATGTTGTCGTTGTTCACGCCTACTGTGGGGAGCTTACACCATTCTACGTGTCCGTCTTTGAACGCAACGTTTTGCCCCTGCCGGCTATGATTGCGGCTGTTGAAGGGGCGCCAGTGTGTGCCGGCCTCGGCGAAGCGGCGGCCGACTGCTTCAGTTGGGGAAATGGCATTTGAACGGACGTCGGTGCTGGTCAGCGTGTTGGGCAGATCGGATCCCTCGTCCGCGAAGTAGGGGCCTTTGTCGGCCATGATGGGCATCCGCGGATCGAGCTGCCGGGTGGGTCGGCCTTTGGGGCCGTAGGGCAGTTGATAGCCGTAGCTCAGGTGGCTATAGCCGCGGAAGTCGAAGCGATCGTAGCCGGGTTGGGCGGCGAGCAACTCCATGCCCTGGGCATCGGGGCCGTAGTTTCGCAGATCATCCGCGACGTCGTAGCTGGCTGGGCAAATGAACTGCTTCGGCGTGCACATTCCGTTGATGACCAGGAGGAACAGGGAGCGGCTGGGGTGGCTGCGCTGCGGGCTGAAGTTGGGGGTGGTGGGCTCGCTGATCTTGAGGAAGTCGTGCGATCCCATGGTGCCCTGCCAGCGGACGCCGTGGTTGACGTTGTTGTCGGCAACATCGGCGGCGGTCTGGCCGTACGCGGCGGTGTAGTAGTGGTGGGCGAACCAGTCGAGGTTATCGTTTGCGTAGACGTACTGGGCCTGCATGAGTCCGCGGAGGTTGGCGGTGCAAACGGCTCGTTTGGCCAACTCTCGGGCCCGCATCAGGGATGGTAACAGCACCGACACCAGGAGGATAATGAAGAACATCATCCAGAAGAAGTCGGCGGCGCTGACGGCTCGGCGCTGGTGTCGCGTTCGGCGCGATTCGTGGTGTGACATGGTTACAACCTCCCGGTTGGCCCCGTCGCCGCTGGGTTCCCACATGCCAATCTGCGGCGGCGCAAAGAGTGTACGTGTGCGGTGGCCGGCTGGTCAAGGAGAAGCCGCCGGTCGTGGTGCAGTTTGCAGATGGCTTTTTCGCGGGTCTTACTTCACGCGGAAGATGCGTCGGCCGGCCCATTCCTGGCCATAGAGGTCGGTCGTGCGCACTTCGATCAGGTGGGTGCCGGGCTTCAGCGTGGTGCCGACCTGCGTTTTCCAGATGTGCGTTGATATCTCGGCGCGCGGCAGTTTGTGGCCGCGTGGCGGGTGGTCGCTTTCCTCGGCCTGCTTGATGGCAGCGAAGTAGGGATCGACGAACTCGAAAGGCTGCATGCGGGTCCACTTGCCACCGTCGACGCGCATCTCAACCACGGAGCGCTCGGAGCCGGCGAACACGTTGACCAGCACCTCGGTTTCTGCGCTCTGGTTGGCCGGGACGACCTCGGGCGTGTGGATGTTCATCTGGTAGTTGGCCGGTCGGCGGGCGGCGCGAAAGACGACGCTGTGGCTGTTACCGTTGATGGTCAATACGCACCAGCCGTTGGGAGCGCCATCGCGCATGGTCGTGTGAGGGATGCCGACTTCGTCGGGTGCACCGTGCCACCAGCTTCCACAGGCCGCCCCGATCGTGGTGTGATGGTGCGGCTCGGTCCCGGGCCAGCCGGCGGCCTCTCCGAGGAACCAGTGACGGTAAGTGTGCCAGTGGCCGGAGAAAGACACGGCGTGCGGATGCTTGGCGAGTAGCTCGAACAGCTCATCGCGTTCACCTTCGGCCAGTTCGACCAACGGGATGTGCATGGTGAGCACGATGAGTTGCTCGTCGGGCAGTTGTGCCAGGTCGTTGCGGATGAACTCCATCTGTTGCGCACCGAGGCCGCCGTGGTAACTGCCCTTTTCTCCATCCTGGGCGCCCACCCAGACCACGTCGTCGAGCACGATGTAATGCGCCGGGCCGTAGTCGAAGGAGTAATACGGCGGGCCGTAAACGTGTTCGAACCACTCGTCGGAGTATTTGTCGATGGCGGCGGAGTAGTCCATGTCGTGGTTGCCGAGGATGTTTCGGATGGGGATGCCCAGATGCGCCATGGCGCGGTTGAGCGGCTCGTGCAGATCGAGCTTATCGTATACCAGGTCGCCCAGTGAAACGCAGAAGGCCGCGTCGGTACCGATCAGCGGTTCGATGATGTCATGAGCCAGGTAGTCGATTTCGGTGATGCTGTGAGGTTGGGTGTCGCCTAAGAGGAGCACTTCATAGCGGTCGGGTTCTGGGTGCTTATAGAGCGGGAAGTCGACGCTGTCGGGGAGGTTGCCGGTGGGCGTGACGCCGGCGTATTTGAGCTGGGGTGAGCCCGCGGGTTTGTGGATGTAGTAGAACCGGGGGATGTTTAGCTTGTCGATGGCGGTGTGCCAGCCGCGGGGTTTGATGACGAAGATGATAGTGTCGTCGTCAATCGGCAGGCTGTATGCGCCGGCGTCGTTGGTGCGCACGATTTGTTGGCCGTTGGACACGCGCACGTTTGGTACGCCCGGCTCGTTGGCGTCGCGGGCGGCATTGTTGTTGAGGTCGTGATACACGTAGCCCTGCGCGATTTGCTGTCCCGCCACATTCGTGGCAGTGCAGACCAGCGTGAGCAGAGCGGCGATCATTGCAATGTGTTTCATAGTTTCAACTCCTGCTGGCGACACCAAGAAGAGAATGACTGTAAGGGGTGGCCCGATAAGCGGCAACCGATGCCGCGCAAGGGTTTGATGAAGATACGGGCGGCGGTGGTCGGGCGGCAGTTTTTCGGTCTTGCGGATCGGGCAGTGCTGCGCAGCCAACCGATAATGCTGCCCGATGCGGCGTGTCGGAATGTTTTGGCAGCACTCGCGGGGTTGGTGGAATTGTCATTACATGGCGCATAACGTCATGGTCGAGGAAAGCTTTATGGCGTGCGCTCGGCGCATGAGGCTTGACGTCCCATAACCGGTTTTTTGTGAGCGTGCCCGGTGGTTGGTGATTTCGTTGGGGGGAGCGAGATCGTTGGATAGGGCGCAAGCGGCGCCGGTGTGCGATGTGTGAAAAGCGTTGACTGGTCACTGTTGGACCACTAGTCTTGTTATTGGATCTTAATGCCGGCCTATGGGGCGTTAGGCGCGTCGCGCAGTGTGGCGTGTTGAGCTTTGGATTGTTGCGCTGGATTTGCTGGGCAAACTCGTCAATGGCATGTCTGGCCAGCCGGGCTGGTCGCAGGTTTCCGTTCGGATTCTCTGCGGGCGGGTAGTGCGTGGATGCGCTGCCTGGCGGGGGTAGTTAGTCGGGATTGGTGAAGACCCATTGCCGGGAGCGCTAACATGGCTTGTCAGACGTTGAACTTTCTTTGCCGAAACAGGTGCTGTGCGATTACCGCGATCTTCTGTGTTGGGTTGGCGCTGTTTGCGCCGCCGGTCGCCGCCCAGGACGTGGAGAGCTGGCCGGTGTACATCATTCCGGGATCGCCGCAGGTCACGCATCTCTACTCCGACGGCAGCGAGTTGGTCGTGGACACGTCTGAAGTCTGGACGGTGACTGCGTTGCAGGTTCCGGGTGTGAGTGTGGATGATCTGCAGCAATACTCCGAGATGCATCAGGCGTTGTTGAAGGATGGTCCGGTAACCGTGGTGGATCGTGGGGGGCGCGACCGGTCGTTCAACATCGTGTTCAACGCGGACAGCTCTGTGCCGAGCGATGCCATCACTGCATTGGGTATTGCCGAAGCGTACCTGGAGGAGCAGTTCAGTGACAACATAACGGTCACGCTCTCGATCAGCTTCCAGAATCTGGGTAGCGGCGGGATTATCGGAGCGGCGTCGACGCAGTACGTCAATGGGGTGGCCTACTCGACGTGCCGCAGTGGTTTGCAAAACGGCGCGGACGCAAACGACGTGATTGAGGCCTGGTTACCCACGGGCAGCTACGTGCCGGTGCGGTGGAACGCTTCGAACACGTCGGTGAGCAGCGAGTATCAGATCGATGTCACGCGGGCTGCGTACAACGCGACGATCGGGACGGTTACGGGGACCAGCGGCTCGATCAGCTTCAATACGCAGATGTCGTTTGATTACAACCCGGCGAACGGTTGTTCGAGCGGGCAGATTTCGTTCGTGGACGTGGTGAACCATGAGGTCGGGCATACGCTGGGCTTCACGTCGTCGACTGATTATGGAATGCGGCCCAAGATCCTGGACCTTTACCGGTTTCAACGAACGGACGGGTCCAATGACTACAACCCCGACAGCTACGCGGAGTTTCAGACGACGCCGCGGTTGATCGACTATAACAATCCGGACGACCAGCACATTTCCGACATCATCGATGCTGAATATAGGATGTCGGATGGTGACCCATGGCAGGGCAGTCACTTTCGCGAGCAGTCCAGTCCGTGGATCGGTCTAATGGATCCGGCGTTCTCGTATGGCGAGACGCATTATCCGGATTATTTCAGCGACGCTGACAAGGCCATGTTCGATGCGATCGGGTATGACTACCCGGCGTGCGTGGTGGGGACCTGGGTATCGCAGCCGGAAGCCAGCCAATCGGCCTGTCCGGGTGAAACGGTCGAGTTGAGCGTGTCGATCAGCTCGAGCAACAACCTGGGCTATCAATGGCGTCGCGGGAGCTCTGACGTGGTGGACGATGGTGCGCACTACTTCGGGGCGACGACCGACACGTTGAGCATCGTGGACATCACCAGTGACTATGCCGACGACGAGTACTACTGCGAGGTGACGAATCTCGACGAGGGGTGCTCCGAGGATTCTGAGTTGGCGGAGGTGATTGTCCTCAACGGTGTTCAGATCACGAGTTCGCCGGAAGACCAGACCATCGAGACGGGGGACGTGCTGCAACTCTCAGTGTCAGGCAGTGGAGACAACCCACTGGCATACCAGTGGCGCAAGGACGAGGTCGACCTGGACAATGGCGACGGTGTTGTCGGCGCCAACACGGCTTACCTGTTGATCACCGGCATGCAGGTGGAGGATTCGGGCGAGTATGACTGTGTGGTGAGCAATATCTGCGGCGGTGTTGCCAGTGATTCCGCGACGGTCGTGGTCAATCCACCTCATTTCGGCGCGTGCTGTTACATGGGCGGATGCTACGAGGATCTGTTGCCGGAGGATTGTACGGGCGGCGGTGGGACCTACCAGGGCGATGGGACCGATTGTGACCCGAACCCGTGTCCGCAACTCACAGGCGCGTGCTGCTATGCCGATGGGTCGTGCCTGATTCAGACTGAGGCCGACTGCACCGGTGCCGGCGGTGCGTATGAGGGTGACGATATGGTTTGCGATCCGAATCCGTGTCCGCAGCCGGAAGGGGCCTGCTGCTACGCCGACGGCTCCTGCCTGGTTCAGACCGAGGATGACTGCACTGGTGCTGGCGGCGCGTATGAGGGTGATGACACCGTCTGTGACCCGAACCCCTGCCCGCAGCCGGAAGGCGCTTGCTGCTATGCGGACGGATCGTGCCTGATTCAGACTGAGGCTGATTGCATTGGCGCCGGCGGCGCGTATGAGGGTGATGACACCGTCTGTGACCCGAACCCCTGCCCGCAGCCGGAAGGCGCTTGCTGCTATGCGGACGGATCGTGCCTGATTCAGACTGAGGCTGATTGCATTGGCGCCGGCGGTGCGTATGAGGGTGACGATACCGTTTGTGATCCGAATCCCTGTCCGCAGCCGGAAGGGGCGTGTTGCTATGCCGACGGGTCGTGCCTGATTCAGACTGAGGCTGATTGCATTGGTGCCGGCGGTGCGTATGAGGGTGACGATACGGTTTGCGATCCGAATCCGTGTCCGCAGCCGGAAGGCGCGTGTTGCTATGCCGATGGGTCGTGCCTGATTCAGACCGAGGGCGATTGCATCGGTGCCGGCGGTGCATATGAGGGTGACGATACCGTTTGTGATCCGAATCCGTGTCCGCAGCCGGAAGGCGCTTGCTGCTATGCCGATGGGTCGTGCCTGATTCAGACTGAGGCTGATTGCATTGGTGCCGGCGGTGCGTACGAGGGTGATGACACCGTTTGTGACCCGAATCCGTGTCCGCAGCCGGAAGGGGCGTGTTGCTATGCCGATGGGTCGTGCCTGATTCAGACTGAGGCTGATTGCATCGGTGCCGGCGGTGCGTATGAGGGTGATGACACCGTCTGTGATCCGAATCCGTGTCCGCAGCCGGAAGGGGCGTGTTGCTATGCCGATGGGTCGTGCCTGATTCAGACTGAGGCTGATTGCATTGGTGCCGGCGGCGCGTATGAGGGTGACGATACGGTTTGTGACCCGAATCCGTGTCCGCAGCCGGTGACTGGCGCTTGCTGTCACGCCGACTACACCTGTGAGGTGTTAACCGCGGACGATTGTGCCGCGGCCGGCGGTACCTACCTGGGCGATGAGACGGTTTGCACGGATGACAACGGCAACGGCCTGGGCGACGAGTGCGAGTGTCACGGTGATGCCAATTGTGATGGCATCATCAACTTCAACGACATTGACTACTTCGTAGCCGCCCTGGTTGCGGAGGCGAACTGGGAAGCCATGTTTGCCGGCACGCCGCCGTGTGATTTCCTACACAACGACACCAATTGGGACGGCAACGTGAACTTCAACGACATCGATCCGTTCGTCGATGCGCTGGTGAGCGGCATTTGTATCGAGAAGCCGTAGGATTGTAGGTGGTGGGTCGGTGTTGGCGTGCGTTGCGCACGGGAAGAAGTGTGGCACGCGCTACTGATCGGGTTGTGGTCAGTAGTGTGTTAATGGCTGGTAGTGTGTGTTGGTAATTCTTTGACTTATCCCCGGCGCGGGAGTAGGCTCGTGTTTAGTGCTTGCGAGCAATGTGTTTGCGGGAAAGAGGCGGTTTGTGCGGAAGCGCGAGCCGCTCGATGGGCGTGTAAGCATGAGCACGGTTGGGGTGAGTTGGACGGGGATATTCCGGGTATGGCATGGATGCACGTTTGCCGATTGGTGCGCAGAGCCAGGAGGTTTTTTCCTGGCAGCGTTTTCGACACGGGAGAGCGATAATATGAATGGCGATAGCGCGAAGCGGATCTGGATGTGTGTTGCGATCCTCGTGTTGCTGGCGGCGGTGCTGCCGGTGGGCGCGCAGCAGGGGCCGGTGTATCGCATTCCGGGCGAAGCGATGCGCAGCACGTTGTATCACGACGGGAGTCAGACTGTCGTTCAGACGTGCGAGGTCTGGACGGTTGCGGGGCACGCGAACCTGGACGGGGTTATGGTTGACGATTTGCGGGCGGGAGCGGCGCGTCACGAGGAGTTGATGGAGGATGGTCCGGTAACCGTCGTCGACAGTGGGAAGCGGGATCGATCGTTCAATATCGTCTTCAATGCTGATAGCAGTGTGCCGGACGAGGCGATCGCGGCGATGGAGATGGCGGAGGAGTATCTCGAAGGGCTGTTCCTCGACGACATCACGATCACGATAACCATGTCGTACCAGGATTTGGGTGGTGGCGGGACGATCGGGTATGCGTCGTCCAGTTACATACAGGATGTTCTGTACACGACGGCGCGTGCCGGTCTTCAAAACGGGATGGATGGGGACGACGTGATCCAGTCGTGGTTGCCGTCGGGGTATTACCTGCCGGTGCGTTGGAACGCGAGCTCGGGGGGCGTGACCTACGAGTATTACATTGATTGGACGAAGGCCAGCTATAAGAGCACGATCGGGACGACGAGTGGGAACGTAGCGGCGATCACGTTCAATACGCAGATGGATTTTGACTACGATCCTTCGAACGGGTGCAGTCCGACGCGGATCTCGTTTGTCGACGTACTGTGTCACGAGGTGGGGCATACGATGGGATTCACGACGGCGGTCGACGGCGGGACGGAGCCGAACGCCCTGGACATATACCGGTTCTCATACGAGGACGGCGGCAACGACTACAACCCGGACACGTACGAGGAGTTTCAGACGACTCCCCGGTTGATCGACTTCAACAATCCGGATGATAGTCACATTTGTGACGTAATCGACGGTGAGTATCGCATGGAAGATGGCGATCCGTGGCAGGCGAGCCATCTGCGGCAGCAGTCTCCGCGGTTGGGGTTGATGGCGCCGGCGATCTCGGACGGGGAGACGTTCTATCCGGACTACTACTTTGACGCGGATCTGGCCCTGCTGGATGCAATGGGGTGGGATTATCCACCGTGTATTGTACCGGTATTCACGGAGCAGCCGCCGGAGTTGACCGAGGCTTGCGCTGGCGACACGGTTGTATTGTCGGTGGCGGTCAGCACGTCGTCGACGACGTTCCAGTGGCGCCGCGGGGCGACGGCTCTGGAGAACGACGGGGAGCATATTTTTGGCGCGACGACTACCGCGCTACAGATTGTCAACGTTGGGCCGGACGATGAGGCGAGCAACTACAACTGCCTGGCGACGAATCAGGATGGAGGTTGTTCGGCGGTGTCGGATACGGTGGAGATCACGACTGTACAGCCGATCACGATCAGTGAGCAGCCTGAATCGCAGACCCTGGACACGGGTGACGCGTTGCAGCTTGGTGTATCGGCGAGCGGTGAATTGCCGATCCAGTACCAATGGCGGCACGACGGTGTCGACATGGTTAATGGCTCGGGCGTGTTTGGAGTTGGTACGGCCAACCTGTTGGTCCTGAGCGTGGATATGACGGACGCCGGCGAGTATGACTGTGTGGTGACGAACGTGTGCGGCCCGGTGCCGTCGGAAGTGGCTGAGATCACGATTGTTCCGCCGCCATATGGAGCGTGCTGTCTCGGGACGGATTGTTTTCCGGATATTACGGGGGCTGATTGTGACGCGGGTGGCGGCGTTTATCAGGGCGACGGGACGGTCTGCGAGCCGAATCCTTGCGTGGGCGGAACGACTGGAGCCTGTTGCTACGTCGACTATTCGTGTGCTCAGGAGGCGGAAGCGGACTGTACGGCGGCAGGCGGCACGTATCATGGTGATGATACGGAGTGCACGGACGGAAACGGGAATGATGTGGCGGACCTGTGCGAGTGTCATGCCGACGCGAACTGCGACGGGGCCGTCAACTTTGATGATCTGAACTTCTTCGTGGCGGCGGTGGTTGACCAAGCCAATTGGGAGGGTCTGTTTGAGGGTGCGCCGCCGTGCGATTATCTGCAGAACGACTGTAATTGGGACACGTACGTCAATTTTGATGATATCAATGCGTTCGTGGACGCGGTTGTGGCGGGCGAATGCGTCACGGCGCCTTAACCCCGGGAAACGGTGTTAGGGCCCTGGTGTGACGCGGGCCTGTGGCGGTGGGCTGCTCGCGGGTTGGTGCGGGGAAGGTCCGAGAATCTGCGCGTGTTGATTGGGCGGCGTAAAAAACCGCGTGCGTAAAGCGTGATCTGGCGAGTACAATCGGATTGCTTGCTGGGATGTGGATTTCCCGCGCTGCGCGCCGGGCTGGCCCGGCTCATACCTGGAATGTGACCATTGATGAAGCGGTGGGTGAAGGAGTATCGGCCATGAGGCGAACGGTCTTGATCGGTGTGGTGTTGCTGTGGGCGAGCTTGAGCCTGGCACAACAGGGAGTATCCATACCGGACGAGGTGATGGAGGAGATCAAGGCGAAGGACCCGGTTAGTCTGCCGCGGTTCATGACGCCTGAGGAGCGCGAGCTGCCCCCGCTGCCGGTTGCGCGTGACCGGACGCCCCCGAGCGGTGCGGTGCATTGCTCGGCCGAGTACGAGCCCTGTGCGGGGTTGTTCATGGCCTGGGAGAGCTACACCGACGTGTTGACGACGATGACTGTAAACATCACCACGCACGATGAGGAAACCAAGGTGTGGATGGTGGTGGACAGCGCGTCGGAGCAGAGTAGCGTGACCAGCACGCTGACCTCGGCGGGTGCCGACATGGATCAGGTCGAGTTCATCGTTCGCACGACGGACACGGTGTGGCTTCGCGACTATGGTCCGCGTTTTATCTTTGAAGACGGTGTCCGGGCGATCATCGACCATACGTACAACCGGCCGCGGCCTAACGACAATCTGCTCAACGACTACGTGGCCGGTGAGTGGGGTATTTCGGAGTATGACATTCCGCTGACGCACGGCGGCGGGAATTTCCACCTGTTCAGCAACGGGGATGCGTTTATGACGGAACTGGTGCTGGACGAGAACAGCGGCTTGTCCGAGCAGGACGTGATCGACCTGTACGAGGATTATCAGAACGTTGATCTGACAATCTTCCCCGGGTTCCCGACCAGCTTTGACTCTACGCGGCACATCGACATGTGGATGCTGCCGGTGGCCGATGACCAGGTCATCATCGGCGAGTATTCCAGTTCGACGGGCGCGCCCTACACGATCACGGAGAACGCGAGCACGACGTTGCAGAGCATGGGCTACACGGTGTTCCGCACGCCGGGGTGGAGTTCGGGTGGCACGCACTACACGTATACCAACGCGGTGATATGTAACGATCTGGTGTTCGTGCCACAGTTCAACTCGTCGAACGACAGCACGGCCATGAGTGTTTTCGGCCAGGCGTTGCCAACCCATACACTGATCGGCGTCGATTGCTCGTCGATCATTACGGCGGCGGGCGCGATGCACTGTATCGTCATGCACGTGCCGGCGTACGTGTATGGCCCGGAGCCGGTGGTTAAGGTGAATCAGCCTGACGGCGGCGAATTCCTGGTGGTGGATGAGCAGTACGAGATCACCTGGATCGCGTTTGACGATGTAGGCGTGACGGACGTGGACATTCTGCTGTCGACGGATGGCGGGGACAACTACGATCATACTATTGCGACCGGTGAAAACAACGATGGCACGTATTTGTGGACCGTGTCCGATCTGCCGTCGACGGAGTGCCGCGTGAAGATCGTGGCGCACGACGCGGACGAGAATACGGGCGAGGATTACTCGGACGATGACTTTGCGATCACGGCCAGCGGCCCGGAGCAGATCTATCTGTTTGACCTGGAAGAGGATCCGGGTTGGTCGGTGACCGGGAGCTGGGCCTGGGGCACGCCGGCTGGCGCAGGTGGAGCGCACGGATGCAGCGATCCGACCAGCGGGTACACCGGTGACAGCGTTTACGGTTACAACCTCAGCGGCGACTACACGGCGAATTTGCCGGAGCGGCATCTGGTGAGCGAGCCGATCGATTGCAGCGATCTGATCGGTACGCAGCTGAAGTTCTGGCGCTGGCTGGGTGTGGAGGCGTCGATCTACGACCATGCCTCGCTGAGTGTGAGCAACGACGCGGCTACCTGGCGACAGGTCTGGGAGAACACGGACGAGGTGGACGACTGCGACTGGGTTCTCGACGAATACGACATCAGCCCGTACGCGGACGGCCAGGAGACGATGTACATTCGCTGGACGATGGGTCCGACGGATTCGTTCTGGCAGTATTGTGGCTGGAACATTGACGACATCTCGATTTGGGGCATCTCGACGCAGACGCAAACGCCGGGCGACATGAACTGTGATGATGCGATCAACTTTGATGACATCGACGGGTTCGTGTTGGCGCTGATCGGCGAAGCGGCGTATTACGCCGAGCCGGAGTATGCCGATTGCAACTGGCTCGATGCTGACTGTGATAACAATGACGAGGTGAACTTCGACGACATCGATCCGTTCGTGAACCTGCTGGTCGGGTCGGCGCGGTAGCCGAACGGTCATATCAGCAGTTCAGAGAAGTGGCCGGCAACGAGCGTTGACTGTACGTTGCCGGCCACTTGTGTATCTTGTTGGGAGGCCAGGAGCATGCGGGAAGCTTGCTGGTGGCCGGTTGGGGGTATCAGTCGCCGCTGTTCTCGTCGTCGCCCATGAGGAAGAAGTCTTCGCCGGTGTCGGTTTCATCGCTGGGCGGTTCGGTGGCGGGCTCAGATCCGAGCTTGGGCCTGGACGTGAGATGGTCACGGAAGGCGACGAAGTTGACGGCGTAGGGGAATCCGGCGGCTTGGGCGACCGCTTCCTGGATCTTTTGGAGGGCGACGTCGGCGTAGGCCTGGCCCTCGACGTCGCCGGCGAGCCGGGCGGTCAGGTGGTTGGCGGCTGAAAGAGCTGCAAGCTTGATCCAGGCCGTGTTGGCCGGCGCGCTGGAGATGCTGTCGTAGGTCGTGCGGGCCTGTTCGAGGGTTTCCAGGCCGGCGGTCCGGGCCTCTGACAGGGCCGATTCATACTCGGCGGCGTCGAAGGTGGTGTCCGCCATGCGGGCGTGCAGCATCATATCTCGGAGCAAGCTCTGGATGCTCTCGACGCGTTCGGCATAGACGTAGCCGGCGAGGAC
This sequence comes from Phycisphaerae bacterium, assembly GCA_963666925.2. GTDB lineage: Bacteria > Planctomycetota > Phycisphaerae > UBA1845 > Fen-1342 > JANQFV01. The sequence goes on along the minus strand of CAXXTC010000012.1, from coordinate 40,218 downwards.
GCGGGTGGCAGCCTCAGCGCTCTTGGCGAACTGTCCCAGGTAGGGTTCGTCGATGATTGCGCGGAGGCGGGTGTTCTTTCGGTCGGGGTCGCGTTCGCGCTGAGCTTCGCGAGCTGACCGGACCCAGGCGTCGGCGGCGCGCTGCGATTGCGAAAAAGCCTGGGCGGCGGCCTTGGCGGCCTGCAAGGCTTCCTCCTCCTTGTCACGGGCCTGGGCAGCGGTGGCGAGCACCTGGCTGAGGGCTTGCTCCTCGGCGGCGGAGAGCTCGGCGAGGTTGTTGCGGTAGCGGCCGCCCTCGTTGTGCATCCGTTGGCCGAGCTGGTTGACCTGGTCGCGCCGCTCTTGGAGCGTGGTGATTGAGTCGGCTAGGGCTACGGCGCGCCGGCGGACGGTTTCGAGTTTGCCTTCCAGCGACTGGAGCCCGACCAGCTCGGTTCCGCCGCGAACTTCGGCACTGGCGAGGTTGTCGCCTACGAGGGTGGCTCCGGCGCGGGTGCCGTGCAGCAGCTCTTCGTGGCGGAGTTCGAGTCCGCGCAGGCGTGCGGAGAGGCTTTCGTATTGCTGGCGATAAGCGGAAAAGGATTCGTCGTTGCCGAGCTCGAAGCCCTGAGACTCAACCTGCTGCAACTGCTGCTGGAGCTGCTGAAGCTCGACCTTGACGACTTCGAGGGCCTGCTTGCGGTCGTTGACGAGTGCGCTGAGGTTACGGGCTTCGCGGTCGGCGTCGGACTTGAGCTCAGTCAGCTCGCGGATGCCGGCGTCGAGCTCGTTCTCGACGGGCTCGACATCGAAGCCACGATAGTAGGAAGCCTGGCCGTCGGCGTAGCGGTGCTGGATGGCCAGGTCCAGCAGGCGAGCCTGCTCGATGGCCTGTTGGCCGCGCAGTTGCATGGCTTCGGCAAAGCGAGCGGCGGCCTGAGCGTACTGAGTCATGCCGAGGACCTGTGATACACAGAAGGCTTCGCGATCGGTCTGGACGGCGGCGCGGGCGTCGGCGATGGCGTCGCGCAGCAGCCCTTCGTTTTGCTCAAGCGCCTTTTGGAAGCCCTGAATGGCGCGCTCGACGCCGGTGATGTCCGGCGAGACCGGCTGGATCTTGGGATCCTCGAAGCCGTGCTCAGCGGCGCGCTCGCGCGCCTGGCGGGCGAGTTTGCCGAAGTCGGTGCTGATTTCGCGGAGCTGGTCGGAGATGGTTGTGACGGCCTGCTGGAGGGTTTCGCCGGTGGCCTGCTGCGTGTTGGCGATCGCTTCCAGTCGGGCGGTGTTCTGGTCGACGCGGGCCAGTTTGCGTTGGGCTAGGATTGCCTGTCGCGTGGCCTGGTCGGCGGTTTTGGCCTCCGACGATCGCAGCATGGGGGCCAGGAGGGCCGCCGCCAGTATGACAACACCGATTACGATGCCGATGAGAATGGATGGTCGCACAATAGACCTCCGCCTGCGCGTACACACCTCCGCCACCAGCGTATGACACCCACATGGTGACAGCGGGCGGATTCAGGCAAAATACCGCTACGCTGTGTACCCCGGCGGCTGTCGTGTGTCAATCTTCCGGGCCGATCGCGACGCGGGCCAGTGCTGCCCACTGCTCGTCCGATGCTGCCCCGAGGAGTCGACCCTGACGGTCGAGCACGAACACCAGCGGGATCTGATCCACGCCCCAGCGGAGGGCGAATCGGTGCCCCCAGCCGCGGCCGTCGAGATACTGGGGCCAGTTGATTCCGAGGCTGGCGGCGGCCTGTTCGAGGTCTGCGGGCGTCGGATCGAGGCTGATGCCCAGGACAGTTGCCGCGGAGGCGTGGTCGCGGCGGAACTGCTCGACGGCGGTCGCGCAGGCCTGGGCGGCGGGCGAGAAGTCGGCCCAGACGACGATCAGTAGCACCTGGCCCTGGTAGTTGCGGGTGTCTATGTGTCCGCCGACGGTGGCCGACTCGAATTCCAGCTCGAAAGGCTGGCCGATGGTAGTTTCGCGGCGCCAGCGGCCCTGAACCATGAGCGTGGTGGGGTGGTCGGGAAAATGGTTGCCCAGGTGCGTGACCATCTGGCTGGCGAGGGCTTCGTCGCTACGCCTCAGGGCGTCCGTGAAGAGCTGCTGTGCCAGTCGGGGGGCGTAGCGGGTGGTGGGGAATCGGCGGAGGTAATCCTGGCAGGCGTCGCGGATATTGGCATTGGCGAGGGCCGCGGGCGGGCCGTCAGCGTGTTTGGTGGTGGGCGGGCGGTCCGAGCGGCTGCTGGTCTGCTGGAGGACGAGATTCCAATAGGCGGCCTCCGCGTGTGCGGTGGTGCTGGGGGGATTGCGGAGGAGTTCGGAGACTCGCGTGGCCAGGTTGTCGTAGTCGGCGTTGCGTAGCACGTCGAGTTCGAACAGCTCTTCGAGCTCTGCCCGGATAGCCTCGTTTCGGTGTGAGCCGCCGGGGTAGAGCATGAGGTAGGCCCGGATCTCGCGGAGCCGTTCCTCGCGGCGCTGGGTGGCTAGCTCGAACCATTTTTCGTGGGGTTGGGTGGTCGGGAGGGTCTGTCCGAGGCGGACGATATCCTTCCAAAGCTTGCTTTCAAGTGAGGTTATGGTTGTGTTGGTGTCTTGATCGGCCGGTCTCGATTGGGCGGTGGACCAGTTGGTGGTGGCGAGCAGGAGGGCGACGAGAGCGCCGGCGCGGGCCAGTAAGTGCTTATTCGGCAGTGACATGGAATGACTGTAGGGCATACCGGGTGTCGGCTCAAATGAAGGAGAAGTCGTTGATGGCGAGTGTCATGAGGTAGAGCACGAGGTTGGTTATGCCGTGGACGAGGACGAGGCAGAGGATGCTGCGGGTCCAGTAGAAGATGGCGTTGAAGGCCATCCAGCAGAGCACGCTGACGACCCAGTTGTCGGGGTGTTGGAACATCGAGAGGGCGGAGGTGCCAAGGAAAGAGACCCAGGTGAAGGTGCCCAGTTGGACACGTTCGAATTGATGCCAGTCTATCAGTGCGCGGAGAAGGAAGGCGCGCCAGAAGAGTTCTTCGACGATTGGGACGGCGGTGGTGGCGACGGTTAAGCGGAGGACCCACCAGGTGTGGAAGAGGTTGGTGGCGCCGAATGTATCGCGGGGGTCGTAGGTGGGGTCGACGGAGCCGGGGTAGATTGGGAGCCGTATGGGCAGGCCGATGGAATTGCATAGGTACTGGCCGGCGATCCAGCCCCAGGCTACGAGCAGGCCGGCGATTATGGCGATGGCCCAGTGTGGTTTTCCCCATGGAGGGAGGTGTTTGCGGAAGATCCAGACGACGGCGATGGCGCCGGCGCCGCGTAGGGCGATCATGGCGGGTTGCCAGATTGGTGTTGCGAGGGCGGTCAGGCCGAGGAGGGCGAGGTAGACCAGGAAAGGTCCTATAAGTACGATGTCTGGGCGGGATCTGGCCAGATTGTCGATTCGCTGGTGCAGGCCTATGGCTGGTGTGCCGGGGCTGCGGTTGGTCATGATGCTGGCATCCGTGCAGTGGAACGCGGCCCGAGTGCCCGGTCAGGCGGCGGCAGATCGCGCTGCGGTTTAGAGGCTATTAAGAGACTATACCGTCTGGGTGTGGGGGTGGCCAAGCGATGGTTGGGTGTGGGTTTCGTGCACTGGGTTGTGTGGTCGCGTATGCTTACGGTGGGCCTGAGGAGAATTGCGCGGGGTTGGGCGCGGTTGTCTGAGGGGTATAGGATTGCAGCGGTCGGGTGAGCACCCGGTCGAGGACAAGGCAAGCAATAGAGAGAGGGTGATACCATGGCGAAGCTGAGCCGGTTTGTGCCGGGGCTGATGGTGGTGGCGGTTCTGCCGCTGGCCGTGGCCCAGGACGTTTCGCGTGAGCAGCAGAAGTTGTTGGCCAAGCGGGCTGCGGAAGCGGACGCGTACCGCAACCTTGCTGAGGCGGTTTATGGGTTACAGATCAACTCGCGGACGTACGTGCAGGATTTTGTGGCGGAGTCGGACGACATCCGCACGGTAGTGGACACGATTGTGAAGGGGGTTCGTCTGGGCGACCCGATCTGGTACGACGATGGATCGTGTGAGATACCGGCGGAAGTAACGGTTGCGAAGGTGGTCGAGACGTTGCGGTCTGCTCACGATCGGTACTACGACGGCGATCGCGTGTCGACGAGCGATTTTGAGACGATGAGCAAGCGGATCGAGAAGAAGGTGATCAAGGCGGTGGGGATGGGTGCTCCGCGTCCGGATTTGCCGCCGGACTTGCCGGTTGGAGTTGAAGCAGTGTTGACTCCGCCGCCGCCGAATCTGCCGCGGCCGGCGATACCGGAGATCTGGCGTCAGGCGGGTCCGCAGGCTCGGCTGATGGCGTTGCGTGCGGCGCGGGTGGACGCGCTGCGCAAGCTGGCGGAGCGGATCAAGGGGTTGCGGTTGACGTCGCGGACGCAGGTTCGTGATTTTGCGGCCGAGAGCGACACGATCACGACTGAGATGCAGGCGACGCTGGTCGGGGCGGAAGAGGTTGGCAGCTTCCTGCATAGCAACGAGTTGATCGCCGAGGTAACGATGCGAGTGCCGACGGAGCAGGTTATCACGACGATCAAGCGTCTGCACAGTCGGCTGTATGAGGGTGACGACATCAAGGGTCACGATATTGAGAAGATCGTGAAGACGGTGGTTAAGAAGGACTTTGAGGCGACGGGGATGGCGATTCCGCCGGCGCACCTGATGCGGCGGTCGGGCGAGGCGCAGGCCGTGGCGTTGCCGGACTGGGCATCGGGCGGCATTGAGGCTACTGGAGAGGCGACGGATCCGGCGTTTGGGACGGCGCAGGGTCGTCTGATGGCGGCGCGGGCGGCGGAAGTGATCGCGAAGCGGAACCTGGTGGAGCGCATTGCCGGTTTGCGCATTCAGGGCACGACAACGGTGCGTGATTTTGTGACGGAGCACGACGAGATATCAGCGATGGTGGACGGCGTCGTGGTTGATGCGGTCGTGACGGAGACGCGTTTCACGGACGATTCGGCAATTGTTACGGTGAAGTTGCCGGGTGTTCGCGTCTGGGAAGTGGTCAATATTGAGATTCATCGCGGGCAGCGTTAACAGCGGCTGCGCGCAACTGGGAGACAGATATGCACCTGATTCTGGGTTCGTACAAGTACATGATCTACGTGTTTCTGGGGCTGTTGACGCTGATGCTCTTCGTGGGTTGTGCGGAGAACAAGCGGCGCGAGGTGCAGGTCACCGAAGAGCAACAGATCGGTGAGGTGCAGGAAGATCAGCCCGGCGAGATGATCGTCGAGTAGTATTGCCGTCATCGATGGTATTGCCACGGCGGACAACGTGCTTCAGGTTGGGGTCGCTGGCGCTGGTGTTGCTGGGTGTCCGGCTGGCGTGGGCGCAGTCGCCGACGACTGAGCAGCGCCGGTCGCTGGAGCAACTTTCGTTGGCGCGGGCGCGGGCGGAGCTGTTTGAGCAGTTGGGCCCACTGCGGCTGGATCGGGCGGTGTCGATCGCGGTGTGGCAGCGCAGTGACGGTGAGGTGCGTCGCGCGCTGCGCCTGTGGGTGCGGACGTTGGCGCCGGAGGGGCCGCCGCGACTCTACTCAGATGGAATCTGCGCTACGGACATTCACGTGTCGGCCGAGCAGGTTGGCGATGTGCTTCTGGAGTTGCTCGGCGGTGATACGGAGACCGTTAACAACGTGACGCTGAACCACAGCACGGTTCTGGCGGCAGCGCGACGGTGGACGGACCAGTGGGCGACCGGACGGGCGGGCCTGGATGCGTTGCCGCGGCGCGGGCGGGCGCTGGGTTGGGAGCAGGTCACGCGCGAGGGACTGGGGCTGGCACGGCGGGCGGCCAGTGATGATGCGAGCGCGGCCCTGGCGGTGCGTGCCGGGCAGCTCAGCCTGGGCGAGGGGCGGCGTTTGCGCGGGTTTATCGAGTCCAGTTCGGCTGTGCGGGCGGCTGTGCAGGCGGAGTTGTTGCGGGCGGCGACGGTGACGATCGAGCTGGAGCCGGACCCGCTGGCGCTGGCGACGGCACGCATCGATATGCGCGAGTTGCTGCGGCTGCTCACGCGCGTGCATCAGCAGCATTATGGTGGGGAGGAATACGCCGTTTCCGATTTTCGGCGGATGTTGCTGGAGTATCCCGAGGAGGAACTCGCGGCGCGTGGTATCGGGTTGCCGCCGGAGAGCACGATTCTGTATGACGAGGTTACTTCGCAGGAGTTCAACGCGCCGGCGTGGGTGACCGAGACGCTGCGTGCCAGCGGTCGGTATGTTCCGCCGGACGGAGAGCAGCTCGGCGCGGAGCTTCAGGTGGCGATCGCCCGGCTGGATGGGATCGAGCAGCTTCAGCGGGATTGTGCCGAGCTGTCGTTGAAGCCGGGCGGGGTTACGGTGGCGGATTTCCTGGCCTATCACCAGGACCTGAAGGACGACGTGGTGTTGTTTTTCAGTGGAGCGCGGCTGCGAGGTGAATCTGCGCAATTGCCGGCCGGCGGCTGCACAGTGCAGATTGAATTGCCGCTGGAGCGGTTGTGGCAGATACTCCGGCGGCGTGTGCAATTGGAAGAAACGACACCTTAGAACTCACGGCCGGGGCCGTGATGTTGGGGAGTTGAGCATGAGACGATTCGTAGTGCTGAGCATGATGCTGTTGGCGATCATGGCAAAGACGGGTGCTCAGACGCCTCCTCCGCCACCACCACCGCCTCCTCCTCCGGGGCATCAGCCGGAAGGTCATCAGCCGCGGACGGTTACGGTTACGGCCGAGGGTTTCAGCAAGGAAGATGCGTTGCACCAGGCGTTGCGAAAAGCGCTGGAGCAGGGTGCGGGGACGCAGATCGCTTCGTTTTCGAAGGTGGAGAATTTCGTTCTGGCGCGGGACACGATCTATAGCCGGGCGACTGGAATCGTCAGCGAGTATGACATCGTCCGGCAGGAGGAGCTGTCCGGCGGCACTTGGGAAGTGACGGTGCGGGCGACGGTGCGGCCCAGCGCGGTTGCGGCGGCCTGGGGGGAAGTGCAGAACGTGCTGGCCCAGATCGGTCGGCCGCAGATCATGGTCTGGATCGATGAGAAGATCGACGGGCGCGTGCAGGATGAGTCGGTCGTCGCGAGCCGGATAGAGGAGCTGTTCACCAAGGTTGGGTTTGACCTGGTTTCGCGGCGGGCTATTGAGGATATTCGGCGGCGTGCGGCGCACGTGGCGGAAGCGAAGGGAGATCAGGCGGAGCTGACGCGACTGGCCAAGGAGACCGGCGCACACATTTTCATTCGCGGGCATGCTCATGCGGACCGGGCGGGTATTGAGGATTTGTATGGTGTGTCGGCCGCGTTTTACAACTGCGATGTGCAGTTGCAGGCGTATTACACGGATACGGGGCGGCTGTTGACGAGCCAGTCGGCGCCGGTGACGCGGCGCGGGGTGCGTTCGCGGCACGAGTTCAGCCCGCAGGCGGCGCGTGCGGCACTGACAGAGGCGACGTTTCCGCGCAGCGATCGGCGGCGCGAGCCGGCGCTGGCGACGAAGTTGTATGAAGCGGTCATGGAGCAGTGGGCGACGCAGATCACGGCCGGGAGCGATATTGAGTTGCAGGTCGCGGGGCTTGAGTTCAAGGCCTATTTGAACTTGAAGCGGGCGCTCGAGGGGCTGGAGCGCGTCAAGTCGGTTGCGGGTGACTTCAGCGATCGGACCGGGCGGTTTCGGATCAAGGCGCTGTTTCAGGCTGAGCAGCTCGCGGAGCGGCTGACCGAGCCGCCGTTTGATCAGTGGATGGATATCCACGATCTGAAGCTGAATCGGATCGAGGCGCGGGGTAAGGTGGAGCCCGACGGCCCATAGGCGGCTGAACGTCGGACACGTCGGGGGGAAACCACTGCTCGCAGAGCAGTGAAACTATGAAGCGAGCCTCCTTCGGGGTATGACCCCGTTGGAACTTCAAAGAAAGGAGGCCCGCATGTACACGATTGGACTAGATCTACATCAGCGTCAGTCGACCATCTGCATTTTGGATTCAGCCGGGAAACTCGTCAAGCAACAGCAGATTCGGGGCGGAGTCAAGGAACTGGTGAAACAACTGCGTAGTGTGTCGCCGCCCTTCCAGATCTGCTACGAGGCGTCGTGCGGCTACGGTTACGTCTACGAACAACTGCAGCAGGTGGCGCAGCGGATCGTCGTGGCTCATCCGGGGGCAGTGCGACTGATCTTCCGGGCCAAACGTAAGCACGATCGGGTCGACGCCCGGAAGCTGGCTACCTTGCTATTCCTGGACCAGGTGCCGCCGGTGCATGTGCCGCCCGTGGACGTCCGCAGTTGGCGGCGGCTGATTCAGTTCCGGAGGCGGCTGGTGGCCCAGCGGACGGCGGTGAAGAACCGGCTGCGGGCCCTGTTGCGGGCGCACGGCGTGGCGGCACCACGCCGCGCCAGTTTGTGGAGCCGGGCCGGCCGCGTCTGGCTGGCGGAGGTGGAGTTTCCAACGCGTACGACGGCGCTCGAACGGGATCTGGGCCTGGACGAGTTGGAGCATCTGGACGCGCGGCTGCGTACGGTGGAGCGGTGGTTGGAGAGCATGGCCCGTGAGCATCCCAGGGTGCGTTTGTTACAGACCATCCCGGGCGTTGGGAAGCGTACGGCCGAGGCGCTGGTGGCGTGGATCGACGATGTCCGGCGTTTTCGGAGCAATCGGCAGGTGGGCTGCTACTTCGGGCTGGTGCCGTGCCAGGACCAGAGTGGGCAGACGAATCGGCTTGGGCATATCACCCGGGAAGGTCCCAGTGTCGTGCGGCAATTGCTGTGCGAGGCAGCTTGGCAGGGCAAGGGACGCAGTCCGCTGCTGCGGGCGGTTTACGAACATGTGCAGCGTGGTGATCCGGAGCGGAACAAGATTGCGCTGGTGGCGTTAGCCCGGCACCTGGCGTGCGTGTCGGCGGCAATGCTGCGCAGCGGAGAAGTGTGGCGTGAAGCGGAGGTGGTCACGGAACCGACGCCGAGCGTAGCATAGGAGTCCGTTCTTTCCCCTCCGGAGAGCACCAGGAGGTGAGTGTACCGCTATGGGCGGGACGAAACTTCGAGCGGGTCGAATCGGGCGGACCTCGCGGATGTGCCATGAGGCGTCAACCGGCGGGGGCCAGTTGGAACCGGCGCGTTACCATCGTAGCAGTGACTGAGGCCGCCCCCGAAATCGTTGAGTGGCGTGTCCCTGCGACGACGCCGAATAGATGGTTGGAAAGACCCCGTCGAAAACCCGCTTGACTTTGGCTCGCTCATAGATGGCACGTCGGGAGGAAGCCGTTGCCGACACGGCAGGGCACGGTGAGGCGTTTCTGAAAACGCGCTACAGGGGGTGATCGGTCTTGCGGTAGACGATGTGGCCGGCCTTGACGAGAGTGCGCACGCGTGGGCGGCCGGGGGTGTAGAACCAAGCTTCGAGCGAGGGTGCGTCGAGCAGCACGAGGTCGGCGTCGTAACCGATCTTGATGGCGCCGGTGCGATGGTGGACGTCGAGGGCTGCGGCGGCGTTGGCGGTGCAGGCGGCGAGCACTTCGTCAGGCAGCATACGCAGTTGGCAGCAGGCGATGTTCATGACCCACGGCAGTGATTCGATCATGCAGGAGCCGGGGTTGAAGTCGGTCGCTAGCGCAACCGCCAGGCCGGCGTCGATGAGCCCGCGTGCGTTGCAGTGGGGGATGCCGAGGAAAAACGAGGTGCCCGGCAGGACGGTGGCGATGGTGCCGGCCTGCTTCAGGGCGTCGATGCCGGCGTCGTCGATGCACTCGAGATGATCGGCACTGACGGCGCTGACTTGGCCGGCAAGTTGGGTGGCGCCGATCTGGGCCAGTTCGTCGGCGTGGATTCGCGGGCGCAGGCCGGCGGCCGCGGCACGCTCCAGAACGCGCCGGGCCTGTTCGACGGTGAACGCGCCGCGGTCGCAGAAGACGTCGCAGAAACGTGCCAGGCCGCGTTCAGCTATTTCGCCGAGCAGTTTTTCGCTGGCGATGGTGTCGATGAACTCGTCGGAGCGGCCTTCGTACTCGGGCGGCAGGGCGTGAGCGCCGAGATAGGTGGCTTCGAGCGTGATGGGCTGTTGCTGATCCAGTTCGCGGATGGCGGAGAGTTGGCGGAGTTCGCTCTCGGGTTCGAGCCCGTAGCCGCTCTTGCATTCGACGCGGGTCACGCCAGCGGCGAGCATGCGTTGTAGGCGGGGCAGATTTTCGGAGACGAGTTCGTCGATGGTTGCGGCGCGGACGGCTCGCGAGGTGCTGCGGATACCGCCGCCGGACTCCATGATTGAAAGGTACGATTCACCGGCGAGTCGGCGGACGAATTCACCGCTGCGGTCGCCGACGAAGGGGATGTGCGTGTGGGGGTCGATCAGCCCGGGGATAACACAGCCGCCCTCGGCGGGGAGGGTGGCGTGACCTTCGTCGAGGGGAGCTTCGCGTGCGGGTCCGAACCAAGCGATGCGCCCGTCGCGGATGAGGATGGCGGCGTCGTTGAGGATGCGCAGGTCGCGCATCTGTGCGCCGGCGAGTGGGCCGGGCGGCACCACGACGAGGGTGCCGATGTCCGTGATCAGCAGAGATGTGGCTGCGCTGCCGTCAGTTGACATCGTGCCGCTCCTTTTCGCTGGGCGAGGCTCCGGGCCCGGCGGGCTGAGTGACTCATTGCGCACTCGTGCCGCTGGCGTACAACATCACTTCCCGGGCGTGCAGCGTCAAGCCGATTCAGGAGACGGTTGATCCCGGGGGGACTTCGCGGTCGGTGGTGAGCAGTATGACCTGCTCGTGATTGGGGGTCGAGGCGGCCATGAGCATACCCTGGCTTTCGAGGCCGCGCATGGTACGTGGGGCCAGGTTGGCGACCACGACGATCTGCTTGCCGACGAGGGCTTCGGGTTCGTAGTGGCCGCGGATGCCGGCGACGACCTGGCGCTGCTCTGTGCCGAGATCGACTTGCAGGACGAGCAGCTTGTCGGCCTGGGGGTGTACCTCCGCCTGCTTGACGGTGGCGATGCGCAGGTCGAGCTTGAGAAAGTCGTCGAACTGGATAACTTCGGGCTTCTCTGACATTCGGTCAGCTCCTCTCGTGCGTACTAACGCTTATTAGAACCGCTGGCGCAGGAATTCGAAGTATTCCTGTTCGACGGTGTCCAGATCTTCGCTGATGAAAGTGCGGAACAGCGCCTCGCCAAAGTTGAAGGTGCCGCGCTCCGACCAGATGTGGGCGGCGCGGGCGTACTGTTCGAGGTCGACCTCGTGCAGCTTGTCGAGCAGGCGCTGGAAATCCGCGTCATATTTGCCATCCTCCCCCTCACGCAGGAAGAGCACCAGGGCCCAGACCTGGGCGTAGTAGGTCGAGACGGCTCGGCTGGTTTCCTGGATTACTTGGCCGGGGTGGGTTTCGAGCAGCTTGCGCAGTGAGTGCAGACGGTTGGTGGCGACGGCATGCTCGACGGCATTGCGGCGGCGCGGGTTGAACCAGGGGTCGAACGACTGCACCTTAGCCGCGCCCCATCGCTGGCCCTCGCAGAGGACGGCGAAGCCCTCGTTGAGCCAGGCGGGCACGTCGTGGCTGACGTGGTGAAAGAGGTACTGGTGGAAGCCCTCGTGGGCTAGCAGTGGGAAGGTCACCTGGTGGGCGACGTATTCGATGACGGCTACGCCGCGCTCGGAATAGCCGCCGTTGCGCACCTGTAGGTAGAGTTGCGAGCGAGAGCCGGTGAGTTTGCGCGTGAAAGCCTCCCACTCGATTCGTTCGGCGAAGAGGTAGACGCGCATGCGTTTATCGGGCGTTTGCAGCGGTGGCAGCAGCTTCACGTAGCGGGCGTAGGCGCTTTCCATGAAGTCGGGGATGGCATCGAGCAGCACCTCGTCCTTGATGGTCGTGCTGATGACGTAGTGCTCGGTGATGAGCTTTGAGCCGGCGGAGGGGCCGAATTGCCATTCCTGGCGTTCGAATTGGATGGGCTCGGGCTCAGACTTTCGGCTGGTGCAGGCGGTTTGGGGGAGCGTCGCGAGGGCCGCCACGACGCCGAGAAGGAGTTTGGTATGAGTGCGGGTCGGCATGGGTTAGGAAATCTCCACGGTGCCGCGGCCGCGGCGGACCTTGCCGATGATGAACGCCTGCTCGCCGAGGCGTTTGAGTCGGCGGACGATGATGTTGGCTGATTTTGGGCGGACGGCGAGGACGAAGCCGATGCCCATGTTGAAGACGTTGTAGAGTTCCTCTTCCTCGACGCCGTGCCGTTCGAGCAGGCCGAAGATGGGGTGCTGTGGCCAGGCTCCGCGGCGAATGACGGCGTCGCAGTCGTCGGGGAGGAAGCGGGCGACGTTTCCGGGGAGTCCGCCGCCGGTGATGTGGGCCAGGCCGGTGACCATGATATTTCGGCGATACTGGCTGAGGATGTTCAGCACGGGGCGGACGTAGATTCGCGTGGGGCGGAGGAGCGTGTCGACGAGCGGTTCGCCGAGGGTGCGGACGTGTTCGTCGAGTCGCAGGCCGGCATCTTTGAGGAGGAGCGTGCGGGCCAGGGCGTAGCCGTTGGAGTGGAGGCCGCTGGAGAGTAGTCCGATGAGCTGGTCGCCGGGGCGGACGGTGCCGGGGGTGATCATGCGTTGTCGTTCGACGACGCCGACGGCGAAGCCGGCCAGGTCGAAGTGTCCGCGTCGATACAGATCGGGCATCTCGGCCGTCTCTCCGCCGAGCAGGGCACAGCCGGCCTGTTCGCAGCCGGCGGCGATGCCGGCGACGATCTGCGTGACGATCGGCGGCCTCAGCTTGTTGATAGCGACGTAGTCGAGGAAGAAGAGCGGCTCGGCACCGCAGCAGAGCAGGTCGTTGACGTTCATCGCGACGAGGTCGATGCCGACGGTGGTGTAGCGGCGGGCCTGGATGGCCACGAGCAGCTTGCTGCCGACGCCGTCGGTGCAGGAGACCAGGACCGGGTCGCTGTAGTTGTGGGCGAAGAGCTTTTCGTCGTAGTCGAGGCGGAAGAGGCCGGCGAAGGCGCCGTGGCTGGGCATGACGCGCGGGCCGTAGGTGCGGCGCACAAGTGGGGCGAGCTCTTTAACGGACGCGTCGGCGGCGTCAAGATCGACCCCGGCGTCACGGTAGGTGACACGCGGTTCGCGGGTTTTGCGTTTACGCCGAGCCACGCGCAACGTATTACCCGAAAACCGGGTGCAGTACCACAGGTGGGAGGGTGGCACCGGCGGTGATAGTGTCCACTCGTATAGGTTCCGCATTACAAGTGGAGCGGGCGTCCCGCCCGCCATGCTGCGATTGTCGGACAGAATCGGCTGGTGAGACGCCCGCCCCCCCTCCATTGGTATGCAAACCACATAAGAAGCAACAGTTAGTGCGGCGGGTGGGCGGCTTCTGGCCAAGGGCGATGGAGGGGGATATTATCGCCGACGTACCTGGGACCAGCAGCGAGTGGAGCTATGAGCCAGCCAGAGCCGACGTTTCGCCGGGTTATTCTGAAGATCAGTGGTGAGAGCCTGTGTCCGCCGAGAGAGTTTGGCGTGCATCGCGAGCCGCTGGAGCGGGTGGCCCGCGAGGTGGCTGAGGTGGCCGGCATGGGCGTCGAGGTGGCGATCGTGGTCGGCGGAGGGAACTTCCTGCGCGGGGCGAAGTTCGCGGAGCAACTGGGGATCTCGGCGTCGACCGCGGACTACATGGGCATGCTGGCGACGGTGCTCAACGCGCTGGCGCTGCGCGAGGTGCTCGAACAGCAAAACCAGCCGGCCGAAGTGCAAAGCGCCCTGACGATCGCGCGGGCCTGCGAGCCGTATGATCGACGCGTCTGCCTGCGGCACCTGCGTGACGGGCACGTCGTGATCCTCGCGGGCGGCACCGGCAACCCGCACGTGACGACCGATTCGGGGGCGTCGATTCGCGGGATCGAGCTCGGGGTGGATGTGTTGCTGAAAGGGACCAAGGTGGACGGCGTGTACGACTCCGACCCGGTCGCCAACCCGGATGCGAAGCTGTTCACCGACGTCACGTACGAGCAGGTCATCAACAATCGGCTGCGGGTGATGGACATCGGGGCGGCAGAGATGTGCGAGCGCTACGGTCTGCCCGTTGTCGTGTTCAACCTGTTCAAGCCGCACACGCTGAAGCGGATCGTGCTGGGCGAGCGGCTGGGCACGCGGATGGGCCCGGGCTGATGGGGCAGGCGGGCGTGGCGGTCAAGAGTGGCTGGCGCAGTCCGCACCAATGGCGGCTGTGGCTGGCGGGGCTGGTGGGGGCCCGCTACGACGGGTTACACCACTTCCAGGTGGTTGAGCCGGGGGTGCTGCTGCGCTGTGGCCAGCCGCGGGTGCGCGACCTGGAGCAGATCCGGGCGAAACACGGGTTGGAAACGGTGGTGTGTGCACGCGGCGGGACGCGCCACCCGTTGCGAGGGCGTTGGTTTCGCAAGGAACGGGCGTGGTGTGAGCAGTCGGGGGTGCACCTGGAGCATATGCCGTTTTCGGACGCAGCCACGCCGCCGGCGGAGGTGTTTGAGCGGTTCCTGACGCTGGTGCGTGATCCGGGGCGGAGGCCGGTGTTGGTGCATTGTGAGCAGGGGTTTCACCGGACGGGGATCTTGTGTGCGGCGTATCGGATCGCTGGGCAGGGGTGGACGGTGGAGTCGGCCCTAGAAGAGATGGGGCGTTTGGGATACGAAATGGAGCGTGAGAAGCGGCGGCCGCTGTTGGATGCGTTACTGGAGTGGGCCGGGCGGGGGCAGGACTGAGCCAAGTCCGGGAATTGCTCGGTTGGGGACGGAATCCGGGTAGTTTCCAGTTTCGTGGGGGTGAAAATGGTTATATAATGAAGCTGATTCGGGGAGGTGGACCGGTGGTAGCCGCGGGGGCGCAGGAGGTCGGATCCTAATGTCGATCACGCGATGGATTCGGGGCGGGGTCTGTGTGGCGGTGCTGCAGGTGGCGGGGGTGGCGTTGGGGCAGGTCGGTGTCATCGTTGACAACGATGATGGTGCGCCGGGGTACACGGAGACGGGCAGTTGGAGCACCGGCGCGTCCAGCGGGTACAACGGCGGGAGCTACCGATGGACGTCGCCGGGCGCGGGGAAGGCCGCGACCTGGACGGCTGACTTGACGGAGTCGGGTGACTACGAGGTGTTCGTGTGGTATCTGCCCGGGTCGAATCGCACCACGAGCACGAAGTATGATGTTAGCGCGGCTGATGGCGTGCATACCGTGTACGTCGATCAGACGCTGGGTGGGTATACGTGGGAATCGCTGGGGACGTACACGTTCAATGCGGGGTCGTATTCGATCACGCTGGATGCCGAAGGTAGCAGCGGCGGCAGTGCGGCGATCGCGGATGCGGTGAGGTGGGGTGACGATGGCGGCGGGCCGGTGGAGCCGCCCGAGCCGACCGAGATTGCGCCGGGGGTGCTGCACTATAAGTGGGAGCTGCCGACGCCACAGGTTAATCACGTGGTGGCCTTCGATTTGGCCGATCCGCGGTACACGATTCAGATGGGGTTTGCGCAGGGTGTGCGGAACTATACGGCCAAGCAGCCGGTAGACGAGATCGTGACCTACTACGCGGGCGGGCAGGAAGTGATCGCGGCGATCAATGCTGCGTTTTTCAGCACGGGGATCGACTTTCTAGGGTTTGCGGGCAGCGATGGCAATGTTATCCAGGCCCACTTGTACAACGCGGGGGTCGAACAGACGTACGTGCTGCAAGGCAATGGGCGTGGCAGTGCAGCGTCGAGCATAGCGGCGATGACCGGCACGGCGCGCTTCGAGGACGGGGTCGAGATGGTCGTCGGCTTGCTTGATTATCCCTGTGGCTCGGGGACGCTGGCGTTGTTTACACCCGATTGGGGTTCGTCCACCGGGTCGACGGCGACGGGCGTCGAAGTGGTGGTCGAGAACGTGAACTACCCATTGCGGCCGAACAAATGGGTGCAAGGCGAGATCACCGCGGTGCACAGCGGAGCTAGTTCGCTGGACAACGATATTCCGGCTGGTGGTTTCGTGCTGTCGGCGTGCTCTGGGGCCGCGGGCGACTTGCTGGAACACGTGGTGGTCGGCCAGTCGATCTGCGTGAAGCTGGCGATGACTCCGGCGGAACTGGCCAATGCCCGAACGATGGCCACGGGCACGCACTGGGTGGTGCGCGACGGCGAGGTTTATCAGGACAATTGGCCGGAGCGACATCCGCGGACGGTGATTGCGTGGAGCGGCACGCAGCACTGGTTCGTGACATTTGACGGGCGCCAGTCGGAGTATGCGGTGGGCGCGAGCCTGGCGGAGGTGGCGGATTTTGTGATCAATTACCTGGGGGCGGAGAACGCCATCAACCTGGATGGTGGCGGGTCGACCACGCTGGTGATTGACGGTGAGGTGGCGAATTGTCCTTCGGACAACGCTTCGACGCCGTGCACGGGCACGCCGCGAGCGGTTCCCAACGCGCTGATGCTGGTGCAGCGAGATGCGACGACGGGTGGGCCGCTGGATGATTCGTTTGCGGGTGGCGTGCGGTCGCTGACGTGGGACGACAAGTTCAGCTTTAACCCGGTGGTCTCGTTCTCACCGAGCGCGCCGGGCGGCGATGGGCAGGTGCTGGAGGTGATCAACCCGGCCGGCGGGCACGAGACCGTTTCGGTCGGTCAGCGCGGCGACCGGAATTGCACCGTCGAAGCGTGGATTTACTGCGAGCATCGTCCGGACGTGGTGGCCGATGGGTTTGAACGGGTGGGCATCTTTGCCCGCGATGACGGCAATGGGAACTTCGAGGCGAGCACGATCGGCGGCGGCAACTGTTATGCGCTGACGTATGATACGGATACGGGTCGGACGCGTGCCGGTGTAGTTGTCGACGGCACGTTCACAGATTTTCTTGAGG
The DNA here is from genome assembly GCA_963666925.2 of Phycisphaerae bacterium. GTDB lineage: Bacteria > Planctomycetota > Phycisphaerae > UBA1845 > Fen-1342 > JANQFV01. Next base: position 23,390 of record CAXXTC010000012.1, on the reverse strand, counting down.
TAACGCCGCTGTATGCGCCGACGACCGCGTGGCGTAAGTTTCGCATCGAGTGCAACGAGGTGTTGATCAGTTATTACGTGGATGACGAGTTGGTGGCCGAGGTGGTGGACGACAGGCATGCGCTGGGGAGATTCGGGATCGGGCACCACGAGTATTTTGCGACCGATGCGTTGGCTCACGGTACGCGGGCGGAGGATTTCTCGTCGTTGTGTATCGATTTCGACTTCGATTATGACGGCGACGGGGACGTGGACGGGACGGACTTTCTGTATTTTGCCTATTGCTGGCTCGGTCCGGGCGAGGAATTTGCGCCGGTGCACTTCTGTACGAGGTTTGACACGGATGGCGACCTGGATGTGGACGCGGTTGATTTTGCCGTGTTTCAGATCTATTTCACTGGTTCGTAGCCGGGGTCATTCGTTGTTGGTGTCTTTGGCGAGGAGTATGCCGTCGGGGGTTAGGCCGACGAAATCGGCGATGAAGATCTGTGGGGAGTCGATTCCGTTGCGTCGGGAGGTCCACATCAGGTAGCGTCCGTTGGGCGAGAAGACGGGCAGGCCGTCGAAGCCGCGATCGGACGTTACGCGGTGCTGTTCGGAGCCGTCGTCGCGGATGAGGTAGAGGTCGAAATTGGGTCGGCGGCGGAAGTCGGCGTGTGTGTAGATGATCCACTTGCCGGAGGGATGCCAGTAGGGGCACCAGTGGAAGGACTTGTTGTCGGTGATGGCTTTTTCGTCGGTGCCGGTGAGGTTGTTGATGAAGACCTGGAGGTTGCCGGAGCCGGTGTGATCGGAGCGGTAGACGATGCGATCGCCCTGGGGGCTGAAGAAGGGCCCGCCGTCGCGACCGGGGGCGTTGGTGATGCGTCTTGGGTCGGAGCCGTCGGCGTTGGAGATGTAGATTTCCTGGTCGTCGTCGCGGAATGAGCTGAAGACGATGAGTTTGCCGTCGGGTGAGTAGGCGCATTCGGCGTCGTAGCCGTCGGAGTGTGTCAGGCGTTTGAGCTGCTGGTCGGCGAAGGTGTATTCGTAGATTTCCATGCCGGGGTAGTATTTCCAGGCATAGCCTCGACCGCCGCCATGGCGAACGGGCGCGCCAGCGGGTGGCGTGGAAGGTGCGCCGTCGGGTTTGGCGCCCGGATGGCCGCCCGGGTGACCACGGAGGTGCTCACCTTGGCCGGCGTCAGTTTCGCGGTCTGGGGGGGCGTCGGCTTCACTGCCTGGGTGACCGCCGGGATGTCCACCGGGATGGCTGCCGGCGCCGATTTTGCGGTAGGTTTCGAATTCTTCTGGTGGGCGGAGGTCGTCGTGGTTGGCGGCGAAGATCATTTTCTGATCCCTGGGGTGGAAATAGGAGCAGGTTGTGCCGCCGATGCCGGTGCTGACCATCTGCAACCCGGTGCCGTCCAGATTCATGACGTAGATCTGGTAATCGTCGGTGCCGGTGGGGTAGGCCTGAAAGCAGATTCGTTTGATGTCGGGGTCGAAATAGGCTTCGCCGGCGCGGTCGAGCCCCATGTCGACGCTGGTGAGCTGGCGGAGGTTGTGGAACCAGGCGGACTCGTCGTGCTCGGGCATGGCGGTTGATTGGACGTGGGGTCGCTGGGAGGAGGTTTTGGCGGCGTCCTGTGTCGGCGATCCGCGATCACACCCGGTCAGGGAGGCGAAAAGAGCGAGCGTGAGGAAGGACGGGACGATTGTGGCAGCTTTCATATTGAACCTCATGCACCGATGATAGCGCGACAGCGGCAGCGTCAACACCTGGTCACCCGGACGGTCGTTTATCATGCTTGCGGACCCGCCGGCGTGGTGCTGCCGGGCGACGTACAGGAGCCTGACATGCTGATCGATATTTCGCCAGCGCTCAACAGCGCGCTTCCGATTTGGCCGGGAGATGAGCCCCTTTCGCGGGAGATACAAAGCGACATTTTGGCGGGTGCGGTAACGACTTCGTCGACATTGCGGACGACGGTGCACGTGGGTGCACATGTGGACGCCCCGTGCCATTGCGTTGTTGATGGCGCGTCGATCGATTCTGTGCCGCTGGAGAGCTATATCGGTCCATGCGAGGTGATGCGGGTGAATGTGTTGCCTGAAGGGGCGGTGACTCCGGAGTTGTTGCCGCAGCGACCGACGGCTCCGCGCGTGTTGATTGCCACCGATACGTTTTGCCCGGCCGGGACGTTCGCTGCGGACTTTGCCGGTCTGAGCGTGGAGTTGGCGGATTATCTGCACGAGTGTGGTGTGCGGCTGGTGGGGGTCGACACGCCGAGCGTGGATCGGTTCGCGGATGGGGAACTGCCGGTTCATAGGCGGCTGATTGCGCACGGCATCGCGATCGTCGAGGGGTTGACGCTGCGCGAGGTACCGGCGGGGCGGTATGAGCTCATCGCGTTGCCATTGCGGCTGGAGGGGTTTGACGCGAGCCCGGTGCGGGCGGTGTTGCGAACGCGTGACAACGTAACAACGTGAGGATGTGTCGGGTGGGGCGGGTCAGTCTTCGGCTGGTGGTGGGACGTCGGCGTGCATGTTGAGCGGGCCGTGGCCGGCGCCGAGTTGGGGGGCCGTCCCGATGGCGTGGGTGACAAAAGCTTTGGCGCCCTGGACGGCGGACGTAACGGTTTCGCCGCGGGCGATGCGTGCGGTGATGGCTGCGGAGAGCACGCAGCCGGAGCCGTGCGTGTGCACAGTATCCACGCGTTCGCTGGCGAAGCGGTGCAGATCGCCGTCGGAGCATAGGACGTCGACGGCCTGACCTTCGAGCCGGCCGCCCTTGACCAGTACGTGCGGTACGCCGCGGAGCGTGATGAGCGACGCCGCCTTTTCCATGTCGTGTATGTCGGTGATTTCCATTTCGGCGAGTATGGCGGCCTCGGCGAGGTTTGGGGTGACCATGAAGGCGTGGGGCAGTAGTGCTTTTCGCAACGTGCCGGCGGCTTCCTTGTCCATCAGCGGCTGGCCGTGCCGGCTGACCATGACGGGGTCGACGATCAGCGGAAAGCCGAAGCGCGTGGCGCGTTCGGCGACCACCTCGATCATGAGGGCGCTGCCGAGGGCTCCGGTCTTAGCTGCGACCGGGGGGATGTCGGCGAGGACGGACTCAAGCTGGGCGCGGACCAGACGTGGCTGGAGGACCTCAATGGCTGCTACCTCCTGTGTGTTCTGGGCGGTGATCAGCGTAATAACACTGGTGCCGAAGACTTCGTGCCGGTGAAATGTCTTGAGGTCCGCCTGGATACCGGCACCGCCGGAACAGTCCGATCCGCCGATGGTCAGGGCGACAGAGATCATTTGGGTTCTCCGTGCGGGTTCGTTTGCGCCGGCAGGATGGCGGCGTGGACCGGGTCGTGAGTGGTGCCGGGCCGCTGTTAACTGCCGGTAGGCATGTTATGCTATGCGCTGGCCGAGGGGCAATCGGTGGGCAGCCCCCGGAGATATCGAGGAGCAAGCTGCAATGCGGGCGATGCTGCTGCGGGAGATTGCGCCGATCGAGGATGCGCCGCTGGAGTGGGCGGAGTTGCCCGACCCGGTTCCGGGGCCGCGGGAAGCTCGGTTGCGCGTGCAGTGCTGTGCGATTTGCCGAACTGATCTGCACGTTATCGAGGGGGAGTTGCCGCAACATACGCTGCCAATCGTTCCTGGGCATCAGATCGTCGGGGTGGTGGACCAGGTGGGGGCGGAGTGTCGGCGCGTGCGGCCCGGGCAGCGGGTTGGTGTGGCATGGCTGCGGTACACGTGTGGGCAATGCGAGTTTTGCAGATCCGGTCGCGAGAATCTGTGCCCGTCGGCGGGTTTTACCGGCTATCACCGAAACGGCGGCTACGCTGAACTGGCCGTGGTGGCGGAAGATTTCGCCTACGAGCTACCGGAGGTTTTTGACGATGCGTCTGCAACGCCGCTGCTATGTGCCGGTATCATCGGCTATCGAGCGTTGGAGCGCAGTGCGGTTCGGCCGGGACAACGGCTGGCGCTGTATGGGTTCGGGTCGTCGGCGCACGTGGTGTTGCAGATAGCGCGGCAGCGTGGGTGCGAAGTTTACGTGGTGAGCCGAACAGCGGAGCACCGGGAGTTGGCGCGCACTCTGGGGTCGCAGTGGGTTGGCTCCAACGCGGCGCAGATGCCGGTACCGGCGCACAGTGCGATCATCTTTGCGCCGGCCGGGCACCTGGTGCCGCCGGCGCTGGAGCAACTCGAGCCCGGCGGGACGTTGGCGCTGGCAGGGATCTACATGTCGGCGGTGCCGGCGTTGGACTATGAGCGGCATCTGTTTTACGAGAAGAATATCTGTTCGGTGACGGCGAATACGCGGGCGGATGCTTGCAACCTGTTGCGTGAGGCGGCCGAGATTCCGATCCGTCCGGAGATCACGCGTTATCCGTTGCGTGAGGCGAATCGCGTTTTGCAGGATTTGAAGGCCGACCGTATCAGCGGCACCGGCGTATTAATGGTGGCGGGGGCAGGTGCGTGAAGGTCAGCATCCGCTCCATCCGGATGATGTCATGAGCGAAACGACGGCAGGAAAGATCAAGCTGACTTGCACGTGCGGGGCGACCATACGGGTGCCGATGCGGGCGGCGGGGCAGCAGGTGTTTTGTCCCAAGTGCGGCCATAAGCTGGTCGTTCCGCTATCAGAAACGCCGCCAGAGAGCCCGATCGAGCTGGAGGCGGGCGAATTCGACGCTCCCACATCACCATTGCCGCCCATTCCGTTGGCACCGGTAGAAGAGGATGCCTCAGATCCGCCGGCTGTGTTGCCGGAGGAATCGTTGGATGAGTCGGCGGATACGACCGGTGTCGACCTGGTTGGCGAAGCGATGGAGCAGCAGGGTGGCGGGCTGTCCGGAGCCGGTCGGCAGGGGAGCGGCGCGGTCGCGGTAAATCCGTGCCCGGAATGTGGCGAGATGATTGTGGCGGGCGATGTGCTCTGCACGGCGTGCGGCCATCACCTGGAGAGCGGCACACGCGTCGAGCGGACGCGTCGCCGATTGCCGTCGCCCAAGGCGGTGGCGTTCAGAGCTGCCCGGGCAGCGGGCAGCTTCGCGAGCGGTGTCATGGTGTGCGTCGTGCTTGGCACGATTGGCGCGGCGGGCTGGTATCTGCTGGCGCTGAACACAATGGCAGAGACGGGCTATGTTGCCTGGGGCGTCGGGCTTTTGTGCGGCGTGGGGATGGCGCTCGGGGCCCGTTCGACAGGCCTCCTTAAGGGCGGTGTGGCGGCCATCGTGACGCTGGCGCTGATCATGCTGCTGAAGGTGGTGGCGTTCTACACGATCGAGACCGGTCGGCAGCTTGATGTCAAACGCGCGCTCGTCGCGATTCAGCAGATGCGTGGAGGCCTGCGCGAGGCCGGGCATGATCCCGACCGCGTTTCTGCCAATGCCCGGCGTGAGTTGCTGGAAGGCGCTATCGCATCGGCGGCGCAGCTTCCGACGGCGGATATCGATCGGCAGTTCAATCACCTCGATGCACAGTTGATGCTGGCCGAGGGTCGGCGATTGTTGCCGCAGGACGCGATTCGCACGATCGAGCGAGAACTTGCCGATCGTGAGGATTTGCCCGGATTCTGGGAGAAGATGGTTGGCCCGCTGGACATTCTCTTCATCCTGTTTGCGCTGGGCACCGCTTACAAGGTGGGCGAGAGCGGGTTGGGGCTGGGTGTTGAAGCGCCGATTGCCTGAGCGCACCGCGCAACGCGTATGCGTCCCCGTCTGATGATTTCAGCCGAGCTGCGCCGGTGGCGTTTGGGGGCTCAACCCGCGACGGTCGCGAGCGCGTCGAGCACCTCCTGTGCTTCCGGAAAGCGGCCGGCCTGATGCTTGCTGAAGATCAGCTTGCCATCGACCTTGACGTCGAAGATTCCGCCGCCGCTGCCGATGAGTTTTGGTTCAACCTGGAAGGTGCTGCGGATTTCGGCCGCCAGACTGGCGGCCCGGGGCTCGTAGTTTCATTCTTGGCAGTAGGTGATCGTGATGTTCATGGTAACTCCGCGCTTGGTTATCAACGCTCGTTGCCTAGCGATCCGAAACACGCGCCTGATGTTATGCCGATGTGGTTTGGGCGGCAACTGCGGGGCATTGCGGGGTGTCGCTGATCATTTGTCTTCGGGTTTTGGCAGTGCTGCACGCAATTGAAGCAGGTCGGGTCGCTGCGGATCAGCTTTCAGGAACTCGTCGAGCCGGTGCCGGGCTTCAGCGGTGCGTCCGAGAACTGTCAGTGTTTGAACCAGGTTGACCTGCGCCTGGCGCAGCGTGGGATCGGCTTGCAGCGCTGCCTCGAAGCGTTCCCGGGCGGCTTCCAGATCGCCGCGTTGGGCCAGCACCACGCCGAGATTGTGCAGCGCTTCCGCGCAGGCCGGTCGCAGCTCGAGGGCGTGTTCGTAGGCCGCGACGGCCTCTGCGGGGTGTCCCATGGACAAGTGTGTATTGCCGAGATTGAGGTATGTTTCCGCGTCGGTGGGGGCTAACTTCAGCGTTTGGTGCAGCAGCTCCAGTGCTGCGGGCCCCTGGTCGGCCTGGGCGTAGGCGGCGGCCAGGCTGCGCAGTGTGACGGGATCTTGCGGATCAAGCTGGCGGGCGCGCTCGTAGTACTCGATTGCACCGTCGGGCTGGCCCAGTGCCAGAGACGCGTCACCCATCCCGCGGTGGACGGCGGCGTAGCTAGGGTCCTGTTTGGCGACGCGGGCAAACTCGCGCCCGGCGTCCGCGGGCCGGCCGAGATCCAGCAGAACCGTGCCGCGGGTGAAATGTGCGTCGACGTCGTCGGGCGACAGCTTCAGGGCCTGCTCCAGTTCGCCCAGCGCCCGGTCGTATTGATGTTGATCGGCCAGAGCGACGGCGTGGTTGACGAATGATGTGGTTGTCGGCACGCGCCGTTGGTAGGTGGGTAGATTTGCGGCCAGGGCTGCGATGGCCAGCACCAGTATGGCAACTGACAGGTGGGGCCAGCGGTGCGTGCGGATCGATTCTGCGCCGCGCAGCAGGCCGGCGGCGGCCAGCATCATCAGCACCGGCACAAGCGGCATGCGATAGCGTGCAAATACGACGAAAGCAGCCACTGCCAGTGTGTTCAGCGCCAGCCAGGTGGAGAGGAACCATAGCCGGCGCCGGTCGGGCCAGGTGAGTACGACGCCGGCCAGTGCCAGCGGCGCGAGCACGCCGAAATGAAAGATCGTGTCCAGCCAGCGTAGCAGTGGCACGTAGCGTTGGTACAGGTAATAGTCCTCGGTGTCGAAGGGTTCGTACGCGCCCCACGTCATGAGCAGTTTTTTTCCGGTGAGGCGGAGCCAGGCGCCAGGATTGGCCCGGATCCAGTCGACGGCGCTGCGCAGGTAGTAATCGGAGACCTCTCGGGGGGAGAGTTCGTGGCCGGCGGCGGTTTCGGCCGCCCGGGTCCAGGCCTGTTGTTCGTGCTCGGCGGTGGCCCGGCCGCGCTGGAACGGCAGGTAGGTGCCGGTCGCGTCGGGGTGGTTACCCATGGCGAAGTTCTGGCCGAGGTTGGGCGTCGTCAGGACGCATGAGCCGATGACGGCGCGATTGCGCGCCGCCCAGAGCAGCAGCGTCAGCGCTACGCCGACGAGCGTGACAGCACACCACGCAGCTCGGCGTTTGGTTGCGGTGGGTTTTTCGCCGGCGAAAAATGCTCCGATAAGCAGCAGCGGCACGAGGATAAGGGCGTTTTGCCGGGTGAGGATCAGCAGGCCCAGAGCTATACCCGCCAGCAGCCAGCGCCACCAGCTCGGACGGGCTGAACTGATGGCGTACAGCCACAACAGCAGTGTGCAGAGCAGCACTGCGAGGCTGGTTTTCTGGAGCAAAACGTCGAAGAAGATCGCCGGCGGGTAGATCGCCAGCCCGAGCGCGGCCAGCAGCGCGACGCGCTGGTCAAACCAGCGGCGCGTGGCGAGGTAAAGCAATAGGCAGGCCAGCGTTCCGCCGAGCACCTGCAACACGCGCAGCAGCCAGGGACCGTCGTTGACTAGGTAGACCAGGCCGACGAAGTAGGCGTAGAGCGGGGCGTGGACGAAGTTGGCGGGGCCGAGCCAGTCGCCGCCGGCGATTTCGCGGGCGCGCTGGTCGTAGATGCGTGCGTCGGACGTGGGTTGGTTGACGAAGCCCAGCGTGCGGATCTGCACGAGCGTTGTGATGCGCAGGCCGATCGCCACAGCGAGGATGGCAACGACGAGCGCGATGCGAACGCGGCCGGGCGGGTTCATGCGCTCAGGTTAATCCGGTTTGGTATCGCTTGGCGAGATCGGCGTAGACCTCTTTCCAGTGCTTCCACTCCGCTTGGTACTGCTCCTGGACGGTTTTGTCGAGGATTTTGGCGGGCACGCCGACGGCGATCTGCCGATCGCCGATCTGGCCTTTCTGACGCACGACGGCGCCCTCGCCGACGACGGCCCAGACGCCCACGTTGGCCCAGTCGGAGACGATCGCGCCCATGCCGATAACGGCCCAATCGCGAATGGTCGCGTTGTGGATGATGCAGGCGTGGCCGAGCGTGACCCAGTCGCCGATGGTGGTCTGCTCGTCGGGGCGGGCGTGGATGACGACGTTGTCCTCGACCGCGGTGCCGGAGCCGATGACGATCCGGCCATAGTCGCCGCGAATGCGGGCGCCGGGGCCGATCCAGCAATTCTCGCCGATCTTGATGTTGCCGAAGACGTCAGCGGAAGGATGAACGTAGGTGCCGGTGCCGATCTCGGGCGTGTGACCTTCGAAGGTGTTGATCATGGGCGGGCTCGTAATGCTAAGAGGCTGTGAGGTTACATCATGGTCGTGGCATTGGGGTTCGTCGCCGACACGGCACACCGGTTACAAACCGGTGCCACAAAGAGGAAAACCGGCTCCCCAAGGTTTTGCAAACCCGTGTCTGAACGCTGCTTTCGGAATAGTGGCAAATCGTACCGTTTCTGAAGACGCGCTAGTGCGTTTTCAATCCTGGAACGACCGGGTCCAGCGTCTGGATTCCGCCTTTGCGGACGATGAAGATCTCGACGCGGCGGTTGGCGGCGCGGTCGTCGCTGACGGGTCGATACTGGGCGTAGCCCATTACTCCGACCTTGTTGGCCGACAGCCCGCCATCTACCAGTACGTCCTTGACGGCGATCGCGCGGTGCACGGACAGGTGCCAGTTCGACGGGTGTCGCGCGCGGGTTTCTTCTTTGACGATGGTGGTGTTGTCGGTGTGGCCGACGATGATCACCTCGTAGCCCGTCAGCGGAGCGCTGGACAGGATGGACGCGAGTTCCTTGAGCGACTCGACCGCGTTGGCCTGGACCACGTCCTGGCCTGGGGCGAAAAGCCGATCGTTTGCGAAGCTCAGCGCGCCGCGCCCGCGGTCGTACCAGACGCGATCCCCGAGGCGCTGCGAGAATCCCTGGAGGAGTTGGTCAATCTCGGGCGGGAGGGGTGAGGCGGGGACTTCAGGCCGCGTGAGCTGCCGGCCGCGGAGTTGTTCGATCAGTTTGCGCAGGTCGCCGTTGGCTGAGTTCAGGTCGCTCACCTGGTTTCGGAGCCGGGCGAGTTCCATGCGGTTGAGGTTCCACTTGTCCTGCTCGGACTCGATGCGGCGGCGGAGTTCGAGCGATTGGGCGTGCTCGGACGCGAGGTGTTGCTCGGCCTGCGCGAGTTCGGTGCGGGCCTTGTGGAGTTGGAATTCGAGGTCGCGTTTTTCGCTGGCGCTGGTGCAGCCGGTGAGCGCGACCAGCAGCAGCAAGCCTCCCGTAAAACCGGCTCGGATCATAGCTTCCCTTTCGTCGTATCCAGGTGCTGCGCCGGGTGAGAGCTTTTTAGCAGCTTGGCGTGGTCTCTCACGATGTTCGCATTCTATCCAGCGTGGGGCGGGCGTCTCGCCCGCCGTTCAAGGTTCGCACGCGAGGCTTGGCGGGCGAGACGCCCGCCCCACTTCTGATGCGGGACTTATGAGAAAGTGCGCTAGCGAGCCCGCGGCCCGAGAGCTTTGCTGATGAACCATCCGATCAGGAGTGTGATGATGGCCAACAGGACGGACCCACCCAGGAAGAAGTAGAACGTTGATCCGTCGCCGAGGAAGCGGGCGAAGTCCGGCAGGTAGCCCTGGAGCACGCCGCCTACGACAGTAGTTGCCAGGCCCATCACGAGCAGCCCGCCGACGAGCAACCCGGACAAGAGGCCTTCGAGTGGGTCGGCGGCCCGGGTCATCACGAGGGGCATTGCGGCGGCCTCAGCCGCCCGGGCTTCTTCCAGGGCGGGCTCGGGCTCTTGGGCGGGTTCTTCCGCTTCAGGCTCAGGTTCTTCGGCCTGGGGTTCTTCGGCGGCCGGTGCGGCTGCTTCGGCGGCGCCGCCTTCTTCCTCGCCGGGGTAGATTTCGTCGAGCAGGTCGGCGCCGAGCGCGGTATCGTCGGCCTCGCGTGCCAGGTCGAGCAGGCCGGATCCGCTGCCAGCGCCTTCCAGTGAAACCTGGTCGTCGGTGGCGCCCTCGGTGATCTGGGTTTTGGCCATTGGGTCGGCGTCGATTTCGAGCTCGTCGTCGTCGAACACGCCGATGCCGCTGGCGGTTATGACCGTGTCGGCTTGTTTCTCGTCACTGCTCGCGTCGGTGGCTTGTTCGTCGGCCAGTGGTTCCAGGCCGATGATGCTGGTGCCTTCGCCGGACTCGCCGAGCGAAAGGTTGTCGCTGGGGTTTTCCGGCTCGACGGATTCGAGCACGATCTCTCCGGTGTCGCCGGGCGCCTCGGTTGTCGGGGCCGGGCCACCGGTGGTGATTTTCTCGACATCTTCAGACTTGAAGAAAATCTTGCCGGCGTCGCGAAACTCGCGGAGGGCTCCGTCGCGGACGAGCTCCTTGACTTGCTCGGGGGTTTTGCCGAGCTTCTCGCACACCTCGTCCATCGAGTAGAACGGCTTGCTGGACATTGAGACACTCCTGCCGTCGCGGGCGGTCTGGTCAGTCAGGGCGCGTCCGTTGTCGGGCGGTCACCCTGATCCTCCGTGGTGCTGATATTGCGGGCTTCCGCGGCGGATTGTGCCCGCTGTTCACTTACCAGTTGCTGCACCATCCGGAAGTCCGGCGGGGCGCAGTTGAAATCCTGAAGGTAACGATCATAAACCCAGGTCCGCGCCGCTACCAGCCGGAGCTTGCGAGTACCGGCGACGGTATCGATGGCGTAGCACCAGATGGTGCCCTGGTCGACATCGAGCATGAAGAGGCCATATTGGTCGTGACCGAGTGGTCCGGTAAATGCGTAGATGCCTCGTGCCCCGACGGCGCCCGGGCTCTGGGCCCATGCGGACCGCGAGGTGGAACCGGGTTGCACCCAGAGGGCGGTGGCGATAACGGTCAGGAGGATGGCGATAATCCATAATGGTGTCGGGCTCCTGAGCGTGTTTAGGCGGTTCCGTGAGCGGTTCATGCCGATCTCCGGCTTAAGAGCGATAAATCCCGATCCAGAAAGATGATACGCATGGATCAGTGACAACGCAAGGGTGGTTGGTTGGGTTGCGTGAGGGGGGGTGGAAAAACGCTTCGTGAGGCGCCTTGGCAACTCTGCCATGGGGCGGCTATAATCACCTCCGCAGAAGTGTAGATGTTTGGGGCAACGATGCTTGCGCGCCCGAGCCCGACAGATTGTGACGGACAGCGGGTGTGCAGAATCGCGCTAGCGGAGCAATACGAGCGGTGCCGAGGATGGCGTTTGTCGCTCGATCCGACACGGACGGAACTACATACGGTCTGGTTTATCATAACATTCATTCCTCATCATCTGGCCCGTGTGAGCTTCGTTTGAGACTTTGGTTTGTTACGTGCTTGGCCGCCGGCCCGGCTGGACGGCAGGTTTAGTCAGTCAGCCGCGCGTCAAAGCTAAGTAATAGTACTACTTGTCACCGCCTCAGCAGCGTTGCGCAGCGCATCGTTTCCCCGGTTAGACGAAACCGCCCAACTTGTGGATTTAACGATGCTTGCGGAACATTTCGTGCTTGCTGCTGTGGTTGATTCGGCCGCAGTGGTGCTACTGGGCGCCGCCATTGGGGGGGCCGCGATTTGGTTTTTCCAGCAGATGCGTGCACAGCGTGAGGCCGCTGCGCGCCAGGCGGAGGCTGATCGCCTGATCAGCGATGCCAAGGAGCGTGCGGCCGAGCGGCTCAGCGCGGCCGAGGTTGAGGCCCAGAAGAAGGTCCTCGAGGCGATGGCGCGTTTTGACCAGGACACGGCCGAAACACGGGCGGAGCTTAAAACCGTCGAGCGGCGGCTGGACAAGCGTGAGGATGCGCTCGAGAAAAAACTCGACGTTCTGACCACCAAGGAACGGAAGATCGAGGCGAGCGAGATCAAGCTGGCCGAACGCGATGAAGAGCTGGGTCGGAAGACCGAGGAGGTCAGCGAGCTCATTGCGCAGCACCGGACGGAATTGCTGCGGGTTGCCCGGTTGTCGCCGGAGCAGGCCAAGGCGCTGTGCCTGCGGAACATCGAGAGCGAGGTTGAGAAGGAAGCCGGCGAGATCGTCGAGCGGATCATCACCAATGCCGAGGATAACGCTCGGGAGAAGGCTCGCTACATCATCATCTCCGCCATCCAGCGTTACGCTGCCGAACATACGTGCGAATCGGTTGTTGCGACGGTTGACGTGCCCTCGGACGAGATGAAGGGTCGCGTGATTGGCCGGGAAGGTCGCAATATTCGGGCTTTCGAGAAGTCCACGGGCGTGACGGTGATTGTGGACGACACGCCCGGAATCGTGCAGGTGTCGTGTTTCGATCCGGTGCGCAAGGAAATTGCCCGGCTCTCGCTCGACCATCTCATTCGCGACGGGCGCATCCACCCGACCAGGATTGAGGAGGTGGTGGCCCAGAACACGAAAGAGGTTGAGCAGCGTGTCAGCCAGGCGGGCAGAGAGGCCGCCGCCAACGTCAATGTGCAGGGGATTAACAAGAAGGTGCTGGACGTTCTCGGTCGGTTGCACTTCCGCACGAGCTACGGGCAAAATGTGCTTCAGCACAGCGTCGAGGTGGCTTTCCTGTGCGGGCTGATGGCGGACGAGCTTGGTTTGGATGGAGCCCTGGCGCGGCGCTGCGGGCTGATTCACGATCTGGGCAAGGCGTTAGATCACGAGATGGAGGGGAGCCATACCAAGGTTGGTTACGAGTTTGCGAGGCGATTCAACGAGCCACCGGCCGTTTTGAACGCCATCCTGGGGCACCATGGGGATGTGGCGGCGACGCATCCGTATACGCCGCTGGTGGCGGCTGCAGACGCGATCAGTGCTGCTCGGCCGGGCAGTCGCCGCGAGTCGATCGAGCGTTATATCAAGCGTTTGCAGGAGCTGGAGGCGATTGCGACGTCGTTTGAAGGTGCCAAGCAGGCTTACGCGATCGAGGCGGGCCGCGAGGTGCGCGTCATTGTCGACGCCGACCGGACGGACGATCGCTCATCGCTGAAGCTGGCGCGTGACATCGCGCGCAAGATTGAAGAAGACGTCGGCACTTTCCCGGGAGAGATCAAGGTAACTGTGCTGCGCGAGGTCCGGGCGACGGAGTTTGCCATCAGTGGCCGGCATCGCGGCAACGGTGACCGCAGCGAGCGCAGTTACGATTTCCCAACGGCGGAGGAGACAACCGCCGACGAGGCGTCCTGAATCAGAACGCCTCGGCGGCTTTCTGTTCGAGACGCGGGAGCTGGTCGCGCAACACGGTGGCTTGGGGTGAATCGGGGTATTCGTCGACTACGCGCCGCGCGATGTGCAGGGCTTCGCCGTAGCGATGTTCCTTGATGAGCTGCTTGATTTCCGCCTCCATCACCTGGCGTCGCTGAATCTCGGCGTTCTTGCGCAGCGTCGGCAACTGCTGGCGCAGCTCTTCGAGATCGTGGGCGTTTGGGTACTTGGCCAGGACCTGCTCGACGCGCTCCAGCGCCGTGGTCCAGTCGCGTGCGTTGGTCGCCTCCTGGGCCTTGATCATCAGGCGGGCCCGATCTTCCTCGGCGGCCTTGTCGCGCTGAATGGTTATGCGCCGGGCCAGGTCGGCGGCCTTGGTCGAGGTGGGATGACGCCGTTGCAGATCACGCACTGCCTGCATGGCGCGATCCCAGGCGCCGAGCGCGGTTAGATCGTCGACCTCGCGCGTGGTTGTCTCCAGGTCGGCCTTCTCGACCGCCGTGCGGGCTTGCTCCACCTGCGCCAGCAGCCCTTTCCAGTTTGCCACCATCGGGAAGCGGGCCCGAGCTTCTTCGACACGCTGTTGCGCCACTTGCCAGCGGTGCTCGCGCAGCAGTGTGGGCACCTCGGCCTCGAGGCGCTGGGCCAAGGCCAGTGATTCCACCTCGATGCGCTGGGCGCGCTCGGTTTCGCTCAGCAGCGACACGTCGCGCACCTCGCGGGTAAGGTCGATCAACTGTTCGAGCAGTTCGGTCTGGGGTCGATCAGCGGCGCCCGGCGCGGCTGGCGTGCGCGATACCGGCCCGATAGTCGGGGGTGTCAATGGTACGCGGCCGGCGGCTTCGACCAGTTCGTCCAGTTTGCGCAGCAGCTCGGCCCCGCCCCACAGGAGCAGGCTTAACCCGCAGGCTCCGAACAGTTTCACCACCGCCCAGACGAAGTCGGTGACGGTCGGCGCTTTCATGTTGCTGATCTCAGCGAACCGGGCGATGGACCAGACGATTGCCACCAGGGTCAGAAGTCCGGCTCCCACGGTCATGATCGCCGCTACCAATCGCGTTGGGTTCAGGTTGTCATCCGGGGATGCATTGCGATTTACCATTTTGAACAACCTCCGTACGTATGTACGAATTATTGTCGCCCGGCGCGTGGCGGACAACTCCCCGGGGCGGTTGTCGTGGCCAGGGACTATCGGACGGTCGTTGGGTGCGGCGTGTTCACTGGGGTCGCCGCCCGTGCGGCCGACTTAATCGGTTGCCGTTTGGCGGGCGCGGATGCGGAAGACCTTGCGGACGTAGCGTTTGCCCTCGGTCTTGGCGTGGTCACGCGGGACGAAGCGTGTGTCGTTGGCCAGTTTGGGCAGGCTGTTGGCTTCCGCCAAACGCTCCAGCTTCTCCTCCACCTCCTCTGCGGAGTAGGTGTGATCGACCCGCGCACTCAGCGCATTGGCGATCACGCGCAGGGCTACCTTGTTCGGCAGGAGGTTCTGGGCGGTGACGTTGGTCTCGCGGTAGATCTGCATTAGCAGATCCAAGTGCAGTTGGGGCCAGTCGCCGTTCTGAGGCTCGACGGCGCTCTCGTCCTGCACATTCTCCAGCCGCTTGCGGGTGTGTTTGGCATACTCGTCAGAGATGTCGATGCCGACGTATCGCCGGCCGACACGCTTGGCCGCCATCACGGTTGTGCCACTGCCGACGAATGGGTCGAGTACGATGTCGCCGGCATTACTGCTGGCCTGCACGATCCGCATCAGGAGCGCCTCGGGCATCTGGCAGCCGTGGAAGCCGGCCCGTTCGCGGAAGGTTCCACAGACGCGGGGGAATTCGTCCCAGACGTCGTCGGGCAGGCGTCCCTGCGGATTGGCCCGCAAATCCTGATATTCCGTGTGGCGGGCGCTGGGGAAACGCAGCAGGTGATCGTTGAAGGTGAATTTCTTCGCGTCCTTGGTGAAATAGAAGATGTGGGTGTGGGCGCGGCCGAACTTGGTGCGGCAATTCTGGCCGAAGCTGTAGTGCCAGATGATCCAGTTGCGTAGGTGCAGGCCGAGTTCTCGCCCGATGATGCGAATGTCGGCGGCGAAGTCGTCTCCGATGGCGATATAGAGCGAGCCGGTGGGTTTGAGTACGCGCTGGCAGGCGGCGATCCAGTCGCGCGACCAGGCGACGTATTCTTCGTTGGGGACGTCGTCATGGTACTTGTCGTAGACGTAGCCGATGTTGAACGGCGGGTCGGCAAAAGCCAGATCCACCCAGTCCTCCGGAGAGCTGTTCAGGAGTTTAATCGAGTCACCGCAATATACAGTGTCTGGGTCCACGCCTATCTACCTCATATAGTGATTACAATTGCTTTTTCCCGATCCGCATTATACCGTCAGGCGTCATTTATCGGAGTCGGTCGCGGGGAAGATTCTGTCGCGGACGGCGTGGATGCGGCGCCAGTGGGAGCCCTCCCAGAAGATCTGGCCGCAGGAGCGGCAGCGGAAGAACTCGCGGACCCAGACCAGGCTGCGGGCAGGGACCTGGTCGGCGGCGTCGGCGCGGGTTATCGGGCTGAGCGTTCCGTTACAGTGCGTGCAGCGTGGAAGGCCGGGATGGATATGTAGTCCGTGGACCACTTGGCGCACTTGATCGAGCAGTTTCAATCCGACCGGCAGGCGCAGGCCGGGCAATTCGTCGGTGGTGAACACACGGCGCTCAAAGAGCTTGCCGTCGGAGGAGATGACGGTTCGATTCTCGTTGAGGGCGTGTTTGACGAGGTCGCCGTCGTCGATGCCGGGTGTGAAGGAGGTATCGATGCCGAAGACGCGCAGCCAGCGGGCCACCCCTCCGCACATGGCGTCGCAGGCGACTTTGAGGTGTTCGTTGTCCACGAAGTTATTGTACTGCAGATGTGGGTCAGCTTAGTCCGGTCAGCAGGTTGGCTAGCCGGGGGCTGATCCAGTCTGAGAATGTGATGATGATTACACCTCCGAGGGCGAGGGTCAGGGCAATGATTTTGCGGAGGCCGAAGCGTTCGTGGAGGAGCAGAACGGCGAAGATGCTGGCGAAAATGATTGAGGTTTGGTTCAGGACGGCGGCGACGGAGGCGTAGGTGTATTTGAAGCCGGCGACCCAGAAGACCATGGCCAGGTAGGTTCCGAAGATGGAGGCGGGCAGGGCGTACCACCAGGCGCGGGCGGGTTTGAAGACGACCCAGTTGCGGCGCCAGTTGCGTCCGAGGGTGGCGTACAGGCCAAGCAGCACAGCGCCGGCGACCATGCGGAGTGCAGCGGCCCACATCACGTCGATCTCTTCGAGCACGGGTTTGGCGATGACGATGCCGAAGGCCATCATCGCGACGGCGACTCCGGCCAGCAGTACGCCGAGGAAGATCTGGCCGCGGCTACGGTTGGTGGGGAGGTTGTGGCGGGTACCGAGGAAGACGCCGGCGACGATCAGGGTGGCGCCGATGTAGTGGGCGGGTGCGAGTGTTTCGGCGAGGAGGATCCAGGCGAAGAGGATGGCGAAGGGGCTGTAGGCGCAGTCGACGACTGAGATCAGGCCGACGTCGATGAGGTTGAGGGCGTAGAAGAAGAGCGTGTCGGCCAGGGCGATGCCGATGATGCCGCTCAGCATGAGCAAGCAGATTTCGTCGTATGTGAGGCTGGCCAGGACGTTGAAGCTGTCCGGGTGTCGGAGGCCGAGCACTACGACGCTGGCGATGAGCAGCAGCAGGCCGACGGTGTTCTTGAAGAGGTTGAGCGCAATGGGTGGGACCTGTTCGCCACTGCGTTTGAAGAGCACCAGCGCGAACGCCCAGGTGACGGCGGCCAGGAGTGCGAAGATCTGTCCGAGCAGGTGTTCGGTCATGTAGGGGTACGCCGACAAGTTGGTGTGGGGATGATACTCGAATGGCGGGCCGGGTGGCTTATTCGTCCCCCGCCCTGTGCTGCGCACTGCTCAAGAGCAGTGAAACTATGAAGCGAGCCTCCTTCGGGGTATGACCCCGTTGGAACTTCAAAGAAAGGAGGCCCGCATGTACACGATTGGACTAGATCTACATCAGCGTCAGTCGACCATCTGCATTTTGGATTCAGCCGGGAAACTCGTCAAGCAACAGCAGATTCGGGGCGGAGTCAAGGAACTGGTGAAACAACTGCGTAGTGTGTCGCCGCCCTTCCAGATCTGCTACGAGGCGTCGTGCGGCTACGGTTACGTCTACGAACAACTGCAGCAGGTGGCGCAGCGGATCGTCGTGGCTCATCCGGGGGCAGTGCGACTGATCTTCCGGGCCAAACGTAAGCACGATCGGGTCGACGCCCGGAAGCTGGCTACCTTGCTATTCCTGGACCAGGTGCCGCCGGTGCATGTGCCGCCCGTGGACGTCCGCAGTTGGCGGCGGCTGATTCAGTTCCGGAGGCGGCTGGTGGCCCAGCGGACGGCGGTGAAGAACCGGCTGCGGGCCCTGTTGCGGGCGCACGGCGTGGCGGCACCACGCCGCGCCAGTTTGTGGAGCCGGGCCGGCCGCGTCTGGCTGGCGGAGGTGGAGTTTCCAACGCGTACGACGGCGCTCGAACGGGATCTGGGCCTGGACGAGTTGGAGCATCTGGACGCGCGGCTGCGTACGGTGGAGCGGTGGTTGGAGAGCATGGCCCGTGAGCATCCCAGGGTGCGTTTGTTACAGACCATCCCGGGCGTTGGGAAGCGTACGGCCGAGGCGCTGGTGGCGTGGATCGACGATGTCCGGCGTTTTCGGAGCAATCGGCAGGTGGGCTGCTACTTCGGGCTGGTGCCGTGCCAGGACCAGAGTGGGCAGACGAATCGGCTTGGGCATATCACCCGGGAAGGTCCCAGTGTCGTGCGGCAATTGCTGTGCGAGGCAGCTTGGCAGGGCAAGGGACGCAGTCCGCTGCTGCGGGCGGTTTACGAACATGTGCAGCGTGGTGATCCGGAGCGGAACAAGATTGCGCTGGTGGCGTTAGCCCGGCACCTGGCGTGCGTGTCGGCGGCAATGCTGCGCAGCGGAGAAGTGTGGCGTGAAGCGGAGGTGGTCACGGAACCGACGCCGAGCGTAGCATAGGAGTCCGTTCTTTCCCCTCCGGAGAGCACCAGGAGGTGAGTGTACCGCTATGGGCGGGACGAAACTTCGAGCGGGTCGAATCGGGCGGACCTCGCGGATGTGCCATGAGGCGTCAACCGGCGGGGGCCAGTTGGAACCGGCGCGTTACCATCGTAGCAGTGACTGAGGCCGCCCCCGAAATCGTTGAGTGGCGTGTCCCTGCGACGACGCCGAATAGATGGTTGGAAAGACCCCGTCGAAAACCCGCTTGACTTTGGCTCGCTCATAGATGGCACCCCGGTGACTGCGTTGCGGTTTGATCGTGACACGGTGGGCGGGCGAGTTGGTGGCGGAGGGTGGTCAGTAGTGTTGTCGGTTCCAGGTAGCGGGGCGGCAGGCGCCAGTGGATCGTGCGCGGGTCGGGCACGCGGGGCGAGCCGGGGCCGTTGGCGAGCAGGTCCTGCACAAGCTGGAGATCGTCGATCGCGAGGACCACGTCGGGCGGATCGAGGACGATGGAACGGATGCTCCACGGGCCGGCCAGGACGCGGATTTCCGCCAATTGCAGCAGCGTTTCGACGCTCGGGGGCAGCGGGCCGAACGCGTCGCGCAGGTCGTCGCGCAGGACGTCGACCTCGTCGAGGGTGGCGCAGCCCGTCAGGCGTTTGTAGACCTCCATGCGCTGGCGGTCGGCGCGGATGTAGCTGCGGGGAATGGTGGCGGAGATGCCCAGGTTGAGGTTGACCGAGCGGCGAATGGCGGGTGGCTCGTTGCGCAGGCCGCGGACAGCCTGTTCGAGCAGTTGGCAATAGAGCTCGTACCCGACGGCCTCGATGTGGCCGGACTGTTCGGCTCCGAGGATGTTGCCGGCGCCGCGGATCTCCAGATCACGCAGGGCGATCTGAAAGCCGGCGCCGAGGTCGCTGTAGTGTTCAAACGCTTTCAGTCGGCGGGCGGCGATATCTTTGATCGGATGTTTGGGTGAGAGTAGGCCGTAGGCGTAGGCGCGGTGCTTCGACCGGCCCACCCGGCCGCGCAACTGGTGCAGGTCGGCCAGGCCGAAGCGCTCGGCCCGATTGACGAAGATGGTGTTGGCGGTGGGGATATCGAGCCCGGACTCGATGATGTTGGTGGAGACGAGGACGTCCGCCTCGCGAGCGAGGAAGCGCAGCATGACGTCTTCCAATTCGCGGCCGGGCATCTGGCCGTGCCCGATCACGAAACGTGCTTCGGGTACCAGCGTGCGCAGCTTGTTGGCGATGATTTCGATGTCGCGGACGAAGTTGTGCACGAAGTAGACCTGGCCGTCGCGGTTGAGCTCGCGCAGAATCGCTTCGCGAATCAGCTCGTCTTCCCACAGGCGCACCTGCGTGACGATCGCCCGGCGATCCACGGGCGGCATGGCCAGCGACGAGATATCGCGGATGCCGAGCATGGACATGTGCAGCGTGCGCGGGATGGGTGTGGCGGTGAGCGTGAGCACCTCGACCGTCGCGCGGAGCCGCTTGAGCCGTTCTTTGGCATCGACGCCAAAACGTTGCTCCTCGTCGATGACGATCAGCCCCAGGTCGGCGAAATGTACGTCCTTGGACAGCAGGCGGTGGGTGCCGATGAGAACGTCGACCTGGCCCTGGCGGGCTTTTTCGACGATGTGGCGTTGTTCTTTATCGGTGCGGAAACGTGAGAGCACTTCGACGACGAACGGGTAGTCGGCCAAGCGATCGCGGAAGGTTTGGTAGTGCTGTTCGGCCAGGACGGTGGTGGGCACGAGCACGGCCACCTGCTTGCCGTATTCGGCGACCTTGAACGCGGCGCGGATGGCTAGTTCTGTTTTTCCGAAGCCAACGTCGCCGCACAGCAGGCGGTCCATCGGCCGCGCGCGGGTCAGGTCGCTTTTGATCTCGTCGAGGGCGCGGAGCTGGTCGGCGGTTTCGTTGTAGATGAAAGCGCCCTCGAACTCGCGCTGCCAATCGGTATCGCGTGGATAGGTGATGCCGGCTTCGGATTCACGGCGGGCCTGGATGGCGAGCAGCTCGGCGGCAAGATCGGTGACGGCCTCGGCGACGCGTTCCTTGGTGCGCCGCCATCCGGTGCCGCCGACCTTGCTTAGCTTGGGCCTGCCTCGGGCGGCGCCGATGTACTTCTGCACAACGTGAATCTGGCTGACGGGCACATGCACGACGGCGTGGCCGGCGAACTCGATGGCCAAGTACTCGTCGGTGCGGCTGTCGCGCTGGATGGTCTTCAGGCCGAGGAATTTGCCGATGCCGTGGACGAGGTGGACGACGTGGTCGCCGGTTTCGAGGTCGAAGAAGCTGTCGAGCGGGCGGGCCGGCTGGACGCGGCGCAGCGTGCGGCGCTGACGGTAGCGGTGGAACAGTTCGTGGTGCGGGATGTAGGCCGTCTGGCCCCATTTGAACCCGTGGTGCAGCACGCCGATCGCGGTCGTGAGGCGCTCGAATGGCTCTTCCTGTTGTTCGAGCAGCTCGTCGAAGCGTTGTTGTTCGGGGCGGTTATCGCAGAGCACGACGGCGTCGGTTTCGCGGGCGAGTTCGGCCAGGGCGTGTAGCGCCTCGGCCGACTTGGGCTCGAACTGTGGCAAGCTGGACACGTCACAGCGGACGGCCTGCGGCGCGATGCCGGCGAAACGGTGCAAGTAGAGCGGCTGGAAGTCGGCCACGCGGCGCAGGATGGCTTCGACCGGGATGACGCCGGCACGTTCGCCGATGCGTTGGAGAATGGTGCGGCCCAGCTCCTGGATCTCGGCCGGCTCGTCGAGCGCGATGATGGTGTCGACGGGCAACAGTGCTAGAAAGCTGGTCGTTGTCTTCTCGCCGGCCATTTCGTTGTTGTGGAAGCGCAGCGCGGGGATTTGGATGCGGTCGAGCGTGTGGGAGGAGCGCTGCGTGCCGGTGTCGAACAGGCGGATGGAGTCGATCTCGTCGCCGAAGAACTCGATGCGCACCGGGTCGGTGTGGGCGTTGGAGAAGACGTCGACGATGCCGCCGCGACGGGCAAAATCGCCCGGCACCTCGACTGCGTCGCAGCGCTGGAAGCCGTGCGATACGAGCCAGTCAGCAAGTTCGTCGGGGTCGAGCTGCTGGCCGACGGCGATGGCCCGGGAACGGGATTCGATCGTGGCGGCCGACGGCACGGGCTGCATCAGGGCCATGATCGGGGCGACGATTATCGGCGGTTCAGGCTGCGGAACCGATTCGTGTGAGCCTGGCTTGGCGGGCGAGACGCCCGCCCCACTTGAACTGCGGAGCAGTGTCAGGCAGAGTCGCAGGCGTTCGCCGAGCAGCTCGTCGTCGGGATCGGTGTCGGACGGCAACGCGTCGAGCTGGGGCAGCAGTTCGGGGACGGTTCCCAACGCGGTTTCGATGTCATCGCGGCTGTCGTCGGCCGCGTCGCCGTGAGCGGTGATCAACAGCAGCGGCCGATTGCAGCGGCGAGCGGCGAGTGCGGCCAGTATGGGCGCGGAGCTTCCCCACAAGCCTTCGGCCGCTACCGCCCCCTCGGAGGTGCTCAGCAGCCGAACCAGCTCTTCAAAACGAGCGTCGTCGCGGATGGTCGCAAAGACATCCACTGCACGGGATTCTATCGGCCGGCGGGTGTTATGCGAAGCAGGACGGGGTTCTGTCAGCGTGGTGGCCGCCGAGTAGAATGTTGCCCATGGTACGCACGATTGCAGATCGCAGCATGATCATCACCGGGGCCAGCTCCGGGATTGGAGCCGCTACGGCACTGGCCTGCGCTCGGGCTGGCATGCACCTGGTGCTCAATGGCCGGGCGGCGGATCGGCTCGAACACGTGGCGCAGCAAGTGCGCGAGCTGGGCCGACAGGCGGAGACCATCGTCGGCGACGTCACGGAGCCGGGCTTGAGCGACCGATTGCTCGATCGGGCCGAGCAACTTCCCGGCGGCATCTACGCGGTGTTCGCGAACGCCGGCTATGGCTACAAGCGACCCGCGCACGAGCTGTCGCTGGACGAACTGCGGCAGATGTTCGACGTGAATTTCTTCGCGGCCTATGAGCTGTTGCAGTTGGCCGCACGCCGACTGATCGCGGCTGGTCGGCCGGGGCATCTGCTGATGTGCTCGAGCGCGCTGGCGAAGTTTGCCATGATCAACTTCTCGGCTTACTCGGCGACGAAGGCCGCCCAGAATCACGTTTGTCGCGCGATGCGGGTCGAGCTGCGCCAGCATCGAATCGAGGTCGCGTCGGTGCATCCGGTTACGACGCGAACGGATTTCTTTCGGCGATCGGGCGTGGCGAGCGGCGAGCGGGTCGATCCGGAGCGTGTGTTTGATCATGTCCCGCGTTGGCTGCTCCAGCCGGCGGAGCGCGTCGCCGGCGCGGTGGTGCGCTGCCTGCGCCGGCCGGTGCCGGAGGTGTGGACGAGCCTACTGACGCGCGTAACGGCAGGCGTGATCACGATCTTCCCGCGATTGGCCCGACACACTGGCCCGGCAGGGAGTGATGCGGGGAGCCTGATTGCTTAACGTTATAGATTTATTACATCAAGATCATTAACTTGTGAATCAATACATGATGCGATCCCGCGGAACAATCCACGGAGGTGTTGGTGTGTCGAAACGCAAGGCAGTGGTCAATTACGCGGTACTCGAGCTGGATGGTGTTCGTTACGCCGTCGTTCGCGAAACGCGGCTTCGCAGCATCTGTCGCGACTCTGGGTTGGAATCGCAATCTCTCGGAGGCA
>CAXXTC010000011.1:0-115087 GCA_963666925.2 Phycisphaerae bacterium | reverse complement strand
CTGGAGCTGGCGCAGCAGTTTGGCGGCGGCGGTCATCGTGGCAGCGCCGGCGCCCGGCTGGAGGGTGAACTCGACGACATCGTCGGCCGCGTTATACCCGCAGCCGAAGAGTACGTGCGCAACCTACCCCTGAACGATTAGTCTCTCCTCGCGTGTTCGACTGAGTTCCCCCGACAACACTGGCGGCGTGAATCAGCTACCCCACCAGCGCCGTTTTCTTCTTGGCGAGTCGCCGCTCGTCCCTGAGCCACCTTCCTGGAGTAGGCGATCGATCAGTTCGGGCGTCGGTCTCACGCCCGCCAGAGATCCGCCGAAGTACGCGGAGCCGTTGTTGCTGTTCCGGTGTCAGGGTGGACTCGTCAACCGCCCCATCGGCGTCGATTGAGTCCGGTGCGGGCGGCTCGTCCGACACCGCGTGGGCGGGTGGCTCAGCAGCGTCGTCAGGCGTTACCGCCTCTGGCTCCGGCGGCGGCTGACTGGCAACCTCTGCTGCCGACTCCGGCATGACGACATCGTCGGTCGCCGACTCGGACACATCGGCGGGCTCGGCGACCGGCGTTACCGGCTGGATTGGTTCGGCAACCTCGGTTGGTTCGATTACCTCGGCCGGCTCGTCGATCGCGTCGGTGGGCTCCGCGAGATCGCTTGATTCGTCCGAATGTGACGCTGGCACCTCTGCATCGATCGCCGGCTCATCATCCGCGATCGGCGCGCGGGGTCGTCGTTTCCACCAGATCCGGCACCGCGACCTGCTCGGCGGTCGGTTCCGTTGTTTCGGCGGCTTGCGCCATAGATTCGAGTGCTGCGCGGCGCTCTACCAATTGCGATTCCAGCGCCGCCCGCGAAGCCTGCTGGCGCTGGGTCTCCTCCTGGAGCGCGTTCAGCTCGCTTTGAAGCTGCTCAAGTTGAGCTTCGGCACTGCTCAGGTCGGCAACGCGCTGCTCCAACTCGGCGTTACGCCGCTCCAGTTCGGTTTCCTGGTGCTCAATCTCCTGCCGCAGTTTCTCCAATTGAGCCTGACGTTGGGTTACGTCGGTCTCGTGCCCGCCCAGTTCGGTGACGCGCTCTTCGATCTGTGCCGCGCGCTGCTTCAGGCCGGCTTCCTGGCGTTCGACGCGCTCCTGCAACGCTTCGAGCTGCGCCTGTCGACTTTCCATGTCCGAGTCATGGGCAGCAAGCGTGTCCTGCCGCAAACAGCAGTTGTGACTCGCGTGCGGCCAACTCGGCCTCGAGCGTGTCCAGCTCGCCGCGGCGCAACTCCAGCAACTCCGACCGTTGTTCCAGCTCGTCTTCCTGCTTTCCCACCTCCTGGTCGCGCTGGCGTGAGCCGCTCTCGACGCTCTTCCGCCGCCGCCGCGTGTTCGGACTCTTTCTCTGCGAATTTTCGCTCGGTCTCCGCGAGGCGCCTGCTGCTGCTGCTCCAGCGTGGCGCGGCGGTCGGCCAATTCGCTTTCCTGTGTGTCCAGCTCGGCCCCGGTGCGGGCCAGGTCCGCTTTTCGCTCGCTGTCTTCGCGTTCGCGCTGCGCGGCGGCCTGCTCCAGTTCGTCACACTGCGCCAACAGCTTGCGGGCGGCCTGCTGGCGTTGCTCCAGCTCGGTCTCCTGCTTGGCTAATTGCTGCTCTTCCTGGTCCACGGCGCGTTGCCGGCGTGTCAGCGCGTCAGTCCGCTGTGTCAGCTCGTCGGCGACGGCCTGGAGGGCGGTCTCTCGACTATCGAGGGCGGTCTGGCGGGACTCGATCTCTTGCGCTGCCCGGGCCAGGTGCTCTTCGCGCTGCTGGAGCGCCCGTTCCTGCTCGACCAAGTGGTCGGCGCGTTGCTCGACCGTGAGCGCTCGTGTTTCCTGATCACGCTGCCGGTCCTGCAACTCCTCGTGTGCAACCGTCAATGTCTCGTTTCGCTCTTCCAGCTCGCGATTGCGCGTTGCCAGCGCTTGCTCGCGTTCGAGCAGCCCCTGTTCCTCCAGTTCCAGCACCGACTGGCGCTGCTCCAGCTCGTGCGACCGGGCGGCCAGGTCGGCCTCGCGCTGCTGCAACTCCTCCGATTCGCCCAGGATCGTCGCCTGACGCTGCTCAAACCCCTGCGCCTGCTTGGTGATTTCGGCGTTGCGCTTGTCGAGGTTCTGCTGTTCCTCGTCGAGCGCCGCTCGCTGAAGCTCCTGTTGTGTGGCGGCCTGTTCCAGCTCGGCCGTACGCGTGGCCAGGTCGCGTTCCTGCGTCTGGAGCGCGGTCGAGCGTTGTTCGAGCTCGCGGGAGCGTTTTTTCGAACTCGTCGGCCCGCTGCTGTAGCTCCTCCTCGACGCGGGCACAGGCCGATTGCTGATCGCGCAGGGCGGCGGACCGCTGTTCGAAATCGGTTTTCCTGCTCGTCGAGGGCCGCGGACGCAGCGCGCAACTCCTCGTGCCGTTGACCGACGCGCTCGGCAACTTGATCGACGTTCTTCTGCCAGCGGGTTAGAGCGTCGGCCTCCTGCTGGAGAGTGTTCTGGACCTCGTCCAGCTCGGCGCGCAGCTTGGTTGCGCGCCCCGACGAAGTCCACCAGCCGGCGCGTGAGCTGTTTCCCATGCGCGGGAGCGGCGTTCGGGTCCGGACGTGGAGACGTCGGCGATCCGGGGTCGGACGAATCAGTCATAAGTACTACTTCCCACCGACCATATCGGCACAGTGGCGCGCGGGGCCGCAGCGGATTGCACCCACCGCGCAAGGCCTATAATCGATGGACTCGAGGCGTCCGGGCGGGGCGATGGCCGGACGCTGGTGGACACGACTGGGGGGGGGGCTCTGATAATCCGGCGTGACGGAAACCGCATTGCGTGCGAACTCGCGTGCCAGGCAGGTGTGCGAATGACAGGTCATTCTCAATCTCCCGAACAACCCCACCACCACACTGGCGATATGGATTCGGCCGCGTTTCGTGCGGCCATGCATCGCACGGCCGACCTGGTTGCGGATTATCTTGAGAACGTTGGCGACTATCCCGTGTTGCCGCGGATTCAGCCCGGCGAGTTGCGGGCGCAAATGCCGGCCTCACCGCCCGACGATCCTATTCCGATAAATGATCTACTCAAGACGTATCACGACGTCATTGAGCCGGCGTGCACGCACTGGAACCATCCGGGTTTCATGGGCTATTTCGCTATCACCGGGTCGGGGCCGGGGATTATCGGCGAGACCCTCGCGGCCGCCCTGAATATCAACGCGATGCTCTGGCATACCGGGCCGGCTGCCACCGAGCTGGAACAGCTCGTCTGCGATTGGATGCGCCAGGCCCTGGGTTTGCCCGAGCAATTCGCCGGCCACATCAACGACTCGGCTTCAATGAGCTCGATGGTCGCGCTGGCCGCCGCCCGCGAGAGTAAATCCGACCTCGAAATCCGCCGGCGCGGCATGGCTGGCCGGAGCGATTTTGCCGGCGTTGACGGTCTACTGCTCTGACCAGGCCCATTCGTCGATCGACAAGGCCGTCGTTACGTTGGGGTTGGGGCTCGACAATCTGCGCCGCGTGCGATCAGATGACGAATTCAAGCTCGACCTCGCGGCGTTGGAGCAGGCCATCGCCGACGATCGTGCCGCCGGGCGTTTGCCGCTAGCGGTCGTGGCGACGGCCGGCACTACCTCGACCACTTCCGTCGACCCGATCGAACAGATCGCGGCCATCTGCAAGCGTGAGGATCTCTGGCTGCACGTCGACGGCGCCTACGCGGGCGTCACCGGAATCTGTCCGGAGCTTCGTCCGGCACTGGCGGGTATCGAACAGGCCGATTCGTATGTCACCAACCCGCACAAGTGGCTTTTTGTGCCGGTGGATTGCTCGCTCCTGTTCGTTCGCGACCCTCGATCTGCTCAAACGAGCGTTCTCCATCGTTCCGGACTATCTCCAGACCGCACACAGCGACGTTACCAACCTGATGGACCTGGGCGTTCAGCTTGGGCCGGCGTTTCCGGGCGTTGAAGCTGTGGCTGGTTCTGTCGACGTTCGGCATCGCGGGGTTGCAGGAGCGGCTGCGCTATCATTGCCAGCTCGGCCGGGGCTTCGCCGACTGGGTTGAGCGCACGCCCGGGTTCGAGCGGATCGCGCCGGTGCCATATAGCACGGTCTGTTTCCGCGCTACCGCCGGCGACTCGCTCGACGATCTAGAACGAGCTGAACCAGCGTTTACTCAGCGAGATCAACCAGGCCGGACCGGTGTTGCTGTCTCACACGGTGCTCAACGGGCGATATGTATTGCGGATGGCGATTGGCAATCTGCGCACCACACGCGAACATATCGAGCGGGCGCAGGAGGTGATTGCGCAGGCTCTCGCGCGGCTGGTCGGACCGGCCGGGGTCTGAACGACGCCGAGCGCTACTGGACCTGGAGAATCCCCGCATGCGGGCGTTGTGGCTGGTACGAAAGAATCTGCGCGAACACCTTGGCGGGGACACTACGCAGATACTCCAGACGGCCGCCGCTTTGGGCCGACTGGGCGTTGAGGTCGAGCTCTGCGACGCTGCGGAGCCCGACTATGCCCGCGGCGACGTCGTGCACCTGTTCCATCTGGATCGACTGTGGGAGAACGCCCGTCATGCCGAGCGGATCGCGGCCGCCGGCCGACCCGCCGTCCTGAGCACGATCTACTGGCCCGCGGATGAGTTTGATCGCCAGGCGCGGGCGGGTTTCAGGGCTGGCTAGCGCGGCGCGTGGGCAGCGGGCGCTATCAGAACCTCGGCTGCTGCAACGGCACCTGTTGGCGTGTGCTCAGGAGCACACCTGGCCGACGCTGCGTCGCCGGCGTTTTGATTTTGCCCACAACGCCCGGCGACTGCTTGAGACCGTCGCCGTCCTGCTGCCCAACAGCCGAGCTGAGGCCGACGAAAATCGTTGCCCGGTTCGACATCTCCCGCCGGTCGTGGTGGTGCCGAATGCGGCGGACACGGAAACCTTCCATCCGCGGCGGCGGGCGGACGAACGTGCGGGTGTGCTGTGCGTCGGGCGGATCGAGCCGCGGAAGAATCAGCTTACGCTGCTGAACGCTCTGCGAGGGGACGGGGATACCGCTGAAGCTGGTTGGTCAGCCCGGGCGCTATAGCCAGAGCTTATTATGCCCGCTGTCGCCGGGCGGCCGACGCGAACGTGACATTCATTGACCAACGATCCGCGGACGAGCTTCGCGGGCTGTATCAATCGGCCCGGGTGCATGTTTGCCGAGTTGGTACGAGACGCCGGGGCTGGCCAGCCTGGAGGCGGGCCTGTGTGGGTGTGCGTTGGTTGTTAGTCCGGGCGGGTGCACGCGCGAGTATTTTGGTGACCAGGCCAGCTACGTGGAGCCGGCTGATGAGGCGGGACTGCGTCGGGCGATTGAGCAGGCTCTGGCCGGGGGCCCGGCGGCGGGGGGTTGGTCGCAGCGAGGTGGCCGACGAGTTCAATTGGAATCAGCGGCGGCCGCCACGCTGGTGGCCTATCGCCAGGCGCTGGGCGTGGCCGGTAGCTGGAGCACGCGGAGGATTCCGGACGGGCCCGGGCATGGGGCGTAGCGTGACCAGGGGTAGGTTGTGTTTTAAATATGAAACATTTCATGATACATGTGACACGGAATGAACTTGGCTGGTATCAGTATTCAAAAAAGTCGAAAAATGAATTTCGCCGCAGGCCTAATTCAAATAATCCGCGATATAATATATTTGGCGTGATCACTTGTTCAGTGGCATAGCGTACGGGATCTAAGTCATGAAAGCGGAAGCATTTACTGAGTTCAAAACCGGCCGGGTCGTTCCGATAACCGGCGTTGCGGGACGGGACGAGTATGCTTTCGTTCCGAATGACATCCCGCCGCCCGCATCGTCGATCCCTGACACGCTTTGGCCGCTATTGTCCCGGGCGACCGGCGAAGTCCTACGGCTGGATGGCATTGGCCGCACGCTGCCGAATCCAAGGCTATTGCTGACGGCCGCTCCAGCGTCGCGAAGCGCTGCGATCGAGCAGCATTGAGGGAACGATTGTCAGCCCGAAGGAAATGCTGCTGTTTGAGGTCATGGAGGGGCATGGCCGGGAGCCGCGAACTGCGCAGGAGCGGGATTGGCTGGAGGTCTATGCGTACTACCAGGCGCTGCGAGCTGGGAACAACCTGCTGGCAGAGGATCATCCGCTCGACCGTGTGCTGATGAAGCGGCTGCATCGTGTGCTTATGGGGACGAGCGTTCGCGGCGAGGGGAAGAGCCCGGGAGAGTTCAGAGACGTCCAGGTTCACGTCGGGGGACGCACCGATTCACGCCACTCCCGGCCGATGAGATGGAGCCAGGCATCTGTAACCTGGAAGCGTTTCTGCATGACTGCCCGAGTGATTCCGGAGCGATTGGGGATCAGCCGCTGATCCGGGCGTATATCGCGCATTACCAGTTTGAAGCGCTCCACCCGTTTCGCGATGGCAATGGCCGCATCGGGCGGTTGCTGCTATCGCTTATTACCAAGGCTTGGCTGGGCCTATCGATGCCGTGGCTCTACATGAGCGAGTTTTTTGACGAGCATCGTTCGGAGTACATCGACAAGCTGTTTCGGATCAGCACGAACGGAGAATGGTCAGGTTGGCTGGAGTTCTGCCTGGCCGGCACGTTGCAGCAGGCGAAAGCAGCCATCGAGCGCTGCGAGAATCTCCGCGCCATTCGCAAGGAATATCTGGCAAAGGTCGGCGACAAGAGCCCGAGAATGCACCGGATAATCGAGATGTTGTTCTCGAATCCGATCGTGACGGTTCCTGAAGTCAAGGACCGTTGCGGCGTGCACTACGCCACGGCCCAGAAAGATATTGATACTATGATCGCGGCCGGCGTTCTGGTCGAACTGGAAAACCGTCGTCCGCGGACGTTCGCGGCCCTGCCGATCATGCAGGCGGCGTACGGCTAGAGCAAGCTCCACTCGCTCATAGCAGCCTCACAACCGGTCAATAGATCCGATCCAGCGTGTTGATCAGCCAGCGGGCGAACTCTGGCTTGGGTAGCCGAACTGGCTCGGGATTGGCCGGGGGGCCGGGCGAGTCTGATTCGGGGAGCAGGACATTGCCGTCGGCCGTGTAGACGATGGCGGCGATATCCTCGGCTGACATCGTCTCCAGCGGGTTCGCCACGATTGCCGTTAATCCCTTTCGCGTTAGCTTTTCGTGCGCCCGCCGGGCCAGCCGGGCGGGTTCCTCCAAGGCGAAGCCCACGATGCGTTGTTCGGGGCGCTTACGCCCGCAGCAGGCGGCGACGAGGTCGGGCGTCGGCTCCAGCTCGAGCGCCAGGCCCGCCCCCCGCCCGTTCCAGTTTCGACACGTCGGCTTGCCGCGGGCGATAGTCGGCAACGGCGGCCGCCATGATCAGCACGTCGCAGCGGGGGAATTCGTCGATCAGCAGGCGGTCCAGGTCGGCGGCGGATTCGAACCGCAGGGTTCGCACCGATTCGGGCGGCGGCAGTGACACGGGGCCGAGCAGGAGGGTCACTGTCCAGCCGGCGGCTTGGCCGGCCTCCGCCAGGCACACGCCCAGACGACCACTCGACCGGTTCGCCAGGTAGCGCACCTGGTCGATCGGCTCATGCGTCGGGCCGGCCGTTATGAGCAGTTGTCGCGACACCGCGGTCTCTCTGTCTGGCAGGTCCTGTCCCCGCTGCACATGATAACCCCTGCACGGCGGGCGGGCCTCACGGGGTACCCAGCGCGGGCCATGTGTGGCACAGGCTAATAGCCTGTGATCCGTTGGGTGGCACGGTGGATTGATCGGACCGTTGGCCGAATTTGCCTTTTGACGCTACGAATTGCACGTTTGAGTCTGTTGTCCCGCTGCTGCCCGCGGGACGACCGCGGCAGGCCAGGCGGGGCGGGCACGCCCGCCGACATCGACATTTGCGGCGAGAGACGTATCGCTGACACGCAGCCCGGCCTTGGGCCTGGGGCACGATCGGCAACGCACGCTCGCCGACAGGTTGCAACGCAGCAGCCGACCGGGCCCAGGTGGGTCACAGGTCGGCTGCTGCTGTATTGCGCCTCGCGAGCGGCCATCCCCAACCCGTGCTGGGTAACGGGATGGGGCCATCTGTTCGAGGTTTCGGCAACGTGGGTTGACCTCGAATCCCCTGTAGCCTGATAGGTGGAACAAATATCGGTCGTTGGGGTTGAAATCCAGAAAAGCGTCCGATATCTTTCCGGGCGCTTCTTTCCCCCTCATTGGGCGGGTCGGCCTCCTCGCGATGGTCGGCCCGCCTTTTTTGTACCCAGCACGGACGCGTTTGTGGGATCTACATGGTTCCCAGGACCTGTTTTGCCAGGTTGTCCGGCATGCGTTCGTAGCGGCAGGGTTCCATGGAGTACGTGGCGCGGCCCTGCGACAGGCTGCGTGCCTGGGTCGCATAGCCAAACATCGTCGCCAGCGGGACTTCCGCCGTGATTACATGGTTCGGCCCGCGCATGGCTGTGCCGGTGATCGTCGCCCGGCGTGTCATCAGGTCGCCATTTATCGCACCGTAGTAGTCTTCGGGGCAAACCACTTCGAGCCGCATGATTGGTTCCAGCAGCACCGGGCCGGTCTGCTGAATGGCCTTGTGGAAGGCAATTGCGGCGGCACTCTCAAAAGCGATTTCGGTTGATTCCTGGGCGCGTTCTTCGGCATCGAGCACGGTGGCCTGGACGTTGATTAGCGGATAGCCGCCGAGGTCGCCGCTGCGGCCAGCATCGCGCACGCCCTGCTCGATGGCCGCGTAAAAATCCGAATTGATCTTGCCCGCGGGAATCCGGTTCACGAAGCGGAAGTGTTCGTCGCCCGAGTCGGGCGTGAACGGCTCCAGCCTAAGTGTCAGGGCGGCGAATTGCGTTCGGCCACCGATCTGACGCTGTAGATGGCCCTCGGCCTCGGCGGACAGGGTGATGGTCTCGCGATATGCCACGCGTGGCTTGCCGACGCGCACGTCGACGTTGAAATCGCGCAGCAGGCGGTGGCACTGTACCTCGAGGTGCAGTTCGCCCATGCCGGAGATCAGCGTCTGTCCGGTCTCCTCGTCCATGCGATACTCGAAGGTCGGGTCGCTGCGGGCGAGCATGTCGAGCGCGGCGAGGAGCTTGTCGCGATCGGCGGTCGAACGGGGCTCGACGGCCATACTGATGACCGTCTCGGGGAAGTCGATGCGCTCGAGCAGCACGCCGGCGCGACTTTCACACAGCGTGTCGCCGGTTTGCGTATCCTTGAACCCGACGCAGGCGATGATGTCGCCGGCCTGGACCTGATCAACCTTTTCGCGGCGTTTGGCGAAGATGCGGAAGAGCTGCGGAACGTTGACCTTCTTGTTTCGTGTGGCGTTCAGCAAGCGGGTGCCGGCCTTCAGCGTTCCGGAGTAGATCCGGATGAAATGGAGGTCGCCGTGGGCTTCGGCCACGACCTTGAACACCAAGGCAGCCAGCGGTGCGTCCGGGTCGCAGGGGCGGCTGACCGTCTTCTCCGGGTCCTTGAGGTCGTGGGCGGCGATGGCGGGGACCTCGGTCGGGGCCGGCAGGTAGTCGCAGACGGCATCGAGCACGGCCTGGACGCCCATGTAACGCAGGGACGACCCGCACAGCACCGGCTGGCACTCCCGCGCCAGCGTGCCCTTGCGCAGGCCGGCGATAAGCTCCGCGTCGGAGAGCGGCTCGCCCTCGACGTATTTGAGCATCAGGTCTTCGTCCAGCTCGGCGACCTGCTCTTCGAGCTGGTGGCGATACTGGCGGGCCGACTCGGCGAATTCGTCCGGGATGTCCACCACGTCGTACTTGCGGCCGTCGGCGCTCTGGCTGTAGTCGCACGCTTTCATGCGCACGAGGTCGACGTAGCCGCGGAATGAGCTTTCGCTACCCAGCGGGATCTGAATGGGGATCGGATTGCCGTGGAGGCGGTCGCGGATGGTCCCGACGGCATGCTCGAAATCGGCTCCGACCTTGTCCATCTTGTTGAGGAAGCAGATCCGCGGGACGTGGTAGCGTTCAGCCTGGCGCCAGACGGTCTCCGATTGGGCCTCGACGCCCTCTTTGGCGTCGAAGACGACCACCGCCCCGTCCAGGACGCGCAGGCTGCGTTCGACCTCGGCGGTGAAATCGACGTGTCCGGGGGTGTCGATCAGGTTGATCCGCAGATCGCGCCATTTGAGCGAGACGGCCGCACTGTAGATGGTGATGCCGCGCTGCTGCTCCTCGCTGTCGAAATCGGTGACGGTGGTCCCGTCATCCACATCGCCCATCTTGTGAATGGTTCCGCTGTAGTAGAGGAACCGCTCGGTGGTGGTGGTTTTGCCGGCGTCGATGTGCGCCGCGATTCCGATATTGCGTAGCTTGGCGAGGTCGACCATTGGGTTATTCACGTTCGGGCCGGCAGCGCCGGGCGCCGCCGGTGGGCCTGTCGATTACGAGAATCCGTCATTATACGCCCGTTTCCGGCCCACGAAAGCCCAGACTTGCATCCGTCGGCCACGACAGTATCCTACCGCCTGGTTGATTCATCACTGTCTTAGCGGTTCTTCGCGACTTTATGAAAGCAGTCGCCATAATCCCGGCCCGCTACGGCTCCACGCGCTTCCCTGGGAAACCTCTCGCTAAAAAAACCGGGCGGACGCTGATTCAGCACGTCGTTGAGCGTGTGCTTCAGGCCCAGCGTATCGAGCGTTGCCTGGTGGCGACGGACGACGAGCGGATTCGTTCGGCGGTGCGAGAGTTCGGCGGCGAGGCGGTCATGACCCGCCCGGATCACGCCAGCGGCACCGACCGCATCGCCGAGGTCGTCGAGAAACTGGGCGGCGCACGTGACGACATCATTCTCAATGTCCAGGGTGATGAGCCGGAGATTGAGCCGGCGTATCTCGACCAGCTTATCGGTCGGTTGGCGGGCGAGGATGCGGACTGTCCGATGGCCACGCTGGCGTGCCCGTTTCCGCCCGATTCCGATCCACGCGATCCGAATTGTGTGAAGGTGGTGCGGAATAGCACCGGTCGGGCGCTGTTTTTTTCACGATCCCTGATACCATACCCAAGAGACGACCACGGCGCTGTGACACAGCGCGGATGTCTGCTGCATCTCGGTGTTTACGCTTATCGCCGGGCGTTTCTGCTGGAATTGGCGGGCTTACCGCCCGGCGTGCTGGAGGGGATTGAGCGGCTCGAACAACTGCGTGTGCTCGAACGTGGGTACGCGCTGGCCGTCGAAATCGTCGAGCACGCGTGCGTCGGCATCGATACCCCCGAGGACTACGAGCGCTTTGTCGCCCGATGTCTGGCCGACGGTGCGAACCGATCAGGTTAAGGATCCGGCCAGCGTTGGCCGGTTGTACTATTTGTTCCACTGACCCGCGACCCGGATCAACCGGCGCGGCAAAGGACCAGAGCGCAGCTATGGAAGGCGATCGACTACTCGACACCGTCCGAAACCAGTCTGCGGACACCGAGTTCTACCTGCCTCTGCCCGCCGGGTACGAACGCGGCACGACCAAGTTCGTCGTCGTGTTCGGGACCGTCATGAGCGGTCTCGGTAAGGGGATTTTCAGCTCGTCCCTGGCGCGCTGCCTCCAGGACGAGGGGCTCGTTGTCGCTCCGGTCAAGCTCGAAGGCTATCTCAACATCGACTCGGGCACGCTGAACCCGTTTCGCCATGGCGAAGTGTTTGTCCTCGACGACGGCACCGAGTGCGACATGGATCTGGGCACGTACGAGCGCGCCCTGAATATCAATCTCAACCGGCTCAATTTTGCAACCAGCGGGCAGATCTATCGCCGGGTGCTCGAACGCGAGCGTACCGGGGCTTACCTGGGCCGCGACGTGCAGATGATCCCGCACGTTACCGGCGAGATCAAAAACCGCCTGCGCGAGCTGTCGCTCGCGTCCAAGGCCGACGTGGTTTTTGTCGAGATCGGCGGCACCGTCGGTGACGTCGAGAACGCACATTACATCGAAGCCATGCGCCAGCTCGCCTTTGAGGAAGGCCAGCGCAGCGTTTGTTTTGTCGCGCTGACCTACGTGCTGGAACCCTCCATCCTCGGCGAGCAGAAGAGCAAGGCCGCCCAGCTCGGTATTCGCCGCCTGCTCGAGTGCGGGGTTCAGCCGCACATTATCGCCTGCCGCGCCCAGACGCCCGTGACGCGCAAGGTGCGTGAGAAGATCGCGTTGTTCTCCAACGTGCCGCCGGCGCGTGTCTTCAGCATGCACGATTGCGAAAGCGTCTATCTGATACCCGAACTGCTGCGCGGGGCGGGCTATGACAAGGCCGTCATGGAGTGGCTCGAACTCGGATCGCGGGTTGACGAGGAGGTCGAGCGCGGGGCGCGCAAGCAGTGGTCTGAATACCTGAATCATCTGCGCAGCGCTGACCAGCAAGTCTCGATCGGCATCACCGGAAAGTACACCGCCGTCCGCGACGCCTACGCGAGCATCCTCAAGGCGCTGGAACACGCCGGCACGCACCTGGGCTGCAAGGTCCACGTCAAGTGGGTCGATACGTCGGAGCTGACGGATGAAACCGCCAGTGAAGCGCTGGCTGGTATCCACGGCATCATCGTCCCTGGCGCTTTCGGCACGCGCGGCGCCGACGGAAAGATCGCCTGCCTCAAGTGTGCCCGCACACAGCAGGTGCCCTGCTTGGGCATCTGCTATGGCTTCCAGATGGCCGTGATCGAGTTTGCCCGCAACGTGTGTGGTATGGACGACGCCAACTCCACCGAGATCGACAACGACTGCCGCTACCCGGTTATCAATCTTTTGCCCGAGCAGAAGAAGATCGAGGGGCTCGGCGGGACCATGCGGCTCGGCGGGCACGACATTCTCGTCAAGCCGGGCACGCTCGCCGCCCGAATGTTCGGCACGCGGACGCGCATGCGTTTTCGCCATCGGTACGAGGTCGACCCGCGCTACGTGCCCCGGCTCGAGAGCGGCGGCATGGTTTTCGCTGGCCGGGCGCCGCGGGCCGAGATCATGAACGTTCTGGAGTTGCCGCCCTCACTGCATCCCTATTTCGTCGGTACACAGGCCCACCCGGAACTGACCAGCCGACCGTTGGATCCACACCCGATGTTCCTCGGCCTGGTGCATGCCGCTTTGGGCCAGGCGTATCCCGATAATCCGCCGGCGCCGCTCGTATTTGCCCAGGAACAGCGCCCCGCCGGCGACTCTGACACACCCCGCGACGAATCGCAGGCAAGTTCCGTTACGAAGCTCTAATCCCCAACCGCGACCATTTCCGCGAACGTCGGGAATCCTGTGTCTGCCGTTACCGGGACCGTTTTGCGCTGTCCGTTGAAAAACAGTCCGGCCCAGCGCAGCCGATCCAAATCACCCGTGCGGGCCGCCTGTGACAGACACACGTACAGGCTCGGCGTCAGCTTTCCCTCGAAGCGTGTCCGGTGGCTGACGTCGAGCTTCACGGGCTGGTCCCAGTCAATCATGTCGTCGTGGAACCAGACCGTGAGCACGCCCACCTTCTTGCGGCCGACATCGAAGAACTGTCCCTCACGCGTGCCGGTCAGGTACCCCAACAGCCCGCGATACATTCGGCAGGCCGCGTTCTTGATGTCCTCGTCGCTCATGACGGTTTCGCCGGGGTTCAGGTGCACGGTGCGTTTGCGGCCGTCCCACTGCCCGCCGCGCCACTCGTGTCCCTCGATCCAGTAACACTGGGCCTGGTAGATGTGCCGAAAGGCGTGTTCGCAGCGCTGCGGCGAGTGTTCGCGGCGTCTACTGAACAGGCGGCGCACCTGGTCGGCCGGCGGGCACACGTTGCTGTGGCCGGCCGCGGGGTCTTCGACCATTGTCACCGGCAATGACCACTCGTCGTCGTTAACCAGTTGGCGAAAGGCGCGGTTCATGCCGGCGATTCCGCCGGCGGAACTCTCATTGCCGTCCGCGTTGAGTTTGTCGCCGGCGCCCCATATGCAGACCGTGGGTAGATTCGCCAAGTTGTGCCGGAACGGCTCCCACAGCGCGTCGCCATACAGAGTTGAAAAGTACCCGGCCAGCGGCATAGCGCCGGCGAACTGGTCGGCGTGCAGCATGGCCAGCGTCCAGGTGGTGTGACCGCCGCGGGAATAACCGGTCACGTATATTCGATCGCTGTCGACGTGGACATATCTCCGAAGTGCTTTCCATATGGTCGGGTGCTCGGCGGTTGGCGGCCAGTAGTTGTGATGGATGATCACTTCCTCATAGCCCGTGGGGGCCGCGATGACGAAATCGTCGGCACGCTCGCCGAGGAGCCGCGCCACGTAGCCAATGATCTGCGAGCCGTTTCCGCCGGCACCGTGCAATGCGTATATGAGTGGAGAGGGTCGATGGTGGTCGTAGCCTGGCGGGATGCGCAGCGCGACGCGCCTCGTCGAGCCGTCGGTAAGGCGGACCGCCAGCGTATCGTCGCCGGGGCGTCGGGGCTCGAATTGCACAGCGGCATGGAGCCACTCGTGCACCCGGCCGCGGTCATAGGCCGGGTCCTGCTCGATCTGGTGGGCCAGGTCGACGCGGCGGGCGACGTCGTCGGTGGCGAAGAACGCGGCGATGTTACGCAGGATGGCGGGCTCATCAGCCGCTACGGGAATCGCGCTGATCCCGACAAGCATGAATGCGCCCAGCAGGTAGCGACGAATCGGCATGATGACTCCTCATTTCGCGGCGGGCGGCAGTTCCTTTTGATAGTAACGCGGGCCCAGAAGTCGCATACAAATCCAGACACATAGCCCCCCGAGTGCCGCCCCGGCAAGCACATCCGACAGGTAATGCTCGCTTTTGACTATCCGGTCGAGCCCTGCGAGCACGGCCAGCAGGATGAACACGCCGCGCGAACGCGGAAACAGCACGCACAACACCAACGCCAGTGTCACCGCGCCGCTGGTATGGCCGGAGGGGAACGATTCGAGCGGTGCACCGGGCGTAAACGGCTCGAAATGGAACGGTCCAGCTTCGAATTTTGGCCGGCCGCGGCCAATTATCCATTTCAACAGGTGTGTTGTCGCCGTCGAGAGGATCATCGGCAACAGCAGCCCGACCCAGAGCCGGTAGCGGTTTGGGTAGGTGTTAAGGATCGCCAGGAGCACGATCAGCCCGCCGGCGCCGAGGATGATTTGCAAAGGCTCGGCCAGGTGAGCGTGAACTGAGGGGTTGGTCAGCCAATTGGTGCAGCGCTGGTCGCCTAGCAATGCGACGGCCGCCAGCCCGAAGCCGATAGCGGGCAGGATCAACCACTTCGGAGAAATTCCGGATTGCTCGCGTGTGCTCATCTACGTTCCTCTGGGGGGAATTGTGCGCGGGCTCGGCGGCTTGTGCCAGTTCGATGGCCAGGCCGGGCGTTTGGCCGTCAGTAGCAAGCAATTTGTGCTGATGCCTGGGGGTGATCCTGCCGATATTAATAGTTGAATGGTCCTCACCCCGAGTTCCCACTCACCGCTGGACGGTCCAGTGGTGGGTGGCTTGTTTCCACAAAGAGCCGAGTTCCACCGTTATGAACGTCGCCGGCTCATGTTGCGCGCGTCGACGCTGACTTTGCGTTCACTACATTTCGAAAAGTGCACACACTGGTCGAGTCAAGAAAAAAACGCGTGCCAGCGCCGTTGGCGCGGCGCGCTGGTCGAGTCAATTACAAACGATTTCTTGACTCTGCCCGGGGCGCGGGAATACTGATAATTGCCGGGTTGATGAAACGTCACTTCTGACTCGGCGGAGCGTTACCCGACGTTAACGGTGCGCTGGCAGTAAGATCGTGTAAGTAAGACAGGGAGGGTGTTGGGAAAGAAGTGCGGCGGGTGTGCCTGAGGTGCAGGTCGTCGCGAACAACTCAATCAGCCGGACCGACCTGAGCGTTTTCGCGTCAGAGTTCGTTCAGGGTGGCGCCACGCAGCGGGGCGATAGGAGCCCGCAGGGGACTGGAGTAACGGGCGCAGCACCCGAACTAACAAACAGAAGGTCGATCCGGCTTTTTTGTGCGCAGGGCTAGGATGGGGGGAAACGGGTTGATACCCGCGGTAGGCGTAACGGGATGGGGCACCCTTCTAGAAACTGGTCAGCACAAGAGCCGGCTGCACGTACTTCTTATCAACATTCCGGATGAAAGCTGAGCCGGTCTCATAGCCGTGGCATTGGGATTCGTAGCCAGCGCGACCCACCAGTCAAAAACCGGTGCCACAAGGGGCCTGGACGCTGCTTGGGGAACAGCGGCACACCGAACCGTTTTTGAGGCCGGGTTTAGCCGCCGGCGCCGTACAGTTCCTCGAACAGCCGATCCACGACTACGTCCAGTTTCTCCGGCGTGAGGTAGGTGCCGTCGGCGATTGCCGACCGGACTTCCTGCACGTGCGGATCGAGTTCCACATCCTCCGGTGACGGGCCATAGGCGCGGGCCTCATCCGACAGTTCGACTCGGTCGGTATCGGACGAGGCTGACTCGAGCGAATCACCGCGGCACGGACACTGGCGCGTCTCGCTCGACGACTGCTGAATCAGGCTGGCCGCGTGTGACATCTGTTGCTGGGTGGATTGAACCTGGTTCATGATCTGGCCACAGCCTCCACGGAACAAACTGCGGGCCTATACAAACAGGCCCTGGTCTGGTGGCCGTCCATGTTGGCCGGAATGACTTAGTAGATCGTGAGCCGGCGGCCGATCCATCGACCTGCGGCGCACAACCTGTGCCCACTCGCTCTAAGATCCTCTA
This sequence comes from Phycisphaerae bacterium, assembly GCA_963666925.2. Lineage (GTDB taxonomy): Bacteria > Planctomycetota > Phycisphaerae > UBA1845 > Fen-1342 > JANQFV01. The sequence goes on along the minus strand of CAXXTC010000011.1, from coordinate 98,438 downwards.
TCGGTCGCTCACCGATAAAACTTCGCGAAAAAGCGGATTTTTGCGAGGATTTCCGGCCGCCCAGGAAAAACGGGCTTGAGTGGCATTCGGTAGCCGGTTTTATAGGGCCTCTGGCGGAGGTAACACTTCACCCGTCTGCAGAATTTTCTGAGATTGTTGCGGTTTAGCCCTTGCGCCGGGAGCGCGCACGCGCGTATACACTGGACATGGGCAGTGCGGCGACGCATTCCAGCACGCTGAACAAACTTGTGGCAGCTCTGCAAAGTGGCGTCTGCGATGGGCGTCACCATCGACCAGCTCATCGATATCCTGCAATTTCACCTGCAACTGCGGCTTTCGGCCGGCGGCTTGATCGCCGCCTGGCAACGCCTGGCGGAGATTCTCACGCCCTGGTACCAGCAGATCGCGGACCAGGCCCGGCAATCCGCCTACCTACACGCCGACGAGACCGGCTGGCGCGTGCGTGGCCGCACCTGCTGGTTGTGGTGCTTTACCAATCACCACAACTGCTACTACCTGATCGACCGCAATCGCGGCAGCCCGGTGTTGCAGGAGTTCTTCGGCGAGGCCTTCGACGGCATTCTGCTGCACGACTTCTGGACGGCGTACGAGTCGATCGACGTGCTCGATCGGCAGTATTGCCTCGTACACCTGCTGCGTGAGTTGGAGAAGGTCGACCAGCACAACACCTCGGCGGCCTGGCAGGCCTTTGCCAAGACGCTGCGGCGCCTGCTGCGCGATGGCATTCGCCTGCGCAAACGGCCGGACTTCGCGCCGCAGAAGTATCAAAGCCGGATATTGCGGCTGGGCCGCCGGCTGGACGCGTTGATTGCCACGGATGTGGACGATGCCGACGCGCGGCGGTTGCTCAAGCGTCTGCGGCGCACGGGCGATCATCTGTTCACGTTCCTGGACTATCCGGCGATCCCGTTCGAGAACAACTTCGCCGAGCGGCAGATTCGCCCGGCGGTGATCCTGCGGAAGAACAGCCAGTCGAATCGGAGTGATCGCGGTGCCCGCACGCAGGCGGTGCTGATGAGCGTCTACCGCACGCTGCGGCTGCGCGGCCACGACCCGCTCCAAACAATCGCCCACGCCCTGCGCGACTACCTGCAAACCGGCCGCCTCCCTACACTACCCGATCCCACCACTGCAAACGGCTGAACTGTTACTGGCGGAGAAAATTACGCCTCAACCGGTCAACGTGCGTAAATCTGTGGGCTCGGCCACCCCTTGGACGAAACGTTTGACGCGTGGATCGGTGGCCGCCAGGACCTCCGCCGGCGGACCGTCCGCGATAAAGCCGCCGTCCCACAGCACAAGCAGCCGATCTCCGACCTCGGCGGCGCTCCGCATGTCGTGCGTCACCACGACGCCGGTGACGTGCATTTCTCGTTGCAGGCTGCGGATGAGCTTGTTGACGACGTCGGAGCGCTGCGGATCGAGGCCGGCGGTCGGCTCGTCGTAGAGAATGACCTTGGGTGGCGGATCGAGGGCGATGGCCCGGGCGACGGCGACGCGTTTGCGTTCGCCGCCCGATAACTCGGCCGGCCACTTGTTCTCAAACCCGCGCAGCCCTACCACGTCGAGGCAGCGCGACGCCAGATCACGAATTCGCTCGCGATCCAGCTTCCCACGCCGATTTTCGACCATCGGGAACGAGACGTTGTCGATCACGGTCATCGAATCGAACAGCGCGTTGAGCTGAAACACGAAGCTGATCTGCTGCCGAATCGGCACCAGGGCGGACTCGCTCAGGTTGTCGATTCGGCGACCCTCGAAGTGGAGGCTGCCGTGGTCGGGGCGCAGCAGGCCGACGATGTGCCGAAGCAGCACGCTCTTGCCCGTGCCCGAGCGGCCTACGATGACGGTGTTTCGGCCGCGCTCGATCTTCAGGTTGATGCGGCTCAGGACGCGTTGCGACCCGAAGGCCTTTGACACGTCGCGCAGCTCGATGATGGGTTGGTTCTCGTCCGGCACTTCGTATTCCGATCAGATGAGCTGCCTGAAGCCATACCAGATCGTGTACAGCCCGTTGAGCAGGAACCCCAGGAACAGGTCAAGCATGAGGATCATCATGAAACTGAGCACGAAGCTTTCCGTGCACGCCTGCCCGACGCCCTGGGCCCCCGGCCGACAGTTAAACCCCTTGTAACAGCTCACCAGCCCGATCGTCGCTCCGAAGAACAGCGATTTGACCAGTCCACCGAACAGATCCCAGTATTCGACCATTTCGGCCGTGTAGGCCCAGAACGGTGTCGACTCACCCTGATACACGCCGACGAACACCAACCACGCTCCCAGAGCGCCCATCAGATCGGCATAGCAGGTCAGCAGTGGTGTCAGTACGAGGCAGGCAAGGAATCGCGGCGTGGCCAGGTGGCGGATCGGGTCGGCGCCCATCGACCGCAGCGCCAGCAACTGCTCGGTGACGTTCATGGTGCCCAGCTCAGCCGTCAGTGCTCCGCCGGCGCGGCCCGCCAGCATCACCCCGGCCAGCACGGGGCCAAGCTCGTAGGCGACCGAGATGTTGACGATCCCGCCGAGTCGGTCGGCCAGGCCGGCCTCGTCAAACTGGGCATAGCCCTGCACGACCAGGACCATGCCAATGAACATTCCGGTCAGCATGATCACCGGCACGGAGCAGGATCCGATGTAGAAGCACTGCGGCAGCAAGCGGCGCCAGCCGCGTAGGGTCAACAGCTCGATCGGTATGAAGGAGAGTATCAGGGCTACGAAGATCCAGAAGCGTCCGAACCGGGCAAGGGCGTCGATCGCCCGCGCGCCGACTTCTGCGACTGCTGCTGTAAGTGTGTTGCTCCGCTGCATGTTGTTGTCAGCCCAAGAACACGACCGGCAATCGGCCCCGCCGGTCCTGCGGCGTGGAAACCGGGTCGTGGCAGAATAGGGTATCGAATTTGCCCGGCGAATGCGATATCATCGGCCGTGCTTGAGCGAGGTCCCGACCAGGATGTCGGGCCAATGTATGAATCAGGGATGATCGTCATGCCCAGCGGTGATCAACGCCAGGCGCTGGTACGGTTCTGTCTGCTGGCCCTGGGCTGGCCGGCGGCGGCCTTCGGGTGGGCCTGCGTGCTGAGTTTCAGCGTCGCCGACCCGCCTGCGACGCTGGTCTGGCCACCTGCCAATCCACCTCACAATCTCTGCGGGCACACCGGCGCGTGGCTGGCCTATCATGCGTTTTGCTACGTGGGCATCGGCGTGTATCCAGTGCTGGTGCTCATGACGGCAGCGCTACTGGCCGGCAGCAGTGGCCGCAATATCAAGCAAGTCTGGCTCCGCTGCGTGGGTCTGGTGCTGGTTGTTGCCGCCATCGCTACTGCCGGCACACTGGCCGTCCCCAACAACGGTGTCTATCCGCTGGCGGGGGCGGGCGGATATCTCGGCGCTGCCGCCGCCCAATTCTTCCACCCCCACCTGCAAACGCTGGGTACCAGCCTGCTGCTGACCGCGGTGCTGCTGGTCGGGCTGCTTCTGGCGGCCGACGAACTGCTGACCGGTCTGCTGCGGTTCGTGCGCTGGGCGGGTGTGCACAGCGCACCGGGCCTGGTTCGGGGCGGATCGGCCGTCGCCGGTGCCGGCGCTGCGCTGGCCACGAGTGTGGCCAACCTCGGCGGGCGTGCTGTGGGCGCTACCTCGGCAGAAGATGAAGACGAACCATCGGTCAGTTCCCGGTCGCGGAAGAAGGCCGCCGAGCCGGCTGAAGAGGAATACGAAGAAGAGCCCGAGGACGAAGAGGAGGAGTGGGAAGAGGAGGACGACGAGGCCGAGTACGAAGACGACGAAGAGGAGGAAGAGGAAGACGATCCTGAAGACGAGGAGGATGAGGAAGAAGAGGAGGAGGGAGACGACGAGGTTGAGGACGGGGAGCCCGTCGCGCCTGAGCCGGTAGCGGCCAAGGGGCCGCTCGTTCGCGAGATTGGTGCCCGGCTCGCCCCGCGTCCGAAAGCTCCGCCCCCCCCGCCGCCGCGGCTGCACCCGGAGGAAGACAATTACGAGCTGCCCGCGCTCGACGTTCTGGAACCAGCCACCCTGGTCGACAAGGGTTCGATCGAAGCGTTGTGTAGGGACAAGGCGTTTGTACTGGAGCGAACGCTCAACGAGTTCAAGCTCGCGGTTGAAGTGGTCTCGATCGAGACCGGCCCGGTCATTACCGTGTTCGAATTGAAGCTCGCGCCTGGTATCAAGGTCAGCCAGATCGCGTCGTTGACCAACGACATGGCCCGGGCGCTCAAAGCCCCCGCCGTTCGCGTGGTTGCGCCGCTGCCGGGCAAGAACACGATCGGCATTGAAGTCCCGAACATCGACAAGGAGAAAGTCCGGCTCCGCGATGTCATCGAGATGGCCGCCGGCCGGACGAACCAGTACGCCATCCCCCTTTTCCTGGGTAAGGATGCCGCCGGCCAGCCGCTGGTCACCGACCTGACGCGCATGCCGCACCTGCTGATTGCGGGCACGACCGGCTCGGGCAAGAGCGTCTGTGTCACCAGCATCATCATGTCGGTCCTGATGACACGTGCGCCGTCCGAGGTGAACCTGATCCTGGTCGATCCGAAGGTGGTAGAACTGGCGTCGTACAAGGATGTCCCGCATCTGATGTGCCCGATCGTCACCGAGGTCAGCAAGGCCGAGGCGATCCTCGAATGGGCGTCGATCAAAATGGATGAGCGTTATGCGTTGCTGGCGGAGGCGGGCGTACGCGATATCCGCTCGTACAACCGGCTCGGCCAGGAAGGTCTGCGCGAGCGGCTGAAGCCTTCCTGTGACGAGGAGATGGCGAAGGTTCCGACCTACCTGCCCTACTTCGTCATCATCATTGACGAGTTGGCGGACCTGATGATGACGTCGGCCAAGGAGGTCGAGTTCTTCCTGTGCCGGATCGCCCAGAAGAGCCGGGCGGTGGGCATCCACCTGATCGTCTCGACGCAGCGGCCGCAGGCCAACGTGGTTACGGGGCTGATCAAGTCCAACCTGCCGAGCCGAATTGCGTTCCGCGTGGCCTCGCGACTCGATTCGCGCATCGTTCTGGATCAGAACGGCGGCGAGGTGTTGATGGGACAGGGCGACATGCTGTTCCTCCCGCCGGGGCAATCAAAGCTGGTGCGTGCCCAGGGCACGTTCGTCGAGGATGAAGAGCTGCGGAACGTGGTCAAGCATTGTCGCGAACAGCGCGAGCCGATCTTCCACCCCGAGCTTGTTCGGCTGCCCGGAGCCGGCGGCGATACCAGCGGTGAGCGCGACGAACTGTTCGACGAGGCTGTCGACATCATTGTTCAGACCGGTCGCGGGTCGGTGAGCTTGCTCCAGCGACGGTTGAACGTTGGTTATAGTCGGGCTTCGCGTCTGATCGACCAGATGTACGAGGCGGGCATCGTCGGCGAGTACAAGGGCAGCCAGGCGCGCGAGGTGATGGTTACGCGCGAGGAATGGAACGCCATCCGCGACCAGCGCGACCAGGAAGAAGCCGAGGAAGCGGCCGAAATCAGCCCGGAATAGCGCTTACCTGAAACACCCTGTCCGATTTTTTGTCAGGGCCCCGGGGGGCCGAACCCGGGCCCGCGCCGCTCACCAGTCCGCCGCCGACCGTGGGGGCCGCGCGGCCCGTGGGGCGGCTCAGGCGACATTGCCGGGCACGACGTTGCACACTCCAGCAACTCCTGCATGCGTCGATCGACCTCTTCGATCGCGTTCGCGGCCATCTGCTCGGAGCGTTGCCGCAAAACGGCTATCTCCGCATCTGCCATCGTGCCGAGCACGTCCACCAGGCGCTTTTCAATCTGCGCGCGTTCGGCGGTAGCGTCAGCGTCGGCCGCGCGCCACTGGACAACCAGCTCGCGCACCTCGGCCGGCTCGACGCCCATGTCGACATCGTCGCTCTGGAGATATGCCAGCCGCTCTGCAATGCGCTGCTCGCGTTCCTGGGCGAGTACATCGGCGAGCACCTCCAGACCTTCGGCTTCGAGTCGGACGCTCTCGGACAGGGCTGCTCGCAGTGCCAACTCGGCCCGCTCGCGCAGTGCCGCACCTGCGCTCGGCCGACCGAGCACGCGCATTGTCCGCCCGATTTTGAACGCGTTGGCCGCGTGCGACTTGAGGATCTCGCCCATTCGCGGGCTCAGTTCGAACACGCGCCGCATGTGTCGCAGGCGTGGCGCGTGCCGCTCGAGGGCGGCCTGGTAGCGTTCCGGATCGCGCCGTGCCAAACGGCGCAGCGCCCGGTGAATTCGCGGCACGTGCTGCTGGGCGAATTCAAGCAACTCGGCTTCTTCGCCTTCACGCAGCGGCCCCTCGTCCGCGGGCAATAGCCGCAATACCTGGTCTGCCAGATCCGGGCGACAGAGCGGGCCGCACGGCCGACCATCTTTGCGGCAGCCGGGTCCACGTCGGGGCCGATCGCCGCCGTGACGCGGGCCTGGTCCGCGCCGCCCGGGACGCGGGCGGTCGTCGGGACCCGGGGTCTGCGCCGGGCACCAGTTGGCCGTGCCGACGACAACCAGACCCAGCGCCAGGGCTAACGCCCCGCCGCGCTTCAGCATGTAGGCAACCGTTGGTTTCATATTCGTCATAGCGAATCAAACTGGTCCAGGGCCGTATCCCAACTTTCGAACAGCTCGTCGATTTCGCCGGCGTCATCCAGGTCGGACGTGCCATCCGCCAGCGACCAGGTTTCGTCGAACACGTTTGTCAGCCGATCGTGTGATTCGTCCCAGGCCGTAGCCCAGTCGGCCAGGACCTGCTCCGGACTGGCATCGGCTACATCGCGACTGGTGGTTGTACCAAACGTCAGACCGATCGCCAGCGCCACGGCTGCCGCTATGCCGCCCCAATTCCGCAAGCCCGACAGGGTCCGCTGCTGCGTCCGATAGTGCACCGTCTCGTTCCGGACGGTTCGCCGCAAGCGTTCCATGGTGGTCATGCTGGGGCGCGACTCGGGCAGTTGCGAGATGAGTTTCATCTCGCGTTCGACGGCCTGCTCCAATTTGTCCAGTTCATTCCACATCTATTCGTCCTCGACGCCCATGGCGCCGCGCAGGTGCTTCAGGGCGCGATGGGCCCGGGCCAGTGCGGTCCCGAGCGGAATTCCGAGCGTTTCGGCGATCTCCCGGAACGGCAGGTCCGCATAGTGCCGCAACAGGATGATCTCGCGATCGATCTCGTTGAGTTGCTCCAGGGCGGCGCTGAGTTGCTGCCCCGATTCGGCACGTTCCAGATCGGCGCTGGGCAACTCAGTGACGCCTGGTTCGAGGCCTGGTGCGAGGCTGCCCGTATCGTCGCGGGTGTCGAGCGAGAGCTGCGGGCCGCGGCGTTTGCGTTTGCGGGCCCGATCGCGTGCCAGGTTGGCGGCGATGCGAAAGAGCCAGGCGTCGAATCTTCCGGAGTGCTCGTATTGATCAATCGTTCGCACGAGGCGTAGGAAGGTGTCCTGGAGTAGTTCCTCGGCGGCCTCGCGCGAGCCGGTGAGTCGATGGAGCAGTCCGAAAATGCGTGGTGCATAGAGCGTGACCAGCTCGTCGAGCGCGGCCGAGTCGCGGAGCCGGGCGCGGCGCAGCAGTAGCTCAAACTCGGACTGTTCCACAACGTCCTCACGATAGGCCTAACGCGTAGTGGCCGACAAGATTGCCGCATCTTAGCCGCCAGGGGGTGAATGCTGGTATATGCTTGGTCATATACCGCCCCTTAGCGTCCTATAAATTCAAGGAATTTAACGCCCAGAAAAGATATGGCGGCATGGGGTTGGTATGGGGCTGAGCTCGGTGCCGCGGACGATCGGTGTGGCAGCATGCCCATGGCGGCGTCGAAGTCGCCGGGGTGCCGCTCTAATCCATGGCCTTCCGCACGGCTCGATGAGCCAGGTCGAGTGAATCGATATCTGCGTTACGCCATCCGCGTTGCTGACAAGCCCGTAGTGTCAGGTTGGCAGCCGTTGCCAGTTCCACCAACGCGTCCGCCGGCGAGATGGTTCCGAGTTCGGTGTCTTCCGGACCATGAAGCCCATTTCGTCTACCGATTGCCAGCCATGCGGTTGGCGACAGCGGCGTCAGATGCAGTACGTAGGGCCCATCCATGAAATCCCATTCCGCCGCATCCTGCTGGTTACCAAGCAGACTCAGTGTCTCCCCGATCCACCAACAGAGGAGAGGAATTGGAAAATCCTCCCAATTACGATCGGGGAAGCACGCATGCCCGGCATCCAGCCACACGGGACCGCCAATGATGCCCAAATCGCTGATCTGGAACCGCTCTGTATTGATCACGATTGAGAAGTGCATCATTGTTGACATAATCAGACTCTGTCCGCCAAATCTTGGTCGGTTTGCACGTCCCAGGCATGGGCGCCGGTGGCTCGTGCGAGATTGAGCGCCAATTCACAGAATGCCAACATCGCCGAATCGTCAGCGAAGCTCATGTGCATCCAACAGGCCGCTGCTTCTCCGGTGGTGTAGTCATAGTTCCCGTCTCGGTCCTCACTTGGAGCGTGATCTTCGAGCTCGATCGTCATACCGGACCAGCCCGGGAGGTTAAACCACCCTTCGTTCGCCCAGGTCACACCGGCGGCCGCGAATGTCGGGAACTGGTTAAACGCTGAGATCAGTGCGGTGACATCCAGCAGGCCTTCGAGTTCTTCATACTCCGGACTTGGGGCGCGCGTAATGCAGATATCATAGCTCATCAGATTCTCCGTCCAGGTCGCGGCTTATGGCCAACGGAGGCCGATGTTCTCATGTACCCAGTCCAGTTCCTCACGCGGCGACAGCCCTAAAGGTAGTTCCAAAGGCGGTTTCTGGAAGAAGCCAGGCGTATTTCGTATTCTCCTTTGCACTTCTTCGCTACGATGGCTCCAGTCTGTTGGCTGGTCATACAGGCGCAGACCCCAGCCATGTGCGAGCCTGAACAATCGTCCGCCCAAGTCAGCCACGATACCCTCCAAATCGATGGATTGCTGGCTCGCATATTGGTCGGAGAAGTAGTTCAACCAGAACAAGCCGGGAACATAGCGACGGAAATCACGTCCGTAGAATCCGGACCTTGAGCGCCCGCCTGGGCGCTGTAGTTCGTATCCATTGCGAGCGCGGTACTCGTCCCATGTGCCGGCGAACGCGTATATCATGCCTAGCGGCTCCCACAACTCAAGAAGGCGCTCACCGAGACGCGGGAACCGCTCGTCTTCTGCGTCGCCCCACAAGGTTATCTCAGAAGGCCGATTGTCGTACGGTGTTACATCATAAGAACACCTCCGGCCGTGATAGAACCCACTACCTCCGTGTAGGCGTAGAAACTCAGAGAAGCACCTCTCGTTAGCTATGGAATGAGTTGGCTTGCGCACCATGTGCTCGGAGTCGGCGAAGTGAGTCGGCGCCAAGTCATCTGGCAATTGATCGAAGCGGCTATGCGCCCAGGCAACGACAGGCTCTGGATATTCGAAGAACGCATCCAGTAAAAACGAATCATGTGTCATGAATCACCCGATGATCAGGGGTATGGCACAACCGCAAAGTACTTATGTAACCGGCTGCACAAGCTTGATCGGACCCATGTCGGTTGCGGTCTTCCCTCAGCGAACGTGATCGCGGTTGCTGGCCGACTGTTTCGCTTTCGACCTATTCAACGCACGTAGTGGCGCCTACACGTACGGCTTTTCGATATTTGCCACCCGGATCACATCCTCCAACGAATCGCAGATGAAGCCCAGTGCATCTTCCGGTACAGGATTCTCGCCGTCGCAGTCGGTCCCGGGCAGGTAGATCCGCCACAGGGACTGCCGCGCGGCTGCGATCTCGTCGGCCCGAACGAAGTACGGGTCGCCGCCAAAGTTGCAATCCGCAATCGGCACAAATCCAGCGCGGTACGCCGCTTGGAAGCCGGGAAATTCCAGCAACCCCTCGACAACCGAAGCTGCCGATAGCCAACACAGTGCGTGCTCCTGCTCCCTCACGAAATCGTCGTCTACGTTCCGGAAGTCCGGGCCTGGTGTCCGCGGGTTGCCTTCCTCGATCACAACCTCCAAATCGATATTGCCAACGCGGAGCTCACGATGGACTCGAATAAGTGGAGTCGCCCACTCGCCCCGCAGAAGTCGTTCCAAATGTATCACGTCCTCGGCAAATGCGAGTTGTCCTGCCAAGTCCGAACTTCGCAGGGCGAGCACATCGTAGATTGACATTTATCATTTACCTCCGCCACGCAGGACTTCCCAGGCCCCACCCATTCCCCGCTAGCCGCCGCCTCTGTCACAGAAGCTGGTGGTTGTTCTGAACGCTGTTCATTCTCCCACCGCCAGTTTCCTCCCCTTCTGTTTCCTCGTCGATTTTCACTCTCAGGCCCGCCATTCGTCGCCCGGCATGGTCCGCTGCATGAACTCGTCGAACATCGGGACCGTGAAAGCAGTGTCTCCGTGCCTGGGGCTCCAGATCATGCCCTTCTTGATCAGGTTGTTCCGTGTCATCGCAACCGATTGCACTTCCCGATCCAGCTCACGCGCTATGTCGCCGGACCTGTGTGGCCCCGCTCCAAGTTCCGCCATGGCGCGAAGGTACTTCTTCTCGGAAGGTGTGAGGCGGTCGAACCGGACGCGGAAGAAACCCTCGTCGAGGGCTGCGATAGTGGTTTCAGATGCGGCCTGAACATCATCGACCGTGATAGGAGATTGGTCAGCGGCATCCCAACAGTGTTTGCCCCATTCCTGGAGGAAGTACGGATAGCCTTGAGTCTTCGCGATGATCATTGATAGCGCACCATCCTCGAACCGGACCCCCTCATCGTCTGCCGGCTTGACGATCGCGAGGGCGGCATCCTTTTCGCTGAGTGGTCCTATCTCGGGGAAGTCGAATAGCCGTTCCGCGTAAGATTTCGCGCGTCCCATTCGGCCTGGAAGCTGTGGCAATCCGGCCCCAACCAGCGTCACGGGAAGTTGTCTTTGGGCAGTACGGTGCAGTGCGGTGATGAGCGCTGCGAGCTGCTCTTCCTCAACGTACTGCAATTCGTCAATGAACATGGCCAGTGCTGTCTGGCCCTTTGCCGCGGCTTCGCCGACCACTTCCAGCAGATCCTGGAGGTCATGTTCCAGGTCGCCGTTATCAGCAAGCCCGGGTTCCGGCTCGCAGTCCAGGCCGACCTCGATGTCGCCGTACTTGATCTTCAAGCTTTTTGCGAAGCCTGCGAGCCCGCGCAGCGCACGGCGGGCCAGGTCGCGGGTCTGCTCGCTCGAGGAGAGTCGCAGCAGGGCTCGTCGAAGCTGTGGTGCCAGTATGGCGGGCAGCGATCGGGATTCCGGCGCCTCCGCACGCAGGGTATGAATGCCGGTGGCCTCAGCATCTTCGCGGAGCCGTTCCAGGAGGACGGTCTTTCCGACACCGCGAAGCCCAACCATCAGCACACTCTTCGCGGGACGTCGATTTCGCGTTCTTGCCAGGGCGATTCGAACCTGCTCGCGCAGATCGTCACGGCCAGCCAACTCGGGCGGCGGCGTACCGGCACCAGGTGCGTATGGGTTTTTTATCGGGTCCATGCTGTAATTATATCAAAGTTAGCGAGTTTATCGATCACGGATAACTTTGCTAACTTTGATATAACTCAGGTGGATTCGGCGGGTGAAGTGGGGTTGGGCTATGTTACAATCATGATACACATCGGGCCTGGAACGGTCGGAGGTCGAACACGTCCAGGCCCGATGCAGTGGGGGCGGCGTCACCTGTCGCTGCGCGACCCCGCGGTGGGGCCGAGCGCGGTTGCGTCTAAGTCAGCACATGCCTCTCCTTAAACGCCCGCCAGGCCTCGCATTGCGAGGGATCCGCGCAGCAAATATCGCGAATATGCTCGTAGAAGACTTCGGGCCGCTTGCCCAGGTCACGCCGCAACGGACACTTCAACGCGATCCGCGGACGCGTGGTCGACTGCCCGGTCAGCAGCGACCTGATGTAGACCTGGTTTTTGCCCGCCGTGCATTTCATGCTGCGGTTCAGCTCCTGTTCGAGCATGGAGAGATTCGAAGTCAGTTCTTCCGGCGTAAGCGGAGGACCGTAGGACTCGTCGAGAGTCGCACGGTTGCGGAGTCGTCTTACCGGCCAACCCATGTTTCATACCTCAAAAATGAGCGACACAAAGCTCAGAGGGATTACGTACCCGGGAAATGCCACGCGGAGCGATCGGCCGGCGTAGGCCAAGCCTCCGTCGTGGACGTAGCGGATGCGGGGTGCGACAGCGGTCGGAATTTGCGTTTAGAAAGATGCAAACCAACCGGCGTCGGGGCACACCTGCTCCGCGCTGGTTGTCGAGGGGGTTTCAGATGTCGGGGTTGAGGCGCGACGAGAGATGCGATGGAAATATATGTCGCTTAAATAGTAAGCGGATGATAGAAGATCATCACGCTCAACCGTCCAATAGAAGTATAGCACATCCAGCGGTCCGGCAAGCTACATTTTCTGACAAATGACAAAACTTAGGCTGAGCGATAGCCGGCGGGGTGGGCCTGGTGCCAGCGCCAGGCGGAGGCGATGGTGTCCTCGATATTCCGATAACGCGGCTCCCACCCGAGGGTGTGGTGCAGCTTGTCGGCATTGGCGTAGAGGGCCGGCGGGTCTCCCGGGCGGCGCCCGGTGACGACTGCGGGGATTTCGTGTCCGGTAACTGACCGGGCGGCGGCAATGACCTCCAGCACACTGTTACCGGTTCCGGTGCCGACGTTAAACGCGTCGAACTCTCCGGGTCGGCAGTGTTCGATCGCCAGCAGGTGGGCACTGGCTAGGTCTTCGACGTGGATGTAATCGCGCACGCAGGAGCCGTCGGGGGTGGGATAGTCGGTGCCGAAGACCTTGATGTCCGCCCGTTGCCCCAGGGCGACGCGTAGCACGAGCGGGATCAGGTGGATTTCCGGGTCGTGGTCTTCGCCGAGGCGGCCGTCACTGGCAGCGCCGGCCGCATTGAAGTAACGCAACGCAACCGCTCCCAAACCCCAGGCGGCAGCGCAGTTCTGAAGCACCCACTCCACCGCCAGCTTGGTGTTGCCGTACGGATTGATCGGAGCTTTGGGGAGATTTTCGGTTATCGGAAGATCTTCCGGCTCGCCGTAGACGGCGCAGGTGCTGCTGAAGACGAAGCGGCGGACGTCGAACGACTGCATGCACTCGAGCAGGTTGAGCGTGTTGCAGACGTTGTTCTGCCAGTATTTCAGCGGGACCTGCACGGATTCGCCCACATTGAGGAAGGCGGCGAAGTGCATGGCGGCATCGAAACGTCCTTCGGCAAACGTTTGGCGCAGGATGGCTCGGTCGGACAGGTCGCCTTGCACGAGCGTGGCTGGGGGGATGACGGCCTCGCGATGGCCGCCCGACAGGTTGTCGAACACGGTTACGGAATGGCCGGCCTCGACCAGGTGTTTGACGCAGTGACTTCCGACATAGCCGGCCCCGCCGGCGACGAAGATACGCATGATCGGGCACCTCGATTCAGAATCAGGGATGGGTGCAGTTCAGTTGTGGTGCATCATGCGAGCGTGGCAGTCGGCGTCAACCGGGGGCGCGGTGAAATCCGGGTGCCGGCGATGGGCAAGAGAAGCTGGGGAACAACCCTCGGGGGTATGGGCTCGGCGGGCGAGACGCCCGCCCCACCTCTCATGAGATACACGCATCGTGGGAGGTCGCTCTGGTGCGTGAGTGGCCGGCCCCTTCCACGCGCCGGCGGTGTCGCATAGATTGCGGGTGTGTCCACGCCCCCGCCCAAGCCGACCGCGCCCGCCCCGCCGAATGACGCCGACCTCACACCCGCCATGCGGCAATATTGGGAGCAGAAGCGGGAGGTGCCCGATGCGATCCTGATGTTTCGCATGGGCGACTTCTACGAGATGTTTAATGACGATGCGGAATTGGGTGCCCGCGTGCTCGGGATCACGCTGACCAGTCGTGACAAGGGGCGCACACCGCTGGCGGGTATCCCGCACCACGCGCTGGAGAGCTACCTCGCGAAGCTGGTTGATAGCGGCTACAAGGTGGCGATCAGCGAGCAGGTCGAGGACGCGCGGCAGGCGAAGGGGGTTGTCCGGCGCGAGGTGGTCCGGGTGGTGACGCCGGGGACGCTGACGGATGAGGAGCTGCTGCCCGGCAGCCGAAGTAACCACCTGGTGGCGCTGGCGGGGGAAGCGAGCGTGGGGGTGGCGGTGCTCGAGCTGGCCAGTGGGGCGTTCACGGTATTCGACTGTCCGGCCGCGAGTGTTATCGACGAGCTTGACCGCATTGAGCCGGCGGAGATTCTGTTGCCCGAGCCGACGCGAGGTGGGCGTCATCCGCTTGAAGCCGAATTGCGACAGCGTTTGTCCACCGCGATCACGTACCGCACGCCGAGCGATTTTTTGCCGGAACGGGCCGAGCAGGTTTTGTGCGAACATTACGAGACGACCAGTCTGGAGGGTTTTGGTTTTCGGGAGGTTGGGTCGGCGTTGCAGGCGGCCGGCGCACTGGTTGGTTATGTGCGCGAGACGCAGCGCGGGGTGGCCGAGCATCTGCGTCCGCCGCTGCGGCAGGACCTGGCCGACTTCATGACGCTCGACCAGGCCACGCTGCGCTCGCTGGAGATTGAACGTACGCTGCGGAGCAACGCCCGGGCCGGCTCGCTGCTGGCCGCCGTCGATCGGACTTGCAACCCGATGGGCGCACGCCTGCTGCGCACGTGGCTGTGTTTCCCACGTCGCGACGTGGCGGAGATTCGTCGGCGGCAGGGGATGATCGCGGCCTTTCGGGACGATGCGCACACCCGGGCCGGCCTGCGGACGCTGCTGCGCGAGATTGGTGATATCGAGCGTATGGTCGGCCGGGTGGGGGTGAAACGCTCGACGCCACGGGATCTGCGCGCGCTGGGCGCGGGTCTCGATCGGCTGCGCGACGTGCGCGAGCTGCTGACAACCATGCACGCGGCCAACGCTGAGGGATTGATCGGCGACCTCGACGGGCTCGATGACGTGGCCAACCACTTGTGCAGCGCGCTGGCGCCCGACGCCCCGCTCGGGATGCGCGAGGGCAACATCTTTGCGGCGGGCTACAACGCCGAGCTGGATCGGCTGCGCAGCATCGGCCGTGACGGGCAGCGCTGGCTGGCGGAGTTTCAGGCACGCGAGTCGCAGCGCACCGGCATTCCGTCGCTGAAGGTCGCGTTTAACCGCGTATTTGGCTATTACATCGAGGTCACCAACCCGCATCGCGATCGGGTCCCGGACGACTACGTTCGCAAGCAGACCATGAAGAACGCCGAGCGCTTCATTACTGAAGAGCTGAAAACGTTCGAGTCGGAGGCGTTGTCGGCCGAGTCGCGGGCCAACGAGCTCGAATATGACCTGTTTGTCGCTCTGCGTGACGAGCTGACCGCTCATCTGTCCGCGATACAGGCGGCGGCCGACGCGCTGGCGCGGCTAGACGTCCTCGCCGGCTGGGCCGACCTGGCGCTCGATCGCTCCTATTGTTGTCCGGAATTCAACGAGCGCGGCGGGTTGGAGATTCGCGGGGGGCGTCACCCCGTGCTGGAACAATCACTCGAGGCGGGTTTTGTTCCGAACGATGCCCGGCTCGTTGCTGGCAAGGAGTCGTTCGCGCTGATTACCGGGCCGAACATGGCCGGCAAGAGCACGTATATTCGGCAGGTCGCGCTGCTGACGCTGCTGGCGCATTGCGGCTGTTGGGTGCCGGCCGAGAGTATGCAGTTCGCGCTGGTGGATCGCATCTTCACGCGGGTCGGCGCCAGCGACGAACTGGCCCGCGGACAGTCCACGTTCATGGTGGAGATGCTCGAAACCGCCAACATTCTGCACAACGCCACCCGCCACAGCCTGGTCATATTGGACGAAGTTGGGCGCGGCACGAGTACTTTTGATGGCGTGGCGCTGGCGTGGGCCATCAGCGAGCACCTCGCGACGCGCGTCGGGTGCCGAACGCTGTTTGCGACGCACTATCATGAGCTGACCGAGTTGGGTGCGCTGCTCGATCCGGTGTTCAACCTGAACGTTGAGGTGCGTGAATACGAAGAGCAGATTGTCTTTCTGCATCGCATCGTGGCCGGGGCGGCCGACCGCAGCTATGGCGTGCACGTGGCCAAGCTCGCAGGCGTGCCGGCGGAAGTGCTCGACCGGGCCAACGCGGTGTTGAACGATCTGGAGCGCACATTTGCGCGTGAGTCGCAGCGACCGGTGCTGGCGGCGGCCCAGCGGCGCCGGCTGCGTCAATTGCGACTGTTTGAAGAGCCCGAGGAGATCATTGTGCGCCAGCTTCGCGACGTCGATGTTGATGCACTGGCGGCCGAAGATGCGCTGGACCGGCTGCGTGGTTGGCGCGCGCTATTGGGCGGTGCGTCGCCGCAGACACCGCCCGGAGCACCAGCGCCATGAGCCGACTGGGTCGGGCCGAGTTCTGGCTGCCACTGGCGTTGCTGGGGCTGGCGGCCGTTGGCCGGATCGCGCTCAGCGCCAATGGCATGCTGAACTTCTCGACCCGCGACTGGCAGGCTTATGGCGACTATCGCTATTGGGAACTCAGCTTCGACGCCCTCAGTGCCGCCACGGGCGTCGGGCTACTGACGCTTGACCTCGAACACGACTACACCGCGGCGGGCCGGTGGGTGCTGCTGGCGATCGGACTCGCGGGGGCACTGCTCTATCTGGCAGCCCTCTGGCAGGTGTTGCGGCGACTGTGTGCTGGCCGGCGGGACGGCGCTGCGAGCACGGCGCGTGTCGTGGCCTGGTTTCTCGTTGTCCAGGTTCTGGCGATAGTGCTGCTCGGGACGCTGTCGGCCGGTGGCGTTGGTGCAGATGGGCTGTCGAACGCCACATGGCAAGCGGTGTCTGCGTTCGCTTCGCTGGGCTGGGTGCACCTACAGAATTCGATGAATCACGCCTGGCTCGCCATATTGTCGCTGGCGAGTGCTTTGTTTGGGTGGGTTTGGCTGGGGCGATTACTGCGCTGGTCGCGGTGGCGACGGGCGGGCGTGCTGGGGTCGTACCTGCTGGTTTTGATGCTGGGGGCCGGGATGCTGGCCGCATTTGAGCAACCCCGCGGCCCGCGGCGTGACGCGATGAGGGAAAACAGGCTGCTGAGCACGGCACCGGGGGGGGGGCGGCTGACCCGCTGTGCGATACAGGTGACACTCGCGAGCGGGGCGGGCATTGCGAGCGAGCAGATTGATCAACGCGGTATCAGTGAGGGCAGCAAACTGTTGCTGGCGTTGGTGGTACTGGTAGGTGGGATCGGGGGTGGAGTTGGTGGCGGCGTCACGTGGGTGCTGCTGATCTCGGCCTGGCGCCGGCGTGAGGACGGTAATGCCGATGCCCGGCTGGCACGGGCTGGTCGGCGACTGGGGCTGCTGCTGGGGGGGCTGACGGTTGTGTCGGCCGGGGCGCTGTTGCTAACCGAAACCGGTATCGGTTCTCCGTATCAAGCCCCACCCACGCTTGGCGACGCGCTGCTCGACGCCGCCTGTGCATCCGCCGGCGCCAACCTCTCCAGCGGGCTCAGCGAGACGATAACGGGCCGGTAATCTCTCCAGCGGCATCCGTCAGGGTGTCGATCAGTATCAGTACGGCATGACGTGGCTGATGGCAGCCATGCTTGCCGGAAGATTACTGCCCGGTACTGGTGATCGCCCGCATCGCGTCCACTCCCGGGCGTGAGGCCCCGAAGACGCTGCCGACGCGCGGGCTCCGCGTAGTCGGCGGATGCAGCACCAGCGCCGACCGCTCGGGAGAAGCATTTTGACCCTGGTTGGTATCATACCCGCCCGCGCCGGTTCCAAACGTTTGCCCCACAAGAACCTGATGCCCCTCGGCAGTCGGCCACTGGTGGCGCATACGTGTGAGGCCGCACTGGAGAGCGGCGTCCCTCGACGACGTGTTCAATCAACACCGACAGCCCCGAGCTAGCGGCCATCGCTCGCGACAGCGGGGTGCCCTGCCCAGTGCTCCGGCCGGCGCACCTGGCTGCCGACGATACGCCGACGCGCGCCAGCAACCTCTTTCTGCTGGAGTGGCTGCGTGACCAGGGCCACAAATACGATGCGGTGGTGGTGCTCCAGCCGACGTCGCCGCTGCGATCGGCTGACGACATCCGCAACGCCTGTGTGATGTTTGAAGAGAACGCGCCGTGTGCGGTTGTTTCGGTCGCACCGCTGGTGCCCGAGGGGTGGGCTGGCAGCATTGGCCGCGATGGGCGGGTTCGAGCGTCAGGCCGGCGCTGGCATGCTCTATCGTCTCAACGGCGCGATCTATGTCCACTGCTGGGACGATTACATGGAGGATCGCCCGCCGCGAAAGACCATCGCCTACCCCATGCCGGCCGAACGCAGCATTGATATTGATACGAGCGTTGACCTCGAGCTGGCGCGGTTCTGGCTTGAGCAACGGGAAACGCCGTTGGCGACGGTGTAGCCACGGGCCGGTTACGGAGCGGGCAGCGCGGGTCACAATGACTGCGACGATGAACACCATCTCCGGCGAACAGCAGGTTGAAACGGTGCGGATCGGTACGCGCCTGGTCGGTGCGGATCAGCCGACGCTGATCGTGGCGGAGGCCGGCGTTAATCATGACGGCTCGGTCGACCGGGCGCTGCGTCTGGTTGACTTCGCCCATGAGGCCGGCGCCGATGTGGTCAAGTTTCAGGTGTTTCAGGCGAGTGAGTTGGCGTCTGCGCAGGCGGCGCCGGCGCAGTATCAGCGGGACCGCGGGGCGACTTCGCAGCGGGAGATGTTACGCCGGCTGGAGCTGTCGGACGCTGATTTCGCTCGTATTCGCGAGCATTGTGCCGCGTGCGGCATAGAGTTTCTCGCGACGCCGTTTGGACCGCACGACGTGCAGCGCCTGACTGCGCTCGACGTTCGCGCGATCAAGATCGCCTCCGCCGACTTGACCGACACGCGTTTGTTGAGCAGCGCGGCGGGCACCGGCCTGCCGTTGATCGTCTCGACCGGTGCGGCCAGCGCCGAAGAGATTGGTGTGGCCGTCGCCCAGTTGCGCGACTACGGTGCCGGCGAGCGGCTGATTCTGCTGCATTGTGTCAGCGGATACCCGGCCCCGCTGGAGTTGGCCAATCTGCGCGCCATCGACACGCTGCGCCAGACCTTCGGCGTGCCGGCGGGGTTCAGCGATCATACCGAGTCGGTCGAAATCGCGGGCTGGGCCGTCGCGGGGGGCGCGTGTGTGCTGGAGAAGCATTTCACGCTTGACCGCACGCTGCCCGGGCCCGATCAGGCCATGTCGCTCGGCCCGAGCGAGTTGGTCGAGTATGTCGCCATCGCGCGCCAGGCGGAGTCCGCTCGTGGCACGGGTGCGATCGGCTGCACTGCTTTCGAGAATGCGGTCCGCAGTGCGGCGCGCAAGAGTATTGTCGCCGCCACGACCATTCGCGCCGGCGCAGTCATCACGCCCGAGTTGTTGACGCTGAAACGTCCCGGCGACGGACTTGGGCCGAACGAGGTCGATCGGCTTATCGGTCGGCGGGCGCGTTGCGACATCGACGCCGACACGCTCATCAGATGGGAAGACGTGCAGTGATGGCTCGCGGTCGCCGAAAACGCCGAGTTGCCATCGTCACCGGCACGCGGGCCGAGTATGGCCTGCTGCAATCGACGCTGGAGGCGTTGCGGGCGGATCGGCGGGTCGAGTTGCAACTGATTGTCACCGGCATGCACCTGCTGCCGCGCTTTGGGCACACCATTCATAACATCATCGACGACGGCTGGCGCATCGATGCCCGTGTGCCGATGCAGCGAGGCAACGACGACCCGCGTGATCAGGCCGACGGGCTGGCACGCGGCGTCGCCGGCATCGCCCGTTTCGTGCACGCGGCCGACACCGATGTCGTTGTCGTGCTGGGCGACCGCATCGAAGCACTCGCGGGGGCGCTGGCGGCCGTCACGAGCGGGTGCGTGCTGGGTCACATTCACGGCGGCGACGTCGCACCGGGCGATTTGGATGATTCGCTGCGACACGCGATCACGAAGCTGGCTCACGTGCATTTTGCGGCCACCGCGCAGGCCGCCCGGCGAATCCGCCGACTGGGCGAGGAATCGGCGCGCATTCACCAGGTCGGCGCCGTCGGGCTCGATCGGCTACGCGAGCTGCTCGACGAAAGCCCCCACCCACGCAAACGCTCCGGCGAGGCGCTGGTCGTGTATCACGCCTGGGGCCGTTCGCCGCAGGTCGACGAAGCGCGTCATGACCAACATTCTGCGCGTGGTCAAACAGGCCGGCCTGCGCCGCGTGATACTGTTTCCCAACACCGATCGCGGGCATGGCGGCGTGCTGGAAGCGATCGACGAACATCATCACAGCTACGGCAAAGACGAAGTCAGCGTGCTGCGATCTTTGCCGCGGCGACGAGTATCTGCCGCCGGCTGATCAGCGCAAACGTGCTGATCGGGAACTCCTCCAGCGGCGTCATTGAAGCCCCGTTGGCCGGCACACCATCGGTGAACGTCGGCGGTCGCCAGGCCGGCCGACAAACCAGCGGCCACTCGGTTAATCGCGTGTGGCGAAACCCGCGTTGCGATCGCCGACGCCCTGGCCCGCGCCGGGCGCATGCGACCGAGCCGTGGATACAGCAATACTCACGGCACCGGCCAGGCTGGCCGAGCCATCTGCTCACATTCTGGCGACCATGCCGATTACCCCCCAGACCACACGCAAGATCATTACTTACTGACGGGCACGACGGCTGGCGAGACGCCGGCGGCGGGTTTACTCCTGTCAGGTCAAATCGTCCCGCTCGCGCAGGGGCAGATCGATCCAACTGGCCCACTCGGCGTTGCGTTGCACTTGCCAGACCGGATCGCCGCTACAGGGCACACGCACGAACGTTTCCGCATCGTGACCGGCCAGCGCCACGCGAATCCGGTGCCCGGCGCGGATGATCGTTGAGATCGGCAAGCAGATCGAACGTAATCTCCGCCACCTCACCCGCCACTAACGGCTCAGCGTCCTCGCGGAGGTATGTATGGTGGGGGCCGAATTCCGCCACCGCGGCGGTTTCGTCGGACACGTGCCGGTGTACGCCGCGCAACTCACCTTCCGTCAGGTAAACCACCGTTCCGTCGGGGGCCACGTCTTCAAGATAGGCGTAGAACGCTCCATCGGTGTGGGTCGAGGCGATCTTCAGTGACACGATCAGGGTGCCCGGTCAGTTCAAGATCCGTAGTGGTTGCCGGCGTTTGATAGATGAGCAGTCGCTGATCCTGCTCGGCCCGATTCACGTAGCGGATCGGCACACCGCCCAGCCCCGAGAACCAGCGATTCTGGCTGCCGGTGCTGGCGGTGAAATCAACGGCGTACTCGTCCATCCCCATGGCGGCCGTCGGCGCATCGGGCGTCAGGCCACCGCCCGCCCCGAAGTACCAGCGCTGCATCTCAAATCCGTCGGGCGGCCAGACCGCGGTCTGTTTTCCATTCATCCTCGACATAGGTGTAGTAGTACACCTGTTGTTCGCGCACGCCGTCACGCAGCAGGAAAGCGTTGAAGTATGGCAGCGCCTGCCAGATTCCGTCGACGACGGCCATACCGTCGGTGGTTTGTACCGGCCCGAAGTAGTAAGGGTCGGCCTCGTAGTTCCCGGTGTGGCTGTGTGGGGCGATCACCACTACGTGGTAATCCGCTTCGAGTGTATTGAAACGCGCGCAGCGCGCTGCGTGCGGTTGCCGGCGTCGAGCCACCCCACGATCCGCCGCACCGCCGCCGACCGGGTTACGTCGTCCACGCTCAGAAGCGAGCTGACCTGGTCGGTCGCCACGTCCTCGAACAGGTCATCGCGGAACTTGATGGTCCGCACCGCATCATACACGTGTGGGTTGTCGGCATGGTCGGCCAGCGCCTCGGCCAGCCGCTCATCCGCACTCAGGACGGGGCGTACGCCGACCAGGGCAAGACTGGCGAGGCTTTCCACCTGGGCCAGGCAACCCGGTCGGGTTGGCATCGGTGACCAGTTCGAGGAATGAGGTGTCGTTGCGGTCCATGCGGGCCGATACCTCTCCCCAGGCCTGCGTGAAGTGCTTGTTCAGGAGACCACCCGGGTGGCTGACGTCCAGGTAGACATCGCTGTACGCGTAGGTGGGCAGCACGGCGTAGACGGCCGGGTGATTCAGCGCCCCTACCCAGTCCGCCGCTACCCCGCCATATGAGACGCCCAGCGCCCCGACGCGCCCGTTTGACCATTCCTGCCCGGCAAGCCAACCAACGATGATCCGGTAGTCGGCAACTTCGCGTGGCGACCAGGGCGCGCTTGATTCGCCGAAGGAAGCGCCGGTGCCGCGGACGTCGACGAGGGCGACGGCATAGCCGGATTCATTCAGCCAGCGTGCGCTCTGTATGTAGCGACCGATGGCGGGCGGAACCTGAACCCACAGGTCATAGTCGCGCCAGTAGCGGGTGAAGCGCACGATGGTCGGCACGCCCCCTTCCGCGGGCATGTCTTGCGGCAGCCACAGGTCGACCGCCAACTCGACGTCGTCGTCCATCGGTACATAGACCGATATCGGCGTGGGCCAGCCGCACCCGCCGACCAGACAAAGTAGGAGCAGCATCCCCCGGCAAACCAACCCGCGACCCGCCACACCGACCGACATCCTATCGTCCCTCGCCTGCCTGACTGCGCGTCCGTCCCCACGTCCGCCCGATCTGATCTGCGCCGATCAACACCGTCGTTTCGCCCCGCCCCAATGGCCGGTACGTGGGTGCTGATTGGCCTGATAGCATCCATCTACTCTTTCGGTGATCCGTGCGCGTTGCGTGAGATGCGTCGGGAAACTCCGGTGCAGCGGTGGCCCAAGCGTACTGCGTTACCGGTAGACCGATAATCTTGACAGATACTACCCCCTCGGTCAGTGAGTCAACACGCGTTCTTCGGCCTCCAGGACCAGCTTGAGGGCCTCGTCGGGGTCGTCGGTCATGCGTAGTTGGTCGGGCAGGTCGGTGTTGAAGATCATGGCCAGTCGGGCCAGCAGCCCCAGGTGCAGTTTTTCGCCGTTGGCGCAGATCAGGACGAACAGATCCGTCAGCCGACCATCCGCAGCTCCGAACGGAATACCCTTGGGCACGCGTGCCAAGCACACCAGCGGCTCCGCCGTCGCGTAGAGCAGTGGTTGGCGTGGGTGTGGAAAGGCGATGCCGCGGGGCAGGGCGGTTGGGCACAGCTCCTCGCGCGCCTCTAGGGCGGCGACGATTTCGGGCCCGGAGTAGACCAGCCCGGTGCGTTCGGCCAAGCGGACCAGCTCGCGCAGGACGGAGGCGCGCGACCGGGCCGGCAGGTTCATGTCGATTCCCTCGGTCGCCAGGTAGCTCGCCAGCAGCCGACTATTCGCGCAGTCCGACGGATCTTCGCGCATGGCCTGTTCGAGGTTGCGCAGGTGCTCTTCGTCGAGGGCGTGCATCTCCTGCTGAAGCCACTCTAGCATCTGTATACGGTTGAAGCGCCACTCGCCGCCGACCTTCTTGCCCGGAAGCTTTCCGCGGTCGGCCCATTTGCGCACAATGCGGGCGTCCATCCCGATGTGGCGGGCCAGCTCCTCGATGGTCATGTTTCGGTACGGCATGAGCGCTACCTGGGCGGTTTTCCAGTCTTATCGGCCTGGTGCGTCGAAGAATAAGTACCGCCCGTGATTTGGCAGTGCGAAGCGCGGGTGCGAAACCGCTTGCGGCGCAGTTCACTGCGCGGGTGCGCGAGCCACTCGATGAGGGAAGCCCATGCGTGCGGCCCCGTCGAGTGGGTTCGGTCAACAACTACCAGCGGGCCAGTCGGCGCAGGTATTCAACCGAATCGGATACGCGCTGCCGCACGAGGTCGGCGGTCTTCTTTTCCCCTTCCAGACCCTCGATTTCCAGTGTGCAGGGCCCGGCGAAGCCGTGCTCGTCGAGTACCTGAAACACGCGGGCGAAATCCACGATTCCCTGCCCCAGGGCGGGAAAATGCCAGTGTCGATAGCCCCCGTCGGTGTCTTTCAGGTGCACGGCCGCAACATTGGGGACCACCTGCTGCAACTCTGTAACCGTATCGACGTTGTGGTTGTAGAAATAGACGTTGGCGGTGTCGTAGTTGACGCGAACGTTGGGATGATCGACGCCGCGCATGGTTTCGAGCGCGACCCTGGCATTGGTAACCAGGTCAGGATGGGTCTCCATAACGATGGTCACCCCGTGCTCGGCCGCGACGCTGCCGGCCGCCCGTAGGCGATGGTAGGCCTGGTCCAGCGGCGTGTCGTCAGCGCTGACCGAGACGAACAGCAGCTTGCAGCCGAAGGCGGCCAGGGTCGGCAATTGGGCGGCGACTTGGTCGGCGACATCGGGCTGGCGGATGTCGCAGGTGCCGTGCAGGCTGGCTGCCGACAATCCGTGCTGCTGGAGGGTGGCGCGGGTGGCGTCGACTTCGTCGGGCGCTGGCAGCGGGATCTCGACGTGCCGGACGCCGAGACTGGCCAGATGCGCAAAGGCCAGCTCTTCGAACGGTCGGTAGCTGGCGACACGACAGGAGAGCATGATCTGATGCATGGGCTCACCGTTGGCGGTGGCAACGCGGCGATCTGACCGCGGGCGGTCGGCGACGCCGAGCTAACCTGCTAATCGAGCACGCGGCCGACGAGATACATGACGCCGCCGGCGGTCAGCACGGATGATACTGAGGTAACGAACAGAGCGGTTTCGGCGCAGGCGGGCACCTGGCAAAGGATTGCACCGCTGAGCAGCGCCAGTGCCATTCTCTTGATACGCAGTTTGCTCATGAGAGTCTTCCTGGGGTTCTCTGCTTGAGTTTGGGATATCCGGGGCGTTACCGGACCACGATTGGCCAGTATTGCCCACGGGCGGGCTCGAAGTCAACCGCCGGGTTGTGGTGGTAGTTGGTCGGTTTGAGCTAAGGGATGAGCCCGCTACAATGATCAGGGGAAAATCATTGGCCAAAGCCCGAAGGAGAGTCCGCTGATGAAACGTCACTTCCTGCTGTTTGCCGCCACCTGGTTCGGCGTCGCGGCTGCGGCGCTAGGGGACGAGCCGACACCGACGGAGATTCTACGCCAGGCGGCGGACGCGATGAAGCAGGTCCGGTCGGTCACCTATCAGGCCCAGACCAGCGCCAATGGGGTCTTGAAGTCGCATCTGCCAACGATGAATGGCCAGGTGACGATGGCCGGCCAGCCGATTCGCCTGCGGGTGACCGCCGAGGTGAATTTTGTGAGCCGGGGGGAAAAGAAACCCATCGAGGCGGCAAGTGACGGGCGGCGGGTTATTTTGGTGGATCATGGGGACCAGCAATATCAGCAGATAGACCTGCCGACGGGCGAAGGGCTGCTCAGCGGTGTCAGCCCGCTGCTGGTTCGCGATTTGGTGTCCGAAGAGCCGTTGCAGCGCGAGTTGACCCGGGGGGCATTGACGAGTGAGGGGACGGCGGACGTGGATGGCGAGCCGTGCGACGTGGTTTACGCGACGTTCGTGGGGGAGAAAGACTCGGTGCGGTGGTTCTTGTCGCAGGCGGACCATCTGCCGCGGCAGGTGGAGCGAGTAATCGGATCGCCGGTGGGCGATACACGCATGATGACGACGATCGTGTCGTTGAAGACGAATGTCACGGTTGAAAATGAGGTCTTCGCGCTTAAGCCGCCGCCGGGGTATGGCCAACCGAAGCCGCGGACGGCCCGGCCGCAGCGGTCTGAGAATCTACTGAAGAGTGGGAGCCTGGCGCCGGACTGGACGCTGAAAACGCCAACGGGCACGGACCTGTCGCTGAAGAGCCTGCGTGGGAACGTCGTGCTGCTGGATTTCTGGGCAACGTGGTGCGGCCCCTGCAAGCGGGCCATGCCCAACCTGCAAAAGCTGCATGAGAAGTACAAGGACAAGCCGGTAAAGATCATAGGGGTGAATTGCTGGGAACGAGGCCGGGGTGCGGACCCAGTGAAGATGATGAAGCAGGCCGGCTATACCTATCCGATCGTGTTGGGCGGGGGCTCGGTAGCCCGGGCCTACGGCGTGCGGGGAATACCTACGTTTTACCTGATCGACCCGGACGGCAAGATTATGCTGGCGACGTCGGGACTAAACGCGGAGAAGGAAAGGCAGATCGAACGGCTGATCGAGGAGTCCGTGGAAGCGCTCACGAAGAAAAAGGGGGGCTGACCTGGGCGTTGGGGGCACCGTGAAGCCCGGGCGAGCCCACGGGGGTGGTGGGCCGGAGCGTGGTGGCTCGCGGTCCGGCTTGCAGGGCGGCGGCGATTGGTTATACTGATCTGTTCGGGTGTTCCCGCTGGTGGGGACTCCCTACGCTGCTGGCCCCACAGACAGGAGTCGGGTGTGCATGATTAGGGTCAAGGTTCGCGGCAACGAGTCGGTTGAGCAGATGGTGCGCAGGTTCAAGAAGCTGTGTGAGAAGGAAGGTCTCACGCGCGACATCAAGCGTACCAGTTACTACGAGAAGCCTTCCGAGCGTCGTCGTCGCAAGCAGCGCAAGTCGATGAAGCGCATCGCGAAAGAGCAATATCCGTTCTAGATCCGCGCACGCCTGAATTCTGATCCTTCGAGTGGTTTTTCGGCGCCCGCCGAACGGCGGGACGGGAGAATCCGCCCGTGGTGGTTTGTTTCGGGTCGCCCCCCCCTGGCTAACATTGCAACTTCAGTTCCGTCACCCGGTCGCGGCGCGCCGATCGGATGGATTGCGGAGCACACACAGCTTACGTTCTTTTTTTATTTCTGTTTCAACTCATCGCGCATGGCCAAGGAGACTGCTCCATGCTCGGCTTGACCCGCTCGCATCGCACCCTGGTAACTCTGGCTCTGTTGACGTTCAGCCTGCTGGCGTTTGCGCCGCTGGTGGCAACGGCACAGGAAGAGGCGACCGAGGCAACCGTCGAGAACGTGACCCCACACAGTATCTCCGCGATCCCGGTCTGGTGGTGGATCGCGCCAATCGGCGCCATCATCGCGCTGGTGTTCGCCCGCAAGTTCTACACTGAGGTGCAGGCGGCGGACCAGGGCGACCCGGAGATGATCGAGATTGCCGGGCACGTCACGGACGGGGCGATGGCCTACCTGAGGCGCCAATACACGGTGGTCACGGTCGTGTTCATCGTGCTGGCGTGCATCCTGGGCTGGATGGCGTACGGGCTGAAGGTGCAGAACGGGATCGTGCCGTTCGCGTTTCTGACGGGTGGGTTTTTCAGCGGTCTGTGCGGCTTCCTGGGTATGAAAACGGCCACGATGGCCAGCAACCGGACGACGGCCGGCGCCCGCAAGACGCTGAACCGCGGGTTGCAGGTCGCGTTTCGGGCCGGGGCGGTGATGGGGCTCGTGGTGGTCGGCTTTGGCCTGATCGACATCACCGGCTGGTTCTTCATCCTGTATGCGGTCGCACCCATGATGGGCGCGGAATTGCACCTCACCACTATCACCGTGGTCATGCTGACATTCGGCATGGGCGCCTCGACGCAGGCGCTGTTTGCTCGTGTCGGCGGCGGCATCTACACCAAGGCGGCCGACGTCGGTGCCGACCTGGTCGGCAAGGTCGAGGCGGGCATTCCCGAGGATGACGCGCGCAACCCCGCCACCATCGCGGACAACGTCGGCGACAACGTCGGCGACGTGGCCGGCATGGGTGCCGACCTGTACGAGTCCTACTGCGGATCGATCCTGGCGACGGCGGCGCTGGGGGTGGCGGCGGCCGCGGCACTGTTCGGCACCGAAGAGAGCGGCGCCGGGTTCGTCGCCGCCATGCGCTTCCTAGCAGCACCGATGGTCCTCGCGGGTGTCGGCATCATCCTGTCCATCGTCGGCGTGTACATGGTCAGGACCGAAGAGAAGGCGACCATGGCAGTGCTCATGCGGGCACTGAACCGCGGCGTGTGGGGCAGTTCAATACTGATTGCTCTGGCCGCGTGCGGCGTTTGCTACCTGCTGTTCAACGACATTGAGGGTGTAAGCTGGCTGGGTATCTGGGGCAGTATTCTGGCCGGCTTGGTAGGCGGCTTGGTGATCGGGTACTCCACCGAATACTACACCAGCTACGACTACAAACCGACGAAGGCCGTCAGTGCCCAGGGCATCACCGGGCCGGCGACAATCATCATCAGCGGCATTGCCGAAGGAATGAAGTCGACCTGGGCGGCGCTGGGAACCATCATCATCGCGATTCTGCTGGCGTACACGTTTGCCGGCGGTGGGCACGAATTCATGCTGGGTCTGTACGGCGTGGGCTTTGCGGCGGTCGGCATGCTGGCCACGCTGGGCATTACGCTGGCGACCGATGCTTACGGCCCGATCGCCGATAACGCCGGCGGTAACGCCGAAATGACCGGCCAGGAGCCGCACGTGCGCGAGCGCACCGACGCACTGGACGCACTGGGCAACACGACCGCGGCAACCGGCAAGGGTTTTGCGATTGGATCAGCAGCACTGACGGCGATGGCGCTGCTGGCGGCGTACGTCGAAGAAGTGCGCTTCGGCCAGCTTTACCAGGCCCGCGACCAAGTGGTCGAGGTCTTCGACAATCCGCAGCCGGACCAGGCGGTTTACCTCGGCCACGGCAAGTTCGGCGTCTGGCTGAGCGGGGAGGGGCAAGATCTGGACACTTCGGACGTCGGCGCGTTCATGGCACTGGGGCTGGACGAAGACCTCCGCAAGCGGCTGGAGCCGAACCAGTCGCTGGTCAGGCTGGGGCCGGAGACCGGTCCGGACCAGGATTACATCCGCGCTGGCACACTATCCTCGGGTGAGAGCCAGCGGCCGCTGCAATTGGTACCGTCGCGCCGGGCAACGCTGGCGCACTTCATGGAATTTTACGACGTCACACTGATGAACCCGAAGGTGTTGTGCGGCCTGTTCTCAGGTGTGCTGCTGGCGTTTTTGTTCTGTTCGCTGACGATGAAGGCGGTCGGACGAGCGGCGAACCGGATGATGATCGAGTGTCGCCGACAGTTCGAGAAGATTCGCCAATCGCTGCGTAACGAGGGCAAGGACGAGCAGTTCGTGCAGAATCCGGACAACTGGCCGAAGCGGGTTGAGGTGGACGGGCATCAGTATCCGGACTATGCGAATTGCGTGGCGATCTCGACCGCGGGCGCACAGCGGGAGATGGTAATGCCGGCGCTGCTGGCGATCATTTTGCCGGTCGTGGTTGGCCTGATCTTCGGCGTCAGTGGCGTGATGGGGCTGCTGGCGGGCGGTCTGACGAGCGGCTTCGCGGTGGCCATCTTTATGGCCAATGCGGGCGGCGCGTGGGACAACGCCAAGAAGCTGATCGAGACATATGGGAAAATCACGGCCCGCGACCTGATGGATAAGCCGGAATTGCAGGACAAGCTGCCGCCGAGCATTCGCGAGGAACTGATGAGCCGAGCGAAGCGGGCGATTGACACGGGTTCGCCCGATACGATCGTGTACGGCAAGGGCTCCGAGGATCATAAGGCCAGCGTCGTGGGCGACACGGTTGGTGATCCGTTCAAGGACACGTCGGGCCCGAGCCTGAACATCCTGATCAAATTGATGAGCATGGTATCGGTCGTGTTCGCGGGTCTGATCGTGCGGTATGCACCGCAGATCAGCGAACTGCTGCACCTGGGCTGGTAGGCCCGGTACACCCCGTAATGGGTATTACATGGCGCCGAGTTGGTCATGAGCTGGCTCGGCGCCACTCGTTTACGCGCGCCGCGCAGCGGGTACAATGGCAACATGAGTCCTGGCGAAGCCCCTGAGAAAAAAGCTCCGCGGCGCCGGCGGCGAAGTCCGGCCGACGCCGAGCAGGCGCGCGCCTTTGCTATTGCCGCCGCCCGTATCGCCGCCGACAACAAAGCGGAAGAGGTGGTGGTGCTGGACCTGTGCGGGCTGAGCGCGCTGGCGGACTATTTCGTGATCGGTACGGGCACGTCCGAGCGGCAGATGAGCGCGGTGCTGGACCTGATCGCGGACCACGCCCGCGAGGTGGGTCGGCGGGCGTTCAATGTGGCGGACAGCTCGCACGGAGCCTGGTTGCTGGCGGACTACGTTGATGTCGTGGTGCATTTGTTTGACGAGGAGCACCGCGGCTACTACGACCTGGAGGGGTTGTGGGGTGACGCGCCGGAGATCCACTGGGAGCGCGCGGAACGCCCACCGCGCGAGGAGTAAGTGCGGGCCGGCCGGCCAGTGAGCAATTATTGATGGTAACCCTGCATGCCTACATTCTGCGCGAGCTGCTGAAGTCATTCGGGCTGGCGCTGGTGGCGCTGACCGTACTGTTCACCATGGGGGGCGGGCTGTACAACGTCGTGCGGTACGAAGGAGTGTCGGCCGGGGACGTCTTCACCGTGATACCACTGCTCGTGCCTATGGCCATCACCGTGACGATGCCGATCGCGGCGGTGTTTGCGGCGGCAATATCCTACGGGCGACTGGCGGCAGACAACGAGTTGCTAGCCTGTCGGGCAGCAGGCATCAACGTCCACCGAACACTGCTGGCAGCGTTGCTGCTGTCGACGTTCGTAGCATTGTTCACGTTCATGTCGGCCAATTTTGTCATTCCCGGGCTGGCCCAGGAAATCGAGAACTTCGTGCGGCGTAATCTGCGCGACCTGGTGGCACAGCAGCTCGAGGGGCGTGGCTTTGTGCACAAGGGGAAGGGCGACGACGATCGGCAAACGCTGACCGCCGAGCGGGTGCAGAGCGTCTCCGAGCAAGCTTTGCAAGAGAAGGGGTTTGAGGTCGCAGATGATCTGCACTACCTACTGATCACGAACCCGACCTACCTGCATGTGGACCGCAACGGCGACCTGATTCGCTTCGCCGTGGCGAACTATGGGCTGTTCATATTCGACACGCGCGACGACCCGATCGAGCTGACGCTGCTGGTGCGAGATGCACGCGATTTCGAGGTGGGCAAGCGCGCCGTGTTTATCGGACAACAACAGATCGGCCCGGCGCCGGTGCCGCCGCTGCCAACCACCTCGCGGCTATCGATTACCGACCTGCGGAACCTGCTGCGTTGGTGTGGAGCGCCGTGGGAGGTGCCGGACCTGGCAGCGCAACTGCGGATATTGCGGGCGGACCTGATGCGCCACCGCTTCTACCAGTATTGCACGACACATTTGCAGGGGGACGGGACACTGGAGCTGACCGGCGATTTTGGGCGGGCGTTCCGGGTGCAGTGTGATGCGGCGCGGGTCGACGGCGGAGAAGTGAAGCTGGATGGCGTACGCGTGCGGGCGACCGATCCGCAGCGGCCGGAGCCGGTGGTTTATGCCGCTCGACGAGCGGCGATTCGGGCGGCACCTGTTCCGGGTGGCGGCGCGGTCGTGGAACTGGAATTGATTCGCACGGACGACCAGCCCGTGCTGGAGTATCGCGACGCGGACGAGCAAACGCGGCCACGCCGCAAAGCCACGCTGAGCCTGGACGGTGCACAAGTGCCGGCCGAGATTCAGGCAGAGTTGGCGCCCTACTCGGCCGCGCGGATCATCGACCCGAAAACGGAGTTCAGCCTGCCACAATACCTGTCGGATCGGCGCATCGGCCTGCAAAAGTCGGCGGCGTACTGGCAGCGGAAGGTGGTCGCGACGATCAACTTCCGGCTGGCGTTCATCCTGAGCGTGCTGGTGACGGTGCCGATGAGTGCGGCGCTGGGGATCATCTTCCGCGGGGCGCGGGCCCTGGCAGCGGTGGCGTTGTCGCTGATCCCGTTCTTCAGCGTGGGCATCCTGATGATGCTGGGGAGCAATCTGACCAAGGAGGCGGCGACGTTCCAGATTGGCCCGCTGGTGACCTGGGGCGGTCTGGTGCTCGTGCTGATTGCGGACCTGTTGATACTGCGCCTGGGGGTGCGACGATGAACACAATCGACCGCTTCATCACCGGCGCGTTTCTGAGCAGCTACCTGATTCTGCTGGCGGCGGGGACGGGCCTGTACATCTTCTCCGACCTGCTGTTCAACTGGGACGAGTTCACCGAGAACCCGAACCTATCGACGGTTCAGGTAATCATGAACATGGTGAATTACTACGGGTACAACCTGCCGCTGTACTACCACCAGTTGGGTGGGGCGATGATGGCGGTGGCAGCGGCTTTCACGTTCGGAACGATGCTGCGCAACAACGAGCTGACGGCGCTGGTGGCCGCCGGCGTGCCACTGCCGCGTTTGGCCTTTCCGGTAATGTTCAGCTCGGTCCTGCTGGTTGGGTTGTGGGTCGCCAACAGCGAACTGGTGGTGCCGGCGCTGGCTCACAAAATCGCCCGGCACCATGACGACCTGAGCGATACGCGCGAGGTTGAGGTCCATTGCGTTCGGGACGATAGCAACGCGATTCTGTCGGCGGCGGAGCTGTATGCCAACCGCGGGTGGATGCGCGGGGTGTATATCATCGAGCCGGACGAAGAGCGAAACCCGAGCTACCTGATTCGTGCGGACGGGGCGGCTTATGATCGGGCGGCGGACACGTGGCACCTGGACCGCGGGGCTCGATTGCTCATGGGCGAGGCGTTTACGGACGACGAGCTGGGGGCGACGATCCGCTGGGAACCGCTGGACGAATACGCCTTCGGGCTGACGCCGGAACAAATTTTGTTGCGGCAATCGGCACAGTGGTCGGACCTGATGAGCATTCGGCAAATGAACGAGCTGTTGAAGTCGGACAACCTGCCGAACCTGCCGGCGATCGCAAAGAGTCGGCACATCCGTTTCATGCAGCCGCTGATGATCTGGACACTGCTGCTGCTGACGATTCCGTTCTTCCTGACGTGTGCGCCGGCGAATGTGCTGGTGGCGGGGGGCAAGTCGATGTTGCTGGGGGGAGCCTGTTTCGCGTTCACGTTTATTTCGCACAGTATCACCACCGAGGCTGACAACGCCCTGCTGGCAGCAGCGCTGCCGCTACTCGTATTTGGGCCGGTGGCCGTTCTGAACATAGCGAATGTGAGGACCTGACATGCCGCGGATCGTAATCGTAGAGGACGAGCCGGAACTGGCACGGGGGTTGCGGGACAACCTGGAGTTCGAAGGGCACGTGGTGGCGCACGGAGCCACGGGGATGGAAGGTCTGGCGCTGGCGACAAACCAGCACACCGACCTGGTGCTGCTGGATATCATGCTGCCGGACGTGGACGGGTTCGAGGTTTGTCGGCGTCTGCGGGCGGCGGGCTATACGATGCCGATCATCATTCTCAGCGCGCGCAGCCAGGAGATCGACAAGGTGCGCGGGCTGGAGCTGGGGGCGGACGACTACGTCACCAAGCCGTTCAGTCTGCGCGAGCTGCTCGCGCGGGTCAGTGCGGCCCTGCGTCGAGCGGAGCAACCGCCGTCCGCGTCGCAGGCGCAATTCACGGTGGGCGATCGGCAGGTGGACCTGGTGCGTCAGAAGGTCGTGCACGGCGAAGAGGAGATTCCGCTGGGATACTACGAAGCGGAGATTCTGCGGATGTTGCACGAGCGCGCCGGCGAAGCGGTGCCGCGAGCGGACTTGCTGGAACGCATCTGGGGCGTCGGTATCAACCCCGCGGACCGCACGGTGGACAACCACATCGTCAGCCTGCGACGCAAGCTGGAACCCGACCCGAAACAACCACAGTTCATCCTGACAGCCCACGCGGTGGGGTACAAGCTGGTTCTGTAACGAACCGGACCGGGCCCCGTTGGCTACCCCTGTTTGCGTTTCTTTTCGACGAAGCTGCGCACCTGTTTGACGGTGCGGGTGTTGAGGACGTCGCTCTTGCGCAGCCAGCCGCGGCGGGCGGTCAACATACCAAAGTGAATCTGGTCGAGCTGATCGGTGGCATGGGCATCGGTATTGACAGCGATGGTGACGCCGGCGTCACGCGCACAACGGATGTGCTGGTCCTTGAGATCGAGGCGCCAAGCATTGGCGTTGAGCTCCAGGGCTGTGCCGGCACTGGCAGCCGCCTGGCAGATTGCCTCTATATCCAGCGCCATGGCCTCGCGGTCGTTAATCAGCCGACCGGTGGGATGGCCGATGCAGTTCACGTAGGGGTTTTCGATCGCGGCCAGTGTCCGGCGGGTGTTGGCTTCGATGTCCTGCCCCATGCCGGAATGGATCGACGCAACTACGAAGTCGAGTTCGTCCAGAAGCTTATCGGGATAATCGAGCTGGCCCAACGCGAGGATGTCCACCTCGGTGCCGGCGAAAACAGTGATGCCGTCGATCTCACGGTCGGCCCGGCGGATATCCGCGATGTGTTTGCGCAAGCGATCTTCGTCGAGGCCGTTGGCGATGGCGCTGTTGTGTGAATGATCGGTGATGCAAATGTAATCGTAGCCGCGCTCTTTGGCAGCCACGGCCATCTCGGAGATGGTGTTGTGGCCGTCACTGGCGACGGTGTGCATGTGGAGGTCGCCGCGGATGTGCTTTTGTGTGAGCAGATCAGCGGGGATTTCGCTGAGCTGCATTTCGCCGCGGTCTTCACGCAGTTCGGGCGGGATCCAGGGTAGACCGAGGGCGGCGTAGATGTCCTCCTCGGCAACGGACGCGATGATGTGCTCGTCCTCCGTGAGGCCGTACTCGTTCAGGCTCCAGCCGCGTTTTACGGCCCGTTCGCGGAGTCGAACGTTGTGCTCCTTGCTGCCGGTGAAATACTGCCAGGCGGCGCCGAAAGCATGATCAGGAACGACGCGTAGATCGACTTGGATGGTGCGACCAGGGCGATATTCGAGCAGGACCGAGCCCTTGGTAGCGCCGGCGGCGAGCACCTCTGTCACGCCCGGCAGAGCGGTAAATTCATTTACGACGCGGGCGCCATCGTCGGCGATACAGAGGAGGTCGAGGTCGCCGATGGTTTCGCGGCCGCGGCGGAGCGAGCCGGCCGACTCGACGCGGCGCACGCCGGTCATGGCGGCAAGCTGTTCGCGCAGGTTAGCGGCGATGTCCCAGGCGACACCGAGCAGGATGCGGCCGGCGCTGCGCTCACGAAAAGCGATGCCACGACGGATCTGGTCGATGGTCTTGTCGCCGAATCCCTTCAGACCAGCGAGCGCGTCGCTCTCGATCTCCTGTTTTAGATCCTCAATCGACGCGATGCCGCGCTCACGCCATAGCAGGGCGACCTTCTTTGGGCCGAGCGTGGGAATATGGAGCAGTTCGAGAACGGTAGCAGGAACCTTTTCGAGCAGCTCGGTGCGGGCCTGGATTGTGCCGGTCTCGAGCAGTTCTCGGATTTTGGCAGCCGATGATTTGCCCACGCCGGGCAGGCCGGCAAGCTCGCCGGCGGCGCTGACCTCGTTGACGTCGAGGACCAAGTCGTTGATGGTGCGGGCCACGCGCCGATAGGAATTGATACGGAAATGATCGGCCCCCTGAATCTCCAGCAGGTCGGCGATTTCGTCGAAAACACGGGCTACGTCGGCGTTGTTCATATATTAACTCCCGGCTCTTTCCGCTCTTTTTATAGACCGCAGCCGCGGGCCGGACAAGCGGGCCGACGAAATCGGTGCGGGGACGCATATAATCGCAATTAAGCCGGTCAGGGGCCGGGCTAATCATGGCTGATCGAGGAGATGCAGCATGACCGCACCAAAGCATGGCACAGAACCGCTGGGGATCGACGAGACGCCGGGCAGGAAAGCGTATTGCACATGTGGGCATTCGGCGAAGCTGCCCTACTGTGACGGGGCGCACAATCGGCTGGATACCGGTTGCAAGCCGATCGTCATGGAGATTGATGCGGCCGGCAAACGCTGGGTTTGCCAGTGCCACAGAAGTGCAAACATGCCGTGGTGCGACGGAGCACACAAGGGTGTTCAACCGCCGTGTGATTAAGCCAAATCGCCGGCGTCGGCACCGCTATGCACGATTCGGGCATAGTAGCCGCCATCGCGCCAGGTGGCGGGCTGAGCGTCCCAGGCGGGCAGCGTTGTGAGCTGTTCGGCGACGCGCCACCGGGGGTTTTCGCTGACAAAATCCGCGACAATCTGCTCGTTCTCTTCGGGTTCGATGCTGCACGTGCTGTAGACGATGCGCCCGCCGGGCGCAGGCAGCGGGCGGCGCGGCGTAGCAGCTCACGCTGCATGGCGATCAACGTGCGCAGCTTGGCCGGCGCGAGGCCGCGGCGCGCTTCGGGACGCCGGGCAATGACGCCGGTGTTTGAACAAGGTACGTCAACCAGGGCGGCATCGCAGGGCGGGCCGGCGCCGGCCGGATCGGGGGCATCGGGGGTGATCAGGCGCGTGCGGACACAGCTCAACCCGAGGCGGGCCACGCTCGCGTCGAGCAGCGCCAGCCGGGGAGCGGACACATCGACGGCGACGATATGTCCGCGATTTTGCATCGAGTTGGCCAGGGTCACCGTCTTGCCGCCGGGAGCAGCGCAGAGATCGAGAATGCGTTCGTCAGGCTGGGCGTCGACGGCCAGAGCCGCCGCGTGGGCGGTCAGATCCTGAACGTAAATAAGCCCATCCTGGAAGGCTGGCGCATCCTTGATGGCCGCGGCGGGCAGCAAAAAAGCGGCCCCGTGGGCAAAGTCGATTTCGTTGCCAAACGAAACGCGCAGCGATTGTTCGAAAGCGCCGGTGGTGGCGCGCAGGGCGTGGCGCTGGACGACCGTGACCGGAACGGCCTGCGACGCCCAGGCGACCAGTTCGGCCGACTCCGGGCCGAGACGCTCGCACAGGCGGCGGAAACGTTGTTCGCGCTCGCCGGTGGCGGCTGCCAGGTATGCTTCGAGATCGTTCGCGGCCGGCGGCAAAACGGGAAAATCGAAAACGCAGGCTCGATCCCAGCCAGTGCGAATATGTTCCGGATTGAGCCGCTCCCACGGCCCGACGCGCTGGCGAATGGCTCGTCCCAGGCGCCGCAGGACAGCGTTGACCATCGCCGGCGATCGGCCGCGAACCTGCCGGCGAGCCAGGTTGACCGCCTCATCCACCGCGGCAAACACGGGCACGCGATCCATCCACACAATCTGGTAGGTGGCGGAAGCGAGAATCGCCCGCAGGCGCAGGCTAACACGGCGCGGTTCGTAAGTTGCGACGGCGGCGAGAATGTGCTCGATGGTGACCAGGTGGCGAATGGTGCCCTGGGCGATTTCGGTCGCCAGGGCGGCCTCGCGCCCGTCGAGTTGCCCGGAGCCGCGAAGTTCGCGCAATATCTCGCTGGCAAACTTCCGGCCGTCGAGAGCAGGCACCAGCGCAACGATCGCGGCGGCGCGTCCACTCAGCGGCTGGGTCTGGTTTGGGCTGGCGCTCATGTGGACTCGACAGGCAACAACCGATCGCCTGGAGAAATGCGCCGGCCGTTGGCGTAGGCGTCAAAGGTCATCAGCTTGCTGCCGGCGGGGCGTACCTCAAGAAGCTGTACGCGCCCCGGGTGACACTGAACGGTCAGATCGTCGAGCAGCGCGCCGGGCGGACGCTCGGCGGTTGGCTCGGCGGATTCGTCGACAACCCGCGCGCGGGCGACGAGGAGGCGTTCCCGGCGACCGTCGGCCGCGGCAAACGTGCAGGCCGCCGACGGCCAGGACCACAGGCCGTTGATACGCCGGGCCACGCGCCGGGCCGGCTCGGCCCAGTCGACGATGCCGTCCTGCTTCGAAAGCTTCGGGGCACGCGTGACCTGGCTCATGTCCTGCGGCTGCGGGCGCTGCGTGCCCGATGCGATCGCGGGCAGGATCTCGACAATCGCGGCGGCGCCGAGTTCGGCCAAGCGATCGTGCAATTCCTCCGCGGTTTCGGTTTCGCCGATGGCAGTTTCGCGCCGGGTCCAGATTTCGCCGGCGTCCCAACGCTCGTTGATCTGGAAAATGGTGATGCCGGTGGTTTCGTCACCGTTGATGATGGCCCACTGATAGGGTGCGGCCCCGCGGTAGCGCGGGAGCAACGAGCCGTGGATATTGATGCAGCCGTGGGGCAAAGCGCCGAGGAAAGCCGGCCCGATCTTCTGGCCAAAGGCCGCCACGACACCAAGCTCAGCCACGCCGAGCACTTCGGCAGCGTCGAGTCCGTTCAGGTCGGCGGTCTGGATATGCGGGAGCCCAAGCTCCTCAGCGGCAACGCGCACGGGCGTAGGATTAACCTTTCGGCCCCGGCCCGCGGGTCGGTCCGGCTGGCTGATGACGGCGACGATGCGCTGGCTAGCGGCGTGCAGCGCCCGCAGCGCCGGCACCGCAAAATCACCTGTGCCGAGAAACACGATGTCCATCTGGACCGGGTCCTTTCGGGGTAAAACAACTGGCACATCGTATGCGGGAAACAGGCGCGACCCAAGCCCCCGGCGGTCGGCTCGCAGTGATCAGTCGGCGGGCTGGTGTCCCTGTTCAAGCGCCTTGAGCGTCTTGCGGGTGGCGATGCGGTCGGCCGGCCCCATGCGATCGATGATCATGATACCGTTGAGATGGTCGGTCTCGTGCTGGCAAATGCGCGCGAGCAGGTCCTTGGCCTCGAATTCGATATCGTTGCCCTGGAGATCCTGGCCGCGAACGGTGCAGCGCTGCGCCCGGCGAACCTTGACGTTGATGCCAGGCAGCGAGAGGCAGCCTTCCTCGCCCTCGGCGGAGCCGTGCGGCTGGTGAATGGTGGGGTTGACGACGACCTGCTCGTCGCCGGGCTCGCCGGTCTCGTTCATGACGAAGAGTTGTTTGAGCACGCCGACCTGGGCAGCGGCCAGCCCGACGCCCTTGCCGGTCTCCATGAGTTCGAGCATGCGCTTGACCAGGGCGTGGAGGTCATCGCCAAACTCGGTCACTGGGGCGCACTTCTTGCGCAGCCGGGGGTCCGGGTAGTGGATGATGTGGAGCTTGTCGACTTCGGTGGTTCCGGGCATTTCTCTATCTCATCGGTCGTTGGCACAACCCGCGAGTACCTGATGATAGACGCGGGCGCCGGCTTGTCAGAAGGCCTGTCCGAGCAAAAAGGCTCGCGCGACGCGGCGGGACATCTGTGGGTTGTTGAAGACCATCGGCATCAGCAGGCCCAGGTCGGTGTTGGGCAGACGGAGGTATTCGGCGAGCTCGGAGCGCCAAGCGGTGCTGAACGTAGCAAGTTCGTCCTGTAATACGGGGGCGCTGAGCGAATGGGCAATGGTCTCGGCGGCGAGCATGCCGGAACGCATAGCGGGGTAGATCCCCTCCTGCGAGAAGGCGCTGACGAACCCGCCGGCGTCGCCGACCAGAACGCAGCGTTTGCCCACGTGGGAGTCCAGATCGAGGGCCGCCCCGGCGCGCGACGACGCCTCGTGCGTCTCACGTTCGGTGCCGCTAGGAAGAACGCCAGCGGCGACGGCGGCCTCCAGCAGCGCGTTGAGTTGGCTGGTGACGGGCTGGCCGACCTCGCGGGTAAAAAGCGTCGCACGCAGGCGGTTTTCGTTGCGAACAATAGTCGCGATCTTGAGCTCCCGGCCGGCTCCTACGACGACATCGATGCCGACACCGACCTGCTCAACGTCCCAGACAGTCAATGCCAGACGCGCGGCGCGCTCGGCAGGGGCAGTGGTGAGAATCCGGGCCTGCCGGGCGGTGGTTGAGTCGCTACCGTCGGCGATGACGACCACCTGGCCGGCAACTTCATCGTTCTCGGCAAGAGTCAGGGTGGCGGCGCTCTCGCCGAGGTCGAGCGCCTGGGGCTCGACGCCGCGGCGGACCTCGATGCCGGCGTCTTCAACCGCGGCAAGCAGAGCGCTGGCGAACTGGACGGGTTGAACAATCCAGCCGTCCAGCTCGGATTCGTGCACGTCGACGCGCTGAGAGAAATCCCAGGAGCAGAGACGCAGGCCGCTGAACTCGGCTCCGCCGGCGCTTTTGGCGCTGATGCCGATCTCGCCGCAGAGCCGAACAGCGGCCGGACTCAGCCAGCCGGCGCAGGGACCGGGCTGGGGCTCGGTACCGCGTTCGATTACCAGTGCTCTGTGGTCGCGCTGATGTAGCGCCAGCGCGGCGGCAGCGCCGGCCGGTCCGCCGCCGACGATGATCGCGTCATAAATCGCACCGCCCCCCATCACGATAAACGCCTCGGGGCCCGCACTACATACCTTCTTTCAGCTTGTCCCAGAGGGTCGTTTCGGCCAGTTCGAACCGCTCGAAAGCGGCGCGCACGCCATCGGAGATGGAGCGCAGTTCGGCCTGAGCCTTCTCGGGGACGGCGCCATCGGGCGGAAGCGTATGCAGCACGGCTTCCAGGCGGCCGGTGGCGCTGTCCAGCTCGCGGGCGGCTTCGGCGAAACTGCGGGCCGCCTGGAACACGAGCATCTGCTCCTCACGCCGAGCGTCCGGGCCCCAGATGAGCTTCGATGGATTGAGCAGAACCTCCTGGCTGGCAAGTCGCAGTTGCTCGCTCATGTCCTTGAAATTCTGCATAGTGCGCTCGAGCGTGGGCTGGCTGACCGTGACGACGCGCTGGCCGGTGGAGGCAATCGATTTCAGGTCGGCCAGGGCAGCGTTCACGCGATCCATGCCGGTGTGCACCTTGCCCAGCAACGAGGTCTTGTCCGCGGAATCCAATTCGCGGCGGAGCGACGCGACCAGCTCGGTATCGAGCGAACGGGCGACGTCGCGCACGCTGGTGAGCGCTTCGCGGACGAGCGGGCGATCTTCCTTGAGCGTAGCAACCGCTTCGGACAGTCCTTCGGCGAGGTGATCCAGGGCCACATGCACCTTGCCGAGCAAGGCGGCATCGTTATCCGGGCGCATCTGGCCGCGCAGGATGTGCGTCATGCCGTTCAGGTCATCGAGGCTGGCGTGGATCTTGCCAAGTAGGGCCTTCTGCTCATTGTCGTTCATTTCCGTGCGCAGGCTGGCGGTGATGGCATTCACATCGTCCAGACTGCGGAGCACCTTGTGCAGAACGGAACCCGGAGCTTCGGGATCGACGGCCTTGTTGAGCTGAGATACCAGCCCCCCCTCCTTCAGCAACTCGCGCGACAAGGTGCTGATGGCGGCAGCCAGGCTCTGCGGCGGCAGACCGTGGATTGGTTGTTCCAGCTCGCGGCCGGGAACACCCACATGGAGAATCGAAACCGAACCGCTGCCGCCAATGGCGGGCTGGTCAGTGGTGATCTTGCAACCGCCGTACAGCGGCACGTCCGGGCTTATTTCGGCACGGACGGCGAAAACGGTCTCGGGGTGTTTGCGCCCGCTCTGGGCGGTTGGTTCGATCTGGTGGATCTCGACGTGGGTAACGCTGCCGACGGTGAGCGCCCCGCCGAGGATCACAGGGCTGCCCTCTTTCAAGGGCGCCATGCCGCGCTCGTGTGATCAAAGTAGACCACTATCTCCCGACCGCCGCCGCGCAGGAGCGGGTAGATGAATAAAACCGTGCTGACGAGTAATGCTATGACCACCAGCGTGGTGAGTCCCAGCACGAAGTCCTGATTGCGGGTCTTCTTCATGGTTGCTCACGCCAGCGGCGGCTCAAGCGTGCACGCTTAACCGCCCGGGCCCTACCCCGATCTGTGGAGGCATTGTACACAGGCAGAACATGGCGCCAAAGCACCGCGCGCGGTTGGGCGGCGCACTACAGCCCCAGCGCCCGGCCGGCGGTCGTGGTGATCCAGGCCCCGATCAGCGCAATCGTGGTCATGCCAACTAAGGAAACGGTGGGCCAAACCCACGAGTCGGTCTCCCGGCGAATGACGGCCAGTGTGCCGAAACACTGGGCGCTGAGGGCGAAGAAGACCATCAGCGACAGTGCTACGGGCAAGGTGAAAAGTGGCTTGTTGGTACCCTCCCAGGTCATGTGCTGGACAGCGTACTCCATGGAGGCGGCCCCCTCATCGACCTCGCCGAGATTGAACACTGTGCCGAGCGTGGCGATGATGACCTCACGCGCGGGAAAGGACGACACGACGCCGACGCCGATGCGCCAATCCCACCCGAGCGGACGAATGGCGGGCTCGATTGTGTGCCCGATGCGACCCAGGTAACTGTCGCGCAGGTAGGCCCCGGCCAGTTCCGCGTCGTATTGCCGTTCGTCCCAGCCCTGGACGGTGCGGGCTGCGTCGATATCAGCACGGACGGCGGGGCGACGGGGGAAGTATCCCAGCGCCCAGATGATCAAGTTCGCGATCAGAATGACGGTGCCGGCGCGGACCAGGAAACTGCGGCCGGCCAGGAACATGCGCTGCCAGACGGCGCGGGGCCGCGGAATGCGATAGCCGGGCAATTCCAGCAGGAAACTCGAACGCGGGCCGGAGAAGGCCGTCCGCTTGAGAATCCACGCGACCGGAATCGCCACCACGACGCCGAGCAGGTAAAGCCCGAGCATAACCAGCGCATCGAGGCGGGACCAGCCCGCCCAGCCAGGCCCGGTGCGGCACCAAGGCGCCTATGAGCAGAAGATAGATGGGCAGTCGGGCGGAGCAGCTCATGAAAGGTGCGATCATTATCGTGATGAAGCGTTCGCGGCGATCAGCGATGGAACGCGTACCCATGATGGCCGGCACGGTACAGGCGAACGCGGACAGGAGCGGGATGAAAGCTCGGCCGCTGAGCCCAAGTGGTCGCATGAGACGATCGACCATGAAGGCGGCGCGGGCCATGTAGCCGCAATCTTCAAGGATACCGATGAACAAGAAGAGTATGAGGATCTGCGGGAGGAACACCAGCACACCGCCGACCCCGCCAAGCAGACCGTCGCTGACGGCACTTTGGACGACGCCGGCGGGCAGCACGTGTGCAGCCAGAGTGGCAGCGTGGCCAAAGATCCACTCGATGCCTTTCATTAACGGACCAGCACCGCTGTAGACGGAGTAGAACAGGGCATACAGGACGACAAGCAAGACGGCACCACCGCCCAAGCGATGCGTGAGAAAGCGATCGACACCATCGGACCAGACGCGCCCGGTAGGCAAGCCGCGCTGGACGGCTTCGTCGAGCACCTCGGAAATCCAGGCATAACGGGCGCGCACCTCGGCCGGGCCGGGCTCGATACCAAGCTCCGCCAGCCGCTGACGTGCGTGGGCGAGGGCTGGGCCGGATCCACCCAACTTGGCGTAGAGCGCAGCCATCTGCCCCTCAGCGTGGGCCAGCACGCGGAGCGCCTCGCAGGTGGAGAGGCGAATCCCAGCCTCACCTGACAGGCCGCGGGCCTGCTCCAGTAATGGCTCGGGCAGCGGTACACGTCTCTGGGCCGGCGCGGCGTTCACTGCTCGTTGCAGCTCGGCAACCAGCGGACGAACGGTCTCAGGGCGCGTGGCGACAACCTTGACAACGGGAACACCCAGACGCTCTGAGAGGGTATCGGCCGAGATGAAGATGCCGCGCTGCTCGGCAACATCATTCATGTTCAGCGCCACCACGACCGACCGACCGGTTTCGAGCAACTGGCTGACCAGGTAGAGGTTGCGAGTGAGGTTGGAGGCGTCGGCTATGGCGAGGATAACGTCGGGCACGCGCTGGCCGGCAATATCTCCACGGAGCGCGCGGCAGACAACAACCTCGTCGGGCGAAGCTGCCGCCAAGCTATATGTCCCGGGTAGATCCAGCAGCTCGAGCGGAACGTCAGAGTTCCGAATGCGTCCACGGCCAACGTCGACCGTGACGCCGGGATAATTGGCAACGTGTCGGCGATAACCCGTGAGCGCGTTGAAGAGCGCGGTCTTGCCGATGTTGGGGTTACCCACGAGGGCAATCGTGGCGGGCTTGCGGCGCTGATCAGGGGGGGT
Organism: Phycisphaerae bacterium; assembly: GCA_963666925.2. Taxonomy (GTDB): domain Bacteria; phylum Planctomycetota; class Phycisphaerae; order UBA1845; family Fen-1342; genus JANQFV01. The sequence goes on along the minus strand of CAXXTC010000011.1, from coordinate 54,864 downwards.
CCGCGCGGCGGTGGCGGGGTCTACAGAGCTATCCGAACCGCGGGCAGATGAATGGGTCACGTGGTGTTGTCATTCCATGCCCGGCCACCAGCGCGATGAGCAGGCGAACGGCGGACAATGTGCGCCTGGCCAAGTCTGGCAGAGCCTAGAGCGCGTCGACCTCAATCAACTCGGCTTCACTGGAACGCAGCGAGAGTTCGTAGTCCCCCAGGCGAACATGGAGCGGATCGCCAAATGGCGCGCGGCGCACGATCTGCACCTGTGCCCCCTCGATCAGTCCCATCTCCATCAGGCGATAGGAGTGTGGATTGCCCGTTTCGACACGGCTAATCCGACACAGCTTGGCGATCGGTGCCTGTGAGAGCGACATTACGAATCTCCGGCAGGGTCATCAAACCGCTCGCGAGGGTATCTCGCCTGCGTTTGATACATAATACATCGGGTTTAATTACCTTGCAACCAACCCAAGTATCCAAAATATCTGGGGCCTGTGATCGATTTCGGGCACATTATTCGGCCGTGGGATCGCGCACGATAATCGTACCCGGAGCGATAGATCGGTTGCCGCTGCCGTCGTCGTCGATGTATCCGATAATGTAATACTCGGTACCGACAGTCAGTGTACCGGAGGGAACCTGCCAGACATAACGATCCTGAACACCGTCGCCCGAGGCATCACGACCGGTAAGAATCTCGATCTCGCCGTCCGGGGTGGTACTGGGATCGTCGTCGACCACTATGCGGATGTCGGCGGCCTCGTTCTCGTCCTCGTCACGCCACTCGATAGTGACCGAATCCCCGGGGTCGACCGTCTCAGACTCGGACGGAGTGAGCATACCAATCAGGGGCTGGTCCTCGACACTGCGGCGGAAGATGAGGCCATCTGCCTCGGCGGAGAGCGTCGAGCTTCCGCCGATGTCCACGATAACAAAGGTCCGGTAAATACCATCGTCCACAGCCGCCCCGGAACTGTCGTTTCCGTCCCATTCCAGCGTGGGCGGATTGTCGTCAGCCTCAACGAATTGCTGGGAGAGGATGGTGATCTCGTTGCCGTTGTCGTGGGTCTCGTCCGTATCAATCTTCACGTCGACGATGGCATCAACGCTCTGATTGGTGCGGTAGACGATGTCGAAATGCCCGCCGCCAACGAACTCGTCATCTTCGGCCGGCTCATCCACCACGACCCCTTCGGGCTCCTCCTCAACAACGACCGTGATCTGCACGCCGGCGTTTACCGTAACGTCGGCGTTGACCCCGTCGCTGGCGACGGCAAAGAGGTTGTAGGTTCCCCCCTCAACCTCGGTACCCTCGACCGAATAGCCGCTCCAGACGGTGGTTTCTCGATCGATAGTGACCGGAAGGCCCTCCTCGGCAATGGTGATATCGTTGCTGTTGGAGTGACTCGTATCGGGATCCAGCCCGATGCTGACGGTGCCGTCCGTATCCTGCCCGCGCCAGCGAATGTTGATGGAGTCACCGGACTCGAAGGTCAGGTCGGTGACCGGAGAAATGAACTCGAACAGCGGCGGCGAGTCCACCGTAACCAACCCGAAGGAAGCCTCCTCGAAGGACTGCTGTGCGGTCTCGATGCGCGCGATCAACGAGTAGGGGCCGGAGAACCCCCGTCGTGTCCCACAGGTGGATGCCTGAGTCGCCGGTACTTTCGACCTCGAGTTGGTCGATCAACGTGGTGCGCGAAAGGTCGTCACGTGATTCGGCGATGAGCGCCAGGGTGGCTGGGGCACCGGTGAGATTGGAAGCGGTCCATTCAATGCTAACGATGTCGCCTTCCAGAACGGTTTCGTCCGCACTGGGGTCATTGATGGATACGGCCAGATTGTCCCCAACGGTCCGATCCTGCTGGACGTTGTCCACGAGGGGGATGCAGGTTCCCGCGATGAGTGAAACCACCAAGCCAGTTAGAACCAGTACTGCGATCCGCATGCCGGCACCTGTAGTGGACTGCACTCGCGTCAGGTCGAGTGACTGTAGATACTTATCGGCCGTCCGCGGGATGGGGCTGGAGCGTGGGAGCCCCACCTGTCGGCCAGCGCCCGCGGGTCGATCCTGGGAACCGAGTCCATTATTGATCTGCGCGGGTGACGGTCAAGCGGTCCGGTTTGGCAGCGCCCGCCCGGCAGAGTAAGATTTTGGCCAGTCATGTTACGATAAGAACCAAAAGAGAGCTATCGGACGGTGTCGCCGACGCATGACGGTACCCGGTCCGACCAGCATTGATAAGGTGCGTCTTATGAGAGTTCATCGGTCCATGCTCGCAGTGCCGATCGCCGTCGGTATCGCGATGATGCTGAGCAGTTCAGGTGGCTGCATCGGCGACATTGCCAAGAACCTGACCAAAGAGCGACAGGGGGACATCAACGTCCAGTTCATCAACGAGACGTCCTACAACGCGACCTTCACCTTCGGGACGTACGACGCCTGGGACCGGACCCCGGGAGCGGTAACACTCCAACAGTACCGGGTTGTCGACGGCGAAGCCACCGACGTGGTTACGGTTACCTGTCGCCGCAACTTCGCGATCGGGACCGAGGGTTTCGTGCAACGCGTCGTTGATACGGACGGCAACGACGATCCCGGTTTTCAGGAAGAGTGGTTTGATACCACGGTGCATTTCTCGAACGCGTCGAGCGACGTCGTCGCGGGGGCGCTGCCAACGGTGGGTACGGCCGAGGGGCTCGAACTGCTGCTGGGCATTGACTTCAGTTGTAACGACCTGATCATTATCACGTTCGTCGAAGACGCTCAGGCGGACGGCGGGTTCCGCATCGACTACGAAGTTATTCGCGACGTTGACCAGACCGATCCGTAGTCGGCAAGCCACTGGCATTCCCCTGCAAGCACGATTAGGCTGACCTCGTTAACCGCCGCGCGGCGGACCGCTGCGTGGCGCCGGTTCCTGCCCAAACGAGGTCGTACAATGTCTCAACCGATCGCCAGCAAGGTGGCCCGCGATATGCAGGCCGCGTCGTTTATTCGTGAGATGTTTGAGAAGGGGCGGCGTCTAAAGGAAGAGCACGGCGCCGACAACGTGTTCGACTTCTCCCTGGGGAATCCCAACGCTACACCGCCAGAACCATTCTTCGAAGCGCTGCGCGCGGTAGCAAACGAACACAACCCGGCCCTGCACCGCTACATGCCGAACGTGGGCTTCGATGAGACGCGGGCAGCAGTGGCGCGGTTCGTCAGTCGCGAATACCGCCTGGAGATCAAGCCTGGGGCGGTGATTATGACCAGCGGCGCGGCGGGCGGGATGAACGTCGTGCTGCGGTCAATCTGCAACCCGGATGACGAGGTCATCACACTGGGGCCTTACTTCCCGGAATACCGCTTCTACATCGAGCAAGCCGGAGCGCAGATGGTGCTGGTCCAGACGGACGAGCAGTTTCAGCCGGACCTGAATCGGCTGCGCGAGAGTGTTTCGGAGCGTACGCGGGCGATCATCGTCAACACACCGAACAACCCGAGCGGGGCTGTGTACACGGAGGAAAGCTGTCGGGGATTGGGCGAGCTGCTGCGTGAGCACGACAGCGCCGACCATCCGGTGTACCTGCTGTGCGACGATCCGTATCGACGGATCGTTTATGACCTGGACTGGTGTCCGACGCCGGCGGCGCACTATGACCGCACCATAGTTGTTTCGAGCTACTCGAAGGACGTAAGCATCGCGGGCGAGCGGACCGGGTATATCGCCGTTCCGCCGAGCGTGCCAGACCAGGGTGTCGTGCTGAACGCATTCACAATGCTGAATAGGACACTGGGGTTCGTAAACGCATCGGCGTTCATGCAGCGCGTGTTGGCGCGTTGTGCGGACGCGCTGTGCGACGTGAGCTACTATCGCGAAAATCGCGATCTGCTGTGCAACGCGCTCCAGGAATACGGGTATGAGCTGATCGTGCCGCGCGGGGCGTTGTACGCGTTTCCCAAGACGCCGATCGACGATGTCGAGTTCGTGGACGTATTGGTCAAACACCGGGTGCTGGCGGTACCGGGGAAGGGGTTTGGTCGACCAGGGCACATTCGTCTGGCATTCTGTGTTGATCGAAAGACTATCGAACACGGGTTGCCAAGTCTCAAGGCGGCCCTCGACGAGGTGCGCTGAGCAGGCGAATAAACCGACGCTTGGGCCGTATGTAGAAGGGTGTAATCAGCGGCCGGCTGGCCGGTCGCCGCATGTATTGCTGCGGACTCAATCCGGGATAATCTGAATGTCAGACTCTGTGCGGTCCGCCGGAGGTTCTGCGACCAGGATCGGCGGCCGCTGGCAGCATCGCGCCGTTCTGCTGGCAGTGCTGCTGATCGCCGGCGGGCTGCGGCTGTGGGACATCTCCGGGAACGGGTTCGGGAACATCTACTACGCGGCGGCTGTCCGCAGCATGTCGCAAAACTGGCACAACTTCTTCTACGCATCCTTCGACCCGGGCGGGTTCGTGGCGGTCGACAAGCCACCCGTAGCGCTCTGGCTCCAGGTGTTGAGCGTTAAGCTGCTGGGATATTCCGGACTGGCGCTGCACCTGCCGCAGATATTGGCCGGGCTGGGAACAATCCTGTTGGTTTACTGGCTGGTTCGGCATGTGGCCGGTCCGTGGGCGGGAGTGGTGGCGGCCCTGGTGCTGGCCGTTATGCCCGTGAACCTGGCGGTCGAACGCAGCAACCTGCTCGACAGCACGCTGGTGTTTCTGCTGGTGGCGGCCACGGCGGCACTGCTACGCGGGATTGAGCGCGGCCGGCTAGGCTGGCTGATCCTCTCCGCAATACTGATCGGGGTCGGGTTCAACACGAAAATGCTGGCGGCGTACCTGGTGCTGCCAGCGTTCTGCGTGGTGTATTGGCTTGGAATCGGCGTACGCTGGCGCCGGCGGGTCGGACAACTGGTGGTGGCCGGCCTGATAATGGCGGTAGTGTCCACCTCCTGGCCGCTGGCGGTCGACCTGACACCTACGAACCAGCGACCCTACGCCGGCGGATCACAAACCAACTCAGTCATGGAATTGGCGTTCGGCTACAACGGCCTCGCGCGAGTGCTGCACTTCATGCACGGACCGGGCCGAGGACCTGGGCCGGGGCCGGGTGGTCGACCCGGACCAGGCGCTCGGCCAGGACTAGGCGGCAGGCCAGCGAGGATCGGTCGCCCCGGGCCGCGGGCTGACCTGGGCCCCGACGACAACCGGTTTCCTCCAGAACCATTGGATGACGAATTGCTCGATCCAGACCTGTGGCTGGACGACGACGACCTAGGGCCAGACGGACTGTTCACTGACGACCTGTTCGATCCATACCTGGAGCCGGACAACGATGATCTGGGGGCCGCCGGCTTCCCTGGCCCCCGTGGACGCCAGGGTGGACCACCTGGCGGATTCGGTGGCCCTGGCGGCGGGCTGGGGCCGCCGGGAGCACCGGGCTTACCCGGAGGACCAGGCGGCCCCGGAAGCGCTGGTGGCATCACCGGCTTCGGCGGTACACCCGGCTGGAGCCGACTGGCCAACCGCGAACTCGCCGGCCATTTCGCCTGGCTGTTTCCGCTGGTCGCGATCGGATGGCTGGCGGCCGCATGCGATCGCCGGCCACGCTTGCCGCTCAACCCGCTGCAACGACAACTGCTGCTGTGGGGCTTGTGGCTCGTCACCGGATCAACACTGTTCAGCCTGTCATCAGGAATCATGCACAACTACTACCTGTGCCTGATCGCGCCGCCGCTGGGAGCCCTGGCGGGCATCGGCACGGTACACCTGGCGCGCCGCGCCGCGGTCGGCCGCGTTTGGATACTGCTTTTAATCCTGGCAGTGGCCGGAACCGCCGCCTGGCAGGTGTACCTGCTCCAGCAATACGAAAGCTGGCGCGGGTGGCTGGTGCCGATCGTGCTGGCAGGTGGGGCGCTGGCAACCCTCGGCATCATGGCGGGGCTGTCCTGGTCGCGTCCCGGGCGACGCCTGCACTGGGAAGCCGGCTGTTTGGCGCTGGGGGTGGTAGCCCTTCTGGTCTGCCCGACGGCGTGGTCATTGACACCCGTGCTGGCACCCGGGGGCCGAATGGTGCCCGTGGTGGATCCACAACTGCTCGACCAGCGCGAAGATCCGGATGCGGATGTGGACGCGAACGATCCGCTGGGCGTGGCCAGCCTGGCGAATTACCTCCGTCAGACACGCAGCGGTGAACGCTACGTGTTGGCGACGCCGGACATTCACCTGGCGGCACCACTTATCATTCAGACCGGGCTGCCGGCCATGGCCCTGGGTGGGTTCAACGGCCAGGATCAGATTCTGTCGGCAGAGGGTTTCGCCGAGCTGGTTCGAGCAGGCGAGGTGCGCTACGTCATGGTTCCTGGCGGGCGGGGGCTGGGAGGGCCCGGTATGGGCGGCCCGGGGCGTGCGGGTGGCGGCAGTGTGGTCGCATGGGTCCGCGAGCACGGCCGGGAGGTCCCGGCACGGAAGTGGCGGGGTCGCGCGCCGAGCCTGGCGGACCGGATTCGCGGGCTGCGGCCCCGGGCGGGTTTCGGCCCGACAGGCGGCATCACACGGCCGCTGCCGAGCGGACTGGGCTTGCGGCTGTATGATTGCCGGCCCGCCGGCGACGCGGCCGACGAGCATGGCGGGGGCAGTGGCTTGGACTGACAACCGGCTCGTGCTACCCTAGTCGATCGCACACCGGCCAGTAGGTTGCCGGGTGGGCGGCCCATCGCCGCCAGCGTCACAGCGGTCCGTCGGACGCTGTGGACGCATGTCCAGGATGTGATCACAACAGAGAGCCCTGCCATGAGCGAGATTGACCCCACCACTCGTCGCGTGTTTATGAAGTCCGCTGCCGCCACCGGCCTGGCCGCACTGGCGCTGAAGCTGCCCGGCTGTACTGCTCCGAGCGGCCGGCGCTGGGCCATGCCGGCGCCGCGCGATATTACCGCCGCCAAGCGTGACAAACTCCGGCTGGCCTTCATCGGCACAGGTGGTATCGGCAACTACCACATGGAGTCGACGAAGGAACTCGATATCGTCTGCCCGTGCTACTGCGACGTGGACACCAGCCACATGAAAAAAGCGGCGGAGCACTTCCCGCAGGCAAAGGCCTACCAGGACTATCGCCAAATGTTCGACCGCGAGCGCGATAACTTCGACGCGGTGATGATCGGCACGCCGGACCATCATCACTTCCCGGCGACGATCTGGGCGATGCAACTGGGCAAGCACGTCTACACGCAGAAGCCGCTGACGCACACGGTGTGGGAAGCGCGGCAACTCGCCAAGGCGGCGCGTGACTACAAGGTGGTCACGCAGATGGGCAACCAGGGGCACGCGCTGGAGGGCTGGCGGCTGGTGTACGAATTCGTTCACAGCGGCGTTCTGGGTGACATCGTGTCGACGCACACCTGGACCGATCGCCCCATCTGGCCACAAGGCATGCTTCGCCCGGAAGAAACTAACCCCGTGCCGGCCAACCTGGATTGGGACGTGTGGCTCGGGCCAGCACCGAAGGTGGAATTTGCCAAAGATGCTTACCACCCGTTCAAGTGGCGCGGCTGGTGGGACTACGGCGCCGGTGCACTGGGCGACATGGCCTGTCATACGATGGACGGAATATTCTGGGCGCTGGACCCCGGACATCCCACCAGCGTCGAGCCGATCACCACGACACCCCCGACGAACGCGGCCTTCCCCACGGCCAGCATGATCAAGTGGGAATTCCCGCGGCGCGGGCGGCGGCCGGCGTTTGTGTCTTATTGGTATGACGGCGGCCTCAAGCCCCAACGGCCGCCCGAGTTGGAGCCGGAACGCAATCTGCCCGCGACCGGAAACTTGTTCGTCGGCACGAAGGCAACGATGCTGATCTCCGGAGACTATGGCAACTCGCCGCGAATCATCCCGGAAGCGAAGATGCGCGAGGTCGGCAAGCCGCCGAAATTACTGGAGCGTTCGCCGGGACACGTGGAAGAGTGGATCATGGCCTGCAAGGGCGAGCAGCCGATCGACTATCCGAAATCGCGATTCGCCTATTCTGGTCCGATGAGCGAAACGATTCTGCTGGGTAACGTGGCCTTGCGCGTTGGGCGCCGGTTGGAGTGGGACGGGCCCAACCTGCGCGTCACCAACTGTGACGCGGCCAACGAGTTCATCTCCAAGCAATATCGCGAGGGCTGGAAGGTCTAAGACTGAATGGCCACCCTCGTATGCTCGATTTGTCGGAGGACCTTCGGCGCCGGCGAGGTGCGCTGGCGATGTGACTGCGGCGGGCTCTTGGACCTGCACGCCGAGTCGCAGTGTGAACCGCGCGCAGTCGTCGCCGACTGTCACTCCATGTGGCGCTATCGGGCGACACTACCGATCGACGATGATCGAAACATCATCAGCTTCGACGAGGGGTTCACGCCGCTGACGCCGGTCACGCTGGACGGGCGGGAAGTCCTGTTCAAGCAGGATCACCTGTTCCCCAGTGGCTCGTATAAGGACCGCGGGGCGGCCCTGCTGGTCAGCCGGGCACGCGAACTGGGCGTGCGAGCGGTGGTCGAGGATTCATCGGGCAATGCGGGGGCAGCGATAGCAACGTATTGCGCCCGGGCCGACATCGCGTGCACGGTGTACGTGCCGGAACATACCTCCAGCGCGAAGCTCGCACAGATCGAGGCAGCCGGCGCAGAACTGGTGCGCGTGCCCGGCACACGCGACGACACTGCCCAGGCGGTAATGGCGGCGGCGGAGCGCGCCTACTACGCCAGCCACACCTGGAACCCGTACTTCTTCCACGGGACGAAGACGTTTGCGTACGAGATTTGTGAACAGCTCGGCTGGCGAGCGCCGGACGTGCTCGTCCTCCCGGTGGGCAACGGCACCCTGTTGCTCGGAGCCCAACTCGGCTTCAGCGAGCTGTGCGAGATCGGCGCAATCGAGCGCAAGCCGCGACTCATCGGGGTGCAGGCGGCAAGCTGTGCACCGCTGCACACGGCGTTTGTGAACGGTGCAGACGAACCCGCGTTCATCACCACGGTGCCGACCAGCGCCGAGGGCATTGCCGTCGGGCGCCCGGTGCGCGGGCGACAGATTCTCTCAGCGGTGCGGGCCAGCGGGGGGGATTTCGTCGTCGTCAGCGAGGCGGAAATCAGCGGCGCGCTCGGCTGGCTGCTGAAACACGGCTGGTGTGTCGAGCCGACGGTCGCGGCCACATTAGCCGGTGCGCGAAAGGTGCTACCCGGCGTAGCGCATGATGCGACGGTGGTCGTGCCGCTGACCGGACACGGACTGAAAACACCAAACAAATTGCGGATAGGTTAGACGGACCGGCTCATTGCCGAAGCTGTCGGAGAATGGCCGACGTCCGGCAAAGCCTCGAAGCGGCGCAGCGCGCGCCGCCCTGCCAGGGCACGGAATGCGTCAGCGCGTGTGCCAGCGCGTCAGTCGACACTGGCGATCGACCAGCCAGAGCGTGTTCCAGTCGTCCGCCAGTTCACGGAAATCCAACTCCATGACCTGACGCGCCGTGGCCAGGTTCTGAGACGAGCTCTTCGTTACCGATGCACACCCGGCCAGAAGACCCAGCCCGGCGAGCAACCCGAGAAACAACCACTTGCGCATACCACACCTCTTGAGGCAGGACTCACTCAAGCCCACCATAGTGTCGCCGAACCCGCGCGGCTGTCAACCACACCAACCGGCAATCCAGCGCCCCAGACGCTCGTCGTCGGGCCAATCCACGCTGATTCGGCGACGCCGACCAGCACGGTGGGCGAGCTCAATCCGACAGGCGTGGTCTGGGATCAGCCCGCCGACACGATCAGCCCACTCCAAGGCAATGACCGAATCGGCATTCGCAATCAGCTCAAGCAGGCCCAGATCCGCAAGCTCACCTGCGCCAGACAATCGGTAAGCGTCTATGTGATATAATTTTATATCCGCGTCGTATTCCTGGATGAGCGTGAACGTGGGGCTTGTGACGGGCTGGTCCGGCCCCACGCCGAGCCCCATAGCAACCCCCTGCACAAAACGCGTCTTCCCGCTGCCCAGGTCACCCGTCAGGGCGATGAAGTCGCCCGGCCTCAGCAATCGCCCCAAAGAGGCCGCCAGGCGACCGGTATGGGCGGCACTGGTGGTGGTGACCGCACCGGTGCTCATCGAAAATGCTCCCACCCACGGATCGGGATCGGCTCGCAACGCCCGTCGGCATATTCTAGCAACAAGCCCGGCTCGGTCGTAATCCGGCCAATGCGTACCAGACCAAGGTCGGCGCAGATACGCGGGTCGGCATCGCAATCAAGAACTACGATGAGCTCGAAATCCTCGCCGTCATGGAGAGCATGGTCACGCGGCGAAACGCCATCTTTACGTGACAACGTGTGGGCGTCCGCGTGGATGGCGCTCTCCAAAGCGCCGGCTGACAAAACGCCGCCACAGTGCGAGGCGGCCAGAATCCGGCCCAGATCCAGAGCCAGACCGTCGCTGATATCTATCATGGCAGGGGGCGCCAGGCGGCGGTTCAGTTCCAGAGCCAACTCGACGCGCGGCTCGAAGGTCAAGTGGCGACCAAGAATCGACCCGCCAACCGGGCCGGTCAGCCAAATGGTGTCGCTGTCTCGTGCGCGGTCCCGGCGGACTGGTTCGGTCCCGGGGGGCACCACGCCAGCGACGGTGATGCTGATAGCGGTCGGGTGGGACCAACTGTTGGTGTCGCCGCCGACAATGGCACACCCACACTTCTGAGCGCACTGGTGAATCCCCCGGAAAATATCGAGGGCAGCTTCCATGCTGAGCTGGTCGTTGAGGGCGACGGCAACGAGGGCGGCACTGGGGCGGGCGGCCATGGCGGCACAGTCACTGAGATTCACGGCCAGCGACTTACGTCCGATAGTCTGCCAATCGTGCCGCGCTGACTCGAAATCCACCCCGTCCATCAGCATATCCACGGTCCACAGCAGGGTACCGGCACCGGGTGACAGCGCCGCCATATCGTCGCCGAAGGGCACCTGCGGGTCCGTGGGCGAGGGTTTGGCACCGATCAGCCCCTGGATTTGGTGGATCAGCTCGATCTCGCCGCGGGATGGTTGTGGTGGAATTGCTGAGCTCATTGTCCTGACCTGCAATTGAACCTGGTGGCGTTGGGTATTGTAGCTCGGGCTGATGCCGATGGGATGGCACCCAAGCCCGGTCGTCAGCCGACAATTCCCCACGGTAAAGGCGGTGGAGGAACATCCACAAGGGAAATAAGATATGGGTTGGGCAAGCGAGCGCCCATTGAGACCGTCTTGGCAGTCTGGGCAGAAGGTGACAGTATGAGTCGATCCATCGCAGGCGTCTGTATGCTTATCGTCGCGGTAGTTGCCATCGGGCTGCTAACCCCCAGCGGCCGGGCCGACGGCGAGGAAGGCCTCTACCGTATTCAGCTCACCAGTGGTCGCTGGATCGAGGGCGAGGTCAAGCAACTCTCGAACGGGTCATACGAGATCAAGACCCGGCACGGGGCGATCATGACGTTGCCCAAGTACCAGATCCGCAAGATGGAGCCGCTGGACGGCGGGGTTGTGGAGAGCGAAGAAGCTGAGCCGAACTCCACCGACGAGGGCGATGATTTCCGGCGACCAATCAAAGATGAGGAGGTTGATCGCCTGCTCTCGGGAATTACGGTCGGATTGGACGAATCGCTGCGTGGCTGCACGTACGAAGAGATGATGGAGCCGCTACCGGCGAGCGAGAAGGCCGCTGAGCAAATGCTGGCGTTTGCGGGCGAGAAGGCGGAACTGATGGAGAAGGATCATTTCGTCTTCGTGTACACGACTTCGCGCGACAAAGCGTTGGACCTGGCCAGTCGGCTGGAATCGGTGTGGCGCTGGAACGCGCGCTTCATGCAGTTGATGGAGCTGCCACCGCGCCGCCCGGAGCACAAGTTGGAGGTCTACTATTTCGCCACGCAGGCCGAATTCTTTGCGCTGCGGCGCGAGTATGGCGCCTCGGCGGAGATCGGCGTTCTAGGCACGTACTTCCCAGACAAGAATCGGTCAGCGTTCTTCGACCTGGAAACCTTTACCCCGGTGGAGGTGCTGCTCGAGCGGGCCGAGAATCCGGATATGCCGTATGACAACCGCCAGTATCTGCACAATGCGGCCATGCGCTGGGTGGAGTTCAACAACCGCGAAGTGGTGCAGCACGAAACGGGGCACCATATTCACTTTAACACGGGCGTATTCCCGGCTGACACCTCGCACAACGAGATCAGTTGGGACAGTGTCCCGCGCTGGCTGGTGGAAGGGACGACGATGCTGTTTGAGGTCCCGCCGACCAGTGAGGGGGCCAGCCTGGGTGCGATCAACCACGGCCGGCTGAAGGAATTCCGCGAGATGTACGTCAATCCGCCGCTGAACGCGTACCAGATGGAAGCGTTCATCGTCGACAACAGGATTTTCCTGGCCGGCGGCGGCAACACATACTGCCTGGGCTGGGCGCTGGTCAACTATTGCTGGAAAAAGAACCGCGAGGGCTTGCGCCAGTACATGCGCATCATCAGCAAGCGCGAGCCGGGCTTCGCCATCGATTACACGCAGCGTGAGAAAGAGTTCGAGGACGCGTTCGGCGAGATCAACGATAAGTGGGTCGAGGATTTCTATAAGTACGTAGCCGAGTTGAAGCTCGCCGAGTCGGTTTTGCCGCCCGATCTGGGGGCACTCCTGCGCGGCGAGAGCCCGGGACGTGGGGGGAATGTCGGCGGCGATCGCAGTGGTGGCGGACGCCGCGATGGTGGTGGCCGAGGCGGGCGTGGTCGTCGCGGCGGACGACGGGGGTAGCTCCAGTCATTCGCAACCAGTTCAACATGTGGCCGCGCGGGCGAACACGCCGTCTCGTGCGGCCACTGTCATTTCTGCTGGCAACGCTCCTGCTGACGGTATCGCCGGGTTGGGCACAACCGACTACAAGTCGACCGGCGCCAAGCGTGCCTACGTCCCGCAGCACAGCAAGCGACGATGCCGAGCCACTGCCGATCGGCCCCAGCGAGCAGCCAGACCTGCTCGATGTCCTGCCCCGTGCCACGGCGATCGACGTGAGCGACTACTTCCTGATCGCCGGCGACGATTCGAGCCGGGAGGTGGCTCACATCGGCCGCCAACTTGACACCGTCTATCGAGCCAACCTGCGTTTGGCGAAACACCTCGGGATCACGCTGCGCCGACCCCAGCGCAAGCTGCGCGTGGTCTGGTGCACGAAGTACGCCGACTTCATAGGTTTCCTGAATTACTGCCGGGTAGACCCGGATTCAGCCATCCTGGGACACTTCGATACGGATCTCGACGTAACCGTGTTGTGTGCGTTGCAGTCGCATCCGGATTGGAAACAGGCATTGTCGCAGGCCAGCGCCGATGAACAATTGCGGCGGCGAATCGAGAAACGTGGTGCGTTGATCGCGCGAAACCTGGTGCAGCATGAAGCCGCCCACCACACGCAGCATGCGCTGGGCATGGTCTCCGCCGACGGCTCGACCCCCACCTGGCTGAAGGAAGGATTGGCGCTGCTCTTCGAGGTGCCGCTGAAAGATGATAGGCTGCCACAGGAACAACTCAGCAACATGCGATTGCACGAGTTCGAGTTGCTGTACGGAGCCGGGCCGACGTCGCTGCCAGACCTGACCCGGCTAGTCACGGACGAGTCGGCGTGGTGCGGCTCAGCCTGCTATCCGCTGGCATATGCACTGACCAAGTACCTCGTCGAGCGCAATCCGGCCGGCGTGGCGGCGCTGCTGCACGATTCCGGACCAGCCGCTGCCAGCCAGCCGACCAGCGAAAAGTTACAGCGTTTCGCACGTTTCTTCGGCACACCAGACGAGCAATGGTCAACGCATTTCTGGCAAGTGACCATGAAGCTCGCCGAGCGGGCCCGCGCCAAGTTGGCGGATTCACCCGCGCCGGCAAACCAGCCATAGACAGCACTGGCAGACCTGTGCAGAGCGTCGGCAACGGACAATAATGCGCGCATGGTCAAGGACCCGCTTGCCGCCCCCATCTCGGCTTCGCCGATTAACGCCCGCCGCACCTGGCGGCGTTATCTGCGCGAGACGCGCCGGCCGCTGCACTGCCTGGTATTCCTACTGCCCTGGGTGATCGCCTACGAGGCCTGGGTGCTGCGGGCGACTGCCGCCAGCGGGCCGGGACGTGACCTGGTGGCGCACAGCCTAATCCAGCAATTGCTGAGCTGGTTCGGGTTGGTCGGAGCGTGGGTCCCGGGGGTGGCGCTGGTCGTAATCCTGCTGATCTGGCAGCGCGCGCGCCAGGACCGCTGGCGGGTGCGCTGGTGGGTGCTGGGGATGATGCTGGCGGAGAGCCTGCTCTTGTGCGTACCGCTGCTCGTGTTGGCCGCTTTCTTCCCGATGACACGCGTACCGTACACGGCAGGCATCACAGCACGCATTATGGTTGCGCTGGGTGGGGGAGTGTATGAAGAGCTGGTATTCAGGCTGTTGTTGATCAGTGCATTACTGTGGGTGTTCGCCGAAGGTGCCCAGTTCAGAGGGCCGCCGGCATTGGCAACGGCGATCATCCTGGCAGCGTTAGCATTCGCGTGGTCGCATTTTCAGCCGATCGGCGGGCAGGAGCTTGAGTGGAAGGTGTTCACCTTCAAGCTCGCGGCCGGCGTGTACCTGTCAGCAGTGTTCGCGGGACGAGGGCTGGGTGTCGCCGCGGGTGCTCACGCCGCGTATAACGTGTTGCTGGTCGTGCTGCGCGGGGCGGCGTGAGCGGTCGCCAACCTAGGCAGCGTCCGGTATCGTTGGTTCGCAACCACGATTGACCAAGGTAAAAGAACCCGACTCGGGGGAAATTCGTGGGTTATACTGAACTATAGAGAGTTCGGCAGCCGAGCCGGGCTGAACCACGATCGCGGTTTCGGGCCAGGCAGCGCCCGCGGATGGGGGCAATCCGCGGGTTCAGAGTCATTTCTGATCGCGCACTGATAAGGCGAAATCACATGTTCAGATTCTCAACAACCGGCCAGCGGGAGCTGTCGGGCGTTCTCGTGGCGTTCGTCGGCAGTTTGCTGCTGGCGCCGGTACCCACACGGGCCAACGACAATCCACCCAGGGGCGGACAGCCAGCGGGCGTGCACTCCACCGTTGTGACGTCGGATGGGCAAATCCGTGACGACTTCCTGGCCGCGCACCTCGCCAGTGAAATCGTCGCCAACGGCGGGCAGGTCAAGGACGTCAAGATCATCGCCAACTGTTGCTATGGCGGCGGGCTGATGGACGACCTGAGTGCGATCTTCGGGGCGTATGGTGCAGTTCCCGGCGTGCCGTGGATCATGGCCTCGGCCGCCGACTGGTACGAGTATGCCTGGGCCTTCCGGGCAGAGTGGTGCGCCGATCCGGCCGCGAACCTCGGCTCGAAGCTCACCAGCGCTCTGGCCGGTCCGCACAGCGGACACTGGGACTCGACACCCGGGGCGATGCTCGACAGCAGCACGGACAATGTATTGAGTGACCTGACGACCGCCCGCCAACACGACGAGGCCGGCCCGTTCCACGAGCAATCAGAGTCCGTGGTTATTACCTATGGCAATGGAGGTGAGAATCTCGTTTGGAACGCGAGTGGAACCAGCCACGAGGTGATTCTGTTCGGCGGGCGGATGAACCAGCCAGCCTACTACAACGACATGGACAACATGACCAGCGCCCTGCAAGGTTTGTACGGGGCGGCTTCGTACAACATCCAGGCGCTGCCGGACGGAACGCTTCAGGACCTGCTCGACGCGATCAGTGCGGCGTGTGCGAATCTCGACGCGAACACGCAATTGCTGATCCACTTCACGGATCATGGGGGTTTCACGTGCGACGTGGTGGAGCATTACCAGGCGCAGGGACAGGATCCGCCGTACACAGTTCCCGATATTCTGCCAACGGTGATCTGGCTGCCGCCGCCGCCGTGGCCAAAGTGGCCTGGAAATCCCCCGCCTCCGCCGCCGCCCGACGAAGACGAGGATCCGTTACTGAAACTGTGGCTGCTGTATCCGATCCATGGCGAGTTCTGGATTGTGCAGATGAACGACGATGAGCTGCCGTTGGAGCCGGGTGAGCACGTGGGGGAGCTGGAGTTGCCGGTAGCGTGGGAGAGCCTGCGCGAGGGCGAGAATACGCTGACGATCAGTGTTGTTGGCGATCCGGGCGAACTGTTTGTCTTCGACCAAATGGAGCTGTGGAGCGGGCCGGTGGAACACCGCGCCGACCTGCCGCCGGAGGGCGCCGTCTACGCTGTCATGGAGTACGACTTCACGGCCCCGTGGCTGCCGGGCTCGTCCCGGCCGTTTTACATGCCCCCACAGGATGAGTGGCCGGTCTGGGAACAGAGCGGCGAGCTGGAATATTACTACAGCGACCCGCAGTGGCCCGATCAGGCGGGCTTCTGGGGCGTTTGCGGAGCGGAGCAGACGGCCACGCTGACCGGTCACATGACGAACACGTACAACCCGGCCGAGAAGCAACAGATAACAGTGTCGGCCGACATCATGGCTTATGACCTCGCGGAGGATGCGTGGAGCGTCGTTGTGCGTCCGGACAGCGACGGCGTCAAACCGCCCGCCGCCCATCGACCGGTGGTCGTGGAGACGTTGCCGAATGCGGATGGATCGGTGCACTGCACGTGGGAGCTGGGCCTCACGCCGGTGCCAGAGTCGGCGGACGTCGTGATCACGATGCAGACGGGCACTAGCGTCGACAGTTTTATCTTCATCGACAATCTCGCGATTGAATTGACGGGCGAGCCGAAGGATGAGTCTCTGGAGTCAGTGACGGCACCGCCTGAGTATCAGGACCAGAGCCGGGCGCAGTATTACTACTTCGAACGCGACGATTGGCCGCCGGAGGCGCTCTACGAGGTGCTGCCGACGTGGCACGCGGGCACGACCTGGGACCGTTTTGGGTCGTACCCGCCGGAGTGGCTGCCGGAGGTCGCGGATCATGCCGGCGTGCTCGGGCTGCCCGGCGGGTCCGTCGCCGACGGCGAGCTCGTTATGCACCTGGAGGGTCAGGCCGATGCGATCGATCGCGAGCGAATTGCCTGCCAGTTCGACTACTTCAACGAAGGCGGTATCGTGCTGTGGGATGCGGCCGTGCCGCCCGAATGTGTGATCGAAAACCTCCAGGAAACGATCGTGCCACTGGAGGACGGCTGGCAGCGCGTGCGGTTGAGTTACGATGTGGTTCCGCCGGCGCTGTGGCACGACATGCACTGGGTGATGTCAACAGATGATCTCAGCAGCCAGGTGGCGATCGACAACTTCGTCACGTCGAGCAGCACCTGGTGGGCCGACTACTGGCATGACGCCTTTGACTTCTACGAGGCGGGTGCCGGGCTGCATGGTCAATATGGCTGGAAGGGCTGGGACAACGACCCGCTGGCCGACGCCGTAGTGACCGATGAGCAGGCCCACAGCCCGTTCAACGCGATGGTGGTTGCGGGAAGCACCGATCTCGTGCACGAGGTTGATCAGGCTGCCGACCGCTGGGCGTTCACAGCCTGGCAGTACGTGCCCGGGGACTTTCAGTCGGGCGGGGAACCGCCGTTTGAGGGCAGTTACCTGGTCATGATGAACACATATGCCGACGGTGGGCCGCACGAGGAATCCCACTGGTCCTTGCAGATGAACTTCGACTCCAACGATGGCATGCTCAAGGTGTACTACGGCAACGGGCTCAACACCGTAGACGTTCCGTATGTGCCCGACGAATGGATCGAGATCAGTGTGGTCGTCGACCTCACCAGAGACTGGGCCGAAGTCTACTACGATGGCCAGTTCGTAGTTGATTACGCCTGGACTGGCGGCGTGCTCGGCGGTGGCGGAGGAGCGCTGGACGTCGCGGCCGTGGATGTTTGCGCCAACGAGTCGACGGCCGTGTACTACGATGATATGTACCTGCGGCCAATGGTAGCGGGCGACATGAACTGGGACGAGGTGGTTGAGTTTGAGGACGTGTTGCTGTTCTGCGAGTGCCTGGCCGGGCCGGAGGTAACGTACGATCCGGGCTGCATGTGCGCCGATCTGGATTGGGATGTGGACGTCGACGTAGCGGACCTGGCGGTGTTCCAGCAGGTGTTTGGCGAAGCGGAGGAATAACCCCGCGGCGCGCGGCCGCCTCCTCATCTGGTGCCATCCAACACAGGCTGGTTAGAACCTGCCCCAGAACCTGTTTCGGCACATTGCCACTGGAGGCCGGATCACGCGAAACCCGAGAGAAACTGCGATTCTCACAGTACATATGACCACGGTTAAGAGGTTTTGAGATAGGTTCTGGTTAGCAACCTCTCGGAGATGCGAAAAGCCATCCTTGCGTTGCAAGAACGCCTCGAGGCTTACGGCCCTATGGGCTCACCTCGTTTTCACCATGAACTTCGTCACATCATCCACTCAGCCCTTGAGGATGCACCATTTCTTCGTGAGACATCCATGTCTTCTCAGAAGCTTGAAATGACCCGGCACATTGTCAGTGACCTAGGTCGCCACTTGGAACGTGCCCTTCGCATGGGAAACCAGAAGCCAAATTCAGAATTCTTCGAGCGTTTCTACATGCAGCTTCGAGAACTTCGTAACGTTCTCGGTGAAGAGTAATACTGCTTGCTACACATCCCGTCTGACCTACGCAGTACTCCTCCGTCGCTGTCACGATCAAGCCCCCGGCACAGCCACCTATCCCTCGATTCGGCTAGAGCAGTTTCAGAAATGGTCCGGCGTGCCACTGCTCTGTGAGCAGTGCATTCGCAACAGCGTCGGCTCGCCAAGGCGACGGACCGTAATTGAAAACGCTCTAGCCCGGTCATGCCCCTCACCAGCGAGGGGAAAAGAAGCCCAAGGAAGGGGTCTGGGAAAACCTGCGGAGCTGGCTCCCCCAGGCAGCCCGCGCAGCGCGATACCAACAACCACCCAACACCCCACAAACCGCACATGATTACCAACCCCGCCGCGCCCCTCCTACTCTCACCTATCTACTTTCTACTCCCCCCCATTACCAGGACCCACCAAAATCCCGCGCGCAGAATCCGCCAGAATCCAACAGATTCCGCCAATCTCCGCCAGCCAGCGCCAATCCCTAAAATCCAACTTGCCCAACCCAAAAAGCGCGTGAACACTTACCTACGCTTACGCTGTTCCCAGGGCACCCTTGACGACGCCCGCAGCGACCCGGGAGATCGATCCCCCGGCGGCACAAAAGTGCCGGTGTGAACGGAAAGAGGCAACGCAAGCGTGAAAGGCTCGAACAACAAACTCGATCCTCAACGCACGCCCCTCGATCCTCACACGATCCGCTGCCCCGTTCGTGACCCCGCCCACCCGGAGCGGCCCAACACAGCCACACTGAAAGGTGTGGACCCACACCAAGTGTGGCACCCGCCAATGGCGGGTGGAGTGGTATTGGACCGTACGAGTCTCCGGACGAGGCCGGGTTCCCCCAGGACCGCGGCCGGCAGAACAGGCGCTCCAGAGTGCTTTCTACGAACCCGTGGCGCCCAGACGTACAAGTGTTCTGGCGAATACGGCAAGGAGGCCGCCACGAGTAAATAGAGCTTGCTCTAAACTCCCGCGCCAAACTGGACCGGCACCGAAGCGGATCTTTGACAACCGAATATTCGGCCCAGGCTTGAGGGTGTTTGCTAGGACGCTTTCAACGAACTCGTAGCGTCTAAACTCTAAGTGTCCTGGAGAATACGGCAGGGAGGCCGCTACAAGTAAGTAGAGCTTGCTCTAGAACAGCTTCCCCGCATCTGCCAGGCACTTGGCATGGCCGATCAGGTACACCGAGCCCGTGATGCAGATCAGGTCCTCACGCGTCACGCAGTTCGTCGCGATCTGGTACGCCTCTTCCAGCGTCTCCGCAACCTGCGCCATCTTCGGGCTCTTCTCCGCAAATCGGCTCTGCAACTCATGCGGATCAACCGACCGCGGCGTCCCCGTCGTCGTGAAGATGATCTTGTCTGCCCCAAGCTGAAGCTGGTCCAGCATCCCGTCGACGTCCTTGTCCGCCGAGCAGCCAAAGATGATCACCATCGAGTCATAAGACACGTTCTGCCCGATGGCCCGCATCAGCGCCGCCACGCTCGCCGCGTTATGGGCCGCATCAACCACCGTCCGCGGCAACTCGCGAATCAGCTCCAGCCGACCGTGGATCTTCACCTTGGCCAGCCCGTCGATCGCCGCCTGTTCCGGCACCTTCAACGCCCCGCTCTCCCGCAAGGCGTCCACGATGCCCAACGCCACCCCGCAGTTGTGCGCCTGATGCTCACCCAGCAGCGGCACCTGCAAGTGGTCAAACCCCGTGGTCGGCGTCGTCAGGCACACCCGCGTGTGCGGCCCGGTCACCCGCGACGACTCAAACCGGTAGCTGAACTCCAGATCCTCACCGAGAATCCGCAGCGGGCAGCCCACCCGCTCAGCCGCCTCACTCAACACCTTCCGCACGGCCGGCAACTGCGGCGCACTGATCACCGTAACCCCCGGCTTAAAGATGCCGGCCTTCTCTTCGGCAATCTGCTCCAGCGTGTGGCCGAGCTGAGCCACGTGGTCATAGCTGATGCTGGTGATGCCCGCGACCAGCGGCTTAATGACATTCGTTGAATCAAGTCGGCCACCCAGACCGGTCTCAATGACTGCCACGCCGGCCTTCTTGACCGCAAAATGCAAAAACGCCGCCGCCGTCATAATCTCAAAAAACGTCGGATCGTCCCGATCGAGACGCTTGACGGCCGGAGCAATCGTCGCGATCAGCTTCGTGAATTCCGACTCCCGGATCAGTTCCCCATCAACCCGGATGCGTTCGCGGATGTCCACGATGTGCGGCGAGGTGTACAACCCGGTCCGGTAACCCGCATTCTGCAACATCGCCGCCAGCATGTGGCACGTCGAGCCCTTGCCCTTGGTCCCGGCAATGTGGATCATGGGCACGTCGCGATGCGGATTGCCGATCTCCCCCAGAATGCGCAACATTCTGGAGAGATTGAAGTTAGTGTGGTTGTAACCGACACGGATCATTTTCTCGTAGTCCGTGTGGCTGTTGATGAACTCCAGGGCCGCACGATAGGTACGCACGGCACTGCGCCGGTTGGTCGTCCGAGAAGATCGCCCCTTCGAACGCGTGCTTTGGGTCGACCGCTTGGCTCGGGAGCCCCGATCAGTAACGGTTCGCGTCATAGGCTATCAGGATACCGTTAGAGTCCGATTCAGTCAACTCCACGGGCCCTCTGACCAGTCCCACAGGCCCGGCCCGAGAGTAACATAAGGCATTGCAGACAACGATCTTATGCCAATCGGGAGCGCGCACCAACACCCCTGCGGACCGCTGGCGGAGAGCCGTCGTCCGACACCTGTTTAGTACGCTACAATGCGGCAATGGTGTGGTAAAAACTGACTGGAATCTGCCATGAAACGCATAATTGTCGATTTGGACGAACGCGGATACCCGATATATATCGGACCCAGAGCCCGCTGCGAACTTGAAACATGGCTCGCCACCAACGCCCCAAAATGCCAAATCGTCATAGTCGCCGATCGAAACGTTGCCGATCTTCACGGCGACACACTTCGAGCCTGCCTGCCGGGTGATCCGCTGCTGCTGGATTTCACGCCGGGCGAGGAACACAAGTCGCTGGCAACCGCTGGGCGGCTCTATGACGAGCTGGCCAGGGCACGGATCGAACGCGGGGCGGTGCTGATCGCGTTTGGAGGCGGGGTGGCCGGTGACCTGGCCGGCTTCGTGGCAGCCACCTGGCTGCGGGGAATTCGCTTCGTGCAGGTACCGACGACGCTACTGGCCGCCGTCGACGCGTCAGTCGGCGGCAAGACAGCCGTCAATCTGCCGGCCGGCAAGAACCTCGTCGGCGCCTTCCACCAACCGCAGGCCGTGATCATCGATACCGATTTCCTGGCCACACTGCCCGATCGGGATTTCACCGCTGGCCTGGGCGAGAGCGTCAAGCAGGCGGCGATCAGCTCGGCCGAGTTCCTGAGCTGGCACGAGCAGCAAGCCGACGCGTTGCTCGCCCGCGCCCCGGAAACGATGTCGGAACTGATCGCACGGAATTGCGCCGCCAAGGCCCGGGTCGTCGCACGCGACGAGCGGGAACAGGGCGAACGGGTGATTCTCAACCATGGCCACACTATCGGACACGCCATTGAACACCTGCTGGAATACGAGCTTCGGCACGGCGAATGCGTTGCGCTGGGAATGCTGGTGGAAAACGAGCTGGCCATGCGGCGGGGGTTGCTGCAACCGGCGGACGCCGAGCGCATCGGCGGCCTGATCAAGCGTCTGGGTTTGCCGACTGTGTTGCAGCGGCGATTGGAAACCGGCGACGTGGCCGCCATCTGCGCCGTCGACAAAAAGGTTCACGGCGGCGCGGCCCGGTACGTACTACTGCGCGGCCCCGGAGAGCCCATTCAGATCGGCGACATCCAGCCGACAGAGTTACAGTCGGCATTAAAAACGATTCAGCCGGCCTGAACACTGCGGTGCTGGGTGGTGCGGTTGTTGGGGGGGAGGCGGGTACGTAGAATCGGCGGCTCGTATGGACGTATCTGACCCAGCATCTGAAGTGCCGGCGGAGGAGCCAGCGCAACGTCCGCCGGTGGCGCCGCGGGCGGTGCGGGTGCTCAGCCTGCTAGGGGTCCTGGTGGTGCTGGTGTGGCTGGGGCAGCACGGGGCAAGACAGATCTACCACGAGCGCCCCGATTTCGAATACTTCTACAAGTCCGGAATCTGGCTGCTGCATCACGGGGTGCTCGACCCTGGGTGGGACACCGTGAACGGGCATATCGAGCAGCGCGGTACGCTGGAGTGGTACCTGCCGTGTGTGCCGCGGATGATGACGCTGGTGGCCCTGCTGCCGTTCCGGCCGGCGGGGTACGTGTGGCTGGGGCTGAACCTGCTGGCATTGCTGGTGACACTGCGGCTCTTGGGTCGGCACCTGACCGGGCTGCCGCCGAAGGATTGGCCGGTGACACAACTGCTGCCGCTGATCATCCTGGCGGCGTACTGGCGGTGGGAATTCCGGCTGAACCAGATCGACAACTTCACACTGCTGCTGATCGTGCTGTTTTTCGTAACGTGGCAGCAGGGGCGGCGCGTGGCGAGCGGGTTCTCGCTGGGACTGGCGGTGTTGCTGAAGCTCACGCCGGCGCTGCTGGTCCTGTGGCTACTGCTCAAGCGGCAGTATCGCACCGTGGGTGTAACGGTGCTGACGGTGCTATTGGCCGGCCCGCTGGCGGACATGGCGGCGCTGGGGCCGGAATACGCAATCGGCGCATACCGACAATGGGTCGAGCGTTGCGTGGCGCACGGATCGCATCGCGGCCTGATTCTGGCACAGAGTGAGATGGATTGGCGTAACCAGGGCCTGGGCGCGGTAACCAGCCGCTGGCTGCATGAAACAAACTACAACACTCACTTCGACAACGACCCGCGCCACCAGGCCGAGCATGGCACGCACGAGGTGCGCACGCTGAACGTGGTCAACTTGCCGCTGAATGTTGTGGCTTACCTGGCGACGGGCGTAGCGCTGCTGAGCCTGGCGGGGCTGATCTGGCTATGCCGACGACCGGCCGCGCTGCTGACAGTCTGGCAGGTACGGTTCGAGTGGACGCTGTTCATGCTGGCCATGTTGTGGCTGATGCCGGTAATGCGGCTATATCACATGGTGTGGGCGCTGCCGGCGATCTCGATTCTGGGCGCGGGCGTGCATTATGCGGGCATGAAGCGCGGCTGGTCGATGCTGGCGCTGGTTTGTCTCGGGTTGGCGCTGGTGGCGCAGCTCAGCCTGTTTTCGATCGACATGTCGGCCCGCGGAACGGTACTGGGAACGGTGGTCGTGCTGGCCGTGCCGATTGTGGTGATGTTGTTGTCGCTACGGCGCAGTCCGCGGGCATTACCACCGCCGTATCATGTGCCGCCGCGTAGCGGCTGGTCTCAGTCACGGTTAATGTTCGCTGAGCGGGGGCAACAAGCGACGGGAAACCATGGCTGAACGTCATCCGCTGGATCGAGTGCTGACGCTGGGGCTGGTGGTTCTGCTACTGGTTCTGGGAACCGTTTCGTTCGATCGAGCGCAGCGCGGGCGGTATGACTTTCATCATTTCTATCTTGATGCGCGTTATGTCTGGGAGCACGGCGAGTTGAACCCGCAGTTTGATACGCCTAACCCGGACGATCGGCGGCAGTTGCCGTTCTACCTGCCGGTGGTGTCGCTGGCGCTGGCACCGATGGCATCTCTGGGTCGACTGCCGGCCGCCGGCATCTGGGCGATCGCGCAGATGGCGGCGCTGGGATACAGCCTGCACCTGTTGCGCAAGTGGTCTAGCGACAGGTATACGGACGTGCCGGCGGCAGCGCCGTTCGGAGTGGCACTGCTGATCGGGCTCCCGGCGCTGATCGAGGCGACAAAGTTCAACCAACTCAGCTTCTTTGTGCTCGCGCTGGTGCTGGCGGGGCTGGGTGCGCTCGATCGGCGGCGCGGACGAACGGGCGGCGTGCTGATCGGACTGGCGGCGGTTCTGAAGCTGCTGCCGGCGCTGCTGTTGCTGTTTTTACTGTTCAAGCGCCGGTGGCACGCGCTGGCGGCGGCTGGCGCAACGATCATCATCGTCATGGTGGTGCCACCGCTGCTCGTGTTCGGACCAGAGAAGACGGTTCAGTATCACCGCGAGTGGTACGAGCACAACGTGCGTGGCGATGCAGCCCGCGGGCTGCTGAACGCGGACTTGGCTGCGCATTTTACCGATCGGCGCAACCAGGCTATTCCGCAGGTTCTGGCCCGGCTGACCTGGCCGGAGCATCCGCACGCAGCCCTGGTTCAGCCCTTACACCTGGAGCCGGCGATGTGTCAGCGGGTGTCCTATGGCGTAATGGTTCTCCTTTTAGCAGGTCTGGTCTGCGCGACACGGCGGCCGTGGCGCGATCTGGGCGAAACCCGGCGTCACTGTGAAGGTGCGGTCTACGCGATCGGGATGCTGGTGTTCGCACCGCTGCTGAGACAGTACTACCTGGTGTGGGCGTTGCCGGGGCTGGCACTGTTGGCGCGGGCAGCGGCGAGCCAGCAGTCAGGTCGGATGCGGTCGCTGGGGTGGAGCGGTCTGGCGGTGTGGACGGTTGGCATGGTCGCGTGGATCTGGCCATTGGCGCGTGTGCTGGGGGCGCACCTGCTGATGCTGATCGTGATGGGAGTGTTGCTGCTGTGGGTGGGCGTGTCGGCGGATCAGGGTCGCCGCTCGGCCACCCGGATCAGCGCCGACGACGCAGAATGAATTGCGTAATTTCGGGGCGGCAGTTGAAACGAACGGGGAGCGTGTGACCCAGCCCGCGGTTGACATAGAGTCGCCGGGAGCCGATCTCGAAGCGGCCGGCGTCATATTGGCGGTTGTGGATGGGCAGCATCGGGGCCCCATAGAAAGGTATCCGCACCTGGCCGCCATGGGTGTGTCCGCAGAGCAGCCAGTCGAAGGACACGTCGTCCAGCAGGTCGATGGTGTCCGGGTTGTGGGCCAGGACGATGGTGGGTTGGCTGTAGTCGATGCCGGCGAAGGCGGCGGGTGGGTGGCATCGATTGCTCCAGAGGTCTTCCAGGCCGACGATCTGGACCGGCTGGCCGGCGAGATCGATGCGGGCGGACTGGTTTCTGAGGACTGTAATTCCTGATTTTTCAAGGGTTTCGGTGACACGGTCGGCGTGCAGGGGGCCGACGTTTCGAGATCGCCAGCCGCTGTATACGCCCCAATCGTGGTTGCCCAGGACAGCCCAGACGCCGGCGGGGGTTCTCAGTTTGCTCACCAGCTCGACCAGCCTATCGAGCAAGCTGGAGTGGTATCCGGTGATGTAATCGCCGGTGAGAAACACGATTTCCGGATCCAACTCTGCCACACGGTCAATTTGGCGGCGCAGGTAGTCGCTGGATTCTTTCCGGCAGAGGTGCAGATCGGTCAGGTGGACAATTCGCCGACCTTCGAGCTGGTCGGGCAGGTTGGGGATGTCCATGTCGACGGTTTCGACGGTTGCCCAGTAAGGCTCGACGTAGCGGGCGTAGGCGGCGGTTGAGCCACCGGCGAGCAGCGTGCCGACGCCGGCGGCGATAAACGCCCGGCGGGTATAGCGGCGAGGTTTGGGTTTGGTCGGCATGAAATCGGTATCGGCACGGACCGTCTGGGACACCCGTTCGTCTCGTGAGGGTACGAAGGATGGGGCGGTGAGTGCGGTGGGAACGGTTTTTGGTGTGGATTACCCGCAGGCCAGAGCATCCGATAACACTGTAGGCGCGGGCGGATCTGGGGATGCACTGCTCAAGAGCAGTGGCACATCGAGCTATTCTTCCAAACTCGCTAGAAGCGGCGTAGGATGATGGAGGTGTTGTGGCCGCCGAAGCCGAAGGAATTGCACATTGCGACGCGGACGTCGGCGTCCCGAGCGGCATTGGGGACGAAGTCGAGGTCGCATTCCTTCTCTGGGTTCTGGAGGTTCATGGTTGGGGGGAGGGTGTTGTGCTGCATTGCGAGTACGCAGGCGACCGCCTCGACGCCGCCGCTGGCACCGAGCAGGTGCCCGACCGAGCTTTTTGTGCTGCTGACGGGGACCTTGCGTGCGTCGGCGCCAAAAACGACCTTTATTGCGCGGACTTCGGCGATGTCGCCGAGGATGGTGCTGGTGCCGTGGGCGTTGATGTAGCTAATGTCTCCGGGGTTGAGTTGGGCGTCCTTTAGGGCCAGGGCCATGCAGTCGGCGGCGCCGGTGCCGTCCGGGTCGGGCTGGACGATATCGCTGGCGTCGGCGGTGGCGCCGAATCCGATGACTTCGCAAAGGATGTTTGCGTTTCGGCGTTTGGCGTGTTCGAGCTCTTCGAAGACGAGCAGGCCGGCGCCTTCGCTAAGGATGAACCCGTCACGGTCCTTGTCGAATGGTCTGGAGGCTGTGGCGGGGTCGTCGTTGCGTGTACTGAGGGCCTTCATGGCGGAGAAGGCCGAGATTCCGAGGGGCGTGAGGGCGGCCTCGGTCCCGCCGGTGACGAAGATGTCGGTCTCATCCCTCCTGATGGACTGATATGCGGCGCCCATGGCGCTGCCGGCAGAGGCACAGGCGGTAGAGACAGCGGCGCTGGGTCCCTGTAGTTTGAGGGCGATGGAGACGTGTCCGCAGCCGGCGTTGGCCATCAGTTTTGGAATAGTGAATGCTGAGACCTTGCTGGGTCCCTTCTGGAGCAGGCGAAGATGCTGCTCCTCGATCTCGGCGAGGCCGCCAATACCGGTACCGAGGATGACGCCGGCACGGCGTGGGTCGTAGCCGTTGTCGTCGAATTCGGCGTGTTTCCATGCGGATCGACCGGCCGCCAGCGCGAACTGGGTGAAGCGGTCCATGCGTTTGGCGGCTCGGGTGTCGATGTACTTGCTGGGGTCGAAATCGAGGCATTCTCCGCCGATTTGAGAAGCTTGGCCAGAGGCATCGAAGCGGGAGATTCTGCGCACGCCGCTACGACCCGATATGAGGCCGTCCCAATAGGCCTCAACCGTGTCGCCGAACGGAGTTACGACGCCCAGACCGGTGATGACAACGCGGCGCATGCCCACTGTGGCGCTCCGAATCGTCTACTTGCTAGCGCTGTTAAGGTGTTTTTCGATGTAGTCGATGGCCATACCGACGGTCTGGATCTTTTCCGCTTCCTCGTCGGGGATGCTCATCTCGAACTCATCCTCGAACTCCATGACGAGTTCGACGGTGTCGAGAGAATCGGCATTGAGGTCGTTCACGAACGAGGTTTCGCGGGTGATCTCAGACTCGGCGACCCCCATCTGTTCCGCGACGATCTTTTTGACCTTCGCTTCGATCTCAGTCGTATCAGGCACGAGCGGTCCTCCTGCGGATCCGGTGACTTCCCCTGTGGAAGTCGGGTAGTATCTACCGGAGCCGGCGAGCCGATGCAACCCCGCCGGACGGGTCGGCAGATACGTTATCCAGTTTCACAACACGCCCGAGCGGCTCCGAATGGGCGATCGGGTCGACACTTGCGGGCGCTCTTTCCCCGCAAAGTCAGCGGATGATACGGGACCGCCAGCGGGTTGCCAAGGGTCTGAGGCACCCCACCGGGACAGGATTCTGGCCTGCGGGCGGCTGTGCAGGGGCGGCGGCGGGAGTTAGATTGGTGCCGACATGGAAGCTGAACGAGCAGAGTTGTGCGAAATCGGCCGGCGGGCGTGGGAGCGGGGCCTGTTGGACGGAACCGGGGGTAACCTGTCCTGCCGAATCGCGGGCGGGCACGTACTGTGTACTCCGACGCTGACCGCTAAGGGTCAGCTCACGCCGGCGGATCTGTGCGTGATGGATCTGGACGGGAACCAAGTCCAGGGCACACGTAAGTGCAGCAGCGAGGCACTGATGCACCTGGAGGTTTATGCGGCCCGGCCCGAGGTGCAGGCGGTGATCCACTGCCACCCGCCGTATGCCACCACGCTGGCCGCCCTGGGCGAGGAGTTGCCCACGGGCGTGCTGCCTGAGGGGGATATTCTTTTGGGACAGGTTCCACTCGTGCCCTATCAGACGCCGGGAACGCGTGCGTTGGGCGTGGCGCTGCGGGAACATATGGGTCAGGCGTCGGGCGCGTTGCTGGAGAATCATGGCTCGGTCACGTGGGCGGGTACGCTCGGGGTGGCCTACAACCTCAGCGAAACACTCGAAGCGGTTTGCCGGGTGGTGTTTCAGGCCCGACAGATCGGCAAGTTGAACCGCATCGCGGGCGAGGAACGGGCCAAGCTGGCGGCCGTTCGGCGTCAACTGCTCGCGGATGGAATGCTGTAGCGCAAACCGCATGTACTTCGTCCACCATTCCGGATGAAAGCTGAGCCTATCCGATAGCCGCGGCACTGGGATTCGTAACCGGCGCGACACGCCGGTCAAAAACCGGTGCCACAAGAATCCTGGGCGCTTCTTCCGGAACAATGGCACGGGGGCGGGCTATCGGATGGGAATCACGATTTACAGCGGCGGCCGGTGCGGGCGCCGCGGATCGTCACGGGGATCTGGCGCGGCTGGTCCTGCTCGGCCAGGTCCCAGAGGGTCAGCGGCTCGCGCGGCGCAGCGGCCACGAGCTTGTGGGGATCCTGAAAATCCCAGCGGGATCGGTCGATCGGGCGGCCGTGACGATCAATCACGCGGCAATTGAAGTTATCAACCAGGATGCGTGTGGCGAAGCGATCGCAGCGGGATTCCTTGCGGCGGGGGTCCTTGCCGGCGCGTTTGACGAGGTAGTGATAGAGCTCGTGCAGGTAGACAAAGAGCACCAGCTCGACCGGACCGGGGACGACCAGGAAGAAGGTCTCGCGCCACCAGCAACGCTCGTTCGATTGCGACTTGGCGATGTGTGTGCCGGTGCGATAAGGGTACTTGAGGTGGCGGCCGAGATTGATGAAGACGCGGCCCTCGGTGTAGTAGCAGGTGCCGGAGAAATCGGCGCCGCGGCTATAGCGCACGCGGACCTGGAGCCGGTCGTGGCGGTAGGGGTAGGTGTGGCGCAGAAACAACTGCCGGAGAAGGTTGCTGTCGAGATCGGTTGAGTTGTGAAAATCCATCCGTGGCACCACTCGCGCGCGTCGTGCTATAGTTGACCAGCATTTTACGGGTTTTGCAACGCGCTGCACTTTGCCGGCGGCGTGAACATGGAGATGAGGATGCCCTTATTCGCTCGTAATTATCGGGAGAAGATTCGCCTATCACTCCTGCTCGTTTGCGGCTCGCTGCTGTCCGGCGCGGGGGGTTGCGTTGCCGGTCGCGCCGGCATGGCGCCAACAACGCCCACGGCGCCAGCCAGGCCGCCGATCACGTTCGACCTGCTCCATGACCGAGGTTGGATCAATACTGACGGAGATTTTGCGCGCGGGCTGCGCTGGCGGCCGGACGGCGAGCATTATGAGCAGCACCTGCGCGGAGGAATGCAGATCGTCGAAGCGCTCAGCGGCACGTCTCAGCCGGCGTACGATCATCAGGCCTGCGCAACGGCGCTGGCAGAACTCGAAGGCGTGGAGGAATGGGGGGCACGGGCCATGGCGCGCCGGCCCGGCGCGCTGGCCGGCGACTATTCCTTCGCGATCGCCGAGCACGCGGGACAGTTGTACCTGTATCGATTCGATACCGGCGAGGTCCGGCAACTGACGGAGTCGGCCCGGCCACGCAAGCACATCTGCCTGAGCCCGACGGAAACACACCTGGCGTACGTGATCGATAACGACCTGTACGCCTTCAACCTGGAGAGCGGAAACGAAACCCGGCTGACGCATGACGGCGGTGAGACGCTGCTCAACGGCGTACTGGACTGGGTGTACCAGGAGGAGGTTTACGGGCGCGGGCACTGGCGTGCTTTCTGGTGGTCCGAGGACAGTGCGCACGTGGCTTTCCTGCAACTCGACGAGAGTGCCGTGCCCGAGAGCATTGTCGTCGATTCGCTGCATGTGCATCCGCGCATCACGACGATGCGCTACCCGAAGGCGGGCGACCCGAACCCTGCCGTGCGTTTGGGAATCACTACGCCGGAGGGCGGGGACGTTACCTGGGCGGACCTGGCACAATACGCCGACGCGGAGTTGCTGATTGTCGCCGTGGGCTGGTCGCCGGCGGGACGCCTGGTGGCGTGTGTGCAGGATCGCGAGCAGCGCTGGCTCGACCTAGTTGACGTCGACCCGGACAGCGGAACCATGCATGTGCTGATTCACGAAACATCGCCGGCGTGGGTGACCAGCCGGGGTTTGCCGCACTGGCTGGACGACGGGACGTTTTTGTGGCGCAGCGCGCGGGATGAGTACGTGCACCTGTATCACTACGCGGCCGACGGCACGCTGTTGCGGCGGGTGACGGAGGGTCCGTGGGATGTGCGGCGGGTGCATGGGGTAGATGACGCGGAGCGGGTGTATTTCACCGGCACGGCAGACACCACCACCGAAAATCACGTTTACCGTGTTCCACTGGCCCCACTTCGAGGTGGGTCGGCCGTCTCGGCCGACTTGCCGACCACAGCCAAATCGGGCTCGGCGGGCGAGACGCCCGCCCCACTTGGCGCTCGGACGCCTGAGCGGCTAACCGAGCCGGGATTTACGCACCGCGTGAACTTCAATCCGCAGATGAGCCGGTTTGTAGACACGTTCAGCAACATCACGACGGTGCCCCGGGTGCATCTGTGCAACGCGGATGGCGAACTGGTGCGTGTGATCAGCGCTAATGAGTCGCCGGAGATCGCTGGGTACGAGTTGCAGCAGCCCGAGTTGGTGCGTGTGCCGACGGCGGCCGGCTATGAGTTGAATGCGACGGTGCTGCGTCCGCCGGCTCGTCTGGGGACGGGGCCGTGGCCGGTGCTGGTACGTGTGTATGGCGCGCCGGAGATGCCGATCGTGCACAATCGCTGGGGCGGATATGACATTTTGCTCGACCAGGCGCTGGCGCAGGAGGGCATCCTGGTCTGGACGGTTGATCCGCACTGCGCCGGCGGCCAGGGGGCGGCGAGCGCGTGGCAGGCATATCAGAAGCTGGGCGTGACGGAAGTGGCCGACCTGGAGGAGAGCCTGCGCTGGCTGGGGACGCATGAGCCGGTGGATTTGGGGCGTGTGGCGATCTATGGCGAAAGCTACGGCGGCTACCTGGCCGCGTTTGCGCTGACGCACAGCGAGATGTTTGCCGCGGGGATAGCGGCCCTGACGGTTACCGATTGGCAGAACTACGACAGCATCTACACCGAGCGCTACATGCGCACGCCGGCGAATAACCCGAGCGGGTATCAGCAGGCGTCGGTGCTGGAGGCGGCCCATCAACTGCACGGCCGGCTGCTGATCGCGCATGGTGTGCAGGATGACAACGTGCACATAGCAAACGCGTACCAACTGATCCAGCGGCTGCAACAAGCCGAGCAAAGCTTCGACCTGATGATCTACCCCGCCGACGGGCACGGGCTGTACAACAACAACGGGCACTGGCCGCGGCTGCGTCGGCGGTTCCTTTGCGAGCAGTTGGGTGTGCGTGTCGAGCCGGCGGCGACCGACAAACAATGACTTGGCTGGACCACGGACTATTGGCCCGTGCCACACTGTGGATTAGCCCACAATATGGGAAACTGATCGACGGGTCCCCCATCCCGTTGCACGGGCTGTCTGGGCTGTGAAGCAGCCCGTGTCACAGTGGGCTCGGCGGGCGAGGGCGCCCGCCCCACCTTGGGACCTGACGATTGATTCGCCGGGCCATTTTGTGCTGTACAGCGTCGTGCTGCAAAGCTAACCTACGAATAGACTTGTACGCGTCGTGTGGGCCCGGGAACCGGTGTGGCACAAAACATGAACGTTGAACCATTTCAGACCGCCGAGGGCAGCGATTATCCCTGTTGCCGACAACTTTCGATCTTTCTGGAAAACCGCGTGGGGCAGTTGCTGCGAATAACGCGGCTGCTTGAGGACGAGCCGGTGTTGATTCTGGGGGTTTCGGCAGATGCGTCGGTGGACTGCGCCATCGTTCGGCTGCTGGTGGATGACCCCGATCTGGCGCACCAAGTGCTGACCGACGCGCGTTTCGCGGTGAGCGAGAGCGAGATCCTGGTGGTGGGTCTGCCGGCCGGCAAGCGGGGCATCCTGGCGGTTTGCAGCGCGCTGATCGGGGCGGAGATCAACATCAACTACTTGTACACCGTGTGGGCCACCGCCGAGCGCAAGCCGTGTTTGGCGATTCAGGTCGACAACCCTGTGGGGGCCATCCCGGTGCTCCGATCAAGACAGTTTGAGGTTCTCGACCAGAGTGATCTGTAGGCCGGCAACATGCGCGCTGCGCTGAGTGCTTATAAGCCTGGCCAGTGGCGGGCGAGCGACGGCTACATATTGCGTGGACGGTGTTGGATCACGACGCCGGCGCGCATCAATCCGATTATCTACCTGCACGGGATTCAATCGCATGGGGGTTGGTATGAATGGTCGGCGTCGGTGCTGGCGGCGGCGGAACGTGCCGTCGTTGTGCCCGATCGGCGCGGCAGCGGGCTGAATGTCGAGCATCGCGGCGACACGCCGAGCGCCGAACAATTGCTCGTGGACCTGGATACGGTCGTCACGTGGTGCAACGAGCGGCTGGGGTGTGAGCGGGTGGATTTAGTTGGGGTGAGTTGGGGCGGGAAGCTGGCGCTGGCCTGGGCGCTGCGCAGGCCGAAGCGCGTCGGACGTTTGTTGCTGGTGGCGCCGGGAATTGTGCCGGCGGTAGGCGTGAGTTGGCGCTGCCGAATGCGAATCGCGGCGGCGCTGGCAATGTGTCCAGGTCGGCTGTTCGAGCTACCTCTTAATGATCCGCGGTTATTCACATCAAATACTGCTGGCCAGGAGTTTATTGCGCAAGACGAGTTGAAGCTGACCCGGGCGACGGCGCGGTTCCTATATGAATCGCGACGGATGGACCGCTGGCTGGCGCGTGTGTCCGAAAACAGCCTGGAGGCGGACACGACGCTGCTTCTGGCTGGCCGAGATCAGATTATCAAGAACTCGGCGACACGTGCCTGGGTGGAGCGGATCAGCGAAGGCAGCGTTCAGGTGCAGGAATTTGCGCATGCCGACCACACGGTCGAATTTGAAGCGGATGTTGCAGGGTTTGAAAAGGTGCTAGCCGGCTGGGCGTCGGGTTGAGACTGCAAACCCGTTACGGGAATGCAACTTATGCTTGTCGAGGGGGTATGACCAGCTATAATTCCTGAAAACCGCCGTTGAGGGTAAGAGACGGTCGAGCGGCGGTTTACGGCGTGTGAAGAGCACGCGTGCCCGAATCCGATTGGATTTTCAGGGAGCTGGTGACAGTCACGGCAGCACCCGCTGGATTTGGTTGGCAAGTGGATTCCAACAGTATGAGAAACAGACGCGGTATTCTCTATGCGGCCGGCGTCATAGCGTTCCTGGTACCGCTGTCGGCGTGGTTCGTCTCGAGCTTCGGGCCCAACGCCGCCCAGCCGATAGCGGTGCCGGTCGAGCAGCAGATCAACCCCGACGCCCAATCGGCGGGCAAGCTGGCTGATCTGGCCGACCGCGACCCGATGGCGCTGGTGCGGATGGGGCGTGCTCTCTACGAAGAATCCATTGATGCGTATTCCTTCACGTTTGTGAAGCAGGAGCGGCTCGACGGCAAGTTGAAGCCGGCCCAGGAAATCGAGGTTCGCTATCGCGAGGAACCCCGGTCGACGTACATGCTCTGGAAGAAGAACGCCGACCAGGTGAAGCGGGCGTTGTATGTCGACGACGCGTCGTTCGTGAACGACAAGGGTGAGAAGCTGGCGCAGGTGGAGCCGGCGGGAGCGATCGCCCGGCTGTTCGTCAGCGATATCATGATGCCGATTCACGGCGCGCGGGCCAAAAAGGCCAGCCGGCGGTCGATCGATGAGTGCGGCTTTGTCGAGACGCTAACGCTGCTCGAAGATTACAACCGGTTGGCGGCCGAGCGCGGCGTGCTCAATCTGCGTTACGCGGGGGCGGGCTCGGTGGACGGACGACCGACTTTTGTGATCGTGCGCGATCTGCCCTACGAGGGCCCGGACGGCGACTTCCCCGACGCACGCATGATCCTGCACCTGGACCAGGAGTGGCTGCTTCCCGTGGCGGTGTATTCGTATGCTGATCACGAGGAAGACGAACTACTCGGCAGCTATGTGTTCACAAACGTAAATCTCCATCCGGCCTTCGACGAACAGGCCTTTTCGTTCTGAACGCTCTGATTCCCCTTACCACAATTGCTGATCGTAGCGGGCGTGGATTGCGCGCGTAGTGGCGCTGCGATGCTATGACGTAGGCAGCTTCTGGTGAGCGAGTTCGCGAAATGCCCGGAGCAGGATCTGGTGGCGACGTTTATGGGTGCCGAAACCCTGGTGGTCAATTTCGAGCTCGGCCTCTTCCGGGCTGAGGTTGTCTACGTGGACGCGGTAGAGGGCGCAGAAGAGCAGCGTACGCTGCTGGCCGAGGCGACAGTGAACCAAGACGGGTTGTCGCTCGGAATCGCGGGCGAGATCGAGGAACTGTCGGACCTGCTCGGCTGTCGGGGGGTTCTTGTGGTTGCAGGGTAGCGCCACGAAGTTGACGTTGTGCGCTTGACACACTTGGCGTTCGGTTTGTTCCCAGCTGTCGGGGTCGCGATCATCACGCGTGCCGCGTAAGCTGACGACGGTGCGCAGCGAAAGCTTGCGGATCAAATCGGCCAGTTCGTCCGGCGTGGGCTGTCCAGACCGATATAGGACGCCTTCGGCTACGGTGCCGAAGTGTCGTAACCCATCGTAGGGGGCGCGGAACAGGCGGCGGATGAAACGGGGAACGTTCACCAGCCGATTCTCCGAAGCAGGCTTCCACTCGCGAGGCGCAATACCGCTCAGGGACGGGCGACGAGTTCGAAAGTCGCCCGGCTCTCGGTCACATTTTGTCCGAGTTTATCAACGATTGTGACTTTTGCCACGTAGCGCCCGGGCGAAAGCGAGGTTGGAAGCCGAACCAGGCGGGGGATGAAGCAGTCGTTGCGGAGATTTCGGCAGCGGTCGACGATGTCGGGATCCTGCAATTCGAGGACGGTGTCGCCGGCGCGATTGAGGATCGTCGTCGTCATGTCAAAGCTGGAGTAGTAGAAGCCGTCGTCGCGGTGCTCGGTGACGAAGTCGCGCAGCTCGCAGTAGACAACGAACTCGGCGGGTGTGCCGGCGAGGAAACATGGTGGCGAGATTTCGTCATATTGGCCATAGCCCCGGACGGCGCTGCACAGGGCGATGGTTGGGATGGTCGGGTCGTTGAGTCGGCGGAGGGCGTTCTGGAGTTCGGCCAGCTCGTGGCTGGCGACGGTGGCACCGGAGGTCTGGTCGCCGAGGTGCCAATCCCGCACTGCGAGCAAGGCATCGACGAACGCGTCGGCCAGGGTCTGCTGCTCGGCCGACACCATCTCCATGGGTTCATGGGCCCGGTCGGGAACGTCGGCGAGGGCCCACATGATTCGACGATCCAACTGGGTGCGGAAGGACTGGTCGTCCTCCCAGGGGACCTGCTCGAGGAACTCGCGTAGGGAGGTGGGGCCGACGCTGGCGCTGGCGGGGCTGTTGATCTCTGCCGATCCGCCGTCGGTGCCCGGCTGCGTTGTCCAGTCGGCCTCGCCGAAGACTTCGACGTCGCCCAGTTCTGGCGGCTGCATGGCTGGGGCAGGCTGGAACTCTCCGACGTCGGCCGTGTTGTCGCCATCTTCCGGCGGTATGGCGTCGGGATCGTCCCCAGGTGCGACTCTGGCCGGCTGATCGACCACGGCGGTATCAACCAGGTAGCGTGGCTCCGCGTGCGGCTGCCAATTGGCGCGATCCTGGTTGCGTTGATAGGCATCATCAACGCGGCGGATATATTCGATCACGCCATTATCAATTTCTGGATTAGTTTCGTCGTCGGCGGTATCGCTTTGGGAATCTGGTTCCTGCTCGACGACCTGTGGGGGTTCGTGGGGCCGCTCTGGGCGGTCACGCTGTTCGTCGCGTGCGGTGGGGCGGGAATCCAGTGCACAGCCGCCGAGCAGCAACAGTAGGATCGCCGCGTTTATGCAGCGCGGGGAGTGGCGAGCATCCATGCGGCACTCCGATAAGTCATGCAGATGTTCTGCGTCTCGCCAGCCGGGCGAGCAATATCTCGACACCTGTTTCTATCGACCGAGAGCCCGACTTGGCTTGTGTGTCAAGGTCGGCGACAGCAGCGAGTGCCTGTCGCAGACGGGTAGGGGTCTGAAGTTCCAGCAGCCGCTCCACCTCGTTCTGACGTCCCCACATGAACAATTTGCCCGCCAGGGACCGCAGCGGGACGCCTTCCGCCCGCTGACGATGTGCATCCAGCCACCTGCGGAGCACAAAAGCCATCCCGCCAACAACCTTGAATCGGGCACCGGGATCGCTTGCGATGGTCTGGTGCCAGAGATCGAGGGCCTGTGGCAGGCGACCCAGGGCGGCCTGATCCATGACGGCGAAAATCTTCTCCTCTCGGCTCTGGCCGACGAGCACGCTCACGTCCTCGGGCGTTATCTCGGCCCGCTCGCCAATATACAGCGACAGCTTTTCGACCTCGTTCGCCAGCGAACCCGGATCCTGCCCCACCAAGTCCACCAGCATGCTGGCAGCGGCGGCAGATATGCGCTTATTTCTTTCTGAAGCGAAACTTGTGACCAATTCCGGCAGGCTGCTCAGACTTGGGAGTTTGCATTCCTGCAACACACCTTTGGCCGCCTTGGCGGCTTTGGCCAGGCGCGTGGTGGCGGGGAATTTCGAGCACTCCAGGACGAGTGTCGCGGTGGACGAGGCATCGGCGACGTAGCGCTCCAGCGTTTCGCGGTTGGCGGAGATGAACGGGTCGGCCGCCCGGACGAGGACCACGCGGTGGTCGGTGAGGAAGGGCAGTTGGCGCAGATCTTCGAGCACTCGGCCGATGGTTGGGCCGCCCTGATCGGGGCGCTCCTCCCCGTTCAGATCTGTCAGGGCCAGTGAGCGGTCGACCTCCGGCCCCAGCAACGTGTCGAGCGCAGCTTTCAGCGATTCGCGTCTCTGGTGCTCGTCGTTTCCGTAGATGACGACGATGGGCGGGGGTTGTTTTGATTTGGCCATGGCTGGTCGGCGGGCGGTGATACGGGTCGCGGCAGATTCGGGCTGAAGTAATCCAGGCGACGCTTAGCGCGGGCCATGAGGTCGGTGTCGGCGCTGGCCACCTGGCGAGCCCGCTGCCAAGCCTGCAGGGCGGCGGCGGTGTGACCCAGCTTGTGCTCGATGTCGCCGGTGCGCAGCCAAACTACGCCCGAATCGGGCAGCAATTCCTGCAACCGTTGCAGGTGCGCGCGGGCCTGAGGGTACTGTTTTTGGGTGGCCGCTACCAGTGCCAATCCGTCCAGGGCGCCGACGTGGCTGGGCATGATATCGGCGGCCTTCTGGAAACGCTCGCGGGCCTCGTCGTAGTGGTTCTGTCGGTAGAGGGCGCTGCCCAGGTCGACCAGCAGGTCAGCATTTCCCGGCTCCACCTCGATCGCGTCCTGAAGCCGGGCTAACGCCAGACGATAATCGCCCCGCTGCATGAACTGGGAAGCCAACTCGCGAAGATGCTCGACCTCCGATGTGTCTAATCCGTCCGGGTTAACCTCGGCGGTGCGGTCGGCGGTTGCCGACTCCGCTGGCGTGTCGGGCAACGTCGGGGAGAATGGCTCAATCTCGGGCGGCAAGACGGTGTCCATTTCCACGTCCGCCACTTGCACCGGGTCGATCTCAACCGTGGGCGGGGTGATCGGCTCCGGGTCGCAGACGGCGGGCACGGTCGTCGGCTGAGTGGTTACAACCACGTCAGCCAGGCTCAGCGGCTCGGTCGCCGAGCGATTGCCGGCCAGATCGGTCGCGACCAGGCGAATCTCAGCATCGTCGGACAGGTCGGCCGGCGCATCCCAGGTTGCCAACTCGCCGTTATGGAAGGCTGGCCCACCATCCTGCCAGATCTCGCTGGGGGTTCGGTAGAAAACTCGCAGCCCATCTTCGCCGAGGTTTTCTTCGATGAGCGTGACGTTGATGACGACCGATTCGTTGTTATCGGGCGACACGGCGTCGTGCACCTGGAGCAGTGGCGGAATGGTGTCGACCACGACCGTGATGGCCGATTTGGTGCCGGCCTGTGGGGCGGGGCCCGAAGTGCCGGCCGAGTTTTCGAGCACGAGGTAGAAATCGTACCGCCCGTCGCGATCGGCCGTGTAACGGGTGGCCGATCCGTCGGCGGGGACGGTATCGGGCTGGTGCCAGCTCTGCCCATCATCGGTCGAAACCCAGAGCTGGACGTGTTCGACGGTTGTGTCGTTGGCGGGGCGGGCGTTGATGATGATTTCGGGGCTGGAGACGTATCGCGGCGGGGCGGCCCAAACGGCGGCCGCCAGTGGCAGCAACAGCAAACTCGACCAGCCGACTTTCATCGGGTCTCCCATCAGACGGCGACGCTCCAATAATGTTTATCGGCGCGGGTGGGGCGGGAGGATCAGCGTGTCGCCGGCCGGCGGCTGACTGGCGCAGCTTACGCGGGGGCGGAGCAAGCTCTATTTGCTCGTGGCGGCCTCCCGGTCGTGTTTTCAAGGACACTTGGACGTTTGGGCGTCACGAGTTCGTCGAAAACGCTCTAACCGACACGCTGCGCGTGATATGCGTGCAACCCATACAATATGGGACGCGTACAGAACTGTGACCAGACGGCGCTACGGTGGTCTTTTACGCTGTTTGCATCTTTCCAATGTGGGGCGGGCGTCTCGCCCGCCGTTTACGGTCCGCAATCAGGGCATGGCGGGCGAGACGCCCGCCCCACCTCTGATGCTGAACTTATGAGAAAGTACACTACCTGGGAGATCCAGAGTGCCTGGTTACGAGCGAACGTTGGTGCGCGGCCTGCTGCCTGTGGCAGTCCTGCTGATCGGGGCGGCCACAAGTTCGGCCCGCGCTCAGGACGAGATTCTGCGCTACGTGCTGAGGCCGCTGCCCGAGGAAGGTCGGCTGGAGGTCGAACTCACCTGGGAGACGCAGGATCGACGGGCGTCGCGGCTATGCGTGGCACCGCAGTGGGGGACCGTGGACGACGTGCCGGGGCTGTTGCGAAATATCAAGTTTGATGGGGCGCGGAGTGTTCGACGTGACGGTGCGTGCTGGGTGGTGAAACACCGCAAGGATGCGGAGATCATCTGCCGCTACGTGGTGGCGCCGGGAAAACGCGAGTTTGACTGGAACACGACGCACCACCCGCTGACGACGGAGAAGTTTTTCCACGGCGTGGGCAACGCGTTTTTGATGACGCCGGGGGTGGGCGGGGAGTTGCCGGAGGAATATCAGGTTCTCCTGCGGTGGGAGTTGCCGGAGGGGTGGGAGGCGGTGTGTTCGTGGTCGCGTGGGCGGGTGGTCGCAGCGCGAATGGAACCTGTTGACCTGCGGCACTCGGTCTACCTGGCCGGCGTGTTGAAGACGTACGTGACGCAGGTGCGGGGGGCCAACGAACTGACGGTGGCGCTGGTTGACGAGTTCAAGTTCACGCCGGCGGAGTTCGCGGAACTGGCCGCAGATATCATCGCGGCCGAGTGCGCGTTTTTGAGCGAGCAGGAGTTTCCGCCGTTCGTCGTGACGGCCATCCCGGTAGGCGAGGCGATCAAGGAAGGTGATTCGCGGTTATCGGGCGTCGGGTTGTTCCGCAGCTTTGCGCTGACGGTGGCGCCGCAGGCGACGCTGACCGACGGCGTGGAGCAGTTGTTCGCGCATGAGCTTTTTCACTATTGGAACGGCGGCGTGTTGCCGGCGGCGGAGCCGGTAAAACTGGTGTACTGGTTCGTCGAAGGGTTCACCGACTATTACGCGATGCGAATCCTGTGGGAGTCGGGGCGTTGGTCGGCGCAAACATATGCCGACTGGCTGAACCGGATCATTCGCGAATATCACAGCAATCCGGCGCGGAACGTGTCGAACGAGGTTATCGCCGACCAGTTCTGGAGCGCGCGGGACACGGTCGGCGAGGTGCCGTATCAGCGGGGGTTGATGTTGGCGCTGCGTTGGCACAAGCGGGCGCAGGAGCGTGGGGTGTCGGCCGGGCTGGATAAGCTCTTCCTGACGCTGGTGGAGCGTGGGCGGGCGGGGGATTTTGAGGTTTCGAACGCGGGCGTCCGGCAGGCGGGTCGCGAGCTGCTGGGTGGCTGGTTCGCCACGGATTTCGGCCGGTTCGTCGTGGATGGAGAAACGGTGGAGGTGCAGCGGGACGCGCTGGAGCCGGCCTTTGAGGGCCGACAGCGAACCGTATATGCGTTCGACCTCGGTTTCGATCGCGAGCGATCGTTGGCGGAGCAGCGGGTGTGCGGGCTGGAGGTGGGTTCGGCGGCGGCCAAGGCCGGCCTGCGCGAGGGGGAGGTGCTGGTGGGTTGGGATCTCCACGGCGATCCGGAGCGCCAGATCGTGGTGCAAATTAAGCGTGACGGGCGGGTGCGGACGATTCGGTACTACCCGCGGGGGGAGTCTCAGAAGGTTTTGCAATTTAGCCCGGCAGAGAAATAGTCGGGCTATTCGGGACGCATTGCTGGCGGTCGGCCGGAATGCTACGATGGCCGTTCCCGAATTCGCGCGTGGTGCGCCCACGGGGTTTGATGGGAAACCTGTCAGGAAGAAGGCATGGCGGCGATAATCGGCGACCAGCAGGTCGAAGAATTGACGCAGTCTCTCGGGCGGGAGATGTTCGCGCGCATGCGAGGGAGCAATCCGCGGATCTGGCAATACGCGTGGTGGCTCGAGCGCATTTTGAACATCTGCATGCAGGATGAATGGTTCAAGGTGCAGGCGTTCCGGTTTGTGGACGTGCTGCCCGCCATGCAGAACGACGCTGACATTGCCCGGCATTTGAAGGAATATTTCGTACTCCCGGAACATGCCCGCAACGGGCGTTCGCGGCAGGTGGTGCACTCTGGGCCGGAGCAGGCGGACCAGGCCCTGCGCGAGCTGGATGCCAATTCATCCAAGAGCTGGATGGTGCGGACAGTTTCGCACCTGATGAACTTCAGATCTCTCCATTCTCCGTTGGCGAAGATGTTCGCGTTTTCGGCGCGCACGGGGGCCGCCGTCATGGCGGGCAGCTTCATCCCGGGCTCGAACGTGGTCGAGGCTGAACGGGCGCTGCGCAAGTTGCGCAAGAAGAGGCAGGCCTTCACGATCGACGTGTTGGGTGAGGCGGCGGTATCGGGGGTTGAGGCCGAAGTCTATCACCAGATATACATGGACCTGATCAGCGAACTGCCGCGCCACGCGGCGGAATGGTCGGCGGTGCCGCTGGTGGACGAGGGCGACGGCAAGCAGATTCCGCGTGTGAACGTGTCGGTGAAGCTGACGTCGCTGTATCCCGGGTTTGATCCGATTGCGGCGGAGCCGGCGAAGAAGCGGGCCAAAGAGATACTGCGGCCGCTGCTGCGCAAGTCGATGGAGCAGGGCGTGCACCTGCATATCGACATGGAGCACTACGCGATCAAGGACCTGACGCTCGATCTGTGTGAAGAGCTCTTCATGGAGGACGAGTTCCGCGACTATCCGCATTTTGGCATCGTGTTGCAGGCGTATCTTAAGGATGGCGACAAGGATGCGGCACGGACGGTCGAGTACGCCCAGCGGCGCGGCACGCCGATCTGGGTGCGGCTGGTGAAGGGGGCCTATTGGGACTCGGAGACAGTCTGGGCGGCGCAGCGGCACTGGCCGGTGCCGGTCTGGGAGCA
Source organism: Phycisphaerae bacterium (assembly GCA_963666925.2). GTDB lineage: Bacteria > Planctomycetota > Phycisphaerae > UBA1845 > Fen-1342 > JANQFV01. The sequence goes on along the minus strand of CAXXTC010000011.1, from coordinate 12,636 downwards.
GAAATGGGAATCGGACGCGTGCTATGAGCGTATGGCGCGGCTGATCCTCGAGAACTACCAGCACGTGCACGGTGCGTTTGCGAGCCATAACGTGCGCAGCTTGTGCAATGCGATTGCGTTGCGGCGGTTGCTGGAGGTGCCGGGCTGGGCGTTTGAACTGCAAATGTTGTTTGGCATGGGTGATCCGATGAAGGCAGCAGCGTTGCAGATGGGGCAGCGTTGCCGGATCTACACGCCCTACGGGAACTTGTTGAACGGCATGGCCTACTTCATTCGCCGGCTGCTAGAGAACACGGCGAACGAATCTTTTCTGCGTCAATCCGGGGATGAGAACGTCGACGAAGCGGTGCTGCTGGAGAATCCGGACGTCACCGGTGGCAAGACCACGCCGCCGGAGAAGCCGGCGGTCATTCGATATGAGCTTGAGGAACCGATCATGGATCCGTTTGAGAACGTGGCGAACACGGATTTCGGGCTGGAGCCGAACCGCGAGCAGATGCAGGCGGGGCTGGCGCAGATACGGGCTGAGCTGGGGCGGCAGTACCCGCTGTTGATCAACGGCCGGCCGGTGGAGACGGGCAAGTGGTTTGAGAGCCTGAACCCGTCGCGTCCGAAGGAAGTGGTGGCGAAGATTGCCCAGGCGGACGAGCAGACGCTGGAGCAGGCGGTGTCGGCGGCGGCGGACGCGCAGCGCACCTGGCGCACGGTTGCGCCGCGGACGCGTGCCGAGCACGTTCGCCGGATTGGTGAGCTGCTTGGCGAGCGGCGTTTTGAACTGGCGGCGTTGCTGTCGATCGAGTGCGGCAAGCCGTGGCGCGAGGCCGACGCTGACGTGTCGGAAGCGATCGACTATTGCAACTACTATGCGCAGGAGATGACGCGCATTGCGGATCATCCGCGGCGGCGCGACATTGAGGGCGAGACCAACGAGTATCAGTATTCGCCGCGCGGTGTGGTCGCGGTGCTCGGCCCGTGGAACTTCCCGCTGGCGCTGGTCACGAACATGACGGTGGCGGCGGTGGTGACGGGGAACACGGCGGTGGTGAAGCCGGCGTCGTCGGCTGCCGCGGTGGCCGGCAAGTTTGTTGAGATCTGTAACGCGGCCGGTTTGCCGGCCGGCGTTGTCAATTATCTGCCTGGCCCAGGCCAGACCATCGGCGCGGGCCTGGTTCGTCACCCGCGCGTGGCGGTGATAGCGTTTACCGGGTCGCGTGAGGTCGGCACAGAGGTGTATCGGCTCGCCAGCGAATCGCCGACGGCCCGCCCCGGGCTCAAGCGCGTGATCGCCGAACTGGGCGGCAAGAATGCCATCATCGTTGACTCTGACGCGGACCTCGACGAGGCGGTCAAGGGTGTGATCGCCAGCGCGTTTGGCTATGCCGGTCAGAAATGCTCGGCGGCGGCGCGTGTGATCGTGCTGGACGGCGTGCACGACCGCTTCATGGAGCGGCTGGTGGAGGCCGCCCGATCGAAGTCGGTCGGCCCCGCTGACGAGGCCACCACTGCGGTCCCGCCGGTGATTGATAAGGCCGCCTATGACGCCATCAGGTCCTATATTGAAATCGGCAAGCAGGAAGGCAAGTGCGCGCTCGAAGTCGACACGAGCAAACTGGTCGAGGAGACTGGTGGGTACTACGTTGGTCCGCACATTTTTGACGATGTGCCGGCCGACGCGCGGATCGCCCGCGAGGAGATCATGGGCCCGGTGCTGACGATCCAGCGGGCACGTGATTTTGACGAGGCCGTTGCCTTGTTCAACGGAACGGATTACGCGTTGACGGGCGGGGTGTTCTCGCGCAGCCCGGCCAACCTCGAACAGGTCCGGGCCGCCTGCGAGTGCGGCAACCTCTACATCAATCGGCCCATCACCGACTCGCGCGTCGATTTACAGCCTTATGGCGGATTCAAGATGTCCGGCGTAGGCTCGAAGGCTGGCGGGCCGGATTACCTGATCCAGTATTGCGAGCCGCGAACTGTCACGGAGAACACGCTCAGGCGCGGTTTCGCACCGAGCGATGAAGTGGTGGAGGCGCTGGGCTAGCACGGTTTCTCACGCCGTTTTGCATCTTTATAAGAGGTGGGGTGGAACTTATGAGAAAGTATGCTAACGCCCCCGGGTATCGAGCTGTAGGTTAGGGTGATGTTCGCAAGTCGGCCAACCTTCGGGGTTGTCCGGGCACTCGGTGGTGGGAATAATCATATGGGTTCGCGGGCAGTGTGCGCGCGGGCTGGCTCTGCATGAGACTGAACGGCTCAGGTGAATTCATGGTACATCTCATTGAGAAGAGGCGCCGCAGCGTTCTGCGGGCGTTTACGCTGATCGAACTGCTGGTGGTGATTGCGATTATCGCGCTGCTGATCGGGATTCTGATGCCCACCCTGGGGCGTGCCCGTGATCAGGCGAAGAACGTCAAGACACGCTCCATGCTGAAGGCTTGCTCTGACGGCCTCGAGATGTTCAGAGGCGAGAACGAATCTGAGCAGCGTTCCAAAGGCGGGTTTGACGAAACGCGCACGACCGGTGGGTATCCGCCGTCGACCGCCCGGGACGATCCAACCGAAGAAAACGAGCAGTACATCTTTGGGGCCCAGTGGATGGTGCGCTACCTGGTCGGCAAGGACTTCAAGGGCTATATCCCCTGGCGCAACGGTGATCGCGGTCCCACGGAGAACCATGAACAAGAGGATTGGTACGACACGGACCCGGCCCTGCCGCGTGTGGGTCCCTACGTGCAGCCGGACGGTTTGGAGCTGGCCAAGCCGCGTGATTTGCCGGGCTTCCCTGGAGAGAGTGGCTCAAATGTCGACGCACACACGTTCGACCAGTTGGTGGCATTGGATGCGTTCAACCTGCCGATCCTGTACTACGCGGCGAATGTTCGTTATGCGAAGCGTCCGGGTGCTTACGTAGCGCAGTTCATCTCGAACGATCCGGATCCAAGTGCAGAGCCGGGGCCGCCGGGGATCTACACGATGCAGGATAACGGGCTCTTCACGGGTTTGTGCAAGGGCGGTGCGTGCAGTTATCAGCCGTGGGACTTTGTGCAGTTGCTGAACGGGGAGGCGGACACGGGCGGCTACTACAAGCTCTCCAACTTCGGCGATTACGACCCGCCCGAGGTGGAAACCATCACGGAAAACAAGCACACGTTCCCCTATTACATCATGAACAAGAACGTCTACAACACGACGCCGGAGGACAACCGGACGGCGGTGCCGTACAACTCTGACTCGTTCCTGCTAATCACTCCGGGCAAGGACATGGTGTATGGGACGGAGGATGACATAACGAACTTCGAGTAGTACGAGGCTGGCGGGGGGTGATCGGATTATGGGCGGTCTGGTTCCGCGGTCGGCGGGAGGAGGCCGCCTGTTTTTTGCGGTTATTCTCGGACGGTCGGGGCAAGCAGCAAGCCGATTCCCGGCGGCACACCGGTCCATGGGCGCGTCTGTGGTGGCTAGTGAAGCGGCGCACCCAGATAGCCGAATTGAAAGCGGGCCGGCGTCCGCTGCGGCCATGCACCCGGCCCACATTGATAAGGGATGGCCGATTCCTTGCGTAGGCAGGAAGGGTGCTCCGTGTCATATGGCAAACGCGAAGGTTGGTGGGACAGCGATGCGCTCATGGATACGCTACGTCTAAGTACGGAGGACTACAGCGCTATTCTGAATGAGTTGACGCGCGACAAACGGACCATCAATCCCGTGGAGTGCCGGGAACACGAGCGGATGCAGTTCTGTAGCAAGCGCGCTGTCCTGCAACTCAAGCACGCCGACACGCACCGGCCGCCTTATCGGGTCTTGCCGAACGACGTCAGCGCTGGGGGAGCATCGGTTCTGCACGGCTTCTTTGTGTCGGCGGGCACACCCTGTGACCTGGCCCTGCAACAACTCGACGGGAAGATGTTGAGCACGGCGGGAACGGTTGTGCGCTGTCGCCACATCGTGGCAAAGGTGCACGAACTGGGGATTTCGTTCAGTCGTCGTCTGGACCTGAGCCAACTGATCCAGGATCAGGATGCCAAGGTGGAGGCGGAGAACGAGGCTGAAGCGGACCTCGGGCAATTCAGCGGCGACGTTCTACTGATCGACGAGCGTGAGGAGGATCGCGAACTGTTCAGCTTCATGGCTGAGGAGCTGGGGGCCACGCCGCATACGGTCGCACAGCCCGACGAAGCGCGAGACGTGATCGCGAATAATTCGGTCGATCTGGTACTGGTGCGGCTGGGGTTGCCGGACGGCGGCGCGGCGGCAGTGGCGGGGAAGCTGCGTGAGTGGGGCCATCATGGGGCCGTTCACGCCGTCTCCTGCGCTTCATCCAGCAGCGATCAGGACGAAGACGCGCGGCTGCAAGCCGAGGCGTTGGCGCAGGGTTGCAATGGAATCGTTAGTGCCCCGCTGACGCGCGACCGTCTGGCCGACGTGTTCACCGGAATCCTGCATCGGGAATACTCGGGTGCCGGCGGGGGTACGACGCTGTACAGCCGGCACTGGTCCAACGCGAAGATGCGCCCGCTGATCAAGAAGTTCGTAACGATTCTTGATTCGCGCGTGCGCCAACTGGAAAACCTGCTTGCTCAGGAGCAGCTCGAGGAATTTCAGCGTGCATGCCAGCAACTGGGCGAAAGTTCCACAAGCTACGGGTTCGACGAGATCGCCCAGAAGCTGACCGAGCTGAACGCCATGGTGGCGAGCAACAAACCGGCTGAAGAGCTGCGCCCACAACTCGCTGAGCTGGCGCAACTGAGCGCGTCCGCGCGCCTGCCGAGCGCTGGCAAACGTTAACACAATCTCACCAACCGGTCGCGTCCAGCGTAGCGTGACGAAGGGGGCTGGCGCCGGGGCGTATCCACTCATCGCAAGACGATTGTGCGGGGCAACTTGCGCGCGAGCGACGACTCGGCGTACTGAGCTGCGACGAACACTTCGACATTGATGTTATCTGGACGATCCGGGGGCGGGCGGGAGCGGTTAGGCTGGCTCGATTCGGGTGATACGTGTCGCAGATTCTGAACGTAGTGTGCTCATGGACTATTAATAATTGACTTTCCGGCCCGACTGAGTTGAGATAGAAGTGCTATCATCAGTGACTGAGTGGATTACCGGTCATTGTGGCAGCAACCGCTGAGGTATCAGCACGGAGAGACGGACCGACTGTAACACGGCGGTAGAGGCAGGCGGAAGGAGATCACGATGCGAGTCGGTGGCGGCTTGTCTGCGCGTATAGCGCTGGCGGCGTGGGTATTGCTCGCGTTGGGCGGCGTCACGGGTTGGGCGGCGGAACGCTACGTGCTGGCAGAGGAGTTCACGTCAACCTGGTGCACGTACTGCCCGGACGCGGGGGAGATGCTGGGGATGATGATGGACGAGAACTATGCCCCGCCACCGCCGCGGCTCGTCCTGGTCCAGTACTACGTCAGCGGCCCGCACTCGACACCGTTCGGCAACTCGCGTCAACAGTTCTATTATGCAAACCTCCTGCCCGAGGTCTGGTTCGATGGAACCATCGGCTTCGAAGGCTGGACCGGGGGCGGCCCCGATTATCAGGGGACTTTCGAGGATGAGCGGCAGATACCGGCCGACATGACCATCTCGGCCGGCGCGGAGCCGACCGTGGGATCCAGCTACCTGGTCACAATCAGGCTGCACCTGGAAACGAGCACCCCGGAGCGGATGGTGCGCCTCTACCTGGCCCAGACCGAGGACCAGTGGCCCGATGCGGAAGTTTTCGACCGCAACGTGTGCCGGCAGGGCGCCCTGATCGCGACGCTGTGGATGACTCCGGGACAGATTGCTGAGATCCAGTACGAGCTAGACCTGGGCGGATCGGTGCTGGAGAACACGCGCATCGCGGTTTGGGCGCAAGAGGATCTGCCGAATAAGCCGGCGGTGGTATACCAGGCGTTGCTGATCGGCTACCCCTACGAACCGATCATCGCCGTGGGCGACATGAACTGTGACGGGCCGGTGAATTTCGACGATATCGACGGGTTCGTCGCGGCACTGGTGGGCGAGGAGAACTACTACATCAACGTCCCACAATGCGACTTCACGGCGGCGGATTGCGACGGGGACGGATTTGTGTCGTTCGACGACATCGACGCGTTCGTGGAGTTGCTGGTGGGCATGCCGGGCTACTGGTAGACCCACACTTCGATCTGATCAGGTATCCAGCCGGACTTCGCAGCCCGTGTCGGCGGCGCGATTCAGCGCTGCGAGAATGCGGGCGACGACCAGGCTTTGTTCCGGGGGAACGGGGGATGGGTCTCCGTTATTGATGGCGCTGACGAACGCGCGCAGCTCGGCGCAGATGCCGTCTTCCGCCGGCGGCGGGCTGAGCCGCGTGTCGGCCATGAGCTGATAACGCGTGTGGCTGAGCTGAAGCTCGGGCCACTCCGCACCGGCGTTTGAGCCGAACAGCCACAGCCGCCGAACTTCGGGCTCGATCATGTTCAGCAGCCAGCTCGTTTCGAGCGTCAAGGTCAGGCCGTTGGAGAAGCGCACTAGTCCGACGGCGAACTCGTCGACGTCGATATCGTCGGGCTTGAAATCGCCCCACTCGTTGCAGAGATCCGGGCGCTTGCCGAGCATGGTGGTGGTCATGCCGGTGACACTGACCGGCGTGGGGTGGTCGAGCAGGTGCATGACGAGGTCGAGCAGGTGGACGCCGAGGTCGACGGTGGCGCCGCCGCCGGCTTCCTGGCGGCTGAGAAAGGTCGGGGCCGCGGGGGCCCGTCGGCGGCGCAGCCACCAGGCGCGGGCGTAATACACATCGCCCAACCCGCCCGCGTCGATGACGCGCTTGAGAGCCTGTGTCTGCGGCTCGAAACGCAGGTGCTGCCCGGTCATGAGCAGCTTGCCGCTCTGATCGCGGGCAGCGATGAGCGTCTCAATGTCGGCCGGGTCGATGCCGAGCGGCTTTTCGCAGATAACGTGCTTGCCGGCCAATAGCGCGGCGCGGCTGGCGGGGACGTGGGCGGCGTTCGGCGTGCAGACATCGACCGCGCTCACGGCGTCGTCACCGAGCACGCCGTCGAGCGTTGGATACACCCGCGGGATGTTGAACTCTTTGGCGACGCGGGCGGCCCGATCGGCGTCGCGGTCGTGGACGCCGACGATTGTGGCCTGGTCAATCTGCTGCCACTGGCGCAGGTGGTGCTGGCCGATGTTGCCTGCGCCGACCAGCGCGACGTGGAGATTGGGGGATTTCATCACTGGCGACTCCGTTTGCGGCGATTGCGGCCGTGAATCTAGAGGAGCGTCCCCGGCCGGGCAAGCGGGTGCGACAATATTGGTTAGATCCCCGGCCGGGGAGTGGTATCATGCGGGATTCGCCGGCCGCGGGCGGCGCGGTGGCCATCTGGATCTGACGGGCTGCGTATGGCAGCAGTGAAGCGTACGGCTGGAAAAAAGCGTGGGGGACGCGAGAAAGCTGCGCCGATTCTGCCGTTGACGAAGAAGAAAACGCCCACACCAGCACCGGTGGAGGTCGAAACTCCGCCGCCGACGGCGGGCGACGTGCCCTGGCTGACCATCCGCGGCGCCACGCATAACAACCTTAAGAAGATTGACGCGGCCTTTCCGCTCGGGCGATTGACCTGCGTCACCGGCGTGTCGGGCTCGGGCAAGAGTTCGCTCGTCAACGATATCCTCTACAAGGTGCTGGCACGCGAGTTGAACCGCGCCACCACGCTCGAACCCGGGCCGCACGCCGGCGTCGACGGCCTGGAACACCTCGACAAGATCATCGCGATCGACCAGTCGCCGATCGGCCGCACGCCGCGGAGCAACCCGGCCACGTACATCAAAGTTTTCGACGAGATTCGGGCGCTGTTTGCGAAGCTGCCCGACGCCAAACTCCGCGGTTACAAGCCGGGACGGTTCAGCTTTAACGTGCCGGTGCGGCGGGGCGGCGGGCGGTGCGAGGCGTGCGAAGGCAACGGCGCGACGCGCGTCGAGATGGACTTCCTGGCCGACGTGTGGGTGACCTGCCCGGTGTGCGAGGGGGCCCGATTTGGCCGCGAAACACTCCAGATCCGCTACAAACACAAATCGATCGCGGATGTGCTGTGCATGGAGGTCGGCGACGCGCTCGAGCTGTTCGAGAACGTGCCGCGAATTCGCGGCATGCTCCAGACGCTGCACGACGTCGGGCTCGATTACATCCAGCTCGGCCAGCCCAGCACGACGCTCTCGGGCGGCGAGGCGCAACGCATCAAGCTGGCACGCGAGCTGGTGAAGAAAGCCACCGGGCGGACGCTGTACGTGCTCGACGAGCCGACGACGGGGCTGCATTTCGAGGATATCCGCCGACTGCTAGCCGTGCTGCACGGGTTTGTTGACGCCGGCAATACCGTCGTGGTGATCGAGCATAACCTGGACGTCCTGAAGACGGCCGACTGGATCATCGACCTGGGGCCGGAAGGCGGTGCGGCGGGCGGCACCATCGTTGTGGCCGGCACGCCTGAGGACGTGGCGGCCTGTGCTGCCTCGCACACCGGTGGGGCTCTGCGCGCAGCTCTGACCGGCACACCGGCATTGACCGATAAAGAGCCGGAGGAAAACGCAACGATGTTGGCGGATTCGTCGGCCGACGCGTTTGACGCCGACCAGATCACCATCGTTGGTGCACGGCAACACAACCTCAAAGACCTGACCGTTTCGGTTCCGCGCGATCAGATCACCGTGTGCACGGGCGTGTCGGGCTCGGGCAAGACCAGCTTCGCGATCGACACCGTTTTCACCGAAGGTTATCGGCGCTACGTCGAGTCGCTGTCGGCTTATGCCCGGCAATTCCTCGGGCAACTGGCCAAGCCGCGAGTCGACCACGTGCACGGGCTATCGCCGGCAATCTGCATCGAGCAGAAATCGGCGGGCCGCAGCCCGCGCTCGACCGTCGGCACGGTAACGGAAATTTACGATTACATGCGCGTGCTCTGGGCCCGGCTGGGGGTGCGTTACTGCCCGCAATGCGACGAGCCGATCGGGTCGCAAACGGTAGACGAGATCATGGATCGCGTGCTGGCGCTGGAGCCCGGCGCACCGATCATGATCATGACGCCGGTAAGTCTGGGCGACGGTGAAACCTACGGCAACCTGTTCGGGCGCTTGCAGCGATCCGGCTACACACGCGTGCGGATCGACGGAGAAATCACCACCGTGGCGCAGGCAACGACGCTGGACGCGCGGCGCAAACATCGCGTCGAGGTCGTGGTCGATCGGACCGTCGTACGCACCCAGCAACGCGGGCGCATCGCCGAAAGCGTCGAGCACGCGCTGGCGCTCGGCAACGGCGTCATGACACTGCTGATCGAAGAGGTCGAAAAGGTCCACGAGGAAAAGGCTGACGACGACAACGGTGGCGGCACCCTGCGTGTTGAGAAACACCCGGCCCGCGAATTGCTCTTTTCGCAGAAGCTGGCCTGCCTGCGCTGCGGAACCAGCTACGAGGAGATCGGCCCGAACCATTTCAGTTTCAACAGCCCGCTCGGCTGGTGCGAGACGTGCGAGGGCCTGGGCGTGCAGCGCGGGGCGCCGGCCGCCGCCATTATCACGCGACCCGATCGGTCGTTGTTTGACGGGGCTATCTCCGGCTGGCAGCGCATCGACCGGCACAGCCCGCCGGGCAAACTGCTGGCGGCGCTGTGCAAACATCTCGACGTCAAACCCAACACGCCGTTGAAAGACTGGACTCCAACGCAGAAGCGCGCCCTGATGTTCGGCACACAGACGACCTGGATCGACGGTAGCGACGCTTACGCCGACTTGCGCTGCCGCTGGCGCGGGTTTTTCCCCGCCATCGATCACGCCACGCGGAACTCGTGGTCGTTTCGGCACAAGCTGCGCAACATCGTCAGCGAAATCCCGTGCGTCACCTGTCGCGGGGGGCGGCTGCGGCCCGAGCCGGCGGCAGTGCGCCTAGGCGGCGCGAACGGCGACAAGGGTCGCACAATCGTCGATATCTGCGACACCCCGCTGAACGAATGCGCCGAGTTCTTCCGCACACTCAAACTTGACCAACGCGAGCGGCAGATCGCAGGCGAACTGCTCAAGGAGATTCTCGATCGGCTCCAGTTCCTGATAGACGTCGGGTTGCACTACCTGACGCTGCACCGGTCGGCGCCAACATTATCGGGCGGCGAGGCTCAGCGCATTCGCCTGGCGAGCCAGATCGGCAGCGGTCTGTCGGGCGTGTTGTACGTGCTCGACGAGCCGACCATCGGACTGCACCCGCGCGACACCGGCCGGCTAATCGCGGCTCTGCGACGCCTGCGTGAACTGGGCAACACGCTGCTGCTCGTTGAGCACGATCGCGACGTGATCCGCAGCGCGGATCGGCTGCTGGATTTCGGCCCGCGGGCCGGCACTTTCGGCGGGAGAGTTGTGGCTGAGGGGCCGCCTGCCGATCTGATCTCACCACCAGCGCAGATCGACGGCGAAGAATCACTGACACGGGCCTATCTGTCGGGCGCGACGGCCATACCAATACCGTCAAACCGGCGCCCGGTGCCCTGGCCGCCGGCGCAACAGCGCAAACCGCGGAAACGTGGCTCCAAACACGACGCCGACGCGACCGAGGAAGGCTGGATGATCGTGCGTGGTGCCCGGCAGCACAACCTCAAGGACATCGACGTGGCCGTGCCTCTCGGGCGGCTGGTATGCGTGACGGGCGTGTCGGGCTCGGGCAAGAGTTCGCTCGTGCATGACATCCTCTGGCCGGCGCTGGCGACGCAATTGCAGCGGGCGAACCTGACACTCGGCGAGCATGACGCCGTCGCCGGCATCGAACAGTTCGACAAGGTCATCAACGTCGATCAGTCGCCGATCGGATCGACACCATCGAGCAACCCGGCCACGTATACCGGCGCGTTCGACTGGATTCGCGAGCTGTTCGCCCGCGTACCGGACGCCAAAGTGCGCGGCTACTCGGCCAACCGGTTCAGCTTCAATCGTCCTGGCGGGCGCTGCGAAACCTGCGGCGGATATGGGCAGCGCTGCATTGAGATGCACTTCATGCCGGACGTCTGGGTCGAGTGCGAAACGTGCCACGGAAAGCGTTATAACCCCGAAACGCTCGAGGTGCGCTTCAAGGGGAAGACCATCGCCGACGTGCTGGAGATGCACGTGGCCGAGGCGTTGGAGCTGTTCGCCAACGTGCCGAAAGTTCGGCGAATGTTGCAGACGCTGGCGGACGTCGGGCTGGATTACGTGCAGCTCGGCCAGCCGGCGCCGACGTTATCGGGCGGCGAGGCTCAACGCGTGAAGCTGGCGGCTGAGCTGGGCAAGCCGGACACCGGGCGTACGCTGTACATCCTCGACGAGCCGACCACGGGTTTGCATTTTGACGATATTCGCAAGCTGCTGGCGGTGATGCAGCGGCTGGTTGACCTGGGCAACACCGTCGTGGTCGTGGAGCACAACCTGGACGTGCTCAAGTCGGCCGACTGGATCATCGACCTCGGGCCGGAAGGCGGCGAGGAGGGTGGTTACGTCGTCGCGCTGGGGTCGCCCGAAGAGTTGGTCGACCAAGCCGGCTTGGCGCGGGCGACGTGGTGCAATCCGGACAAGTCGGCGACGGTGCCGGAGTCGCCCACCGGCGCAGCGCTGCGTGACGTGCTGGCGGCCGGCCCATATGAAGAGCGAACGCCGTACGATTCGGCCGCGCACGCGCTGCGTGAGATCGAGACAGAGAAGGCGGGCTTAGGCGACGTTGGTCGCACGGTGAAGATGCCGTGGCAGGAAGACGGGCGGCGCTGGCATCTCGAACAGCGCAGCAGCCGAAATGCGACGCCGACGCGCTGGGAGCCGGCCGCACTGGAGTACATCGTCGATCAGGTGCAGAAGGTGGGTGGTTTTGCGCCGACCAACTGGAACAGCCGGGCGAGTGTAGAGATCACCGCACCCAGCGCGTCCACCTGGTTCCTGCACGCGCTGACGGGCGGCGAGTGGCTGCTGGAGCTGTATTTCCGCGCGCCGCCGGGAACGTTCAAGTGGCGCGAGCTGGATCGACGGCTGGGGCTGCGCACGCTGGACGAGCGCGACGACTTGGAAACCTACGGCGATTGGGCGCGGGTGGATGTGCGTCCGCGGCGGGACGGGCTGGACGCGGTCGTGGTCTACGTTCACGATCGGGCGGAGATCGACACGCCGGCGTTTCGCAAGTTCATCAAGCAAGCGACCCGGGCCTACTTCGAGTCAATCGTGGCGGGTGATTGAGTTTTGAGTCGCGGCGAATAGCACAGTGTGGAGGTGTGATAATGTGGCCGAGATTTTTGGCGAGCGTAATTGTGGCGGGGTTTGCCACAGCACTGTCGGGCTGTTCGACGGCGCTGCTGACGATTCCGGAGCCGGCATTGTCGGCCGCCCTGAACTACATCCTGAACAATGCCGACGATTTCGTCGCCACCACAGATGAGGGAGAAGAAGAGGAATCAACGTCGGGCACGCCGGTGAGCATTGCCGATGATCTGGACGGCTGTTGGGGATTGGTCAAACGCGACATGACGGTGGACCTGTCCGAGTTGGCCGACGGTGGCGAGTACACCGCCGATCTGCTGTACCTACTGCATTTCGATGCGGCCACGGGCACGCTGCGTCAGGAGACCTATTTCCGCGACACGTATCGGCGCACCTACG
>CAXXTC010000010.1:0-26487 GCA_963666925.2 Phycisphaerae bacterium | reverse complement strand
ACCCGGCGTAAGCCGTTTCAAGGTGAGAATCGCGCGCAGTTGATTGCGCGTATTTGCGAGCGCGAGCCGCTTTCGCCACGCCGGCTGGTTCCCTCCATTCCCGTTGATTTAGAGACCATTTGCCTGCGGGCGTTGGACAAGGATCCGGCCCGTCGACACGCGACCGCGGACGAGTTGGCCGAAGATCTGCGCCGTTTTGCGGCGGGTCGGCCGATTTTGTCGCGGCGCACCAGCGGATTGGAACTGGCGGCGAAATGGGTGCGTCGCCACAAGGCTGTGAGCGTGGCGGGAGCGGCGGTTTTTCTGGTGGTGCTGCTGACCGGCGGGCTGGGCTGGTCGATGCAGTCGGCACGCCGGGCGGAGGCGAATGCGCTGCTGGGCGAGGCCTATGACAAGCTTGTCTTCGAGGACTACCGCGCGCCGGCGATAGCGAGTTCGCACTTGGCGCCGACCGAAGCGCTCGGCGGTGACGAGCACACGCTGGACCTATTGTGGGCGCTGGTGTACCTGGGGCGCGGCGAGTGGGGGGCCGCCGTCGAGCTATTGGATAAGATGCGCCAGGCCGGGCCGGACGATCTGCGCGTCTGGTACCTGCTGGCGTGGGGGCAACATGAAGACGGCGACCGGGCCGCCTTTGATGAGACGTTCAGCGAAGCGGAGCGCCGCGGGCCGCCGGCGACAGCCGAGGAGTGGTTCTTCCGTGGGCTGGCGATTCACTGGGAGCAGCCGGCGGTGGCGTTGGAGTCGTATCGACAGGCCAACGCGCTGCGGGCGGCGGAGCATGAGTTTTTCCCGCAGGCACTTCTGCACCTGGCGCGGGCGCGCAACCAACAACTCTACGCGACGCGCAGCATCGATGCGCTGGCGGATGCCCAGGCGAACCTGCGCCTGCTGATCGACAACGGCTATTACGGTGCATATCCCTACTACCTGTTGTCGATCTCGCAGCGGTTGGCGGCGGAGGTGTATCGCGGCAGCAGCGGGACGCGCGGCGACCTGGCGGACCAATATTATGCCGAGGCGCTCAAGTGGGCGCGGCTGGGACAGGAGATTGATCCGGACAACGATCGGCCCATCACCGCAGAGGCGGAATGCCTGGAGAGCATGGGGCTGTTTGAGGAGGCCGCCGCGGTCCGGACCCGGGCGCTTGACGCGGCGAAGCAGCCCGTGCGGCGTTGGGAGGCGTATCACTATCGCTGGCGACTGTATTACTGGCTGGGCGAACTGGACGCGGCCCGCGCGGACCTGGACGAGCTGGTCGGGTTTGATCCGGACAACATCGCATACAAGTATGCATATCCGGCGTTGTTGGCCGCGGAGCGGGGTGAGTTAGAAGCTGGCCGCGAGATCGCGCGGTCGCTGGACCGGGAGCGATCGGGGGCGGAAGCGGTGCTCTGGTCGGCGACGTGTCTGCGGCTCTTGGGGTGTGCGGAAGAGGCCCGGGCATTGTTGGCCGAACGGCTGGAGAGCATGGATTTCAATGCCGGGCTGGTGCCTCCACAAGGTCCGGTATGGTTGGCGGCGCTGTATGCGGCCTGTATGGACGGGGGTGATCTGGCGGACCTGGAAGAGCTAACTGTGGGCGTTGCCACGCCGTGGAAGTTGATGGGTGAGGCGGCTTTTCACCTGGGCGCAGAGCGGCTGGGAGCGGGGGATGGGGCCGGATCCTTGCAGTTGTTTGAGCAGGCGTATAGGTCATTTGACAGCGAAATGCGATATACGTTCCACGCGCGGGTGCTCTGCGTTAAGATGTATGATGATCCCGGTTGGCCACCATGGATTACCACGTCACAGTTCGATGGACCAATGTCGGCCGGCCACGGCGACGGTGGAGTTGCGCGCCGGACGGCTGGGATCGGAGAGGAGAGAGACCGATGAGATCGCGAGAAAGGGAAGAGGTGCGCGGTGGACGTTCGGCACACTGTGCGGCGCTGGCCGTTGGCCTGTTGATCGTCTCGGTCAGTATGGGGGCTCCGCCGATCGATCCGTTGCCAGCGCCGTTCTACTCGTTTGATCTGGCATCACCGCGAGTGATAGCCGGTCTGGTTGGGGCGGCTGATATCCTGGCCTATGCGGAGCCCGATCCGGAGGTGGTTGTACCGGCGTCGGCATTGGGATTCGTTTCGCCCGGGGATGATCTGGATGCGTTATCTCATCTGTGTCATCCGGACGCGGCCGCCGAGTTCTCGATCTCGTTCTCGGTCGATCGCGAGACCGTTGGGCTGGAACCACCGGAATGGATGCTGGTTTCGATGGGGGTGCCGCACAATCCGCTCAGTCAGGCGGAACGCGGGCAGGCCGCCGGTGATCAATACGCCGGGTTGACGGTGTTCAGCGTAGCCGGTGTGAAGAGTCGACCGGGTGGACGCCCACCTAACAGTGCGCTGGTGCGGAATAACTTCAACGAGGGCGGCACGTCGTTTTCTGCCAGCCCGGACAGTCATGCGTCGGGCGACGGTGGCGGCGAATCGCAGGACAACGTTGATGGCACCGGCAAGGATGGCGGTGGCGGCGGGTTCCGGCAGGGGGACGTGCTTGAGGATTGGTACTTCAGCGCGACGGCAGCGTCGCCTTCGCTGGAGTTGCTGCCGGGCAGTGACAAGCCGAGCGGCGCACACGTGTTCTACAACGCTCGGCCGGTAGATCCGCTGGACCCGACGGATACGGAGCTGTATGCGACCTTCCTTGATTTGGGATTGCAGCAGGCCGACGACGTGGACGGCCTGATCGTGTTGGATCTTGATGCTGACGGTAGTTTTTCCCAGGGTGACGTGGTGCTGTTTTCGTTGGCGCCGGGGTCACCGTCACTGGGGACGATTCCAGGATCGCCGGCGGACGTGTTTCGAGTGACGTATGGGGCCGCGCCGATGTTGTTCGCTGATGCCATCGAGTTCGGATTGGGAGCTTCAAGCGACAATACGGATTCGCTCGATATGTTCCCGTGCATGGATGGCACTGACTGCGCGCTGCAGCACGGCATCCGGGCGGACCGGGGCGACATGAACTGCGATCACGTGGTCAACTTCGATGACATTGATCCATTCGTGACCGCCCTGGTGAGCCAGGGGCAGTACGAACTGGATTATCCGTTGTGCAATTGGTGGAATGGCGATTGCGATGAAAGCACGGATGTCAACTTTGACGACATCGATCCGTTCGTGACGTTGCTAGTCAGTGGTGGGGCGGCGCCGTCGGATAGTGATACCCATTTGGACGTGGGATCCTGAGGGAGATCGAGCGCGGGCGGCTCAGTCGGCGAGAGTGTGCAGTCCGGTGGCGATTTCGGCGGCGAGCTGCGTGGGTAGGGGGAAGGCGCTGTTGGTTGCGGCGTCTTCATCCGTGTGACAGCGTAGACAGACGAAGTCGATGCTGACGCCGGCGCAACCGGCGCTGTCAGTCCGCACTTGTGTGCCGTCGGGGGTAAGCATGTCGTTGTAGGTAACGCTATCGGTATCGACGCGGAAGATGTGCGAGCGTACGTCACCCATGCGGCCCGCGGTGCCGACGATTGAGACGTCGGCAGAGGAGTTGCTGCGGCCGGCCCAGGGCATGTGGCAGCTCAGGCAGGTGAGCTCCTCGCGATAGTCGCCGCGGGTAAAAACGGCGCCGGCATGGCTGGCCATGTTCGCGTCGGTGTGACAGGCGGTACAGGTGTTGCGGATGCCGGTACTGGTTGCGTAAGTGGCCGACGCGTGGCCATCGTGACAGACGGTGCAGGTGAAGTCGGCATGCCCGCCACTGGCGCGTAGCTCAGCGATTTGTGTGTAGGGTTTGATGTAGCCGTCGTTGGCTTTGATGATGCTGGTGTCGTTGCCGGCGAGGTGGCAGTTGGCGCAGGTCGAGTTGGTGCCGTCGACGTAGATGTTGCGGGCGGTTGGGTGCGGCGCGTGGTTTGAGCCGGGGCCATGACAGGCTTCGCATTGCACGCCGTCTTCCGCCCAGGTGCCGAGGATGCCTGGCCGGCCATCCTGCGATAGTGGTTGCAGGGTGGATTGGGCTTGCGGGCCGGTGGTGTGGCAGCGGAAGCAGGTTTCGTAGTCGAATGGCAGGGGGGTGGTCTGATCGGGCAGGTAGCTGACGAAGCCGGCAGCGGTGCCGTTTGGGGGATAGTCCAGGTTGAATTGTGTGTTAGCCCCGTCGACGCCGGTGGTCATGATATAGCCTTGATCATCGACGAAAAACGCACCCTTGGTGTAGCCGCTGATGATGTAGCTGATATCGGACCAGGCGAAACCTGTTGGCGGGTTGGGTACGCCTGCACGCGTGGCGGCTGCGGGATAGTCGGGGGCCGCGGCGCTGCCGGCATTGAGCGCGTAGGAGTGGCCGTGATACCTGGTTTCGGCTGCGACGTCGGAGTGGCAGGCGGCGCAGGCGGCGGAGCCGATGTAGGTGGCGCCACTGTTGGTCGGATCGGTGGTGTTGTTGAACACCGGCAGCGACGTTGTGTCGTTTGTGGTGGGGCAGCCGGTCGATAGTGCCAGGATCAGTGCGCTAGCCGTCAGCAGGACAAGCAGATGTAACCGTCGCGGCATGGGGTATCTCCTGCCGGCTAACGCCGGTGGCATTCTGAGCAGAGGTCGATCCAGTCGGTGCGGAGGGCGGCCTGACGGTCGCGCGGGTTGGTGGCGAGTGCCCCGAGTTCGCTGTCGGGCGCGAACAGGCCGGCATAATGCGGGTTGTGGCAGGTGAAGCAGGTTACGCGACCTTCGCCCAGCGGCAGCAGTGCCGGCGGCCGGTTGTGCTCGTCGGCCAAACGGCCCAACTCGGCGGCGTCGGCTGAACGAGAGCGCGATAGCTCGCGCATAAGCATCCACTTTCTGATGTTATCGGGAACGGGCCGGCCGACGTGTCCGCGGGGCGAGAGGTCCCAGTGTTCGCGGTGGCAGTTCAGACAGAGACGCGAGTTGTCTGTGCGGAGCATGGGCTGGAACTGACGCCGGCCGTCAGGCGGTACGTCGGGACGTTCGGTGTGGCAGAACAGGCAGGTATCGGCACGGACCTTGCCGGTGGAGTCGCGCTGTTGATGGGGGCTGAAGCGTTGGCCACCGTCGGGTTGGTGACAATTGGCGCAGTAATCCAGCGGTCGCCGGGGGTCGAACCCGCGCAGGAGCATGCGGTTGTTTGCCGGCGGTTGGGCGTTGGGTTCGCAATGTTGCTTGATGTCGTGACAGGTCAGGCAGCCGAGCGTGTCGCCGGGCGTGGGCCATTCTGTGGGAGTGCTGATGACCTCGGTGTGGGCGGGTCGGCCGATAGGGTGTGGATCGCGGGACGCTTGCACGCCGTCGTGGCAGTCCAGGCAAAGTGCGTCAACGTCGGTGGTGGGGATGGGTTGCCAGTGATTCGCTCCGCCGGCGTGACACATGTTACAGCGATCGGGTTGCCAATGCGGATTGACGGCGGTGGCCTGCGATGAGCGTGGCTCCCAGATCAGTGCGACGCCGGCGGGCAGGGCGTAGTGTTGGTCGGCGGCGCCGACTGTGCTGCCCAGCCAGGCATAGACACGCACGCCGGGACGCTGGAGCTGCTCGGCGACGAGAATGTAGTAGTCCGGCCGGAGATTGTCCGGCAGCGGTTGATCGGTATGGGGGGGGTGTTTGGTGATGGTGATGCCGGCGGGCATGGCGAGAGCGCCGGGGCCGGTATTGGGCGTGCCAAATGCGAGAAGTGGCTGGCCGTCGCTGGTGAAGGCGTGCACGCGTTGAGAGAAGGAGTCGGAGACGAAGATGGTGCCGTCGGGCCCGACTGCGACGCCGCGAGGTCGGCCGAATGATCCGACATTGTCGCCCGGCCCGCCGATGCTGCGGAGCCAGGTGCCGTCTTTGGCGAAGACTTGTACGCGGCAATTGAGCAGGTCGACGATGCAGACGTCGCCGGTGGGGGTGTGGGCGAGGCTGCGTGGCAGGGCAAACTCGCCCGGGCCGGTGCCTTGCTGGCCGATGGAGCGGAGGTATGTGCCCGATTGGCGATCGAACACTTCGATGCGGTGCAGGGCCGGGTTGCTGATCCAGACCTCTCCGTCGACGGCGAGCACGCCGGCTGGGCGGAACGGGAAATCGTTGGTGCGAAACGCGCGTTGCGGCTGATTGATACTGTCACAGGCCCACACGCCTTGCCGGTCGCAGATGAGGCGCGAGTTATCAGGTAGCACGTCAATGGCGAAGGGATGGTCGAGGCGCGCTGGCGGGCAGGCATAGCCGAAACCGATGGGATCCTCATTCCAGGAAAGGATCGCATCGAGGGTAGTGTCGCAAATCAGTACAGTGTGGTTGCTGACGGCCAATCCGGCGGGGTTGGCGATGGTCAGTGAGGCGGGCGGCTCGGCGCCAAAGAAGAACCGGGCGAGGTCGACCTCGGCCTGGCTCGGTGGCTGCGCATCACGCAGGTTGCCCAGGGCCACCACGCAGGGCGCCTGGGGCGGAGCGGGATATTGGCGGGAACTCGCATCAGGTCGAGGCTTGATGCGACCCGCACAGCCGCCGGCGAGCCAGCCGACCGTTGTCAGGGCCAGAAGTCCGGCAGCGGCGAGGGCGCTGGCAAACTTGTGGTGGCGGGCGGATCTGGATTGGTTCAGCGGCGATGGCATGTCAGGCACAACTGGCTACGCTCGTTGGATATTCGCAACATGCCGGCGAAACCGGCCGTGTTGTGGGCGTCGTGACACGTGGTGCACTGGATGCGTCCGTCGGGCAGCGGTAAACCCGCCGTCACGACCGCGGCACCGGGGTGGTAATCGTCGCCCGGCGCAGGATAACGGATTCCAACCGGGTGGCTGCGCAGCCCGACTGTCGAGAGGCGTGAGTTGCCCAATTGGGCCGTGACGGTTAGTGCGTGCTGCGAGGAATAAACGTCGGTCGCGGTGACTCCGTCGTGGCAGCCGAGGCAGAGCAGCGACCAGCCGGTGAGCGTGAGGTCGACGTTGACATCCTGATATGCTCGCAGGGGCGGCGTTGTCGCGGGGTGCTGGTCGAGCAGTGGGGTCGGCGGCGAGACTACGTGGGGCGTATGACAGGGCAGGCACAGATCTCGAACGGAGGCATTCAGGCCCCGGAAATCATGGGCGCTACCGATCAGGCCGGTCTCGAGTTGGGAGCGTTCAACGCGTGCGGGTGGCGGCGCGGCATGGTCGTCGGCGTGCGTCTGGCACACCGCGAGCACGGTGCACAACACCGCCACGATGCAGACGGGATACGTTAGATGCGCGAGGGATGCACGGATCATGAGCGGTCTCCGGCGGCTGAAGTGCTCGCAGCAGGACGACGGCGACTATATCAATCGTCAACGCATCTCACAACAGCATTTGCGTGAGAAGGCAGCGCCCCCCACTGCGTACGCTGGACAGCGCCATGCCACCCTGCTAGCCTACGGCCGCTGCGTTTCGCGCGGTCAACGAAAGCACCTCGGCGAGTTTCATGCGACGTAACACATTTTTTGTGTTGACCATCGTCGCCGCGGCGTGCGCGCCGGGCCCGGTCCTGCGCGCCCAATCGCCGACTTCCCAGCCGACCAGTCAGCCCGCTGATGCTCCCCTGGGCAACAGTGCGGGTCAATTACGCATTGATCAATTACTTGACGTGCATCTGTTGCGCTTGCAGCTCGGGTTTGAGGGCAGCTATGACCAGCGGCGGGTGGAGTTCGATTCCGGCGATCGGCCCCACCGGGTGTATCGGCAGCGCAACCGTGCCGTGCGGCTGGAGGAAACGCTGGGGCTCGAATCGTCCGGTGCGCTGCTGGGCGAGCGCGTCATGCTGTTCGACTTCGCGATCGACGGGGGCTGGTCGCAGGAATCGTTCGACGAGGATGGTCCGGGGTATGAGCAGCACAGCAGCCCGTCCGGCGACCTGTTCAACTATGACCTGACGCTGGACTTGTTCCCGCGCGGCAAGGTGTCGGGCACGGTATATGCTCAGCGGCAGGACAGTCGGGTGCCACGTGCTTTCCAGCCCAGCCTGGACCGCACGCTGGAGCGCTACGGGGCGGGGTTGTACTTCAACGACCGTGCTCTCCCGATGCGGCTGACCTTTGAGCATACCTGGGACGAGCTGGCCAGCCGGACGCTGGACGAGCTGGACGACGAGCAGCGTGGCCGCGACACGCTGCGTTACGAGGCGACCTGGCAGATCGATCCGCATCAGGCACTGCGGTTTGATTATGAGTATGACGATCGGCGCGAGCTGTATTCGGGTAACGCTACGTGCTTCGACACTACGCGGCATTACCTGACCGCCGACCACGTGCTGCGATTTGGCCCGGAGCACAAGAGTTCGTGGCAAACGTTAGCACGGTTTCAGGATGAGACCGGCGACCTAGCTCGCGACATGGCGGAGGCTTCGACCCGGCTGCGGCTCCAGGTGACGGATGCGCTAGCCACGCATTTCGGGGCCCAGTTTCTGCGCGATTCGTTCCAGGAGCTGCGCACCGAGACCTGGCGCGGCGAGGCAGGCGTCCATTACCAGATCGCCGATGGGTTGAGCGCGTCGGCTGATTTCTATGGTCTGCAAACGCAGCAGGACGAAAACGCTGACTTCAGCGAGTGGGGCAGCGTGGCGACGGTCGATTTCAGCCGGGAGAACCCGTGGGGGCGTTTCTCCGCCAGCGTGACGTACAACCATACGACGACCGATACGCGCAACGGCGATCGTGGCGGCATCGTGATCGGCGAATCTGTCACGCTGCGTGATCCGCTGGCGTCGTTCCTGGCACATACAGATGTGAACCTGGCTTCGATTCTGGTCACCGACGCCAACCGCACGCGCACGTATCTGCCGGTGCGCGACTACATGGTGCTGCCGATGGGACGTTACGTGGCGATCAAACGCGTCGCGACCGGCCAGATCGCCGACCGCGCCACGGTGATGGTCAGCTACACCTATCGGACGCTGCGCGACTACGAGTTGTGTCGCGACCGCATCGATGTGCGTGTGCAGCAGGTGTTCAAGTGGGGGCTGACGCCCTACTACGCAGGCTCGATCCAGGATGAGGACGTCGATCAGGCGCGCTACCTGGGCTTCCAGGCGCGCAACATCAACCGCCACCGCATCGGTGCGACGCTGCGCCGGCGGAGCTGGTCGGCCGGAGTTGAATACGAGTATCACCACGATGCGCTGGATCCATACCAGGCCGTGCACGGCAACGGCGATGTCATCATGTGGCAGACGCCACAGAATCAGCTCGACGGGCGTGCCTCCGCTTCGCAGTTCTGGTTCGAGGGTAATCAGGACGTGGCCAAACGGGACACGTTTTTGCTTGATTGTGGACTTTCCTATCGCCATCTACTCAGTCGCGGCATCGAGCTGAACGCTGAGGCGATGTATCGGTTCGAGGATGATTCGATCTATGGCACGACTCACGGGGTGGATCTGTCGGGGCGGGTTGAGTGGCGCATCGGGCAGTTTACGCTGTTGTTTGAGACGGAGTATGACCTGCTGGATCTGCCCGGCTCGCGTGACGACGGCTTCTCGGTATGGTTGAAGTTGCGGCGATATATCCCGGTGATCGCACGGGAGAAGGCCCGATGAGATTCATCGCTACGGGTCTGCTGTTCGCGGTCGCGTTGCTGGCTATGGGTTGTCACACCGGCGCGTCGGAGCCGATCTTCCCGCGGCATGACCCGGCCCGGGTCTGGCCGCCGTCTCCCGACCAGCCGCGGATTCAATATGTCGGCGAGCTGCGCGGAGAGGCGAGCCTGAAACGGAGGCCGCAGGGTTGGGCGGCGCTGCGCGCGGTGCTGACCGGTTCCGAGCCACAGGTGGAATTCTCGCATCCGGCCGCAGTCGCCGCCTACGGTGATGTGATCTTCGTCGCCGACACGGGCCTGGGCGTGGTACACCGGCTGGATCTGGAACAGCGTGAGCACCGGGTGCTACGCGGTTCGGCGGACGATCAGTTGCAGGTGCCGATCGACGTGGAGGTGGCCGGCGAGCAGGTGTTGGTCGTTGATCGCGGGCGTTCAGCAGTCGACGTGTTTGACTTGGCGGGCGATTGGCAGAGCACGCATAGGTGGGATGAGGTCGCCGCCCCGGTAGCGCTGGCTGCCGATCCGAGTGGTCAACAGGTGTTGGTTGTCGACAGTGCAGCGCACGCATGCTACCGGTGGAATACGGCCGGCGACGTGGTGCAGCTTTGGGCCGGCGGTCGCGGGACGGCCGCGGGCGAGTTCAACTTCCCGCGTGATGTGACCTGGTGCTCGGGCGGTGTCGTGTACATCGTGGACGGTATGAACGGTCGCGTGCAGGTGCTGGGCGACAACGGTCAGCCGATCGGCACAATCGGGCAGCGTGGGACGGCGGCGGGCAGCTTTGCCGGGCCGCGCTCGGTTGCCTGTGACAGCGCCGGGCATGTGTACGTGGTCGACAACCGTTTTGAAAACGTGCAGATATTCGATGTGCAGGGGCGTTTGTTGCTGGCGTTTGGTGAGGAAGGCGCCGCACCCGGGCAGTTCTCGCTGCCGGCCGGAATCACCATCGACGGGCGCGATCGCATCTGGGTCGCCGACAGTTACAATCAGCGCGTGCAGGTTTTTCAGTACCTGGCCGAGGAAACGCCATGAGCACGGCGCATGACCGAACAACCCGTCGCGGCGTGGCGGTGGCGCTGGCCGCGATCCTGCTCTTGATCGGCCCCGCGACCGGCGACGAGTCCATCGTGAACTCGAAGCATGATTTGTCGACGTTTGGCCCTGGGCCGGTGCGGGCTATCGACGAGAGCCGGGTGTGCATCTTCTGTCACGTGCCACACCAGGCGTCGCCGGTAGCGCCGCTGTGGAACCGGCACAACCCGACCACCCACTACCGTGTCTATCGGAGCGACACGCTCGACGCGCGGGTGGACCAGCCTGGCCACGCGAGCAAACTGTGTTTGAGCTGTCACGACGGCAGCTTGGCGTTGGGGCTGACGTTGGATCGCCCGCTGAATGATCCGATCGCGATGACGCACACGTACATGCCCGCGGGTGTCGCCAACCTGACCAGCGACCTGTCGGACGATCATCCGATCGGGTTCCGCTACGACCGGGCGTTATCCAATCGCGATGCGCAGTTGCGCCCGGTGGAGCTGGTTGACCATCGCATCATTCTGGGGGAGCGCGGCGAGCTGGAATGCACCGCCTGTCATGATCCGCACAACAACGAGCTGGGCGATTTTCTGCGTATGACGACGCGTGCCGGCGTGCTGTGCACCACTTGTCATGAGATGCAGGGCTGGCCGACCGGGGCTCACGCGCTCAGCGGCCGACCGGTGTCGCCGAACGTTACGCACGGCGAGCAGTTGTCGTATCGCTCGCTAGCGGACAACGCTTGCCTGGCGTGTCACACGTCGCACAGCGCGCCGCGCCGTGAGCAACTGCTTCGCGATCGGCCCACGCGGTTGTGTTTGGGCTGTCACGACGGCATCAGCGCGGTGGACGTTCTGGGTGTGATCGATTTGCGCAGTGGCCATCGGATCAACCCGGCTGCTGCGCATCGTGAAGCGCCGGAGCGGCGTTTCCACCTGTCGCGCTACGTTGAATGCACGGATTGTCACAATCCGCACGCGGCGGCTGCGAGTCCGCAGGCAAGCATCGTCGGCAGCGCCGCCGCGGGTCCGCTGGTGCCGCCGGCGCTGCGCGGCGTGAAAGGTGTAAGCCTCGCCGGCGTGCCGGTGGAGCCGGCCCGGTTCTACTACGAGGTCTGCTTCCAGTGTCATGCCGAGCGCACGACGGTCATCTCCGACCGCGTCATCCGTCAGCGTGACGAGGGTGGCAACATTCGGCGGCAATTGCTGCCGACGGCGGCGTCGGCGCACCCGATAACCTTCCCCGCGCGGCAGTCCAACGACGTTCCCAGCCTGTTGCCGGCGCTGCGCACGCGGCGCTTCATCAACTGTCAAGAGTGTCACAATCATCCCGATGCGCGCGACGCCGGCGGGACGCAGATCAACGGCCCGCACGGGTCGCGTTTCGACAACCTGCTCGTGGCGCGTTACGAGACGCGCGATTTCACCAGCGAGTCGGCCCAGAGCTACGCCCTGTGCTACAACTGCCACGATCGCAACTCGATTCTCAGCGACGAGAGTTTCTCGCGTCATCGGATGCACGTCGTCAGCGAACGTACGCCGTGCAGCGCCTGCCACGCGCCCCACGGCGTCAGCGGCAGCGCGGCGCAACACGATCACCTGATCAACTTCGACATCTCCATCGTCGGCGGGCAACGTTTCTACGTCGATACCGGCAACTTCAGCGGAAGCTGCACGCTGACCTGTCACGGCGTCCAGCACGTGAATTTCACGTACGCACCATAGGGCGGCGACCGGCCCCGTCAGCAGGGCACGCCAACCGCGTGTCGGCGGCGGTTGATTGGGCGCGCCGCCCATGATCCACTACTATCCGGGCCATGGTTTCAGGCTCGTGTTGAAGTAGTGAGGATGTGAGTAGTCATGGCGAATGCTGAGCAGGCCGCACCGTCCACGGAGCAATTGAGTTGGCGCTTCCCCCCCACGTTCTGGTTCGCCAACGGGGCGGAATTGTGTGAACGCGCGGCCTTCTACGGCATGTTCATCACGTTGGTGCGCTACCTCAACCGCGACATCGGCTTCACCGACGTAGAGACCGGCTGGATCACCGGCGGCTTCGCCTCCATCCTCTATTTCCTGCCGACCTTTATGGGCATCATGGCCGACAAGATCGGCTTCAAGCAGGCCCTGATGATCGCCTTCACCCTGCTCACCGCGGGCTATGCGCTGCTCGGCGGGTTCCAGCTCAAAGTCACCGCACTGGTGGCCCTGACGCTGATCATGTTCGGCGGCGCCATCATCAAGCCGGTGATCTCTGGTACCGTTGCCAAATGCAGTGACGCGGTCAACCGCGCCCGGGCCATGTCCATCTTCTACATGGTCGTTAACATCGGCTCGTTTTCGGGCAAAGGGCTGGCAGCGCCGCTTAACGAGTACTTCGGGTTGCAGTACATCAACTTCTACGCGGCGGGCATGTCGTTCGTGGCCCTCCTGCTGGTCGGGATCTTCTATCGCAACGTGGATACGGCAGGCGTGGGTAAGACAGTGGGCGAGGCGCTACGCGGACTTGGCGAGGTGATGGGCAATCTCCGTTTCCTGTCACTGATCCTGATCATCGCCGGCTTCTGGGCCATCCAGGGACAGCTCTACGGGGCCATGCCCACCTACATCGAACGCACGCTGGGTGTCGGCTACAAGCCCGAGTGGCTGGCTAACATCAACCCGCTCACCGTGGTTATCTTCGTCGTGCTGATTACGCACCTGGTGCGCAAGTTCAAGCCTGAAAACGCCATCGGCATCGGGCTTTTCATTATTCCGTTTACCGCGCTGCTGATCGCGCTCAGCCCGGCGCTCGCGTCGGTTACCGGCAACGCCATCAATGTTCCCACCTTGAGCATGGCGCCGCTCGCGTTCTGGTCGCTGGCGGGCGTCATCCTGATCGCCATGGTCGCGCTGAGCGTCTTCGCCGCCAAACGCGGGCAGGGCGTACCCGTGGTGACGCTGTGTCTCGTGATCGTCGGCGTGTTGGTTGCGCTGGTCGCGACCGGGCAGGCGTCGCTGGCGAGCGTGAACCTGGGCGGCTTCGGGATTCACCCGTTGATCCTCATGGTTGTTATCGGAGTCGCTCTCCAGGGATTGGCCGAGTGTTTTCTCTCGCCCAAATTCCTCGAATACGCCTCGAAGCAGGCGCCGCCCGGCGAGGTCGGCCTCTATCTCGGTTATCAACATCTGACCACGTTTTTCGCCTGGTTGTTCGGCTTCGTGCTGATGGGTTACCTGCTCGACGCGTATTGTCCGGATCCGCGCAAGGACCTCGCTCCGGAAACGCGGCACGAGTGGCGCCTGGCCACGATGCCGCGCTATGAATTCACGCTCGACGCGGCCGGTGCACAGGTGCTGCCGGAGGTAGCCGGGACGCTGCCCGCGCCGCTTCTCGCCGCGTTTGAATCGCACGGAATGGACGTGCCCGCGGGCGCGACGATTACGCCCGAGTCGACGAAGGACGAACGCGACCGGGGCTGGGTCGTGCAGTGGGGCGATAGTAGCTACATGCTGAGCGAGGATAAGTTGGAGACACTGGCGGAGGCCCGCACCGCCGGCCGCGACCGAGCGCTGCGCGACGTGGTCGTGTTGCGGGCGGAGCCACGCGGACTCGCAGAGATGCCGCCATTGCCGCCAGCATACGATCGCGCTCATCACATCTGGTACGTTTTCACGGGCGTGGGTTTCACCGCATTCCTGGGCCTGTTGGTGTTCAAGTTCGTCACCGGGGTAATCGATCGGCGCCGGGCGACCGAGAATGGTGCTGGCGCGAGCGATTGAGTCGGCTGCGCTGTCACCGTTCGATCGCGAAGTGGGGCGGGCGTCCCGCCCGCCAGGCCTCGGCTGTCGAACGTTGGCGGCGGGCGAGACGCCCGCCCCACAGTCGGGAAGATGCAAACAGCATGAGATCCTGCGTGGGGAACCGGCTTCTACATGTTCTTACGCCCGGCGTTTGTGGACCCCTTGCTCGGGTTGCTGATCCGGCCGAGAATGAAGTGTCCACACAATCCAGTTCACGAATCCAGGAGGCCCTGCGCATGTTACGTAGTCTCAGAGTTCTGGTCGTTCTGAGCGCCGCCGGCGCCCTGCTCACGCTGGCTGCCCAAGCGGACACGCCACGTACCCACGATATCACCATTGACGATTATCTGTCCGTCTATCTCGTCACTGGCTGCGCCATTTCGCCGGATGGTGGTC
Source organism: Phycisphaerae bacterium (assembly GCA_963666925.2). GTDB lineage: Bacteria > Planctomycetota > Phycisphaerae > UBA1845 > Fen-1342 > JANQFV01. Next base: position 11,763 of record CAXXTC010000010.1, on the reverse strand, counting down.
AGGTGGTCTACACCGAGCTGCGCTGGGGCGATCACGATCGGTCGCGCAGCACGGACCTGTGGGTCGTCAACACGCAGGATCCGCAGCCCTTGCGGCTGACGTTTGATCCGGTCAGCGAACATTCGCCGCAGTGGGCACCGGATAATCACCACATCTACTTTGTCACGCGGCGCGATCGCGGCGATGATCGCCCGCCCTACGACGGCAGCAGCCAGGTATGGGTGATGGGTACGCACCCGGGCGAGCCGCTGCCCGTCACACGCGTCAAGGGCGGAATCCAGGGTTTCGAACTGTCTCGTGACGGACAGACGCTTTACTACCTCAAGGAGGGTAAGGCTGCCGAGCAGGGCTGGGAGGAGCTGCGCGGCAAGTATTCGGACATTGAGTTCGGCTACGGCGAGTGCAAGTACACCGAGGTGTGGAAGCTGGACCTGCGCACTTGGCGTGAGGAGCAGGTGGTCGCGCCCGAGCGTGTCATCACCGAATTTGTTGTTACGCCGGACGAATCGCGCGTCGCGATGATCACCACGCCGGATGATCGTCTGATAACCAAGGAGGGTCAGTCGCGCATCGAGGTCTTCGACGTGGCCAGTGGCGAAACGAGCATATTGCCCGACGATTGCTACCGGGCGCAGGCCCCGTCGCCTTTCGGCTGGGTCGAAGGTCTGGCCTGGTCCGACGATGGCCAGCGTCTGGCCGCCACGGTCGGCTTCGATGGTTATCCGACCGAGCTGATCAGCGTGGCCTGGAAGGGCACTGAGCCGCACGTCTGGTTGCTGAAGCGGCAGGACGAGATCCACCCCACCACCACGCTGCACTGGCTGCCAGGCACGCACGACCTGTGTTTCCTGGCTGAGGATCACGCCCGCCAGCGCGTCTACTGTATCCGCGACGTGACCGTTGGAAAGCAGGGGAACACCGATGTGCTCACCCCGGGCGATGTGGTCGTGCATGATTACAGTTGGGCGCCCGACGCGCAGCACTTGGCGATCGTCCGCAGCGACACGCAGACCTTCCGCGACGTCTGGTTCCTGCATCGGCGCGGCCGCAATCCGGACTTCCAGCGACTGACCGACCAGAACCCGCAGATGGCGAGCTGGAAACTGCCGCAGATTTCGATCGTGAAGTGGCAGGCTCCCGACGGCGCGACGGTCGAGGGTATTCTGGAATTGCCGCCGGACTACAAGGAGAGTGATGGCCCGCTGCCGATGGTCGTGGAACTGCACGGCGGGCCGACCGCAAGCACGCTGTATCACATGCGTTATTGGATCTACGGCCGGACTATACTGGCCGCCCGCGGCTACGCACTGCTCAGCCCGAATTATCGCGGTTCCACCGGCTTTGGTGATAAGTTCCTGATCGATCTCGTCGGTCGCGAGAATGACATTGAGGTTCTGGACATTCTTGCCGGCGTAGATGCGCTGGTTGAGCGCGGCATTGCCGACCCGGATCGGCTGGGCGTGATGGGGTGGAGCAACGGTGGTTATCTGACCAACGCGCTCATCACGACGACGCAGCGTTTCAAGGCTGCAAGCAGCGGCGCCGGCGTGCTTGATATGTTCATGCAGTGGGGGCTGGAGGATACACCCGGGCACGTGATCAACTACACCCGCGGCCTGCCCTGGGAAACGACCGAGGCGTACATCAAGTCCTCGCCGGCATACAAACTGGGCAACGTTACCACGCCGACTATCGTGCACGTTGGGGCCAAGGACCATCGTGTGCCGGCGGCGCATTCGTACTCGCTTTTTCGGGCGCTTAACGACTACACCGACGTGCCCACAGCTCTGCTGGTTTACCCTGGGGCCGGCCATGGCCTGACGATCTCCGATCATCGCAAGGGCAAGCTTGAGTGGGACATCGCCTGGATGGATCGCTACGTGCTGGGCGAGGATGCGGAAGCGGAAGAGTAGGTCAGACGGGGACAGCGTTTATCGGGCGCGTGACAGGCGTTGCCAACTCGGCGCCGGCGCGCCCGTTGGCTGCGCGGGCCAGGCGTTATCGGTCCGCTTGGGCGACTCGTGGTCGATTACACCGGCCGGCCGCATGCGATCACGGTTTGCTATGGTCGATCGGCCCACATTGACCGCGGTGGGGGAAAACACAGCGATTGATCGTCCGCACGGGGCGTCTGGGGCGGGCTGCGTTTTTCGAGACCTTGCTGGGCCTGATCCCGGTCGTAATCCATTCCGAAAGTGTGGGTTTCGAACAACATAACAGATTTGCTGACAGTGGCTTGCGGTGCGCTGGGCAGATTCTGGCATTGTGACGGCAAGTCCTGCGACCTCCTGGACGATGACACCGATGACCGGGGCGTCGTATGCGCCGCGGTTGCGCCGGCTTCATAGCCACCCAGTGCCGGGACCGGGAACGGGCCAGGGTCCGTTCAACGCCGATCTGGGGTAGGTGAGCTCGCACGGCGCGCGTCAGACGCGACTGCCGAGTGTCAATACGGGGGGAACGAGCAGAGCCGCGCTGGAGTGGACCAAAGGAGTGTGACGCAGGGAAAGGTGAGCCGCTCGCGTTCAGAGTGGCAGAGACCACAGCAGAGAGATGGGATAGCGATGAGCCAGCATCAAGGCAACGATGACGTATTTGATCCTCACACGACCGATGATGCGAGTGCCGAAGACGCGGCCAATGCCCAGCAGCACCAGGATCCCAAGCGTCAGAAGAAGGGCCAGGGAAAGATCGAATCGCTCGAACAACGCATCCTGTTGTCGGCGACGTGGGTCGATGCCGACGCGCTCGATGCGCTGGCCGGCGGGGACGGTGCAGCGGATGCTGACGTTGACGGCGTCGACGATACGCTCAGCGAGCTGGATCATCCCAACACTGGCCTGATCAGCAGTACCGACGACGGCGGCGACGACGGGCAGGATGCCAGCCAGGACCTGCTCGACGGGCTTGGTGATTCCGACAGCGATCTGTTCGGCGACTCGGACGACGGCTCATCCGCCCATGGCGACCTGCTGGACCATTCCATTGATGGCACCGACGATATCTCGGGGACTGAACTGACCGGCGATCACAGCGTCGACGGGTTCAGCGGCTCCGAGACCTTTGTGGTCGGTGACCGGGCGTTCAAGATCGAAGTGCAGGGCGAGGGTTCTATCGATTGGTCGTATGATGCGGATGATGGCACGCTCCACATCACTGACGTCGACGGGACGAACGACCACACGGTGATCGACATCTCCAGTCTGGGCGACCAGGACGTGGCCGTCAACGATATAACGCTCGACACGGACGTCGGTTCGCTGGTCAGTAACGTCGACTTGGGCACGCTGCATGTGACCGGCGACGCCGACGTCGGGTCGATCAGTGTGCGCGCTGGTGAGGGGCTGATTGAGAACCTTGGCTTCGATCGCGGGCTGGACACGGATCTCACCATTGACGCCGACGTCGATCACCTGCAACTCGCAGAAGATCTGGATGCCGACCTGCACGTTACTGGACATGTCAGCACGGCTGAGATCAGCGGTCGGGTCTCTGGCAACGGCCTGATCGACATCGATGGCGGGGTGGACGAGCTGAACGCGTTGCAGGGTATTCACGGCGGGCAGGTTGATATTACCGGTGACCTGGGATCGCTCAATGCGGCCGGTGTGGATGCGCAGATCCACGTTTCCGGCAGCGTTGGCGAGATCAACATCAACGCCGGCGATTCTGGCGACGATCTGGGCGGTACGCTCGAAGTCGGGGGCAACCTGGGGCGGCTGAACGTCAGCGATGACCTGAACGCCGACGTTACCGTGCATGGCGACGTGACGCAGATCGAGATCGGCGACGATGTCAGCGACGGCGCCAGCCTGAACTGCCACGGCGGGGTCGAGACCCTCAACATCGGCGGCACGCTGGACGGCGAGGTCCAGGTCGACGGTGCTGCGGATGCCATCCACGTGGGCGATCAGTTCAGCGCCAACCTGTCAGTGGATGGCGACGTGCACAGTTTTGATGCCGGCAGCATTGCCGACGGCGCCGTCCTGAACATCAACGGCAACCTGGAGACGTTCCAGTCGGCCAAGGGAATGCTCGGCGGCACGGTTCACGTGACCGGCAATGTCGGCTCGGTCAGCACCGGCCAACTGGACGGCACGTTCAAGGTTGACGGCAACGTTGACTCGCTGCATGTGCACGGGGCAGCTGAGGGTACGGTCGCGGTGGCCGGTAACCTGTCGTCCTTCACTGTTGACAAGCACTTCGACGGCGTGCTCACCGCGGATCAGGTCAACGGGAAATTCGAGATCATCAACGGCGACGTGGAGCACCACGAGGAGTTCGAACGCGCCGCCACCGTCCGATACGACGGGAGCACGGACACGCTTGTTTTCGAGATGGCCGCCGACCCCGAGGAAGTTGAATGGATCCAGTCGCTGAGCTACAACGATTTCGACGAACTCAGCGCCGATCAGGTTGTGCACCTGACGCCCGAGCAGATCGCCACGATCCCCTCCTCATGGTGGTTCAGTCAGATATCGGAGGATGCTCGGGCCGAGCTGACGTCCGAGCAGATTCAGGCGATCGACACGAGCAGCATCAGCATCAAGTACCTGGCGGATGATCAGGTTGGCGAGCTGACGACTGACCAGGTTCAGCAGTTGGGTTATAGCGATTTCCGCTATCTCCAGCCGAGCCAGGTGTCTGATCTGACGGCAGAGCAGATCTCGACGATTTCCTCCTCATGGTGGTTCAGTCAGATGTCGGATGATGCTCGGGCCGAACTGACGTCCGAGCAGATTCAGGCGCTTGACACGAGCAGCGTCAGCATCAAGTACCTGGCGGATGATCAGGTTGGCGAACTGACGACTGACCAAGTTCAGCAGTTGGGTTATAGCGATTTCCGCTATCTCCAGCCGAGCCAGGTGTCTGATCTGACGGCAGAGCAGATCTCGACGATTTCCTCCTCATGGTGGTTCAGTCAGATGTCGGATGATGCTCGGGCCGAGCTGACGTCCGAGCAGGTTCAAGCGATCGACACAAGCAGCATCAGCATCAAGTACCTGGCGGATGATCAGGTTGGCGAGCTGACGACTGACCAGGTTCAGCAGTTGGGTTATAGCGATTTCCGCTATCTCCAGCCGAGCCAGGTGTCTGATCTGACGGCAGAGCAGATCTCGACGATTTCCTCCTCATGGTGGTTCAGTCAGATGTCGGATGATGCTCGGGCCGAGCTGACGTCCGAGCAGGTTCAGGCGCTTGACACGAGCAGCGTCAGCATCGGCTACCTGACTACCGCCCAGCGAGAGTACCTGACCACCGAGCAGGTGCAGGATCTGTCGTATTCGCAGTTCCGCTACCTGCCGGCCAGTCGCGTTCCGGAGCTGACTGTCGAGCAGATCAGCACCATTCCGAGTGCGAGCGAGTTCAACAAGCTCTCGGATGAGGCCAAGGATGCGCTGTTGCCCGAGCAGATTCGGGCGTTGGGGGAGCAGGTCAGTGGTGTGACGATCGTCGGCAGCGATGCTGACGACGTGCTTACGGGTAACGACAACGTCAACAACATCATTGGTGGTGCCGGCAACGATCAGCTCGACGGTGGTGAGCTCAACGATGTGCTTGATGGCGGTGCCGGCGACGATGTGCTGACCGGCGGTGCCGGGCGTGATTATCTCATCGGCGGCGGTGGCAACGACCAGATGTCCGGCGGAGAAGGCGACGATACCTTCGCCTTCGAGAACGCTCGCGCCGGCGATACCTACACCGTTGAAGGTGGTGAAGGTGGCGACACGCTCGATCTGCGCGAGTACAGCTCAGACCAGGTGACGATTGGCCAGGGTCGCGTGGTGGTTGAGCTCGACGATGGCGGCTCGTTTACCATCAACCATACTAACGTGGAAGCGATCGAGTTGGCTGACGGTGTGATGGCTGCCGTGCCGGAGGTCGAGTGGGCACTGGCTGAGCCCGAGGACCTGGTTGTCGATGAATTCAGCACTGTTACTCTGGGCGTGAGCATCGAGGGGGCGGCCGACAGCAGCAGCTACGACTTCGATGACGGCAACCTCGACGAATGGAACACGACACGCGGTGACTGGGAGGTGGTCGACGGCGAGCTGCACGACACGCGCGACGGTGAAAACCGAATCTGGCTCGATGAAGCGGCCGGCGATAACTTCGAAGTACATCTCACGGCCCGCATCGAGGACGGCAACGGGTTCGGCATCTGGATGGCTGAAGACACCGATTCGGTCAGTGGTTACAGCGTGCAGTACGATCCCGGCTATGGGTCGGGCAAGTTGCTGCTACGCCGCTGGGACAATAACAGCGAATCCGTCATTGCTGCGGTCGATTTTGACGGTGACTGGCACAGCGTCGAGCGCGATTTCACGGTCCGCGTCGAAGACAACGTGTTCACGCTCGAAATCGATGGCGAGACGTACTTTGAGATCGAGCACGGCGAATTCGGCCACAGCCAGGTTGGGTTGCGCACGTGGCACCAGACCGAGCTGTACGTCGACGAGTTCACGGTCACGTCGCTGGACGGCGTGAATGAGAGCGAGTTGCAATACTCGTGGACTCAGACCGGTGGGCCGCAGGTTGAGCTGAGTGACGCCAACGCTGCGCATCCCGACTTCGACGCGCCCGACGTGCGTGAACCGACCACGCTGACGTTCGAGGTGACCGTCAGCGATGGCCAGCACACGAGCGTTGAGACGATCGAGGTGACGGTCAACCCGGTCGGTGTGAATGCCGACGCCGGCTCCGACCAAGTGGTTGAGGAGACGTCTCTGGTGACGCTGGACGCCACCGGCAGTGCCTATCCCGGTGATGCTGGCGAGGCGCAGAATCTGCTGGTCAGCAGCGGGTTTGAGGACGGGCTGAGCGATGACGCGGGGAATGGATGGAACGCCTACGACGGCCGCAACATCCAGATCGTCAGCGCCGACGAGTTCCCCACTGTTAGTGGCCAGGACGCCGCCTTTGTGACCATGGCGGATGGCGAGTCCGGCCAACAGCTGATCCAAAAGGTCAGCGGTTTGGAGCCCGGCCAGGAGTACCAGTTCAGCGGGAACATCAACTTCCAGGAGCTGGACACCAAGGCGTGGGTTGGCGCCGGGTACCAGATCTCAATGGCCGAGTCGAAGTATGGCTCGCCGAGCGCGATGTATGTGCAGGATCATCCGACGGACGGCTGGCAGGAAGTAACGCTGACCGCGACGGCGGATGAGAATGGCGAGCTGTGGATCCGCTCGTGGTTCTACGCGGTCGACGAAGGCAACGGTTACCTGGACGATTTCCAGCTTGTTGCCGTGGACGGCGAGCCAGACACGTCGGAGTTCACCTACACCTGGGAGCAGGTGGGTGGTCCGACGGTGGAGTTGAGCGACGTCAACGCTGCTCAGCCGACGTTCCAGGCGCCCGATGTGACCGAGCCGACCGAGTTGACGTTCGAGGTTACGGTCAGCGATGGCCAGCACGTGAGCACCGACACGGTGACCATCATGGTGGCTGGCGACAACGATGCGCCGACGATCGACGCGGGCATCGAGACGCTGGACGGGGCCGAACTGGACACGACGGGCGTACTGAACTTCGCGGGTGGCAACACCACCGATTACGTTTCGTTGCCGGCCAGCATATTCGACGGCCTGGAGGACTTCACGATCGAGATGCAGGTTACGCGCGACGCTGACGGTGATGGCGTACAGGCGATCCTATCTCTGGCCAACGATGACACGAACTGGGCCAATGAATTCCTGGTGCACACTGACAGCCAGGGGCGCATCACCGCATACCTCAAGGGTCAGAACCTCGGCCACACCGGGTCGGTGCTGGAGGCGGGCGTCGAGCACGATCTGACCGTGGCACGCGAGGGTACGAGCCTGCGCATCTTCGTTGACGGCGAGTTCGAGCACGAATTCCGCTGTAGCGACAGTGCGCTGGAGGTTGATGACGGCGGCGCCGTGCTGGGCCAGGAGCAGGACAAGGTGGGCGGCGGATTTGCCGCGAACCAGTCCTTCACCGGCCAGATTCATGGGCTGCGCGTGTCGGGCACTGCGCGGTACGACAACAACTATGAGGTCGAGCAGTGGGAGGCCGATGCGGATACGCGGGCCCTCTACCGACCCGACATGATCGGCACTGATGCCTGGCAGGACCTGGCCGGTCCGGTTGGCAAGCTGGACGCGACGTTCCACGGCGACATCGCTGATCCGGGTCTGCCGGCCGTTGACGAAGGCACCACGCTGCGCCTGACGGCCGACGGAGTCGACCCGGAGAACCAGGAACTGGCCTACACCTGGCAGCAGACCGGCGGTCCGACCGTCGAGCTGTCCGACGGCGGTGCCGCCACTCCAACGCTCCAGACCCCCGACGTTCAGGAGCCCACGACGTTGACGTTCGAGGTGCAGGTGAGCGACGGTGCAAATACACACACCGACGTGGTCAGTTTCATCGTCAACCCGATCAATCACACGCCGACCGCTCGGGCCGGTGCGGATCTTACGGTCGATGCCAGCACGTCCGTAATGCTCGATGCCAGCGCCAGTTCAGATCCGGATGTCGAGGATTCGCTGACCTTCAACTGGCGACAGACCAGCGGTCCGCAGGTGCAGCTAGACGACGTTACTGCGTCCCAGCCGACGTTCACTTCGCCCGACGTCCGCGAGCCGACCACGCTCAGTTTCGAAGTGGAGGTCAGTGACGGCGATGCCGTCCATACCGACGTGGTCGAGATCACCGTTAATCCGACTGGGCCGGCGCCGGTTAGCTTCCCTTATGCGGATGATTTCTCCGACGGCGTGGCTGACGGGTTTGAATCGGTGAGCGGCGTCTGGGACGTTACCGATGGGGCTTTCGAGGTTAGCGGATTGACCCGCACGGGTGACAACGGAGTGGCGGTTCTGGAGTTTGATCAGCCGCTGCCCGAGACGTTCGAGGTGAACGTACAGCTCAATTCGCACAGCGCTAGAGGACAATACGAAAACGGTTTTGTCGTGTTCGATTACCAGGGGCCGAACAACTTCAAGTTCGCCGGCGCCCGTGTCGGTGCGAACTACTGGACCGTCGGGCATTTCGACGGCAGCTGGCACAACGATGCTCGGCTGTCCGAGCGAATCGATACTGATACGGCCTACGGTATGAACGTGGACGTCGATGGCGGTTGCGTCACGCTGACCGTCAACGGTCAGCAAAAGGTGACGTACGACTTCGGTGAATCGGTGAACGAAGGTCAGGTTGGTCTCGCTGCTGACCATGCCGAGTCACACTTTGATAACCTCAGCGTCGGCGTGCCCGACCGGGCGCCGGAGATCGACGCCGGCCGGCGATCGCCGTCGGAGCATCGTTGTCGGCATTCACCGTGATCGTCACGTTATCGACCGACGTGTTCGTGCCGTCCGAGACGTGCAATTCGAACTTCAGGTCGGTATTCGACAGACCCTCAGGCGCGGTGAACGTCGGAGTCGCCGAGGCCGTATCGCTGAGCTGCACCTTCGGACCGCCGACCTGCACCCACTCGTAGGTCAAGTCCTGACCTTCGGGATCAGTCGCGCTGCCGGCCAGTTGTACAACGTTGCCCTCGTCCACCGTCTGGTCGATGCCGGCGATCGCCGTCGGTGCGTCGTTGTCGGCGTTAACCGTGATCGCAACGTTATCAACCGACGTGTTCGTGCCGTCCGAGACGTGCAATTCGAACTTCAGGTCGGTATTCGACAGACCCTCAGGCGCGGTGAACGTCGGAGTCGCCGAGGCCGTATCGCTGAGCTGCACCTTCGGACCGCCGACCTGCACCCACTCGTAGGTCAAGTCCTGACCTTCGGGATCAGTCGCGCTGCCGGCCAGTTGTACAACGTTGCCCTCGTCAACCGTCTGGTCGATGCCGGCAACCGCCGTCGGAGCATCGTTGTCGGCATTCACCGTGATCGTCACGTTGTCGACTGACGTGTTCGTGCCATCCGAGACGTGCAGCTCGAACTTCAGGTCGGTATTCGACAGGCCTTCCGGAGCGGTGAACGTCGGGCTGGCCGAGGTCGTATCGCTGAGCTGCACCTTCGGACCACCGACCTGGACCCATTCGTAGGTCAAGGCCTGACCTTCGGGGTCGGTCGCGCTGCCGGCCAGTTGCACAACGTTGCCCTCGTCCACCGTCTGGTCGATGCCGGCAATCGCCGTCGGTGCGTCGTTGTCGGCATTCACCGTGATCGTCACGTTATCGACCGACGTGTTCGTGCCGTCCGAGACGTGCAATTCGAACTTCAGGTCGGTATTCGACAGACCCTCAGGCGCGGTGAACGTCGGAGTCGCCGAGGCCGTATCGCTGAGCTGCACCTTCGGACCGCCGACCTGCACCCACTCGTAGGTCAAGTCCTGACCTTCGGGATCAGTCGCGCTGCCGGCCAGTTGTACAACGTTGCCCTCGTCCACCGTCTGGTCGATGCCGGCAACCGCCGTCGGAGCATCGTTGTCGGCATTCACCGTGATCGCAACGTTATCGACCGACGTGTTCGTGCCATCCGAGACGTGCAATTCGAACTTCAGGTCAGTATTCGACAGACCCTCAGGAGCGGTGAACGTCGGGCTGGCCGAGGTCGTATCGCTGAGCTGCACCTTCGGACCACCGACCTGGACCCATTCGTAGGTCAAGGCCTGACCTTCGGGGTCGGTCGCGCTGCCGGCCAGTTGTACAACGTTGCCCTCGTCAACCGTCTGGTCGATGCCGGCAACCGCCGTCGGAGCATCGTTGTCGGCATTCACCGTGATCGTCACGTTATCGACCGACGTGTTCGTGCCGTCCGAGACGTGCAATTCGAACTTCAGGTCAGTATTCGACAGACCCTCAGGAGCGGTGAACGTCGGGCTGGCCGAGGTCGTATCGCTGAGCTGCACCTTCGGACCACCGACCTGGACCCATTCGTAGGTCAAGGCCTGACCTTCGGGGTCGGTCGCGCTGCCGGCCAGTTGTACAACGTTGCCCTCGTCCACCGTCTGGTCGATGCCGGCGATCGCCGTCGGAGCATCGTTGTCGGCATTCACCGTGATCGTCACGTTATCGACCGACGTGTTCGTGCCGTCCGAGACGTGCAATTCGAACTTCAGGTCGGTATTCGACAGACCCTCAGGCGCGGTGAACGTCGGAGTCGCCGAGGCCGTATCGCTGAGCTGCACCTTCGGACCGCCGACCTGCACCCACTCGTAGGTCAAGTCCTGACCTTCGGGATCAGTCGCGCTGCCGGCCAGTTGTACAACGTTGCCCTCGTCAACCGTCTGGTCGATGCCGGCAACCGCCGTCGGAGCATCGTTGTCGGCATTCACCGTGATCGTCACGTTATCGACCGACGTGTTCGTGCCGTCCGAGACGTGCAATTCGAACTTCAGGTCAGTATTCGACAGACCCTCAGGAGCGGTGAACGTCGGGCTGGCCGAGGTCGTATCGCTGAGCTGCACCTTCGGACCACCGACCTGGACCCATTCGTAGGTCAAGGCCTGACCTTCGGGGTCGGTCGCGCTGCCGGCCAGTTGTACAACGTTGCCCTCGTCCACCGTCTGGTCGATGCCGGCAACCGCCGTCGGAGCATCGTTGTCGGCATTCACCGTGATCGCAACGTTATCGACCGACGTGTTCGTGCCATCCGAGACGTGCAATTCGAACTTCAGGTCAGTATTCGACAGACCCTCAGGAGCGGTGAACGTCGGGCTGGCCGAGGTCGTATCGCTGAGCTGCACCTTCGGACCACCGACCTGGACCCATTCGTAGGTCAAGGCCTGACCTTCGGGGTCGGTCGCGCTGCCGGCCAGTTGTACAACGTTGCCCTCGTCCACCGT
>CAXXTC010000009.1:0-389257 GCA_963666925.2 Phycisphaerae bacterium | reverse complement strand
TTGGACGGTTTGGATTGGCGGTCGGTGTTTCCCCTACCCGCGGATTCTGGTTGGCGGCGGAGGAAAGGATCGGCGGCTGCTTGAGCGATCTATTTTCGTTTCACCCCGCGACCCCCGCCGCACGCCTCTGGGCCATCGACCTGGCTCTTCGCTCGCCGGCAGTAGGCGTCGTCGTTGCCGACGGCAGCCAACTCCCCATGGCGGCCACACGACGCATTCACTTGGTAGCCAAAGCGAATTACACGCTGGTGCTGGCCGTTCGGCCGCCGTGGGAGGCGTATCGAGTTGTCCGCCGCCGAGAGTCGTTGGCTGGTGCGGTGGCAGCCTTCCAGCGAGGTTGCCAGGCCGGCCCGTCCCCGGTGGAACGTCGAACTCCTGCGTTGCAGGGGAATGCAACCTGCAAAGACCACCCTGGCGTGGAACTTGGAGTGGGATTGTGCCCAGAGCGCTGTCCGTGTATCTGCCCCGCTGGCCCGTCAGACTGGCGCTGCGCAAACGAGCGCGGCGGTCGAGCCACGGCAACACCTTTCCGCCTGACAAGACGGCCGTTCTGCTGGTCTCACGCACTGGAAAGGCGTTCAAGCTGTAGTCGATTGCTGCACTTTGGCGGAGGCGGCGGGCGTGCGAAGTGGGATGAGTCTGGCACACGCCCGCGCACTACTTGCCGGCGCGGCGGTGTGGACGGGGCCGTTCACTCCCCACGAAGACAACGCCGCCTTGGTCCGCCTGTGCGCGATGGGCCGTTCGTTTTTCCCCGCTCGTGGCCCCGGATTACCCCGACGGGTTGCTGCTTGATATCGCTGGGTGCGAGCACCTGTTCGGTGGCGAGAGCGGGTTAATCCAAAAGCTGACCAGAGCCCTGCAAGAATGCGGGATTCTCGGCTCGGCTGGTCGCGGCACCCACCGTCGGCTGTGCCTGGGCCGTGGCACGCTACGGCCCGGACCAAATCGCCGCGGTTCCCGCGAAGAACGTGAAGAGATCGCTCGCCGCGTTGCCAGTAGCCGCTCTGAGGATCAGCGCTGAGATAGAGACTGCACTTTCCGAGGTGGGAATCGAGCGAATCGGCCAACTCCTGGATCTGCCTCACGATGAACTGGCCGCCCGCTTTGGATCCGAACTGCTTAGGCGACTGGACCAAGCCTCTGGCGAGCGTCAGGAGCATATCGAAGCGATTCAGCCCGCAGCGCCGCGGCAAGTCACCCAAGCCTTCGCCGGCCCCGTCGCGCGGCTGGAAATCATCCGCACTGTCGTCCGCGAGTTACTCATGGCTCTAATGGCCAAGCTCCATGGTGAGCAAAGTGGAATACGTCACCTCTGCCTCACGTTTCAGCGAGTGGATGCCGAATCTACTTCCCTCACGCTTTCCCTGACTTATCCAAGCCGAGACGTGGATCACCTCTGGTCGCTCGTGCAGCCGAAGCTCGAACGCGTGCCATTGGGTTACGGCGTGGAGGAAATCACGCTCCACGCCACACGCACCGCCCGCGTTATCGATGAGCAGATGTACCTTTGGCCGGAAGAGCTGTCGGCAAAACGAACCGACCAAACCCGTGCCGTGGGGGAACTCGTTGACCAGTTGAAAGACCGCTTGGGTCCGCGTGCCGTGAAACAGGTCAAAGCGGTTGAATCGTACGTGCCCGAGCAGGCTTTTATCCAGCACGTTGTGCAGAGCATCGGGTCGCCGCACGCCGACCGAGCGGCACGCTCTGCAGAAGTCGCCATTCGTTTGGTCAACCGTCCATCGCAGCTTTTTGAGACTCCGGAGCCGGCGCGGGTGCTGGCTCTGGTTCCGGACGGACCGCCGGCGCGGTTTCAATGGCGTGGCCTGGAGTGTGCGGTTCGGACGAGCCTCGGCCCTGAACGAGTCGTGGCTCCGTGGTGGGCAGGCCACCGCTCATCCTCCGACGCGGTCCGCGATTACTACGAGGTCGAGGACACGCATGGCCGCTGGCTGTGGCTCTTCCGCGTCACCGCCACCGGTCGTTGGTTTGTGCATGGTCTCTGGGCTTAGCGAGAGGTAGGACGATGCCGGCCCCGCAGGATCAGAAAGTGCACACCCATCCGTACCGCCTGGCAAGTCGGCGAGCTTCTGCCGCGCGCGGTCCAATACAACGCTCCGGCCCGTCCTACGCCGAGCTGGCCGTGACGAGCAACCTCACCTTTCTGACCGGAGCCAGCCATCCGGACGAGTTTGTGTTTCGGGCGGCGCAGCTCGGCTATCATGCGCTGGCCCTGGCTGACCACAATTCGCTGGCCGGCATCGTCCGGGCCCACGTGGCCGCCAAGGAAGCGGGCATTCCATTTGTGGTCGGCTGTCGGCTGCGCTTTACCGGGCCGGATTGGCTCACCGTGCTCGTCTATCCCACCAGCCGGCCGGCCTACGGACGACTGTGTCGCTTGCTCACGCTCGGCAAACGGCGAGCAGCTAAGGGCCAGTGCCAGCTCACCCTGGACGACCTTATCGAACACAGCGCTGGGCTTTTGGCCATCTTGGCGCTCGGTGAATCGGCCCCATCCGCTGCGCTGGATACTCTGCACCTGCTGAGAGAAGTCTTTGACGACGGCCGGCTTTCCCTGGCGGTTACGCGTCTTTTTGAACCTGATGAGAGTGAATGGCTACACAAGCTGCAAACTCTCTCACGGCGGACTGACGTTCCGCTGGTTGCGATCAACGACATCTATTACCACGATCCTGACCGCAAGCCGCTTCAGGACGTGCTGACCTGCATCCGGCATGGATGTACGCTGCCAGAGGCAGGTTTTCGGCTCTTTCCCAACGGGGAGCGTTACCTCAAGCCGCCCACAGAAATGGCCCGCCTGTTGGCCGAATACCCGCAGGCCATCGCCCGCACGGTGGAGATCGCCGAACGGGCCGGCGATTTTAACCTCGACCAACTTCGCTATGAATATCCCGACGAGTTGTGCCCCCCAGGCATAACACCCATGGAACACCTGCGGGAACTAACCTGGCAGGGAGCCCGGAAGCGCTACCCCGGCGGCGTGCCGACCAGGGTCTGCCATGAGCTAGAGCACGAATTCGCGCTCATCGACGAACTGAGCTACGCGCCGTATTTCCTGACCGTCCACGATTTGGTCACCTTCGCCCGCTCCCGCGGCATCCTCTGTCAAGGCCGAGGTGCTGCGGCCAATTCCGCCGTCTGCTTCTGCCTCGGCGTTACCTCCGTTGACCCGGCACGGATCGACGTGCTCTTCGAACGGTTTGTCAGTCGCGAACGAAACGAACCCCCCGACATCGACATCGACTTTGAGCACGAGCGCCGCGAAGAGGTCATTCAGTACATCTACGAGAAGTACGGACGCGAGCGGGCGGCCCTTACGGCCGAGGTGATCACCTACCGTCGCCGCAGTGCGGTCCGCGACGTTGGCAAGGTTCTGGGGCTGTCGCTGGATGCCGTAGACCGCATCGCCAAGCAGATCAACATCTGGGCCGACCACGGGGCAGGTTCGAGAGCCGACGAATCCCTGGCCCGCTTGGCGGCGTTGGGTTTTGACCCGACCGATACGACCATTCGCCTGTTCGTGGAGCTTGTCGGCCAGATCATCGGATTCCCACGCCACCTGTCTCAGCACGTGGGCGGCTTTGTCATTACCCGCGGCCCCCTGAGCGAGCTGGTGCCCATTGAGAACGCCGCCATGCCACGCCGCACCGTGATTGAATGGGACAAGGATGACATCGACGCGCTAGGAATGCTCAAGGTGGACGTGCTCGGCCTGGGCATGTTGAGCTGTATCCGAAAGAGCTTCGAGCTGCTGGAGCAACATCACAGTCGAACATTGACACTGGCCACGATCCCGGTCGAAGACCCGGCCGTCTATGAGATGCTTTGCCGAGCGGACACCGTGGGTGTCTTTCAAATCGAGTCCCGGGCCCAGATGACCATGTTGCCCCGACTCAAACCGCGCTGCTACTACGATTTGGTGATCGAAGTTGCCATCGTTCGCCCCGGGCCGATCGTCGGCGATATGGTCCATCCCTACCTTCGGCGGCGCAATGGAGAAGAGCCCGTTTACTATCCCGACGAGAAAACCAGGCGGGTGCCTCGAAAAGACCTTGGGCGTTCCACTCTTCCAGGAACAGGCCATGACTCTGGCTATCGTCGCGGCCGGGTTTACGCCGGGGGAAGCAGAGTCACTTCGTCGGGCAATTACGGCCTGGAAAAGCAAGGACGCAATAGCACGTTGGCACACGCGGTTTACCGCGGGGATGATTGCCAACGGCTACGAGCGGGCGTTCGCCGAGCGGTGCTTCAGCCAGCTCCGGGGGTTCAGCGAGTACGGGGTTTTCCTGAGTCGCACGCGGCCAGCTTTGCCTTGCTGGTTTACGCTTCGGCTTGGCTGAAACGTTATTACCCGGCCGTCTTCACGACAGCGCTGCTGAAACAGCCAACCGATGGGCTTCTATGCTCCGGCCCAGATTGTCCGTGATGCCCGGGACCACGGCGTCCAGGTGCGGCCCGTGGACGTGAATCACAGCGAATGGAATTCAACGCTCGAAGACGGTGGCCCAGGCCCTGCGACTGGGCATGCGGATGGTCAAAGGCCTGCGGAGAAGCGCTGCCCAGGTCATCATCCCGGCGGTTGAGCAGTGGGGGCCATTTGCCACCATAAGCGACCTGTGGCAAGCAAGCGGCGTCCAGCCAGCAGCGTTGCGCTCGCTCGCCCGGGCCGACGCGTTCCGCTCGATGGGATTGGACCGCCAGCACGCTTTGTGGTCGGTCCAGGCGTTACGTGGCAAGCCGTTACCACTTTTGGATGACAGGCGCAGAACCGGCATGACCGAATCAGACACAGCTAGCGTGACACTACCGCCGATCTCACAACCACGCGAAGTTGTGCAGGACTATCAAACAGTGGGGCCTCTCGCTCAAAAACCACCCTCTTTCATTTCTGAGTGCCCAGCTCCGGGACCGGAACGTGATCACCGCAGCGGAGGTGAAAGACGAACGTCGCTCGCCGCACGGACGTTTCGTCGCCGTTGCCGGCATCGTGCTTTTCCGCCAACGCCCTGGAACCGCGAATGGTGTGATCTTCATGACGCTCGAAGACGAGACCGGCCGGGCCGACCTGATTGTGCGACCCCAGGTTTATGAACGCTACCGCAACGCCGTCCTGTTGGCTTCGTTGGTCGTCGCGCGCGGCAGGGTCGAACGCCAAGGGCGGGTCGTCCACGTGCTCGTAACCCGCATTGAAGACGCTGGATCGCTCCTGGCCCACCTCCCACACCTGTCCCGGGATTTCCGCTAGGCGAACGGCCTGCCGACGGGCCGGCACTAATCGGTTGCCACCTCGTGGCGTATGGCTAGCGGGCTTGTGCCTCCCCAGCGGGGCACGCTCGCCAACCCCACCGCACGATGACGCATATCTTTGCCAGCTTTGGAGTATTTCTGGAGCGGATATGAAGAAACCGCGTTTCTTCGCGGGAAACGCGGTTTTCAGGTGAATAACGGAGAGGGCGGGATTCGAACCCGCGGATGGGAAAACCCATCACCGGTTTTCGAAACCGGCCCGATCGGCCACTCCGGCACCTCTCCAGCCGATCGCTACGCCGCCCGCCGAACAGCCAGCACATTAACTGGCCGCTCCATTACACAAGTGCGGGACGCCGAAACGATTGAAACCGCTATGCTACCAAGCGACGCGCACGGCATCAACTGCCCAGCCTACGCCAGATGCCCGTCATGCCCCGCAGTCCGTGAAGATACGCCAACGCCGCGAGATGCCCACCTGCCGCCAGGTGCCGCGCTCCCAAACACCGGCCGTCGCCCTCGGCGTCAGCTTCTCTCAGCCGGCAGTCGGTGCACCGCCGGCTTCGCGGAACGCCCCGCGGGCACCGCAGCAGGCCACTTCAGCCCACGCCGGCCAGACCCCGGGCCGCAGTGAGAAATTCGTTGCACGTGTCAACGTTGACCGCGCCCGCTTTGAGCGTGGCGACCCAGCCGGCCGGCGCCGTGACCTCAAGATACAGCGGGCAGCGGCCCGGATACCGCCGACAGAGCTGGAGCAGGCCGTCCAACTCGGCCTCGGCCCCCCGTCGCGCTGCGCAGCCGAACCACGACCTGACGTGTGTACTCGCGGGCAGCCTGCTCGATCGGAACAACGCGATCGACACGAATGCACGGCTCCTCACGCCGACGATCAACAGCCCCCTCAATGAAGACAATCGCTTCAGGTTTCAGCGTTCGCTGAAGCTCCTCGAGTTGGTCCGGAAAAACCAGCACGTCGCTGCCGCCGGCGAAATCTTCCAAGGTGGCGACGAGCATCTTCTTGCCGGCCGACCGGCCACTGCGAATCCCCACCGCGCGAACCTTGGTGATCAGCCCGCCCACGACAACCTGATGTCCATCCGGCAAGCGCACCAGGTCGGACGTGTCGCCCGTGCCAAAGCGGCGGACCACTTCCTCATACTGGGTGAGCGGGTGCTTGGTGATATAGAATCCCAGGGCGGCTTTCTCGTAAGCGAGCATCTCACTATCGGACCATTCCTGGGTGCCGATAGGCGGCCGCTCCGGAGCCCCATCAGCATTGTCAGTGAATTGCCCAAACATGTTGAGTTGCCCGGCCCGCTGGTCACGCTGCATCGACTGGCCGCCCTCGATGGCCTGTTCAAGCACCTCCATCAGGGCGCGACGCATAGCACCGGTGCTGTCAAAAGCGCCGGCCTTGATCAGTGCCTCGACGACGGCCTTGTTGACCAGCGTCAGGTCAACGCGCTCGCAGAAGTCGTAGATATCGTTGAACGGGCCACCTTCCTGACGCGCTGCGATGATTGTCTGTACGGCCCGATGACCCACGCCATTGATGGCCGCCAGCCCGAAACGCAGGTGACCGCGATCTTTGCCGACCCCGCGGGGCTGCCCGTCGGCGGCGTCCGTTGCGTCGGCTACATAGGCCGCGCCGTCGCGCGAATCGGGATAGACAACCGTAAACGCTTCGTCGCTCTCGTTGACGTCGGGCGGCAGAATGGGAATGCCGACTGTGCTGTCAGCCTGACGAATTCGTCGACACTCGTCGAGATAGCCGGCGACCTTGTCCGAATTGTCGCTTTCGTAGGTCAGGACGGCGGCCATGAACTCGAGCGGGTAATGCGTCTTGAGCCAGGCGGTCTTGAAGGCGACGACCGCGTAGCCGGTGGAGTGCGCCTTGTTGAACGCGTAGCCGCCGAATTTGAGGATATCCTCGAAGACCTTGTCGGCGGTCGATCGCGACACGCCGTTTTCGACGGCGCCGTCCAGAAACGGGCCGCGCTCGGCCTCGATCATGGCGGTCTTTTTCTTGGAGATCGCCTTGGCCAGGCGGAAAGCGCGGCGTAGCGGCACGCTGCCGAGCCGATTGACCACGCGCGAAACCTGCTCCTGGTAGACCATTACGCCATAGGTCTCCTTGAGCACTTCGGTCATGGTTTCGTGTGGGGTGGTCCACGAACGTCGACCGTGCTTGCGGGCGACGTAGTCGTCGATGTATTCCATCGGGCCGGGGCGGAAGAGGGCGTTGGCGGCGATGAGGTCCTCGATGCGGTTAGGCTTCATCTTCATGAGGACGTCGCGCATCCCGGATGATTCGAATTGGAACACGCCGCGGGTCTCGCCGCGCCCGAGCAACTCGTAAACGGTCTGATCGGTCAGGTCGATCTGGTCGAGGTCGAGGCGCACACCGTGGTTCTTCTCAATCAACTCGACGGCGCGCTGGATCTGCGAAAGCGTGCGCAGACCGAGGAAATCCATCTTGAGCAGGCCGACCTTCTCGACGATCGGGCCTTCAAACTGGGTGGTGACGTCCTTCGAGTCGGCCGGCTTGTGCAGCGGGATGAGTGTATCGAGCGGGACGTCGGCGATGACCACGCCGGCGGCATGGACGGAAGCGTGACGGGCAAGCCCCTCGAGCTTGCGGGCCACGTCGATCACCTTGTGGAAGGTCTCATCCTCATCGTACAGGCGCTTCAGCTCGGGCTCGCGCTTGAGCGCCTTGTCGATGGTCATCTTGACTTCTTCGGGGACCAGCTTGGCGACGCGGTCGGCCTCGGACAGCGGCACGTCGAGCGTGCGGCAGATGTCGCGGATGGCGGCGCGGGCCTTGAGACGCCCGAATGTGATGATCTGGGCGACGTGGCCGTACTTCTCGCGTACGTAGGCGATCATCTCCTGACGCCGATCCTGGCAGATGTCCATGTCGATGTCGGGCATCTCGTCGCGCTCGGGGTCCATGAAGCGTTCGAAATAGAGCCCGTAGTGGAGCGGATCGACGCCGCTGATGCGCAGGCAGTAGCCGACGACGGTGCTGCATCCGCTGCCGCGCGCGATGACGGGGATGTTGTTCTTCCGCGCGTACTGGACGCAGTCCCAGACGATGAGGAAGTATCCGGAGAACCCCTTGTCGGCGATGACGCCCAGCTCATAGTCGATGCGTTCGCGCAGCTCGTCGTTGACTTCGCCGTAGCGTTCCTGAGCGCCGGCGTAGACCAGCTCACGCAGGTATTTGTCAGCGCTTTGGCCGCCGGGCACGCGGTACTGCGGCGCATACCGGCGGGAAAAATCGAACTCGACGTTGCACTGCTCGGCGATGCGTACCGTGTTGGCCAGTGCCTCGGGGTGGTCCGGCAACGCCACCGCCATTTCTTTGGCAGTTTTCAGGTAGAACTGGTCGTTCTCCAGGCGGAAGCGTTTGGCGTCGTTAATGCTGGCGCGGGTCGAGATGCAGCAAAGAATCTCGTGGGCCTCGACGTCGTCGTGGTTGAGATAGTGGACGTCGTTACTGCCCACCAGGCCCAGGCCCATCTCGTTGGCAAGGTCGACCAACATCGGGTTGACCCGCTGCTGCTCGGCGATGCCGTGATTCATGATCTCGATGAAGAAGTGCTCGGGGCCGAAGATGTTGGCGAACTCGGCGGCGAACTCGCGGGCGCCGGCCTGGTCGCCGCGCATCAGGGCCTGGGGGATGGCCCCACCCAGACAGGCGCTGGTGCCGATCAGGCCGGCGGAAAACTCACGCAGGACTTCGCGATCGATCCGCGGCTTATAGTAAAACCCCTCGATGTAGCCGATGCTGGTGAGCTTGATGAGGTTCCGATATCCCTCGAGGTTTCGGGCAAGCAGCAGCAGGTGGTGGCTGGCCTCGCGGAGCCCGCGGCCCTCGCGTTCGCGCCGGTCGCCGGGTGCGACGTACATCTCACAGCCGATAATGGGCTTCACGCCGGCGGCCGTCGCGGCCAAGTAAAACTCGATCGCGCCGAACATGTTGCCGTGATCGGTTACGGCCACGGCCGACATGTTTAGCTCTTTGCAGCGAGCCACCAGATCCTTGGTTCGACAGGCACCATCCAGCAGCGAGTACTCGCTGTGCAGATGGAGATGTACGAACCTCGGCGGTGCAGCGGCTGGGACCATATCGGTCGCCCTCCTTTGTTGGCGAGCGAAGCCTCGCTGATCTGCGATGCTACGCCTGAAACACCGGTGAGGCAACGTGGGCGGCCCTGGCGCCGCCAGGACGCCCACTTCGGACCAGCCCCCCCCGTCCGCAGCCCCACGCCAGGCCGATATGAGGTCGAACCCGTCCCCCGAGATTTATGTGTCGGCCCCATAAAGCCGATGAACGACGGCGCGTCGGACACTGCGTCGCCCCGGATTGCAGGCGGGGACCAGCCGGTACCGGAATCGGTTGATTCAGTTCTGGCCGAGGCCGGGGCGCACCTGTTGCGCTTGCCACGGAGGGACCGCCCGGAGGGAAAGCTGCGTAGTCGGACTTCTGTGTGCCGTCATTGAGACTGTGGAGACCGAGCCAATGGGATGGAAGTGGACTGTCAGTAGACGCATCGGGTGCGGCTTCGGCGCCGTCCTCATACTGCTGGTAGTGGGGGGGATACTGGCATATACCGGCGTGGTTCGCACGGTCCAGACTTCCCGGGAGGAGGTCTACGGCAACAGCCTGGAAGCGCTGCTGGCGGAGTCCGACGCCGACCACCTGGCATGGAACACGCATCTCAATGCGTTGCTGACCGACCCGAACGTGACCACGCTCCAGGCGGACGCCCGACCCATGCTCGTGCACTTTGGGACAATGGCTGAGCAGTCCGGAGCGCGTGGCAGCTGAGCAGGCCGTCCCCGGCCTGGCGCCGCTGCTGGCCGAACTCGAAAAGCAGCATCACGCGTTGCACGTGTCCGCCGCCGGCGTGGCCAGTCGCTACCGCCAGGACCACCCGGGCCTGATGCTCACGCTCTCACAGCTTTGGGCGGACCACTCCGACTGGGCGAACCACTGCGCCACGGCGCTCGCCGATGAAGGCAGCGGGTTGCAGGCTTGGCAGGACCTCGTGCGCGCTGCCGTCGATCAGGCCTACGTGGTCATCGAGACCTGTGCCGAGGACGACAGTCTGGGCGACCAGCAGGCCCGGCAACAAGCCGCACTGGAGTTGGTCAAGAAGCTGCGCTATGGGTCGAAGGGTGAAGATTACTGCTGGATCAATGATTCGCGGCCGTGGATGGTCATGCATCCGATCAAGCCCGAGATGGATGGACAGGACCTGACCGATTTTTCTGATCCAAACGGCAAACATCTCTTTGTGGATATGGCGAACGTTTGCGAGGCGGACGGTAGTGGCTTCGTAACCTATTATTGGCCCATGCCGGGCCAGGACCAGCCGGTGCCGAAGATCTCCTACGTGCGATTGTATGAACCCTGGGGCTGGATCGTCGGCTCGGGTGTCTACCTCGATCCGGACAATGAGGGGCTGCTGGCCCGCGCGGACGATTTCGCGGAGGGGCGGCCGTTCAGGTTGGGCGTGCCGACGGATCCGACGGCATGCACGTTCGGCCAGTTCCTGAACAGCCCCGAGACCGCTGAGCTGTGCGACCGCTTCCCCGAATTTCGCGGGGAGATCGAGGCCTGTCGGCAGCCGCACCTGGACTTGCACCGGGCCGCCCAACAGATCGAGAACCTGGTGACCGCGTCACACTTCGACGAGGCGCTGGCGGTCTATCACGATCAATTGCTGCCGATGCGGACTGAGTTGAAACGCCATTTCGACGCGGCCCTGGCCGCAGAGATGCACGTGCGCGAATCGATGCAGGCGGCCAAGGAGTTCTTCGCCAGCAACACGACCCCGGCGCTGACGCGGATGCGCGAATTGCTGGGTCGCACCCGAGATCAGGTGCGCAACAACCTGGCAGATGATGGTGCGGTGCTGAGGGTCGCCCAGGCGACGCAACGCCGCATCATGATCCTCGGATTGTTCGCGGCAGTGTTCGGCGTGTTCCTCGCGCTATTCATCGCTCGCGGCCTGACACGCGTCTTGAGGAGACTCACGCTGTCGCTTGCCGAGGGCGCCGCTCAGGTGAACGGCGCCTCTTCGCAGGTGGCCGGTGCGGCCCAGCAATTGGCGGAGGGAGCTGGACAGCAGGCTTCGTCGCTCGAAGAAACGTCGGCGGCGCTGGAAGAGATGGCCGCCATGACACGCACCAACGCGGAGAACGCCGTCGAAGCACACCGGATGGTGTCGGAGGCCCGCCAGACAGCCGAGGATAGTGATCAAACGACGGTACAACTCGACGGGGCCATGACCTCGATCAACGAATCCGCCGATCGGATCCGCAAAATCATCAAGGTTATCGAGGAGATTGCTTTTCAGACCAACCTGCTGGCACTGAACGCGGCCGTCGAAGCCGCTCGCGCCGGCGAGCACGGCAAGGGCTTTGCCGTTGTGGCCGACGAAGTGCGAAACCTGGCCATGCGCGCGGCCGACGCCGCCCGCGAGACCACTACGCTGATCGAGGATTCGGTTAATCGGGCGCGCGAGGGCAGCAACGTTACCGGACAGGTTGCCGCCGCCCTGCACACGATCTCCGGCGCGGTCGGCCGAGTCTCAGAGTTGATCGAGAATATCAGCACCGCCAGCCGCGAGCAGGCCCTGGGCATCGATCAGGTCAGCGCTGCCGTTTCGAACGTGGAAAAAGTCACCCAGGAAGCGGCCGCCAGCGCCGAGCAGGCGGCGTCGGCGTCGCAGGAACTCAACGCACAGGCCGGCGCGATGCACCTCGCTGTCGGGGAGTTGGTCGGCTTGGTCGGCGGCACCGATTCTTCTACCGGCGACACCGGCAGCCCCATGTCGCCCGGATTCGGGCAGCACTCGCGCGGCTCCCATTCGTTCGCGCCGACGTCCGGACGCCAGGACCTGATGTCCTTCGACGAGTCCGCGCTGGACGACCTTTCAACCGCTGACTTCTAAGCCAGCGCGCGCGAATCCGCTTCGAATCACGGCCACCAGCTTGGGGGGGCAGCCCAGCGAACTAACGCGCCGGCTGCGGGGCAGCCGGCGCAATCAACATCCGCGTCGGCTGCGTCGGCAGGTACGCATTACGCCGCGGAATCTCACGCCGATCAAACTCCCGATAATCAGCAATACTCCCCACCCGCGCCAGATGCAGAAACTTGCGAATGATCCCTCGCCCGTTGTTCGCGTCGCTGAATAGCGCCTTCCCATACCCGACGCCGTGCGTTCCCGACAGGTTGGAGGAGAAATACTTCATGCCGATGATCTCGTCGGCCTCGTCGCGAATCCAGTCAATGAAGATGACCGAGTGCCCGCCACGCGGCGCGGTGCTGTAGTCGGCAAAATCCCCGGGACGGGCCTGCTCCAGGTCGGTGATCTTCTCGCCCAGCCCGTACCCGACAATGCCGAGTTGCGGGCTGTCGCCCCGGCCCTCGATGTACCAGAGCTGGAGCAGGTTGAATAGATCGTGGAAGGTCATGTTGTTGAAGTTGTCCGGATCGAGACCCTGCTGAACGTTGCGCAGCTTCATCGCGCGAACAAAGATCTCGAACGTCAGGCCGCAGCAATAGCTGCACCGCGAGCCGTCGGGGTAGGCCTTGGCGACCACCTGGCCCTGATACCACAGGTCCTGCGTGACGCCGTTGTAGATGTCATATTCGCGCGGCTTCCAACTGCAATGGTAGGGATACGACCCGTCCAGCGGATAGGCGGCGATGACACGCATCACGTACGGATTGAGCGAGCCGTCGTCGGGGATCATCTCCTCCAGCGCAAACGCCTTGGCCAGGTCACGATCCACCGGTGAGCGGCCGCGCTCGTCAACCGGATACACGCGCGGCGTGTAGGTGTACCGTTTGGCCAGCTTCTCTTTCTGTGGGGCCGGCTGCGTCGCGGCTGGTTGACACTTCTGCTCCCCGGGCGTTTGACAGGCGGACAGGCCCAGCGCGATACCGCTGGCGACAACGAAACACAGTGAGAGGCGAGGCATCGGGGAATCTCCTCAGTGATCAGTTGTGCGAAACATTGTGGCAGTCTCGCGCCGCGGGTCGGAATTCGCAAGAAAACGGGGTTCGCTCGCCGCGGCCGATTGTGTGGTTCAGCTTGGCTTGTGGGCCGCGCGTTTGGGCTGGATCGTGTTGAGCTGTGCGATTGTCGCGGACAGCAATTCGTCGACCTCGACCATGCGTCCCGGCCCGGTGGTTCCGCAGGCCAGTCGGCCCTCAGCCGGCCCGACGATGCCGAACCCGTTGTCGCGCAGCCAGGTGATGTTGCGCTGGACCGCGGGGTGTTGCCACATGCGAGTGTTCATGGCGGGGGCGATCATGACCGGGCTGTCGGCCGCCAGCAGCAGTGTGCTGACCAGGTCGTCGCCGATGCCGCCGGCCAACTTGCCGATGATGTTCGCGGTCGCCGGCGCGACGACAATGAGATCAGCCGCCTCGGCAGCGGACAGGTGTGCGACCGCAGAGGAGTTCTCGCGCCGCCACATGCTTGCGAGCACCGGCCGGCCGGTGAGTGCGCGAAAAGTGGTCGGCCCGACAAAACGTTTCGCGTTGCGGGTCATAGCGACGGAAACGCCCGCGCCCGCTTGCACCAGGCGCGAGACCAGATCGGCCGATTTGAACGCGGCAATCCCCCCGGTCACGCAGACCAGGATCTCATACTGTTCCAGCCGCGGCTGGGCTGCGGGGCTACTTGCGCTCTTCGGGGCGGACAATGCCGGACGCCTCGTAGTCGACGGTGATCTTCTCCTGGAGGATCTCGTCGATCACGACCTCCATGGTGGTTTTGTTGGCGGTATCAACCAGCGGGCGCGCTCCACGCATCAACTCCAGCCAGCGCTTCTGGATGAGCGCCGTCAGCTTAAACCGGCCACCGACCTTTTCGATGATGTCGTCGTCTCTGAGTGCCTCGATCATGCGTCGCTCTCTTGCTCGATTATTCCCAGAACCTGATCTACCGAATCCTTGAGTATATCATTAGTTATGATGTATGGGTAGTGCCCGCTATTCCGTGCAAACGCGATTTCACCGTCCGCCTCCGCCAGACGCTTGGCCTGCAACTGCTCCGTCTCAGTCCGGCGACCCTCCAGCCGGGCCTTCAGCGTCTCCATAGTCGGCGGTAGCACGAAAACCCGGACCGATTCCGGCATCCGTTGCGCCACCTGCGCCCCACCCTGCACGTCAATCTCCATGACCATCACTTCCCCCCGCTCCAGGGCCTCCTCGACCGCCTTCCGCGGCGTGCCGTAGCCCTCTCCCAGATATTCCGCATGCTCAAGCAACTCCTCCCCGGCCACCATGCGGTCATACTCGTCACGCGTGATGAAATGGTAGGCCTCGCCGTCCTTTTCCGCCCCGCGCGGAGCCCGCGTCGTGACCGATACCGACCAGCGACTGTTCGGGATCTGCCGCAGCAGCTCATTACAGATAGACGTCTTGCCGGCCCCCGAAGGGCCACTGATTACGACCAGTTTGCCACGTTTTGTGCTCATGAGCGGGATTATGCGCCGCCAACCGCGGATGTCCAGCCGACTTATCCGCCGCTGACACGCCGCCCAAGCAGCGTGCCCAGCCGTTCGATGTGTTCCGGCCCAACCCCGCAGCAGCCGCCCAGTACGTTCGCACCAGCCGCCAGTAGGGGGGGCGCGTGGCCGACAAATTCCTGCGGCGTCTGGCGGTAGACCGGCCGGCCATCCACCAGGTCCGGCAGGCCGGCGTTGGGCTTCACCCACAGCGGCAGCTTGGTCACAGCCCGCAACGCGACCACGGCCGGCAGGGCGGTTGCGATCCCGCCGCCGCAGTTGCTCCCGATAACGTCCGCGCCGGCATCCTCCAACGCCGCCGCACAATCGCCCGCCTCTGCACCCATCACCGTGTGTGTGCGCTGCGGGCCGGAATCAAACGACATACTGGCAATCACCGGAACCGTGCCGGCCGACTTCACCACGCTCACCGCCAGCAGAATCTCGGCCAACTCGGAGAACGTCTCCAGCAGAATCGCACCCACGCCCGCGTCGAGCAGTGTTTCAATCTGCTCCGCAAATATGCGTTTCAGATCCGTCGGCTTGATCTCATCGACAGCCAGCATCCGCCCGCTGGGACCAACCGTCCCCACCACGTATACGTCGGTGTTGCCGACCGCCTGGCGGGCCAGCTCGACGCCGGCGCGGTTCACGTCGTGCACCGATTCGCTCACTTGCTGCCGCGCCAGGCTCAGCGCGTTCGCTCCGAAGGTATTCGTGACCAGGAAACGCGCCCCGGCCCTGACATAAGCCCGGGCCAGGTCGAGCACGTGGGCGGGATGCGTCAGGTTGGCGACCTCCGGGACGATGTCAGCGGGCAACCCGCGCGCCCGCAGCACGGTCGACCAGCCGCCGTCGGCGAGCATGGCGGCGTTGCCGAGTGTC
Organism: Phycisphaerae bacterium; assembly: GCA_963666925.2. GTDB lineage: Bacteria > Planctomycetota > Phycisphaerae > UBA1845 > Fen-1342 > JANQFV01. Next base: position 373,567 of record CAXXTC010000009.1, on the reverse strand, counting down.
GTTGCGTCGAGCATCAGTGCACGTCCTGTGTCGGAGGAGGGGCCGCCGTCGCGATGTGCTCCACCAGGGCACGGGCGACAGCGGGCCAGTCATCGGCGGCTCCAGAGAGCGTGATCACGCCACCAAACCCCACGGAGCATAAGGCGTCAACGACCGCGGGCCAATCTGCATCGCCGACCTCGGCCGACATGTTCGCCACGACGTGGCAGATGCGTCCGCCCAGCGATGGTATCCAAACGCTGCCCGCACCGGCGCTGTCGTCATCGCAGCGCAGCGACAGCCCCACCCAGGCCGAGTTGACCGCGTCAATCAGGTCGGCCGCCGCCCGCAGCGACCAACCCGGGTCAACATCGACCGCCACGGCCAACATGATTCCATGATTCTCAGCTTCCCATTGCCAGACGCTCAGAGCTTCGTACATACGCGTCCAGCATTCCGGGCTGACGCATTCGGTCGTCAACTGACCAGGTGCCGACACAGGCTCCAGCACGAGCACGTCCGCATCGACGGCCGCGGCCCGCTCCAACAGCGGTCTGCACGCGCCCGCATCCGAGTCGGCACGCTTGCGAAAATCAGCCGACGCAACGTCCCATACTGGCCAGGGGGTTATCAATGTCGACACACGCAGGCCGGCATCCCGAGCTGACCGGGCCAGGTCCGAATACTCATCAACCGGACTGGCGGGGCTGTACACACCCCCTGCGTCAAGGTGCAGCGTGATCCCCACGCATCCCGCAGCGCTAATGGCTGGGAACTTGCTCATCAGCGGCCGGTCGGTCGGCAGGCAGTTGGTATCGATAGCGACGTGCACAATACGCTCCGCGTCATCGCAACGATTCGGACGCAACAGATCGCCCGGATATCGTTCCAACCCGCATTATGCGTCCACACAACGTCCGGAAACAGTCTCCCGACGACATAAAAAAGGGCCGGTGCCCGCTAAGGCACCGACCAGGTAAGGAACGCTTCAATCCCTCCGGAACGCACCTACACGTCTCCGGCTCCCACAAATCGCGAAGCGGATCGTTGATCCGCATTCGTGGCTCCAGAAGAAGTGTTCAAAACAAACCGCCCGCTGACAAACCGGCGCAGCAATCCGCACGCTCCGATTGAGCCGCCGGGACAGGTTGCTATAATCCAGCCCCTTTCCCGGCGCGGCGCCGCGTGGCGCGGCGAGTGGCCCGCCGGCGTGAAGTTCTCCGGCGCAGAGATGCGCACCCTGTAAGAGGAGGGTGCCCGTCATGACCACCTTTGTTCCCCAGCGAGTGTTTTTCACGCGTGGCGTTGGCAAACACCATCGCAACCTCGAATCCTTCGAGGCCGCCCTGCGAAATGCCGGCATTGCCCAGTGCAACCTGGTCAAGGTCTCCAGCATCTTTCCGCCCGGCTGCCAGATTATCTCACGGCGCGCCGGACTGGCAAAACTTGTGCCCGGACAGATTACCTTCTGCGTTATGGCCGAAGCACGCACCAACGAACCAAATCGGCTCGTGACCGCCGGCATCGGCCTGGCCGTTCCCGCCAAGGGTGAGCAGTTCGGCTATATCTCCGAGCATCACGGCTACGGCATGACCGAACGACGCACCGCCGACTATGTCGAGGACATGGCCGCCAGTATGCTCGCCACGACGCTCGGCATCGAGTTCGACCCAGAGTCCGACTACGACCGTCGCCGCGAGGTCTACAAGATGAGCGGCGAGATTGTTCAGACCCGCGCCGTCGTGCAGACCGCCGAGGGCGACAAGAACGGGCGCTGGACAACGGTCGTGGCGGCGGCGATGTTCCTGCCATCCTGATGGCTACGCCACCGTCCATCCCGGACAACTTCCTGGGGCTGGAGCCGCGCCAGGCGAGCTACGCTTCGGCCAGCTTCGCCGTGCTGCCCATTCCCTACGAAGCGACCACGACCTACCAGCCGGGCACACGCGATGGGCCGCGAGCCATCATCACCGCCTCGCAACAGGTCGAGCTGTACGACGAGGCCCTGGGACGCAGCTCCGTTCGCGCCGGCATAGCTACCCTCCCCGCGCTCGAACCCGACGCCCGCGGCCCCGAGCAGATGAACCAGCGCGTTTTTACCGCCGCCCGGCGTGTGGTGCGCGATAACAAGTTCCTCATCAGCCTGGGCGGCGAGCACAGCATCACGTCCGGGCTGGTCCGGGCCGTGCACACGCGGCACCGCAAGCTCAGCGTGCTGCAAATCGACGCGCACGCAGACCTACGCGACACCTACCACGATACGCCCTACAACCACGCCTGCGTCATGCGCCGCATCCACGACTTGGGCATCCCCGCGGTCGGCGTGGGTATCCGCAATTATTCGGAAGAGGAAGCGCGTTTCATTCGCCGGCAGGGGATTGGCATCGTCACGGCCCGCGCCTGCCACGAATCGGACGCGTGGATAGACGATGTCGCGGCGGGCCTCAGCGACGATGTCTACGTCACCATCGATATCGACGGGTTCGACCCGGCCTATGCCCCCGGCACCGGCACGCCCGAGCCCGGTGGCCTCGATTGGTACCAGGTTACGAACCTCCTGGCGGCAGTGGCCCAGCGGCGGCGCATCGTGGCCGCCGACGTCGTCGAAGTCCGCCCCCTCCCAGGCAACGAAATGACGGCCTTCCTGGCCGCCCGGCTGATCTATCGCCTGATCGGCCTGGCCAGCCGCCCCCCGTCCCGCCGATCCTGACCATGAAGTGGCCCGGGCGTCTCGCCCGACTGGTCTCGCCGGGGGCCGACAAGTCTCCAGCTAGTGTAGTTTCTTGAGCTGTTTGCATCTCATCCAATGTGGGGCGGGCGTCTCGCCCGCCGTTTGCGGTGCGCAATCGAGGCTTGGCGGGCGGGACGCCCGCCCCACCTGAGATGCGGAACTTGTGAGAGGGAACACTAGTTTCCAGTCTTTAGTTTCTAGAAGGGGACCCCATCCCGTTGCGCAGCACGGGGTAGGGGACGGCGCGCATACACAATGCCAAGCGCGAGCAGGAGCAGGCCGTTAAGAGCGAACACGACGGCGGTGATAACGAGAGTGTTCTCACAACTCTGCGCGAAGCTGCCGAACATGTACGGCCAGGCGCCGCGGCCGGGCTCTTCAAACTCGTCGCCAATCAGTTCACGCATAACGTCGTGGTTGACGTTGCCGCGGCTGTCCAGGAGTTCATAGCGCTCGATCGACTCGGCGACCGCTTGCGGAAAATCATGGAGCCGGACCACCAGGACGTAAGCGGCCCAGGCCAGGCTCAGCAGGCCGATGATCGCGACCAGAGTGCCGAGCGGCTTTCTCGATAACATCTGCATCTCCCGAACAGGGCCGAAGACGCGGGTTCGAACGGCTCGCTACCACGGACGAGCATTGGGCATCAAGGCGCGGCTCCAGCTGGGTGAACTGATTCGCTTGCGGGCGACTTGCGGTAGGCGGCGATTGAGCCGAGCACCGCGAGAACGATGCCGTTCAGCGCGAGCAGATAGGCGGAGTACACGCCGACCGAGCCGGTGGCTCGACGCGTGAGCGGGTCGCAGAGGGACCAGCATTCGTACCAAATGCCAGTGTACGCGTCCGGGCCGGGGATGTTGAAACCGCCCTGCTGAGCCAGTTCGTCGCAGGTATAGACACCGCCCAAGAGGTCGAAACCAAGACAGAGGCAGTACCACCAGCCCACGGCAGCGAGGACGAGGTTCGCCACCCCGATCAGCGCGAGCCACGCGCCCAGTCCTTGCCGGGTCATCGGCGTACACTCCGGCGTTCACGGGCGCGGCGATTGTGTCGGTCCGACATCATGAGATCCCCCTGAGGACGCCACGTCGCGTAGGATAGTGAGTCGTCGAGCGGGATGGCAAGTCGGTCCGCCATTTCGTTCAGCCACGCCGCGGTCGTGTGTCGCGGTTAGTTCCAGCGACCTGGCGGGCCGATTCGTATGGACTTCGGACGTTTTTGTGGTTCGGGAGACGGGCATATGAAGATACGTTTTCACCAGCCCAACCGGCTGATACTCTCCGGGCCACCGGGGCGGGTGGGGGACCGTTGTTCTCTTGCTTGTGGTCGGGCCGGCCATGTCCGCCGGCGGTGGGCTCTTTGTCTTCACCTTGCTGAATGAGGGCATCATCATGCCGACCGTCGCCGCTGGTGTTGTTACACTCGCCGGATTCGGCGTCCTCATCGGAGGCGTTGGGGCCAATTTGACGCGCGATAGACTCGAACTCGACGGCGTAACCAAACGCGGCGTCTGGACGCGGCACTTGCTCGGATGGTCTATCAGGAAACCGATCGACTTCGACTTCGATCACGCTCGGCACGTGACGATCACGCACTTCACCGAGTCAGCGCCCGATTCAGATGGGCCCGGCACAACGAACGTAAGGAAAGTGCGGGCACGGTTGCTGATCAGCAGCCCGCGACGCGCCATCGTGCTCATCGAAGCCGAGCGGCAGAACACTGCGCGCGTGCGCGCCGTGGCACAGGCGACGGCGGACATACTGGGGCTCGAACTGGAACTGCCACCCGAGCCGGACGATTGAGTGACCGCGGTTGTATACCAGCCGCTCACGTGCGGCATAGCCCGCACCACGTGACCCGCCGGCCGCTCGGTTCTATACTCTTGCCAGATGCGAAAGCGACGGCTCAATCGACGCGAGTTCGTGAAGTGGGGCGGCGGCGTCGGTGCGCTGACCTGTTTTGGCTGCACCGGCGAGCTACTGCCGCTGCTCGATCCGCGCACCCAATCGGTCGGCGACGGCACGTCGCTCAAGCTGCTCGCCCGCATCGCCCACCTGACCGACTCGCACATCGTGGACGAAGAATCGCCGGCCCGCTTTCCGGGCGCGTACCAGTTCAACGATTTCGCCTGGCGGCCGTACGAAAGTTACGCGTCGCAGCTCTTCGACGGCATAGTTCGCGCGGTCAATCGCATCCACGCCGCCGGCCGACCGATTGATTTTCTGCTGCACACCGGCGACGGCGTGGACAATGCGCAGGGCAACGAGGTCGGCTGGTTGCTCGATATCTTCGACGGACGCGAGCTGTTGCCGCGCTCCGGCCCGGACGATCGCGACCCGGCCGACCTGCCGCCGACGCTGCTCGACCCGCACGCCGCGTTTACGCCGCAGGGGTTGTACGTTTTCAGCCGACACGGCTCGGCCCCGAGCATTCCGTGGTACCAGGTCTTCGGCAACCACGATATCTACGGCCTGGGCGTGTTCCCGATTTTCGCCGACGAGGCCGGCCATCGGACGGCTCCGCTACCGTTCCCGGCCCGTCCCGGCTGGCTGCTGCCGGTGACGCTCGACCCGACCGCATCACTCGCCTATGGCCACGTCACCCCCGCAAACCCCGGCCCGCCAGAACTGTTCCAAACGCCGCAGCCCATCGTGCCCGTCGCCGAGCGGGCGTACCTGTCACAGTCCCATTATGCGGCCGACCTGCGTGCGACGTCGACCGCACCCTCCGGCCACGGCTGCGGCCTGGGCGGTGCCACGTGGTACAGCCTCAGCCCGGCGGCCGGCGTGCAACTGATCAGCCTCGACACGACCGATTCGACCCTGCGCTTTCCGGGGAGCCTCAACGACGAGGGGGCTATCTCACGCCGACAGTTTGAGTGGCTGGAGCAGGAGCTGGCGCTGGCCGAGCAGCGCGGCGACGTCGTCATCATCGCGTCGCATCACCCCAGCGAGGCGTTGCAGCCGCTGACGGGCAGCGAAACGACCGCGGCGGCCCTGCGCAGCCTCCTGTCGGCCTGCCCAAACGTCGTGCTGCACCTGGCCGGCCATCGCCACCGCAACCGCGTCGTGCAGCACGAGTCATACGTCGAGATCGAAACCTGCTCGACGCTCGATCTGCCGCAGGAAGGCCGGCTGGTCGAGCTGTGGCAGGACACGGACACGGGCGAGTTGCTGGTGGGGTACGAGATGTTCGGTCATCTGGACAATGAACTGCCGGCTCTGGGTGACGATCCACTCCGGCCGCTGCGAGAACAGGCCTGGGCGCTCGCGGCGGGCGACAAGTCGGCCACGCAGCGCCAGCGTGAGCGCGACCCGAGCGGCCACCCGCCGGCCGGCTACCCAAACGACCGCACCGGCACGGTTCGCATGACCCGAATCTAACGCGTTCTCAAAAACGCTCCGACGTGCCACCGAGGTGAACGCTGTTGATACGCACAAACGACCAACACGTTGTACCGGCCGAGCAACGGGCTTTCATCCCAATCTGTGTCAGCAGTGCATTCCCCGGAATGTGCTCCAGGGCACCACTGCTCTTGAGCAGTGCATTCTCCCGGATGGCTCCGGCCGGGTGGCGGGTTTGCCCGTGCAGGATGCTGAGTCGCTTGCTAAACCGCCCCGCTTAGGAATAATCAACGAATATCTCGATATTTTCAGGACCCCACGATGGAAGGGCAGATGTCATGAGTTCAACCAGCGACGCGCGCGAGTTTCCCCGTCAGTATGTTGCCGCCGAGGCTGACTTCGGCCAGTGGGAGGTCGCCGAGCCGTACTTCAAGGAGCTCGCCGAGCGCCCGATCACAACGCTGGCTGAGCTGGAAAAGTGGCTCATCGACACCAGCGAAGTGCTGGCCTGCATCGGCGAGGAGGGCACACGCCGCGAGGTCGAGCTGACTCGTCAGACCGATGACCCCGAGCGCCAGCAACGTCACCTGCACTTCATCGAAAACATTGCCCCTCAGCTTGAACCCTGGCTGCACAAGCTGAACCAGCACTTCGTCGCCTGCTCAGAGAAGATTGAGCTGCCGCCGAAGCGCTACGAGGTCCTCGATCGCAAGATCCGGACCGCCCTCGAACTCTTCCGCGACGAAAACATCCCGCTCAACACCGAGGACGAGCGGCTGATCATGGGCTATCAACAAATCACCGGCGTAATGAGCTGCGAATATGACGGCCGGGAGCAGACGCTCCAGCAGATGGCCATGTACCTCGAAGAACCCGATCGCGCGGTGCGCGAGCAGGTCTGGCGACTGATCACCGGACGCTACCTCCAAGACCAGGAGCCGCTCGACGAGCTGTACGTCAAAATGGTCAACCTGCGGCACCAGATCGCCCGCAACGCCGGCTTCGACAACTACCGCGATTTCATGTTCAAAGTCCGCGAGCGGTTCGACTACACGCCCGACGATTGCCTGCGCTTCCACGACGCGATCGAGGCGGTCGTACTGCCCGCGGTCAAGCAACTCCACACGCAGCGATGCGCCAAGCTCGGGATCGAGAAGCTGCGCCCCTGGGACACCGAAGTCGACCCCGACCATCTTCCGCCGCTACGCCCCTTCAAGACCGGCGATGAACTCTCCGCCGGCTGTAGCAAGATCTTCCACCAGGTCAATCCGGAGCTGGGACGCATCTTCGACGTGCTGCGAGAGAAAGACTGTCTCGACCTGGACAGCCGCAAGGGCAAGGCCCCCGGCGGTTATCAGACCACCTACTCCGAGCTGCGCATGCCGTTCATCTTCATGAACGCGGCCGGCACGGAGACCGACGTGCGTACACTGCTGCACGAGGGCGGCCACGCCTTCCACACCTGGGCTTGCCGACACGAGCCGTTCATCTTCTACCGCTCAGCCCCGCTCGAATTCTGCGAGGTCGCGTCGATGGGTATGGAGTGTTTGACGACGGGCTTCACCAACGACTTCTTCGGCCCTGACACCGACCGTGCCACGCGCCGCTTCTTCGAAAAGATCGTCACCATCTTCCCCTACATCGCGTCAATCGACGCTTTCCAGCACTATGTGTACACGCACGTCGACGCCGGTGTCGAGGCCTGGAAGGACGAGTGGCAGAAGATCTCGGCCCGTTTCATGCCCGACATCGATTACACCGGCCTTGAGCGTGAGGATCGCCACAGTTGGCAGCGCAAGCTGCACGTTTACCAGGTGCCGTTCTACTACATCGAATACGCCATCGCCCAACTCGGGGCGTTGCAGGTGTGGACCAACGCGATCAAGGATTACGAGGGGGCCGTCGCGCAGTATCGCAACGGGCTGGCGCTGGGCGGGTCGCGGCCGTTGCCGGAGCTATTCGAAGCCGCCGGCTGCCGCTTCGACTTCACCGAACCCACGCTCCGCCCGCTGATCGAAGCAGTCATGCAACGCGTAGTCGGCTAGCGCCGCTTGCATCCCATACTGGAGGTGGGGCGGGCGTCTCGCCCGCCAAGCCTCGATTGCGGACCGCAAACGGCGGGCGGGACGCCCGCCCCACGTTGGATAAGATGCGAACAGTGTGAGAAACTGCGCTAGCTTCCGGAAGCCACCAGCACCATCAGCGCGTTCTGCGCGTGCATGCGGTTCTCAGCCTCGTCAAAGATCGCTGACGTCGGCAGCCGGGAGGTGTCGTAGTCGATCTCGTCGCCGTAGTGGGCCGGCAGGCAATGCAGGATAATTGCATCCGGCTTCGCGTAGCTCATCAGCTCCTGGTTCACCTGGTAGCCCTGGAACTTCGCCTTCCGCTCCTGCGCCTCGGCCTCCTGCCCCATCGACGCCCACACGTCGGTGTAGATCACGTCCGCGTCACGGGCCCCTTCGGGCGGATCGAGCGCGACACGCACCGTTGCGCCGGTCTGGCGCCCGATCTCCTGCGACTCGGCCAGCACCCTCGCGTCCGGCTCAAAACCCGACGGCGATGTCACGACGACGTTCATCCCGACGAGTACCCCGCCGTACATGAGCGAGTGGGCCACGTTGTTGCCGTCGCCGATGTAATTTAGCGTGAGCCCCTTCAGGTTGCCCTTGCGCTCGCGGATGGTCATCAGGTCGGCCAGGATCTGGCAAGGATGCTCGAAGTCTGACAGGCCGTTGATCACCGGGCAGGCCGCGTATTTTGCCAGGTCGGCGACGATGTCGTGCCCGAAGACGCGGGCCATGATGATGTCGGCGTAACGCGACAGGACGATCGCGATATCCTCGGTCGTCTCGCGCTGGCCGAGCTTGATATCTGAGGGGGCCAGGTAGATCGCGTGCCCGCCGAGCCGGGTCATCCCGGTCTCGAACGACACCCGCGTCCGCAGCGACGGCTTCTGGAAGATCATCGCCAGCGTCTGGCCGTCTAGCGGGCGGTCGGCATAGGCCTTGGCCCGGTCGGCCTTGAGCGCGTCGGCCTTATCCAGAATGGCATGAATCTCGTCCCCGCTCAGGTCCTTCATCGAAAGCAGATTTCGTCCGCGCAGCTCGTGTGCCATGGGCGTCCTCTCCGTCGTTGTTACCGCCTCAGATATCACCCACCCCGGGTTCTCACAGTCCCGCCAGTGTAGTGCCTACCCCGACGCGGGAAAAGCCACCCGCGTCCTGCCACTGCACCTTCTTACAGGTCCCGGTGGGGCGGGCGTCTCGCCCGCCAAGTCTCGATTGCCGGACAAGCACGGCGGGCGGGACGCCCGCCCCACATTCAATAGGATGCGAAGGGCATGAGCGGCCACACTATCCCCCCGGTTCCGATCAGGGACTCGCCGCCGCCGGGCTGGTCGTCGGCTGCGTTGCGGGCATGTCGTCCAGCTCGCCAAGCTGCCAGATGAAGAACGTCCACACGTCCACTTCCTGGTCGATCAGCTTGCTCACCGGCGTAGCCGCCCGCGTATGCCCCGTTTGCGGCTCCTCCCACAACAGTATCGGACGATCCGACGACGTCGCCGTCTGCAAACGCGCCGCCATCTTCCGCGCATGCATCGGATCCACCCGCGTGTCGCCCTCCGCCGTCGTCAGCAACGCCGCCGGATACGCCGTCCCCTTTACGACGTGATGGTACGGCGAATACGCCCGCAGAAACTCAAACTGCTGCGGATCTTCCGGCGATCCATACTCCGTCGTGTACAGCTCGGCCACGGAGAAGCGGTGATAGCGCAGCATGTCCATCAGCGGCACGGCCGCGTGCACCGCCCGGAACAATTCCGGCCGCTGCACAATCATCGCCCCCATCAGCAACCCGCCGTTGCTGCCACCCTGAATCCCCAGCCGATCCGAACGCGTGTAGCCATCGCGGACCAGCTTCTCGGCCGCCGCGATGAAGTCATCAAAAGCGTTCTGCTTGTGCTCCAGCCGCCCGGCCATGTGCCAGGCCTGCCCGAATTCACCGCCGCCCCGAATATTCGCCACCGCCCACACCCCGCCAGACTCGATCCACGGGATCACCGAGCGGTCAAACTCCGGCGTCAGGCTGATGTTGAAGCCGCCGTAGCCGTACAGCACCGCCGCATGCGACCCATCCAGCGTCAACCCCTTCCGATGCGTCACGAACATCGGCACACGCGTGCCGTCCTTCGAGTTAAACCAGACCTGCTCCGTCTCAACGTCCTTGAACCCCCCGCCGAGCTCGAGCCGATCAAAAACCGACATCTTGTGCGTCCGCAGGTCATACAGAAAAACCACCGGCGGATACACGAACGACTCAAACCGGAACAGCAGTTCGCTCCGGCCAGCCCGCCCGTGCACCTGCGACACCGTCCCCAGCGCCGGCAGCTCAACTTCCTTAAGCAGCTTCCCGTCCGGCTCAAAAATCAGCAGCCGGGAGTACGCGTTCTCCGTCACGTGCACAACCAGCACGCCGTCAGCCACCACAAACTCGCTGATCACCCCCTTCTGCTCCGGCACAATCTCCTGCCAGTTGGCCGGGTCACCGTTCTCGACCGGCATAGCCACGATCCGATAACGAGACGCCTCGTGATTCGTCCGCAGGTAGATCTGATCACCCAGCACGTCCGCGTCCGTCAGCGCTTCCAGCCCGACTACCAGCGGCTGAAAACCCTTCTCACCAAACTGACGCACGTACAGATCGTTCGCCGTCCACCCGCGCTCAATCGACAAAAACTGAAACCGCTGATCGCCCGAGCTATACACCACCGGCCACAGATCCTTCGCCTGACCCGCCCCCCACAGACGCTGATCCGCCTCCCACGACGTACCCAACTCGTGGTAGTACACGTGGCGATAATAATGCTCATCTCCCGGCGACACGCTCCCCGCTTGCGGATAACGCGTATACGTAAAACCACCGCCGTCCGGGTCCCACGAGACGGCCGCATGAGCCGTGTTCGGAATCGCCAGATCCAGATCGACGCCACGAGCCACGTCCCGTACCCGCAACGTGCTCATCTCCGATCCGCCCGGCGAGGTTCCGTAGGCCACCAGCTTCCCGTCGCCCGACGGATACCACCAATCCAGCGCCACCGTGCCGTTCTCGCTCAACTCGTTCGGGTCAAACACCACCTGCGCCGGCTGATCGAGCCCGCCGTGACGTACATACAGCACCGCGTGGTCCTGCAAGCCCGTCCGCCGGCGATAGAACAAATCGTCGCCATAGACGCGTGGCGCGCTGGCGACATTCGCCGAATAGAGCTGCTGGTACCGCTGCCGGAGCCACTCCCGACACGTGGTGAACTGGTCCAGCGTATGCCGCGTGAGCGCGTTCTCATCGGCCACCCACGTCCGCACCGCCTCGTCGGCCGAATCTTCCAGCCAATGAAACGGATCGCTGATCGAGACTCCGTGCATATTCTCAACCCGCAGCAGCTCGCGCGTTTGGGGATAATCAGGTGGCTTGGCAGCGCCAACAGCGCAGAATGACAGCGCGATGATGAACAGCATGCCTGTGCGCGCGCCCTTTTCGGACAGCGGCATCGCGTTTACCTCCGCTGAATACGGTGACGCCGCCACTCCGTCACCGTCTCGATTCGCCTGACGCCGGGGACCGCGACCCGGTCGCCTGCTCTGACGGGATTCCGTCTAGCGCTAGAGCATACTGGCAGGTCCGATCGACGTACAGTAGGGCGCGACCACGAATCGACACCACCTACGCGAGCCCCATCACGTTACCCTGGGCCACTGCCGTGTCGGCAGTGCAATCCCCAGAGGGGGGCCCCATCCCGCCCGGCAGTACGGCGTGGGAACGAACGCTGCCTCAGCCTGTAGACCGCGTTAGTGCAGTAGTTTCTTAAGCTGTTTGCATCTTATGAGAGGTGGGGCGGGCGTCTCGCCCGCCATGCTTCGATTGCCGCATGAAAATGGCGGGCTGGACGCCCGCTCCACTTATGATGTGGAACTTACGAGAAGGTGCGTTAGCACAGCACGCGTTTGCGCATCCGGTGCAGCGCGAACACGTGTGCGGCCACCAGGTACACCACCAGTATCCCCAGGTGCACCAACGTTGACAGCGTGAATTCCGCCTTGAAACATGCCCGCGACAGCTCGATCGCCGGCGTTAGCGGTACCAGGCTCGAAACCACATCCAGCAGCGGATGATGCCCGCGGATCGGGAAGAACGTCCCGGAGAAGAAAAACATCGGCGTAATCACACCCGACGTGAAGAACGCGAAGTTGTTGATCATCTTCACGTAGCTGGTCACGATCAGACCCACCGCGGCAAACATGTACGCCGTCACCATGCCCACCACCGGCGTCAGCAGACACCACCAGCTCCCACGCACGCCGAACGCCACCGTCACCAGCAGCACCACCGCCGAAAAGACCAGCCCCTTGCTCGCCGCAAACAGCATCTCGCCGATGAACATCTCACGCACCCGCAGGTGCGTACCCAGCAGCGCGTCATATGTCTTCTGAAATACCAGCCGCACGAACGTCCCGAACGTCGTCTCGAACACGGCCGTGAACATCGCCGAGCTCGCCACCAGCCCGCTGGCGACGAACACCGGATACGCCAGCCCGTCAAAGCTGGCCTCCGGCAGGTGACTGCCCAGTCCAATCGCGACGGCCGTAAAGAAAAACACCGGCTCCAGGATCGGCGGCGTCGCGTTGGCAATCAGCGTCCGGCAATAAACCCGCGCGTGCCGATACCAAACCCCATACAGGCTCCAGAACAAACCCGTGCGCAGTTTCACCGGCTCCCGCAGAACGGCCAGCGCTTCCTCCGAACCGACCACACCGCCGGCCGCGCTGCCCGCCGCCGACTCCCGGCCCACGCCCTCGACCTCGTTCCGCGTCCTCATTCCGCCAAACCTCGCCCGGTAAACTTCAAAAACACATCTTCCAGGTTCGCGTGCCGCAACATCAGGTTCCTGCGCGGCAGCCGATCGTACAACTCCCGTAACGGCTGCTCATCCTCGGCATAAAAATAGTCCGCATCGCCCGCCCGTTCGTGACGCACGCCCGCCGCCAGCGCCGGCAACGCCTCCAGACCCGCCGCCTGCAACACGTAACGCTCCAGGTGCTGCTCGATCAGTTCGTTCGGCTCGCCCCGGAGCATGATCCGACCCTTGTCCATGACCATCACGCGGTCGCTGAGCTGCTGCGCCTCCTCCATGTAGTGCGTCGTAAGCAAAATCGTCAGCCCCTGCCGCTTCAGCTCACGCAGCACGGCCCAGATGGTATGTCGCACTTGCGGGTCCAGCCCGGTAGTCGGCTCATCGAGAATCAGCAGCCGCGGGCTGTTCACCAACGCCCGCGCAATCATCAACCGCCGGACCATCCCGCCCGACAACGCCCGAATCGGGCTGTCAGCCTTGCTGCCCAACCCCAGCCATTCGAGCAGCGCCGCAGTGCGCCGCCGCGCCGTTCGCTGATCCAGCCCGCAGTACAGCGCATGCACCTGAAGGCTGGCGGCCGCGCTCAGCTCCTCGTCCAGATTGTTCTCCTGAAAGACGACGCCGATCTGCGCGTTGATCTGCTTTCGGCACTGCATCGGCCTGAGCCCAAACACCGTCAGCTCGCCGCCGCTGGTGTGGATGGCGCTGTAGATCATGCGCATCAACGTGGTCTTGCCGGCCCCGTTCGGGCCGAGAAAACCAACGCACTCATTGCGCGCCAGCGTGAAATCGACGTTATCGACGGCCACCAGCTCGTCGAAACGCTTCGTCACGCCGCGGGCGCACACCACGTTGTTGCCGGTTACTTCGGTCTGCATATCAGCGTAGCATGATACCCCCGTTCCGCCCCCAACTGAAAGCGGACGAGACGTCACTGACGCCCGCCCGCCATGCTATTCGTCTGGTTTTGGTTCCGATCAGCCCGTTACGGGCAACCGCCGCTGACCAGGCACTCAACGAACGGGTCGATATCCTCGAAGTTCACCACCCCACTGTCGTTGATGTCCGCCAACCAGAAGTCGCAATCGGGATAGTCGGCGTAGTAAGTGCTCTCGCTGATCAGGGCCGCCACGAATGGGTCGATGTCGTTGAAGTTCACCGCACCGTCGCAGTTCAGGTCGGCCATCTCAAACGACGGCATCGGCGCGATCAGATCAATGATCACCGGGCAGTGATCGGAGGCGTAGTCGCTGATCGTGCTGGTCGAGCCACCCCACAGCACCTCGTCCGGGTACCAGCTCGACGCCGACGCAAGCCGGGTCGAGTCGAAAATGAAATCCCGCCGCAGCGTCACGATGCTGTCCTGCCAGGCGAGATAGTCGAACTTGGTGTTGCTCAGAGTGTAGCGCACGTTGCTGTGGGGCTCACGGGCATCGTCGTAGGTCATGTCGGAACGATCGCGGTCGGTGCCGTCGCTGCCGCCGGAGTATTCGGCCAGGGTGATCCACTCGGCTGGCCCCTTGCGTCCGTTGGTGGCTTCGTCCTCGTTCCAGTCGCCGCCGACGACAATCGCCGTGTCGTCGCCGAGGATGCTGGTGGCCGAGGGGCTGTCGGAAATTTTGTTGTTTGGGTCGGGGGTACCGGTGCCGGCGCCGTTGTAGAAGTAGTCGATGAAGTAGGCGACGTTCCGGGCGGCGTAGTGTCGCTGCGCGATGTCGCTGGAGCCGGAGCCGGACTTGAGGTGGGCGTTGCCGATAACGATATCTCCGGCATAGGTTTCGTCGGGGAGGTCGATTTCGGCGAACATGAAGCCGCGGATCCCGCCGTCGCCGCCGGGGGCGTACTCATCCGCCTGAATGGTGTAGATATCGGAACGTTGGCTGGTGGAGTCGCCGTTGAGATCGGCGAAGGGAAACCGGCTGACGATGACGTTGCGGTTATAGCCGTCGGTTTCGCTGCTGACGAAAACGTATGGCAGGTCGACGTCGGCGTCGTAGGCCTGGACGTATGAGGTGACGGTTGCGCTGAGGTAGAAGTCGTAGCCGCCGGCGAAGAGCATGTTGACGACCTGGCCGAGTTGATAGGCCGAGTCGGAGTTGCTACCGGTGCCGTTGCCGTTGTTGTCGCCGCACTCCTGGAGAATCAGGATGTCGGGCTTCATGGCGGCGATGATGCGGGCGACGGCGCACCAGTTGTTAACGCCCTCCTGCTTGGGGTTGGTTCGGCAGATGGCGTCCTTGACGTTCCAGGTCATGATGCGGATGTCGGTTGAATCATCTTTGCCCCACTGCCCGTTGGAGGGATTCCACTGGGCCTGGGTTGTGTTCACCCCCGCCAGGGTCGCGATCGTAAACGTCGCGACCAACAATAGTTGCGATGATCGAGCCATCCTCGTTGCCTCCACCTGCTGGTTGGTCGGTGGTCGGGTGTCCCGCGGCGATGCCCGTGCACCGTCCTGGTCCGACTGATCGCTCGTACAACACGTCAGGGATCTGGGACGCTTCTTTCCCGTGCGAATCTCAGGTCGCACAAAGAACATCGTACCTGACGAATCGGCCGAATCAAGCCGGAATGGGTGGTCGGGGTCGAGATTGGCGCTGGCTGGCGGATTCTGGCGGAATCTGGCGATTTTTGTCAGGTAAAATCCGGCGTGTGCGGATAACGAACGCGAATCGCTGTCCCGCCCACCGCGTTACCCGAGAATACTGTCTAGAAGTTATCTCAGAACCCTTGCGGCACCGGTCTTCAACCGGTGCTTCCCACTGGTTACAAACCAGTGCCACAGTTTTGCGATAGGTTCTACTGCAATCAGCTACTGTCCCACAATCAACTCCACAAACGGCGTGATGTCATCGAAGTTCACTGTCCCGTTGGAATCGCAGTCGGCGTTGAGCCAGTAGCAGCCGCGGTGGGCCAGGTTCCACGGCAAGGGTTCCATCACCAGCGCTTCGACAAACGGCGTGATGTCGTCAACGTTGACGACGCCGTTGCAATCGAGGTCGCCGGGGTCGGCTTTTAACGCTATCACCGTATCGTACGATCCCGCCGCAGCGACGTAGCCGGTGTTCGGCTCCAGCACGTTGCACTGTCCCCCGAGGTCATACCCCCAAACGACCGCCGACCCGTTCGCCTTGATCCCGATGCAGCCGAGCCGCATGCTGGCTATGCCGACGAAGTCGCTGTTTGGCTCCGGCACGTCGCAGATCCCATAATCCTCACGTCCCCACACGTAGATCGAGCCGTTCGCCCGCAACCCCATGCTGTGCCAGCCACCCGCGGCCACGTCCACGAAATCGGTGTACTGCCAGGGGATGTCACACTGTCCCCATCCATTGTTGCCGAACGGAATGATCCAGCCATCCTCCCGCAACGCCAGGCTGTGCATTCCGCCGGCCGCAATGCCGACGTACCCGGTGTTCGGCTCCGGCACGTCGCAGCGCCCCGTTTCATGGGACCCCCATGCTACAATCGATCCATCTTCCTTTAAGCCCAGGCTGTGCACGTATCCGGCCGCGACCGCGATGAAACCCGTATTCGGCCCCGGCACATCACACTGCCCCCAATCATTGTCACCCCACGCCACGATCGAGCCGTCGGCCAGCAGGCCAAGATGATGGTTATAGCTGGAAGATACATCGACAAAACCCGTGTTCACCGACGGCGAATCGTCCGGCCCCCAAGCGGTCAACGTGCCGTCCTTCCGTATGCCGAGATAGTAAGAGTGGCTGACCGACACGGCGGCGAAGTGGTTGTTAGGGAGCGGAACGTTGTGCTCCGGGCTGTCGATGTGCCCCCAGAGTTCCACCGTACCGTCCGGCCGCAGGGCGAGGTCGCAGGACGCCCCGCAGGCAATGGCAATGAACTCACCAGCGGGTGGCTCAGCGCCCAGAGAATTGCCCCATTGCACAACAGTGCCATCTTCCCGCAGTGCCAGGCTGCGCCATTCCCCGGCCGCGATAGCAACGAAGTCACTGTTTGGTTCTGGCACGTCGCAGGCACCGAACGTCTGTTCACCCCAGGCTACTACAGAACCGTCTTCCTTCAATCCCAGGCTGTGCGTGTGCCCCGCTGCAATCGCGACGAAACCAGTGTTCGGCGCGGGCACATCGCACTGGCCGAAGTTATTCCGACCCCAGGCAACGATGGAACCGTCCGACTTGAGAGCCATGCTATGGTAGTAGCCGGCGGAAACTGCGACGAAATCGCCGTTGGGTTCGGGCACGCTGCACTGACCGTAGGAATTATCACCCCAGGCGACTACGGAACCGTCCTGTTTCAGCCCGAGGCTGAACGGGTAGGTCGTAGAAACGACGACGAAGTCACTGTTCGGCTCCGGTACATCACACTCGCCGTACCCGCTAACCGCTAACTGTGCCACTGCACCAAGCTACGACTGTGCCATCTGCCCGCAGTGCCAGACAGTGATGGATGCCGGCCGCTACCTGAACGAAACCGGCATTCGGCTCGGGCAAGTTACCAAGCATCTCGCCAGTAAACCCCCACGCGACAATGGATCCATCAGTCCCGTTGGAATCGCAGGGCCAGGTTCCACACGGACCATGGTCCAGCCCGCAATACCGACAATGTCGGTCAAGCGCTGATGGCGGAACGAGCCGCATCCCGGCTATGCCGACGATGTTCGGCGGCCCCAATTCCCACCTCACGTCGATCCCGCATCCCAGCCGCACGTCAGCGGCGACACCGCTTGTTCCAAGAATCAACAGGCTCAAACCAACAATGAACTTCGCTGAGTTACCATCGAACATGACAATCTCCTCGCAATTGCCCCAAGCGACGCCGGCAAAGCCCACACCAGTCGCTGAGCGCCAGCGGCGACCGGTTACCCAGTAGCAAACTTGTTTCGTCACAACACAACCCCGGATACAGGTTATGTGACAGACATGTCGTCGTCGGAGGGATCCCCGCTTGCCCCGCGGCGACAGCTAGGAACACTCGCCGGCCAAATTGCGCCCCAGCCGACACCCCCGATTGTTACTGGATTTTACAAACTCCGAATTCCGGCTGTCAATCAAAAACCGCCGGCACCGCGAACGTTGTACGTCTCAGACTAGAGCCTGTTCCTACAGCGCACAGCGCACGTGATGTGTCGGCCTGCGTATCACGGCCCGGCGTGACGCCAACCGGCCGCCTGGCGAACTCACAGCCGGGAGAGGGCGTCTTCCTGTTCCTAGGACGCGCACGTTGTGTCGGCCTGCGTATCACGCCCGGCGTGACGCCAACCGGCCGCCTGGTCGGCGTCTTCGTTGTGGTCGAAGGCAATGTTTGTGACGTGGTTGTCGCTCAGCACGGCGGCCGTGAAGCCGCGGATGTTGATGTCCGCGTTGGCCAGGCAGGCGGTGATGGCGGCCCCGAGGCCGGGCAGGTTGGGGCCGACGACGCGGATGGTGCGCATGCTGTTCTCGCGTGAGAAGCCGAGATCCTCGACGGTCTTGATGTCCTTGGTCGAGCGAAGCGGGGAGATGGTCAGCAGAGCCCGGCCGGGGAGGTCGCGCTGGCCGACGATGAGCTCGAGATTGAGCCCGGTGTCGCGCAACTCGCGCAGCTTTTCGGCCAATCCGCCGGGGCGATCGGGGACGGCCGCGACCCAGACGTGCTCCTTGGTGATGCTGAATTCCATGACGGGCCCTCCTGGCTGGTGTCGGTGCAATGCCTAATGTATCCGGCGCTGGCCGGGGCGACAATGGTCAGGCACCTGTCCGTAACCGCACCCGGGTGGAATCTTCGGCGTCGCCGCGATCAGTCCGTGTTGAGCAGCTTGTCGAGCACTACGCGGGCGCGCTCCTCGTCATCGTCGCTGCCGAAAGCGATGTTGATGACGGCGCGTTCGCCCAGGGCGGCCGCCGAGAAGCCACGCATGTTGATGTGGGCTTCTTCGAGGGCGGTTGTGACCAGGGCGCCGAGGCCGGGGCGATTGGGGCCCTCGATGCGCATGTTGCGGATCGACTCGGAGATGGCCAGGCCGGCCGCATCGGCGATGTGAATCTCCTCCTGCGATCGCAGGGGGGAGATGTACATCAGGGCGTTGCCGTGCTTGTCGCGGCGGCTGATGATCATTTCGAGGTTGACATGCTGGTCGGTTAGGGCGCGGAGCTTGGCGGCCAGCGCTCCGGGGCGATCCGGAATGAGCCCGACCCAGATGTGTTCGCGGCTGATTTGATATTTCATGTTGGTCTCCAGCCGATCGACAATCCGCTACGAATCGGCACAGGGATTTTACGCGCCGGAGGCCGGCGAGCAATCACCCGGAGCGGGCGAACGGCGTAATGGGATCGTCGCGAAGCCTCTCACCCGAGGCAGCCGGGCGCCGTCGTCAGTGAGAGCCGTCCCGATGATAGACGTATATCAGGCTGCCGTAGCGCGTGCCGTCGGGGATATCGGCATCCTGAACGCGTGTGGCTACCCGGTCGAGCGACGCGGCCACGTGGTTCGTCCAGGTGACGTCGGATACATCGCCGGCCTGGACGATGAGGTAGGTGTATTTGAGCTTCGGCAGGCATTTGTTCAGGTAGAGGAACAAGTCCTCGTAGAGGGGATCCAGTACCACCGCCCCAAACTTGGTATTGGGAACCTGCTTGAACGCATCATATCTCTTCAGAGTACCATCAGGCTGGAAGCGATCGTTGCATTGTGCCTCGAACTGCGGGTTGAACCGCTCGCAGACGGCCGCAGTGAGGTAGGTTCCGGCAAAAGGGTCAAAAACGACTTCGCCGTGTCGCAGGCGTCGGAGAACGGCGCGCAGAACATCACGCAGGCCGGGACTGGGGCCGACAACCTGGCCGTTGCGAAGCAGGATGTGCTTGAGGTCAAGTTCGCGACAGCATTCGGCGACGGCGCCGTTGTCTCGGATGATGCCAAGCTCAATGGCCCTGGCCAGCGGCACTGGTTCGATGGGTTTCTTTCGCGACGGCGGCCAGGTCACCTGGCCCAATTCCCTGTCCGGCACAACCTGCAAGCGTATCTTCCTAACACCCAGCCGTTCGGCCCATGTATCGCGCAATTGGGATTGAATGATGCGCTGAGTGGGTCCGTCATACAGGTTGTCCTGGCCGTTGATCTTCCGAGCAGCTTCGAGCGTCGCAGCATGGACGGTAACGTGACCAATCCGGACCGGAATATCGGTGCGGAGATCGTATTGTTCGACGCGATCGATCAGGGATATTGAGCTAACCGTATGCACGTCTAAAGGGCGGACCTTCGCGACGGCCTGTTTGACAACGCGCTGCATCTCGGCTGGCTCGGTGACCACACGCCCGGCTCGGTACGCCCCCTCCGCCACCTGCGCGAGTTGAACGCGACTGTCGGGGAGATTCATGATGACGAGGTTCTTGGCTTCCAAGCTGGCAAGTATCTTGAAGGAGTACGCGTAGAAGGAGCTACTCAGCCCGACCAACACGAAAAAACTCAAAGCCGCCCATTGGCACGTCGATCCTGTCAAAATGTCCACATTGATCCGAACCGCATCAATCGCCAACTCCACCAACACCCCCAGTAGTGGCAGCGCGGCCAGGAGGCTGAAAACGGCGAGTTCCACGCACATGAAGAACGCGCCGGTCTTATAGTGCAGGTCACCCTTCACCCTGTTGGGACAGACCATATCCACCCAGGTCTTGTAGATATTCTTGGCGTTTCTCTCGCTGCGCAGTTGAGAATCGTCAGTTATCTCGGCAAGTTCACTGGCGATCTTTCCCATGCTGGCCTTCCAGTGAGAACGCCAGGGTGGCAGGTTGGCGTGCATCTGCAACGACATCCCGGCCAGACCGATCAGCAGCGCGATGCTGCCGAAAAGCAGCTTGTCCTCAACCACAGATGGTATAGGTATCATGAGCAAACGCGCGTCCCAGTATAGGAACAGGGTACCCACGATACCCGGCACCACGACCCGCAACAGGTCGCGCAACTGGATGGCCAAGTTCTCCACTGCGCCGCTCCCCTCGCCGCCGGTCATAAACCACATCTGGCCATGCCAGCGAGGCAAGTTACATGAATCACCGCCCAAGACCCTAAGAAGATGTCCGTCCCAGTATAGCAATGCGGTAGCGCTGGGCAAGATCGAGCAACTTTTCACGCTCGATGACTAGCGTTTTGCCGGCCTCTACGACCAGGGCGGCGGCCTTGGCGCGGTGCAGGTTTTCGATCGTCTGGGGGCCGATGGTTGGCACGTCGAAGCGCATGTCCTGCTCGGGCTTGGCCACCTTGACCAGCGTCCAGCCGCCTTGCGGGCAGAGCCGGCCGGCGCGTTCGATGAGCTGGTCGGTGCCCTCAATCGCCTCGACCGCGATAATTTCGCGCTCTTTGACGGCGACGGACTGGCCGATGTCGAGGCCGGCGATCTCGCGCGCCAGCGGCCAGGCGAAATCGATGTCACCCAGCACGCCGGCGGATGGTTCGAAGGGCGTCAGCGTGCCGGCAGGGGCGAGCGCTTCGGGGCAGTAACGCGTCGAGTCGACCAAGGTGAGTCCTCGCTGCTGCATGACGTCGGCGACGGCGCCGAGCAGGGCATCATTACGCTTGTCGCGCGCGTGAAAGTACCACACACGAACGCTGGTCCAGTCGGGGAGGTATTGTAGCCATTGGAGCCAGCGTGGGGCGGCAAACATGCGCGATTTGCGGACCCGGCCGGCCATGATGACCTCGCGACAGCCGGCCCGTTTGAAGGCGCGGATCCAGCGGCCGAGCTGGACTATGCCGCGCCAGACGAAACGGTCGGCCAGGTCACGCAAGTCGGGGTCAGCACAGCCACGCAGGGCGACGACGACGACCGGTCGGCCGGCCCGGCGGGCGCCGCGGGCGACGAGCTTGGGGAACTCGCCTTCGCCGGCAATCAGGCCGAGCGGGGTGTGGTCGTGTGCGTTGGTGGTGGCTGGGGCAATACTCACGCGGGCATAATCGCAAATCGACGGGCGGCTGGCCAGTGGTGCGCCCCCCGAAGGTGGGAGGATCGGGTGGGTCAGTCTCGGGTGGCGGGCTCTTGCGGGGCGGCGAGGCGCTTTTTGAGGTCGGTCAGCTCGGCTTCGAGATTTTTGACCTTTTTCTGGAGCTCGGGCAGGCGACTGATGTGCACCACGCGGCGTTTCATCTCGTTGATGGGGATCGCCGGCTGGCCGAGATAGGTGCCGTGGTCGGGGACGTTGTTGATTACGCCGGCCTTGGCGCCGAGCGTGGCATGATCACCCACGCGAATGTGGCCGACGACGCCGACCTGGCCGGCCATGGTGACGTGATTGCCGACGTTGACCGAGCCGGCCAGCCCCACCTGGGCAACAAGCATACAGTGCTGGCCGATGTGGGTGCCGTGGCCGACGGCGATGAGGTTGCTGAGCTTTGATCCGCGGCCGATGACGGTTTTGCCGAGCGTGGCGCGGTCGATGGAGCAATTGGCGCCGATCTCAACGTCGTCCTCGATTTCGACGTGGCCGATCTGGGGGATCTTGACCCACTGGTCATTGACGGGGGCGTAGCCGAGGCCATCTTCGCCGACGACGGTGTTGGCGTGGATGGTGACGCGATCGCCGACGATGGTGTGGTCGTAGAGGACGACGTTGGGATATAGCAGCAGGTTGTCGCCGACACGACAGCCGGGCCCGACGTAGCAGCCGGGATAGATGACGGCATTGCGGCCGATGACGACGTCTTCGGCGATGGTCACCCCGGGATGGATGGTGGCGTTTTCGCCGATTGTCGCAGTTTCGTGGATCGCGGAGCACGACTTGTCGGGCGCGATGCGGCGGTGCTGGCGATAGCCGTGGAGGGCAACGATCAGCGCGGTGATGGCGGCGTAGGGATCTTCGACCTGGATGATATTGAGATGATCAGGAGCGGTGATATCGGCGCGGGCCACGACGGCGGACGCGCTGGTCTCGCGCAACATCTTTTCATACTTGGGGTTAGACAGAAACGACACGTCGCCCGCGACGGCCTCCTCTAGCGTGGCGACCTGGCTCACCTTGCAATTGGGGTCGCCGCGCAGCTCGGGCTTCATCCCGTGCTGGCGGAGGGTGTCGCAGAGTTGTCCGAGCGTCGCTTCCATCTGGCACTGCCGAGGCCGCCGGTATGTGACCGGGTTGGTCACCCGCGCGGTTCGTGATTGTAGGGAGCCTGGCGCGGAAGTGTCAAAGCGATCGTACACCTAGGCCAGTTTGAGTGCCCGGAGGGCGTCGTGAAGCTGCTCCCAGCGTTGTTCGATTGTGCCAGTGTAGCCGATGGACATGCGTACGTAACCGGGCGAGATGCCGGCCCGCTCGCGATCGGCATCGGACAGCTCGCTGGACGTCGACGACCCGGAGCAGGACATCAGGGTATCGAAGTAGCCGAGGCTGACGGCGATGTACCCGAAGCGGTCCTTGTTCTGGAGGATCTCCATGAACTCATAGGCGCGGCGCACGTCGCCGAGGTCGATGCCGAGGATGCCGCCGTAGCCGTAGGTCTCATTGCGGATGCGTTTGAGCGTTTCGTGGTGCGGATGGGACGGCAGGCCGGGGTAGTTGACGGGTACGTTCAGTTCGGCCATGCGTTCGGCGAAGATGAGCGCCCGGCGGCTGTGCTCGACCATGCGTAGGCCGAGGTGGGGCAGGCGGAGGCTGATGTTGAACGCGGTCTGCGGGTCCATGGTGGGGCCGAGCAGCATCACCGAGCCGGTGTGCAGATCCATGAGGCTGCCGACGTATTCTTCGGAGCCGCAAATCGCGCCGGCGATGTAATCGGAAGTTCCGTTGATGAACTTGGTGAGGCTGTAGACGACAACGTCGGCGCCGAGCTGGGCGGGTGAGACTACGAGCGGCGAGAAGGTGTTGTCGACGACGAGCTTGGCGCCGCGCTGGTGGGCGATCTCGGCCAGCCGGGGGATGTCGGAGACCGCGAGGGTGGGGTTGGCGATGGTCTCGACGTAGAGCGCGCGGGTGCGGTCGGTGAAGGCGGCAGCGACGGCGTCGAGATCATTCACGTCGACGAAGTTGACGTTAATACCCATCTTCGCGGGCAGGTATTCGTTCAACAGCGCGAAGGTTCCGCCATAAAGCGTGTTGCCGGCGACGACATGATCGCCCTGGCCGCAGAGTTGCATGACGGCGCAGGAGATGGCGGACATGCCCGAGGCCGTGCAGTAGCCGGCTGCGGTTCCCTCGAGCGCGGCGAGTTCGCGGCCGAGCACGTAGACGGTCGGGTTAAAGTGGCGGCCATAGAGGAAGCAACCGCCCTGGTCGGGTCCAAGCTGGCCGCCGAAGATCTGCGGCATGGTGTCGGCCTTGAGTACGGTGAAGGTGGTGCTGGCTTCGACGGACATGTTGACGCCGCCGTGCTCGCCAAACTCATGGCGCATGTTGGCCAGGGATACAATGGGATCGAACTCGGACATCGCGGGCACCTCGCTGGGTAAGTGACAGGTGGGTCGGCGGCAAGGGCGACCCAGGTTGCACTCTCCAGTTTAGCGAACGCGGCGGGCCAGCCCAAGCTTGTGCACCATGCAAAACGGCCTGCGGAGGCGGGTGCGGAGAGCACGCCGAGCCGGCAAACGTACCCCCCCACCGCCGGCGGCACACATGGCGAAGCTGTCTCCGCGTGGCGTGGCGGACTATCATGCGGGCGTGAAACGATCGGCCGCACGCATACTGTTAGGGCTGCTTACGCTGTTCGTGGTGCTGAGCGGCATTGTCGTACTGCGACTGTTGCCGGGGCGTGGAGGCGGATTGTCCGACCTGCGCTGGCGCATCACACACGCCCGCAACGTCGCCGACGCTTGCGAAGAGATGTTTGATTGGCTCATGGCGAGCGAAATCTCGGACAGCGAACAGGCGCGAATACTAAACTGTTTCGTTCAGGACGACGACCCGCGCCTGGTGGCCGCCGGCCTGGAGATGCTGGCTGATGGTTTTGGCGGCTGTGCGCTGGTTGCCGACAGCGTCCCGCGGCTCGCCATCTTCACGGACTGGTTCAACTCGGCCAGCATGGAGGAAAAAATGCAGCACCGCACGGCGGCGGTCCGCTGCTACACCTGGGTGACGCAACACGGCCCGGTCCGCGACCCGAACAACGCCGCGCCGCCGGTGGCCGACTGGCCGATTCCGCCGGACTACGACTGTTGGCGCTGGCTGGTCTCGGCTACGCTGGAACGTCGCTGGACGACCCGGGTCAGAGTCGACCAACTGGTCTACCGGGAGCGGCCTAACTGGCCGGCCGTACGCACCCGCCTGGACGTGCTCAACGAGCTGTCGTGGACCGACGCAGCCCGGATGCCGGCCCCGCACCCGCTGAGCCCGACTGAAATCGACCAGGCCGTCCGCCCTGGTCGGGCGCGACTGGTGCGGATGCTCAGCGATGAGCTGGCTGACGTGCGTATGGCCGCGGGGCGCATTCTGGCACTGGCAGGCGATCCAGTCGGCGTGCCGGCGCTGGTCGAGTGGATGGAACGCGAACCACGCTCTGCACCGCTGGCAGATGAATTCATGACGCGAATACTCGGACCCGATTGGAGAATGGCTTGTGAGAGCGGTAGTGCAACGAGTCAGCCGGGCGCAGGTGACGGTCGGTGATGAAACGGCGGGGGCAATCGCAGCCGGGTTGCTGGTCTATGCGGCCGCGGCGCCGGACGACACGGCCGACGACGTCCGCTACATCGCCCAGAAAGTGGCGAACCTGCGAATATTTCCGGATTCGCAGGGGAAACTGAACCTGTCGGTGATCGACGCCGACGGCGCGGTGCTGGTGGTCAGCGCGTTCACGGTGCAGGCCGACGCCCGCAAGGGCCGGCGGCCATCGTTCGACTCGTCCGCATCCGGCGACGTGGCCCGGCCACTGATCGATCAACTCGTCGAGGAGCTGCGTGCGCTGCATCTGACGGTGGAGACGGGCCGGTTTGCCGAACACATGCTGGTCGAGTCGGTCAACGACGGGCCGATCTGCATCCTGCTGGATTCGCAGCGGGGGTTCTGATTGGGGAGCTGCGTCGTCACGTTTTGCACGGGCAAACATGGCCCCCAGGGGGAATGCACTGCTCAAGAGCAGTAGCACCTCGGTGTGCGTCAGGGCGAGGTGGTTTGGACGGCTTCGGCGGGGATTTCGATCTGGTCGCCGGCGACTATGCCGAGTTGATCGAACGTCCCTTGGGGTAC
The DNA here is from genome assembly GCA_963666925.2 of Phycisphaerae bacterium. Classification (GTDB taxonomy): domain Bacteria; phylum Planctomycetota; class Phycisphaerae; order UBA1845; family Fen-1342; genus JANQFV01. The sequence continues at coordinate 347,482 of CAXXTC010000009.1, read as the reverse complement.
TTCGAGAGCAAACATCGCCGGCTCAATCGAGCTGTGGGTGGTGATGGTCAGCGGGTCCATCTGGGCGATGCGGACGATGGTGCCGTTCATGCGGGCGTAGGCGATATCCAGCGGGGTCTGGGTGTTGAGCATCCAGAAGCCGCGGACGCGTTCGTCGGAAAAGACAAAGAGCATGCCCTGGTCGGATTCGATCTCGTCGGGGCGGACGTACATGAGGCCCTCGGAGAGAACTCCCGACCGACTTTCGTCGAACTCCTGGGCCAGCCAGACACGGAAGGTGTGGTCCTTGATCTGGACCGTGGTGGTGGGCAGCGTGCCGAGCGGGTAATCGCGGTCGGCGTCGCTGGCACGGGCAACCCCGTCGGATGTGTCGGCGGCAACGGTCGTGCCCGCGGTCTGATCGCTGGGCCCGTTACTGGTGCTGCTGGAGTTGCGGACACAGCCCGCGGCCGGCCACAACAGCAACGCGGCCAGGAGTATCGTGGTCGTCGCGCGAGCGACACGTCGGGCTGAGATGGAATCGCTCATGCACACTCCTGTACGTTCGGCATCTGGGCAGTAGGATAGGCGTGGCGGTCACGGAGAAGCAAGTGCGTGTTGCTGAGGAGCTTGCGTAAGATCGGCCCAGCGTGGTCGGGCTGGAGGGTTTGGATTGGCAGGGCTGGAAGGGATTATCAACCTGGACAAGCCGACGGGGCTGACCAGCGCCAAGGCGTTGTACCGGGTGCGGAAGCTGACTGGTCAGCGGAAGAGCGGGCACGCGGGTACGCTGGACCCGGGCGCGAGCGGGGTGCTGCTGCTGTGCCTGGGGCGGGGGACGAAACTGGTCGAGCGGCTGATGGATCATCCGAAGGTTTATCGGACGACTGCGCGGCTGGATGTCACCAGTGAGTCGCTTGATGCCGACTCGCCATTGCAGCCCGTCCCCTGCGATCGAGTCCCGGCGTTGGAGCAGGTTCAGGTGGCGTTGGCGGGGCTGACCGGCGCGATTGAGCAGGTGCCGCCGACGATCAGCGCGCTGAAGGTCGGCGGACGGGCAGCGTACAAGCTGGCGCGGGCAGGTCAGGCACCGGCGTTGGCAGCACGCACGGTGCAGGTGTACTGGATCGAGCTGCACCGGTACGAGTGGCCCGAGGTTGAGCTGACGGTTGCGTGTGGCCGGGGGACGTACGTGCGGGCCCTGGCACGTGATCTGGGCGCGCAACTTGGTTTGGGTGGTTGTGTTATGGATCTTCGACGGCTGGCGGTGGGGCCCTTTCGAGCGGAGGAGGCGTGGACGCTCGAACGTCTGGATAACTCGGCACCGGAGGAGTATTTGATTTCGCTGGAATCAGGGGCGCGGTTGGCGACGACGATGCCGACAACGCCGGTGCGTCCGCCTGGGTCGGTGGATTTCGCCGGCGAATGACCGAGGGTCGCCCGCGGGCGGAGCGAATCGCGGGGCGGAAAGCAAAAATAGTTACAGTATTAACGATTTCCTCGCACTTGGGGGGTAAAGTTTGACCTTCTCGGTGAGGGAAGACGACGTTTCGAGTTTCGGTGTGCCATGATCGAGTGCTCTGCGTGAGGCGGAAAGCGAGCAACTCAGACGCAGCACAGTTCGCGAAGAGCGTAAGGTATCAGCGCGGCCAAGAACGGTCGGCGTTTGCGTATCGTGATCCCCAGGGGGGTAAATCCAGTAGTTTTCGTGAACCGGCGTTGGAGCGGTCCGGCGGCGGGTAGGTTTCACGAGCAGTTTTCCATTTTGCAGCGTGTCCAGGTTCTAGTTGGTGGTTCGCGAGAGACGAGCCCAAGGAGGAAGCACAGCATGAGAAACTCCGGTTGGAAGTATGCATGCGTCGCCATGGTGGCGGCGGTAGCGCTGAGCATGACGGCCAACGCGCAGCAGCGTTGTCTGATCATCAGCGAGGTTGTCGATGGCGACCTGACGGGTGGCTATCCGAAGTTCGTGGAGCTGACCAACACTTCAGACGTCGCGATAGACCTGTCGAGCTACAGCATCGGTACCGTCAGCAACGGCGCAACCACCATGGGCTACGATGCCATGGTTCTGTCGGGCGTGTTGGCAGCGGGCGACTCCTGGGTGGTTTCCTTTGAAGCCGCCGATGTACCCGGCGTGAGCACGTTCTACGACGTTTATGGCTTTGACGCTGACGACCTGCGTCAGTCTTCCTACTTCAATGGCAATGATGTCATCGTGCTGTTCTACGGCGCGGCGCTTTCCGGTGACGCGGCCGACGGTACGGGGGCCGAAGTGGTCGACATTTACGGCGTCGTGGGCGGTGTCGCTGACAGTGGCGACTACTCTGCGGCCTGGTGCTACAACGACGGCTACGCGTATCGTCTGTCGAGCATCTACCAGCCCGCGGGCGCGACCTTCGCGATCGGCGAGTGGTCGGTGAACCAGCTCGCGCTGGACGGCGTCGACGCAACTGGTCATGCGGCGGTCACCGATCCGGGGACGCACACGTTCACGGGTAGCTGCACGCCTTATGAAGACACCGGTGCCTGCTGCGTCGGTGCGACCTGCACGACCGAGACTGAAGCTGACTGCGACACGATGAGCGGCGTGTTCTGGGGTGCCGGCTCGACCTGTTCGCCGAGCCCCTGTGAGCCGGCGACGGGGGCCTGTACATGGGCGGCGAGCTGCATCGATGATCTGACCGAGGCCGAGTGCGTCCGCCTCGACGGCACCTGGGAAGGTGCGGGCACGACCTGCACGGACCCCTGCGAAGACTGCATCACGGTTCAGGAAGCCAAGGCGCTTGGGTATGACGAAGGCGTCGTGCTGTGTGACGTGGTCGTTACCTCCGAGGATGACACAGTCAACAACAGCGGCTACACAACCCTGTTCGTTCAGGAAGCCGACTCGTCGCTGGGTGGCGGCATCGAGCTGTATGGGACGAACGCGAACATCGAAGCCATTACCGACCACTGCGAGCCGGGCGACATTATCCGGATCAGCGGCGTCACTGACATATATAACAGCCTGTTCGAGCTCACCGCGCCGTTCGACTGCTTCGAGATCATCACTGCCGGCGCCGGCGTGCCCGAGCCGCTCGTGGTGAACACGGTTGATATCAATGATGGTGAGGATTACGAGAACATGCTGGTGACGCTGTACTGCGCCACGTTCCAGGACGGAGGCGATACCTTCGTCGGCGGAACCAGCGCGGCGAACTACTACGTCGACGACGGCGCCGGCAGTTGCGTTGTGCGTATTCCCACCGGCGCCCACCCCCTGGCCAATACCACCATCCCCACCGGCCCGGTGGACATCGTGGGTATTCTGAGTCAGAATGGCAGCACCTACCAGCTTATGCCGCTCAGCGTCGGCGGCATTATCGACCCCAGCGTCAACTGCCCCGAAGAGGGTGCCTGCTGCCTGGGGACGACCTGCGAGATCTACACCGAGGCCGAGTGCATCAGCCTGAGCGGCACGTACATGGGTGACGGCACGCTGTGCGAGCCCTGCAACCCGTGCGACCCGACCGGCATCTGCTGCGTCGCGGGTGTCTGCACCGAGGAGCGCGAGGCCGATTGTGTTGCCATGGGCGGCGGCTACATGGGCGACTGCACGACCTGTGACGATAACGTCTGCGCGCTGCCGGTCGAAGGCGGCGACATCGCCTACGGCCTGAGTGACCCGGATCCGTTCGACACCGCCAAGCAGATCCGCGAAGGCTACCAGGTTGGTGCCTGGACCGCGTTGTACTACCTCCAGGCGATGGAGTTTGATAACTTCAAGGGTGTGCTGCACAACGCCCGCGGCAACCTGCTGGCGCTGGACTACGGCACTACCGATGATCCGTTCGGAGAGTATGACGGCGGCACGCTGTTCAATATGGCGACCGACGGCAGCAACCGCTGGGAAATGCTCTACCGCTTCAACGCGACGTACGACGGCGGCGTTGCCGACACGCGCACCAGTGGTCTGTCGGTGAGCTGCGATAACCGCTACGTGGCGGTCTGGGGCGTTGACCCGGGTGAATTGCACGTGCTCGAGTACGACTCCGGCCCGGCCACCACGGTCGGCACCGGCAGCGGCGCCGCGATCGGCAACGTCTGGACCTGCAACACGATCAGCAATGCCGGCGGTACGCAGGGCACAGCGTGGCTGTACGAGGCCGGCTGTGGCTGTGATGCCCCAACGACCTACACCATCCTGACGTACAACAGTGCGTTCATCCCAGGCAGCACCGTGCTGCACTCGGTCGAGTTTGACCCGGCCCTCGGCACCTTCGCCGTGACCGCTGAGTTGACGATCTACGTCGCCGGCGGCCAGTTCACGGACGTCGAGTACAACCCGAACGTTTCGCCGTACATCTACTGCATCGCGACCAACTACGATGGGGAAAGCACGACCTGGCTGACCGTGGTCGATCCGTCAACGTGGAGCGTCTACAACCAGGTTGATCTGAGCACGAGTTGCAACGGCGGCCGCGAGCTGGCTCTGGGCCAGGATGGCTGGCTGTACCTGTCGCAATATCACAGCAGCAGCGGCGACTCGATCGATCGCCTGGACACTGCCACCGTCGACACCTGGACCGATGGCTCCAGCGAGAGCTACTACACCGACGGTTACAGTTCCTTCAACGGTATCGACGCGGCCTTCGACGCGCCGTGTGCCGGCGACTCGAACTGCGACGGCTCCATGAACTTCGACGACATCGACTACTTCGTAGCCGCCCTCGTCGCCGAAGCCAACTGGGAAGCCATGTTTACCGGCACCCCGCCGTGTAGCTTTAAGGTGCAGAACGACATTAACAACGACTGCAACGTTAACTTCGACGACATCGACGGCTTCGTCGCGCGTCTGGTCGAGGGTGGCTGCCCGAACAACGGGCTCTAAGACAGTCGCTGTCAGATAATTACCAGGCTCACTAGAGCCACGAACACAACGAGCAGGCCGGCGGAACAACTTCGCCGGCCTGCTCGCGTAATAGCGTGACAACGTGACAAGGTAACAACGTGACAACGTATCGGGGGCTGTGGGCTACTTGGCTTCCAGCCAATTTGCCCCGCAGGAGACGTCCACCTTCAGCGGTACCCGCAGTTCCAGCGCACCGCTCATGACTTCTGCGAGCAGCTCACGCCAGCGGTCAGCCTGTGCGGCCGGACCTTCGCATACTAGCTCATCGTGCACCTGGAGCAGCATGCGCAGCGGGAGCCGGTCGGCGGTGATGCGCTCGTGCAGCCGAAGCATCGCGAGTTTGATCAGGTCGGCGGCCGAGCCCTGGACAACGGTGTTGATGGCGAAGCGCTCGGCCTGGTTGCGGACGGCGGCGCTGCGCGAGGCGATGTTCTCGATCGGCCGGCGCCGGCCGAGGATGGTGCGCACCCAGCCCGTGTTGCGGGCTCCCTCGACACAGCTCCGCATGAACCCGCTGATGCGCGGATAGCGGGCGAAATAGGCGTCGATGAAACCCTGCGCCTCGGTGCGCGTCATGCCGGTGGACTGGGCCAGCCCGAACGCCGTCTGGCCGTAGATGATGCCGAAATTGACCGCCTTGGCCCGGCCGCGCATCTCGCGCGTGACGCTGTCGAGCGGCACGTCGTTGACCTGGGCCGCCACGAAGGCGTGAATGTCCTGATCTTCGCGAAACGCCTCAATCAGAGCCTCGTCCTCGGAATAATGCGCCAGGATGCGCAGCTCGACCTGCGAATAGTCAGCGACAATGAGCGTGTCCGCTGCGCTGCCGGGGACGAACGCTCGGCGAATCTGTCGGCCGGCCTCCGTGCGGACGGGGATGTTCTGCAAGTTCGGGTCGCTGCTGGACAGCCGCCCGGTGACCGTGCCCGCCTGGTGATAAGACGTATGAATGCGGCCGGTGCGCTGGCTGAGCTGGGCCGGCAATGCCTCCGTGTACGTCCCGCGGAGCTTCTGTAGCTCGCGATACTCCAACAGCAGCTTGAAGATCGGCTGGCCGGTCTCGCGGCCGAGCACTTCGAGCGTGTCGGCATCGGTGGAGCGCGTCGTTTTCGTTCGGCGGACCACGCGGCAACCCAGTTCGTCGAACAGCACCTCCGAAAGTTGCTTGGGCGAGTCGAGATTGAACGGGTGGCCAACGATTGTGTGCACTTGGTCGACGATCTGCCCCGCCCGCGTGCGCAGCTCGTCGTTCATAGTGCGCAGAAAGTCGACGTCGATGCTGATGCCGGCGGCTTCCATATCGACCAGCACGCGCAGCAGCGGCATTTCCACGTTGTTGAACAGCTCGTCGACGCCGGCCGACCGCAGCCGGGGCGCGAACAGCTCGTACAGCCGCCAGGTGTAGTCGGCGTCCTCGCTGGCGTACTCGGCGACCTGTTCCAGCGGGACCTGGTCGATCTGTAACTGCTGCTTGCCTGTGCCGATCAGATCGGTGATGGGGATCATCTGGTGGCCGAGCAGCCGAGCGGTCAGCCGGTCGAGACCATAGGAGCTCGCCCCGGGGTCGGCCAGGCTGGCGGCGATCATAGTGTCAAACAGCGGCCCGCCGACGGTGAAGCCGGCCTGTCTGAGCACGAGCAGGTCATACTTGATGTTCTGACCGACCTTGCGGATGTGCTCGTTCGCCAATATCGGCCCGAGCACGTCGCGGACCAGCTCGATCGGCAGCGTGGTGCCATAGACGCTGCGCACGGGCACGTAGCAGCCGCGGCCAACCTCCCAGGCGAATGACAGGCCGACCAGGTCGCAGTCGATCGCGTTCAGGCCGGTGGTTTCGGTGTCGAGCGCGAAGGTGTCCAGTTGGCTGAGCGTATCGGCGAGTTCGCGCAGCGCGGGCTCGGTGTTGATCAGCGTGTAGGTGCCGCCGTCGGGCTCGCTGAGGGCGGCCGCCGTCGTATCGTGGGCGGGTGCAACCGCGATCGGCACCGGCGTTTGGCTGTCGCTATCGGACGTGTCGCCCGCGGGCAGTTGCTCCTGGAGCCTCTGAAAGCCGAGCTCGGCGAAGATCGGCTGAACGCGTGGCCAGTTGAAGCGTTGCGGGTCGGCCTGCTGGAGGTTGAGTTGCACCGGCACATCGTTTACGAGCGTGATGAGCTGGCGGACCATGTCGATTTGCGGGATGAACGCCTGGACGTTTTCGCGTTGCTTGGGCGTCAGCTCGTCGACGTGATTGATGATCTCGCTGACGGAGCCGTACTTCTGGATCAGCTTGGCGGCGGTTTTGGGGCCGATGCCGGGGATGCCGGGGACGTTATCGGTTGTATCGCCGGTGAGGATTTGGGCGTCGATGGCCTGGTCCGGCCGCCAGCCCTTCTTTTCGAGCAGCCGACTCGGCGTGATCAACTCGTCCTTGAACGGGTCGTAGAGCGTGACGCGCGGGCCGAGGAGCTGTTCGAGGTCCTTATCCCGGCTGACTAGGTAGATGTCGAGGTCGTCGCCGGCATGGCTGCGCACGAGCGTAGCGATGATGTCGTCGGCCTCGTAACCCTCCTGACGCAGCATGGGCACGCCGGCCGCCTGGAGGATCGAGACGATACGCTCTTCCTGCGGGTGCATATCTTCCGGCGGCGGCTCACGCTGGGCCTTGTAATCCGGATAGATCTGCCGGCGCTGGAGCTTGCGCTCGTCGGCGTCGAGCACCATGGCGAGGTAATCGGGCCTGCGATCGCGCAGCAGGTTAAGCAGCATCTGGCAGAAAACATACGTAGCCCGCGTCGGCTCGCCACTGGGCGCAGTCAGCGTACGAAACGGCGCATAATAAGCTCGATAGATCTGCGCATGACCATCGACGAGATAGAGAGACTTGGGGGCGTTGGGGGCGTCGGAAGCGTCAGGTGAATTGGGCACGTTGGGCATGGACGTATGTTAAGCGGCAGCGGGGTAGGAGTCATGGGGGTCGCCGCGAGTAGCCTACCGTGCCGTGGACGAGCGCGTCTTGCCTGAGGATGCACGACTTGGTAATCTGTTTATTGTACTATTATGTGTTCGCCGGCCACTAGCTAGGACCCACGGGGCTCGCTCGTCATGTCGTACCGGCGGACAGGCCAACTACACCACCCGAAAGGGTGGCGGGGAGTTGTGTTGTGGCTATGAAGAAAGCGGAAATGGAGCAGCATAACCAGCGTTATGCGGAGCTTCTGAAAATGGCAAAAGGCGCTGAACAGGAGGGGCTGCTGAAGAAGGCAATGCAGCTCGCCTGGGAATCGTGCGAGTACGTCGATGGAATGATGCGACATCGGGAAAAGGTCGATGGAACCGAGTTCACCTCTATTCCCAGCGTCGACTTGATCCTCCGCTACGCCCCGCTCTTATTCGAAGCCGATAGCCTGTCACGCCTCGAAGACTGGCTACGTGAGAGGAAGCGCGTCGAGAAGAAGACCTCTGAGGACCTGGCGGGGAAGATCCAAGCAGCCAGGGAGCTGATGTGGGACGCGCATCGGCTCTGGAACCACGTAGAAGCTGCACCGGGCACGCGACAGGATCGCCTGGGAAAGGAACTGGGTGGCAACCAGGACCGCTGGCGCTGGATCGCGGAGATGTGGGAGCGCATGGGTCTGCTGGAACGAGTGTCGGCAGGGCCATCTTATGAACTGAGCCTAGCAACGCGCATGGGGAAAATCGTCAACGGAAAGTGTTCGGAGTGCGGAGCAATCACCCAGGCTCCCAAGGCCATGTTCCTTGAGAAGGTGCGCTGTCCTGATTGCTCGCACCATGTCTTATTCACCTTACTTGAGTGAAGTACCGGTCTCGGCAACAGGGGTTAAACCGAATGGGCACTGTAATTGCGTTTGTAGTCGGCTGTGGGCTGGGCGTGCTGTTCGTACTCTTCTTCGTTCATCAGGAACGGAAGCAGCTTAAGGACGGTCAGAACAAGCTGCACCTCGACAAGGCATCGGTCGAGGAGCTGAGGCAGGAACTCTTCCTGAAGGAGCAAGAACTCAGACGAACTGTGGAGAGAACCCTGGGCCGTGCGGTTGCTTACGAAGAACTGCAGAACGAGAACACGATTCTCAAACGCGACTTGCAAAACATCGACGTGACGCTGCACAAACTCCAACTCGACAAGGAGAGACAGGACGAGCGACAAGGAGAGTTGGACCAGCACATACGTGAGCTTGGCAGTCGCTATCTTGGTGACAACGTCAAGTGGATCGGGGGTTCATTGACACCAAACAACTTCGTCAAGTGCAAGGGGCGATTGGCAAAGGTAATTGAGCGCTGCCGCGGAATCACCTTCGAGATCAGCAAGGACGAGGAATCGCAGTTCTTCTCTGATCTGAAGACCGAATACGAGAAAGTCGTGCGTGCCGCATTGGAACGTGAGGAACAAGCCCGAATAAAGGCGCAGATCCGCGAGGAGCAGAAACTGGAACGAGAGATCGAGCGTGAGCTCCAACAGGTGGAACGTGAGCGTGCGGCAATCCAGGCGGCTCTCGACAAGGCCCGCGAGGAGGCCCGCGACGAGCACGCCGAGGAGGTGGAACGCTTGAAGGAAAGATTAGCCGAGGCGGAAGCACGAGCGGAACGAGCAAAGTCACGGGCCCAGATGACGAAATCCGGGCACGTGTACGTGATATCAAACATCGGTTCATTTGGCGAAACAGTCTACAAGATCGGGATGACACGGCGACTGGAGCCGAACGACCGCGTCAAGGAGCTCGGCGACGCTTCGGTTCCGTTCCCGTTCGACGTCCATATGATGATCTCGTCAGATGACGCGCCGAAACTGGAGCATGCACTGCACCGGGCGTTTCACCGACACCGCGTCAACCGGGTCAATATGCGCAAGGAGTTCTTCAGAGTACCACTGACCGATATTCTGGGCGTAGTCACGAAGGAGTTCGGGCAGGTTGACTATGTCGCCGACGCGGAAGCCCTGGAATACCGCCAGAGCCAGGTCGTCTCGGACGAGGACGAAGAGTTCATCGAGGAACTCTTCGCGGAAGAGAGCGACGAAGATGACGAACCAGAAACGGATGAGGTAGCGACGTAGGCCGGCCCGGATAGTTACTCAAAGCCCCGTGGCAGTACGAACGCTCGGGTCATGCATGGGGCCAAGCTGCCCATGGCAAATCTGCGGGACTTACACTTGCCCCCCTATTTCCCGCGGGTGATCAGGAGGATGGCGCCGGCCAGGAGGGCTACGCCGATGATGAGCGTGTAACGACGCTTCTCCGGGGCGACGAAGATGTCCATCTGCGGATAACGCGCACGCAGGTCGTCCACAAACGTCGCTAGCTCAGGCAAGGCCGAGCCTGGCGCGTTCGATCCGTCCGGTGCCAGGCCTCGATCGTCGGCACCAGCCGCCGCTGCGGCCGGACCAGTAACTCCACCCGCGGCCGAACCGGCGACTCCACTCGCACCCGCGGCCGAACCAGTAGCTCCGTCGGCACCCGGGCCAGCCCCTCCACCTGTGGCCGAACCCGCAGCCGCGGCTGTACCAATTCCCCCCACACCCGCCCGGGCCGGCTGCGTCGTCGGCGATGGGGCCACCAACACCGGCTCCTGTTCGGGCAGGTCGATCGAGTCGCCGAACTCGTCTTCCGCGAGCCGAAGAATGTAGGCCGGATCGTGGTTCAGATGATCCAGCTCCTTCTCGGCCCGGTGCAGCCGCTCGGCGACGGCGTCACGCTGGACGCGGGCGACGTCACGCCGGGCGAGCTGGGCGCGGTACTCGATCCAGGCCGGCAGGATCAGCGCCGGTGCTAGGGCGGCGGCCGCCAGCGTGATCATTATCCAGAACAGGCTGCTTTCGAGGAGTTTGGAGCGGGTCATTCCGTTGTCCCGACACTGCGATGCGATCGCCCGGCCCCGAACCTTCCTGGCTCAGCGGGCCGCGACAGCCGACAGCGTACGAGAAAACCCCGCCGCCGACCACCGGAAAACCGGGCACGCGTAACAACGTGACAAGGTGACAACGTGTTGGGGGGCGGTTCGTCCTTGGACGTGTGGGCGCGGGCTGGTAGTTCGTGGCGTTTTGGCACGGGCGAATCCGCCTGCGGCAGCCCTGCCGTCGAGGATCGAGAGGCGAGGGACGCGATGGGGCTTGGGCGGTTGCAGCCTGAGCGTGTGGTTGTTGACGTCGCGCTGCGCGAGTTGCTGACCTCCTCCCCTACCCCGCACGCGGGGGAGGGGGGCAGCGCGCGCGTCCGTCTGCCGCGTGGACCGCGCAACGGGATGAGGCACGGGCAAATATGGCGCCTAAGTCGAACTCCCAAGAATCCACTGCTCGCAGTGGCACCTCGGTGCCTGGCACCCAATCGGCGTCCGTGTTGGCGGATGCACTGTTCAAGAACAGTGGTACCTTGGTACGAGTGTCGGTTTTGGTAGGCTGGATCAAGATTGCCCCCGGCCCTGGTGGCGGATTCGGCCGCGGAGCGTGAACAGCTCGCGAAATGCCCGCGCGATCACCTTCAGATTGGCGCCGGTCTGGCTGCCGACGGTGCGCGGATAGTGGTGGACGCCGCACTGGCCGATCCGGCAACCCAGGTTGCGTGCCTTGGCAAGCATTTCGGTGTCGATCAGCGCCCCCCGGCTCCACATTTCGATTTGGTCGATGAACGTCTTCGGGTAAATCTTGAACGCACCGTCGATGTCACGCAGGTTGATGCGGAACAGGAGGTTGACGAGCGTGGTCCAGGCCAGCGCGTTGAGCTTGCGCAGCAGTGAATCCTGCCGATTGAGTCGATAGCACGAAACGATGTCGTATTCGCGGAGCAGGGGTAGCAGTTCGGGCAATTCGCCCAGGTCAAACTGCCCGTCGCCGTCGGTGTAGAAGATCCAGTTGTTTTTCGCTTCGCGGAAGCCGCGTGATAGGGCGCCGCCGTAACCCTGGTTCGGATTGTTGTGGACGGCGCGCACCTCGGGGATCTCGCTGGCGAGTTGGTCGGCGATCTCGCCGGTGCGATCGCGGCTGCCGTCGTTGACGATGATGACTTCGAGTTGCTCGGCGACCTGGCGACCGACCTCGACGGCCCGCCGCGTGACGCGCTCGACGTTGCCTTCCTCGTTGTAGCAGGGGAACAGGATCGTCAGCGACAGCGGCTCCAAAGGTGGTCGTTCGATCGTCACTGGCTCTCCGGGACGGCGGTGCCGGGTGCGTTGGCCGGCACCAACTCCAACGGCTGGCAGACCGGCAATTGGGCGGGCAGGCCGCTCAGATACACCTGTAGCTCACGCCGGCCGGGGGCGAATCTACCGGCTGACAGATCGAGCTGCAATGCCAGCGTTTGTTGCGGGCCGAGCCGGAGTTTATAGGCCGTCGCGAATGGGCCGGGCTCGTTGACCACGCGGTAGGCGACGGTTTGGCCGTCGAGGCGGATCAGCGGCGAAACGTCGGCCGACGCGCTGCCGCGATTGTGTACGTGAACGATGCCGACCCAATCGGCGGCGCTGAGATAGCGTTCATCGCCGGCGCCGCGGGGCACGAGCGTCACACGGGCCGGCATGTCGAAGCTGACATCGAGCTGGGGCAGTTCCGGCGGGGTGCCGGTGCCGGCGACGACACGCACGGCGCCCTTGTCCGGCAGATCAAACTCGACCCGGCATTCCCAGTAGCGGCCCAGGTCGACCAGGCGGACGAGGCGCGCCCCGCGGCACCAGGGCCGGGCGCCGCCGGCGCGGCGGAGCAACAGTCGCGCTTGCAGGTTTGGCAGGCGGAACGGGTGCGTGCTGAGCGCGTTGAACGCGACGCGCGAACGGGTGCCGTCGTTGGGCCCGTCGTAGCTCAGCTCGATGCGTCCGACCGGTAGCGAGGCGTGGCGGTCGTCGGCCAACTCGGTGCCATAGACAATCGCTCGTTCGCGATCGAGGTCGATAATGCGATAGTGGCTGATGCCCTCTGCGCCGTCCTGTGTGACGGTGCTGGATTGATGGGTGCGCGCATAGAGCAGCGGGGCGGCGGCCGCGATCAGGTCGCGACATTCGACGCCGTCCCAATCGCGGTGTCCGCCGGCCAGCCACAGCCCGAGTCGGCCGGTCTTGATCATACGCTGGAGCATGCCCTGCTCCTGCCAATAGCTCAGCAGGTTGGGACGCTGGTCGTGCGAGACGACCAGGCGCAGGCGCGGGCCGCGCTGGCCGAGCTGTTGTTCGACCCAATGGATCTGTGATTCGTCGCTGTAGATCGGCCGGCCGGGCACGTCGTAAAGCAGGAGCACCTGGCAGGAGCCGACGCCGACGGTGCCGATCGGGCTGGGCGCCAGGTATTGCGTGTAGAGGGTCAAATCGTCGTGATCGCCGCAGGCCGCCACGCAGGGTGCGTCGAAGCGGGCCAGGAAGTCGGCGAGGTCTTGCCAGCCTTCCGGCGGGTTAGGGTGGGTTACGTCGAGATAGTCGCCGGTGGCTACGATCAGCGTGGGCGCTAACAGGTTGATCTCGTCGACCAGACGCTGGTCGAAATGTGGCGCGCCGACGTCGCCGACGTTCATGTTCGACAGGTGGACGAGCCGCAGGCGATGCGTGAGGCGCTGGACGGCGACGGCGTGTCGGGCGACCAGCGGCCCGCGCGCCGTGGTGAGCTTGAGGTCGTAGGTCTGCTCGGGCACGTCGGCGGGGACGCTGAGCTGAAGTTCGGTGCTGCCGGCGTTGCCGGTGGTCGGCGGGGCGATGATCAGGGGATGGTAGTGAGGAGGATTGGTGCGGGCGACCAGTTCGGCCCGTAGGCCATTGGTTGCGCCGGCGAGGTCGGCGACGGCTACGAAGCTCGTGCCGGGGGCGACGAAGACCGGCCGACCCTGCGTCGGGGTGATGAACTGGAGGTCGGCGGCAGGCGCGGCCGCTGCGGCCAGCGCGCAGAATGCCCCCAACGCGCCCGGCAGGATTACCGGGAGCTGGTGGCAGCGACCTCCGTGTCGAATACGAACTCGCAAGACGGACACCTTGTCAGGCTGAGTACGCCTACGTACCCTGTCATCGTTATGAACGAGCCGACGGATACAGCTATTCTTACACTACGCGAATGGATGCGCAACGACCGGCGGTTGGGTATGACGCATTATGCGCCCATGCCGGGCGTTGCGGGGGCTGAAGAACCCGTGGCAAACGCGGAAACAGCGCCGGCAGCGGGCCCGAAAGTGCCGGCGCCGGGTGCGGAAGTGGCCCCAGCCACCACCGGGGATTATTCCGTGACCGCGCACGGGCCGAACTATCGCTCAAGGAAGCGACCGAGGAATTGGTACGTCTGGATGAGGAGCGCGTGCGTGGGTGTACGGCCTGTCGGCTGCATGAGCAGCGGACGCAGACCGTTTTTGGGGCAGGCAGCCCGCGGGCGGACCTGATGTTCGTCGGCGAGGGGCCCGGCGCGGACGAGGATGCCCAGGGGGTGCCGTTCATTGGTCGGGCGGGGCAGTTGCTGACCCGTATGATCGCGGCCATGACGCTTACTCGCGAGCAGGTTTACATCGGCAACATCGTGAAATGTCGGCCGCCGGGGAATCGTACGCCGAACGAAGACGAGATGCAGACCTGTATTCCGCTGCTGTTTGAGCAGTTGCGGATTATCAGTCCAAAGGTGATTGTGGCGCTCGGTCGGCCGGCGACGCAGACGCTGCTGGCGACGAAGGTTCCGATCTCCAGGCTGCGCGGGCAGTTTTACGATTTTCCGCCGCCGGAATTGGCCCACCTTGACCTGCCGGCGTGCAAGCTGATGCCCACTTTTCATCCGGCCTACCTGCTGCGCAGCCCGGGCGAGAAGGGCAAGGCGTGGGATGACTTGCAGCAGGTTATGGCGCTGCTGGGGCTGACGCCGGCCAAGCACGCGTGACCGGGCGCATGCCGGGCCCGTGAGCGGCGCGCCGGTGTATCATTGCCACGAACTCCGCCGACCGACCGGGATGCGACATGACTGCACCGACCCGCTCCTCAAAACCAGCCGCGCGTGCATACCTGCTCGGGCATTATCCGCTCGAGCGGCGGGCGTTTGCGTTGCTGTTGACCGAGGAACTGGGGGTCGAGGTGGCCCTGGAGTCGGATTTTACGCCGACGTCGGTCTGGGCGGCCGTCCGGAAGAATCCTGACCTGGTGATTGTCGTCGCCGACCGGCCCACGACCGGCGTTCTCGACGTGGTCGAGATGATCATACAACTGTGCCCGGACGCGCCGCTGCTGGTGATCAGTGCGGCCAGCGAGGCGGGGCAGTTGGAGCTGTGGAGCCACTGCAATTTGGGCGGCTATCTGGTCAAGTCGGGCGATGCCGCGGAGCTGCGACTGGCGCTGGATACGGTCCGGGCGGGGCGGCGGTACTATTCGCCGCCGGTCGCGGATGCGTTCAAGCACATTGGCACGGCGAACAACGGGCTGGCGAAGCTGTCGCGGCGTGAGGCGGAGCTGTTGCCGCTATTGGCCCGGGGGATGACGCTGCGTGAGGCGGCCGAGGTAATGGAAGTGAGCTACAAGACCGCCGACTCGTACCGGACGAACCTGCTGCGCAAGGTCGGCGTACACGACCGCGTGCAACTGACGCGCTACGCGATTCGCAAGCACATTATCGAGCCGTAGGGGAACTCATCGCTCCTCGTCGGCGTATTCCAGAAGCGTCTTCGTTACCTCGGGCGACGGTTGCCGGCAGTTTACCGAAACGAATTCGTCATGCGAAAGACGCATGTGAACGTCGCCGCCGGCGGCGACGATGTGCGCGTCCCACAGGAAGTACATCACCAAGCAGCAAAATGCTTCGAGTGTCTCGCGTTCATCGGGATCGAATAGGTGGGCCGGCACCTCGGGAAGTGGGCGTGTTTCGTCAATGCCGCGACGAGTCAGCTCGAAGAGATGCATGTGCTGATTCGATGGCCAGATGGACCACCCGGTGATGTGCAGACAGGTCGGCCGGTCATCTGGTAGCAGCGCCACCAATCGGCGGGCCAGTACGGTCCTGGTTCCCGCGTCGTGTGGAATACGTAAATCGATCTGAAACCGATCGCCTTCCTGTTCGACGCCGGCAAGTTGTTGGTCGATAAAGGCCTGCGCGTCGGCTTTGATCAGGCTTTGCGTGTGGTTCCGCTTAACGTCCTGCGTCGTAAGATCAGTCTTGCTTCGCCGGGGTGGTTTCTTGTTCGCGCAGGCAGTTGGAGACCAGTAGTGCCAGTTCTTCTGGGTCTCGGAAACTCCCGCCGCCGGTGCTGGAGGTGCTGCGGATCGGTGGTCCGCCGCATTCACGGATCTCCTGTTCGACTTCGCGGATGATGCCGGCCTTGTCGAGATTTCGCAGCGGGCTGCCGGCCACCGCGGCCATGGATTCCCAGATGTCGTCGTCCGGGTGGGTGATGAGCGGCGCCTTCTCTGGATATGCCTCCAGCCGATCGCCGAGGACCTTGCGTACGGCGGCGACCGCGCGGGCGTCCATTTGTTTCGGCTCGCTACAGGCGGCGATGAATTCCTTGTCGGTTATGGGAGTCCGCCCGTCAATGAACTTCCACCATTTCCGGCGTGACGGCAGGCGCATGTACGCATAGCCCCCGACTGCTGCTGCGAATACAAGTGCCGGCAGCACATACTGGACAAATTCGCTCATTTCGACCTCCTGGGCGGCACAAGACATGGAACGTCGCCGCCCATTCGCCCAGCGCCCCGCTCCCCCTTCCTCCCGTCCCCCCGTCGCACGTCTCCGATCGTGATCAGCTCGGCTGCGGCAGTCCTTCGGCGCCGCCCTGTGGATGCAGCAGCGTGGCCAGCCATTCTCGGAGTTCGTGGTCGTTGCCTGCCAGTTTTTTGAACAGCTCGATCGACGCGCTGATCGCGCCGCGCTGGATTTTCGCCTGGCTGGCGTCCTGCTCGGCCCGCGAGAGTGTCATCGCCCCCCACGCGATCGGCAGGCCGCAGAACCAGCGCAGCTCGCGGGCCGTCGCCGGCAGCTCCAGCACAAAATCGACACCCTTACGCAGACTGTCACGGGCCTGATTCAGCACGGCCCGGTATACCTCGGTGTGTGAGACGGTTCCGCCAGACGCCGCCGGCAGATAGCGCCGGCCATGGTGCGCATCGCGCAGCGCGTCTTTCAGGATGTTGACGAGTTGCAGGCCGATACCCAGCTCGACCGCCAGCGGCTGCAGGCGCTCGAGGGCCGGCTGGTTGAGATGGTGCGCCATCATGCTGCACAGCATCTCGCCGACCGTGCCGGCCACGTAATAGCAATATTCGCGCAGCTCGGTAGCATCGGCGACGGCCGGGTATACTTGGCCGCGCTGGGCGCTGCGCGCTATCAGCCGGCAGACGCCGCTGCTCATCTCGCGGGCACATGCGCAGACGGGCTCGCGATAGGCTGCGGGCAGGTCTTGGACCTTTTGCACGACGACCGGCGTAACTTCCATGAGGGCGCGTTCGTCGGGCGTGTCGCCGATCGGGGCGGCCAGCTCGCGGGCGGCTTCCGGATCATCCGCCAAGGCGTTGTCGAGCAGGAGCAGCAGGCGCAAACGCTCGGCCGTCCCCAGCTCGGTTGCGTCTTCCAGCGTATCAACAATGCGCATCAGCAGATAGGCGGCGCCGACCGCGTCGGCCAGGTCGCGCGGCAACATCGGCACCAGAATGGCGTAGGTTCGGGACACGCCCTGCAAGTGTTTGCCGATGAATGCGTCCATCTCTTTTCCTGATGCGAGCCGATAGAAGGGCTCTGCTCAATGTAAACGACGTGATGGCGGATGTGTGTCAGGTGCGTCCGCGGGTTCTCCACGATGGGCCTGAATCGCCCGGCTGACGGCGGCCGCGATGCCGGCCGCATCGAGGCCGGCCTCTTGTAACTGTTGCGTGCGCGGTCCGTGCCGATAGAAACGGTCCGGCGCGTGTCCCAGCCGCAGGATCATATCCGTCGGCAGTCCCAACTGGTTGGCCGTCTCGAGTACGGCGCTGCCGAAGCCGCCGGCGAGCGAATGATCCTCGACGGTGATAACCGGTCGGCCGCGTGTCACCGCGGTCGTGACCATGTCCTTGTCGATTGGCTTGGCGAAGCGGGCGTTGACTACCGAGACGTAGCAGTCCGCCTCTTCGAGCTGCTGCGCCGCGGCCAGCGCATACGGCACTTCGCTGCCATAGGCGATGATCGTGGCGTCCGGGCCCTCACGCAGCGCCCGCGACTTGCCGAGCAAAAACGGCGGGCACGGCCCGAGGCTGTCCGGCACGGTGTCACGCGGGTAGCGGATGGCGTAGGGGCGATCCAGCTTGAGTCCGAATCGCAGCACCGCTCGCAGCTCATCCTCATCGGCCGGCGCCATCAACACGATGTTCTGGAAAACTCGCAGGTAGGCGATGTCGAGGTAGCCGTGGTGAACGGCTCCGTCGCCGCCGACCAGCCCGGCCCGATCAATGCACAATCCGACCGGCAGCCCCTGTAGCACCAGTTCCTGAAAGACCTGGTCGAAGCCGCGCTGGAGGAACGTCGAGTAAATGCACGCCAACGGACGCAGGCCGGCCTTGGCCATCCCCGCGGCTATGTCGACCGTGCAACTCTCGGCGATGCCACAATCGATGCAGCGATCCGGCAAAGCCTGTCGCACCTTGGCCAGCCCGGTGCCGTCCGGCATGGCGGCTGTTAGGGCATGGACACGCTCGTCCTCCTGGGCCAACTCGATCACCGCGTCGGCAAAGGCGCCGGTCCAGCTCTTGCGCGTACTCGCGACGGGGCAGACCGAACCACCCTCGACGCGCAGCTTGCCGGGACTGTGATAGGCACAGGGATCATCGGCGGCCCAGGTGCAGCCGCGGCCTTTTTCGGTGTGCACGTGGAGCAACACTGGTTGATTGACGTCCTTGAGCAGCTTCAGGATGTCGATCAGGTGACGCACGTCGTGTCCATCCACCGGGCCGACGTAGAGAAAGCCGAGCTGCTCGAAAATCTGGTGTGGCGAAACGGTCGCCTTGATGCCTTGCTTGAGGTGCGCGAGCGCGCCCTGCATGCTCTTGCCGACCACGGGCACCTTCGGCAGCAGGTTCTCGACCTGGTGCTTGATCTCTTCGTAGATGCTGCTGACCCGGCAGCGTGCCAGGTAGGTCGCGAGCCCGCCCTGCGTCCGGGCGATGCCCATCGAGTTGTCGTTCAGCACGACCAGGAACTGGCGTTTGAGAACGCCGGCTTGGTTGAGACCTTCGAAGGCGGTGCCGTTGACGATGCTGGCGTCGCCGACGAAGGCGACTACGCGATTATCGCGTCCGAGGGTCTGGTCGCCGCGGGCGAGTCCGACGGCGGTCGGAATGGCCGTGCCGGCATGACCGACGTCGAACAGGTCGTATTCGCTTTCGTCGGCGGAAGGGAATCCGCTGATTCCGCCGGCCTGGCGCAGCGTGTCGAACTTGGTGTTGCGTCCGGTAATGAGTTTATGGACGTAGCACTGGTGGCCGACGTCCCACAGGAGTCGGTCCGTGCGGAAGTCGAACACGCGGTGGAGGGCGATGGTCAGCTCGACGGCGCCGAGGTTGCTGGCGAGGTGTCCGCCGAAGTGGCACACGACCTCGATGATGCGATTGCGGATTTCGCCGGCGAGGGTGTCGAGCTCGGCCATTGAGAGTTTGGCGAGGTCGTCCGGGCCGGCGAGTTCGTCCAGCAGTCGGCGGTGTGGTGGTTCGGGGTTCTTTCGCGTTGGCACGATCAGTTATCCCGATTAATGACGAAACGAACCAGATCGCGGAGCCGATCGGCGCCGCAGCCGAAGGGAGCCAGGGCGGCAAGTGCCTGGGCAGCTTCGGTACGGGCTTGGGCGTCGCTCTGTTCGATCCCAAAAGCGGCTGGCCAGGTTTGTTTGTTGGCACCCTGGTCCTTGCCGACGCGTTTGCCCATTTTCTCGGTCGTGCCGCGGGCATCGAGCAGATCGTCGGCGATCTGGAAGGCGAGGCCCAGGTGCCGACCATAGCGAGCCAGGGCGGAGATAGTCTCGGCCGAGGCGCCGGCACAAAGCGCTCCGAAGCGACAACAGCACTCGAGCAGGGCGGCGGTCTTGTTCAGATGGATATAGCGGACCAGTTCCGGGTCCGTGGGCTGGTTCTCGCCGGCGATGTCGGCCGACTGACCCTCGATCATCCGTTGGGTTGCGTCGGCCAGCGTCTGCACCAGGGCGGGCACGATGGCTGGCTCTACGGAGCTCGAGCTGAGCAGCGCGAACGCGTGGGTCGAGAGCCAGTCGCCGGCGAGCAGCGCCAGGGCTTCGCCGAAGACCTTGTGATTGGTCGGCTGGCCGCGTCGCAGATCGTCGTTGTCCAGAGCCGGCAGATCGTCGTGGATCAGTGAGAACGTGTGTAGCAGCTCGATGGCCAGGGCTGCTGGGTGGGCCGCCTCGACGCGTCCGCCGCAAATCAGGCACGTTTCGAGCACCAGTATCGGCCGTACGCGCTTGCCGCCGACCTGGACTGAGTATACTACGGCGTCAGGTAGTCGACTGTGCGGCGGAAGTGCGAGCTTGATTTCGGAAAGATGCGCGGCGAGCACGCGGTCGACCTGGTCGCGGCGATGCCGGAACCATTCGTGCCAGTCGGCGGCCACCGGGCGCATAACATCCTGTCCGTCCGCGGCCGGCGCCGCGGCCAGGGGTGTTTGAGGCTGAACGCTTTGCATTCTCACAGCATAAATCTTTCAGGGGCAACTGACTAGTGCGTTTTTGGTGCCGAGCCCGCGAATCGACCTTATTTCGCCCGCGGAACGGGGCACGCAGCCTGGCGGCGGGCGATCGCCTGGTTGGGGATCGGCGGCGGCGGAGCAGCATTACGCCATGATGCCCGACTTCACGCCCCAGCTTGTGCTCGAAGCTTATCGGGCCGGCGTGTTTCCGATGGCCGACGAGGCTGGCGACATCGTCTGGTTCAGCCCGGACCCGCGCTGCATCATCCCGCTCGACGCTCTCCGCGTCTCCCGGTCGCTCCGCCGAACTGTTACGAAGGGGGTTTTCGAGGTCCGGGTTGACCACAATTTCGCCGGCGTCATTCAGGGTTGTGCCGACCGCCCCGAAGGCACCTGGATCTCGCCCGATATAATGGACGTTTATTGCGAGCTACACGCTGGCGGGTTTGCGCACAGCGTCGAATGCTGGTGTGATGATGAGCTGGCCGGCGGGCTCTATGGTGTGTCCATCGGCGGGGCGTTCTTTGGCGAGTCGATGTTCACGCGCGTTACCGACGCGTCGAAGGTGGCGTTGGTCGCGCTGGTGGAGCGACTCCGCGACCGCGGCTTCGAGGTGCTCGATACGCAGTGGCTGACGCCGCATCTTGAACGCTTTGGCGCGGTCGAGATTCCGCGGAGCGAGTATCTTCGCCGACTGGGCCGGGCAATCGCGCTGCCGGTGTCGTTCGGCGGGAGTGTAACAGCGTAATAACAAGCCTATGTGGCACCGGTTACAAATCACAGTGCCACAGTTCTGTGATGGGTTCTAGTGTAATCTCTCGCGCTGTTTGCATCTTTTGCGATCCGCAATCGAGGCATGGCGGGCGAGACGCCCGCTCCACTTGCGATGCGGAACTTTTGAGAGGGTTCACTAGCCGTAGCCCAACTCGTCGAGCCGATCTTCGTCGAGCCCGAAGTGGTGGCCGATCTCGTGGAGTATGGTGATGCGGATCTCGTCGATCAACTCGGCGCGCGTTTCGCAGGCCGCACAGAGATTCTGACTGAATATGAAGATCCGGTGGGGGAGGGGCATGGCTGCCAGCTCGGGGCCCTGGTCTTCCAGCGGTACGCCGACGTACAGCCCGAACAGGTCGGGCGGAACGTCGTGCTCACGCTGAAAGCGGCGGTCGGGCCGGTCGCGCACCTCGACCATGACGTTGTCGAGGTAGGGTAGGAACTCTTCCGGGATCTCCGCCAGGGCATCCTCGACGGCGCGGTCGAATTCGGCTCGACTAAGGGCTATCATCGCGTCACGTTGCTCCGGGCCGACATCATTGGCAACCGAGTATAGCCCGCCGGCGACATTGGCCAAACTGGAGAAAGCATGTCCGCGTCCACGGAATACCCGTTCGCCCGTGCCCGATTTCGCCTGGTTGCGCTGCTGGCCGCTGCGTTGCCGGCCGCGCTCGTCGGCTGTGGCCCGACGTCGTTTGTCGTCACGCCCGTGTCGGCCTCCAAAGACCTGCGCGAGAGCGTGCTGAAGCGCGAGAGCCTCTTCGCCGTCAAGAAGATCGCCCTGATCGACGTCGATGGCATGTTGCAGAACACGCGTGAGCGGCCGCTGGTCGGGCCGGCCGGCGAAAACCCGGTCTCACTCTTTGCCGAGATGCTCGACCGCGCTGCCAGCGATCGCCACGTCGGCGCCGTCGTGCTTCGGCTGAACACCCCCGGCGGGACGGTTACCGCCAGCGAGCTCATGTACACGGAACTCCAGCGATTCCGCCAACGCACCGGCAAGCCCGTCGTGGCCTGCATGCTCGATGTGGCTGCCTCGGGCGGCTACTACCTGGCCTGCGCGACCGACCACATCGTGGCCCATCCGACCACCGTCACCGGCAGCATCGGCGTGGTCATGCTGACGCCGGACTTTTCCGGGACCATGTACAAGATCGGCCTGGATGTGAACGTCATCAAGAGCGGCAGGATGAAGGACGCCGGCTCGCCGTTCCGCGAGATGGCTCCGGAAGATCGGGCCATGTTTCAGAAGCTGGTCGACACCATGTACGCCCAGTTTCTGGCGGTTGTTGAGCGTGGTCGGCCGAATGTGTCCCCCGAGCGGATTAAGGAGCTGGCCGATGGCCGGGTGTTCCTCGGACCCGAGGCCCAGCAGCTCGGGCTGGTCGATCGCGTGGGCACGTTGCACGACGCGATTGCCATCGCCCGGGAGCTGGCCGGCCTGAGCGACATGCGCATCAAGCTGGTGCGCTACGTGCGACCCCTGACGCACCGGCCGAACATCTACGCCTATCAGAACCAGCCGCAGATCAACGTGCTCAACGTGGTTCTGCCGGATTGGCTGACCGGGCCGGCCCCGCGCATGATGTACCTCTGGGCACCGGGCTGGCAGGAATGAGACCAGCCGGCGTTTAGCGGTAACCGCGATGGTCATACTGATCGATAACTACGATTCGTTCACCTACAACCTGGTGCAGTGCCTGGGGACGATCGATCCGCAGCTCGATATCCGCGTCTATCGCAACGATCAAATCACCGTTGATGAGATTGCCGACCAGCGGCCCGACCACGTCATGATCTCGCCCGGGCCGGGTACGCCCATGGAGGGCGGGATTAGCAACGACGTCATTCGGCGTTTCGCGGGCCAGGTGCCGCTGATGGGAGTGTGCCTGGGGCATCAGTGTATGGGGCATGTGGCCGGCGCCGAGATTGTCCGGGCTCGCCGGCTGATGCACGGCAAGGTCAGCCGGATTTGTCATGATGATCAGGGACTCTTCCAGGGGCTGCCGAACCCGCTGGAGGCGACGCGCTACCACTCGCTCATCATCAAGCCCAGCACGCTGCCCGCTGAGTACGTCGTTTGTGCCACCTGCGAGGATGATCCGGACGAGATTATGGGAATTCGGCATCGGGAGCAGCCGACTTTCGGCGTGCAGTTCCACCCCGAGAGCTTCCTGACGGTCGACGGGCAGCGGTTGCTTGCCAACTTCCTCGACACGCGGGTAGGATAACGGCATGCGAACCGCAGTACTGCTGTCCCTGAGTGGCGTGCTGGCCTTGCTGGCTGGCTGCGCATCGAAGAACGTCGCGATCTCGGCTCCGCCGACCAGTGATGAGCTGCCGAATCTGTCCCGGCTCGAGCGGCGTTTGCCGGTGCGCGTCGATGTGGAAGGCCGCTCGCACTACGAGGCGCGGACGCAACTCGTGCCCGATATCCGCGAGCCGGAGCTCACGCCCGAAGAGCGTGAGATCATGGGCAAGCAGGAAATCGTGCTGCGCCAGTTGCCGTACGCACTGGCGAACAAGCCGGTCGAGTCGCACGTGGCTCCCTGGTACAACGACCTGCGGACCGGAGCTCAAGGTTACGGCGGCTGCGATGTTGGTCTGATCTCGACGGACCTCAGCGTTGGCGTGGCCGGCTGGGCCGGTGTCCGATACGACACGCATGGCTGGGGCGGCACGAATGTGGCTGTCTATGGCACCGCCGGGGCGACCGTTCACGCTTATGGCGCGGCGGGTGCTCGGGTCGGCTATGGTTCTGAGTGCCACATAGCCAAGTCGTACGATCCAGGTAACTGATCGCGATTCGTTCTGCGGGGGCTTCTGATGGTTATCGCAACAATGTCGGTTTGCCCCGCGCGCAATTCCTATGGGACGGCCGGCTGAGTCGTCGGCTGAGTCTCTGGCTCGTGTCCGAGAGCACGTTGCAGATCGTCGACGGCCTCGTGCAACTGCTCGCGAGCCTTTTCCAGCGCCGGGCCGGCCTGCTCCTTTAATTCCTCGACCCGCTGGCGCGCCGCCGCAACACCCTCACGCAATTGCTCCAGGCGTTTCTCCACGACCGGGCGGGCGGCGTCGGCCTTACGCTGAACGGCGTCGGTGAGTTCGTCGATCTGGCGATCCACCTTCGGTAACTCCTGTTGCACCCACCGGCGAAGCTGCTCCTTTTTCTCGATGGCGTAATCGACTGCCGCCCCGGCTGCCTCGCCGGTCTTCTGAGCCACGTCGTTTAGGGTCGTGTGATCCGCCGGCTGCGTCGACGTACCCGTTGCGGACGGGCTTTGCTCACAACCCGATGCGACCAGGATCAGCACCACTGCCGCGATCCAGATGGTTTCCTTCATCATTTGATCCACTCCTTGCTGGCCCGATTTGATTCATGAACAGCGCGGTCAGCGCGCCGGCTTGACCGCCTGGTACAGTCCGACACCGCCCCAGTTGAGCGACTCCACCCGCGCCTCGACCAGGCCGACCTGCTCCAAACGTGCGAGCAGTGCTGCCGCCGGCTCAAACGTCTTAATCGATCGCGGCAGATAGCGATACGCACCGCTGCGGTCGCGGCTGATCCAACGTGCCAGGATCGGTAGCATATGCTCGCAATAGAACCGGTAGACCGAACGCCACACGGGGGTTCGCGGTAAGGTGAATTCGAGGATTATGGCCCGTCCGCCGGGCCGGAGGACGCGTTGCATCTCGGCCAGACCTGCGCCGAGGTCTCCGAAGTTACGCACGCCGAACGCACAGGTGACGACATCGACGGATTCTGCCCGCAGTGGCAAGCGCTGGGCGTCGGCGTGCAACACGTGCACCTCGACGCCCGCGACATCGAAATCACCGCAGCTCAGCATGCCGGCGGCAAAATCCACGCCGATCATCATCCGCGGCCGTGGCTGCTGTGCGCCGAATTCGCGCAGCATGTCGCCCGTGCCGCAGCAGATATCCAACACGACGTCGGTGGGGCGTACGCGGGCGGCAGCGACAGCCCGGCGGCGCCAGCGAGCATCGCCGCCCAGGCTCGCTACGCGATTGACCAGCTCATACGTTGGGGCGATGGCGTCGAACATGGCCGACACGCGCTGGGGTTTATCAGCCTGCCGGTGGGGATCGCGCAAGGCAGTCTGGTCCCAGGCCGGCTTGGTGTCGGTGGCCGGACGTTTAACATGCTGGCCCTGATCGGACGTGTGCATGCCGATATGGGAACTGGTTTGCTGCGCCCCCGCAACCGGACGAATGCGAATCTCTCGTGCAGCGTTCCTATGTTGCCGGCCCGCATTGCCCGGAAAAACGCAGGGCGACTCAGACTCACTACGCCCGAGTCGCCCTGCTCCTCCACCAATATCGCGGCTCGGCCGATTCATGGCCGAGTTGGCTGAGTTCTTTCTGGCCGATTTCCCCCCCTAGGGGAATCCAGCCCAACGCATCCATGCGCAGTGTCGGTTATCGGGCCGGGCACGTCGAGCCATTACTGAGGAGAAGAGGACTTTGGGCGAGAAAACAGAACGCGACGGACACCAGTCTGTTGGGGCATCCGTCGCGGTATATCTCGGCTCCCCTCCGCCGGTGCCGGTGGAAGAGGTTTGCTGGAACCCATATTTCAACGTGGGTGGCCTCGGCCGCCCCGACCAAACGCTCGATGGCGCCTCCGACGGGGTTTGGGCTCGCTAGGCCTCCCAGGGTTCAGCTTAACGGTTCGCGCAAACGGATTCTTCCGTGTCGCACACCGCAGGGGCAGAGCCGTTATGTACCAGATCAGTATAGCCGCCTGATCGAGCGGTTTCGCTGATCAAGTTGAGAACTCGCCGAATCTCCATGTAACATGTAATCGGAATGGACGGTGCAGGTCCAACGTGACTCCGTCGGATCAGTGCCAGGGATTCTCAGGCGGAGGGGGGGGGCGTGAGCATGGGGTGGCGCTCCATTTTTGATATTGCGACATAGTTGTCACTTACATCAAGTTGATTGGGTGTCGGGCGCGCTCCCGGGGTGGTTCGTTTCTTACCGGACCATGGCCGAACTTGGGACCATTCCGGTTGGTTGGTGCGTTCACCTGGGCGGCGGATATCGAGGGGGCACGTGCGAGTGAGATGCTTGGGCGATGCGGCTCGCCGACGCGTGGTGGGGGGTGTGTTACAGTTATAGGACGTTAATGGAATAAATCGGGGTTTCTTTGACGCTTGCCCCCTTTCCGTGCCGCTGTTGGCACTTGTTGATCGGTCGGAGAGCCAGGTTTGACTTCCGCTGACGGGGGTTCCTAGAACCTGATGGACTGGTTCATTGGGAGCGTTTGCGGAGGCGTGTGCGCGCGCCGCCGAACTGTGGCTGCCGCCTCATGTCAGTATCTGGAATGGGGATTGGACCTGTGGCCGTGACCGTTTGGAGATCCGGAGAGAAGCGTGTGCTCACAACGAGGAGCTTGGAACTGGTGGCTGAGGGGATCAATGCGATCGTTGGATGTTGAACAAGGTTGTAGCCGCCCGTGCGGTGTAGTGCATCGTTTCTCAGATCGAGTCTCGACGGTCGGGACCGGTTGCGGGGGTTCGTTCTCTAATGATGGTGATAACGCATTCGCTCGTACGAGCGGGCTTAAGTCCGGAAGGTTTGTGCGACGCAGCGCGGTCCAGGTGGGCCGTGGCGCGTTGCCACCCGGCGATAAATGACGGCGTCTCTAATACTTGGGCTCTTGGAAGGAGGTCCCGCGAAGATGGCATGGAAAACAGCGTCCAGAATGTGTTTGATTGGCGTTCTGCTGATGACCGCCGGTGCGGTTATGGCGCAGGACAGCAGCCCCGCAGCGGTGGGCACGAAGGCTCCGGTTATTGATCCGGCTGCCAACCCCGCGCAGCTCGCCAATACCCCCGCAATCATTGAGAAACCCCAACCCAACGGCGAATTCTCGGCTCGCGACCTGGCCCCGCGTATGCGTGGCGTGCGTCAGGCCGGCGATAACTGTGAGTCCGCCACCGTGATCCCGGACGTCCCTTACACCGATACCGGTACGACCGTCGGTTACGCCGACGATTATGACCCGGAGGAGGATACGACTGACTGCCCGTACAACCCGTCGGCTGCTGCTGATGTGGTGTACTCGTTTACTCCGACCTCGGACATGGTGATCAACATCGATCTGTGTGACTCGGGCTATGACACGAAGGTCTTCGTGTATGCCGACGAGTGCGTGGATCCGCCTGCGTGGTGTGACGACGACGGCTGCGGCTCTGCTGCCGGTTACACGTCGATCCTGACCAACGTTGCAATGACCGCCGGCGTTACCTACTACATCGTGATTGATGGCTACAGTGGCGCTGCGGGCGAGTACGCCCTGAACATCGACTTGTACGAGCCTCCGCCGGATAACTGTCCGGAGGATTCGCTCTTCTCCCAGACCTACGTGACGCCTGATGGCGATTGGTCGGCGGGTTCGAGCGAGGTTGATCCTGATTACATCCGCTATGAGAGCTACGAAGTCACGGGTCAGATCTCCAGCCTGCGTTTCTGGGGTCTGAATGCCTACAACGATGGCTCCGGCTGGAGCTCTTGCGAAGAGCAGCCGACTCCGCTCGAGATCAAGTTCTACGAAGACAATGCTGGTATGCCCGGCGCGGTGGTGTGCGAGTACGAAGTCAGCGCGACTGGTGTGCTGACGGGTGACGAGTATTCCGGCTTCCCGCTGTACCAGTACGACGTTCTGGTTGCCCCGTGCAGCCTGATGAGTGGCTGGGTCTCGATCCAGGGTACCGGTGAGCCGACCTGCTGGTTCATGTGGATGAACAGCTCGGTTGGTGACGGCACTTCGCTGTTTGACGACGGCACTGGCATTACCGCGGACGACGATGACCTGAGCCTGTGTCTGTCGGGCGAATATGAGCCGACCTACGGTGCCTGCTGCACCGATTCCACCGGCGCCTGTGAAGAGAACGTTGAGATCATCAACTGCCAGGGTGCGGGCCAGCGGTTCATCGAGAACGGCGCCTGTGACGACTTCGACCCGCCGTGCGGGACGATCCTCGGCGCTTGCTGCTACGACGATGGCAGTTGCCAGATCACCACTGAGGCGGCCTGCACGAGCCTGTGCGGCGACCTCGATACGGACGGCGACGTTGATACCGATGACTACATGATCTTCGTCGGCGCGTTCGGCTTGTGCGAAGGCGACATGGGCTTCATCGCGGCGGCCGACTTCGACGAAGACGGTTGCATCACCCTGGTCGACTTCCAGGCCTGGCTGGCCTGCTACCGCGGCCGCGGTGGCATGACCGGTATGTGGCTCGGTCCGAACACGACTTGCGACATGTGTCCCTGCATCGTGAGTTGCCCCGATGGCGCAGCGCCCGAGCAGGAGCCCTGTGGCGAAGACACCAACGGCGGCTGCAACATGGACGAGCCGGCGTTTGAGCCGCTGATGTGTGGCGACGTGATCTGTGGTACGGGCTGGTACGACGGCAGTACCCGCGACACCGACTGGTTCGAGGTTGAGGTGGCCGAGGAGACCGAGTTGACCATCACGGCCGAGACCGAGTTCCCGGCCCTGTTTGGCTTCCTCGAGCAGACCGTTCCGGGCGTGGCTGGCTGTGACAACATGACCGGCTACCTGGAGCCGTACGTGAACACCGTGGAGTGTGAGCCGTCGACGTTGTCGATGTGCGTTGCTCCGGGCACGTACTACGTGTTTGTTGGCCCGACGTTTGACGATGTGGTTGAGTGCCCGGCTGACTACGTGCTGAGCCTGGAGTGTGCCCCGTGCACGCTGCCGCGCGGTGCGTGCTGCCTCGAAGACGGCACCTGCATCGATGACCTCACTGAGGCCGAGTGCGTCCAGCAGGACGGCGAGTGGCAGGGTGAAGGCGTGGTTTGCACGCCGGAGCTGTGCCCGGTCCCCGGTCCGGGTGACAACTGTGCGGACCCGCTGGTGCTTGACCTGTCTGAGTTGCCCTACACCGAGAGCAACACGACGTGTGATCGCGGCAACAACTATGAAGAGACCTGCCTGGGCAGCTACGACGGTGGCGAAGACATCATTTATGAGTTCACCCTCGACGTAGCCATGTGCCTCCAGGTGAACGTGGTTGGTAGTTCGTGGACGGGCGTGGTGATCGACGACAGTTGCCCGCCGGCTGCGGACTGCATTGCTTACGGCACGGCTTCGGGCGGATCGCCGTTCGCGCGGGCCAACCTCGACCCGGGTACCTACTACATCATGGTTGATACCTATCCGAGCCCGGACTGCACCGATTTCACGCTGACGATCGATGAGTGTGCGCCGCCGCCGCCGAATGACGACTGCGTCAATGCGACCCAGCTCAGCGGCACCGTGGTTGACCTTGCGTTCGATACCACTCAGGCGACCTTCGATGGTCTGGGCGACTGCATGACCAGCGCCAACGTCTGGTACTGCTACACGGCCGAGACCACGACGGACATCGTCTTCAGCCTGTGCGGCAGCGACTACGACACCAAGTTGGCGATCTATGACGGCTGCACGTGCGACCCGCTCGGTGCCGAATTGGGCTGCAACGACGATTCGTGCGGTCTCCAATCCGAGCTGACGCTCAGTTGCATCGCGCACCAGACGTACCTGGTCGAGGTTGGTGGCTACAGCGCCAACACCGGCACCGGCATCCTCAACATCTCCGAGCTGGAGCCGCCGACCGGTGCCTGCTGCGTGGATCTGGATTGCGTTGCGACGAACACCTACGCCGAGTGCCTCAATCTGGGTGGCACCTGGTACGAAGGTTTCAATTGTGACAGCTTCACCTGCCCCGAGCCCATCACCAACGACAACTGTGTTGATGCTACGGCGGTTGGCCTGGTGGAGAACATGGCGTTCGATACCACGGACGCGACGTTCGACGGGCCGGGTGAGTGCCAGACTTCCGGCAACATCTGGTACTGCTTCACGGCGGAGAACACCACCGACCTGGTGATCAGCCTGTGTGGCAGCGAGTACGACACCAAGCTGGCCGTGTACGACGGCTGCTCGTGCGACCCGATCGGCGAAATGATCGTCTGCAACGACGATTCCTGCGGGCTTCAGTCCGAAGTTCAGATCGGCGTCGTGGCGGATCAGTCCTACCTCATCGAGGTTGGTGGCTACAGCAGCTACGTGGGCCTGGGCGTGTTGACGATCTACGAGGTCGAGCCCTGCATCGTCGATTGCCCCGATGGCGCTTCGACTGAGTCGGAAGCGTGTGGCGACGATAGCAACGGCGGTTGCAACATGGACGTTCCGGCGTTCGAGCCGATCGCCTGTGACGAGGTTCTCTGCGGCACCATCTGGGCCGATGGCGGCACGCGCGACACCGACTGGTTCGAGATCGTTACCGACACGCCGATGATCCTGACCTGGGAAGCCACGGCCGAGTTCCCGGTAGTGGTGGGTCTGGTCGAAATGAACACGCCGGGCTCCGGTGACTGTGCTGACAGCACGGGTTCCCTGAATCCATACGCCACGGGCAGTCCGTGCCAGGAGCCGGCGGTCAACATCGTGACTGACTGCCTGCCCGCGGGCACGCACTGGGTTTTCGTTTCGCACCAGGATTACTACGACTACCCCTGCGGCGATGACAACGACTACGTCGTGACGCTCACCTGTGAGGGTTGTGGCGGCAAGGCGGCGAATGTGAGTGTTCGTCCGGTCAGCCAGGATGCTACGCCGTTCGAGGCGCAGACTGGCACGCACGCGCCGGTGGTCAACAAGAAGTAACTTAATCGACTCGGTTCCCCGGCCGGTGGCTATTGCCACCGGCCGGGAGGCCCGACCGCTGATATGCGTCTATGACATTGAGCAAAGAGAACAATATCCGGCCGCATCTTGTGAATGCGAAGGAGGATCTAGGAATGAGCTTGAAACGTAGAGTTGCATGCGTCGGTCTGGCGCTCGCGCTGCTGAGCACCGTCGCCTCTGCACACATCATTGTCCATTTTGACCCGATTGTTCAGACGGTTGCCGAAGGTGATTCGGTCACGTTTGACATCGTGGCCGACATCAGCGATCCGATCGTCGGTTGGGGCCTGGACGTGTCCGTCAGCGACGCGAGCGTGGCGTCAATCGTTCCCCCGCCGACCATCGGTCCCCTGTGGGACGCGGTGTCTTCGCCGGACGGCGATGACCTCGCTGGCCTGTCGCTGACCGGGATCAGTGGTGACGACGTGCTGCTCGCGACGATTACTGTTGCGGGTCTCAACGAAGGCACCGCTTGGCTCCAGATCGGCGTGACCGGAAGCGACCTGACCGAGGGCTTCGCGCTCGATCCCGACGGGTTTGACAGCTGGACGGCCTGCACCGGCCTCGTCAACGTTGTTATCCCCGAGCCCGCTTCGCTGGCCCTCCTGGGTCTGACGGGCATCGCTCTGTTCCGCCGGCGCTAGTTGGCAGAACGGGCACCGCACGGCGCTGCGGCGCCGACATGTTAATGAACTGCCCTTCACCGGCACCCCGGATGATATCCGGGGTGCCGGCGTTCTTTGGGCGGCAGACCGATCGGTGGGTGTATTGATCTGGCGACGGTTCTGAGGGTCCCCGGTTGCCCGGGCCCTACTCCAGGCCGGCCTTGGCCGCCTGGGCAAGCTCCTGAAGTTGCTCGATCTGGCGGACGAACTCATCAGCGCGATGTGCCCGGGATTTGTCCTCCATGTCCGCGCAAATGGTGCTTATGTCCGGGTAGCCGTAGGAGCCCGCGGCGCCCTTCATCCGGTGGGCCAGCGTGACGAGCTCCTCCCAATCGAGTTTCTCATAGGCCTGCGCGATTTCTTCCAGTCGCGTCGGCAGGCCGGCAACGAACTCTTCTACAATGTCACGCAAGTCCTCGTCTTCGGCCAACAAGTGTGAGACGAGCTTCAAACTGGTGTTGGTGGCATGCTCCGAAGTCATGGCGTCCTCACGGTTTGGCGAGATTCAAGCACCGATGCCCCGCGGTGAGCGATTGGGGGCGTCCCGGCCCGGCTGCTTGCGTAGGCCTCCACTACTGTCTCATCATCGGTCGGAGACACGTCCGGCTGTTGCAAGAGTGAGGCTGATAATCTGCCAAACCACACTCGCACCAGTTACGTACCGATGATTACAATGTCTGCCACCCGTCGCTTGGTGCCAATACCGCGTGGAGAATCTGAATGTGTGGAATCGTCGCCTATCTTGGACGTCGTGAGGCCGTTCCTATACTGACCGAGGGGCTCAAACGCCTGGAATATCGGGGCTACGACTCGGCTGGCCTGGCGGTTGTCCGCGATGGAGAGCTACGTGTCCGCCGCAGCGTCGGGCGTATCAGCGCCCTGGAGGCGTGCCTGGATGATAGCGTGTCGGGCACGACCGTCGGCATGGCCCATACCCGCTGGGCGACGCACGGAGCACCGACCGAAAATAACGCGCACCCGCATACAGATTCCAGCGGTCGTCTGGCATTGGTTCACAATGGCATCATCGAGAACTACCGCGTGCTGCGGAAATTCCTCGAGAAACAGGGTGTCGAGTTCGCCAGTGAGACCGATACGGAGGTGCTGGCGCAACTTATCGGACATTTCTACGACGGTGACCTGGAAGAAGCCGTCCGCCAGGGGCTGCGCGAGGTGCGCGGCACCTTTGGGATCGCTGTCCTGCACGCTGACGAGCCCGATTGCGTTGTGGCGGCCCGTCGTGGCAGCCCGCTGATCATTGGCGTTGGGCAGGATGAGTACGTGCTCGCATCTGATGCGGCCGCCATCATCCAGCATACCCCGCAGGTCGTGTACCTGGCCGATAACGAGGTCGTCACCATTCGCCGGGATGGTATCCGCACGACCAACCTGCACGCGGTCGAGATCACCAAGGAGACTGAGGAGGTCGAGTGGACGCTGGAGCAGCTCGAACTGGGTGAGCACCAGCACTTCATGGCCAAGGAAATCTTCGAGCAGCCCGAGGCGCTACGCACGGGCATGCGCGGTCGGCTGGACCTGGACGAGGGCAAGGTCGTGCTGGGCGGGCTGGCCAACGTCGATCGCGAGCTGGTCCGTTGCAAGCGGGTCATCCTGACCGGCTGCGGGACGGCTTGGCATGCGTGTTTGATCGGCGAGTATCTGATCGAGGAGCTGGCGCGGATTCCGTGTGAGGTCGAATATGCCAGTGAGTTTCGTTATCGCAACCCGCTGATATCGGACCGCACCGTCGTGATTGCCATCTCACAGAGCGGTGAGACGGCCGACACCCTGGCCGCCCTGCGCGAGGCGAAGGAACGCGGGGCGCTGGCGCTGGGGATCGTCAACGCGGTCGGCTCGACCATCGCGCGCGAGACGGATGCGGGCGTGTACCTGCACGTGGGGCCGGAAATCGGCGTTGCGTCAACCAAGGCGTTCGTTGGCCAGCTCACGGTGCTGTCGATGATAGCGGCGCTGCTCGGTCGGCGGCGGCACATGAGCCATGCGGACTCGCAGACGTTCCTGAAACACCTCTATGCAATTCCCGATGTGATCGAGCGGACGCTGGAGACGTCGAGCCAGACGCGGAAGATTGCGGCCGAGTTCATTGATGCCAACAACTGGCTGTACCTGGGGCGCGGATTGCAGTATCCGGTCGCGCTTGAGGGTGCGCTGAAGTTGAAGGAAATCAGCTATATCCACGCGGAAGGGCTGCCGGCGGCGGAGATGAAGCATGGTCCGATCGCGCTGATCAGCGCGGACATGCCGGTGGTGACGATCGCCGTGCGTGATCACCTGTACGAGAAAGTGCTGAGCAACATCGAGGAGGTGCGCAGCCGAGGTGGCCGGGTGATTGCGGTGGCAACGGAGGGCGACGATCAGATCAAGCATTTGGCGGAGCACGTGTTGTATGTGCCGGAGGTGCCGGAGGAGCTGGCGCCGCTGGTATCGGTGGTGCCGCTGCAACTGCTGGCGTATCACGCGGCGGTGCTGCGTGGGTGCGACGTTGACAAGCCGCGAAACCTGGCGAAGTCGGTGACGGTGGAGTAGCGGGGCGGCTGGGGCAAACTGATCAATATTCCGTTGGGTGCTTGGCAACGGGGTAGAGCGTCCAGGCGGTAACTGGCACGGGCAAGTTTGCCTTTAGCGAACCTACCCATGCCAGTCATCGTGGGTTGTTATCGATCAGCGGCGGCGCAGCAGGCCGGCGGCGATCAGCAGTAGCAATCCTGAGGCCGGCTCGGGCAGCGGGAACGAAGTCGATCCGCAGAAGATCGGGTCGTGCACCAGATCGGTGTACTCAATGTCCCAGACTCCAACCACCGGGGTGGCGGCCCGGATCGAGAAACCGGGCAAGGCGTCCCAGCCGACGGTGGCTCCGGCGCTGTCCGTCACGAACCTTGAGGTCGGACCTTCTTCGTAGTACCACCCGCTCGGCGTTTCGACCTCGATCCAGCCATACTGCCAGTCAACCCAGACCCAGTCGATGTCGTAAATCACGACCTGAACGTCACCTTCGGGCGGGTTGGCCAGCTCGTAGTTGTGACGATAGGTCCCGTCCCCCATGTCATCATAGCCCAGGTAGACTAACTCCGGGTCGGCGACGGCGGAACCGGTAACCCCCAAGAGCGCAACCAGAGCGACGACACAAGCGTATCTCATGACATCCTCCTTCCTGAGGAACGAACTGGAAACTGGCGCACCCGGAAACGGGCACGTTCGGGACGTGTCAGGTCCACGAACGAGCCGGGCGCGCTTCCTCTACTCCTCGAACAACTAAACGAACTGCTTCGGCACCATTGGGAATGGTAGCACGTACTTGCGCACGGGTTGCCTAAACAGAGAGATACTCAGGATGAACCAAGTGTGGCAATGCCATCATTGCCTACGGCACTGCGATTGATGCGCTGAGTTGCCGTTGGTGGGGTTATGTCGGCGGCGTGTGGCCGACGTTGTCAGGGCGTGGTGAGCAGGTGCTGGCGGATGCGTTGTTGGGTTTCGGGGCTGATGCCGACGGTGGTGGCGAGGTAGCTTTCGATGCCGCCCTGCGCGTCGACTTGATCGAGCAGAGCGTTCATGGCGGGTAGGTTGCCGGGGAGATTGACTTTCTCTGACAGGCGGAAGTCGGCGATGACGGTGTCGCGGTCGACGCCGAGCAGCGACAGGAGCAGGGCGGTCATGACGCCGGTGCGATCGGTGCCGGCCCGGCAGTGATACAGAACGGGGTAGGTGTCGGGGTTGGCGAGCAGCTCGAAGGCTCTGCGGAACTGGTCGGCGTTTTCGCGCACGCCGGTGATGTAGAACTGGTCGCGGGGGTCAGTCTTGGCGAAGCTCATCGGGCAGCCGTGGACGGAGGCGGCCCAGTGCACGGACCAGCCGTCGCCGCCGAAGAGAGGCCAAGGGGTCAGCCGATTGCAGAAATCGATGACGGTTTTGATGCCGAGTTGGCGGAAGGTTTCGGCGCCGGCGTCGGACAGGCGGTGCAGCTTGGCGGAGCGGTAGACCATATGGTGTTTGACGACGTGGCCGGCGCGGGTGGTGTAGCCGCCGACGTCGCGAGTATTGGCGGCCCCTTCGATGTGCACCCAGCGCTGGGGATCACCGTCGGCCGGCGGGGGCGTGATGACCAGCGGCCCGTGCGGGATGGAGCCCCACACGAGGACCGCTGCGACAATCACCAGCGGCCCGCCGATGAGCAGCCCGCGTCTCAGGTTGTTGCGCTGTGCCGTTTTCTTCACGCCGACCTTTCCGTCTTGGCAGGCAATCGCGGTGCTCGCTGGAGCGGTTTCACTTGCTGTGCGTTGTCAAGGCTGAGCGCTGCTGCGTGAGGATCCACTGCTCACAGAGCAGTGAAACTATGAAGCGAGCCTCCTTCGGGGTATGACCCCGTTGGAACTTCAAAGAAAGGAGGCCCGCATGTACACGATTGGACTAGATCTACATCAGCGTCAGTCGACCATCTGCATTTTGGATTCAGCCGGGAAACTCGTCAAGCAACAGCAGATTCGGGGCGGAGTCAAGGAACTGGTGAAA
This sequence comes from Phycisphaerae bacterium, assembly GCA_963666925.2. Taxonomy (GTDB): domain Bacteria; phylum Planctomycetota; class Phycisphaerae; order UBA1845; family Fen-1342; genus JANQFV01. Next base: position 311,324 of record CAXXTC010000009.1, on the reverse strand, counting down.
CAACTGCGTAGTGTGTCGCCGCCCTTCCAGATCTGCTACGAGGCGTCGTGCGGCTACGGTTACGTCTACGAACAACTGCAGCAGGTGGCGCAGCGGATCGTCGTGGCTCATCCGGGGGCAGTGCGACTGATCTTCCGGGCCAAACGTAAGCACGATCGGGTCGACGCCCGGAAGCTGGCTACCTTGCTATTCCTGGACCAGGTGCCGCCGGTGCATGTGCCGCCCGTGGACGTCCGCAGTTGGCGGCGGCTGATTCAGTTCCGGAGGCGGCTGGTGGCCCAGCGGACGGCGGTGAAGAACCGGCTGCGGGCCCTGTTGCGGGCGCACGGCGTGGCGGCACCACGCCGCGCCAGTTTGTGGAGCCGGGCCGGCCGCGTCTGGCTGGCGGAGGTGGAGTTTCCAACGCGTACGACGGCGCTCGAACGGGATCTGGGCCTGGACGAGTTGGAGCATCTGGACGCGCGGCTGCGTACGGTGGAGCGGTGGTTGGACAGCATGGCCCGTGAGCATCCCAGGGTGCGTTTGTTACAGACCATCCCGGGCGTTGGGAAGCGTACGGCCGAGGCGCTGGTGGCGTGGATCGACGATGTCCGGCGTTTTCGGAGCAATCGGCAGGTGGGCTGCTACTTCGGGCTGGTGCCGTGCCAGGACCAGAGTGGGCAGACGAATCGGCTTGGGCATATCACCCGGGAAGGTCCCAGTGTCGTGCGGCAATTGCTGTGCGAGGCAGCTTGGCAGGGCAAGGGACGCAGTCCGCTGCTGCGGGCGGTTTACGAACATGTGCAGCGTGGTGATCCGGAGCGGAACAAGATTGCGCTGGTGGCGTTAGCCCGGCACCTGGCGTGCGTGTCGGCGGCAATGCTGCGCAGCGGAGAAGTGTGGCGTGAAGCGGAGGTGGTCACGGAACCGACGCCGAGCGTAGCATAGGAGTCCGTTCTTTCCCCTCCGGAGAGCACCAGGAGGTGAGTGTACCGCTATGGGCGGGACGAAACTTCGAGCGGGTCGAATCGGGCGGACCTCGCGGATGTGCCATGAGGCGTCAACCGGCGGGGGCCAGTTGGAACCGGCGCGTTACCATCGTAGCAGTGACTGAGGCCGCCCCCGAAATCGTTGAGTGGCGTGTCCCTGCGACGACGCCGAATAGATGGTTGGAAAGACCCCGTCGAAAACCCGCTTGACTTTGGCTCGCTCATAGATGACTGAGGCCGCCCCCGAAATCGTTGAGTGGCGTGTCCCTGCGACGACGCCGAATAGATGGTTGGAAAGACCCCGTCGAAAACCCCGCTTGACTTTGGCTCGCTCATAGATGGCACATCGGAGCGTTCCTTGAAACATACCAGCGTAGCATGCTAGGTCGGTCGGCGTGAGTTCTCAATGGCACCTACTCGGCAGCGCCGGTGAATGTGGCCTGGAGTGTCAGGAAGTCGGCCAGGTCCACGTCTTCGTCCGCATCCAGGTCGTCGCAGGTGCAAGCCGCGTCGACGGCTGTGCCGGGGGCCGACAGGCAGCCTGCAAATAACACGAAATCGTCAAAGTCGATATCGCCGTCGTTGTCGCAATTGCCCGGCAGGTGCAGCGTGTAGACGAAGTGCGTGAACGGGATCGCCGCGTGATCGTTGTCGGCGTCGCGCACCTGGTCGGTCAGGGCGATTTCGAGCCAGGTTTCGTTCGGGAGCACGCCGGCCTGCTGCGTCAGTGTCAGCGTCAGGCCGTCGGCCGACACGGCGTAGCCGAAATAGCCGGCATAGTAGTCCTGCGTGTGCGTGGCTTCGTCGGTAATGGTCACCGGCGGATCGGCGGCCACGACGACCGGGCGGTGAAACGTGAAGCTGATTTCGGCCGCGGTCAGGCTGGGCAATACGTCGCGATAGGCCGGCGTGGTCTCTTCTACGGTTGGGGCCGGCACGTTGAACACCAGCGAGAACGGCGGCGTGGCGGCGTAGGTGTCGAAGTCGTCCACCAGGCGGTAGGTCACGTAGAAGGGATAATCCGGGGCGGGCGTGGCCGGCACGTAGGCGCAGTATTTCATGTGCACGTGATGGTCAGCCCAGTTGCTCAGGTTGTAGCGCTCGCCGATCTCGTCGAGCCAGGTGCCGTCGTTGAGCTGGAGCATGAAATCGGCCGACAGGTCGACGACCTCGAACCAGATCTGGTAGTCGACGTTGGGGTCGCCGACGAGTTGGATGTCGGTCGGGAAGCCATAGGCGGGGTCGGTCGTGTCCGAGAACCCCGGCTCGCCGAATGACCAGCGCTGATATATACCGCTCCAGGTGAGCGGGTAGTAGCCTCGGTCGGGGCGCCATGACGATAGATGCGCGACTTGTCGAGTTGCAAGGCGTAGTCTTCCTGGAAGAAGAAGTAGTGGTCGAGCGGGCAGTCGGCCGACGCCTGTGGGACAATCAGCATTGCCAACGTGGCTGCCATGGAAACAGTGAGTCCGAGTTTCATGTGCAACTACCTCGTGTAGTCAGTTGATACTTCATTACGGCGTTCCCCCTGGGACGATGGCAGCAGTTCCGGCGGCCAACTCGGGGCATACTGCGGCCACCAGAGATTCACCTCGGGAAACAGCCAGGTTCTCTGCCCGTGTACGGGTTCGGCATGGCTGTCGGTGAACAGGTAATTCGACTTGCCCAAGTGCCGGTCCAGGCGACTGAATCTAGCGGGTCCTCAGGGCTTTCCCAGATATCGGCGTGGATGTGATCAGCTTCATCGTACGAATCTCCGGAGCGCACCTCGGCCAGGAAAATCACCGACGACGGATGTGGGATATCACTGAGGCGTTCGACCGCCAGCGAGCTGCGCAGTGGGCCGACACAGGCGTTGATCCCGTAGCTGGACCAGCGATAGTCCTCCCACTCCTCGCGCGGCGGTGGGTTGGACAGTCAAGGAAGGGCTTCTTCGTGCGGTCATTCATGCAGCGCGCGATCAGCGGTTCTTTGAGTAATCCTGGAGGATGTTCAGCCAGTAGAAATCCTCGGGATGCTCGATGTCCGGCTCCGCCAGCGGGCAGGAGGATGTGGGCACGTACTCGTTGTGCTCGAGCGCGTAGGACAACAGCGCAATGCCCATTTGGCGCATGTTGTTCAGACAGACCGCCTGCTTGCCTTGCTGGCGGGCGCGTCCGAGGGCCGGCAGCAGGATCGACACGAGGATCGCGATGATCGCGACCACGACTAGCAGTTCGATCAGGGTGAAGGCGCGCGCCAAGGCGCGAGGGCCGAACTGGCCCCCGCGCCACGCGGCACCAACGGTTTCCCATCTCCGCCAGAAGGCTGTTACGGCAGAGTTTGCTGACACCGTCGGTCTCCTTGGCTGTTGGCAGCGGCGCTTAGCGCCGCCGAGTGATAAACAGGCCCGCCAGGACGATCAGGCTGAGTGAAGCGGGCTCAGGCACCGCGAAGCGGAACGTGAACGGGTCTGAGTCGGTGTACAGATCGCCGTCGTCAAACGCCGTGAACGTGGCGGTATAGATCTCGTCCGGCTGCGGGTCGTCGAGCCAGAAGTTGAACGTCATGTGGCTGTGGAGGCCCCACGCATTCTCGTCGGCGACCCACTCGACCTCGTTGTAGTCGGAGAACTTATAGGTGGCACCGTCGCTTTCCATGGCGGTGCTCTCGTCCGGGCGGATCATCACGAAATCGGTCGGGTCGGCCATCGAGGTGCTTTCACGCCGCAGGCCGATGTCCCATTCGGGCTCCGTTTCCTGATCTACGCTGGCGAGGTTCCAGACGCCCTGGGGCCCGTGGGCCGAGTGCCAGCCGTCGAGGTGCTGGTAGCCGTCGGGATCGCCGTAGCCCGTCTTGACCATACATGAACCGGCAGACGTAGAGTGTCTTGCTGGAGTCGCCGGGCTTGTAGATCGGGTCGCCGAGCGCATTGGTTTCCTGCACGAGGAAGAGGAAAGGGGCCTCGACGGGTCGCCCCACTCGGGCCAGCCGGGGGTCGGCGCGACGGGGTGGATCGGTGGGACCGAGAAGAGCCAGAGCTGGTTGTTGTCGGTGTCGTCCGTATCGGTGGCGAGGTCGGGATTGCTCGGGTTGCTCCAATCCGGCCGCCAGGTAGGGTTCACACCAATGTGGGTGTGGGCGAAGGCGTGGTCGGCCAGGGCCGGTGCGCCAAACGAAAGCAGCAGTGCGAATATGGTCAGTACAGCGGCAGGTGTCGCTGGTTTCATGCGAGAATCTCCCATTAAAAATGTGCGCATGTCTGACGGACATGCAGTACGTGCCGCAGCGGGCCGGGCGAATACATCACATCGCACCGCCAACTTGCTGCGGGCCAGGTTGAATCGGGTCTGGATATGAGACTCGTGCGGGTGGCGTGCCTATAGCACGGCCAGCGTCGGCGGCCCGCGCGGCAGGACACTGTGGGGGATGTGTTGCGAGGTCAGGTCAGCAGTCGTGGGCAGCACGCTGTCCCAGACGGGCAGCAGCATGCTGGGCAATTCAACGGGCTGGTCGGGCAGGTCCTTGGGGATTGCGATCAGGTGCTGACAATAGGCGCAGCGCTTGTGATCGTAGCTGTCGCCGGCCTGAGAGAGGTGGATGGCGTGCAAGAGGCCGGTGGCGGGCCCGCAGTAGAGCACCAGCAGCGCGAACAGGGCGAAGAATGCCTGTTGGCGTTGGTCGCCGCGTGAAACACCGGCCGGAAGCCAGTGCCACGTCACCCCGCCGTCTTGGTTGTTATGATAGTTAGATGGCATTATCGCTGATATGCCTGGTAATACATCGTAACATCAAATCATATGCAGGCCCGGGGGTAATGGCAAGTGAGATCTATAAATCTACCCGTATTTTGGTTGTTTGAGGTGAGCGGGGGGAGTTTTGTAGGGTCGACACGGGGGCTGACAGGTCAATCCGCGGGCGTCGTGAGGCCGAACTCGGCCATGCGCTTGTACAGAGTAGTTCGGCTGATCGAGAGCTTGCGGGCGGCGCGGGAGACGTTCCAGCCCAGCGGCAGTGAGGGCCTGAATGACCGTGTCGCGATCGTGGGCGTTTGGTCGGTCGGGGGCCGGGGGGGCGAGGGTCGCGTTCGTATGGTTCGTGGGGGTGGCCGATGAGTGGGTCGGCTGGAGGATTTCGCCGGGCAGGTGCTCGACACCCAGTTGGGCCGCGGCGGGCCTTCACGAAGGCGTATTCGATCGAGTTTTCCAGCTCGCGGACGTTGCCGGGCCAGGGGTGATCGACCAGCAGAGCGAGTGCGTCGGCGTTTACGCCATCGATCGGCCGGCCGGTTTGGGCCCGAAAGCGCTCGACGAAGTGCTGGACGAGCAGTGGGATGTCGTCGCGGCGCTGGCGGAGGGGCGGCAGGTGTACGGGGACCACACGCAGGCGATAGAACAGGTCGTGGCGGAAAGTGCCGGCCTCAACCAGCTCGGCCAGCGAGCGGTTGGTGGCGGAGATGACGCGGATATCGACGTTGATGGGGCGATCATCGCCGACACGCTCGAACGTGCGTTCCTGGAGCACACGCAGCAGCTTGACCTGAATCGCCGGCGGGACATCGCCGATTTCGTCAAGGAAGATCGTGCCGCCGTCGGCCGCCTGGAATCGGCCCGGCTTGTCGCGGACGGCACCGGTGAACGCACCGCGTACGTGTCCGAAGAGTTCGCTCTCCAGGAGTGATTCGGGCAGGGCGGAGCAGTTCACCGCGACGAAACGGTCCGCCGGCGCGTGGGCCGAGATGGTGAATCGCCCGGGCGACCAGTTCCTTGCCGGTACCCGTTTCGCCCTCGATGAGCACGCTGGCGGTCGAGTCGGCCACCTGTTCGACCAGCTCGAAGACGACCTGCATGGGGCGGCTTTTGCCGATAATGTTGTGTAGCTGGTAACGCTCGTGCAGGTCCTGGCGGAGGCGGGCCAGCTCGGTTACGTCGCGGAAGACGATCAGCCCACCGCGGGGCTGACGGTCGGGGCCGCGGAGCACGCTGGTGCGTACGTTGAGCACCTTACGCTGGCCGGTGGTGGTCCAGACCTCGGCCTGAAGATCGCGAATGGGCTTGCGCTGGGCGATGGACTGGCGGACGCGGGAGCTTTGCGAGCAGACCTCGTCGCCCATGAGGAACGGGCAACCGCGCTGGCGAGCCTGGTCGCGATCGACGCCGAGAATGTCGCAGGCGGCCCGATTGAGATCGAGGACGGTGCCGGCATCGTCCAGGGTCAGCACACCTTCATCCAGGCTGTCAAGAATTGCCTGGAAGGTGTCCACCTCGGCGACAGGCTGGTCAGATTCGTCAGGCACGTGGTAGCTCCTGTTGTCCAACAGGCGCGGCAATCGGCGTTCCACCGCCCGGATGATAGCACAAAACTGTCCAAAGTGTTCATCAGCGTGAACAATAGTGCACTTTGGTTCAATGGCGGAATCGTTCAGCCGAGCGAGCGATTAGGACGTAACCGGTTGTCGGATGGTTGTTTAGGGCGGATTATTCGCGTTGGCACGGGATCTGATAGGTGTAGTGACACAGCGGTATGGCGGCTGAAGGATGCTGCTATCCGCTGCTAACCACGAGGAGCATGACGAGATGAATAACGAGAATCAGACTCAGGCCGATGCGGATGTCAGTGTGGCGTTGCCGGCCAAGCGTGGCGGGCACACGATCGGCGGGCTGGTGTGCGGGTTTGTCGGCGGCCTGGTTGTGGCCGGTCTGGCCGTTTGGCTGCTGATGCCGGGGATGATGATCATCACCGAGCCGAGTGCCTATAGCTACGGCGAGACAGTGGCACAACTGCGCGAGGGGATCTCCGCCGCGGGGTGGTCTTCACCCGGCGAATTGGACCTGAACAAGTCGCTGGCGAAGAAGGGGGTCGAGTTGGAGCCGCGGGTTACGGTTGTTCAGCTCTGCAAGCCGGAATATGCACGGGATGTTCTCCTCACCGACCGATACGTGTCGTGCCTGATGCCGTGCGCGATATCGGTGTGGGAAGACGATTCTGGACAGGTGTACGTATCGAAGATGAACACCGGTCTGATGGGCAAGCTGTTTGGTGGTAACATTGCGGCGGTCATGGGCGGGAAGGTGGCGCAGGACGAGCAACAGATGTTGGCGCGGGTCCTGGCGCAATAAGGCGCGGTATTGGTTCGGCGGGGCAGGCCTGGTCACTTAAGCGGGAAGTAATCGCATGACTATTGGGATGAAACTGGCTGACACGTGTGCGCGGCGGGCGGGGCTCGTCACGTTCGTGATGGTGCTGGTGACGGTGGTGGTCGGCACGCTGGCGGCACTGCCGTCGATCTGGGAGATGTTCCCGGATCACAAGCCGCTGCCCGGGCTGCACACGGTCACGGTCGATACTGATCCGGAAAACATGTTGTCGAAAGACGAGGCGGTCCGCGTCTTTCACGACGACATGAAGAAGATCCTCAGCCTGTACGACATGGTCGTCGTAGGGGTGGTTAACGAGGACGATCCGGACGGGGTGTTCAATCCCGGATCGCTGAAGCGGATCGACGAGCTGACGCAGTATGCGAAAGAGCACGTCGAGGGGCTCATCGAAGTTGATCTGATCGCGCCTTCGACGGTCGACAACATCGAGCAGGGCGGCGTGGGGGTGGTCAATTTCGAGTGGTTGATGCACACGCCGCCGGAGACGGCTGAGGAAGCGCGGTCCATTCGCGATAAGGCGCTCGACATTCCCTTCCTCAACGACACGCTCGTGTCGGCGGATGGGCGGGCGATTTGCCTGTACCTGCCGCTGGAGCGCAAGGACCTCAGCCACGCTGCGTATGTGACGCTGCGCGAGAAGATCGCCACGTTCGACGGCAACGACCAGTTTTACATCACCGGGTTGCCGGTGGCCGAGGACGTCTTCGGCGTGGAGATGTTCGTGCAGATGGCGATCTCGGCGCCGGCCGCGATGGCGGTGATCTTCCTGCTGATGCTGCTGTTCTTCCGCAAGTTGGTGCTGATCATCTCGCCGATGATCATCGCGATGGTGGCGGTGATTCTGACGATGGGGGGGCTGATCATCGTCGGCTTCCCGATCCACATCATGAGCAGCATGATCCCGATCTTCATCATGCCGATCGCGGTGCTCGACGCGGTGCACATTTTGAGCGAGTTCTTCGATCGGTATCAGCAGACGCGTGACCGCAAGCAGACGATCGTGAAGGTCATGGACGAGTTGTTCATGCCGATGCTGTACACGTCGCTGACCTCGGCGGCCGGCTTTGCCTCGCTGGCGCTGACGCCGATTCCGCCGGTGCAGGTGTTCGGCGTGTTCGTGGCGCTCGGCATCATGCTGGCGTGGCTGCTGACGGTGACGTTCATGCCGGCCTACGTCATGTTCATGCCCGCCCGTACGCTCGAAAACTTCGGTGCCAAGCACGCCGGCGGGGAGGAAGAGGAAGCGCACGGACCGCTGGGACGCGTGCTGCGCTGGCTCGGCAAGCTGACCTATCGCCAGGCGAAACCCATCCTGGCGTTGACGGTGGTCGTGCTGATCGTCGCGGGTTATGGCATCAGCCAGATCACCATCAATGACAATCCGGTCAAGTGGTTCACCGAGGATCACCCGATCCGCGAGGCCGACCGTGTGCTGAACGATCATTTCGGCGGCACGTACATGGCGTACCTGGCGCTGGAGGCGCCGGACGAGCAATACGCGGCCCCGGAGTTTTTGGCTGGCTTCGACCAGCGGGCTGATCAGAAGGCTGACGAGCTTAAGAGCGAGCTGCCCAATGCGCCCGAGGTGTTTGGTGAGCTGAAGCAGATCGCGGCACAGCAGGCGCCGCAGGCCGATTCGCGCGAGGCGGTCTTGAAGCTGATCGCTGGCGAAGTGCAGCAGAAGTACGACGCGGCCCCGGAGGAGACGGAATTTGCCTGGGACGAGGCCAGCCTGTTTGTCGATGCCGAGCGGCAGCGTAGCGAGGTTTTCAAAGATCCCGAAGTGCTGCGCTACATAGCGAAGCTGAAGCAGGCTCTGGCGGACACGGGCGTGGTCGGCAAGTCGAACGCGCTGAGCGATATCGTCAAGACGGTGCATCGCGAACTGCTCTCGGGTGATGAGCAGGATTTCCGCATCCCCGATTCGTCGGCCGCGGTGGCGCAGTGTCTGGTGCAGTTCCAGAACAGTCACCGGCCGGATGATCTGTGGCATTTTGTTACGCCGGACTATCGCACGACCAGCCTGTGGGTGCAGCTCACCAGCGGCGACAACCGCGACATGAAGCACGTCGAGCAGGCGGTGGCGGCGTTTGTGCGTGACAATCCGCCGCCGGCGCATTTGCACCACGAGTGGTTCGGGCTGACGTACATCAACGTGGTGTGGCAGGCGAAGATGGTGACGGGCATGCTGGAGGCGTTCGCCGGCAGCTTCCTGGTGGTGTTCCTACTGATGACGATCCTGTTCCGGTCGGCGTTGTGGGGGCTGCTGAGCATGGTGCCGCTGACGGTGACGATCGTCGCGATCTATGGTGCGGTCGGGCTGGTGGGCAAGTCGTATGACATGCCGGTGGCGGTGCTGAGCTCGCTGTCGCTGGGCCTGGCGGTCGATTTCGCGATTCACTTCCTGGCTCGCAGCCGGCGGTATCTGGAGGAACATCACGGGAATTGGGAGTCGGCGGTGCCGCCGGTGTTTGGTGAGCCGGCGCGGGCCATCACGCGCAACATCATCGTTATCGCGACCGGGTTCACGCCGCTGTTGCTGGCGCCGCTGACGCCCTACAAGACCGTCGGCGTGTTGCTGGCGACGATCCTGCTGGTCTCGGGTGTGGCGACGCTGATCATCCTGCCGGCGCTGGTACGCGTGCTTGAAAAGCGGCTGTTCAGTGCCAAACAGGAGCAGCCGGTGGGCGTGACCTGCAACTGCACTGTGTGTATTGTGTCGTCGATTACGGCGGTCGTGCTGGTGGCGATGAGCATGGCACAATATTGGCACGTCGGCTGGACGACGCTGACGTGGGTAAGTCTGATTGCTGTGCCGATCCTGGCGTTGACCTGTGGCGTGCTGTCGCGCCGACAGGCTTGCCGGGGGCGGCTGAGTAATGTAGGAGAAACCGCATGAAAACGCTGAAAATGCTAGCGCTGATTGTGCCGGCGGCGCTGACGCTCGCTTTGAGCAGTGCGGCGGCGCGGGCGGCCGACCCGAGTGTCGATGAGATCGTTCGCAAGACCAACTATGTGTCGTATTATCAGGGAACCGACGGTCGGGCGGACGTGCGGATGAAGATCGTCGACAAGCAGGGTCGCGAGCGGCAGCGCGAGTTCATCATCCTGCGCCGCGACGAACCGGAGGAAGGCAAGTCTGACGAGCAGATCCAGGGCGACCAGCAGATGTACGTGTACTTTGAGCGGCCCGCGGACGTGAACAAAATGGTTTTCATGGTGCACAAGCACCTGGCCACCGACGACGACCGCTGGCTGTACATGCCGGCGCTCGACCTGGTCAAGCGGATCAGCTCGGCCGACAAGCGTACGAGTTTTGTGGGCTCGAACTTCTTCTACGAGGACGTTTCCGGCCGGCATATCGAGGACGACGTGCACGAGCTGGTCGAGACGACGAACACGTTCTACGTGCTGAAGAACACGCCGAAGGACAAGTCGTCGGTCGAGTTCAAGTACTTCAAGATGTGGATTCACAAGGACTCGTTCGTGGTCGTGAAGACGGAGTATTACGACGCGGAGCCGGGGGCGGACGGCAAGGATCCCGCGCCCTATCGGACCTATGAAGCCTTGGGAGTGGAGGATGTCCAGGGTTTCAAGACGGTGACGAAGTCGAAGATGACCGATCATCGCACCGGCGGATATACGGAGATGGAGTATGACCACGTTAAGTATGACGCTGGTCTGCCGGCGGATGTCTTCACCGAGCGTTACCTGCGCAAGCCGCCGCGGAAGCACCTGCGTTAGTGTATTCTTTCACGCTGTGTGCGTTTTGTGGGACAGGTGGGGCGGGCGTCTCGCCCGCCATTCGCGGCCTGCAATCGAAGCTTGGCGGGCGGGACGCTCGCCCCACTTGCGCCGCGGGAGTATCTGCGCTAGCATGCGGTGGTGACGGCGCGCAGCTCGGGGCCGCGTGGTCGGGAACGTGGTGGACAATCAGGGAAGGTGGTGCACGCGTGAGTTGGACACGTGTCAGCAGGTTGGGTTGGGTCGGTGCGCTGTGCGTCGTGCTGATGGGCGTGGTAACGGCAGTCGCGCAGGAAGAGCCGGCCTTGCCGCCGGGGCTGGGCGGTGCGACCAGTACGCAGGAAGAACCGCAACAGTCGGATGAGCCGGCGCTGCCCGCGGGACTGGGTGGTGCACAGCAGCAGGACGAGCCGCAGGATAAAACGGCTCAGGACGAGCAAACGCCGGCGCTGCCGCCGGGATTGGCCGGGCTGGATGCTGATACGTCATCGGCGGACGAGTCCGCGGCCGACGGTGGGGGGGCGTGGCAGCAGCTCCGCGAGGAACTCAACCTCAGTGGGTTCTGGGAGATTCGCGGCGGGCTGCGCACACAATTCGATCGGCACCAGCATCAGGCGTCGATCGGCGAGTCGCGTGTGCAGCTCGAGATCGAGAAGCTGCTGGCGGACAAGTTCGTTTTCAAGCTGCGCAGCGACCTGGTCTACGACGCCGTCGTTGATCGCCATACGCCGCACCTCGAACGCGGCGCCGGCTTCATGGATCTGCGCGAGGCCAGCGTCGGCTTCACGCCGCTGGATTTCATGGATGTGCGCGTCGGCCGGCAGGTGCTGACCTGGGGCACCGGCGATCTGTTGTTCCTGAACGATATGTTCCCGAAGGATTGGCAGTCGTTTTTCATCGGCCGTGACGTGGAGTACCTCAAAGCCCCGTCCGACGCGCTCAAGCTGAGCTTTTTCAGCGACGTCGTTAATTGGGACGTGGTGTTCACGCCGCGGTTTGACCCGGATCGGTTCATCACCGGCGAGCGCATCTCGTATTACAACCCCATCATGGGGCAGCGCGTCGGGTACAACCTCGAACAGGAGCCGGACATTCCCAATACGTGGTTCGAGGATGCGGAATGGGCCACGCGCGTGTCGCGGAACATCGGTGGGTGGGAGCTGGCGGCGTACGGGTACTGGGGCTATTGGAAGAGCCCGGGCGGGATGACGTTCCCCGGGCTCAAGGCGCGTTTTCCCCGGCTGAATACGTATGGCGGGAGCATTCGGGGCGCACTGGCGGGCGGCGTGGCCAATTTTGAGGCGGCGTATTACGACTCGGCCGACAATCGCCAGGGCACCAACCGGTTCGTGAACAACAGTGAGATGCGCTTCCTGGCGGGCTACGAGCGGCAGATGCCCGAGCTGATGGAGGATCTCACGTTCGGCGTGCAGTATTACGTCGAATGGATGATGAACTACGACGAGTATCGGCGGGTGCTGCTGCCGATCATGCCGGCCCGCGACGAACTGCGTCATGTTGTGACATTTCGTGTGACGAAGCTGCTGCTGAGCCAGAACCTCGAGCTGTCGATGTTCGCGTATTACAGCCCGAGCGATTCGGACGCGTATCTCCGGCCGCAGATTTCGTACAAGATCGACGACCACTGGAGCACGGAGCTCGGCGGAAACGTGTTCCTGGGTGCCAAGCCGCACACGTTCTTCAGCCAATTCGCCCGCGACACAAACGTGTACGTGGCGCTGCGGTATAGTTTCTAAGGCCTATCCAGAGACTGTGGCACTGGTTTGTAACCAGTGTGGGAATCACCGGTTGAAAACCGGTGCCACAAGGGTCCTGGTATAGTTTCTAGGGCTACGGGGCGGGTTGGTCGTTGGTCGGTGCCAGGATTGGGCGCAGGCCTAGGAATTCGTAGCGGTTTTGGTGGTAGGCGTAGCTGCGGTAGGCGGAGCGGCACTGGGCGGCCGTGTTGAACACGCTGCCGCCGCGAACGATCGGGTGATCGCCGGCCAGTTCGGCCAGCGGGTCCGCGGTCGGCGACTCGAGATAAAACCCCGCACGATATTCATCCCCGCACAATTCGCTGACATTGCCGTGCAGGTCGTACAAGCCGAACGCGTTGGGGTGCTTCAGCCCGACCGGCCGCACGCGGCGGGCGCTGTTCGTCAAGTACCAGCCGCAGGTGTCCAAGGCGGCGTCCCCATCGCCGGCCGAGTAGGCCGTCGGCGTGCCCGCGCGACAGGCATATTCCCACTCCGCCTCCGTCGGCAAGCGGAAGGCGTAGCCCCGCGGCGCGTGTTTCTGCATGGCCGGCAATAGTCGCGTCACGGTGTCTTCATACGACACGCCGGTGACGGGCAGGCGCTCGTCGGGCGTGCGATCGGCGGCGCAGGCCGGCGCGTTGCCCGTGATAGCCGCCCATTGCGCTTCGGTCAGCTCATACGTCGCGATGTAGAACGGTTGCGTGATGTGCACGCGGTGGAGGTATTCGTCGGCAGCCCGGCTTTCTTCCGGCGGCGGGCTGCCCATGACGAACTCGCCATCGGGGATCAGCACCAGGTCCAGATCGACATCGCCTGCCAGCGGGATCGTGAGCTGCGCAGGTTGGCCGATGCGCTCGGCGGCTGCCTGTCGCCGAGCTTCCGCGTCGGCATTCGCGAACGCCCACCAGGAGCTGTCCAGCAACATGCCGGTGCGGGCGAGTTCGTCGCGGGTCTGCGTGGCCACCAGCTCGGCCGTACGGGCGCGGGCCTGGGCCTGCTCCTCGTGTGACTGCGCTTGCATCATCGCGCCGACGGCCTGTTCCAACTCGGCCAGCGCCTTTCGAGCGCGCTCTTCCTCGGCCTGGGCCTGGGCGCTGGCGACCTCGGCCAGGCGGCGCTGCTCGGTTTCGGCCAAACGCGCCTGGACGGCCTCTGCCGTCGCGTTCTGGGCGGCTTCTTTGGCGCGGCGCTCCTGCTTGCGAGCGCCGGCAATCCACCAGGCCGACACGGTCAACGTGACGATGACGGCTGCCGTCAGGCCGAGTGCGGTCAGCCGAAGTGCTCGCAGCCGTCGGCGGGCCTGGTCGCGCCGCAGTTGAGCCTGACGCACGTCGGCCGCCAGCGCCCGGTGCGATTCGCACTCGTCCAGCAGCAGCGAGTCGGCCAGATCGTAATCGCGCTTCTCATACGCACAGCGGGCGTAGGCGAGTTGGGTTTCTTCCAGGCCGCGATCGGCATCCTGGTTATCGGGCCAGCTATCGAGCGCTTCGCGGAAGCCAAAGCGGGCCCGGGTGAACGTTTCGTAGTCGCGGGTTTGGCGGGCCTGCTCCAGCTCCGCGTGCGAGCGCTGGCAGAGCCGAATGCTTTCGGCATGCGCCTGATAGTCGAGCAGGGCGCGTTTCAGATCCTGCACCGAGCGGTAGCGGTCGGCCGGATTGGTGGCCATGGCGCGCAGCGCGATGTCCAGGAGCACGCCGCCGTTGTCGACGGGGAGGATGCGGTTCTCGCGCGCGCCTTGTAAGCAAGCGAGCACGCGTGGGCCGGCATGTGGCGCCCGACCCGCAATCAGCTCATACAAGATCGCGCCGAGCAGGTAGATGTCGCTGTGTAAGCCCACGGGGCCGTCCTGACCGGTGACCATCTCGGGCGCCATGTAGGCGGGTGTGCCGCCGGCGGCCTCGCGCGGCTTGAGGTGCGACGCGATGCCGTCGGCGTCGATCGTGGCGCCCAGCCCCCAGTCCATGAGCTGCACTTCGCCGAACTCGCCGAGCATCACGTTTTCGGGTTTCAGGTCGCGATGGATCACGCCTTTCGAATGGGCGAAGGCGGCCGCGTCGCACACGTCCAGCAGAATGCGCAGGTTGGCGTCCAGCGAGTTGTTCCGCAGCACCTCTGACCAGGGCCGGCCGCGCACCATCTTCATCGTGTAGAACGGCTGGCCGTCGGCCGTCTCGCCCAGATCGTGAATCGGCACGATGTTAGGATGATCGAGCTTGCCGGTGACGAGCGCTTCGCGGACGAATTTCCGCTTTCGTTGGGTGTTCTGCGGCGATGCGGACTTCATCATCTTCACCGCGATGTCGCGGTCGATGGATTTTTGACGAGCCTGATAGACGATGCCGACGCCGCCCTCGCCGAGCACCTCCAGCAGGTCGTAGCCGCCGAGGTCGACGGAGTCGGGCGGGTTGGGTCGTTTGCCGCGCGGAGGCTTTTTCCGGGGTGAGTCGTCGGCACCGTCGTACCGCTCGGCCGGCGGCTTGAGCGTTTCGTCGGCCGAGACGGTGTCGAAGTCCGTCCCCCACAGGTCCACCAGACTGGTGCTGTTTGGACGCGGCAGTGTTACCTGCGGGTCCTGGTGATTGGACGAGTTGGGCGGCGGCGAGTTGTCGTTGCCCGTCGGCGGTGTGCTGTTCGGCATCTCAGCAGGGGGGCTGTGAGGCACCACTTGGTCGGCGGAACTCGGCGGGCGAGACGCCCGCTCCACTTTGGGTTTGGACGATTGGCTCGGCGGCCCCGGCGCCTGGTCCGATAGCTGCTTCGCCGGCTTTTCGGACGTCGGCGCAGGGTAGGGCGTTTCACCAGCTTGCCGGGGATCTGTGGACATCACCACGTTAACCTGCGTTTGGGGCCGATCTTGCTACGCGGGCACGCTCGGCAACTGCACACCGGGGGCCGACTGACCGATTCGAGACATGAATACGGTCATTGATGCTTATCGTCGCCGCGGCGTAGGGGCGTAAACGAACTTGCCGCCCCCCGGGAGTGCGCTCGGCGTCAGGCAGACGGAGCGAGCCCCCAACGCGAGGCGGTGCAGTGAGCCAGCAGGATTCCGAACGCGAGATAACGCAGACCGAGGACATGTCGGCCACGCAGGTCGACGATTCTGGGCAGAGTGCCGCGGAATCCGCTTCCGCCGCACATGTCGAGGTTGCCGACATCGCGCTGGACCAGGCCATCGAGCGACCCTACCTCCAGATTTTCGGACCTGACACCGGCGTGTTCGAGTTTTACCTGCCCTATGGCAGCATCACCATGGGCCGATCTGATCATGCCGACATCTGGCTGCCGCACCACACGGTTTCACGCGTGCACGCGACCATCGCGCTGGACGACGGCGAGTACGTCCTCGAAGACGCCAACTCGAATTTCGGCACGCTGGTCAACGGCGATCGCGTCGATACGCACGTGCTCCAGCACGGCGACAGCATTCAGATTTCGCTCTACGTGCTCCAGTTTCGGACGCATCCGGCCCTGCCGGGGGCGTCAGAGGCGGCGGCCCAGGCCAAGCTGCACCTGCGCAGCAAGTTCTGCATGCTGCCGTCAACCATGCGGCTCAAGTTTCGCGCCATCGAAGTCACGCCGGGCGAGGTTTTTCGCCCCGGCGACACGCTGACTATCGGACATGGCGGGTTGCTGATCCCGACCACGTTCTCACCCGGAGAGGGGGAGAACGTCTGCCTGGAGCTGAACCTCTCCTGGCCGACGCGCCAGAGCAAACGCTACCTGGGCGAGATCATGGGGGTGATCCCGCGTGATGGAATCAACTGGTTGTGTGTCAAGTTGCACAGCGTGCCGCGCGAAGTGCACGACGTCGTCGTGTCCGCCGCCGCGCCCGGGCAGTGGACCGAGGTGCCGGCGACCTGAGCCAATGAATCAAGCCGACTTGCGGCCAGCCTAGAACCACCAGGCCTGGCCGGACTTTTCCTTGATCAGCACGCGGCGCAGGTACGCGACCGCTTTTTCGAACCCCTCCTGCATGCTCATGTACGAGTCTTCGTGCTCGATGCTGATCACGCCGTCGTAGCCCTTCATGCGCAGCATGCTGATGAACGGCTTCCAGAACTCGTCGCCATGACCATAGCCGCAGGTCCGGAAGACCCAGCTTCGATCGTCGAGCTGGCCGTAGTTCTTGGTGTCGAGCGTGCCGTTGATCTTGGTGTTGTGCGGGTCGATTCCGGTGTCCTTGCCGTGGACGTGGAAGATGCACTTGGCGTCGCCGAGCACACGGGCCGACTCGATCGGGTCGATGTTCTGCCAGAAGAAGTGTGACGGGTCGAGGTTGGCTCCGAGCTGCTTGCCGCAGCGTTTGCGCAGCTTGAGGATGGTCTCGGTGTTGTAGACGCAGAACCCGGGGTGTGCTTCGAAGGCGATCTTCACGCCGGCGTCGGCGGCCGCCTGGTTCTTCTTTTCCCAGAACGGCGTCAGCACGCGGTCCCATTGGTATTCGAGGATCTGCTCGAAGTCCGTCGGCCAGGGGCAGGTGACCCAGTTTGGCGTATGGTCTTTGGGGCTTCCGCCCGGGCAGCCGGAGAAATTGATCACCACGTTGGTGCCGAGCTTGGGGGCGAGCCGGACGGCGACATCATGGGCGTGGGCATGGGCCTTGGCGATGTTTGGATCGGGGTGTACGGGGTTGCCGTGGACGGCCAGGCCGATGATTTGTAGCCCGCGTCGCTGGCAATCTTCCTTGATGCGGGTCTGTTCGCGTTTGCTTTTGACGACCTCGGCCGGATCGAAGAAGGGCGTACCCGGAAAACAGCCGGCCGGCAGCTCGATGGCGTCCAGGCCGACCTGCTGGCAGTAGTCCAGCGCCTGTTCCCACTTCATTCCGCCGAGGCCCGCGCCCATGACTCCGAGTTTCATCAGGTCCGCTCCTTGCTGTTGGTTATCGGGTCAACCGTCGTTGGCGACGCTTACCGCCCCCGGTCGCCGACATCTGCGCCGGCACTGTATAGCCCGATTCGGGATGCCGCAACGCGGGGGTCGGCCGGCACCTCAACCAGACCCGGGAAAGGTCCGACTACGACGATGTGGAGCCGGGCTTCGCTGCGCTGGAGTTTTTACACAAAACGTGCGTTGCCACTGGAGAATGCACTGCTCAAGAGCAGTGGCACCCCGGCACAAAGACTGGTGGCACGCCGGAGCGTTTTTGAAAACACGCTATTCCCGCGGGACCGTTCATGTATGCCAGTTCGACCAGGTCGCCGAGCCGCCTCGCAGTCTTGTTGATCCGGGTTGTCGCGGCGTGTCTGATCGCGTTCTTCGTGACGGCCTGGGTGCGGACGGCCCTGACCGCGGCTGACGATCCGGCCGTGCTGAGCCGGGATTGGACAGCCTTTCACCAGGCGGCCCAATTGCTCCTGGCCGGACAGGCCGACGAGGTCTACGCCCGCTCGCTCGACACGCCGCTGCCGTTTGCATATCCGCCGTTCGTGCTGTACCTGCTGGCGCCGCTGGGGGTGTTGGGGCCGGTGGCCGCTTACGTGGCGTGCACCGTCGCCGGTGTGTTGATTGTCGTGGCAACGCTGGTGCTTTTGCGGCGTCTGCTGCCGGCCCCGCCCGGCGAGCACCTCACCGTCACGTTCGTTGCGCTCGCCAGCGCGCCGTGGATCGCGACCATCATCGTCGGCCAACTTACGCCGGTGTATCTGTTCGCGCTCGTCGCCGGCTTTCTGCTGCTCAAACGCGGCCGGCCGGTGCGCGGCGGATTGCTGCTCAGCTTGCTGCTGATCAAGCCCAATTTCGGCATCGTGCTGGCGGGGGCGCTGCTGTGGCAGCGACGCTACCGCGCGCTGGGCGGGTTTGTGTCGGGCAGTGTGGCTTTGTGCGTGGCGTCGTTGCCGCTGGGGATTGCGATCTGGTCCGAATACCTGGCCGCCTCGCGGTTCATGGTCGACGCCCTTCACAACGGGGCCATTCCGATGTGGAAGCAACAGACGCTGTTGGCCGCGCTGACGACGCTGCTGCCCAACGTTGATCCGGCCGCGGTCAGATCGCTTTGGGCGGTGCTCTGTGCCGGCCTGGTGATGTGCTTGGCGGCGGTCTTTCGCCAGCGCGTAGTTCGGCGTGATCTTCCCCGGCTGCTGGCCGTGACCGTGCTGATTATGGTGGCCTGCAATCCGTACACGTATTTCTATGATGCGCTGCTGCTGCTCATGCCGGCCGGGGTGTGGTACCTGGACCGCGCGCGTTACGCCGGCGGGCGGACGCACGGCCTGGTCGGTTGCTGCATCCTGGCGACCTTCGTGCTGCAACATGTGGGCCTGTTTGTTTGGCCGGGGATGCCGGCGCTGGCCGGCTTGACGGCGAGCGTGTGGCTGGCGGGCGAGTTGGTGGATCGCTGGCGGGCTATTCGGTCGTGCCGTCCGTCGACGTTTGATCGGCCGTTTGTTGCTGAAGCGCTACGGCCGCCTGCGTCGTGATGCCGTCGAAGATCCCTTCGAGTAGCGACTCCTGGGCGATGTCCACACAGGTGCCGGTGGTCAGCAGCGGCAGGGCCAACGCGAACAGCACACACCGGCGGCGAATTTGTCTTCGCAACACACTCATCTGGCGAACCTCAGGCTGATTTCGGCTCGACGCTGGCCGGCAATACGTTGTCGGCCGCGGCAGCGCGGGCCAGCGCCGGCTTACGCTTGTATTGCTGCGAGCCAGCGACGCTGGGCGCAGTATATGTACGCAGATGGTGACCGTCGACGTCGGTTGCTGGTGGTGGAGCCGCCCGCGGTTCTCCAGCAACTTCGTCGGCGGAGCGATTCTCAACGCGGGCGTTCGCCCGTACAATCGTCGTGGTTGCCCTTGCTCCGGCGGAGCGGGCGTGCCCGCGCCGATGTGCGGCCCGTTAAGATCTTGGGGCCCATAGCTCAGTTGGTTAGAGCGGCGGACTCATAATCCGTTGGTCGCAGGTTCGAGTCCTGCTGGGCCCACTTCCTTAGCAGCCCGTTGAACAACTGGCGTTTTGCTACGCTGCGGCGAATTGGGGCAAGCTGAGCGTGAGGCGCATCGGTGTCCGCCGTGGGTGGCGCATGTCCGCGATGCGGGCCGTGATCCAGCGGCACAGCGCCCAGGCGATGGCCAAGAGCGCGGCGCAGGCCGCGGCGGCCCGGCCCTGCAGGCTTCGTGGCGTGCCGACGCCGAACAGCTTTCGCAGGATCACCCCCAGGTTGTACGCCGCCGCGTGAATCACGTAGCGTTTGGACACGTTCATCAGCCCGCGCAGCCAACTCCGCCGGCCGCCGCCGGTCTCGCACGTATGTGCGAAGCTGCGCTCGCACAGCATGCGTCTCAGCCGTTGGAGTCGCCGCCCGCGCCGCCGCCGCCGTCGGAACCCACAACTCCTCCTGCCGCTCGCCGCCACGCCGTCCCAGTGCCATCACGCATCCTCCTTGACATCTCTATTATCGCATGCCCGACAAGTGTTTTTTCAACGGGCTGTTAGCCCGCGGAACAGGCCCTGTACTCGACCGACGATTACCACCTCGTCGCTACCGTGCCGGCCCGGAGGGGGGCTCGATCGGGCTATGAGATGCTCATATCAGAGGATGATTGCGCGCATTATCGGGCTGACGCACAGTGGCAACCGAACTGTGTAAAGGGCATCGCTCATGAATGCTCGATCAGCCTCCGTCGAGCTTCCCGAAGGCGGGAAACGCGGCCCGGCAAGATCATCGCTATTTCACAGGTGGGAATCCTGTATCACCGGTACGCGTCGACGTGACGTTGCGGAACGGAGCGATGCGTCGTTAGTTCGGGTCGGCCGTGATGCCGAAGAAATCCTCAAAGATCAGATCGTACTGGTTGCCATACGTTAACACCTGCAGATTTGGCAAATAGACCACGCCGTCGAAGTCGAGCCCCTCCAGCCGGAGCGTGGGGAGGTTTCCGTTAACGTGCTGCTCGATCAGAGCGAACACCATGCCCGCGAAGATGTCCTCGAGTCCGGACAGGTCGCCCGGCGTGATGGTGCCGCCTTCACAACCCGTAGCATTGCTGAGCTGGACGTTGACGACCTCGAAGTCGAGTTGGGGGATATTACCCGGCGTCGAGAGCGTCATCTGAACGGCGAAGTTGACATCAAAGCAGCCGCCGAACAGCACGCACGGCGTGTCCGTGGCGGGGTTGCCGAAGCATGACGGGTACGAGCCATAGTCGTCACTGACCAGGCCGTCGCCGTCGCGATCGGCCAGCACGCCGACGTACACTTCCGTCAGCCGGAGGTAGGCGATGATGGAATCAACGCCCTGCGAACGGAACGCGTAGAACGTCGGTGCGATATCGAGGCGACCGTGTAGCAGGATCGGTGTCGTCGGGTCGAGATTGAGCTCGTCGAGCAGCTTGGCCGCACTCTCACAGGCCAATTGCCCGGTGCCCGGCGGCGCGGTGCTGCACGGCTGGCCATTGATCGCTACGCAGAAGCCGATGGCTCTGTCGTCGGGCAAGGTGGCGCAGTTGCTGGGTGTGAGGTTGTCCAACTGGCGCTGGTCCTCATACTCCGTGGCGAACAGGCCGGTTCGCGACAGGGCGTACAACATCTCGTTGACGGCATCGTCGGACACGAGCAGCGTGGCGCCGAGCGCGGGCGACGACAGCGGTGGCAGTGGCATCGGCGCCGGCGTGCTGGGTACGCCCGGCTGAAGCTGTATCTCGGGGTCGATCACGGTGGGCGTAAACGTGGTTGACAGGCTGGCGGCCAGGCCCGCCGGCGTGATTTGGACGTCCGACAGGGCCAGATCCAACTGCACGTTCATCGTTCCCAGATTGATGGGCCTCAACTTGAAGTAGTCGAGCGTGATGGGCTCGATCTCTATCAGACCGAGGTACTCCTGGATGTCGATAGTGTCTATGTACTGCTCGACCAAGTCACGCACGATCGAATCTACCGCCGATTCAAGCAATCCGAACGACAATATGTTCAGCAACTCACCCGCCCAGCACTGCACGTCCGATCCGACGTCCACAACGCTGATGTGCACGTCGCTCGAGTTGATCGTCAGCACCGGTGTGGCTGCCGCCCCCGTCAGCAGGTCTTCTTCGGTGATGGTCATGTCCAGTACCGCCTGGTCCACCTGCACATCGAGGTTCACGATGGCCACGACGCGGATAGCGCATTCACCGAAGAGCCCCTCGATCTCGCAACTTCCGCTGACACTCCCGTTGATGCTCGCCTGTGGAACGGTGACTTTCAGGTATACCTGATTGTCGCTGGGAATCACGTCGACCACGAAGTTATTGATGTCCGGCGGATAGACGGTGTACGAAGGCGTGTTGAGCGGCCAAGCCACGGGGAAGATCGTCAGCACGATATTGCACACGTCGGTGGCAAACGAGAACTGCTTGCCCTGGACGCTTTCGAGCATATTGGTCAGTTCCTGGATCAACGCGGGCGCCGTGTCCATCAGCACGTTCGTCGCGATCGTGTCGAGCGCGGCATCCGTGGTCGCCAGTGTGACACCCACCGCGGCCGTCCCGCGCTCATTGGCGTCCGGCGACCGGGCACTGTCGTTGATCTCACCGAAGGCGAAGCGGACGCGGTCGTACGCCCCGTTGGCGAGTAGATCGCGACCTTCCGCCACGATCCCCGTGCTTCCGGGATCAACCGTTCCGGGCACGCCGTTGCCCAGGAAGTCGTTGAACAGGTTCGTCCGCGGCAGCGTGGTGTTGAAGTAGTAGCGGTACCTGTCGGCCGTCGTGGTGCCATCGCCGGGAGTGATAGTTGGGTTGGCGGTGGCGACATCGAGGCCATTGAGCCAGACGATGCTCGGATCGGTCGGCACCTCCTCGAGTGGCAGGCCATGACAGATCTCACCAATCACGGTGACGTTCGAACTCAGCACCTGCTGACCATCGGTGGGCGTGAAGATATCCACCGCGAAGCCGTACGCAACCTCGTTCTGCTCGAGCGCCCCGATGGCGCAATCCGACGGCCAGGGGTCGATCATGCTGGCGGGATCGAGATCGGCCGTGACGACGAGGCGATGTCCACCGCAGCACATCCCTTCGATCACCATCCGCATCGAGCGGGCGGAGAGCGTCTCGCGGTCGGCAGTGTCAACGACCAGTTCGCAGATGTGCGCCGTGCAGCCATTCGGCAGCGTCACGAACCCGCCATACGGACCGCCGGGGAAGTGCGTTTCCGGATCGAGCCCGAGCGCGTCAGCGACGTCGACGCCGTCCAGTGTAATGTTGATCGCGGGCAGGATATTCACCAGCGCAACGTCAACCTGCAAGCGATCGCTTTCGCCGACCGCGATGACGGTTTCGTTGGGGCTCCACATCTCGACGTGGGGGACGATTGACGCATACGCCGTCGCCTGGCCGACGCCATTGTTCGCCAACACACGCAGCATTGGGACAGGGGCGATAACTTCGTGGTAGGCCAGGACGTTGCCGCCGAGCGTCTGCAACGCGATAACGTCGGCCATGTCGGCGTCGTCGTCGCAATCGGTGTCGAACAGGCCGGATTCAGGCTGGTACGGCGAGAATTGAATCTCCGGCCCGGTCATGCGCAGGGCCCAGTTGTTGAGCAGGCCGGCATCGACCACGGTGTTGGTCGTGCCGAGGAAGAGGTCTCCGGCCGCGGTGCGACTGCGCAGCCGAAGGGTTTCGCCGGCGTTGACCGGCAGCGTGCCCAGCAGCGTGCCGTCTACGTCCAGGGCAAGAATCTCGGCCGTGGTCGTCGTGTTGGGGCCGCCGTTCAGGGCGTCGTACTCGATCAGATGCCAACTGCGGCAGTCCCCGTCGGGCTGACAGATGGTTGGCAGCGCGGCCCGGGCGCGAAAGACGCTGGCGCCGCAGTCGGGATCATTGAGGTCGGTGAGGCCATCGCAGTCGTTGTCGATAGCGTCGCCGCAATCGCACCCGGGTCCTTCGGGCGTGGGACCGCCCGGCGAGACGCTACAGATCACACCGCTGCCGTCAGCGGTGCAGACCCACACGCCATGGCGCTCACAGGCGCCGACGCCGACCACGCACGGCGATCCGAGAATGTCGGCCCACTCCTCGTCGACGCGGCCGTCGCCGTTGTTGTCGAGGTAGTCGCAGATCTCGGGCTGCTGGCAATCGGGATCGTCGAGGTCGACGCGGCCATCGCAATCGTTGTCCAGCCCGTCGAAGCAGTGCGGATGACCCGGGGGGCCTTCCCATTCGTTGATGGTCGTCAGCGGCTGCACGCTGCACTCGATTCCCTCGCCGTCCTGCCGGCAAATCCAGATACCTTCTTTCTGGCAGGCGCCGTATCCGACGATGCAGGGGGTGCCGAGCAGGTCCCATTCCTCGTCGATGAGTCCATCGCCGTCGTTATCCTGCCCGTCACAGAGCTCCGCACCGTGGCAATCCGGGTCGTCGAAGTCGATGAGCCCGTCGCAGTCGTTGTCGAGGTAGTCGTAGCAGGTTCCGTTGACGTAGGGGCCTTCGACGCCGGGGTCGGGCGGCGTCGTGAGGGGTACGCACTCCAGTCCGGTCCCGTCGGCGCGGCATTCCAATATGCCGTCGACCTCGCATTCGCCGATCCCCGAGATGCACGGGCCGCCCCAACCCATGTCGACGTAATCGTGCGTGAACGGGTCATAGACGGATACGGTGAAGCCTTCGTCGATGAGTCCGTCACAGTCGTCGTCCTGGCCGTTGCAGACTTCCGTGTCGGGCGTGAAGTTGACCGGCACGCCGAGGCCGCCTCCGGTCAGATTCCACCAGTACGCTCGTAACGTGGTCGTTCCGGGTCCGTTGTCGTAGATCACTTCGGCCCCCAGTGCTGCGTTCGACTCCAGCCGGTTCATCACATCCAGCCGAGCGCATCCGGACGTGCGTGGCGCCTGGATCGTGAGCGTAGCGACGCGCAGCGAACCTTCCGCCGGCACGCTGTTCTGGGGTGCGAAGGGCTGTTCCCAATACGGCACCGGCAGGTTCGGGTCGCCATCAGACGGAGGCGTCAGTAGCCAGGTCAGCGTGGCCGGAAGCAGGACCCCTGTACTCGTATCGCTGAAATCGAGCTGCACGCCGAGCAGCGGCAGGTCGAACGCGCTGGAGTTGTCAATCCACACGTCGACCGCAATCTGCTGCAGCGGCGAATACGGCCCCGGCTGATCGGGTTCCAACCGAATCGTGACAGCCGCCTGTACGGCGGGGAGTGCGACAAGACATACGCCCAGACAAACAACAGTGCGTACTACAGGCCCCGTGGAGAACCGGCCGCCTGACGGCCTAGCCGCAGATTGTGCATTCATAATGAGTGCTCCACAGTTGTGAGGTTCACTACGGCGGATCGGTCATGCAGTGCTTCCCATGCGAGCCGGATTGGCATTCTCCTCAACACAGGCGTCCGGGCGCGCTACCACAGAAGAACCTCACGGATTTTCTCAGAACAAGAAATGCATTATCCCGTTGTTTCGCAGCACAGCGTCGCAAGCGGGAGGCCGTACCCGAGTTCGCAGGTACGGCTTCTTGACCCGAACGTCCCTCATCCTACCATTCCTCAGTCTGCATGTGTATCATAATCCTCGCCAATGTCAGCGACGGATCACGCGTTTTCCGTTCTTCAGGCATGCTGTTGCCCTCCGTCCCCGCCCCCGTTACCAGAAATGAACACCGGCGCCCGCCACCGCCGGGATTGCACACGTTCTCAGAAGTATGCACACCTGCTCAAGCCCGTGCGATTGTCCCCATCATTGGGTGACCTACGCTCGCGGTCACGCACGTTTCTGTTCGTATCTCGTTAGCACGACGTGGGGTACGTTTCAATACCGGCGACGATGCGGGCTGAGGCCATGGCCGCGGAGTTGACCGAGATGTTGGCGGGGATGGTGTTCAATGCCCTGAGCGCACAGCCAGATCCGGGGTCGGCGTGGAAAACTGACCGGTCCCGGCCCGGGCCCGAACAGCCGCTTGGATCGGGCCGGCGGATTGGCTAGTATGGTGGGTGAGGATACCTGTCTGTGTCAAAGCGGGATCGGGCCGCGCAACAACAGCAGTCACATCACGTTGGGCTCGGCCAGCCAGGAGGATGCGGGAATGCGCTCTGCGATTATTACGGCTTCGTTGGTCTTTTTACTCTCGATGACGGCCTGGGCCCAGACCACCATCGACTCAACCTGGGACGGCACCACCGACGTCTGGACCACCAGCGCCGGCTGGGATGCCCTCGGCTCGGGTGATCTCTACCCGAACAACAACGTATCGTATGAGTACAACGTCGTCCTGCCGGCCGGGGCGTACGTGCTGTCCACCAGCGGGGCGTCCGACCTAGTGCTGCTCACGCTGGACGTCGGCGCCGGCGCCAGGCTCGGCCTCAACGACAACTTCTTCAGCCCCGGCGGGCTCGTGCAGGACGGCATCATCGACCTGAACGCCGGCACGCTGGAACTGGCCCTCGATGTAACCAACCACGGCGTGATCCGCTTCGATCTGGATTCGCTCGATACAGAGACGATCAGCGTGGCCGCGTCGCTGACGATCGACGGGACCGGCCGAATCGTCATGCGTGACAACGATGCCGCTACGGATGATCCGACCACCGCCGAGATTGTCATCGGCAACGGGCTCACGCTGACCCACGGCGTCAGCCACGCGATCGAGGGTGGGCCGGGCCGAATTCGCGGCGACGGCGTCGGGGCTGTCACGCTCGTAAACGCCGGCGAAATCCGCGCCAATGCCCCGCTGCGCACGCTTCGGCTGGATGCGTTCGGCTCCGACCTGGCGCTGACAAACACCGGTGTTTTGGCGGCCGAGGAGCTGGCCGTGCTCCACATCGTCGGTGTCGACATCAGCGGCGACGGAATCCTCTACGCCGACGGCGGCCTGCTCGACCTGGACGACACCACGGTCAGCGGACTGGCTGACCTGATTCTGGCAAACAGCGGCGTGTTCAATATCGACAGCAGCTCCACCGTAGCGGTCGGGACGATTCAGAACGGCGGCGGCTATGTGATGTCGACCGGCACCGCGCTCACGACCGACGACTACAGCGGGACCGGCGCACTGACGGTCGACTCAACGCTGACCGTCAACGACGACTTGGTGCTGGCTGCGGGGGCTTGGCTGGACGTTCTCGATGGGGTGGTGGTCAACGTCGGCGATCGGCTGGACAACCAGATGACGGCGGAGGGCGATTTCGATTTCAACACGACGGGCGAGCTGCGCTTCACGAGCGCGACCGGGGCGGACCCCGACGCGTATGCGCTGTTCGGAACGCTCGAGACCGCCAGCGAAGATCAGGGCGACGTCCCCGCCGGCTACACGAACAACTTCGCCCTCGCTCGGCTGACACTCGCCCCGGGGGCGAAGATCAACCTCGTCGATCTGCGTGACAACGGCAATCGCGGCGGCGCCAGCGGCAACTCCGAAGCACTGTACGTCGACACGCTGACATTTGAGGACTCCAGCGGCATTCTCAACCTCAACGGGCTGCATCTGTACTACAACACGCTGGTCGGCGACCCCTTGCAGATCAAGGATTCGTCCACGGCGACGCCCGCCACGTGGATCTGCGAAAACGGCAACTGGAGCGAGACGGCCTGCTGGGACCAGCTCGCCGGCTCCGACACCTGGCCCGATAACAACACCTACGAATACTCCGTCTACCTGCCCGAGGCGGCCAGCCCCTATACAGTCACGGGGAATGTTTCGGGCGTAGAGCTGACCTCGCTGGACGTGGCCGCCGACGCGACCTTCGTCCAGATTAGCGCGTTTACGCCGGGAGTGTTGGCCAATGAGGGCACGATTGAACTCCAGGGCGGGGCGCTGAACCTCGCCACGGACGTGCTCAACGACGGCACGATCCAATACGACACGGACAGCTCGACCGAATACGTCGACGTCAAAGGTGACCTGTCGCTGTTGGGCTACGGCACGCTCCAGTTCCAGAATACCTCCGGCGGTACGAACTATCGCGATCGGCTGCGGATCTACGACGGCTACACGCTGACCAACGGTGCCAACCACTCCGTGCTCGGCGGCTACGCCCTGGTCTATCCCTACAGCGGCAGTGCCGCGTTTGTGAATGACGGCACGCTGCGCTGCGACCAGGCCAGCCGGTCGATCGAGTTTGAGACCACCGGCGGCCCGGGCACGTTGGCCATCGCGAACAACCAGGTGATGGCGGCCGAGGGCGGCGGGATTCTCATTTTTGACGGCGCCGACGTGGTCAACACGGGCACGATTTCGGCCGACGGCAGCAGCAGCTACGCGTCGTTCCAGTCGAACACGACGCTCGACAACGCGAGTGGGACGCTGCAAGCGCTGAACGACGGCAGTTTATACATCAACGCGACGATTGCCTCCGCGGCCGACCTGGGCACGTTCGATGCGGCCGGCGGCGCGGTCTCGTTTGGCGGCACGATTGACGATACGGGTACATGGCTGGTGGACGCGTCCTATGGCGACTTCGGAACGACCAGCGGAGCCAGCATCACCGGGCTAACGCTCGACACGGCCGACGGGCAGGTCTTCGCACTGCGCGGGACGACCGATTTCACCGACGTAACCATCGCCACCACGGGCGTGGTCGAAAACCAGGCGGGCATCCTGACCCTGGCCGGCACGATCACGAACGAAGGCATGTTGCGATACGACGACGATTACGGCCTCGAATACATCGACATCGAAGGCGTGGTAGACCTCGACGGGGCCGGCACGCTGCAATTCCAGAACACTTCGGGCAGCACGAGCTATCGCGACCGGCTGCGTTTGTATGACGGGGCGGTGTTCACACAGGGCAGCGACCATACGATGCAGGGCGGCTACGCCTTCATCGAGCGACAGAGCGGCGATGTTGCGTTTGTCAACGACGGCACGCTGCGCTCCGACGCCGGCCGGCAGATCGAGTTTGAGACCACCGCCACGCCGCCGACCACATTCACGATCACGAATAACAACCTGATGGTCACGGAAAACGCCAGCGATCTGCGTTTCGACGGCACGGCGCTGGTCAACACGGGCACCATCACCGCCGACGGCAGCGGCAGCGACCTGTTGCTGCAGTCCAACACGACGCTCGACAACGAGAGCGGGACGCTGCGCGCCGTCAACGGCGGGCGGCTGGACATCGACAGTACGCTGGCCGAGGTTGCCGACCTGGGCACATTCGACGCGGCCAGCGGCACGATTGAGTTCGGTGGCACGCTCGATGACACCGGCACCTGGCTGGCCGACGATTCTTACGGCGACTTCTGCCTGACCAGTGGCGCCAACCTGGCACACGTCACGCTCGACAACGCCGGCGTA
This sequence comes from Phycisphaerae bacterium, assembly GCA_963666925.2. Classification (GTDB taxonomy): domain Bacteria; phylum Planctomycetota; class Phycisphaerae; order UBA1845; family Fen-1342; genus JANQFV01. The sequence goes on along the minus strand of CAXXTC010000009.1, from coordinate 282,500 downwards.
CAGGTCTTCGCCCTGCGCGGCTCGGTCGACCTAACCGACGTCTCGATCGCCACCACCGGCGTGCTGGAGAATCAGAGCGGTTCCGTAGACCTGATCGGCACGATCACAAATGACGGCGTGATCCGCTACGACACGGACTCATCGTCCGAGTACATCACCATCAGAGAAAACGCGACGCTGGCCGGCACGGGCGTGCTACAATTCCAGAGCCCCTCCAGCAGTGTCAGCTATCAGGACCGGCTCGAGATTCACGACGGCGCCACGCTGACCCATGGCGCAGGGCACACCATCGAGGGCGGCTGGGCGATCGTGCAGCGCCAGAGTGGCGACGCGGCTTTCGTCAACGACGGTACCATCCGCTCCAATAACGATCGGCAGATCGAATTCGAAACCAACAGCACGCCGGCTTCCACGTTTACCGTGACTAACAACAATCTCATGTCGGCCGAGGCTGGCGGCGATCTGTTGTTCGATGGCGTCGCAGTCGTCAACGCCGGCACCCTCGCCGCCGACAGCGCGGCCAGCGTGGTCACGCTCGACGTCGACACCACCTTCGACGGCACCGGCGGCACGCTACAGGCCACGAACGACGGCACGCTGCGGATCTACGGCACGATGGCCTCCGCCGCCGCCTTCGGAACGGTCGCTGCGGCCGGCGGCGCGTTCGAATTCCACGGCACCCTCAACGACCCGGGCGCCACCTGGCTGACGGGCAGCCACTACGGCGACTTCGAGATCAGCACCAGCGCCGCCCTCACCGGCATTACGCTGGCATCCGTCGACGGGCACGTCATCGCGCTCACCGGATCGGCCGACTTCACCGACCTGACGATCGACGCCAGCGCGATCGTCGAGAACCAGGGCGGCAGCCACGAGCTGTTAGGCACGTTCACCAACGATGGCCTGCTCCGGTTCGACACGGATTCATCCACCGAGAACTTCGTGATCAGCGAGAGCATGACCATGGCTGGTGACGGGACGCTCCTCTTCCAGAACCCGTCGTCGAGCACCTCATACCGCGACCGGATTTACATCCACGACGGCGTCACACTGACCAATGGGCCCGACCACCACCTGGTCGGCGGCTACGCCTGGATCATGCCGAGCAGCAGCGGCGCCACCGCCTTCGTCAACGAGGGCGAGGTACGCTGCAACGTCGACGCCTACATTCACTTTGAGAACACCTCGCCCGGCTCGGCCAGCCTGGCGATCACGAACAACGGCGAGATGATCGCCGAAAACGGCGGCGAGCTGCGCTTCGAGGACACTGACGTGGTTAACGCCGCCCTCATGCACGCCGACGGGGCCGATACGTTCGTCCGTTTCCAGGGTGCCACCACGCTCGACAACACAGCCGGCACGCTGCGGGCTACCGACGGCGGTCACATCTATCTGAATTCCACGGTGTCCGTGGCGGAGGTGGCCGACCTGGGCACGTTTGATGCGACCGGCGGCAGCGTGACCCTCTCGCCCCAGTTCAACGAGCCCGGCGCGACGTGGATCATCGACGCCGACTTCGGCGATCTGACGTTCGGGGCGAGCAGCGCTCTCACCGGCGTCACGCTCCAGTCGCCCGATAACCACCTGATCCAGAGTTCGAGCGGCATCACGCTGACCGACGTAACTATCGACGGCCCCGTGCTCGAACTGGGCGGTAATCTCGACATCGTCGGCACGTTTACCAACGACGGTACGGTCCAGACCGACACCGATACCTCCAGCGAGTACATCAACATCACCGACGATCTGGATCTGGCCGGCAGCGGCACCATGCACCTGCGCAATCCTAGTTCCGGCTACCGCGATCGGCTGCGTCTTACCGGCGACATCACCGTCACCAACACGCTCAATCATACGATCGAAGCCGCCTGGGCCTATATCGAGCGCGTCAGCGGTAACGTCGTCTTCGTTAACGACGGCACCATCCGTGCCGCGACCGACGGCACGGCCCTCACGCTCTACAACCCCAGCGGCAACTACACCGATTTCCTCTTCACAAACAATGGCCAGATGGTGGCCGAGGCCGGCGGCGATATCAGCATGAATATCCTGACGTTTGTCAACGCCGACACCATCATGGCGGACGGTTCCGATAGCCAGATTGGCCTGAGCAGCGGCGTCGTGTTCGACAACGACACGGGTCTGGTGGCGGCGACGAACTCGGGCCGGGTTACGTTCAGCTCGCTCAGTACTGATACCGGCGGCGACCTCAGCGCGACCGCCGGCGGGCGGATCGAGCTCAGCAGTACCACCATAACGACGTCTGGCACGATTACGGTAGCGGGTGGCACGTTCTATCTGTACAACGCCACACTTGACGGCGCCGCCGACCTGACCGTCAGCGACAGTGGCCTGCTAGATATCGAGACGAGTACCAGTGCTACGCTCGGCAGCATCGTCAACAACGCCACCGTAAGCCACGCGGGCGACCTGCTGACCGCGGGCAGCTATGCCGGCGCCGGCGTGCTCGACCTGGACAGCGACATGGTCGTCACTGACGACATGGTCATCGCGGCCGGCAGCGATGTCTCCGTCAGCAACGGCATCGGGCTGACCGTCGGGGGCGACTACGACCTACAAATGATCTACGACGTCAATTACGATTTCGGCTCGACCGGCGAGCTGGCCATGACCGGCGGCGTCGGAGCCGCCCTGGACGACTTGGCCGCCTTCGCCGCCCTGGAAGTCGCCGGCCAGGATCTCGACGAGAACGACGACCCGACGCAGGGCAGTTCAGCCGGCTTCAGCGACAACTTCTCGCTACCCGAGTTGATCATCGGCGCAGGCGCACGCGTCAAGCTCGTCGACCTGAACGACAACGGTCATCGCGGCGGGGCCGACGGCATGGGCGTCGAGTCGGAAGCGCTCTACGTCAACACGCTGACGTTTGCCGACACTAGCGGCGTGCTCGCGCTGGATGGCTATCGCATCTACTACAACAGCACCAACGCCGAAGCCGGACAGATCATCGTCGGCACCGACTGCAACCAGAACGGCATCGGCGACAACCGCGACGTGCTGCTCGGGACCAGCCTCGACTGCAACGCCAACAACATCCCCGACGAGTGCGAGATCGACGAAAACAGCAGTGCCCCGGGCGGGCCGTACTACTGCACCGCAGATTGCGATCCGGACTGCAACAACAACGGTATCCCCGACGCCTGCGATATCGCCGACTGCACTGGCGATCCCGGCTGCGCCGACTGCAACGAAAACGGCGTGCCGGACGAATGTGACATTGCCGGCGGGGCCAGCTTCGACATCAACACCAACGGCATCCCGGACGAATGCGAGGCCGACTGCAACCAGAACGGCATTCCGGATGAATGCGACATCGACTGCGGCGAGCCCGGCGGGCCGTGCGACGTGCCCGGCTGCGGCCAGAGCGCTGATTGCAACAACAACGGCATCCCCGACGAGTGTGAGCCGGGCGGCGCGACATCCACCTGGGTTGGCCCCGACGAGGGCAACTTCGCCGAACCCAATAACTGGGATCCGGCCGGTGTACCCGACGGTGCCGTCGTGATCGCCAACGACACCGACATTGACAACCAGTGCGTCCTGGATACCCCCGGAACGACGGTCGTGTGTAACCTGCTGGTCGATGCTACGGATGTCGGCGTCCAGGTGCTCCAGATCGATGCTGGCAGCGAGTTGTCGCCCACTGGCGGGACCACCCTGACCGGCGCGAGCGTGATCGAGTTGACCGGCGGCGAGTTGGCCGGCCCGACTGTCACGCACAGCGGTGAGCTGATCAGCGGACATGGAACCATCTCGGCTGCGATTACCAACTCCGCCCGAATCGAGGGCGTTGCCACCGGCGTGCTGACGCTCAGCGGCGATTCATTCGACAACACGGCTGCGGGCGAACTGGTTGCGCCGGCATCAAGCACCGTATTCTTACAAGCCCCCGCGGTAACCCAGGCGGGCCTGGTCGAGGTCCGTTCGCTTGGCGGGCTGGTCATGACCGCGCCGCTGACCAACTCCGCCGGCGGCGAGATTTCGATTCTGGGCGGCTCGCTCGCCACCCCGGATGTGATCAACCAGGCGGAGGCCGACATCGAGGGCTTCGGCACCATCGACGCTGATGTCACCAATGCCGGCGACATGACTATCGAGGCCGACATGCAGATCATCAACGATCTCGTCAACGACGGCACGATCACCATCCAGAGTGGCATCCTGTCCGTCCTGGGCAGCCTCAGCGGCAGCGGCACCATCATCGGCGATTTCGCCGGCCGTAGCGGCGGCAACGGCCTCACCGTCATCGGCGACTACGCTGTCGATGCGGCCGGTACGCTGGCCGTGCCCAACGGCGTCTTCAAGATCGGCGGCGATTTCGACCTGGCCATCGACGATTCGGTCCGCGTTGACCTGGCCAGCGCCACTGTCCAGGCAGTCGGCCTACCCGAGCAGGCGCCGCAATTGTTCGAGGTCGCCGCGCCTGACAGCGGCCGCCATGTGACCCTGCCCGACGTCGGGCTCTTCAGCATCAATCGGCTACGCGTCGGCCCCATGGCCACGACCGTCCAACTCGTCGACCTGCGCGACAACAGCACCGGCGCCGAGCCCGAGGCGATCTACGTCAGCGAACTGCTGCTGGAGCCGGGCGTAACGCTCGATCTCAACGGCCTGGCAATCTATTTCGATTCTGTAACGCCCGAGAAGCCGCTCGGAGCGACCAGCGGCGTAACGGTGATCGACTCCGTTGGCGGCGGCACGTTGCTCTACATCGGCCCCATGCTCAAGGGCGACTACGACGACGATGCCGACCTGGACCTGGCGGATCTGTTTGAACTTGAGCTATGCCTGAACGGGCCGGACAACCTGCTCGACACCGGCTGCGACGTGTTCGACTTCGACGTGGATACCGATAGCGATGTGACGGACTTCGCGGAGTTCCAGAAGCAGTTCACCGGGGACCGCTACGAATAGCGGCTCGGCGAGCGGGCCGGCCACTACGAGCTGAGCGGCCAGCGAACGGTGAAGGTGCAGCCCAGGCCGGCGTTGCTGGCCACGGACATCTGCGCGCCGTGATGGAAGGTGATTATTCGGCACACGCTGAGGCCGAGCCCGACGCGCTGCCAATCGCCCGGGTTCTCGGTGGGGTCAGATTTCAGGAAGGGCATGAAGACGTTGTTGATCTGATCGTCGGAGATGCCCTTGCCGCTGTCGGAAACCTCTATGACGGCGAAACCGTCGTCCGCACGGGCGCGGATCGACAACTGGCCGTTGCCCCGGCCCATGGCGGTGCGCGCGTTCAGCAGCAGGTTGAGCAACACCTGGCAAAGCAGGTCGAAGCGGGCCGCGACGTGCAAGTCCTCCGGGACGTTTATCTGCAACGCGATGCCGTCCTTCTCGAACGGCCGGATCGAAGATTCGACGGCCTCACGTACCGCGTCGGCCACCGAACAGGCCTGCGGTGGCTCGGTGGTGTGGTGAGCCAGGTCAAGCAGGTGACGCGAGACGGCAATCGCACGCTGCGACTGGACCAGCGTGCGCTCCAGCGTCTTCCGCGTGAACTCCGGATCATCCATCGTCAGAGCAGCCTGCGAGCGCGCCACCAGCGGCGTCATGAGGTTGTTGTACTCATGGGCAGCCATGGCCGAGAGATTCCCGAGCATGGCGAGACGCTGGCAGGCGATCAACTCGTCCTGGAGCTGCTGAACGGTGTTTTCAATATCTTGCGGCGTGGAGCCAGGATGTGTTGAGGCACGAGCGTTGGAAGCGTTCATATTATTGGCCGTATGGACTTGAAGATGATCGTCAGGCACAGCGCACACACCTGCAGAGGCTGCTTGCGAACCTCCCTTGTCCCGCCCATCGGCACCGCTAAGATGATAAATGGCTGACCAGTCGCGTGTCAAACACTGGAGCAAGCTCTACTTACTCTTAGCAGCTTCCCGGCCCCGTTCTCCCGGGCACTTGGATGTTCGGGACGCCACGAGTTCCTCGAACACGCTCTAGCCAGCCGGACGCGGGTTCTCAGCCTTTGGCGGGCGGTTCATCAGTTCCGTGATCGCCACCAGCGGCGGCTTCTTCGCAAAGAGCACATCGTGGACGGCCTGCGTGATGGGCATCTCCACGTGCTGGCGCGCGGCGAGCTGGAGAACGGCACGCGTCGTCGGAATACCCTCGATGACGGCAGGCGTGTCGGCGATGACCTGGTCGACGGGCACGTCCCGGCCGATGCGTTCGCCGGCCGAGCGGTTGCGCCCAAAGGGCGAAACACAGGTCGTGACCAAGTCGCCCGTGCCCGCCAGACCGGCAAATGTCTCCGGACGCGCCCCGAGCGCGACGCCCAGACGTGTGATCTCGACCAGCCCACGCGTCAGCAGGGCGGCCTTGGCGTTGTCGCCGGCGCGGAGACCGTCGAGGATACCCGCCGCGAGGGCGACGACATTCTTGGCAGCGCCGGCCAATTCAACGCCGAGCATGTCGCGGCTGGTATAGACGCGGAACCAGGATGTGCCGAGCGTTTCCTGCATGAGCTGAGCAACGTCGTCCGATTCGCTGGCGGCGACAACGGTCGCGGGCAGGCAACGGGCCAGCTCGCGGGCGATGTTTGGCCCGCTGAGGACAGCGATGGGATGATCGGGGACATACTCCGCGATGATCAGACTGGGCCGGGCCAGCGTGGTAACCTCTATGCCCTTGGTGACGCTGCCGATCGGTACGTCCGGCGGCACCAGCGAGCCGTGCTGTTTCCATACGCCACGAAGATACTGGCACGGAATCGCGGAGATGACCAGCTCGGTGTTGGCGAAGGCAGCCTGTGGGTCCTGCGTGGGAACGATGAGTTCGGAGAGGTGCACGCCGGCGAGATAACGCGTGTTCTCGTGCAACACGAAAATCTCGTCGATCGGTTCGCAGTCGCGTGCCAGCAGGGCAACGTTGGTGCCGTTGGTGGCGAGGATCTGCGCGGTGACGGTGCCCATGGCGCCGATGCCGACGACCGTGGCCTTCTCGATCATGGCTGTTCCTCCGCTGTCGTCGCTGGTCATAGGGTGGCCGGAAGCCATCCCAGGAACCCTGTGGCACCGGTTTTCAACCGGTGATTCGCACTGGTTATAAACCAGCACCACAGTCTTGCTACAGGTTCTATCCTACGTCAAGTTGGCGTCGGCGTCAGGTTGTTGAAGCAGGGCGCACAGCTCCTCGGGCGTCGGCGGCGTTGGTGCGACGTCGAACGTCTCATGCCGACTGAGGAAAACCAGCGTCGCCCGGCTGACGGGACGGGCGAAAATCCCGCCGGCCGCCGCCGCATACAGACGCAATTGCATCGCATACCCCGCCAGACGCTGCTTGAGCGTAGCCTCGTCAGGCACAACGTCGGTTTTGTAATCAAGCAAAACCAGCCCGGCCGGCGTCTCGACGAGCACGTCAATGATCCCGCGAATAATGCTGCGCTCGCCACCCTCCGTCAGCGGCAGAGCATAAACAAACGGCACCTCGCGGCGAACGGTGTTGGCAAGGTCAGCAAACAGATCGCGTAACCCGCCGCAGCCCAGCCAAACCACGTCGTCAATTGGCACCAACGCCGCTTCGTCAGCGCTGAAACGCCCGGCACCGACCAACACGTCGAGCTGCCCCTGGACAGCAGCCGGCGTGGCCAGGTCGGACAGATCAGCGCGTTCGAGAAAATGGTGGACCGCGGTGCCACGCTGCCGGCCACTGTCGGCGGTCTGGGCGGCGAAACGCGGGACGGGCAATTGCAGCTCAGCGTGGTCGAGCGTACGCGGCCGGTCGGCCTCCGCCTCGCGCAGCGTCGCCTCCTTCAAAGCGCTGACCGAAAGAACCGCGGGCAACTCGGTGCAGGTGCGATCAATATCACTAGCTAGCAGCGTGCGCGTACGCTCGATCCACGCCTGATCAGCGCGGCGCAGCTCGACCCGCGCAGAGCGCGGCCCCGCCGATTGAGCATCGCGCACCTCGACCTCGCCAGCCTCCTCGCAGGTTACCTCGACCAGTGCGGCAGCACCGTTGCGCGGCTCATACAGCCGGCCGGACGCGATCGCCATCAACACCCATTCGATCAGGTTCTGAACGCTCATGCGCGTCACCAGCGCCGGCACGTCAGCCCCGGCCAGCCGGACGCACTGCTCGTCCCAGGTGCCGGGTGCAACGTGCCCCATGATCACGAGCCGTTCGCGGGCGCGCGTGGTGGCGACGTACAGCAAACGCAGCTCTTCTTCGAGCTCGCGCTGACGCAAACGCAGCCGGCCGACCTGCCATCGCGCACCGATCACGTCGCTGCGCGTGGGATAATCAGCAAATTTCAGCCCCGCGCCGGCGTCGCGGTCGCATTGCAGCGGTTCGTTTTGACGTCGGCGGTTGAACTTCGCACCCGTGCCGAGCAGAAACACGACCGGAAACTCGAGCCCCTTGGCGCCGTGGATGGTCATGATGCGGACGGCCTCGTCATCACCGACGGCGAGCGCACCGGGCTCGATTTCCTCGGCCGCGAGCTGGTCGAGATAGTCGACGAACTCGGGCACGCCGCCCAGGTCGGCATCAACAAACTGCCGGGCGAGCCCCTGGAGCGAGCGCAACATCGCAACGCGTTGTTCCCCCCCGTGCTGGCCGCTGGCAAAGAGAATCAGGTTGCCCTCAGAGAGAATGTTCTGGAGGAGCTGCGTAAGCTCGACCTCACGTGCTAACGTCGCCCAGCGGTCGATCCGAGCCAGCGCCTCAGCGACACGTTCGGCGAGTTGGCGATTCGCCCCGTGCTCGGTAAACGCCTCGACCGCATCGCAGAAATCGCCCGTTCGGCTGGCGTCAGCAGCGCGGATTCCGAGCAGGTCGGCGGGCGTCAAACCAGTTAATGGGCCGCGAAGATACGCCGCCAGCGGCACGTCCTGGTGGCGGTTGACCAGGAGCTGGAGCACGGCACAAACGTCGCCGACTTCGATCGATGCCAGCAGCGACTCGCGACCACCAGTGACACAGCGAATGCCGTTTGCGCGGAGCACACGCGCGACCAGGCCGGCGTTACGCTGCGCCGACCGCAGCAGGATGACAATATCGGACAACCGCACCGGCCGAAGCTGCACGGACTGGTCCGCGGCCCGTTCCGGGATTTGCACGCGATCGGCCAACAGCGCGTTAATCTGCTCGGCAGCCCGCTGCGCCTCGCGCTCGATCCCACCGATCAACACTGGACCGTTGTCGTCGTCATCGTTGTTGTCGCGCCGGCCAGGGCGCGCGTCGCGTTCGAGCAGGTGAACAGCCACGCGCGGCTGCTGATCAAGCCCGGGGTTAGCGAGTTCGTGTTCGGCCCGGCCGGCGGCCAGCCGCTCATCCTGGCCATAGGCCGTCCCGCCCAGACTGCGATCGAACAGGCGAGCATAAATCTCATTCAGAGCGCCCAGCAGCTCCGCGTGGCTGCGGAAATTATCGGAAAGATAGTCGACGCGAACGTCGCGATCGCCGGCCGCATAGGCAGAGATAACTGCGCTGAACAGTCGCGGCTCCGCCTGCCGAAAGCCATAAATGCTCTGTTTCACGTCGCCGACCATGAAGCGGTTGCCGGGCCCGTCAGGTTCCCGGCTGACGAGCCGGAGAATTTCAACCTGCACCGGGCTGGTGTCCTGAAACTCGTCGACGAGCACATGGGCGTAACGCTGCCGCAGGGCGCGGGCGGCAGTGGTGGGGGCGCGCTTGTCACCCGTCCCGGGCTGGCCGAGCAAATCCAGCGTGAGACGCTGCACGTCGGCAAACTCGTACCGGGCCAGCCGCTGTTTCTCACTTTGCAGCCGCTGCTCATATTCCTGTTCGAGGTCGAGCAGCGTAAGCATGAGCTCGGCGGCCGCGCCCTGACTGCTCACGATCTGGTCGATCAACTCGGCCGGCCAGGCTTTCTTGAGCCGCTGCTCGTGCCACCGCTTGGAAACTTCGGCCAGGATCTCGGCGCCGTCGTCGGGCTTTTTATGCGGAAACTTGTGGGCAGCGATGTTGGCCACGACACCAGCGACGTTTCCAGCAGTGTCCGCGTTGCCCAGCAGCGTTTGCCACTCATCCAGCCGCTCGCGATAGTCACGCAGGACAGCGGCCACCTCATCGTACGCACAGCTTTCCAGCAGCGCGTCGAGTTGGTTGATCTGAAAGGCACATTCGCCGCGCAGTTCGGCCGCGAGCACGGCGTCCGCATCGTTCCGTTCGCAGGCCGCCCGCTGATCCGCCAGCCACGCATCGGGGTTGATCAGGTGCTCGCGGAAACGATTCAGCCCGGTGATACGTTCGCGCAGAAAAGTGTCGCTCGGCCGGGCGACACGCTGGACCCACGCCCGGGCGCGCTCGGCCAGCTCGTCGTCGGCGGTCTGAACATGTCGCATCAGCCGGTCGAGCACCTGCCGCCGCAACAGCACGCCGTGGTGTTCGCCGAGCAGTGCAAAGGCCGGATCGATGCCGATCTGGCCGGCGTGTTCGCGGACGATGCGTTTGCACCAGGCGTCGATGGTGCTGATGTCAGCGGATTCGACGAGCACCTCCTGGCGCCGCAGATGCCGCCGCAAACGATCGTCGCGCGTGTCCCGGGCAGCATCGCGGAGCATTCGGCCGATGCGCACACGCAGCTCGGCTGCGGCGGCCCGCGTAAACGTGGCGACGAGCAACTCGTTGATGCCGCAGGGCTCGCGCGGGTCGGCGATCAGGTCGACGCAACGCCGCGCGAGAACCTCCGTCTTGCCCGAGCCGGCCGAAGCAGCCAGCAGCAGGTGCGAGCCACGTTGTTCGATCGCGCGTTGCTGGGCGGGAGTGAGTTTCATGCGTCACCCCCCACATCATCAACCTGTTCGAGTTGCGGCAGCGCCACCTCAGCCGCCCGCACGTCGTTATAGGCCCGATCAAATCGACACACAGAGCGGAAATCGCACCACTTACAGGCCAAACACTGACTCTCCACCAGCGGCGCGACGTCGACACACCCGGCGATCATGCCGGCAATCGCCTGATCGATCGTCCGCCGGGCAAGGTCGAGCCGCTGGACGAGTTCATCGCTGCTGACGACGTGCGAGCTGTGGTGGAAGCCGGGCTTGGTCTTGAGCTTGCGCATCGGCAGCACCGGCGATTGAGTGGTGCCGAGATTGGCGTCGATCAGCTCGGCCACGTCGGCGTTGATCAATCCCTTCGGACGAAACATGAACATGCGCTGCTCGATTTCGTTCGCCTCCTGGGCATATTTGTTGTCGAGCACGCTGACGTCGGGATACAGCGGCGCCAGCAACACGCCGGCCGGCAGCGCCTCGCCCGCGGGCCGGGCTTGCAGGGCTGCCAGCAGATACGTAAACAGTTGCAGCCGATTGCCCGTGAGAAACGGGCTCTTGACCCCTTCGGCACTGCTCTTGTAATCGCAGACCAGCGTCCAGGTTTGCCCGCCGTCGGTGCAGATATCGACGCGGTCGATCTGGCCGACCAGATGGGCGACGCGGCCTTCGTCGAGCCGAATGATCAGCGCCGGCCACGCCCGCTCCGTGTCACCCGGATCAAAACGCTGCTCACAGAAACGCGGTTCAAACTCGCCGCGGCGCCAACGCTCGGCCTGAGCCAACACCAGATCCTGGAGCCGGTCGACCAGCACCCGCGCCAACAAGGCATAGTCCGGCCGGCGCTGCTGGAGGTCGGTCGGCTGCCGCTGCCAATAACCCGCGACGGCGTCATCGAGAAGCTGGCGCCAGCGTTCGTCGGCGATTTCGCGGATCGGTTCGGGCTGATTGATAGCCCGGCGCGTCAGGTCGGCGAGTATCTCGTGTGCAGCGCTGCCGAGTTCCCAACTGGTCGGCCGCGGCCCGCGGGCCGAGTCGAGCCCCAGACGATAGGCCGCAAAATGTCTGAACGGACACTGCACAAACGTCTCGATCTGCGACGGGGAGCCGCGCCAGACAACCTCGGCCGGACCAGGCCGATCATCCGCAACCGTTCGGATCGCCCCGGGCCGATTGGCATATGCCACGCCGCACAGCAACCGGTCGAGCAATTGCGCCCGCGGCGGCTCGTCGCGCAATTCGGTCATGATCGTCTCGCTGCGACGCGATTCCCACGCCCGGCGATCGTCGCTACGTGCGGCCAGGTAATCCCGCGCCAATTCCGTCAATGTCACCGCCGGCGCAAACGGCTCGGCCGGCGTGACGGATACATGTGGCAGGGCCCGCTGCAATTCCGCCAGCAGCGGCGAGGGCAGCAGCGTCTCGCCCGCGGCATCAACGTTCGCATAGCTGATCGTCAGCGTCTGCGCGGGCCGGGTAAACGCGATGTACGCCAGCAGCCGCTCGCTGAACGCGTCCTGTTGACGCGCGGCCGGCGCGGCCAGCCCCACATCACGTAACGCCTCGCGATCAGCCGTGCTGAGCAACACATCGTCCGGCGGGGCGGCGGGGAAAATGCCTTCGTTAAACCCGACCAGCCAGGCGTGCGTGATATCAGGATGCCGGCTGCGCTCGATGGCGCTCACCAGCACCTGATCGAGCGTCGGTGGAGCCAGCCCAAGCGTCAGGTCCTTGAGTGCCGTGCGCAGAATGTCGCCGACCTGCGGCCCCGTCAGCGACACATCGCCGAGAACATCGTGCAGATCGTCGAGAACCGCGCATAGCCCGCCCCAGGCCAGGCGGTGCGTCTCGGCACTCTCCCAGCGCTGGGCTCGTTGGGCGGCGGCGATCCACCCGGCGATGCGTTCGGCGACCTCCAGCCGCGTCAGCCCATCATGAATCGTCCGGGCCCACGTCGCACCCGTGGCCGGCGCGTCATCTTCGGCGAGCGCAAACAGCGGATCGAGAGCGACAACGAGCCGAAGCCGGTCTGCGTCGACGGCCGTGTCGGTATGGGTCTCTTCCAGCGCCCAGCGAGCCGCCCGCCAGGTGTTCGTCCCCGCATACGCCCCGTTGACCGCCTGAATCTCCAACCGCTCGGCCGTCGTGCGGCTCATCGGCAGCAGCCGCGTGCGCAACAGACGCACCATGGTATCGATCGCGCAATCGGTGCGAACAACATCGAGCAGCGTGGGCACCAGTCGGCTGAGCGGATGGGCGTGCAGCGGACGCCGCCGATCTAGGAAATATGGAATCTCGTACTCGCCGAAAACCTCGTCGACCAGGTCGGCCAGCGGCTCCAGGTCGCGAGCAATGACGGCGAAATCGCGAAAATGCAGCCGGCCGGCCGAGTCGGCAATACGCTGGCGAATATCGCGGGCAGCCGCACGCAGCTCGTCCCGCTGCGTCGCGCAGGAAACCACGCGAACCTGGGCCAACGCCGCATTGTCGACCGCACCAGCAGCGCCCGCGCCCTTGCCAGTATCGTCGTCCGCAACATCTCGATCCTCAAGCGGCCCCGCCGTCAGCGGCCGCGACAAGTTCGCTTCCAGCGTCGCCAAGTCAGCGCTGCCCACAAATCGCGGCGGCGGACTCGGTGTAAGCTCAATCGGTGGGGCGATGCCCACGCCCGCGTCACGCAGCTCCGCCGTCAGCCGCTGATACGTTTGTTCGGTGCGGAAGAACAGGCTCAACATGTCCGGCGGATGTCGGCTGTCGCCCAGTGCCGGCCCGGCCGGATCTACCAGCAGGCTGATAACCACTTCGCGAGCCTGCTGAGCCAGGCTGACCAGCGTGTGCAATTCCTGCCCGGTGAAACCCGCAAAACCGTCCACCCAGATCCGCGTCGCGGCCAGATCCGGCAGCGCGCCCAGACATTCGCGCAGCCGCTCCAGTCGGCCGGCCTCGTCGATACGTTCCGGCCCGAGCCAGTCCAGGTAGGCCGCGTAAAAATCGGCAATGGTCTGCACCCGCTCGGCCGAGGCCTCGTCGGGCAGCCGCCCGGCGGCCTCGGCCAGTTCCGCCGGCGACACCGCCTCACGCAGAAACTCCTCGATGAGCTGATGCAGTTGTTGATAAAAACCCGCCGTCCGAGCGGTGGCCATGAGCGGCCCGAGCGCATCGCCACGTTCGGCAATGACACGCCGCAGGGCCAACTCGCGGGCGGCAGCGCGGAGAATCGCCGGCTCCTGCCCGATCTGCTCAAAAAAACGCCGGGCGAGACGCGAAAAGCTGAGCACCGCGGCCCGCCAGAATCCGCCGCCCGGCCCGCGCAGCGCAAGGGCGCGTTCCATCTGGAAACTGGCCTGCTCAGGCACCAGCAGGATCAGCGGTGATTGATCGCCCGGCTCAGCGAGTGCGGCCGCCAGCGCATCCAGGCAATAACGCGTCTTGCCCGTCCCCGCGCGCCCCAGCACGAATTTCACCGCCATAGCGACGCCCCCGAAAAATGTGCCAGACGGCGGCCGTCACCCGCGGGCCACGACCGCCGCCGATGCTGTTCTGACCTGTGTCGCACCGCGCCGCCGGTGGTCTGGTCGACCAGTACGTCAGCGCAATCAGTCACGCTCGCGCAGGTCTTCGAGCCGATCGCGGCAACGATCAAGCTCGTCCTCGTACCGCTCGCGCTCGTGCCGGGCGTCGTCACGCTCACGCTTATACTCGGCCGCCTTGTCCTTCAGCCGGGCATTCTCGCGCTCGATGTAACGAAGATTGTCGTACGCCTTCTGCAACTCGTAGCGACAATCGTCGTGCGAGCTGGTACGCGGTACGCGGCTGCTGTCGACCGGCTCCGGCCGATCGCGACTCGTGCCGATGTTGATCTCGCGCGGGGCCTGCACGCACCCAAGGCACAGCCACAGCAGCGTACCCGACGCCAGGGCCAATACAGTGAATCGACGCATGATTGGATCCTCCAAATCGTTTGCCGCCTCACGCGTATGATCGGACTTTGACAGCGATTGGTCAAAGGGGCGGTTTCCTCCCGGCGGGCTTGCAGCAATGCGGCCCGTGGGCATACAACAGGACCGTGGAACATCGCGTGATCGTCATTCTGGGATGTACGGCCTCGGGCAAGGCCGGCCTGGGGCGGGCCCTGGCAGCCGAGCTGGGCGGTGAAGTCGTCAGCCTCGACTCGATGAAAATCTACCGCGGCATGGACGTGGGGACGGCCAAGCCGCCGGCCGACGAACGCACCCGAGTCCGTCACCACCTGATCGACGTGGCCGACCCGTGGGAATCGTTCAGCGTGGCCCGTTTTGTGGAGCAGGCCGACCAGGCAGTCGCCGACATCCACGCCCGCGGCCGGCCGGCGATCGCGGTGGGGGGAACCATGCTCTATTTCAAGTGCTGGTACGAGGGGATTTTTGAGGGACCGCCGGCCGACGCTGAATTTCGCAAGAGCCTGCGCGCCCATTCGGCGAACGTGGGGTTGGACGTGTTGCACGCCGAGCTGGCCCGGGTCGACCCGGAGGCGGCCGAGCGAATCCACCGCAACGATTATCGCCGAATCGAGCGGGCACTCGAGGTCTATCACGTAACCGGCACACCGATCTCCACACTACAACACCAGTGGGACGCTGGCGGGCCGCGGCGGACGGATTGGCACTGGACGCTGATCGGCCTGACACGCTCGCGCGAGGCGGCCAATCGGCGGATCAACGCACGCGTCAAGCGAATGCTCGACGCGGGGCTGGTCGATGAAGCCCGGCGGATCTGGTCGGACCCCCGCGGCGTGGGGCCGCAAGCCCGGCAGGCCGTCGGCTACTACGAGCTGTTCGACCACTTCGCCGGCAAGTTGACGCTCGATGAGGCCGTCGAACGGATCAAGATCGACACCCGCCGGCTGGCCAAGCAGCAGCGCACCTGGCTCAAACGCGTGGCAAACGTACACTGGCTGGACGCCGACGAGCTCGACGATCCGAATCAACTACTGGCCGAAGCCAAACGCGTGATCAGCACCGCATAACAGTTTGGCTGGGTACCCCATCCCGTTGCGCCGTCGTGCCACTGCTCTGTGAGCAGTGAATTTTCATGTGCGTGCTCAGTTTAGACTTGGGTGGCATGTTTGCTCATGCAAAACGCCGCGTTTTTCGCCAACTGCGCCGCAGCGCCTTACCAGACGCCGACCTCCAGTTGAAGCACGGCGTAGTCGAGAATGTCGACGTCGAGGTCAAGCTCAAAGTCGGCCGCGTCGAACTGGGCGGGCATGCATCCATCTGCCGGCGCCGGCTGTTCGGGGCCGTTCAGACACGGGACAAACAGCGCCAAGTCGTCGAGATCCACTGCGCAGTCGTTGTTGTAGTCCCCGGGCAGCGCGTTGGTGGAGCCGTCTTCGGGGATGACCGGGTCGGCCGTGTTGAAAAAGTAGTCGACATGCGCGGTGTGCCCGGGCGAGCTGGACCCGATAGCGCTGGCGACATAGGGCCCGATCGCGGTGACGGTCAGTGAGCGATCAAAAATGGCAACGGTGGTCCAGTCTACGCCGTCGTCAGAGTAGCTCTGCGTCCAGGTATCGCCCTCGCGTTTGACACGCAGGTATAAGTCGCCGCTCCCAGACATGACCGAGTTGGCTGTGTGAACGACGGTGGCGTTGATCACGGTAGCCGCGAAAACGTGCGTGTTGGAGTTGGTCGAGTAGAAATCGAAGCGGACGAAGTTGGTCGGGTCCTGCTCGACGATGATGCCCTGGTCCTGATACTGGAGCCCCAGCTCAGACTCAAACTTCACTTCCACCTCGAAGTCAGCGTTATTGACCGACTGCATGACGCGCGCGGCGCGGTTGACCGGCACCCAGGCATCGTGATCGACGCCGTCCGGGACTGACATCGACAGCCACCCGTGACCGCTGTAGGGGCCGGCCAACTCGATTGTCGCATCGCCGACCGGGTCGACCAGCGTCCACAGGTCGGTGTCCAGCGTGCACGAGCTGAAGTCGTCCGAGACAATGTTCGAGACGGTGGTGTCAAAGGTAGCGTCGGCACTGCTGGCGGAAACACCCAGCTCATCAACGGACGTGACCTGGAAATGATAAACCGTATCGGGCACCAGATCGGTCAGCGTGAGCTCGTGCCAGGTCAGCAGTTCATCGTCCGTTACGCTGCCGACCTCGTGCTCGGCGGTCAGGCCAAAATCTACAGCACTGTCGGCTGGCCGATCGGTGTTCCATGAGACCAGCACCTCGGTAGCGCTCAGCACCGTGGCCTGCACATCGCTGATGAGCAGCACTGCCGGCGTGGTGAACGTCAGATCAGCACTGGCCACCGGTTCGTTTACGCCGTCATCCGACGTCACCTGGAAGTGGTATTCCGTTCCCGGTATCAGATCGACCAGCCCAATCGAATGCTCAGTGACCAACTCGGCATCGTCCACGCTGCCCAGCTCATATTCAGCAGTCAATCCATACGCCACGCTGCTGTCGGCCGCGTCGTTCGTAGTCCATGTGACGATCGCTTCGGTCGTGCTCATCGCCGTCGCCTGCACGTCCGTGATAATCAGCACGGCCGAAGCAGTGAACGTTAAATCGCCACTGCTCACGGGTCCGTTGACGCCATCATCCGACGTGACCTGGAAGTGATACTCCATCTCCGGCGTCAGATCCGTAAGTGAAATCGAATGCTCGGTCACCAGCTCAGCATCATCCACGCTGCCCAGCTCATACTCCAGCAGTCAGCCCATAAGCCACGCTGCTGTTGGCCGGCACGTTCGTCACCCAGCTCACCAGTGCCTCCGTCGCACTTAGCGGCGTAGTCTGAATATCGCTGATGACCAGCGGGGCCGGCGTGGTAACCGTCAGGTCGCCACTGCTCGCCGGCTCCCTGACACCATCATCCGACGTCACCTGGAAGTGATATTCCGTCTCCGGTGTCAGATCCGTAAGTGCAATCGAATGCTCGGTCACCAGCTCAGCATCATCCACACTGCCAAGCTCATACTCAGCAGTCAGCCCATAGGCCACGCTGCTGTCGGACGGGTCGTTCGAAGCCCATGTGACGATCACTTCGGTAGCACTCAGCGCCGTCGCCTGCACGTCACTGATTTCAAGCAGCGCTGCCGGCGTGATAAACGTCAGATCATCGCTGCTTGCCGGCTCGTCTACGCCGTCGCTCGACGTAACCTGGACGTGGTATTCAGTTTCGGGCACCAGATCAGTGAGCGTGATCGCGTGTTCAGTGACCAGTTCGACGTCATCCACGCTACCCAGCTCATACTCGGCAGTCAGACCATACGCCACGCTGCTGTCGGCCGCGTTGTTCGTCGTCCACGTCACCAGCGCCTCAGTAGCGCTCAGCGCCGTTGCCTGCACATCGCTGATCGTCAACGTCGCCGGCGTGGTGAACGTCAGATCATCACTGCTCGCCGGCTCATTCTCACCATCATCCGACGTTATCTGGAAGTGATACTCCGTCTCCGGCGTCAGATCGGTCAACATGATCGCGTGCTCAGTGACCAGCTCGACGTCATCCACGCTGCCCAGCTCATACTCCGCAGTCAGCCCATAAGCCACGCTGCTGTCCGCCGGGTTGTTCGTCGTCCACGTCACCAGAACTTCGCTGGTGCTCAGTGCCGTCGCCTGCACAGCGCTGATCGCCAGCGTAGTTGATCCCACCGGCGTCACCGTCACGTTGCCGAACGTCGCATCCACGTGGTGGGACAGCAGCAGGAACGAACCGTGGTCCAGGTTGCTCGCGCCCGACTGGTACACCAGCCGCCATTCCGCCGGCTCTGCCTCGCTTTGCGGCCAGACCTTCAGCCGGTACAGCCCGCCTTCCCCCGGCGTAGATTCCACCCGCAGCTTGAAAACGTACGGCACCTCAAACTCCGGCGTGTACGTCTGGCTCACGCCCGCCAGGTAAAACCGCAGCAACGCCCAGATGCCCTCCGGGTGCCACGACCACCACCCGATTATCCCATGCGGGTTATAGCCGGCCTTCGGCTGCAACCCCGGCACCGGATCGTCCGTATGACCGGTCCAGCGCATCAGCAGCCCCAGCCCCGGCGGCGGATATATGCCGTCCAGATCCAGCTCGTGAATCGTGATCGGCACCGTCACTTCATAATCCGTCCAGGACAGGTCGCCGATCGCCAGCAGGCGGTCATACCCCGTGTCAGCAATCCGCACGCCCGCCGGCGTCAGCTCCCACTTGCCGTCCACAACCTGCGCAACCTCGTCGATTCGGCTCACGGTCGACCAGTCAATCGAATACGGCAGCGGCCACTTGTTGCCGGACGAATACTCCACCGTCACGGTATACGTCGACTGATCGCCGATCGTGTCGACCGCGGTGATGATCACCTCGTTCGGACCGGGCAGCAGGTCGCTATAGGCAATGTCAGCGTTGAAATCCCCCGCCTCGTTCAGTCGGCGATCGGTCGGACCCATCGACAGCGAAACTTGCGGGCCGTTGTTGAGCGTATAGCTCAGCGACGCAACCCCGTCCGAGTCGCTGACGTTGCCCAGAATGTTGATCCAGTTCTGTGGCTGGCCAACCTGCCCAAATTGCTGCACCGGGCCATACCACACGTCGATCACCGGCCCGTCGGCACGGGCGTCGACCGACAGCAACCCCAGCGCGACCAGCCCCACCAGCGCGCAGACCATCCGAGGCCGCTGCGCGGCAACTCGGCCTGCTCGCCTGGTGAGACAAACCGGCGGGCGGGCCGGTCGATACACGTTGTGCGGGGCCAAACGGTCGACCATGCCGTATTGCATTTCCTCCACGCAGCCCGCAGGCTCGTATTCTCGGATCATCGCACAGATTGCCTGCGCCGCCTCCGGGTGTAGCCACCGGGCTGCACGTCTTCTACTGTGGCACCGGCTATTAGCCGGTGTCGCCTCCGATCACGGCGCGGATTGCCTACACCGTCTCCCGTCGCGGTTCGGGCAATTCGGCTATGTACTGATCGACGCTCTCCGCCCGGCCATACATCTAATAATAATAGTCAGCTCATAGTGCGTTTTCGACAACATTTCCCCGGTTCTCGGACGTCTGACGCCCCGTAAAACCACCCCGACGGGCCACTGGTACCCAGTCGGTAGCCCCCGAGCCAGGCCGCCCAGCCCGTACGCTCAGCCCCTCCGACGCCATGGGGTGCCAGGAGTAGGGCGAAGGTGCGATAACGTTGGAAATGACTACCCGGCGTCACCCTGCCCCCCCTAAGGGTGGCATGGGCAGGTCCGCCAAAGGCGTATTGGCCCATGCAGAAACGCCCCATTCCCCCTCCCGTTGTTACCTTGTCACATTGTTACGCTGTTACGCTGCTTAGCTGCCGGCCCAGTGCACCAGGTACAGGAACATGGCCAGCGCCAGGGCGCCGGTGGCGGCCACACGTGGCCAGGCACGCGGGCGACCTCGCGGCCGACGCACACGCGACACCAACACCTTGCTCATCGGGATCGGCGCATCGCCAAACTGCTCCTGCGCGATCATCAGGTGTGCGTGAAATTCGGAGATCCCCAGCTCGGCCGCCCGTTCGAGGATGCGTTGCCGCCGCGAGTGCCGCAGCAGCCCATCCTCCAGCGAAGCCGCTATGAGCGTCTGCAACTCGGCCAGGTGGTCGTTGCCCTGTTCGAGCGAGCGTCGATAATCTTCCTGACGTTCGGGATCGCGGAGGGTGGAGAAGGACAGGTAGAGTTCGTCGAGTTCCTGACGTGCGGCGGCGTTCGTCGTCGTGCTGCGTATCTGTCGCAGAAGCTCCTCACGCCGAGCGAAGAAACTCGCGGCGATCTTTCCGGACGTATAAGTTCCGGGTGTCAGCCCGAGAACGGCGAAGTAATCGCGGGCCATTTCCAGCCTCCTTAATTAAGCTTACTCCCGGAATGGCCGAAGACAATGGATTACCCTTGTTTGCCGATTGAGTGGCGGTTTGGGTAGAGCTTGCGCAGGGGCGGGGTGGGTCCCAGAATATATGACACGAAGTGGAGGCCAGGCCTGATGCCCATCGGCGGTGCTGATAACGCACACCCACCAAGACCACCTGATCAGCCCATACGCCCAGCGGGAGAAAACGCGCAGGTGGGATAATTGCGGCAGGGCTGCGTCAGGTCGGCCGGTGCACCGTGGCCGCAACGAGGAACACGCGGGCCGCGATCTCGTGGCAACCTGGCGCGGGGCGAATAGCGGTCGCACGTTGTTATCGGTCGTAACCCCGGGACCTGCAGCCGGGACACACAACCCCCGTGCGCGCGTGTGGCGGGCGATCGGCAGGCCTGACAGGATCGCCTGTGGATTTGTGCAACCGCTGATGAAGGCTCTGCACGCGCCGGTCGATTCATTACACGGACGTATGCCGCGCTGACGGTGCACTCTGCGCCGGTGCGGCCGATCTGGTTATCAGCCGTTGCCGCGGAACAGCGCAATCGGCCTGGAGACGGATCCCATGATGATGAAGTTCAATCGCAATATGACGTGGGTGCTGGCGGCCGCTGTCACTGTCGGACTGGGCAGCCCCCGGACCGCTGCCCAGAGCAATCTCGTGAAACGCTACCAGTTGATCGAACTGGAAGCCCCCGACGGCGGCGGCGAATCCCGCGCCTACGCCATCAACGACAGCGGCCAGATCGCTGGCTGGGTCGCCGACGGAGAGCTGATACACTCCGCCCACTGGCACAATCGGGTGACAACCGACCTGCACGGCGTCGTCCACTTCGAGATGCTGCACCCGCTCTTTGACCAGGACTACAGCCTGGCCTACGCAATCTCCAACAGCGGGCAGATCGTCGGAACCGCACGCACAACCATCGAATGTCCGGAAACCTCATTCATCGTTACGCACGCATTCCTACTCCGCCCCGCCGTCCTGACCGACCTGGCCACCCCATACCCGGGCGATGCCCTCGCAAACCTGATGACGCTGGGCGATCCTTGCGAGCTGGCCTACGACAGCGTCGCCACCGGCGTCAGCAACATCAATCACATCGTGGGCTGGGCGGACCGTGAAGACGGCGTCATCCACGGGTTCCTGGTAACACCCGTCGACGGCCAGTTCTTTGCCGATCTCGATGCCGACTCAGTGAACGATTTCATGATCGACCTGGGCACCCTGACCGCTTCCGACCCGGTCAGTTCCGCCACAGACGTCAACGACACCGGCCAAGTCACAGGTTACTCGTACACCATCGGCGCCGACGGCCTGGCCGCCTATCACGCCTACCTCATCACCCCACGCGATTCCGACGCCGACGGCGTCGGCGACGACTGGTACGTCGGCGGCGCCAACGGCGTTAACGCGCTGATGGTCGACCTCGGCACGCTCGGCGGAACCAACAGTTGGGGACGAGCCATCAGCAACGCCGGCGTCGTCATCGGCGAGTCCGACATGATCACCACGGATGGCGAGAGCTACACCCATGCCTTCATCTGGAGCGGCGGGCGCATGACCGACCTCGGCACGCTCGGCACAGACTCCGCCGAAGGTTTCAGCTCCGCTTCGGGCATCAACGACGACGGCGTCATCGTCGGCTGGGCTGAGGACGACGATAGCGAGCGGCGGGCCTTCATCTACGAAGACGGCGAAATGCAGGACCTCAACGACCTGCTCTACCTGATCTCCGACGAGGGCTTCGCCGTCACGCCCAGCATCGTCCTCACCGAAGCCCGCGATATCAACGACAACGGCGTCATCGTTGGCTGGGGCGAGGTGCGCGGCAGCGACACCACCCGTGGATTCCTGCTCAACCCGATCATGGTCGACCCGGATGAGCTGGAAACGGACGATACGGACTCAACCACGAGCGATTCCGTCAACGCCGGCGGCACGGGCAACGAGTTCGCCGGCGACGAGATCGTCGGAACCCCCGGCTCCCTCTCGGCGACAAACACCGGCGATACCGGCGATACCACGACCACGCCGGCCGCATCGGCGCTGTGCGGTGCCGGATTCGTCAGCATGGTCCCGCTGACGCTGCTGGGCCTGCTGTGCCTGCGGACGCCGGTGCGGAGAAGGTAGCGGACCACACAAAACAGCAGTAGAGGGTGGCGAAAGGCGGCCCGCGTCTCCTTCAGAGATGCGGGCCGCTGTGCATGGCGGGGTTTCCCGGGGGTTCCATCGCTGCCGCCGGGCGGCAATAATGGCACAGACGTTGCGGACCGCGTAGTTAATTGCCTCCGATTGGGATGCCTGATGCTCCGACAGCACAGCCAGTTCATGCTCCTGTTGCTCGTGGCGGCCGACGCCGTCGCGATCAGCGTCGCCTGGCTGGCGAGCTACTGGCTACGCTTCGAGTACCTGCCGGTAGACCCGACCAAGGGCCTCCCCGGCCTCGACGACAAGTTCCTCCCGATGCTCCCGCTGGTCGTGGCGGGGCACCTGCTGATCTTCAACCGGCTGCGGCTGTATCGCCCGCGACGCAGCGAGAGTCTGGCCCGCGAGCTGCGCGACATCGGCAAAGCCTTCGTCGTCGCCATCGTCGTCGTCGTCCTGATCGACTACGCCATGCCGGAGACCTACAAAATCTCCCGCCGGTTCGTCCTCACATACGCCATCGTGGGCATGACCTCTTTCGGACTATTCCGGCTGGCGGTGCGCATGGTGCTGCGCGTACTGCGAAAACGCGGGCTCAATCGGCGCTACGCTGCGATCGTCGGCACCGGCCGGGCGGCGCAGAGCTTGCTCCACGCCCTGCGACGCAACCGCTGGACCGGATTCGAGGTGGCCTATTTCGTCGACAATCGCACGCAGGAGCCCGGAGCCCGGCTGCGTGACGTGCCCGTGTATGGGCCGCTAAGCGAGCTGCGCGAGGTCGTCGAGCGCCAGCCCGTGGACGCGGTCTTCGTCGCGCTGCCGGCCCACGACGTCGTACGCATCAATGATGTGATGGACGCGCTCGAAACGTCGATGGCCGACGTCCGGCTCATCCCGGACGTGAACCCGGCCTACGCCATGCGGCCAGACGTGACCCAGCTCGACGGCGTGCCGATTCTGTCGCTGCGCCAAACGCCGCTGGTCGGCTGGAACGCCCTGCTAAAACGGCTTTTCGACCTGGTGGTAGGGGGGCTGTGCCTGTTACTGGCAGCGCTGCCGATGCTGGTAATCGCCGCGCTGATCAAGCTGACCTCGCGTGGCCCGGTGTTCTACACGCAGCGGCGCATGGGCCTGGACGGGCGCGAGTTCACGCTGGTGAAATTCCGGACGATGCGTGCCGACGCCGAGGCAAACGGAGCGGTCTGGTCGCGCAAGGTTGACGATCGGCGAACGGCGGTGGGGTCATTCTTGCGGCGAACCAGCCTGGACGAGCTGCCCAACCTGTTCAACGTGATCGCCGGGCAGATGTCACTGGTCGGCCCACGGCCGGAGCGGCCCGAGTTCATCGCGAAATTCAAGGACGAGATCCCGCAATACATGTTGCGGCACAAGATGAAGGCGGGGATGACGGGTTTTGCGCAGGTACGCGGCTGGCGCGGCGACAGCTCGCTGCGCAAGCGCATCCAGCACGACGTGCACTACATCCGCAACTGGAGCCTGGGGCTCGATCTGCGGATCATGCTGGCGACGCTGGCCAGCGTCTGGTTCAGCGGGCACGAACAGGAAAGCAACACCGTAGTCAGCACCCCGGCCGACGAAATCGCGCAGCCGGGGGCGGCTGAGTCGGATGAGTTCACGACGCCGACGGAAGAACCCGGGCCAACGTCGGTTTCGCGGCCGCTGGAGCGGCATTGAGTACACCGCTGGACGTGACTTGGTCGAACGTTATCGTTAAGATCGCAACGCCGAGTCGGCTTCGCATCAAACGCGTACCGGCGGCTCAAATCAAGGAACAGCACCGCCAGCGCCCGTAGCTCAGCAGGACAGAGCAACGGTTTCCTAAACCGTAGGTCGCAGGTTCGAATCCTGCCGGGCGCGTTCGTGTTTTCAGTCGCATCAGCTTGCGCTGAATCGCGTTCACCCCTTATTTCGCAGTGTTTCCCCGTGGCCGTCATCATCCAGGCCTGGCAGACTGACCAAGACGCCGGCCGGGGCGTTGGCGTCGCTCCCGGCCTGCGCTGGCGAGAGGCAACGGCAATGCGCCGCTGCCGTTCACCCGTCAGAGGTTCAACTGCTCAGGGCGGGCGGGGTCCTTCCGATAGTCAAACACGTCGAGGTTCGGCTTGCTCACGTCCGGACCGAGCCCCTTTTGCAGCCGCTCGAGCAGCTTCGTCGCCGGTCGCGGCTGATACTCACCGAAGCGTACGCTGGTGACATGGCTCCGAGTGCTGGAGAGCGGGAAGGTCACGGTGCCCTCGGCGGCGATCACCGCGTCGCCGATCTGCTTCACGCCCGTTGACGTCACCAGCATGGTTGGCGTCCGCTGGCCGTCCATGGTGAAGTGGGCGGAGCGCAGCAGGTAATCGCGCTGCGGATCCAGCACCAGCTCCCAGGTACCGAAGTGCTTCGGGCCGTAACAGCCGTATGCCGTGACGTGCAACTGGTTGGCCTCGTCGCGACGTTGCGCGTCAATGCGCTGGAGTTGCGACGCGTAGCCGTGACCGGCCGCCCACAGCAGCCGCTCGATCTCGCCCAGATTCTGCTTGTCATCGGGGCGGTACACCGAGTTGCTGGCGTGGGTGCCGCGCTCGAGGATCTCACCGTTGGGCGCGATCCGGAGCATCTCGTTCTCGTCGTACGTTTCGTTCATCGCGGGCGTAACAAGGGTCTCGCGGTGCGTCCGGCGCCAGAAGATCAGGTTGCCCTGGTCGTCGAAATCGACCGAGCCGTAGTCCTTGGTGCCCGGCGGACGGAAGCTCACCGCCGGCGGGTCGACGATGTCATACACAAGCGCCGCGGTATTGCCGGCAATTGTCAGGACGCCGCGCTTGGTGGTGTCGCCCTGGTCGGGCAGGAACACGTTGGCCGGGCTGTCGAACTCGAACTGGAGCGCGAACCCCTCGACAGCGCGCGTGTCAATGGTCTGAAGCTGCTTGAGCAGGGCTTCGTTACTGAGGTCCTCGGCAGCCAGCGGCGCCACGCCGAGTGTGAGCGCCAGCACAAACGCAGCCACGGGTATGATGCACATGGTTCTCATCAGTCAGCACCTCTTGAAGTGTTCATCTGTGCCAGCGGACCGAAATGGGGATGGTCGCAGGGGCACATGGTTATCGTCTCCTTCAACCCGATTGACGCGCCGCTAGTTGCAGCCGCAGAAGCGACGCTGACCGCGGTTGGCCGTATCAATCACAGTTCCCGTGCAGGCGTTGGTCACACAGCGGACCCACCATTTGTGGGACACGCATTCGGCGTTACAGCCGGCCCATAGCTGGTACCAGAGATGGTACGGGTTGTTGTCGGTAGTTACGCACCCCTCAGTGATCAGCGACTGGACAATCTCGGGGTCGCTGGCATGGGTATTCGTGTTACACACAGGAGTACCCTTACGATCCGGATGGCGATCGCAGGTGGCCGTGCTCATCACGTTGCGGATGCACTGGGTCGTGCTGCACGCCTCGTCGTCTTTACTGGTGAAATGTGCACATTCGAGGACCGTGTCTGACAGGGTGTGGCAATTGTCGCACTTCGGTTCGCAGCGGTCTTCCTTACAGACCGTATCGATACCGAGGAACACGCCGGTGCATTCCGCCTCGGTGACGTCATCCACGCAGACATCTTCTGACGTACAGCAGGCACCCGTCGGTTCTGCACCCTCGTCGCAGGTCAATGTGGCGACGTATACGGAGTCGCCGCAGGGGACCGTGTTCGGATCCCAGACGAGCGGCCCGATCCAGGCGTAGTACGCGCCGGCCGGGAGATAGGCGATCGCCTGACCACACCCGGTCTGTGCGGGCGTATAGGCGTGCACCGTGCCGGAGCTGCAATCGCGGTCGAGGATCATGACGTTGACCGGGAAATTCGCCTGCACATCTACCGTGACGGTGGCGTCGGCAGTCAGCGTGAACTCGTACGAATCCGTGTCACGCATAACGATGCCGCTCTCATCGAGCCAGACACCCGACGTGCCGCAAATGACGCTCGAGCACTCCAGCGAGATGAACAGCGGCGGTTCACCATGGCAGCCGGGGTTGGTCGTGTCGACGTAGCCCGGACCACAATCGGGCTCGTTCTCATCCTGCGCGCCTGCCGGGCAATCGACCGGCGGGCAAGGTCCGCACACGCCGTTGTAGCAGTCGATGTTGTCGCCGATGTAGTCGCCGCCCAGGGCGAGGCATGTGTCGAAGTCAGTGATGAAGCAGTAGTTATCATCCGGGTCGCAGCAGGCCCCGGTCATGGTGCACGGTTCGCACTCGACGTTGAGCGTGTAGGCCGAGCCGCACGGGACGGAGTCCGACACATTCGTCGGAGCCACGAAGATGTAGTAGGTTCCGGCGGGCCAGCAATCATCCGTCGATATTGTCGTCGGCACGCACGGCTCCGTATCTCCGTCCGGATAGATGTAGCCCGTCAGGTTCTGGCAGCCTGCAATGCCGAGGGAGTATTGCTCGGCGACACCGAACGTCGCGGGGAATTCGGACTCCACGGTGATCGACAGGATCTTGGGCTGGACAATATCGAGCACAAACCAGTCGGTGTCGCGGGCGGGCGCACCCTCGTACGCAAAGGTGCCGGACGTGCCGTAGTAGGTCTCGCTACAGTTGATCGGCAGGAACACCGGGGGCTCGCTGTTGCAACCGCCGTTGTACGCGTCATCGAAGTCGTCGTAGCAGTCCGGCTCGCCCTCCTCGATAGCGCCGGCGGGTGGCAAGACGATGCAGGGGCACATGCTGCAGTCGGTACCGACACCCAGCCAGTCGCCCGTCGGATCGGCGGGACCGCCCAGGACGAGGCGGTCAACGAAGCCGTCGATATCGTCGAAGTTGACAATGCCGTTGCCGTCGATGTCGCCATTGAAGTAGTTGCAGTCGGGATACTGGCTTTCATAACCGCTCTGGCTGACAAGTGCGAGCACGAACGGGTCGATATCATCGAAGTTGATCGAACCACTGCAATCCAGGTCGCCCGGGGAGTAGAGGCACACGCCGCGGGTGACCAGCTCGCAGGAGCCATCGGGCAGACAGCAGGCCCCGGCGTCCGGGTCGACGTACTCGCCGTCTATGGTCAAAGTATAGACGCCGGAACTCGAACCATAGCCGTCGATCACGATGTAATACGTGACGCCGGCGGTCAGCTCGACATCGGTCAGGATCGACGTGTAGCCGGCAGTGGAGCCACAGCTGTCGTCATCGCAGCGGATCGGCGGATCCGTGCAGGTGGCCTCATAGACGAACACTTTGGTATCGTAGCCCGAATCACACAGATCAATCTCGATCTGCATGTTTCCCGTTGGCGTGTACTGGTAGACCACGTCGGCTGCCGCGGAGGGGTTGTACGGGCAGCTGTCCAGAGCAGCGGACGGGTCGTAGTTGTCCGCGTAGCCCGAAGTCGTGCCCGTGTCAGTGTACGGTAAGGTGCTGATGGTGGTCGCGGTCGCACAGGTGTCACCGCCCTGGCGCGCCGGCGTGCCTTCCGGGAGCACCGGCCGGCGTTGAACGAAGATGCCGGTGTGGGCCATACGGGCCGTTGCCGCGTGTTGCCCCGGATCCGTCAGCATGGGACTGGTTTGGGGTTCAGAATCGCCCAGGGCCAGCGTAGTGGGGGCGATCAGCACGAGCGCCCCCCCCAGAGCAATGAGGCGGGTGATACGGTAGTGATCCATCGAGTACCGACCTCCTTCCATAGAGCGTCGTCAAGACGCCGAACATGTGGGGCGCTGTTGCCCCCAGCCTTCGAGCCGGGTTGACTGGGCTTGGCGCAGGGCAGAAGCGAAGTCGATGCCTGTCTCCGCGCACCGGCCGAGCCCGAAACGCCCACGCGAGCGGACACTCATTCCACTGTTGGTAAGCAAGCGATGCATGGGCTCACGCGAGATATGCAGACGGCGCCGCGCGCTTGCGGCGCATTTGGCCCGAGACAAGTCTACACCCATAACACCGATTACATGGTACCGCCTGTAGATCTTTCAGGTCAACGATAGGTTTCAGCGTATCCGGCACAAACGACGTTGCGATGGCCAGTTGGGACCCTCAGTGCCAACATTGCGCTGTGTCGGATCTATCACCCGTCGCTCTATTCCCTCGAAATGACCTTGCGATTCGACGTATCGGGGATCGTTGACGCCGAGCTCCGCCATGGCGGGTGCTGGCGGCTTCCCGAACCGTAGGTCGCTGGTGCGAATCCCGCCGGGCGCGCTTCTACCCGTCAAACCAGCAGGACGCACTGTTCCTTAAGCAGCGTCCAGAGCCTCGGTGGCACCGGTTTGCAGAGCCTCGATGGCACCGAGTCCCAAGTATTTGTGGCACCGGTTTTTAACCGGTGGGTCGCGCTGGCTACGAACCCCAATGCCACGGCTACGCGACCGGCTCGGCTTTCATCCAGAATGGTGTACAAAGTTCATGCAGCCTGCTCAAGAGCAGTAGCACGCCGCACGCTGGTGCACCCTCTCGAAACGCGCTAGCTGCCTACCAACGCCTCAACGAACCCGTCGATGTCGTCGAAGTTGACGATGTCGTCGCCGTTAACGTCCGCGTTTAGCCAGTTGCAGTTGAGGTAGCTGTCATAGTATGTACCTTCGCCGACCAGGGCCAGCACAAAGCCATCGATGTCATCGAAGTTGATCTGCCCGTCACAGTTCATGTCAGCCGGCGCGACCGCGCAGCCGGCCGGATCGACGGCCGAAATGACAATGTCGTCGATGTTCCAGCCGCAGTACTGCCAGGACCCGTCAGTGGTGCCCATGGTCCAGCGGATCTGGACGTTGGCGTTGTCGTCGGCATACGCAGAGATATCGAACTCCTGGTAAACCCACGCGCCGTCGTCGACCTCCTCCGTATTCTGCCACAGGTTGGACCAGCCGCTGCCGTCGTTGATCCGCACATAGGCGTGGTCATAGGACGGCTGCTCGACGCCGAGCCAGCGCCAGAAGGTGAGCTCGGCGCCGTAGACGCCGGTGCAATCAAGTGTCGGCGTGGTGAGGCTGGTTTCGTCCAGGCTGCTTTCGTAGTCGCCGCTGAGGTTGTACCCGTAGACGTACGAGCCGGTGTGGCCGGAGCTGGGGTCGGGGTCGCCGTAGTTCCCGCCGTCGCCGGTCGGCTGTCCCCATTCCCACAGGCCCTCGGCGGTCCAGCCGGGATCGGTGCTGAGATCTTCGTCGAGGACCACACTGAGCGGGGCTGCGGTCAGCTCGTAGGTGGTGGCCGGTGCGTCGGCCGGAGAGTGGACCGTCTGGCCGCTGAGCGTATCGACGCTGAAGTAATATTGCAGCGTGCATCCACAAGGAGTGCCCGGCAGCGTGGCCTGATAGTCACCATTACCCAGCGCGGTGGCCGCGTACGCGTCAAAGTCGCCGCTGTTGCCGAAGCGGGCGCGCAGTTGCACGGTGGCCGGATCGTGCGTGGCGCCGACGTCCATAATGTGTAGCGTGATGTCCTCGGCCACGAGCGGCTGGAGCTGCGTAGGCTGCCCGTTGGGGAAGCTGAACACGAGCGGGCTCGACGCCCACTCGGCCAGGAACAGGGCGGCCGGCAGATTCTCTTCACAAGTCGGGATGATCTCGTCGGCCGGCAGCTCGAACCCGCCTTCCCAATAGCTGTCGGGCCGCAGCTCGATCGTGTACGAGAAAATCCCGTGCGCATCGTAGCACCAGTCCACGCTGCCGCCGCTGGCCTGGTAGATCGTGCTGTAGATCGGGCCCATCCCGTAGTATTTCCCCGTGTGTGTCCTGAACGAGATCCTGCATGATCAGGCCGACCTCCATGAACGTGTCGTGGTCGGCCGGCAGACTGCTGGTGTAACCGTAGGGCGAGAGTATGAGCTGTTGGTAGCTGTGATAGTCGATATTCGCAACGATTTGCGGGTTGGCGTCATAGAAATCGCGCATGGCGGCGGTGCAGGGCTCAGAGAATGCACTCGTGCCATAGTATGTTTCGTCGCAGGGATCACTGCTGGCGCCGGGGCCGCTCCAGCCGGCATCCCAGTTGCGGTTCGGATCGACGCCGTAACAGCCGTTGCCGTTGTTCCGCCGGTTCTTGCGCCACATGCGATCGTTGGTCCACGAATAGACGTACCCGTCGGGGTTGACTACGGGGACGATCAGGAACTCGATGTTGTTCACGAGTGACTGCACCTCGGGATCGCTGTCGTAGCCGTAGACGAGATAGTCGGCGATGTACATGTCGACCATCGGTGCGATCCACTCTCGGGCGTGCTGGGTCGCGTTGAACAGCACGCCGGGCTTGTCGGTGCCGGGTCCGGTGATGCGCAGGAGCCAGATGTCGCGCCCCTCGAGAGAGTTACCGATGCTCTCCAGCGTGCAGATCTCCGGATGGTCGACCACCATCGTCTGGAGCTTGGCGTAGATCGCGTCCATGTCCTTGTAGTCGTCGAACCAGTCGCGACCGCGTGGATCGACCGGCCCGCGCTTCGCCAAGCGGGCGCGTTCGGCATCAATAGTTTTCTGGAGGTTATCGTTGAGCACCTTGTACTCGACGCCCAGCTCTTCCAGCCCGGGGATGATCTCCGGCGGAGCGTAGAACTCGACCAGTCCCAGGCGGGCATAATCGCCCAACAAGCGGGCACCTAAGTCGCCGAGCTGTTCAAGCTGCTGCGTGTCTCTCGCGTCAACCTGGAGGATCTTCCAGTTGTCGTAGCGGACGTAATCGTCCTGCTGCGACAGGGCCGGGCCGGCCGGCAAAAACAGGACGCTGATCACGATCAGGGCGTACAGTCGGCGGGTCATACTGTTCTCCGGAAAAGTGGCTAGTGAATGCTGCATCCAGCGCATTTGAGCAGCGGTCTCTCGGACGCGTGTTAAGAAAGGGTCCCGTGTGCTGCTATTGAGCAGTGGACTCTCGAGCGTCAGCACGGGCCCAGCAACGCACGCTCCGCTCTAATTTTGGATGTTAACGCCTTTTCGCCCAACTGGGTTGCAGAAAGTTGTCAGCAGGCGATTATGGGACGCAATCGCGAATGTGTTGCGTCGGCCCGCTCAACGCCGTTGCGCACCATGAGCAGGACGCCTTGCGTGCCATGTTTGCCCGTGCGAAGCGGCACCCGCGGCCATACCGGCCCCACCGAACCGCTGGTAACATGTCCCCGTGCCACTGCCTAATCTCGGGTCACCAGGAGCTGTCATGTCCCGACTTTCCTATCACACCGCCGGCGAATCACACGGCCCCGCAGTCACTGCACTGATCGAGGGTTTCCCGGCCGACGTGCCCGTCGATCTCGATCTGATCAACAGCGAGCTACGCCGTCGGCAGGGGGGCTACGGTCGCGGCGGACGCCAGAAGATCGAGCTGGACAGCGTGCAGATTCTCGGCGGCGTGCGGCACGGCCTGACACTAGGGTCGCCGATCGTCTTACAAATCGTCAATCGCGACTCACGCCTGGACGACGCGCCACCGATTCATCGCCCCCGCCCGGGGCACGCCGACTTCGCCGGCGCCATGAAACACCTCACCACCGATTGCCGCGGAACGCTAGAACGCGCGTCGGCCCGCGAGACGGCCGGTCGCGTGGCCGCCGGTGCCCTGACACGCTGCCTGTTACGCGCATTCGATATCCGTTGCGTAGCGTTCGTCCTGTCGATCGGCGACGTTGATGCCGCCGTCTCTGAAGCGTGGTCGCCGGAGGAATTGTGCACCCGGCGCGACACCAACGACGTCTACACGCCCGACGAACAGGCCGCCGGCGCCATGATCGAAGCCATCCGCGCCGCCAAAGAGGCCAAGGACACGCTCGGCGGCGTGGTCGAGGTGCGCGGATACAACCTGCCCCCCGGCCTGGGAACCTGTACCACCTGGCAGGACAAGCTCGACGGTCGACTCATGCAGGCCGTCGGGGCGATCCAGGCCGTCAAGGGCGTGGAAATCGGCCTGGGTTTCGCGTCCGCCCGCCTGCCCGGCAGCCAGGTGCACGACGCGCTGCACTTCGATCCGCAGCAGCGCCAATCACCCAATCTCGGCTTCGTACGCGACACAAATCGGGCCGGCGGCCTCGAGGGCGGCATGACCAACGGCCAGCCGCTCGTGTTGCGGGCGGCTTTCAAGCCGATCGCGACGCTCGGCCAGGGCATGGACAGCGTCAACCTGCAAACGCTCCAGCCTGAACGCAGCGACCACGAGCGCAGCGATATCTGTGCCGTGCCGGCCGCCAGCGTGGTGGTCGAGAACGTAGTCGCCTTCGAGCTGGCCCGGGCCTGGCTCGACAAATTCGCCGGCGACACCCTGCGTGAAGTCCAGATAGCCCACCAATACTACCTGGATGCGCTACGCGGCCTGGCGTAGCGATCGGGGTTGGGAAGTTGGAATGTGGCACAGGCTAATAGCCAATAGTGTCCGGTACGGGAATTGCCCGGGGGCTGATTTGCCTGGGTTGGTCGGGCGCTTGGGAGACACTCAGCCACGAACAGGCCAGGAGAGGCGTGACGCCGACGAAATCAGCGCATGCCAAACCTCTGCCGCTCGTAGCGCGCATACGCGCCCAGCAGTCAAACGCTCGTTTTTTGCCGGCTCGTTCGGCCCGCCGCCGCGCCGCGTCACGCCGTTTGATGGCCATTGCCCGAACGTGCTCGATCGATGTCCAGCCCCGCAACGCCGAGGACATCAACGCATAGTCATACTTCGTCGGCCGGGCGCCCACGTGCAACGCGATCAGCAGTGTTCCGATGATCGTCACGCACACCTGGAGCGTCATGCCCTCCAGCGATTCGGAGAAGAAGTGCTCGAAGTGCGCCATGCACTTCAGCCAGCGGAAGAACAGCTCCACCTGCCAACGATGCTGATACAGCAACGCCACCTCGCACGCCGACAGATCAAACCGGTTCGTCAGCAGCAGAATGTCACGGACCTTGTCGGTGCGATCCGCCGCCCGCACCGTCACGCGACGCAGCGGCGGCAACGCCACGCACTGATCGCCGCGCTAGCCCAACGTCACCGTCTCCTCCGAGATAATGCTGGCCGCTTGGTCGGCGGCCGTAAGCGGGCGTCGTTCAAGCACCTCGACGGCGGCACTCTTACGCAGGCGAACCAGGAAGTCGCTTTGGGCTTCCCGGATATCTGCGAGCAACTGGTAAGCCTGAAATCCACGATCCATGATGTAGAAGCAGCCGGCAGAGAGGTGCTGGCGGAGATCGGCGAGCATCTGGTCGAGGATGCGAATGTCGCGTCCGCCGACGAGGTGGTCTTTGGAGTTTGCAATTGGCGTGAGTTGCGCGAATCGGGATATCACTGGCCTCAGCCATGGCGGGCAGTAAACCAGAAAATCGAGGCCAGCGCAAGTTGGGATTATGTTAAGGTCGCAGGTCCCAAAGGCCCGGACACCATTGGCTATTAGCCGGTGGAGTGATATTGGACCGTACGAGTCTCCGGACGAGGCCGGGTTCCCCCAGGACCGCGGCCGGCAGAACAGGCGTCCTAACTCCAACGCTCAACTGGACCGGCACCGAAGCGGATCTTTGACAACTTAACCTCGGCCAGCCCCGCGCCACCCACCGCGGCAGCGAAGTCGTCCGCCGGCCCCGCAGTGCCCGCCCATCTCGGCCCGCACCCGCGGAAGCCGAACCGCCGACCTCAGCCGACTCATGGGCAAACCGCCCTTGCCACCCGCTATCGGGCTCAAAACAACGTCCTATAATACCGACATTTAACATACTTAGACAAGCAAAACGTCGCCGCATACGAAATTCGTTATTGACCCCCACAAAACCCGACAGATAATAAAGGGTGATTCATACGTTGCTCTTTAATGTGCATTTAGCAGGAGAGCTAACCAAAACCTGAGATTCGGTTAACAACTGCGGTCGGTCGGCGATACTCAATATTGCCCGTTTGAACCATCTATCTTATCCATCCTGGCTCATTACGACCGAACGTGGCTGTGGGTGACCAGTGTCTACCCGCGCTACGGTGCCATGATGGAAAAATACCAACTCAAACCTGTTCATTCTCTCGCTACGCAGCTCAAACGCGGCCCGCGACGTCTACGTCTGCGCCAACTGCTCAGCGTTGAGTTCCTACTCTCTGTAATCGAACTCGACCACGAGTACCCATACGACTTCGTCTGTCACGCCCTCACCGGCTACCGAGCGCCGGCCGCCGGCGACGACGGCGGTACCCGCATGCTCGACGGAGAGCGGCTCCTCGCAGACCTCATCCTCCTGGCCGAGGAGATCAGCGATGACGCCGACCTCCCCGCCGACTGCTGGTCCGAGCCGGCCTTCTCGGTAAACGAGCTTGCCGACCGATTTGACGTCAGCACCAAGACCATCTTCCGCTGGCGCCGCCGTGGCCTGAGCGGCTGGAAGTTCCGCTTCCCCGATCGCCGCAAGCGGCTGCTCTTCCCCGAACGCTGTGTTCGCCGATTCGTAGCCCGCAACGCCGACCTGGTCGCCCGCGGCAGCCAGTTCTCACAACTGACCCGCACCGAACGCCAGCGAATCGTCAGCCGGGCAACCGAACTCGTCGCCGGCGAAGATCGCACCGTCAATGCCATCGCCCGGCAGATCTCGGATGAGACCGGCCGAGCGGTCGAGACGATTCGCCTCATCCTCAAGCACCACGACGAAGCCCACCCCGGTGCGGGCCTGTTCAACCGCTCACCGCTGGATGTTGATCACAACGACCAGCGCCTGGCGGTTTGGGAAGCCCACGTTGATGGTGCTTCGGTAGCGACCCTGGCCGAGCGATTCAGCCAGACGCGAGCCTGGGTCTACCAAACCCTGACGCAGATGCGCGCCCGCGAGCTGAAGGTGCGCAAGATCGACCTTGTGCCAAGTGACGAATTTGCCGACGTGGACGCTGAGGAGCAGATCGGCCGGGCCGCTGCCGAGCAGCCCCTACGACAGGAGCTGTCGACCAACGGGCGCACTCCGGCCGATCTGCCGCCTTACCTGGCACACTTGTTCCGCATCCCGCTGCTGACGGCCTACGGCGAGCGTTTCCTGTTCCGCCGAATGAATTACCTGAAGCACGTAGCACACTGTCAGCGTGAAGCGATCGACCCGGAGACGGTTACGGCCCGCGAGTTGGACCAGATCGAGGAGTTGCTGGTACAGGCCGGCCGGGTTAAGAACGAAATCGTACAAGCCAACCTGCGGCTGGTAGTGAGCATCGCGAAACGACACGTTCGGGCGAATCAAGACCTGTTTGAGTTGATTAGTGACGGAAACGTGTCGTTGATGCGAGCGGTCGACAAATTCGATTACTCGCGTGGGTTCAAGTTCAGCACTTACGCATCCTGGGCGATCATGCGCAACTTTGCGCGGTCGGTGCCGGAGGAACGGCAGCTCCGCGAGCGTTATCAGACCGGCTGGGAAGAGATGCTGGACAACGTCTGTGCGTTCGAGCCGGACGAGATCGAGACGGATTACCTTGCTGCCGTGCGTGGCACCCTGGAGAACATGCTGGACACGCTGGACATGCGTGAGCGCAGCATTCTCCGTCAGCGTTATGGCCTGGATCGGCAAGGCCAGGCCCGGACTCTGGAGCAGATTGGGCGGCATTTTGGCGTGTCAAAGGAGCGTATCCGCCAGCTTGAAGCGCGTGCGATCGCGAAGTTGCGCAGTGATTTTGGGGGAACGGTCGAGCATTTGCTGGACGGGTAGGTCGCGTGGAAATTGCCGAAGCGGGGGTTGGGAGGGACCGTGCGCGGTACGCGTGCGTGCAGGCGGGGACAGCGTCACAAGCAGCTAGCGGTATGCAAGGAATCATCTTTGTATGTGTTGGATAGTCCGGGGACAACGTGGACTATGGCGGTGATCCGGTACATACTCGGGCCAGTGGGCCGGGTCGTTGTTGCTACCACATTTCGTACGAAGACAGCGGCGTAACCTGCTAGCGACATCGTCGCGCGGCGAAGGGACTTGAAGGGACGGGGCGCCGAGCGAGGACGTGAATGCCGTTCGGGTCTGTATTTCAGCGTCTGGTCGACAAACAAGATATCGCAGTTAAAGGGCCACCCCCGAGCCGGGATTGGCTGGCTAGTGCGCGAGACGCAATCGGTGTGCGCTTTGCTGAGATGACCGGGCACCGACTTCAGGTGGTCCCGGTGAATGCGGATGGGGAGGTGGCTTGGGATGGAAGGGGACGAGTTGGCGAGTTGACGCATTGCGCTGGCGTATGTAGTGAACGCGAGCGGCATGCCGGCTGGGTGGCGCACCTAGAGGAGTTGAAGCGATCAGCGAGCACTCATTGGCACGAGTGTGAACACGGGATGAAGTGTGCGGTCGCGCCGTTGATAGTTGATGGCCGGTGTGTAGGCGCCTGCCGTCTGGTGTGTGAAAGCACGACCGAACCACGAATGTTTGAACAGCATGTGCGATTGCTGGACTGTTTGGTCGTCGACTATGCGTTAAGGAATGGGGTCGACATGTCGGGTGGTGTGCCGGAGAGGATTGAAAGTCGGGCAAGCGATGCTGCCGCGCCGGTGGCGCGGCCCGACGATGTGATTGCGCCGATCCCGCCGGAGAGTCATCCGGCGGTTCGGGCCGCGGCGGAGCACATCGAGCAGAACCTGAGTGATCCCGCGTTGACGGTGGGGGGGATCGCCGAGACGCTGGGGATGAACTCGACGTACCTGGGTCACCTCTTCGTGAAGGAGGTGGGTTTGCCGATGCATCGGCACATCATCAGGCTGCGGATGCAAATGGCGAAACGGCTGTTGATGACGACGGATTGGCAGGTTAAGCGTATCGCGTATGCGATTGGGCATCGTAACGCGGATTGGTTCAGTCACGTCTTCAGGCGAGAGACGGGAATCACGCCGCGGGAATACCGTCGGGCAGCGCGGGCGGCAGAAGAAGATGAACCGTCGCGGGG
Organism: Phycisphaerae bacterium; assembly: GCA_963666925.2. Classification (GTDB taxonomy): domain Bacteria; phylum Planctomycetota; class Phycisphaerae; order UBA1845; family Fen-1342; genus JANQFV01. Next base: position 244,921 of record CAXXTC010000009.1, on the reverse strand, counting down.
ATCGTCCTGAGGGCGGGCGACCGAGGTTGTGAGATACTCCTGGGGAAGCCGGCGATGGTGGGGGGGGCGTTCACTGCGGCAACGCAGTAAGCCCCCCGCGCCGTGAACGGCGCAGCCGGGAGAGGCAGCAGGGGGACACAACGCGCATTTCGATCCGTTATTCCTGAGTGTGAGTATCTGCGGGTTGCAGTTGCATCCCGGCAGGCAACGTCAGGCGGTGCCGTCCGCAGGAGAAGAGTTTTGCGGCCGATCCAGTGTTTGCATCTTATGAGAGGTGGGGCGGGCGTCTCGCCTTTTCCGGTCGGCAATCGAGGCATGGCGGGCGAGACGCCCGCCCCACTTGCGATGCGGAACTTTTGAGAAGGTACAGTAGAGCAAGCCCTACTTATTCGTAGCGGCCTCCTTGGCATATTTCCCAGGACACTTAGAGTTTGGACGCTACGAGTTCGTCGGAAACGCCTAATCGCCGGGGCAGGATTGTCGCCGACTGGCGGATTCTGGCGGAGATTGGCGGATTGTGATCAGGGAAACCAGGTAGAGTTGGATAATTGGGGCGCCGGTTATTGAGAAAGGAATGCTTGGAGGGTGTTCCCCGGGCGTGCGCGCGTTCTTGTCTACGGTCACAAGTTGCTCCGCTTGGATCTGATCTCCGTTTTCAAGAATCAGTCCGGCGCCAGTCCACGTGCGTTCTTCCAGCCCCTCAACGACAATCGGCTGAACTTCGCAGAGAAGGCAACCTTTTTGCCGTGTTGCCACCTCGTCCGGGCTGTCTATCAGGGACAGCGCCTGGCCGCGCAGGATCCCGTCCTCCAGCGAGCCTATTTCGAACAGCGATTCCCACTCAATACTCTTCGGAAAAACCACCCGTTGCCCCGCCGAATCCTCCAGAAACGCTCCCCGTACCGAGTAGCCCGTTTCGAACCAGAAGAATCCCAACAGACGCTCCCCAGAGTTCCGTGTGCTCACCACACCGACTACGCCTCGCGGGCGGTCAATGGAGTTTTCAGTCAGCTTGGAAGCTGTCGCCTGTAGCACCTCGGCTACGCGCCTTGCAGTATCGCGATCCCCGGCCATAAGAGCCTCGCCTAACTTGGCAAGGGCTGCTGCGTCCACGGCGCCGTACGGTACCGGATCGCCTGCGATCAGCGGCTGAAACGTACTGCGGATGTCGTCCTGGGCACGCTTTGCCAATGTGGGCCAGACTATGAACAACGGCTCCTCGGCAACTGCCTGCCCCTTGTGCTCAATGATGACACGTGCCGATTCAAGCGTCTCTCGGTTTGGTACCCGTATGCTCGGCATGGTGCGGTCAAAGCAGTAGTTCCCTTCTGAAACCGCATGCACGACGTCCATAGTTGACATCGCCGGGGCGACGCAAATGTAGGCAAGCAGGCTGCGGACTTCGATAGCCGGAAGAGTTTGCAGCACGGTGACTTCGCCATTTTCCGCGACGAAGGACACGTTGAGTATCTCGTTCGGAAGGCCGGGAGCCAGCAGCAGGACTTGTAAGAGCCCAACGTCGGCACGCGAGAAAGGAGCCGTAGCATCTGCGTAAACGATCTCGGGCTGATCCAGGATTGCACCCTTTTCCAGCCGATTCATGATCGCACGCGCGCGTTCCGCCTTATGCTCATAAGCAACGTCCCGCTGGAATCCCGGATCGTTTATTACTAGAACCTATCCTAAAACCTCATAACTGTGGTCATATGTACTGTGAGAATTGCAGTTTCTCTCGGGTTTCGCGTCATCCGGCCTCCAGTGGCGAGGTGCCAAAACAGGTTCTGGGATAGGTTCTAAGCTCATCGCCGCGAGGATCTCAGCCTCTTCCTCTCTATTCGGCGGCCCGGACCGTTCGCATGCCGGCAGAGCGCACGCACAGGTGATGCCAGTTAATACAATCAGCAATCGCATGAGAGCACGCTTTCCAATTGCTCCAACAACACGAGCAAGGGTTTCGTATTCAAGGAGGCCGGCTGGAGCAGTTCGGAGTTGCAGGAGCATCAGTTCCCGGTCCAATCACACTTGTGGAACCTACGTTCGTGGAACGTCGGTTTGCAAGGATTGTACACGGTCCTGGTGAGGGACTGAACGGGGGTTGGCATAAGAGCCAACCGGCGCTGGGTGCGGAAGCCGGGGCGTCAGTTCCCATCCCCGTGCCGCGCAACGGGATGGGACGCCCGGCGTACGATGGACGACACCAGCTTCCCCCTTTGTAATCCCGGCCGCATCCCGGTACGCTTGAGGGGCGGTGCCGGTGATGCGCAGCCAACTTGAGCGGTGATGCCTGGAAATGCACTGCTCAAGAGCCGTGGCACACCGGTCCGTTCTCAAGTGCGGCGGTACGTCGGCTGGCTTGAGCGATGACGCCCGAAAATGCACTGCTCACAGAGCAGTGGCACGTTGAGCCGTTCTCAAGAGCGGTGGCACGCTGGATCGGCGGGCGAGACGCCCGCCCCACATTGGGCAAGACGCAAACAGCGTGAAAAACCACGCTACGTAGCGGAAGCGATTGTGAAATGACAACGCCGACAACGCCATCAGATTCAGCTTCATCCGGGTCAGCTTCGGCCGCGGCAGGCGGTGCCGATCGGGCGACGGACGCACCGCCGATCAGCATTATTCTGCCCGCCCGCAATGAGGAGCGGTACATCGCCGCGTGCATCGAGTCGGTGCTCGCGCAGGACTATCCGCATGGCCGGATGGAGCTGATCATCGCCGACGGGATGAGCACCGATCGCACGCGGGCGATCATTGCGGAGTATACGCAGCAGCACCCGTGGATCCGCGTGATCGACAACCCCGGGCTGACGCCGCCGCACGGGCTGAACGCGGCCATCCGCGAAGCTCGCGGCGAACTGATCCTGCGTATGGATGCCCATGCCGAGTATGCCCCCGACTATGTGTCGCTGTGCGTCCGATATCTCCAGCTCACCGGGGCCGACAATGCCGGCGGCACGCTGATTACGCTGCCGGGCGGAACGACCCGCATGGCTGCGTGCATCAGCGCGATCACTTCGCACCCGCTGGTCGTCGGCGGGTCGGCGTTTCGGTCGGACCCGCGGCCGCGGTATTCCGACGGCTGCGTCTTCGGCACCTGGCGACGCGAACTGTTTGACCAGATCGGCCTGTTCAACGAAGCACTGAGCCGAAACCAGGACAACGAATTCAACGCCCGCATCATCCGCTTTGGCGGGAAGATCTACCAGACGCCGCGAATTGGCGTGAAATATTACAACCAGGCGACGCTGCGTGGGCTATTGCGGCAGGCGTATCGCAACGGCGTGTGGCACGTACTGGCGCTAGTGGCGAACCCGGCGTCGTTCCGGTTGCGTTACATCGCCCCGTTCGCGTTCGACGCCTGGCTGCTGCTCTTCCTGATTCTCAGCTTCGTCCACTGGCTGTTCCTCATCCCGCTGCTCGGCGGGCTGGGGCTGTATGCGATCTTCCTGGCACTCGTCACCGCTCAGATCGTTCGCAAAGATGGGCTGCGGCTGTTGTGCTATGTACCGGGGGCGGTTTTTGCATATCACGTCTGGTACGGGGCCGGCTGGTTCGTGGGGATTGTGCGGTTTCTGATTTTCGGACGAGCGGCGCGCCAGCGAGCCCGGGCCGGTTCGAGCATTCCCGACCCGGCGAATCCGCCGAAACTGGGGACGCGGGCGATACCGGAGGCCGAGGCGGTCAGGCTGTAGAAGGTATGGTGGCAGAGACGTAGGGGCGTTGTTCGGTAATACACTGCTCACAGAGCAGTGGCACGACGGGGCGTTTTTGAAGATGCGGAAGATGCGTCAATGCGCCGCTTTTAGCCGGGCTAGTTCGCTGCCGACGAATTGGCGTACGTGCGTTGCGGCGGCGGCAGGGGGCATTATTTGCTTTTCATCCGGCCGCTGTCGCGTGGAGACCTCGACGCCGCCGGCCTGTAGGCTCTTCTTGCCAACCACGACACGCACCGGCACGCCGATCAGGTCGGCATCCTTGAACTTGAACCCGGCGCGCTCGTCGCGATCGTCAAAGAGCACATCGATGCCCGCTTCGGCCAACTGGTCGTGGATTTCGCCGGCGATTCGCACCACCTCTTCGTCACGCGGGTCGAGCGCGATCACCAACGCCTCGAACGGTGCGATCGACATCGGCCAGATGATGCCGTTGTCGTCATGGCCGGCCTCGATCGCGGCGGCCACGAGCCGATTCACGCCGATGCCGTAGCAACCCATGATGAGCGGATGGGCCTTGCCGTTCTGGTCGAGATAGGTAGCGCCCATCGCATCGCTGTACTTCGTGCCGAGCTTGAACACGTGGCCGATCTCGATCGCGGTGCGGATATCGAGCGTCGCGCCACTGCCGTCGGGTGCCAGATCGCCGGCCACAACGTTGCGCAGGTCGGCGACGATCACCTTCTCACCCTCGAGCGGAAAATCGCGCCCCGGATTCACGCCGGTGACGTGATAATCGGTCTTGTTCGCACCGCTGGCGGCGTTGCGCATGACCGTTATCTCGTGATCGACCAGCAGCAGGTCGATGCGATCAATCAATCCCTGCGGCCCGGCAAAACCGACGTCCGCCCCGGTGATCTCGCCGATAGTCTCCGGATCGGCCAGCTCGAGCAATTTGCCCGACGCCTTGATGATCTTGAACTCGTTCACCTCGTGATCGCCGCGCACCAGCGCCACCACCCGCGCCGGCGTAGCCTGCGGCCCCTTACGCCCCGGATCTTCCGGCAACACCTCCGTGTAGACCAGCGTCTTGATCATGTCTCGCGGCTGCGTGCCCAAAACCTGACACACATCCTCAACCTTGCCCGCGCCGGGGGTGTGGACTTCCTTGATCTTGTCCAGTGTCACCTCGGGCGCGGTCGCCGGCGGTGCCGCACTAGCCCGCTCCAGGTTGGCGGCGTATTTCCCGTCCGCACTGATCGCGACCTGATCCTCGCCCGCGTCGGTCAACACCATGAACTCGTGCGAGACATCGCCACCCATCGCGCCGCTCTCGGCCTGGACAGCCGTGTACGGTAGCCCGCAACGCGCGAAAATCCGACAATACGCCCCGTACATGTTCTCGTATTCGCGGTCGAGCGATTCCTTGGAATCATGAAACGAATACGCATCCTTCATGAGAAATTCACGTGTGCGCAGCACGCCGCTCTTCGGCCGGGCTTCGCCGCGGAACTTGAGCTGTATCTGGTAGAGCGTGGTCGGGAGCTGCTTGTAGCTTTTCAGGTAGGCCCGGGCGACTTCGGTGATGATTTCCTCGTGCGTGGGTCCGAGCACGAGGCTGGCTGCCCAGTCGCCGACGCAGGTGTCGATCCGCAGGAGGATGTCCTTCATCGACTCGGTTCGGCCGGTCTCCTCCCACAGCGACACCGGCGTCAGGCAGGGCATGCGTAGCTCGACAGCGCCGGCTGCGTTCATCTCGCCCCGCACGATCTCTTCGACCTTTTCCAGCGCCCGCAGCCCCAGTGGCAGGTAGGTATATATTCCCGCCGCCAGTTGCCGGACCAGGCCGGCCCGCACCATCAGCACGTGCGAGGCCGCGGTGGCATCCTTGGGGGTCTCTTTGGTGGTCGGGATGAAGAATTCTCGCCAATGCATTTCCATCTCCCAGAAACCGGCTGCTGCAGGACGCCCTCGGCGTCAAAACGGGCATTGTGACGTGGGCGTGAACCGGCTGCAAACGAAACGGGGTTGAGGCGGCCGCGTTGGGAGCTGCCCCCCACGTTGCGAAACTCGCCGGGCGGTCTACAATGCCTCGATTCCGGGCGTGTTGCGAGCGGTGCCGCCGGCCGACGGGGGTCGCCCCACCACGCCGGCTACGAACCTGCGGGCCAGACTGAAGCCAGGTCACCCGCCCAAACCGAGTAATCATGGATACTGATTTCCGCCGCATTCTACTAGCGATGGTCGTCGCGATGGGTGTCTTCCTGGGCTATCGCCTGCTGGTGGACAAGTTTTTCCCGCCGCCGCCGACCCCCGAGACGACCGCCCAGCCGGCCCCCCCAATGCTGGAGACCTACCCGGCTCCGCCGACCGAGTCCGTGCCGACCGGGGCGGCCCCGACCAGCTCCTCTGGGCCAGCGCTCGGCCAGTCGCCGGCAAGCACGCAGTATGCCTTCAGTGTGGCCGACGACGTCGCGCCGATCACCTTCGGCGGTGAGCCGGGGGATTCGTTACGGGCGGAACTCAATCCGCGCGGCGGATCGCTGGTGTGGCTCGATCTCTTCAGCCAGGACGAGGATGGACAGTTTGTCCAACGGGCCGGCCCGAAGACCAACGAGCCCTACCGCCTGCTGCATGCCGTCGAGGAGGGCGGGCACGAATATTACTCGTTCGACACCCACCGGCTCTGGGTCAAGGAACTCGACCGGAACTGGCGTCTGGATGATCTGACCTGGGCCGTCGTCAGCGCGGAGCCCGGGCATGTCGTTTTCGCGACCACGCTTATGGACACCAACACCGGTGTCGAGCTGCTGCGCGTCACCAAGACCTGGCACCTGCTTCCCAACGAACCGATCATCGAGCTCACGCTGGCCGTGCGGAACCGCAGCGCGGGGCCGCTCACGGTGTGGATCGAGCAGGACGCCGCCATTGGCATACCGCCAGAGCATCAGCAATATGACATGCGCCGGCTGCTGACCGCGCAGCGCCAGGACCGCTCCGTCAAGCTCAACAAGGGGTACCAGCACAGCCAACTCGTGTCGACGACGCGCAAGGGCGAGGTGCAGCGTCTGGATAATCCGGAACTGCCGGGGGCGTTTCTCTGGACGGTGCTGGCCAACAAGTATTTCGGCGTATACACCCACCCCCGGCCACGCGAAGGTCAGGGTGATGCGGACTACATAGCGCGGGTCGACGGCATGGTGGCGGCCCCGGACGCGGCCGAGAATCCCGGCGATCTCATCGCGCGTCTGACCACCCGCCCGATCGCCGTCGCGCCCAACGCCGATGTTAGCTACCCATTTGAGGTTTACGCCGGCCCGAAAGACGAAAGCTCGCTTGCGAAGATCAAGCCGGCCTATGCGGACCCGAACAAGCTTTACTATCACCTGGCCCAATCAGCCGACTCGCGCTGTTGCTGCACGTTCGGCTGGCTGCGCTCCTTCATGGTCTGGTTGCTGGAGACGATTCACAGCGTCGTCTGCAACTACGGCGTGGCGATCATCATCCTCGTCGTCATCATCCGCATGCTCCTGCACCCGTTGAGCGTGTTCCAACAGAAGTCCATGTTCCGCATGCAGGAGTCGATGGCCCGTATGCAGCCGCGGATGCAGGCCGTCAAGGAACGTTATCCCAACGACAAGACCAAGCAGAACCAGGAGATGATGAAGCTCTGGGGCGAAGAGGGCGTCAACCCGATGGCGCCGTTCGTCTCGTTCATTCCGCTCTTCATCCAGATGCCGATCCTGGTCGCTTTGTGGACCGCGCTGAACACCGACATCAACCTCCGCCACGCGCCGTTCTTCGTTCTGCCATGGTGGATTCAGGACCTGTCGGCCCCCGACCAGTTCCTGACGTTCTCGCCGATTCGCATCCCGCTGCTGAGCTGGTTCCTCGGCGATATCGATTCGCTCAATCTGCTGCCGATACTGATGGGCGTCAGCATGTGGCTCCAGCAGCGTTACATGCCCAAGCCGCACCTCAAGGCGAAGCTCGAAGCCGCCCGCCAGGCCCCCCAGAGCGAGCAGAAGAAGGGCCGCCCCACCCCCGAAGATCAGATCCGCCAGCAACAGATGATGATGTACCTGATGGCCTTCATCTTCCCGCTGATGTTCTACAAGTGGCCCGCGGGGCTAAATCTGTACTGGATGGCCACCAACGTTTTCGGCATCGGCGAGTCGCTGCTGATCCGCCGGCAGATCGACGAGGAGCGGAAGAACCGCGAGAAGCAGGGCCCGCGGCCGCCGCGCAAGCCGGGCGTGCTGGGGCGTTTCTTCAAGCATATCGCCAGCCAGGCGGAGCAATTGCAACGCAAGGCTGACGAGCTTCAGAAGGACATGCCGAGCAAGGACCGCAAGAAGAAGAGTTAGTACGCCCGCTGATGCCTGAGTCATCCACGCCGCCACGAATCGACGCTGACCTGAGCGATGCTCTGCGCACCCTGGCCGAGCAGGCTGTCCGGGTTGGCGGCGCCTGTGCCCGTGAGCATTTTGGCACTCGGCTGGATGTGCAATTCAAGGCCGATCGCAGCGAGGTCAGCAACGCTGACCGCGAGGCGCAGCGCCGCATTGTGGAGCTTATTCGCACCGCGCGTCCCGATGATGCCCTGATTACCGAGGAAGAGCTGGACTTCGCCGGCCTGACGGCGCCGCCTGCGCCGAGCGGCGACCGTGTCTGCTGGGTGATCGATCCGATCGACGGGACGCGCAACTACGTGCGTCGCATTCCGGTCTTCGCCTGTTCCGTTGGCGTTATGTACGCGGGGTACCCGGTGGCCGGCGCGATCGGTAACCCGATGCACGACCTGGTTTACTCTGCCGGTCAGCATGGCGGGCTGCTGATCAATGGTCAGCCGGCGCCGGCTCGGCCGGTGGTTGGCGAACTGCTGGGCGGGACGCCGCGTGCCCCGGTCGTTGGGACGCCGTCGAACCCGCGTGGCCCGTCCGCCGCCATCGCCCACCGCTGGCTCGACTGTCTGGTCTGCCGCAACCTGGGGTCGACCTCGCTGCATCTGGCCCTGGTCGCCAGCGGCGAGTTGGACGGCATGCTCACCGACAACGCCCGACTGTGGGATATTGCCGCCGGCTGGATACTCGTCAGTGCCAGCGGCGGCCGCACCAGTGCACCCGACGGTGGCGACCTGTTCCCGCTGGACGTGGCCACCTACACCAATCAGAAGATTCCGACGCTGGCCGGCGGTGCGGGCATCTATGACCAGCTCATCCGCGTCTGAGCTGGCCTCCCACCTGGAGACTAGTGACTACTGTACCTTCTCAAAAGTTCCACCTCTCATAAGATGCAAATATCGCGAGAAATTACACTAGGGACCAGTCCGCCCCGTTTTTTATCCTCAACAAAAACCGCCAGAAACCGCCAGAATTCGCCAGCCGGTGACAATCTTGCCAGGCCGACTTGATCGGCCTCGAAACCGCCGCAAAACTCTTCTCGTAGGAACGACGCCGGCCTAGAATCGTCGCTTTGCTGGTTTCGTTTGAGATTTGACCCGGAGGTTTGCCGTGGCCAAGAGTGCAGCGCAGGTTCGCCAGGAGTTCATCGACTTCTTCCGCTCCAAGGAGCATGCCTTCGTGCGCAGTTCCCCGGTCGTCCCGCTCGACGACCCCACGCTGCTTTTCACCAACGCCGGCATGAACCAGTTCAAGCCGTACTTCCTTGGCACCGAGACGCCGCAACATCGCCGGGTGGCCAACACGCAGAAGTGCATCCGCGCCGGCGGGAAGCACAACGACCTCGACGACGTCGGGCACGACACCTACCACCACACGTTCTTCGAGATGCTCGGGAACTGGTCCTTCGGCGACTATTTCAAGGCCGAGGCGATCGACTGGGCCTGGGAATTGCTCGTTACGCGCTGGGGGCTCGACGCAACTCGGCTGCACGCGACCTACTTCGAGGGCGACCAGAACGAAGGGCTCGAACCCGACCTTGAAGCCCGCGACTTGTGGCTGAAGCTGCTGCCGCCGGAACGGGTGCACCCCGGCAACAAGAAAGACAATTTCTGGGAGATGGGCGACACGGGGCCGTGCGGGCCGTGCAGCGAGGTCCACGTCGACCTGACGCCCGACAAAACCGGCGCGAGCTTGGTCAACGCCGGCGATGCGCGCGTGATCGAAATCTGGAACCTGGTGTTTATCCAGTTCAACCGGGCGCCGGGCGGCAAGCTGTCGCCGCTGCCAGCTCGGCACGTCGATACCGGCATGGGCTTCGAACGCGTGACGGCCGTGCTCCAGGGCCACAATAACAACTATGCGACCGAATCGTTCGTTCCGCTGATTCAGTGGCTGGAAGAGCGGACCGGGCATCATTACGGCGGCCGCGGCGTGACAGCGGTTGAATCGGCGGAGCGCGAGAATCGGTACGCGCGGATGGTTCAGGGGGACATGCGCGACGAAGCTTGCCGGGTGATTGCTGATCATGTGCGCTGTTTGACGTTCGCGCTGACGGACGGGGCGGTGCCGGATCGCGAGGGGCGGGGGTACGTATTGCGGCGGATTCTGCGCCGCGGCGTGCGTTTCGGCTGGCAATATCTGAACCTGCACGAGCCGTTCCTGTGCGAGTTGGTCGACACCGTCGTCAAAACCATGGGCGACGCGTTCCCCGAGCTGAAACAAAATCCGCAACGCATCAAGGAGATCATCCGCGAGGAGGAGGAGAGCTTTGAACGCACGCTCGATCGTGGGATCGAGCTGTTCAACGAGGCGGCCGAGTGGGCCCGGCAGGATCATCACGGCGAAGTTCGCGGCGAGGATGCATTCAAGCTACACGATACGTATGGTTTCCCGATTGATCTGACGCAGGTGATGGCGGAGGAAAAGGGGCTGCGCGTCGATATCGGCGAGTATGAGCGGCTGATGGAGGAGGCGCGCGAGCGGGCGCGGGCCGGCGGGAAGGACACTGCGCACGTCGTGACGGTGCCGCCGGAATTGGTCGCGCCGTTTGGTCCGACCGACGATTCACCGAAATACTCGGCCGAGTCGCTTGCGCTGCCGGTGCAGGCGATTGTCCGCATCAGCGAGGATGGGGCGGAGCTGCTGGGGGCGGATGCTGCGCTGGAGCCCGGCGATGAGGCCGGCATTGTTTTTGAGCAGACCTGTTTCTATGCCGAGTCGGGCGGGCAGGTCGGTGACAGCGGCGTCATCGGTGGGGGCGAGGTGCGTTTCGACGTCGAGGACACGCAGCAGATCGGCGAGACGATCGTGCACCTCGGCGCGCTGATGACGGGGGAGATTGTGCCGGGGCAGCAGGTCACGCTTACGGTTGATCCGGCTCGCCGGGCGACGATGAAAAACCACACCGCGACGCACATATTGAACTGGGCGCTGCGCGCGGTGCTCGGCGATCACGTGCAGCAGAAGGGCTCGCTGGTCGATGCGGAGAAGACGCGTTTCGATTTTTCGCATCCGAAGGCGCTGTCACCGGAGGAGATCGAGCAGGTCGAGCGGCTGGTGAACGAGCAGGTCGAACGCGATCTGGAGGTGCATTACGAGCTGGTGCCGCAGGAAGAGGCGCTGAAGATCAGCGGCCTGCGGGCGGTGTTCGGCGAGCGCTATCCGGACGTGGTGCGGGTGATGTCGGTGGGCGTGCCGGTGAGCGAGCTGGTGAGCAATCCGGATTGTCCGGATTGGTGTCAACACTCGATCGAATTCTGCGGCGGGACGCATTTGGAACGGACCGGGCAGATCGAGCATTTTGTGCTGATTGCTGAGGAGGCCGTCGCGAAGGGCATTCGCCGCGTGGTGGGGATTACGGGGCCGCTGGCACGGCAGGCGGAAGAGCTGGGGGCGGCGCTGGTTGAGCGGGCAAGCCGACTGCAAGACGGGCCGGCGGAGGAGTTGGCCGCGGGGCTGACGGAGTTGCAGGATGCGCTGGCGGCGGCGACGGTGCCGGTGCGGCAGCGGATTGCGCTGCGGGAGTTGCTGAGCGAATTGCAGAAGCGGGCGAAGCAACAGCAGAAGGCCAGCGCGGCCGGTGCGGCGGACGCCGTGCGGGAGCATGTGGACGAGTTGTTGCAGCAGGCGGCGCAGGTGGGCGAGACGACGGTGGCGGTCGGGGAGTTGCCGGAGTTGTCGGTCGATCAGCTCAAGACGGCGGCGGACATGGTGAAGCAGAAGTGCGGGTCGGCGGCGGTGTTGTTCGGCGTGCGGGCGGGTGAAAAGGCGTTGCTATTGGCGGCGATGACGGATGATCTGGTGAAGCGCGGGCTGAAGGCCGGCGATTTGATCAAACAGGTGGCGAAGCTGGTAAAAGGCGGCGGCGGCGGCCCGCCGACGATGGCCCAAGCGGGCGGCAAAGACGCGGCCGGCGTGCCGGCGGCGCTGGAGGCGGGTAGGGAATGGATTGAGGGGAAGTTGGGGTAGGCGTGGCTGATATCGATGCTTGAGCGCCTATCGCCCGGACTGCTCGAATGACTGACGGATAAGCACAGCAGCATCATCTACCTGAGACAGGCTGTTGATGCTCAGTTCGACGTCGCCCGCGCCCCAATGCCCGACGTTGGACACATCTCTGGCAAAAGCTGGCGGGTTGGTCAGTCGGCTGTACTTCAGTCTGAGCCACACGCGCAAACCGCCTTGGCGTATGTGAAGGCTGCAGAACGAGCGTGTGGCACCGTCATATGCTATGCACTTTGCCAGATATCGCTTGGTGATCTTTCTGGGATCAAGTGATCGGCAGAGTCTATCAATCGCTTCGTACAGCGCAACCACTTCCTGCGCCTTTCCGGCAACATGGTGGGTTTCATCATAGCCAGATTCGGAAGCTCGTTCTCGACGTGTGCGCCAGTCCTTCTGGGCACTTTTAGAGCGTGAGGTTGATCGGGAGGCCGCTTCCGTCGTCTGCGGTGTGGGAGGTGGGCCCTGGGAGAGGTCCGCACCGGTTGCGGCCGACCACACGCGTGCCAGGCTGTCTTTGATTCGCCGCGGGGCCATGTGCTTGTCGCCAAGCGCATCCCGGATCATGTTCAGCAGGCGCCGCGGAGGATTCCGCATAATTGCTGCGAGGGCCTTGCGCACTTTGCCGTCCGTGAAGGTTTGCTCTCCCAGCGCGTCGAGAGCGCCTTTGGCCATTTCCTCGCGCGAGAGCCGCCACAGTTGCTGGGCGATCTGCTGTACGGATATGCCCTCAGAGTCGCGTGGATCAAGTGACACTTCGTACATCAGTTTGTCAGGCGCAGGGCATTTCTCGACGCTGCGGTAGATTTTCCATCTTAAGCCGCTCGTGAGCACGCACCACACGATGCCATCGTTCGCAGCGTACGAGACCACCTGCGTGACCGCCTTCACGTCGCTTAGAGGATCGTCGAAGGGCTTCGCCTCAACCAACAATACGCATTTCTTGTTGAGCTTGAGGGCATAGTCCACGGACTTATTGTCGACGGTCGGGTGCTCCAACTCAACTTCATCGGGGTCGCGGACATCCCAACCGAGAGCCTCCAGGAGCGGATCGATCACAATAGTGCGGGTCGGCGTTTCCTTCAGCGCGTGTCTGCGTAACGTGTCGATCTTCGCGCGCGTTGCCTCGATCGCTTGAATAAGCTCATTCATGTTGAGGACTCCCGAAGAACACAGGAACACGCCGCGGCGCAGCGGCCGGGGGCGGGGCGGTTTTCCCAGTCTTCGCAGCTTTCGGGCTCGCTTTGCGCTTGGCCATTTTCTCTTGAATACCGCGTAGGCCCGCGAGCGTCAACGCTGCGCGAGCCGGTTGCTTTGTGTTACGGGCGGCAAAGGGGGCCGGAGGTTCCCGGGCGGATGCGGCCGACTCGCTGGTCGCTCTCAGGCCAGGCATGGCGGGCGGGACGCCCGCTCCACTTTTGTGTTGGAGCCGTTCCGGATGTGTTTGCGATCGAAATGCATTAGGATTGGCCGAAGTATGGGGCAGCACAGGGCACACAGCCGGGCTTACCAGCGTGTTCGTTGGGCGTTTCGTATCGGCGTCATTCTGTCTTTGATGGCGATGGCGTTGTCTTACGGCTGGTTCGTCATTTATGCCAATGCTGCGGGGGCACCACTGTGGGTAGTCGAGGGCGGAGATGTCATTATCCTTCTGGACCGGAGGTACTTGGAGTTTTCGAGCGTTCCCGGTGGAGCTACCATCCAGATGACCGCTGAGCCGGGCGTGTCGGTTACTGCCCGGGGGCCGGGTGCCACGCTGGGTATACCGTGGGGGATCAGGAAGCAGATTCACGGCTCGGTGTTGATCGTGCCGATCTGGTGGATCACGGTGCCGCTGGTAATAGCGTCGATTTTGCTGGGGATTGATGATCTGGTGAAGACCCAGGAGTCCATGCTTTGTTTTGAGTGCGGCTACGATCTGACGGGCAATACCAGCGGGGTGTGTCCGGAATGCGGGATGCCGTGCCCGCGTGATCGGCGGGCATTGGGAGCCGGCGGGGAAGCGTCGGGGGAGAGGGATGAGTAGGGGAGCGTGATTGGAGTGGGCGTTGGTACACCGGCTATTAGCCGGTGCCACAAATACTTGGGAGCCGGTGCCACATGTTTGATTGCCCCCCCCTGTGGTCCCCCCTCTGCGAAGGGGGACGGTTGGTTGTGCATCCCCTCTGCGAGGGGGGACGGTTAGAGTTCGAATTGGCGGCGGTCTTCGTCGTCTAGGACGTCGGCCAGGCGGATGCGGACGTAATCCACGTCCACAACTACATCCTTGTTTACCGCGTCCGATGCGTTGAACGCAATCTCCTCTACCACCTTCTCCACAATCGTGTAGAGCCGACGAGCACCGATGTTTTCCAGCATCTCATTCGCGCGGAAGGCCATCTCGGCCATCTCGGTGATCGCGTCGTTCGTGAAACGAAGCGTGACTCCCTCCGCACGGAGCAATGCGACCTGCTGCTTGATCAACGCGTTCTCGGGTTCCGTGAGGATGCGGACGTAATCCTCGGCGCTGAGGTCCGATAGCTCGACGCGCAGGGGGAAGCGGCCCTGCAACTCGGGCATCAGGTCGGTCGGGTGGGCCTGCGTGAATGCGCCGGCCGCTATGAAGAGAATGTGGTCCGTGCGAACGAGGCCGTAACGGGTGCTGACCGTCGTGCCCTCGACGAGTGGCAACAGGTCGCGCTGCACGCCGCTGCGGGAGACCTCCGGGCCGACGCTTTCGCCGATCATTCCGCCACAGACTTTGTCGAGCTCGTCGAGGAAGACGATGCCGGACTCGGCACAGGCGTTGAGTGCGGCCTGCTGTAGGGCGTCCTGATCGATGAGGCGGTCGATCTCCTGTTGGGTCATGATGTCGAGGGCCTCGGGTACGGGCACGCGGCGGCGTTTGGAGCGGGCGGGCATGAGTCGCTCCATGAACTGCTCGAACTCGGGGCCCATCTGGTCGAGTCCCATGTTGGACATGACATGGGTGGGGACGGCGCGCTGTTCGAGGGTGATGTCGACGGAGCGTTCGCTGAGGCCGCCGGCCTGGAGTTGGGAACGGAGCTTATCGCGGGTGCGTTTGCGTCGTTCGACCTGCTCGGGGTCGGTGGGATCGGAGGTGTCGCTGCCGGGGAGGAGTTGGTCTAGGATGCGATCCTCGGCGGCGATGACGGCGCGTTCGTGAACGTTGCGGGCGGCACGTTCGCGCTGGATGGCGACGGCGCGTTCGGCGAGGTCGCGGATGATGCTGTCGACGTCTCGGCCGGCGTAGCCGACTTCGGTGAACTTGGTGGCTTCGATTTTGATGAATGGGGCTTCGACGAGCTGTGCGAGTCGGCGGGCGATTTCGGTTTTTCCGACGCCGGTGGGGCCGACCATGAGGATGTTCTTGGGGCTGATGTCGTTGCGGAGGTCGGGCGAGAGCTGGAGGCGTCGCCAGCGGTTGCGGATAGCGACGGCGACGGCGCGTTTGGCGTCGTCCTGGCCGACGATGTGTCGGTCGAGGGCGGCGACGATCTGGCGTGGAGTGAGGTCGTTCATGTGAGGGCGGCTTTCGGTATCAGTTTCGGGTGGGTCCCGTACGCCGGGACGCAACGGGTCATGATAGCGGGCGGTGGCGGGGGTGGCCAATCGGGGCCGGCGTGCGGCTGACGAGGGGCGAGTTGCGGGGTACAATCTGTTGTTCGCGAGGCTGTCCCGGACTTTGAGTAGTGGCAGGAACATGAATATTCACGAACTGCGCCAGAACTTCCCGATCACGCAGCGGTACAACTTTCAGGACCATGCGGCCGTCTCGGCACTGTCGACGCCGGCGGTGGACGCGATCGTCGAGTATGCGCGGGAGGTGTCGGCGTCGGCGTACCTGGAAAGCGACTATCACCGGACGATGGACCGCGTGCGGCAAGACGCTGCCCGGCTATTGGGGGCGCATCCGGACGAGGTCACGTTCGTGAAGAATACGTCCGAGGGGATCAACTGGGTCGCGAACGGCGTGCAGTGGGTGACGGGCGATAACGTCGTGTCGACGTCGATGGAATTTCCGGCGAACGTGTATCCGTGGAAGAACCTGGAGCAGCGCGGCGTGCACTATCGGGTCGTGGAGGAGGTGGACGGGCGGATTCCGTTCGATCGGCTGGCCGAGGCGATCGACAAACGCACGCGTGTGGTGTCGGTTTCGGCGGTGCAGTGGAGCAATGGGTTTCGGATGGACCTGGCGCGGCTGGGCGAGCTGTGTCAGGAAAAAGGGGTGCTGCTGTTCGTGGACGCGATCCAGGCGCTGGGGGTGCACCCGATCGATGTGCGGGGGATGAACATCGACTTTCTGGCGGCTGATTCGCATAAGTGGTTGTGTGGGCCGGAAGGGGCGGGGGGTCTTTTACTGTCGGCGTGAGCTGTTAGGCCACCTGCGGCCAACGGCAATCGGGTATATGGGGATGAAGCACGAGTTTGATTCGGGTGAGCTGAAGATCGACCTGCGTGACGATGCGCGGCGGTTTGATAATGGTGCACCGAACCTGATTGGGGTCTGCGCGATGGGGGCGTCGCTGAAGCTGCTGCTGGAAGTTGGCATTGAAGAGATCCAGAAGCGGGTGAAGCTGTTGACCGACTTACTTGTGGAAGGGCTGCGTGGTAAGAACTGGCAGATCGGCAGCCCGCGTACAGCTAGCGAGTGGAGCGGCATCGTGGCGTTTTCGTCCGATAAGGAAGATCTGGTTGCACTGAAGAAACATCTCCGCGAGGAGTTCAAGATCATCTTGTCGTTGCGCTTCGGACGTTTGCGTGCCAGCCCGCATTTCTACAACACCGAAGACGAAATTCGGCAGTTGGTGGAGGCGTTGCCGGCCCGGAAAACGCACTAGCCCGCGATGAATATCGGGCGGTATTGAAGCGCTTGAACCTGCCCCCCCAGCACAACGTATAATGCACAGAGACGACCAGGCTGGTTGCCTGCGAGGAACGAGTTGTAATGCGAAAGACGGCCCTGATGATCCGCTGTGTGCCACGTTACGGGTATGAGAATACCGAGGTGCGCACCGTCGACCTGGACGTTCCGCGTGACGCGGACGAACGCCAGTTGCACGAGGCGCTGCGGTTCTTCTTCATGACGCGTGGCATCAGCGATGCGATCTACGACGTCGACGTCGACGACGACGGGTACTTCGCGGTCATCAACGATGAGGCCTATGACTGGGATTGGGGCGCGCCGTTGCTCTGAGGTCGGCGGACGGGGGAAATCGTGTAATAACCTGCTGCGTCCATGTGGCGCCGGTTTGTGATCGGTGTGCGGGGGGCGTGTATGCCGGGAGGGCAACGGATGGACGTGGTGGGGGGGCTGGTCTAACATCCGGGTTCAGATCAGCGGAAAGGATCGGCTATGGCTGAGATACGTTTTCACGGAGCGACGCGCGAAGTGACCGGATCGATGCATATGATCCGGATCGACGATCAGTGGGTGGCGCTGGATTGCGGGTTGTACCAGGGTCGCCGGGCGGAGGCGGAGGAGAAGAACCGGACGTGGCCGGTTCCGCCGGCGGAGATTGCGGCGGTGCTGGTTTCGCATGCGCACATAGATCATTCGGGTCGGCTGCCGCGGCTGGTGCGGGACGGTTTTGAGGGGCAGATTTTCTGTACGCCGGCGACACGGGATTTGTGTGCGATCATGCTGCCCGATTCGGCCCACATACAAGAGGAAGATGTCTATTACGTGAACAAGCGGCGGAAGAAGAAGGGGCTGGAGCCGATCGAGCCGCTGTATGAATACAAGGACGCGTTGGGGGCGATGAACGCGATGGTGAGCGTGCCGTATAACCGGCTGTTCCCGGTGGTGCCGGGAATGCTGGCGAGCTTTCGGGACGCGGGCCATATGCTGGGGTCGTCGGGGGTTCGGGTGGAGTTCGCGAAGCGGAACGGAGAAACGCCGTCGCTGTTTTTCACGGGGGACGTGGGTCGGCCGGACAAGCCGATATTGCGAGATCCGGCGGCTTTTCCGCGTGACGAGACGATCGTTTGCGAAAGCACGTATGGCGGACGGATCAACGAACGGGTGCCGGACGCACGCGAGCAGTTGATCAAGGTGGTGAAGCGGACGATTGCGCGCGGGGGGAAGGTGATCATCCCGGCGTTTGCGGTCGGGCGGACGCAGACGGTGGTGTATTTCATCCACGAGGCGATGGTAACGGGCGAGCTGCCGCGGTTTCCGGTGTACGTGGACAGCCCGCTGGCGGTTAACGCGACGGACGTGTTCAAGATGCACCCGGAATGCTACGACAGCGAGGCGCGGGCGTTTCACCAGGTTACGGGGGATATCCTGGGCAGTTCGTGCTGCACGTATATCCGCAACGTGAATGAGAGCAAGGCGCTGCACGGGCGGAAGGAGCCGTGCGTTATTATCTCGGCCAGCGGGATGTGCGAAGCGGGGCGCATTCGGCACCACATCAAGAACAACATCACCGATTCGAAGAACACGCTGTTGATCGTGGGGTGGCAGGCGGCGTATACGCTCGGCCGGCGGCTGGCCGAGGGCGAGGAAGTGATCACGCTGTTCCACGAGAAGTATCCGGTGAACGCGGAGGTGGTGCAGATTCACGGATTCAGCGGGCACGCGGACCAGACGGATCTGCTGAACCTGCTGGCGCCGCGGGCGGAGAAGACCAAGCGGATATTCCTGGTGCACGGCGAAGAGGATCAGGGTATGGCGCTGGCGGAGAAGCTGCGTGAGGCGGGGTTCGCGGACGTGCAGGTGCCGGAACGAGATCAGCAGATGGAGTTGTAGTGGCGTAGCAACGCGACAAGGTGACAACGTGTAGGGGAGCGGTCAGTTGTTCGGCGTTTTGGACGGGCAGACCGGGCACGCGAATCGGAGCTTGCCACCAATCCGAGATTGCACTGCTCACGGAGCAGTGGCACGTCGGCGACGCTCTCCGTTCCCCACGCCGGGCTGCGCAAGGGGATGGGGGACGCGTGCCAGGGTGGTCGCGGAGGCTGGTCGAGATGGACGTGATAGCGACTACGGGCTTGTGCAAGTGCTATGGGCAGATTGAGGCGTTGTGGGAGGTTAATCTGCGTGTCGGGGCGGGGCGGCTGTTCGGGTTTCTGGGGCCGAACGGGGCGGGCAAGACCACGACGCTGCGGGTATTGCTGGGGCTCTTGCGGGCGACGCGTGGGACGGCGCGCGTGCTGGGTCGAGACGTGTGGCGCGAGGGGCCGAGCTTGCGGCGTGAGATCGGATACCTGCCGGGCGACGTGCGGTTCTATGACGGTATGAGCGGGCGGGCGAACCTGCGGCTGGTGGAGGCGATCCGCCGAACTGGGAGCACTGGGGAGGTGCGGCGGCTGGCCGAGTGTCTGGATCTGGATCTGGGCCGGCGAGTGCGTGACTATTCGCGGGGCATGCGGCAGAAGCTGGGGCTGATCGTGGCGCTGGCGCATCGGCCGCGGCTGCTGATTCTGGATGAGCCGACGGTGGCGTTGGATCCGCTGGTGCGGAAGACGGTGTACGCGGAGCTGCGTGCGGCGGTTGAGCGGGGTCAGACGGTGCTGTTCTCGAGCCATACGCTGAGCGAGGTGGCGGAATTGTGCGACGAGGTGGCGATCCTGCGGGCGGGGCGGCTGATCGAGCAGCAGCGGATTGAGGTGCTCCAGGCGCGTGCGCTGCGGCGGGTGGCGGTGCGGTTTACGCCGGGGACGCCGGAGCCGGCGCCGCTGCCGGCGGGATTGACGTGCGAGCACGCGGATGAGCGGGCGATAGCCGGAACGTGGCAGGGAGAGCTGGATGAGCTGGTGGCATGGCTGGGACGCTGCCGCGTGGAGGATGTGACGATCACGCCGCCGGAACTGGATGATCTGTTCCTGGCGTACTATGCCGAGGCTGTCGGACACGCCGGGGAGGTGGCACGATGAGCCGGGTGGTGTTCCTCAAGACGCTGCGGAGCGGGCTGGTTGTGGCGGTGGGGATGGCACTGGGGATTCTGCTGCTCGAGGTGGTGGTGATTCGCATGCTGATCGAGGCGACCGGCGACCTCGAGCAGTTGCGGGCCTGGATGGAGCGGCCGCTGATGCGTACGCTGATGACGCTGGCGCTGCGGGCGGATCCGCTGGGCGATCTGAACCTGACAACGCTGGCGACGTTCGGGCTGGCACACCCGCTGGTGTTCGCGCTGTCGTGGGTGCTGGTGATCACGGTGGGGACCGGGGCACTGGCGGGCGAGGTTGATCGCGGCACGGCGGACCTGCTCCTGGCTCTGCCGATATCGCGGGCGGCGATGTACCTGGGCAGTGCCGCAGCGCTGGCGGTGTTCATCGCAATGATCAGCATGATGCCGCTGGTGGGGCTGTACCTGGCGGAGTCGCTCTTCACGCTGGAGGAGCCGCTGCACCTGGCGCGGATGTGGCCGGTGACGGCGGCACTTTTCGCGCTTAACCTGGCCATCGGGGGAACGACACTGCTGTTCTCGGGCTGGTCGACGCGCCGCGGGCGGGCGGTGGGGGCCGTGCTGGCGATTATCCTTGCGTCGGAGTTGGTCACGCTGCTCGGGCATTTTTGGGATGTTGCGGCGCGTGTCAGCTTCCTGACGTTCGGGCATTACTACCAGCCGTTGCCAATCGTGCGGGCGGATGGCTGGCCGTGGAGCGACATCGTCGTGCTGATGGCCGTGGCGGTGGTTGCTGCTGGTACAGGGCTGTGGCGGTTCACGCGACGGGACATACCGGCGGCGTAGGCGCGTAACAACGTGACAACGTAACAACGCACGGGGGGTGGTCAGTTGTTCGGCGTTTTGGACGGGCAGACCGGGTAGGCGAATCGGAGCTTGCCACCAATCCGAGATTGCACTGCTCACAGAGCAGTGGCACGTTGACGCCCTCTCCGTTTAATCCCCTCTCCCGTGCCGAGGGAGGGGAGTGTCAGTCGTCGTAGCGGCGGGTGTTTGTTTCGCTCTCGCGGACTTCGCCTTCCGGGGGCTCGTTGGTGTTGGGGTTGCGGCCCTCAAAGGTGCCGGCCTCGGCGTCCATCCACTCCTTGCCCGCAACCTGGCCGGCTTCATCGAAATAGATGATGGCCGACTTGAAGCGGTCGACGTCGTCATAGAGCCACTGGTCATCGAAGTCGGCGTCGGGCGGGCCGAGAATCTGGAACACGTCCTCCTTCTGATCGACGCCGACGCGGATCATCTGGAAGTTCTCGCGGGTCATCTTGTTCTGGCAGCCAACGAGGAGCAGGATCGTGGGCAGCAGCAGTCCGGCAAGCGTTGTCATGCGCATGTGTCTTCCTCCCTGCGTTATTGGACGACCGGCAGTATAACCGCAAGCGGTGCGGGAGACGACACGCCGAGAGGGCCGGTAACGTCGGATGGCTGGCGAGGTCGTGGGCGCCTTTTGTAGGCCGCGGCGGCGGGTTACACTAGCTGGTCATGTTTGACACGCTGAGTAACAAGCTGGGTAGCGTCTTCCAGAGCCTGCGGGGCCGCGGAAAGATCACCGAAGACAACGTCCGCGAGGCGATGCGGCAGGTGCGTACGGCCCTGCTGGAGGCGGACGTCAATATCAAGGTGGCACGGGATTTCTGCGACCGCTGCCAGGAACAAGCGCTCGGGATGGAGGTCATCACGACCCTGCGGCCCGAGCAGGTCATGGTGAAGGTGGTCCACGACGAGCTCGTCAAGCTGATGGGCCCGGTGGAGACGCATATCCCGTTCGTGTCGCAACCGCCGACCGTCGTGCTGATGGCCGGGCTACAGGGTTCGGGCAAGACGACAACGTGTGCGAAGCTGTCGCGGTATTGCATGCAGCGGGGGAAGAAGCCGTTGATGGTGGCGGCCGACCTGAAGCGGCCGGCGGCGATCGATCAGCTTGAAGTGCTCGGGCGGCAGCTTGATGTGCCGGTGTATACGGAGCGGAATCATCTAAACGCGGTGAAGGTGTGCCGGAATGCGGTGCGCGAGTCGCGTAAGCTCGATCGCGACGTGGTGATTCTGGACACGGCCGGCCGGCTTGCGATTGATGAAGAGATGATGCAGGAGGTGTCGCAGATCGCGAACGCGACGTCTCCGCATCAGATCTACCTGGTGATCGACGCGATGACGGGGCAGGATGCGGTCAACACGGCGAAGGCGTTTGACGAGCGGCTGGAGCTGGACGGGGCGATCCTGACGAAGTTTGACTCGGACACGCGCGGCGGGGCGGCGCTGTCGGTGAAGCAGGTGACCGGCAAGCCGATCAAATTCATTGGCGTGGGCGAAAAGCTGGACGCGCTGGAGGAATTTCATCCGGAACGGATCGCGGGTCGGATCCTGGGGATGGGCGACGTGGTGTCGCTGGTGGAGAAGGCCCAGCAGAGCTTTGATGCCGAGCAGGTGGCGAAGACCCAGCAGAAGATGGCCAAGGGGACCATGGGGCTGGACGATTTTCTGACGCAGCTTGATGGCATGCGGAAGATGGGCCCGATGAAGTCGCTGCTGAAGATGATCCCCGGGATGGGTTCGGCCCTGGGGGACATTGATATCCCGGAGGAGGAGCTGAATCGGCTGAAGGGGATCGTGCATTCGATGACGCCGGCGGAACGGCGCAATCCGGACATTATTGAGGCGTCGCGTCGGCGGCGGATCGCGCGGGGGGCGGGGGTGGATGCGCAGGATGTCAGCGGGCTGGTGAAGCAATTCATGCAGATGCGGGGGATGATGAAGCAGATGGCCGGGCTGGGGGTTGGCGGGCGGATGAAGGCCATGCAGCAGATGGCCAACATGGGAGCGGCCGGAGCGGTGCCGAAGGCGCGCAAGGGGTCGACCAAATACCAGCCGCGGCGCGATCAGCGCAAGAAGCGGCGGAGGAGGCGCTAGCGGCGATGGGGGCGAAGCCGGGGAATTTTGAGCAGTATCTGGTCGAGGGGAAGCCCGACTGGGAGCGGATTGATTTTGAGCTGCCGTGTTCGCGGTGCGGGTATGAGCTGCGTATGTTGACGATGCCGCGCTGTCCGGAATGCGGGCTGGAGTTCACCTGGGCGGAGCTGCTCAAGGCGCTGTGTGAGGAGCCGGAATCGCTGGTGTTTGAGTTTCGCTGGCGGAAGCGGCCGGTGCGAACGTGGGTGCGGACGATTGTGCGGGGTTTGTGGCCGTGGAGTTTCTGGCGGGGGTTGTCGATTCATGAGCGAATCCACGTGGGGCCGTTGGTGTTTCTGCTGGTGACGGCTCCGTTGCTGTTGTTCGTTGCGCTGCATGGGGTGGCCGGGGTATTGTGGGCGTTGTGTTGGGCGCTGGCGGACATGATGACTGGTCCGCCGGACGGGCTGGTCTATCGCCGTGATGAATTGAAGCTGATCGCGCTGGTGCCGTACATATCGCCCGGGTCCACGCTGCGGATGTTGTGGAACGTGGCGGTGGTTGTGGCAGCGACGACCACGTTGCTGTGCTCATTGCGGCAGACGCTGGGGCGGTGCCGCGTACGGACGGTGCAGATGCTGCGGGTGGCGGCGTATTCGGTGGGGCCGATATGCGTGGTCTGGGGACTGATGATCCTGCTGTTCGTGATCCTGCTCGGATTGATGCCCTGGATCGGGAACGGAATGGCGGCGCAGTTGACGCTGCTGGTGGCGGCGGTGTTGATCCCGGGCATCATGCTGGCAGCAGGAATCAAGCGGTACCTGCGATTGCCACGGGCGTGGCTGGTGGGGCCGGTGGCAATCGCGGTGGCGTTGCTGTTCTCGCTGACGGTATCAAACATAATGGTGCGTCAGTTCGGCTGCTGAGTTGCCCAAATGCCGGGGCGGGGTTTTTAAAAAACCATGGGCGCCGGGGTGATTACACGGTCTAATCTGCATGTTCGGGTCGGCGGTTTGACCTGAGTAATCGGGGGACATCCCCCCCAGGGAGAACAAGGTATGTTTAAGGCGGGACGTGTAATCGCACTGCGGCTGGCGGTGTTGCTGGCGGCGGGCGGACTGTCAGTGGCGGCGCTGGCGCAAGAGGACGCGGGCAGCAAGAAGCCGACGAACGTGTTGCGCGGGGTATTGCTGAGGCCGACGGGCGAGCCGGCGGCGGGAGTAAAGGTGGTTCTGGCCCATGCGGAGAAGGCGAAGATCTGGTTCGGTGACGGCGAGGTTTATGCGTACGGGCCGCGCGCGACGTTCTGGGGGTTTTTCGCCCGGCGGAATGGTCTGACGGTTTGCGATACGACGACGGATGCGGAAGGGCACTTCACGCTGAGTGATTTCAGGAATCCCAAGAGCCACTATCACCTGGCGTTTTCGTATGAGCAGGAACTCATCGGTGTGCGC
Source organism: Phycisphaerae bacterium (assembly GCA_963666925.2). Lineage (GTDB taxonomy): Bacteria > Planctomycetota > Phycisphaerae > UBA1845 > Fen-1342 > JANQFV01. The sequence continues at coordinate 220,616 of CAXXTC010000009.1, read as the reverse complement.
ACCAACATCGTTCCGGCCGAGTATCAGGACGCGGAGTTGCGGATCGTGGCGCGGCCGGCGGCGTATTTCAAGGCTGAGTTAAAGCAGGAAAACCAAGAGGACCCCAGGTACCGCGCGGCGGAGCTGGAGTTGCTGCCGCCGCTGTTGGAGAGGCAGAAGGAGCGGCCCGAGGATAGGATCAACTTCTGGGTCGACGTTTTGAACTACGAATACAGCCAGTGGGGACGTACGGTCTCACAGCCGAGCGGTCGGCCGAAGAAGTTTGGCCCGTTTCCGGGTGGCCACGAATACCGTTTGACATTGGAGGAGTGGCGCTCAGACGTGCCCTTCGCGGTGACGGTGTTGGGGCGGAAGTTTCATCTGGGCCCGGGGCAGACGGTGGACGTGGCAGCCGCTCCGAACGCGGGAGCGACGCTGGCCGGGCGCGTATTGGGCAAAGATGGGCAGCCGATGGCGGGGGTGAACGTCATGGTCGAGATGGGGGCGGATGCGGAACTGATCATCGGCACGGTCAGTGATGGGGAGGGGAAATACGAGCTCTGTGGAATACGGCCGGGGACGCACAAGCTGAAGCTGCTGAGATATGCCATACGAACGGCCCCGGGCTGAGGCTCCGGGCCGCGCGACGTCGACGCCGAGCGCGACGTCACCCTGGCGGTCGGCCAGGAAAAGCTGACGCACGACATCACTAACGTTGAACTTCTGGGAGTCTATCCCGGGCAGATGGCACCGGAGTTCGCCGTCACAACACTGGCGGGTGAAAAGCTCAAGCTAGCGGACCTCCGCGGGAAGGTGGTGCTGATCGACTTCTGGGCGACGTGGTGTGTGCCGTGCGTGGCCCAGCTTCCGGAAATCGAACAGGCGTACAAGGAGCTGGGCGATAAGGGACTCGTGATCGTCGGCGTGAGCTTCGACCAGCAGCAGCAAGCGGCGGCCAAGTTTGTCGAGAAACGGAAGCTGGCGTGGCACCAGGTTTGGGCCGACGGCGGCGAGAAGAGCGACTTGGCGAAGCTGTACCACGTAAGCGGGATACCGGCGACGTTCCTGATCGGCCCGGACGGCAAGGTGATGGAGACATACCTGCACGGTGAGAAGCTGTTGAGCAAGGTGCGGGCGGCGGTGGAGAAGCTGGAAGCGGCGGAGTAACAACGTTGTGGGGGTGGCTTGCACGGGCAAATCCGCCTGCGGCGGACCTGCCCATGCCATCCGACGAGCGAGGGAGAAGGGTTTAGTAGCTCTCCTCGGTGATTTGGGTTTTGCCGCGGAAGATGTAGTAGATGCAGGCGGTGTAGGCCAGGACGATCGGGACGCCGATGAGAGCGATTATGAGCATTGCTGTCAGCGTGCGCTCGGTGGACGAGGCGTTGTGGATCGTCAGACTGTGGGCCAGGTCGATGCTGGATGGTGCCAAACACGGGTAGAGCCCGACGGCGCCGAGCCCCATCGCGCTGAGAATCGTCAGCGACGTGGCCAGGAAGGTGGCGAAATCGCGGCCGGACTTGTGTAACACCGGCGTGGCGATGATGGAGAGCAGCACGAGAACGGTGAAGATCCAGAACAGCGGGTTGCCGAGGACGTTGGCGAAAAGGTGCGGGGCGGCGAAGACGCTGCTGATCGTCGCGATTATGTAGAGCGGGACGAAGAGGACCCAGGTGCGGGGGATCCACTTGCGCGTGCGATCCTGTAGCGGGCCTTCGGTTTTGAGGGTGAGATAAGCGGCGCCGTGCATGGTGAGCAGGACGAGGCCGGCGACGCCGACGAGCAGCGAGAAGGGGTTGAGCAGGCCGATGAATGAGCCGGCCCAGTTGCCGTCGGCGTCGATGGGGATGCCGCGGAGAATGTTGCCGAAAGCGACGCCGAGAAGCAGGGCGGTGACGAGGCTGCCGAGCCCGAAGGAGTAGTCCCAGAAGCGGCGCCAGGTGGGGGAATCGACCTTGCTGCGGAACTCAAAGGAGGAGGCGCGGAAGATCAGGGCGGTCAGCAGGAGCATGAGGGCGATGTAGAAACCGCTGAAAACGGTGGCGTAAACGGGTGGGAAAGCGGCGAAGAGAGCGCCGCCGGCGGTGAGTAGCCAGACTTCGTTGCCGTCCCAGACGGGTCCGATGGAGTTCATGTGGATGCGGCGTTCGTGATCGTCGCGGGCGAAGAGGTGGAGGATGCCGACGCCGAGGTCAAAGCCGTCGAGGATGGCGTAGCCGATGAGGAGGACGAAAATCAGCAGAAACCAGATGGAGGCGAGGTCGATCATGATGCCACCTCCTGAGCCTTGACGGGTTGGGGTCCGTGGCTGGTCTCGCGGACGAGCATGAAGAGGTAGAGTGCGAGCAGCAACGAGTAGATAGCTGTGAAGAGGATGATGGAGAACCAGATTTCGCCGGTCGTCACGGTGGGAGAAGTGGCGTCGGCGGTGCGAAGCAGGTTGTAGACGATCCAGGGCTGCCGGCCGACCTCGGCCGTAACCCAGCCGAACTGGGTGGCGACGACGGGCAGCGGTAGCGACCAGGCCAACACCCATAACAGCCAGCGAGAGTGGAAGAGTTTGCGGCGCCAGAGTTGTATGGCGGCGATGAACATGATCAGGATGAAGTAGCTCCCTAGTATGACCATGTTGTGGAACGAGACGAACGTGAGCCAGAGCGGGGGGATCTCGTCGGGCGGGAAGGCGTCGAGGCCTTTGACCTCGGCATCAAAATCGCCGAAGACCATCCAGCTTAATAGTCCGGGGATGGGGACATAGACCGCGGCGTGCAGCTCCGGCGGATGCTCCTGTACCACTCCGAAAGCGATCAGCGGGGCTTGGGACTGGGTTTCGTAGAGCCCCTCGATGGCGGCGAGCTTGGCCGGCTGGGTGCGGGCGACCTGGCGGGCGTGGTCGTGGCCGGTGGGGGCGAGCGTGAGGATGGCGGCGACGAGTCCGACGATTACGCCGACGCGCATGGCGGCGCGGGCGGGCTGATTATCGGCGCTGCGCCGGAGGATGAAGGCGGCCACGCCGATGGTGAAGAAAGCGCCGGCGACGAGCGACGCACACAGAGTGTGGAAGAAGCGCGGCAGCGTCGAGGGATTGAAGACGGCGTCGTAGAAGCTGGTCAGCTCGGCCCGGCCGGCGGTCTCGTTGAGGATGAATCCGGCGGGCGTTTGCTGCCAGGAATTGGCAACGAGGATCCAGAAGGCCGAGATGGTCGCGCCGATGGCGACCAGGAAGATCGAGAACCAGTGCAGGCCCTTGCCGACGCGGTTGCGGCCGAAGAGATAGAGCCCCAGGAAACTCGATTCGAGGAAGAAGGCGAAGAGGGCTTCGGCCGCGAGCGGTGCGCCGAAGATGTCGCCGACGAATTTGGAATAGACGGCCCAGTTGGTGCCGAACTGGAACTCCATGACGATGCCGGTGGCGACGCCGACGGCGAAGGTCAGGGCGAGCAGCTTGGCGAAGAATCGGCCGGCTTCCTCGAAGACCGGGTTGCGCGAGCGCCATGCGACCCCCTCGATGATCACCAGGACCCAGGCGAGGCCGATGGAAATCGGCGGGAAGAGAAAGTGGAAGCCGACAGTAATGGCGAACTGGATACGGGAGAGCAGGACAGGGTCGTCCATGGAAACACCTGCGCAAGAGGACGTAACAACGTTACGACGTAGTAACGTAGCAGCGTAACAACGTGGTACGGACTGTTGCGCCGTAGTGGCGCGTTGGGCTCGCCTGTCGAATACCAGGTTGGGCCGCTTTGAGCCGGCCCTATGCGTAGCTGTTGAGCGTCTTCATGTAATTGGCCCGCTCAAAGGCCTCCGGGTCGGGGCAGGCCTTTTGGCTGAGGCTGCCCTTCATCTGGCGAATTGATTCGTATTCGTGGGTTTCCATCCACTTGGTTACGTCGGCCAGGATCCGGCCGACGGCGGCTTCACCATCATGCAACAGGACCGAACAGGCCTGGGCGATGTCGGCGCCGGCCATCATGGCCTTGAGCAGATCGGTGGCAGTCCACACGCCGCTGGTGGCGGCCAGGTTGGCCGCGATGCGTCCATGCAGGATTGCGATCCAGCGCAGCGGCAGACGCAGTTCGTCGGACGTACTCAGCACGAGGTGCGGGCCGACCTCAAGATCGTTGATGTTGATGTCGGGCTGATAGAAACGGTTGAACAGCACCAGGGCGTCGGCGCCGGCTTCGTCGAGCTGGCGGGCCATGCCCCCGGGAGCACTGAAATAGGGGCTCAGCTTGATCGCTACGGGGATGGAAACGGCCGACTTGACCGCCTTGAGGATGTCCAGGTAGCGCTGTTCGACATCGGTGCTCTTCAGGCTCATGTCGGTCGCGACGTAGTAGACGTTGAGCTCGAGCGCGTCGGCGCCGGCCTGCTGCATTCTGGCGGCGTATTCCGTCCATCCGCCGGCGGTGGAGCCGTTGAGGCTGGCGATGATGGGGATGGAGGTGGCTTCCTTGGCGGCACGGATGTGGGCGAGGTATTCCTCGGGGCCGATGCGATATTCGCCGGGCTCAGGGAAGTAGGAGAGCGACTCGGCAAAGCTCTCGGTCCCCTGGGTGGCGAAATGGTCCAGCTCGTTGGCGTCGTGGCGGATCTGCTCCTCGAAGAGGGAATGGAGCACGATGGCCGCCGCACCGGCGTCTTCAAGTTTGCGGATCGAGTCCAGCTTGGCGCTGAGCGGGCTGGCGCTGGGAACGAGCGGGTTCTTGAGATTCAAGCCCATATAGGTCGTCGAAAGATCGATCACGGTCGTGTCCTTTCGTCTATGCCGGCGAGGGGCGCGCCCCGAGCCGGGACGGCGCCGCGCGTAGTGCCTTAGTTCCCGTTACCGTCGGCCCGATGTGCCTGGGCGAGCTGCTCGTAGAGGTCCCAACGCCGCTTGGCGTCCTGCTGGGCGAGCTCGATCAGCTCCTTGGCCTGCGCGGGCTTGATCTTCGTGAGCATCTTGAAACGGTTCTGCTGATAGGCGAATTCCTGGTACGCCAGGCTGGGCTCCTTGGAGTCCAGTTGCAGCGGGTGCTTGCCCTGGGCGGCCAGTTCCGGGTTGAACCGGAACAGGGCCACGTGGCCGCTGTCCACCGCTCGTTTTTGCGTCTCCAGCCCCGTCCGCATGTTGATGCCGTGGGCGATGCAGTGGCTGTAGGCAATGACCAGCGACGGGCCGTCGTACGCCTCGGCCTCCATGAAAGCCCGAACGGTTTGCTGATCGTTGGCGCCCATGGCACAGCTCGCGACGTAAACATGCCCGTATGTGATCGCCATCAGGCCGAGGTCCTTCTTGGCCATTGGCTTGCCGCCGGCGGCAAACTTGGCCACCGCGGCTCGCGGTGTGGCCTTTGAGCACTGCCCGCCGGTGTTGGAGTAGACCTCGGTATCGAGCACGAGGACGTTGATATTCCGGCCGCTGGCGAGCACGTGGTCGAGGCCGCCGTAGCCGATGTCATAGGCCCAGCCGTCGCCGCCGACGATCCACACGCTCTTTCTGACGAGGGCGTCGGCGAGTTGCTGGAGCTGTTTCGCCTCGGGGTGCTGAAGCCCGGCGAGCTTTTCTTTGAGTATTGCCACGCGTTCTCGCTGGGCATCGATTTCGGCGTCGGTCTTCTGGGTGGCCTTGACGAGTGCGTCGGCCAGCTCGCCGCCGAGTTGGTCGCGCAGCTTTTCGACCAGCTCGCGAGCGTACTGGGCGTGCTTGTCGAGCGTGAGGCGATAGCCGAAGCCGAACTCGGCGTTGTCTTCGAAGAGTGAGTTGCACCAGGCGGGGCCGCGGCCGTGCGGGTTCACGACCCACGGCGCGGTCGGCAGGTTTCCGCCGTAGATAGAGGAGCAGCCGGTGGCGTTGGAGATTACGGCGCGGTCGCCGAAGAGCTGCGAGAGGAGCTTGTAGTAGGGGGTTTCGCCGCAGCCGGCGCAGGCACCGGAATATTCGAACAAGGGCTGGAGGAACTGCGAACCCTTGACGGTGTTGATGCGCAGCTTGGAGCGGTCGACCTCGGGCAGCTTGAGGAAGAACTCGTAGTTGTCACGTTCCGGCTCGCGCAGCGGCGGCTGGAACTCCATGTTGATGGCCTTGAGGCGGGCTTCCTGCTTGTTCTTGGCGGGGCAGACCTCGACGCAGACGCCGCAGCCGGTGCAATCTTCCGGTGCGACCTGGATGGTTGTGACCCAGCCGGGGAATTCCTTGCCGATGTACTTGGCGTGCTTGAAGGTCGATGGGGCATTGTCGAGATGCTTGGGATCGTAGACCTTCATGCGGATGGTCGCGTGGGGGCAGACCAGGGCGCACTTGCCGCACTGGATGCACACGTTCGGATCCCAGACGGGGATTTCGAGGGCGATGTTGCGTTTTTCCCACTGGGTGGTGTCGATCGGGAAGGTGCCGTCGCAGGGCAGCTTGCTGGTCGGCAGGTCGTCGCCGCGGAAGACGAGCATCGGGCCGAGCACCTCGCGGACGAACTCGGGCGCCTCAGCGGGCACAGCCGGCCGCATGGGGACGTCGCTGGTGGGTTGCGGGGTAATCGCAATCTCATACATGTTTTCGAGCGCCTGGTCGACGGCGTTCCAATTCTTCTTGACGACTTCCTCACCCTTTCGGCCGTATTCTTTCTTGATCGAGCGCTTGATGGCCTCGATGGCCTCGTCGCGCGGCAGCACGCCGGAGATGGCGAAGAAGCAGGTCTGCATGATGGTGTTGACGCGGGCCCCCATGCCGGTGTCCTTGGCCACCTGGAAGCCGTTGATCGCGTAGACCTTGAGTTGCTTGTCGATGATCTGCTGCTGGACCTGTCGTGGGAGGCGGTCCCAGGTTTCGTTCTCGGGGAAGGGGCTGTTGATCAGGAACGTGCCGCCGTCCACGATCTTGCTGAGCATGTCGTATTTTTCGAGGAAGGCCCAGTTGTGGCAGGCGACGAAGTTGGCCGACGTGACCTGGTAGGTCGAGCGGATCGGGTTGGGGCCGAAACGCAGGTGCGACACGGTCATCGAGCCGGCCTTCTTCGAGTCGTACACGAAGTAGCCCTGGGCGAAGTTCGGCGTGTCCACGCCGATGATCTTGATCGAGTTTTTGTTGGCGCCGACGGTGCCGTCAGATCCGAGGCCGTAGAACATGGCCCGGACGGCCTTGGTGTCCTCGGTCTGGAAGTTGGGGTCGAAGTCGATGCTGGTGTTGGTGACGTCTTCCTTGATGCCGACGGTGAAGTGATTCTTCGGGCGGTCCTGGGTGAGGTTGTCGAAAACGCCCTTGACCATCGCCGGCGTGAACTCCTTGCTCGACAGGCCGTAGCGACCGCCGATGATAGTGGTCAGGGCCGGGGGGCGCTCGCCAGCGGCGCAGGCCTCGCCAAAGGCCGTCACAACGTCCTTGTACATCGGCTCGCCTTCAGCGCCGGGCTCCTTGGTACGGTCCATGACCGCGAGTTTCTTCACAGTGGGCGGCAGAGCGGCGAACATGGCCTCAGGCACGAACGGGCGGTAGAGGCGAACTTTCAGCACGCCGACCTTCTCGCCCTTGGAGTTCAGGTAATCGACGGCCTCGTGGGTCGCCTCGGCGGCGGAGCCCATGATCATCATGACGCGTTCGGCGTCGGGGGCGCCGAAGTAATCGAACAGGTGATAGTGCCGGCCGGTGATCTTGGCGAAGCGATCCATGGCCGCCTGCACGATCGCGGGGCACTTGTCGTAATAGGGGTTGACCGTTTCACGGGCCTGGAAGAAGACGTCCGGGTTCTGGGCGGTGCCGCGCAGCTTGGGCATGTCCGGGGTGAGTGCCCGGGCACGAAGGGCCGCGACGGCGTCATCATCAATCATCGCGCGCATGTCTTCGAGGGTCAGCTCCTCGATCTTGGAGACCTCGTGCGAGCTGCGGAATCCATCGAAGAAGTGGATGAATGGAACGCGGCTCTCGATCGCGCTGGCGTGCGTGATGAGGGCCATGTCCATGACTTCCTGGATCGAGCCCGAGGCGAGTGCGCCGAAGCCGGTGGAACGGCAGGCCATCACGTCGGAGTGGTCGCCGAAGATCGACAAGGCGTGGGTTGCTACGGTGCGGGCCGACACGTGGAAGACGGTCGGGAGCAGCTCGCCGGCCATCTTGAACATGGTCGGGATCATGAGCAGCAAGCCCTGGGAAGCGGTGAAGGTGGTGGTCAGGGCACCGGTGGAGGCGGCTCCGTGTACGGCGGCGGAGGCCCCGCCCTCGCTCTGCATCTCGACCACGTCGGGGATGGTTCCCCAGATGTTGGCCTGTCCCTGTGAGGACCACTCATCCGCCCACTCGCCCATTGTTGAGGATGGGGTGATCGGATAGATGGCGATCACTTCGCTGACCTTGTGGGCGACGTGAGATGCCGCCTGATTGCCGTCGATCGTTACCATGCGACGTTCGCTCATGAGAATGAATCTCCCAATATGTCGCCGTCGGCTTGAGCCTTGGCGGTGAACTCCAGAACCATCGGAGCGAGGAGCCCTGCTGCTCTCCGGGATTGGTGTGGAACCTGCCTGCCAGTCACGGACCGGGCAACAGCCCGGGATCGGCGACCTGAGACCGCAGCCGCGACCACGGGCCTGACCGCTCCCGGCCGACGTTACCAGAATCCCCTCTGTAACGACTAACCGAGATCAGTGCAAGCAGCGTTCCACGCTGGCATTTGGCCGGCGCAGCCCGCGCGCATGTGGGAGGTGAATATCACCCACCGCGGTGGGTAAGATAGCACGGAGACCGGTGGTTGTCAGCCCCCCGGAGCGCCGGTCGCGACCAGTTCGGGAGCGGTCCCAGAGGGTAATTCATGATGCAGGCCGGTTCGCTGGGCCCGGACGTAGCCGAGCAGCCAGCCGGCCAGGCGGTCGGTCCCGATCCGGTTGCGGACGTCGGTGCAGATGATCTCCGCCCGCGGGTTGACCCGGCGGAGGTGGTGAACGGTGGCGTCGAGGTCGAACTCGACGTGCTCGCGCAGATCAAACTTGGTCAGCAATATGACGGCCGCGTCCCGATACAGCTCGGGATGCTTGGCGACCAATTGGTGTCCGCCCGTCAGGCTCATGACGGCAATTCGCACGCGCTCGCCCAGATCGACGTGCGGTGGGACGATGGCCCCGCCCACGTTCTCGATCAAAAGCAGGTTCAGATCGTCGAGCGGCAGCTCGGCCATGCCACGGCGCACCTGCGACGCGCGCAGGCCAGCCTCGCCGTCGGTCAGCACCTGCACAACGGGTGTGCCGAGGGCGGCGATACACTGGGCGTCGACAGTGCTGGCGAGGTCACCCTGGAGCACGCCGACGTTCATCTCGGCAGTCAAGCGTGGCAATATTGCTTCGAGCAGTGCGGTTTTTCCGGCTCCACTCGGTCCCAGGATGTTTACGCAGGTAATGCCGAGCAGATCGAAGGTACGGCGGTTTTCGGCGGCGGCACGGGGCATGGGGGGGACCTGGCGAACGATTGTGATGTTCATTTGGCCGACTCCGTTGGACTGCGAGGTGGTTGCAAGCCGGTTGTGCGCTGGGGTTGCGCTGCTGCTCCAGTGGTGCTGCGTTGACTGAGGATGCCGACTACAAGCTGGACTGAACCTGCCGCGGCTGACGCTGCGACAGGACGTTACCCCACTTCATTGATCTGTTCGTGGCACAGCATAATACGGTGACAAGCCGCGCGTCCAGAAAAAAGATGCCGCCGAAGGGAGATGCTGCTCGATAACTCAGCCGGCACTGGCGGGGGGGGGGGGGCTTCGCCTGCTCATCGGTGGCGGCAGACGAACGCTCGACGACGATTTCGCTGGAGCGAGTGTCGCGTACGGGGCCGTCGGGGCTGCGTTGCCGGCGTGGGAGCGAAACCGTGAAGGTTGAGCCCTCGCCGGGACTCGAATGGACGTGGATGAACCCGCCGGCCTGCTCAACCACCTCGCGAACGATCGACAACCCCAGCCCGGTGCCGGGGATGCCGGCTGCCAGCGCGGTGTTTCCGCGGCGGAACGCATCGAACAACGAACCCCGCGAATCATCCCCCTCGCCGGTCCCGAGCATGTCCTCGTCGATGCCAATACCCGTGTCGCGCACGATCACGAAGATGTAATCCTCAGGCCTGCGCTTGTCGCTGCTGCCGCTCTCAGGCCGGCCAGGCGCCTGGTGGCGTTGCCCGCAAATGACCGTGACCTTCACCGAGCCGTCGTCCGGCGTGTACTTGACAGCGTTTTCGATCAGGTTGCCGATGCAATCGGTCAGGTCGGCCGAATGAACCTGCACAGTCAGATTCTCATCCTCGGGGATCTGCCAGGTCATGGTGATGTTCTTCTCTTCCGCGACCGGCTGGTTTTTGCGACACAGTTCATCAACGAGTTTGCCGACGTCGGAGTGCGATTCCTGGTGTCGGCGCGGGTCGGCTTCCTGCACGCGGGCCAGGGCCAGCAGCTCGGTCACCTGACCGATGCCCTCGCGCGAGCGGCGGACGATCTTGTCGCACGTGGTGAGGATGTCCGTCTGATCCGTCACGATGCCGTCGCGAATCAGGTTCGCCAGGGTCTGTACCATCGCCAGCGGGCTCTTGAGCTGATGGGCGGCGGTCTGCATGAAACGTGACCGGCGGCGCTGGAGATCCTGGATCGCCCGGCGTGACGTGTGCAACGCGACGGTTCATCTCGATCAGCCGGGTTTCACGCCGATCGAGCACCTTGCCGATGCGGTCCATGAAATAGACCGTGCCGAAGACCGCGAAGATGAAGATCGCGACGGCAATGATGACGTGGTCGGTCTCGATATGCAGGCCGGCAGCGGTGCCGAGGTGGGGCAGGAAAGGATGGTGCGGGAGCCAGCCGTAGGCCTGCCCGACACACATGGATGTGTACAGCAGCACGGCCCAGGCCCCCTGGATAAAGGCCTGCCAGGTGCGCAGCAACAGTCCCGTGATGGCGATGTGGAAGAAGTAGAACAGCGACATCGGGTTTTCGACGCCGCCGGTCAGCGACAGAATCCAGGTCAACAGCAGCAGGTCGATTGCGATCTGGCGCTGACGAAGAGCTGCCCGCTGCGGATCGCGCGGGTCTGGTTGCCTTCCGGGTCTTCCAGTTGACGCCGGAGCAGGTGCGAAACCACGGCCCAGACGACGTTGACGGCGACAACGGCCAGCAAAACACACCACAGCTCCAGCGGCCGATGAACCTGTGGGAAAGCCAGGCGTTCGACGAAGAGGGCGGCCAAACCCATGATCGCGAACAGCCAGCGTAGCCGAATGAACCAGTGCAGTTGCAACAGCACGACCAGCGCGTAGGGCTTACCGCGGGTAACGTCGTATAGCGGCTGGGTGTTGGGAGGCGCGGTGGTCTTGGCCGGCATCGTCAGTCGCTCCCTATGTATCGCTCAGGACGTCGGCGATCACCTGGCGCAGTTTGCGGGCATCCAGCGGCTTCTCCAGGAACTGGTTTGAGCCCGCCGCTCCGGCACCGGGGGTCGGCAAAGTCCGCATCTCGTGGCGTGGACGGACACCATGATGATTGGCAGGTGTTGACAGGTTTCATCCTGGCGCAGCTCGCGGGCCAGTTCGAGCCCCTCGGTCGGAGTGGACAGCATCACGTCGAGCAGCAGCAGGTCGGGGGGACGGGTGCGCAGGGCTTGCATGCCGGCGGCGCGTGTTGTGACGCACGTTAGCTGATAACCCAGCGGCTCGAGCATGAGACGCACGACGTCGTGCATGTCGGTGTCGTCGTCGATCAGCAGGATGTGCTTGCCGTTACCGCTCATCCACACTCACTCCGAACCGGACAGGCGTGCGGGTACGGGGTGAACACTGCGGGACCGCCAGTCGATATGGTGTACGGCGCGGAGCCGCGTGGCCGAACCCTCAACCAATCAGGGTAACTCGTTTGCGGAAGTTGGGCAATTGAAACTGTGCGTGGCACGAGCGTCAGGCTTGCGCCGCGGCCAGTTGCCAGGCCGCCACCAGCGCCTGCCCCAGCGCAATTCCACCATCCCCCGGCGGGACCTGGCGTTGATAACGCACTTCCAAGTTGACTTGTTCGAGCAGATCCGCCAGGCGCGTCAGCAGGCGCCGATTGGCAAAACACCCGCCCGACAACGCAACGCGACCAACGGTGGTGTGCGATCGGCGACATCCACCGCCGTAGCCGCCAGGGCCCGGGCGAGCGTCTCGTGAAACCGGGCGGCACTCCCGCGCCGCCGATTCGCCGGCCGACCGCGCCTGCGAGTAAATCCGCCAGCAGCGGCGCCCGGGTCGATGATCTGCCGATCACCGTCAGCGCGCAGGTCGAAACGGTAGGGGGGCACTGCTTCCGGCTCGGTTGCGGCGGCGGACTCGAGCGCCATGGCCGCCTCGGCCTCGTGGCGGTTCGCACTGCACAGTCCGAGCATGAAAACTGACCGCGTCGAAGAAGCGCCCCAGGCTGGAGGTTGCGAAAGTGTTGAGCCGGCCGCGGACTTGCTGGTCGAAGATGCGCAGTTCCTCGTCAGTGGGGCCGCCAGCGCGCGACAGCTCGTGCCGGGCCCAGGCTTCGCGCCAGTGGTCAGGATCGTGTGCAAAGAGCAGCCCGGCGAGCCGGCCGCCAGGTTTGTTTTGCCGCCCGATCGCCGCCGACCAGCGGAAACGTTGCCAGGTGACCGAGCCGCTGAAACTCGCCGCGCTCGCACAACAGCAGCTCACAGCCCCAGACGGTGTGATCGTCGCCATAGCCGGTGCCGTCGCAGGCCCAGCCGAGCATCGGACCGGCTTCGCCCCACTCGGCCATGACGGCGGCAATATGCGCATGGTGATGCTGTACGTTGATCAGCGGCAGGTTTCGCTGTTGCGCGTAGCTCGTGCTCAGGTAACGCGGATGGCGATCATGCACAATCACTTCCGGCTCGAAGCCGTTGAGTTCGCAGAGTCGCTCGATGGCGGCGGTGAAGTGTCGATAGGTGTCCGGATGATCCAGGTCGCCGAGATGTTCGCTGAGCAGCGCTTCGCCGCCACTGAGCAGGCAAACGGTCGATTTCAGCTCGGCGCCGACGGCGAGAATCTGCCGGTCGCGAACGGCCGCCAGCGCCCGCCTGGTTCAAAGCCGGCAATTTGCACCGGCCGGGGTGCGAACCCTCGGGCCCGGCGCAGCGGCACGACCTCGTCGCGGAACGTTATCACGACGGAATCGTCGACCGGGCGGAAGATTTCGCGATTGTGGGTGAGGAACGCGTCGGCGACGTCGGCGAGGTGACGCAGCGCGTCGGCATCGCGAAACGTCAGCGGCTGGCCGGAGAGGTTGGCCGACGTCATCACCAGCGGCCCGACGCCGGCGGCAAAGAGGAGATGATGCACCGGGGTGTATGGCAGCATCAGGCCGAGGTCGCCGCAGTTGGGGGCGATCGAGGGCGCCAGTGAGGGGGCACTGCTCAAGAGCAGTGGCACATCGGCACGTGGGACCAGCACGATCGGGGCGGCGACGCTGCGCAGGGCGTCGCATCCGCGGGGCTCAGTCGGCCCAGCCGGCGGGCCGCGTCGATGTCGGCACCATCAGCGCCAGCGGCTTGCCGTCACGCAGTTTGCGCTGCCGCAAACGCTGTACGACGGTTTCATCGTCCGCCCGGCAGGCCAGGTGAAACCCGCCCAGCCCCTTCACCGCGAGGATTTTGCCGTCACGCAGCATGGTGGCTGCTTGCTCGATCGGATCGCCGGAACAGCGCTGCGTTTGCGGCGGGTCGGCGGCCTGGTCGATGACGGTCAGCAGCTCCAATTGCGGCCCGCAATCCGGACAGGCGTTCGGCTGGGCATGAAACCGCCGGCTGGCCGGGTCGGCGTATTCAGCGGCACACTGCGGGCACATCTCAAACGCGGCCATGGTTGTCAGCGGGCGATCGTAGGGCGTGCTGTGGATGATCGTGTAGCGCGGGCCGCAGTTCGTACAGTTGGTGAACGCGTAGCGATAACGCCGATCGTTCGGGTCGTGCAGCTCGCGCAAACAGTCGGCACACGTGGCCGCATCGGGCGTAACTTCCGGCCGCTGCCGCGGATCGCGTTGCGAATGATGAATTCGAAACTCGGCAACCCCGGTGCTTGGCAGCTCCGCCTGACACAGCTCGGTGACCTGCGCCAGCGGTGGCAGTTCACTCAGCAAGTCGTGTTGGAACCGCTCGACGATTGGTGCTGCGCCCTCGATTTCGATCTCTGCGCCGTTGCTGTTGTTGGCGACGAATCCGCCGAGCCCGTGGCGCATTGCCAGGCGATAGACGTAGGGGCGAAAGCCCACGCCCTGCACCTGGCCACGTAAATCCAGGCGTCCTGCGGATGATCGGAGTGTCACAGGTCATATTCGTACCGATGATTTCGTTGCAGCGCGGCGCTGATTGGCCGGCGTCTGCGAGATGATAGCCGCTCACGCATTGCCCGGCGCGGGGGTGGCCGGCTATAATCGCTGTCCGCGAGAGTCAGCGGGCCGCTGACTCAGAATCGCCAAACAACCTGTCGCCATAGCTCTGTCCACACTTTCCAAGATCCGCTGCGGAGCAACCTTATGGACCTGAACAAGCTCGCCCTGGAGTATCACTCCAAACCCACTCCGGGGAAGATCGAGGTCGTGCCCACCAAGCCCTGTGTAACCCAGCTTGATCTGTCGCTGGCGTATACACCCGGGGTTGCGGCCCCCTGTCTGGAGATCGAAAAGAAGCCCGATGACGTTTACAAGTACACCTCCCGCGGCAACCTCGTAGCGGTTATCTCCAATGGGACCGCAGTTCTCGGCCTCGGTAATATCGGTGCCCTGGCCGGCAAACCCGTCATGGAAGGCAAGGGCGTACTCTTCAAAAGATTCGCCGGCGTCGACGTGTTCGACATCGAGCTCGCGACCGAGGACGTCGACGAGTTCATCAACATCTGCAAGAAACTCGAGCCGACTTTCGGCGGCATCAACCTCGAAGACATCAAGGCCCCTGAGTGCTTCGAGATCGAACGCCGACTCCAGGAAATAGTTGACATCCCCGTCTTTCACGACGACCAGCACGGCACGGCCATCATCTCCGGCGCTGCGCTGCTCAATGGCTGCATTCTCCAGGGCAAGGATATCGGCAAGATCAAGCTGGTTATCAGCGGGGCCGGCGCAGCGGGCATCGCCTGTGCTAAGTTTTACCACTCGCTGGGCGTGAAGAAGGACCATATTGTCCTGGTCGATTCCAAGGGCGTTTGCTACAAGGGCCGCGAAGAGGGCATGAACTCCTACAAGGAGGAGTTCGCGGTCCAGACCAAGGATCGCACCCTGGCCGACGCGCTGCGCGGCGCTGACTGCTTCTCGGGTTTGTCCAAGGCCGGCATCGTCACCGCGGACATGGTCAAGTCCATGGCTGACAAGCCGATGATCTTCGCCATGGCCAACCCCACGCCGGAGATTGCGTTCGACGAGGCCAAGGCGGCCTGCCCCAATGCCGTCATCGCCACCGGTCGCAGCGATTTCCCCAACCAGGTCAACAACGTTCTCGGTTTCCCGTTCATTTTCCGCGGCGCGCTCGACGTGGCTGCTCGCGCGGTGAATGAGGAGATGAAGCTGGCCGCATGCCACGCGCTGGCGGAACTGGCACGCCAGGACGTGCCCGACAGCGTGCTGCGGGCCTACGGGCTGAAGCGGCTCCAGTTCGGGTCTGACTATCTGATCCCCAAGCCGTTTGATCCGCGCGTGCTGGTGTGGGAAGCGTCCGCGGTGGCCGAGGCGGCCGTCAAATCCGGGGTCGCCCGGACGAAGATGACCGATTTCAGTGCGTATCGCGAGCGGCTGACCGCGTCGCTGTCACGTTCGCAGGATTTCATGCGTTCGATCCGCCACCGCGTCCGCGGCAGCAACAAGCGCATCGTCTTCTCCGATGGCGAACATCCGACCATCATCCGGGCCACGCAGATTCTCATGGAGGAGCAGATTGCCAAGCCGGTGTTGATCGGCCGGTCCGAGCTGGTCCGCCAGCGTGCCGCCGACCTGGGCGTCGACCTCGGTGACACGGAGATCCACGACCCGCACACCTACCCCGCAGCGCAAGGTTCTCGCGCAGCACTTCTACGACAAGAACCGCCGCGACGGCATCAATTGGGCCGACTCCCGGTTCCACATGCGCCGGCCCGACTGGTTCGCGGCCGTCCTGCTCGACATGGGCAAGGTCGACGGCATGGTTTGCGGTATCGGGCGCAGCCACCCGTACGTGGTTCAGGCCATCAACCAGGTGATCCCGTTCCGCGCGGGGGTTTCGCACATCTGCGGGATGTACATCATTCTGACCAGGAACGATGTGCTCTTCTTCGCCGATTGCAGCTCACAGGACGAACCCACCGCCGAGCAGCTCGCGGAAACCGCACTGTTGGCCGCCGGCGTGGCCCGGCGTTTCTTTGTGACGCCCAAGGTGGCCATGTTGTCAGCCGGCAATTTCGGGAGCCTGCACAATCGCGAAAGCGAACGCGTCCGCCGGGCGCTGGATATCGTTCGCGAACGCGACCCGTCGCTGACCGTCGATGGCGAGATGCAGGCCGACACGGCCCTGTCCGCTGAACTTCAGGAGGAGCTGTTCCCATTCTGCGAGTTGGAAGGGCCGGCCAACGTGCTGATCTTTCCGACGCCGTCTCACGGCCTGACCGCCGGCAAGCTGCTGACGCGTCTCAGTGAGGCCGAAGCTATCGGACCGCTCGCACTCGGACTCAGCAAGCCCGTAAACGACCTGTATCTCTCGTGCGATGTCGAGGACGTCGTCAACGCGACGATCATGACGGTGATCGAGTGCCTCGACGGCCCGCTGTAGGCCGCCCGTCACGCGACCCGCTGCAAAACCCCCGTCCCAACTGGCTGACGCATTACCGTCAGCAGTTGGGACCGGTTTTGGGTGGACAGATTGCCGCCAGGGCGTAGTATGCCGAGTTCAGTCGGTTGGGTATTTCGCGCTGGCTCTCACGATTCGACAGGTCGCGACATGAAACCGTTGCTGATCATTCCGCCTGCACCGCTGCACTGGCCGGCGCTTCGCGACCTGTACAGCCACGAAGGCGAACCCTGGCTGGCCGACCTCGACACACGCATGAACCAGGGTGTACCAGGCGCCTCCGATGCCTGCGCTGTTATTCCTTCCGGCGGACAGTTCCTCGCCGGCGCCATCATCAACAAGGCTGGCAACGTCGGCACCCTGAGCCACGGCTACACGCGGCCGGAACATCGCCGCCGCGGCTACGCCCGCCAGCTCACCGAAACACTCCTGTCCTGGTTCGACATGACCGGCGGGCAGCGCCTGCACCTGACAGCGACGGCCGAGCTGGACGAGGCCTTCTACAGCAAGTTCGGCTTCAGCCCGCTGCGCCGCGCGGTGTGGGCGCCGTACGATCGGCTGAGCATGTTGCGCATCAAGCCGGGTACGCCCGAGGACCCGATCCGCGCCACCGCCGGCAACGTGTCCATTCGCCCGCTGGTACGTTCCGACTGGCCGCGTATGGTCGACATGTTGCAATATCTGCCCGGGCCCGATCCGCGCGTGCCGTTGGAGGAGTCCGCCGTCTCCGCCCGCCTTTTCACGCTCGACCTGATCAACCATCTCGAACAGCGTCGCAGCGCACTGCTTGGCGCTTTCCGCGGCAATCAGCTCGTCGGCGTCGCGACGGTCGCCATCGACCAGCCGCACGAACGCACCTACGCAATGCTCCTACCGCAATCGGGCACGCCCGCCGAGCTGCGAGCGGCTGTGCTGGCATTCGCCCACGAGCACGGTTTCAAGCAGATAGATTTTCCGATGGAATCGTTCGGGGCCGCCGCCGCCATCTCCCCCGCACCCGCAATCGACGAACCCCCGCCGGTAGAATAACCCCGCCCGCTAACTCAGATCCGCCAACAAGACAGTGTAAGCCACTGACAAAACAGTGTGGCACGGGCTAAAAGCCCCTGCGCCGGCAGCGTGCCACTGCTCTTGAGTAGTGCTTTTCCCAGTGTCAGCACTCAGATTTCGCCCGTCTCTTCGCTGCCGTCCGTTTATTCCGTGCCGGCTGGTGTCACCGGTTCACTTACGCAGGGTTCGTCGGTGCTCGCCGGCGACGATTGCCGCACGCGGCCCAGCCGGCGGGCATCGTGGTCGTACCAGGCCAGTTGCTGGCTCAATTCTCCGTCGCTCTCCATCAGCGTCCACGGCGGCGTGACGATGGCGCTCACCGGCAACAGCAGCCAGTTCGCCGTGAAGCGTGAGATGCCATACGGGAACGCGACCCAGTCTTCCCAGCCGAGCCGATACACGTTGTGCGGATCGGTCTCGTCCGGCCGGCCGTCCCCCTTGTCCACGAACGGATCCTCGAAATACAACGGCCAGTGCACTACGGCGCCGCTCTCGGCGCACACCGTCATTGCACCCCAGTCACGATGACGCAATTCGGCCGACTCGAACCGTTCATAGATGTCCGCGGTCGTCGGCGACGACCACGGCTCGACCGTTGCCGGCCCCGTTTCGCGGTAGTGGTTCGGCAAGTGGGCACAACCGGCCACGACCAGCCCGACGATCACCAATAGTGCATTACCCGAGGCGTGCAGCATAGTCTTCATGGCATCACTCATCCGTCGTGTAGTCGATCGCGTAATTACTCGGTTCGTTCATGATCATGATATCGTGCGGATGGGATTCTACGACCCCGGCCGCGGTCACACGCACAAAACGCGCATCTCGCCGCAGTCCGGCCATATCCCGCACCCCCGAATAACCCATCCCCTGACGCAATCCGCCGACAAGCTGGAAAACGAACTCGGTCAACCGCCCGCGGTAGGGCACGCGTCCCTCGACGCCCTCCGGCACCATTTTCTGCGGCACGTCCACCGCCTGGCCATAACGCTCGGCACTGCCGCGGACCATCGCCGCCAGCGAACCCATGCCGCGGTATTCCTTGAACCGCCGGCCCTTCCACAACACCAGTTTGCCGGGCGCCTCCTCCAGACCCGCAAAGAGTGAGCCCAGCATTACCGCGTGCGCTCCGCACCCCAGCGCCTTGACGATATCGCCGCTGTAGCGAATCCCGCCGTCCGCGATCAGTGGCACCGGGGCGTCGGCCGCACAGCTCAGCACCGCCGACACTTGCGGCACGCCCGCGCCGGCAACCACCCGCGTCGTGCAGATCGCCCCCGGGCCGATGCCGATCTTGACCGCATCCGCACCCGCGTCGGCCAGGTCCTTCACGCCCTCCGGCGTCGCGACGTTGCCGGCGATTATGTCTATGTCGCTGTTCTTGCGGAGCTGCTTGACCGTCTCGATCACGTTATCACTGTGCCCGTGGGCCGTATCGACCACCAGCACGTCAACGTCGGCTTCGAGCAGCTTCTCGGCCCGTTCAAAGTCGTACACGCCGACCGCCGCCCCGACACGCAGCCGGCCACGTTCGTCTGCGCAGCGCTGCGGAAACTCGCGCGAGCGTTCGATGTCGCGCATGGTGATCAGCCCGGCCAGCCGACCTTCGCCGTCCGCCAGCAGCAGCTTCTCGACCTTGTGCTGTTTGAGAATCGCCTCGGCATCGTCCAGCGTGGTGTGCGGCGGCGCCACGACCAGATTTTCGCGCGTCATCACGTCGGCGATGCGTTTGTCGAGCGATTCGAGGAATTTCAGGTCGCGCCGCGTCAGAATCCCGACCAGTTTCCCGCCGTCGTCCGTTATCGGAATCCCGCTCACGTTGTGCAGCCGCATGATCGTTTCGGCCCGCTCGACCGAGTCGGTCGGCCGAAGTGTCACGGGGTCGATGATGACGCCGCTCTCGGAGCGCTTAACCTTGTGCACCTCGCGGGTCTGTTCTTCGATCGACAGGTTGCGATGGATGATGCCGATGCCGCCTTCCTGAGCCAGCGCAATGGCCAGGGTGCTTTCGGTAACGGTGTCCATCGGCGCGCTGACCAGCGGGATCTGTAGATGGATCCGCCGGGTGAGCTGCGTGCTGACGTCGATTTCGCGGGGGTGGACGGTCGCCCGGCGCGGGACCAGCAACACATCATCGAAGGTAAGTGCTTCGCCGAGGAGCTTTTCTGCGGGTTGGAAGTGTCCCATGGGTCAAGATAATACGGCCCGCGCCCCGCGCGTCAAGCAGTCCCCACGCCGCGCCCGCCGATCAGGCGAACTCCGGCGCCAGCAGCGCAAAGAGCATCGTCCGGGCGTTGAACAGCATGTGTGTCGCCACGCAGGGCCATAGTGCTCCCCAGCGCAGCCGAACGTACCCGAGCACGAGGCCCATGGTCGCCAGCGGCAGCACGTCCTGCGGCTGCACCACGTGCACCGCCCCGAACGCCATGCCGCTGAGGACGATCGCCGGCCAACCTCTCCTGAGATGCTGTACGCAAGCCCCCAGGAGAATCCCGCGGAAGAACAGCTCCTCGGCCAGCGGTGCGGTCACGATCGCACTGAACAGGAGCTGCGCCACGCCCCACCTGCCCCACTCGGAGCAGCTCAGGGCCTGCAACACGACGTGCGTCGGGGGCGGGGTCGCGGGGTTCAGCCAGGTCCACACCACGTAGCCGGCCTGATGTTGCACGGTCATCACCGGCACCAGCCCAAGCACCGTCAGCAGGCCGATCAGCAGCCCCTTGTCGACCCGCGGGCCAGTCCGCCTCCGCCCCCGCGTCAGCACCAGAACCACGATCATCACCACGATGGTGGCCACATGGCTCAGGAGGCCGGCCGCTTGGCGCTGATGCCACAGGACGCTGCCCGGCTCTGGCGACTCCGGCGTCTGGGCGGTACCAAGGACAATCGCCAGGGAAAGCTGCTGCAACAGTGCGAACGCCGCGAACACCACCATGACGTGTATCAGCGTCGGGCCTTGTTCCGGCAAAACAGCGCCCGCCAGCGGGTTGCGCCACCGGCCACTGTCAAGTAGACGCAATGCCACGACCGCGACCACGACCACGCCGGCTACGAGCAGCGCGATGTCCACGACTTGCGGCGTTGTGGTGCTGGCAGCTAGCATGCGGTCCGCTCTGAAACCGGACGCTGTCGATATGCGGAGCGTAGCCGGGGCGAGCCGGCCGCCCGGGCCTTCTTGGAAGGAATTCTGTTGACTGACATCCTGGCCGAGATTCTCACGCACAAACGAGCCGAAGTCGAGCAGGCCCGCGCCGCCCGACCGCTGGGCGAGCTGAAATCATCACCGACTTATTACCTGCCCCGGCGCAACTTCTACGGCGCTGTTACCGTGCCGCGGCGTAATCGGCCCAATCTCATTGCGGAGATCAAGCGATCCAGCCCGTCGGCCGGCCTGATTCGCGAAGATTTCGACCCGACCGCACTGGCCCGCTGCTACGAAAACGCCGGCGCCGCCGCCCTGAGCATTCTCACCGACGAGCGTTATTTCGGCGGGCAGCTCGATTTCATTCAGCTCGTCAAATCCGCCGTCGGTCTGCCGGTGTTACGCAAGGATTTCCTCGTCGACGAGTACCAGCTTCACGAGAGCCGGGCGGTGGGGGCCGATGCTGTGCTCATCATCGTCGAAGCGGCCGGCGTCGGCGATGCGCTCGAGCTGGTCCACGGTGCCCGCGAACTGGATTTGTGGGTCCTGCTGGAGGTCCACACGCGTGCCGCGTTGCTGGAGCTGCTGGCGTGCTGGCCGGAAGAGCGGCGTGAGGGCGTGCTCCTGGGCATCAACAACCGCGACCTGAAGCGGCAGTGCACCGACCTGGCCACGACCGAGGACCTGGCCGAGATCGCGTCGCCGGGGCTGCCGATCGTTTCTGAAAGCGGCATCCGTACCCGTCGCGATGTTGATCGCATGTTCAAGGCCGGCGCCCGGGCCATACTCGTCGGCGAAACCCTCCTGCGCGAAGAAGACCCCGCAACCGCCGTTCGCGCCTTGCTGGGTTGAACAATTTGCCCAATCGGCGGCGGCCAGTCAGCCCCCCAACAAGAACGCCGGCAACACCACCTCGTTGGCGGCGTTGCCGGCATTTCGACATCACCTAGCTTGTGCCGGAGACGTTTACGTCCCGGTCAGGTTGTTACCGTGCAGCCGTCTCCGTGCCGGTGCTGCTGGCGGTCTTTGCCTGGGTGTTGTTGATCGCTTCGCGGGCCGCTTCGATCCGCGTCTTGGCCAGCTCAACCTGGGCTGTCTGCTGGCAGCCGGTGCTCTTCTCGCCCACCTTGTATTCACATTTGCTGCCGCACTTCTTGCTCATGGCGTTCGCCGTTTTGGCGCACGTGTAGTCCTTCCCGTCCACGGTGATCGTCCAGTTCACCTTCTCGATCGCGTCGTGGGCGGCCTGGGCGGCCGCGCGGGCCTCCCCCTCGCGGTCAAACTGTCGGCCGGCCACGCAGTACTTCACCATGTTGCCGTCCTTGCCGGCCAACTGCTGCGCCGTCTGCGGGCACATCACGCACTGACCCGCGACCGCATAGCGTACCTGCGTCATGCCGTTCAGGTACTGCTCCAACACTTCGTAGTACGCCGCCATGGCAGCGCCGCGGTCCTGATACTCCTTGCCGCCGACCCAGTAGGTGATCTTTGCGTCGTTCGCCTTGGCCAGAATCTCGGCGTTCCGCGGACAGCACAGCTTCTCCCCGGCCACCATGAACTTCATTTTGGGCGTCGCGCAACAAGTCGTCTTGCAGTTCTGGTCGCTGCCGCAGGACTTGCCTGTACTACACGCAGCCGCCTGTGCCATCTTCGGCTGGCAGCAGCTCGACTTTCCGGACTTGTCGCACTGTTTCTGAGTCGGGCACGATTTGACCCCCTGGTCTTTGCTACCCGAGCATTGCGCCAGGGCGGCGGAGGCGAAACTCAGCGTCATCACGACGGCGACGGTCGTCAGAATACTCCTCATGTTCGTGTGCTCCTTTGGTCCTTGGGCCTGTTCGGAAGCTCTCAGCCGACAATACTCAGCCGGCACTTGATCATGCATATATCATTCGGATGCAACCGTGAGTTTAGGGTGGGTATTCCCCCCTCGACACCAAAATCGCACTAAAATTGTGCCCTTTATTTCGTCAACCGTACTCACACGCCGCAATTGACGCCTCGGGACAATCACGCTGTTCAATAGCCCGATTTCGCCGCAGCCTCGACTGCCCCTTCCCGTTGCGCAGAGCGGTGTGCGGGACCCACGACCCCGTCGTACCCCTAACCCGCCGGCGCGTCTTTGTCTTCCTCTGGCGGTTGCACCACGCGCGGCGCCCGCGGCGGCGGGGCCGTTGCAACCACGCGCCAGGCGATCAACATCAGCGCCAGCCATAGCATCACCGCCGACCAGAGCTGCGCCCCAGCCGCCCGAGCCGCCGGCCAGGCCAGCAGCAACGCTCCTACACCCCATAACACGAGCGCCACGATCGTTAGCCGGGCGGGCTCATGCGCTCGCCGCGAACGGTCCGCCCGATCCGCCAGAAAAGCCAGCGGCCAATATGCCAGCGGCAGGTAATGCGTCCATAGCAGGGGGGTACACACCAGCGCCACCAGGCACCACAGGCCGAACTGGGCCCGCAGCCGCCGGCCTTCCGCGATCGAGTCCGGCGGCCAGCGCTGCCCCCCGCGCAGCGTCACCCACCCGCTCGTTCCCAGCACCAGCGCCATCATCGCCCCATACAACCCCACCAACGCCGGCGGCGACAGGTTTGCGAAGTTCACCAGCAGTGGCCGATCGCTTCCGCGCTGGCCGTCCACCGGCGTCATCAGCCGGCGCAAAACGATCGGCAGCGAATTATTGCTGAGCATCGCCTTGATCGGCTTTTCCGCTGTCAGTGTTGTATACGCCGAGTGTTGCTTGATTGCCCCGTGCCAGAACTCCTCATGCTGCTTGACCGTTCGTTGCCAGCCCAGCGCCGCCAGTGGCAGCCCCAGCCCGAGCACGACGATGACGGCCACGCTGCTCGTCAGCACACGCCAGCGCCGCTTCAGCAAAAAGAACACCAGCAACGCCCCCGGCAGCAGCTTGATCAGCACGGCTAGCCCGAGGGCCGCCCCGGCTTCCCACTCGCGCCCGCGTTCGACCAGAAACCAGCACGTCACCACCAGAAACAGCACCAGCAGCATGACGTTGCCCAGCACCGCGCACGAATGCACATATGGCAACGCCAGCAGCAGCGCAATCAGCAGCGCCGGCCGAACTTTGTGCGGCAGCCCATCATTGAGCAGGTTTTCCGTCAGCACGACCGTTACGCCGAACAGCACCAGCGATAGTGCGCTGAACAACACACTGGCGACGATCAGCGGCAGGCTGCCCCAGGGCAGCATGAAGATCGTGAAGAACGGTAGATAGTTGTGCACGCCGAGTTCGGTTGAGATTTCGCCCGTCTCACGCAAGTGGACGGCGTTTTCCCAGAAATCCCGGAAATCGCTCGTACTGTCCGCTCGCATCCCCACGCTGATCAGGATCACGACGACGTAGACCGCCCCCAACAGAACCAGCAGGCGCCAGCTCTGGTGCAGCGTCGGCCGGGGTGACGACGTCGGCGTGTTCATGAGGCTCTCGGAGCACCACCACTCAGGACAAAACCATATAGCCGAACCAGGTGCCGAATGTAGCGGAACTGTTCCGACATGTTTAGCTTGGTCTGGCCGGCGGCCCGGTCGGCGAAGGTGATCGGCACCTCCGCCACACGTGTCCAGCGGTGCCGCACGATCAGCTCCAGCGCGATCTTGTAACCCACCGGCCGCAGTTCGCCCAGCCGCAATTCGCTCCGCCGAACGCAGAAAAACCCCGACATCATGTCCTTCACCCCCGTCAGCGGCCGCGCCAACAACCGGGCTACGTAGCTGTTCAGGTGCCGCGACCGGGGCCAGTCGCCGGCAATCTGCGCCCCGGGCACAAACCGGCTGCCGATAGCCATCTGAATCTGCGGATCGCGCAATGCTTCGAGCAGGTCCGGGATTCGTTCCGGCGGGTGCGACAGGTCTGCGTCCATCACCACCACCAGCTCGCCCGCAGCCTCACGCAGTCCCGCCAGCACGGCCGTCGCCAGGCCGCGCTCATCCGTCCGCAGATGACAGCGAATCGGATATTCGGCGCTCAGCTCGCGGGCCAGCTCAGCCGTCCCGTCCGGCGAATTGTCATCAACCAGCAGCAACTCGCAGTGTTGTGGATCGACGGCCGCGAAGATTCGCCGCGCCAGCGTCGGCAGGTTATCCCGCTCGTTGAAGGTCGGCACGACCACGGTGACGCGGGCGGGGGGGATGTAAGCAGTGGTGGGTGGGGACATGCCCATGGGGCTAGTTTGCCAACGCGAATCGCACGATGCTGTATAGGGCCTGTAGCCCGTCCTTCCAGGTGATCTTCTTGCCTTCCTCGTACGACCGCCCCGAATAGCTGATTCCCACCTCGTACACCCGCCAGCCGCCGCGGGCGACCTTCGCCGTCATTTCCGGCTCGATCCCGAACCGGTCCGAGCGCAGTTGCACGCTCCGCAGAACCTCTGCCCGAAACGTCTTGTAGCACGTCTCCATGTCGGTCAGGTTCAGGTTCGTGAACATGTTCGACAGCAGCGTCAGGAACCGGTTGCCCACGTAGTGCCAGAAATAGTGCACGCGGTGCTCGTCGCCCCCGACAAAACGCGATCCGTACACGACGTCCGCCCGCCCGTCCAGAATCGGCTTGAGCAGCTTCGGATAGTCGCTCGGGTCATATTCCAGGTCGGCATCCTGCACGATCACGATATCGCCCCGCACCTGTGCAAACCCGGTCCGCAGGGCCGCCCCCTTGCCCCGGTTCACCTGGTGCTGGGCCAGGCGGATCTGCGCGTCGGGGAATTGCTCCGGCAATTGCGGGTACAGGTCACGCGTTCCATCGCGCGAGCAATCGTCGACCAGGACAATCTCGCGTTCCATGTTGACCGGAGCCGCCAGAACCCGGCGGATGATCTCAAATAGTGTTTCCCGCTCGTTGTATACGGGGATGACAATCGACAGCAGCAAACCGGATACTCCTGGGGCCGGGGGCCCACCCATGTTGCTCAGGCCGGCGCGCTCAACAGCGAATAGAGGCCGGTATCCTTGGAAACGACGGCGCTGCGGATCTGGGCACGCAGCGTACGGATCGGCAGGCGCCACAGCCGCCGCGCCAACATCGATACGCGTTCCAGCCCCGGATCCTCCTCCGCAAACGCTCCCAGCAGCCGCCGCTCGCGGGGCTGCCGATCAAATTCCGGCCGCCGAAACTCGTCCCATGTGTTCAGCAACACCGGCAGCAACGACGCCCCGCGACAATTGATCCAGTTCAGCCCGGCAAACACCAGCAGGGCGGCCGACTCAAGCTGCGGATCCACGTGATGGGCGACCATCATGTGCCGTACTGCCGTCGCCGTCCGCCCCCGATCCAGGCAGTGGCAACCCAGCAGGTAACGAGTCACCGGACAGCGCGGATTCTCCACAAGCTGCTCGGCAAGCAGCTCCGGAAGCTGGTCCGGACGCGCCCGCGAGTACGCTGCAATGAGCTGGCTGGAGCGACGTGCCATCATGCGCCGAAGTTCCACACGAACTGGCCCAATATCACCGTAAATTGCTGGCGGCACCACGCTACTTGGCAACCACCCCCGCGTCAACCGTTAACCCGGACCGCACGCCCCGCGCCGGCGTAGTTTCTCTAGCTGCTTGCATCTTATGAGAGGTGGGGCGGGCGTCTCGCCCGCCGTTGCCGCCCGGAAATCGAAGCATGGCGGGCGAGACGCCCGCTCCACTTGTGATGTGGAACCTTGGAGAAGACGCACTGGCCGTTCGTTGCGGGCGACAGACCGCGCCCCGGAGCTACAATCTGCACATGGTACCCAGCAGTTCCCGGCCACCAACCAGCAGGCAGCCCGAAGCAACGCTCCAGCCCGCCGTCTGGGAATTCGCCGGCCTGCTCCTGACCTACTGGTGCAACTCGCGCTGCGCAATCTGCTACCTGAGCTGCGGCCCGGATCGTGGCGGTCGGCTGGAGTTGGACCACGCATTGCGGCTATGGCGCGGCCTCGACCAGCTCGCCACCAACCACGGCAAAACCATGCGCATCCACCTGGCCGGCGGCGAGCCGTTCGGCGACTGGGGCCGGCTCGTGTCAATCATCCGCGCCGCCCGCGACGCCGGCCTGACACCGCTCGAAAAAGTCGAGACCAATGCCCACTGGGCCGCCAGCGCCGGCTTGACGCGCGCCCGCCTCGAATTGCTCGACGCCCTCGGCATGGAAAAACTCATCGTCAGCACCGACGTCTACCACCAGGAGTTCGTCCCGTTCGAACGCGTCCGCCTCTGTGTCGAAACAGCCCGCCAGGTTCTCGGCCGCGGACGAGTCCTGGTCCGCTGGTGGGATTTTTACAATGCCGGCGGCACCAGCACCGACCCCGCCAACACACCCGCCGACCGCGAGCTGCTCTATCGCGCCGCGCTCGAGCGGCACCGCGATCGGCTCGCCGGGCGGGCCGCCCAGCAACTCGCCCACCTGCTGCCATGCCAGCCGCCCGAAGCCTACGCCGACCAGAACTGCGTCAACGAAGTCCTGCACAGCCGGCATGTGCACATCGATCCCTACGGAAACATTTTCCCCGGCACCTGCGGCGGCATCATCCTCTGCCGACTCGCCCCAACCGACCTGCACGAGATCGCCGACCTCTGGAAAAACTTCGCGACCAACTGGCGCGCCAACCCCGTCGTCGATGCCGTCGTCACCGGCGGCAGCTACGAACTCTATCAGCGCGTTCGCACACTGGGTTACGAGCCCCTCCCCGGCGGCTACGCCAACAAGTGCCACCTTTGTGCCCACCTGCGGCAATTCCTGGTGCAGCGCAATCTCTGGCCAGCCCACGTCGGCCCGCCCGAATGCTACCCCGACGACCGACCGACTGAACCCACCAACTATTAGCCGGTGTTACACTGATGTCGCGATTCAGATCCCCGGCTACGTGCGTTGCCGATACAACTTCGGCTCAACCGCCGCCAGCATCGCCGACCGATCCAGCCCGTCCCCCAGAAACTCCAGAATCCGATCCACCGTCGGCCGCGCGTCCGCCACGATGTCGTTGTAATTCACGTAAATAATCTTGAAATTCTTCTGCTGGCGCACCCACTGATCAAACTCCGCCAGTTGCACCTCGAACAATCCGCGCAGTTTCTCCGGCTCCATTTCGTTCGCCGACCGCCCACGCCGCTCCAGCATCACGTCCTGCGACCGAATCACCTCGTCCAGGTTCCGCCGCATGAACACCACGTAATACTCCCGGTCCGCCGGTAGGTCATACAACAGCCGATAGACCATCTTCACGCACCGCCCCGGTGCTCGCTCCAGCCAGGACGGATCCTCTTTGGTCTTTTTCACCGGCTCAAATTCGTAATACCCGCGCGGATTGTCCTCGTCCGCCTCGCGGATATTGTCCGTCAGCGCGGGAATACCCCCGGCATCAACCATCCGCATCATCATCGACGTGCCAGAACGCGGCAGCCCGGAAACAATCGTAATACGCTCAGATTCAGACTGTGACATGTTGACGCTTCCTGCGCTCGGGGTTTTGCAAAGAAAGGTCATTCTAGACAGCGCGGAGCACCACGCAAGTTGCCCACGGTCGCCGCAACCAATGTGAATCAACCCGACCGGGAGCGGTCCCGGCCATCTGCCGGTTCTCCCCCCAGAACCTGCGCCACGAAGCTTTGACGTTACAGTCGCCCCCCCTCTAAACTCCGATAAGAACAACGATGCCGGCCAGCGCCGCGCGGCGTTCGCCTGTTACCCGCCGCCGCACCGGTCGGCCGAGCCTGGAGGTCAGTTCATGAGCAGCAGTGCGCCGGAACACGTCACGAACACTCCCCACCAGTTTGCCCAGCAGAGAACGCCGCGCCGCCCACGCCGACACGCACGCGCCCCGATCACCATCTTCGCCATCGCCTGCGTTGCGGGCACCATCGGCGGCTGCCCCGGCACCACCACCGATTCCAGCAGCGGCAGCATCGGCCCGCTCGGCGGTAGTGTGACCATCACCGACGCCACCACCGGCCGAGCCGGCGGGTACATCCAGATCCCAGCCGGCGCTCTCACCGAGACCATTGAGTTCACCCTCACCGCCTACCGGACCGCCATCAACCTTTTCGGCACGCCGGCGCTCGTTCCGGTCTCCATCACCCCCAACGGCACCGAGTTCACCGCCGCCGTCGAGATCGGCCTGCCCTACAGGGATACCGACGACCCCGACCAACTCGCGATTTACCGCTACGATTCCGCCAACGCCACCTGGTACCCGCTGGCCGACCAAACAGTCGACACCACCAACGGCGTTATCACCGGCACCACGCGCCTGCTCAGCATTTTCGCCCTCGGCGACAAGCTGCCGGCCGAGATGGACGCCGAGCTTTTCTACGACACCGACACCAGTTGCATCGTCGGCGCCGTCCAGGTAACCACCCCGCTCGACGAAGTCCCCATCAGCACCGCCGCCGCCGACACCTACAGCACGACCAACATGGCCGGCATTCTGTCTGACTCGCCGTTCGACGTTCGGCCGGCCTTTGTCGTCACGCTCAAGCAGCGTCAGACCGGCAGCACGGCCGACCGCGATCTCCAGACTGTCCGCATCCAGTATCGCGTCGCGGCCGTCATCGGCACCGACGATACCCCCAGCCAGGTCGCCGCCAGCATCGACAACGGACCCTACGACCAGAGCTTCCTGGTCGACGGCAGCCGGGCGGTCGCACTGGCCAATGTCGAGACCCTCTTCAGCGGCGCGCCGCTGCTGTTCCAGTTCGACGAGGTCACGCCCACCGGCACCGCCGAGTATTACCTCGAAGTGCTGCTTTACTACGAGGACATCCAGGGCAACTTCTTCAACTCCGAATGGCAGAACACCGACGCACCCACCACCAAACTCGCCTATTACTTCAACAGCAAGGCGTCCATGGCAAAGCTTGCCACCATGTCGGCCCCGCCCGACACCGACGGCAACGGCGTCGTTGATGACTATGAAGACGCGGCCGACGATGGTACCACCGGACGCGAGGTACTCCCGCCATCATTCATCACCACCAGCGACGGCACGTTCACCGGCACGCTGGAAGTCGTGATCGCCTGCGGAACGGCCGGCGCCCGTGTTCTCTATACCACCGACGGCTCAACCCCGACGCGTACCAACGGTACCGACGCCGCCTGTGGTGTCGAAGTAACCCTGACCGCAACGACCACGCTCAAGGCCATGTCTTACAAAGACGGCATGACCGACAGCGAGGTCAGCCAGGCCACGTACACAAAGACGGATTAACCCGTTTCCCAAAACGCCACCCCCGTGCCACTGCTCTGCGAGCAGTGGCACGGGGGCGAGCCTATTCGATAGCCGTAGCATTGAGTTTCGTGGCCGGCGTGACCACCGGTTACAAACCGGTGCCATAAGAGGGGAAACCAGTGCCACGAAGAAAGCCGGTGCCCCACAATGGGGTTTCAAACCGGTGCCACAAAGGTAGGGGGTTAGAGCTCACGCAGGGCTTCGCAGAGAGCCGGTGCGATCTGGTCGGCGTCGTCTTCTTCGAGTGTGCGCAGGTCGAATAGCAGGGCCTCGTCGTAGATGCGGGCGATGATGGGTACCTCGCGGGCACGCAGGGCTGCCGACAAGACCTCGGCCGACACGCCGTCCAACTGCACGCTGACGACCCAGGTGGGGAACGGAACGGTCGCCAGTGAGCCGCCGCCGGCTTCAGATTCGTCGGGTTCCACTTCGACGCCGGCCTCGGGCAGGGCGGAGCGGATCTGTTCCGCGAGTGTTTCGGCGGCGGCGCGCAATTCGCTGGGTGTTCGCGACAGCAATCGGTACGTCGGTAGGCGCTCCAGGACGGCGTCCGGGTCGCGATATAGCCGCATGGTCGCCTCGAGAGCGGCTAGCGTGAGCTTGCCGGGCCGAAATGCGCGGGCCAGCGGGTTCTTGCGCAGCGCCTCGATTAGCGGGGCGCGCCCGACGATGATGCCGGCCTGGGGCCCGCCGAGCAGCTTGTCGCCGCTGAAGAGCGCCACATCCGCGCCGGCCGCCAGGCTCTCGCGCACACCGGGCTCGTCCCAATCTTCCGGCCCGGGCGATCCTTCCAATTCGCCGGTCTCCTCGTTTTCTTCCTCCTCGGGCCAGGGGAGATCGTGCATGAGCAGGCCGCTGCCGAGGTCGTCGGCCACGACGAGATTGTGTCGGCGGGCCAGGTCAACCAGCTCCTCCAGCGGCGTTTGCTCGGTGAACCCGACGACGCGATAGTTGCTGGTGTGGACACGCAGGAGGACGGCGGTCTCGTCACTGATCGCCCGCTGATAATCGCTGATTCGCGTGCGATTGGTGGTGCCGACCTCAACCATCCGGCAGCGTGCGGCCCCCATGATGTCGGGTAGCCGATATGAGCCGCCGATCTCGACCAGTTGGCCGCGTGAGACGATCGCCTCGCGCTCGGCCGCAAAGGTGTTCAACACGAGAAACGTGGCGGCGGCGTTGTTGTTGACGACGATCGCGTCTTCGGCGCCGCACAGCTCGCGTAAGAGGTTGCGCAAATGGGCGTGGCGATTGCCGCGCCGACCGGTGTCGAGATCCAGCTCGAGGTTTGAATAGCCGCCCGCCACGTTTGCGAGGGCCTCGAGCGCCTCCTCGGCCAGTGGTGCCCGGCCGAGCCCGGTGTGCAGGACAATCCCCGTCGCGTTGATCACCTTGCGCAGACTGGGCTGGCTACGCTCGTACAAACGCTGGCGAATCTCAAGCGCGAGCGTGGAGATCTCGCAGTCTGCCCGCTCTCCGGCCTGCAACGCCGCCCGCCGCTCGGCCAGGATCGTGCGTACTACGTATACCAGCTCGCCGCGCGGATAGTCGTCGAGCAGGCCGGCGACGCTGTGGTGTTTCAAGAGGTGATCTACCGCGGGCAATTGCCGCAAGGCGCGCTGCACGTCGGGCGTCTCGTCCGGCACGTGATCAGTTTCATTGTCAGCCATGTCGGACATGATAACTACCCGACCAAGTTCAGGTAACCCCAGCCGTCCCCTTGGGAATGGGGCTGAGAATCCAATCGTCCCCCTTGGAGAGGAAGGCTACAGGGGGGGGCATTCAACCGTCCCCCCTCGTTGCACCGTCCCGATCAACGCGCTCGCCGGCGTCAGATGTCCACGATATACGTCACCTCTAAGCCCGCGTCGTTGCGGCGGATCTCGAGGTGGTGATACGTCACCGCCTTGATCTCGCGCTCGAGGTTGCTCGCGGGCATGTCGATGCTGCGCAGATGGCCTGACACCACCAATTCTCGCTCGGTGAACGCGTCCACATGGACAACCTCGAACCGCTGCTGGCGGGTTTCGAACAGGTGCAGCAATTCCGCCAGGTAATCGCGCAGCAGCAGGGCCGACTCGTCGCCGGCCAGCTCGATTCGATGTTCCTCGGGCGGACCGCCCACGAGCGCTAGCTCACCGAGGATCTCGTACAAACCCGCGGTCGCCGGCGTGATCAGGCCGGCCAGCGAATCCGCCCAGGCCCGCACACCGACGTCCGCGGTGTGATCCAGAAGTTCGAAACCGCTGCTCACAGGGTCACTTCTCCCAGCCGGCCGCGTTCCAGTCGATTTACCACGACCGCTCCGACCGTATCGCCGAGCACGTTTGTCGACGTGCGGAACATGTCCAGAAATGCGTCGACGCCGAAGATCAGCGGGATGTAGTAGATCGGCAGGCCGACCGCGCTAGCCACGAGCACCATCGTTACCAGCCCGGCGTTTGGCACCGCGGCCGCCCCGACCGACGCCAGCACGGCCGTTATGAATATCAGAAACGTCGTCATGGCCGTCATGGTGATGCCGACGTCGTCCAGCCCGCCGTAGATCTGGATCAGGAAGATCACCGCGACGCCCTCGTACAGGGCGGTGCCGTCCATGTTCATGGTCGCCCCGACCGGCAGCGAGAAATTCGCCACCTTCGGCGACACGTCCAGCTTTTCCGTGACGCACGCGATCGTCACCGGCAGCGTGGCCGCACTCGATCGCGTCGAAAACGCGATCATCCACGCTTCACGAATGCCGCGCCACAGCCGCATCGGCCCCACACCTCCGACCACCCGGGCGATCAGCAGCAGCACGGCCACGTGAACCGCAATTCCGCCGATCACGGTGATGCAATACCAGGCCAGTGCGCGAAATACGTCGATCCCGTATTGCAGCACCAGCGACGCGACGATGCACGCAACCGCCACCGGCGCAATCATCATCAACCAGTGTGTGATCCGCAGTATGACCTCGTTCAGCCCCTGGAAGAACGCTACCACCGGGGCCGCCGGCTCGCCCACAAACATGCACGCGACGCCCATCAGCAGTGCGAAGAAAATCAGCCCGAGCGCGTTCGGCGGGCTGGCCGCGAGCGACGTGAACGGGTTGGTCAACAGCGGCATGATGATATCCTCGGCGAACATATCCCCCGGCGTGCGCTCGCGGGCACTGGCCAGCCGCTCGTACCCCGCGGCCGCGCTGCCGCCGGATTGCTGCTCGCCCTCTCGCTCAAATAACCAGTGCAGGTATTCCGGCGTTGGCGTACCGTCCGCGTGCAATGCTGCTTGCCCCTTGGTCACGGTGAATTCCGCCCGGCGTGCGTCGAGCTCCGCTATGCGCTCCGCCCGAGTCTGACGCGCGCTGGCCTGCAACCCGGGTCGAATCGTCAGCACGCACACCAGTCCGATCGTCACCGCGATCGCCGTCGTGGCCACGTAATACGCCAACGTTTTCCAGCCGATCGCTCCCAGCTCGCGCATGTTCGGCAAACTCGTCACGCCGGCCACGATGCTCGCGAAAATCAACGGCGCGATGATCATCTTCAGCGCGCTCATGAACACCGTTGGGCCGAGCAGCTTCAACCACCACTCGGCGTATCCGATCGCGCTCAGCCAGCCGGCGTGCTGGGCCGAGCCCGCCGCCGCGAGCGATGTCTTTAACTCGGCCAGCCCCCAGCCCAGCAGCGCTCCCACGATCATCCCGGCGAGTATCCAATGATGCAGCTTCAGCTTCATGACGTGTTTCCAGACTTGCTCGGCCAGCCCGCGATCAGCGCCAGAATGCGACGACGTCGTCCACGCTTTCGCGCGCTTTCAACGGCACAAACCGCGGCCCCGCGCCGCCGTCATCCGACCGATACCCGACACTCTGCGGCATCTGGCGACTGTTGTAACGCGACCACATGCTCTGTGTATACGCGCCGGTGTCAAGTATCGCCAGCCAGTCCCCCGGCTCCAGCGGTGGCAGCGGCACATCATGCCCGACGTAATCGCCCGCGAAACACAACGGCCCCGCCACCTGCCACGTTTCCGTCGGCCCGATCTTCAACCGCCCGCGACTGTCCAGCGCCACGATTTCGTGCCGCCATTCCGCCGGCCGGTAACACTCGCGCGGCAACATATCCGCCCCGACGTGCACCACGGCCGTCCGCACGTCGCCGGTGAATTTCGTGTACTCGACGCGCGTGGCGATCCACCCCGCGTTCAGCAACATATGTCGGCCAAACTCGGTGATCAGGCGGTATGGGGGGGCAAACAATTCGGCACATTGCTGGCGTAGTGCCGCCGCATACTCCGTCAGCGTCACGCTCCCCGCATCATCGCGATACGGCGCCGGCAACCCGCCGCCAATATCAAAC
Source organism: Phycisphaerae bacterium (assembly GCA_963666925.2). Classification (GTDB taxonomy): domain Bacteria; phylum Planctomycetota; class Phycisphaerae; order UBA1845; family Fen-1342; genus JANQFV01. Next base: position 186,144 of record CAXXTC010000009.1, on the reverse strand, counting down.
GTCAACAGCGGACGATCCGCCCGGCGCTGGTTCACCTGTTGGACCAGCTCCAGCACGCGCGCGATGCCCTTGACCATCAGCGCGATCCCGCCGAGCTGCGATCCGACGTGCACGTGCACTCCCGTCAGCCACTCGGTGCGTACCAGGATGTCCGCCAACTCGGGCGTATCCACCAGCGGCACGCCAAACTTCGAGTGCCGCGTCGCGACGCTGGTCAGCTCGTGCTCGCCTGCGCCCACCTGCGGATTGATCCGCAATCCACAGCCCGTCTCCGGCAACGTGACCACCCCGTCCGCCACCAGCCGATCCACCCGTTCGAGTTCCTGCAAGTTGTCCAGGTTGACGAGTACGCCGCGAACAAACGCCTGCCGCAATTCGTCCACGGTTTTGGCCGGCGAGTCGAACACGACCATCCGCGGCACCGCCCCGCAGCGCAGCGCCAGCTCAAGCTCGGGCAGCGAGGCTGCCTCCAACCCGCACCCGCGTGCTACCACCAGCTCCAGCAAACGCGCCAGCGGATTGGCCTTTATCGCGATTGTGTGCAGCGTGATGGCGGGAAACGCCTGTTGCAGCTCCGCGATACGGTCCTCCAGCAAATCCAGGCTGATGAAGCTGGCCGCCGTATCGATATCAGCGTCGATCACCCCGTCGGCCAGCGCCCGCTCCAGCACTGCCGATACCTGCGTCCCACCAATCGGCCTGAGCTGCGCACTCACGCCTCCGCGTCCTCCTCCTCCACGTCGTCTTCTTCCTCTTCCTCCGGCGGCAGCTCCAGCAATTCGAACACATTTCCGTCCGGGTCGGCGATCGAGACCGCCCGTAGCCCTTTGTAGCTGGCGATTTCGTCTAGTTGGGTGCCGCCGTGCTCGATCAGCCGCAACAGCGTCGCGTCAAAATCGTCGGTGCTCACATCGAACCGCACCGTTGGTCGAATTGCGGTCGATGCCGGCTGCTCAGCGGCCGGCCCCACCGGCCCGATCAGCCGAACTGACGGCCCGCCATCCTCAAAATCCAGCCGGGCGTAGGCACTGTGCTGGCTGACCTCCTGCTCGCTCACCTCCAGCCCGAGGCCGTCGGCCCAGAAGCGCAGCGCCAACGTGAAATCGCTGACGTAGATGTGGATGTCGCCGATGAATTCCATCGTGTCTTACTCCCCGCCGGCGCTGTAGCCGATGTCGGTTCGATACTGGGCGCCGGCGAAATTGATCTGCTCGACGATCCCGTACGCCCGCTGCCGCGCGTCCGCCAGCGTTTGGCCCAGGGCCGTCACGCCCAGCACGCGCCCGCCAGTGCTGACCACCTGGCGTCCCATGCGTTTGGTCCCCGCGTGGAACACCACCACGTCGTCAGTGTCTTCCGGAATATTCCCGATCGGCACGCCGCGGGGATACTCCCCGGGATACCCCGGCGCGGCCATCACGACGCACAGCGCATGCCGCGAATCCCAAACCACGTTCGCATCTTCCAGTTTGCCGCTGACCGTCGCGTCGAGCAACTCCAACAGGTCGGACTGCATCCGCAGCAGGATGCACTGCGCCTCCGGATCGCCAAAGCGACAGTTGAACTCCAGCACGCGCGGGCCGGCCGCCGTCAACATCAGTCCGATATACAACACCCCGCGGAATTTCATCCGCTCGCGTACAAACCCATCCAGCATCGGCACCAGTATCTGCTGTTCAATCTGCTGCATGGTCGACTCGTCGATCGCCGGCGTCGGACAATACGCACCCATCCCGCCCGTGTTCGGACCCGCGTCGTTGTCCTTGAGCCGCTTGTGGTCTTGCGCCGGCTCCAGTACGTACGAAGTATGCCGGTCTACAATTGCCAGCACCGACGCCTCACGCCCCAGTAGCCGGTCTTCGACGACGATCTTCGCGCCGGCGTCGCCAAACTGCCGGTGTACGAGCATGTTCTCGGCCGCGATCAGCGCGTCGGACGGATCATCACAAACAATGACGCCTTTGCCCTGGGCCAGGCCGGCGGCCTTGACCACTACCGGCTCGTCACGCGTCGCGATGTACTGCCGGGCCAGCTCGAAATCCTCGAACACCCGCGCCTCGCCCGTCGGCACCGCGTATTGCCGCATCATCTTCTTCGCGAACGCCTTGTCCGACTCGATTCGGGCGGCCGCAGCGGACGGCCCAAAAATACGCAAGCCGGCCTCTTCGAACGCGTCGACAATACCCGCTGCGAGCGGTGCCTCCGGCCCCACCACGGTCAGGTCGATCTGCTCACGCCGGGCGACCTCCAGCGCCAGGGCCACGTCGTCTGCCGAGCCGGGCACGTTTGTCCCCAGCGATTCCGTTCCGCCATTCCCCGGCAGTATGAACAGCTTATCCAGCAGCGGCGACCGCGCGATCCGCTGGCACAATGCGTGCTCTCGACCCCCGGAACCCAACACGAGCACGTTCATACTCATCCCTTTCTCGCTTGAGTCCCGGACTGACCGGCGGCTTCCGCGTGACCGTCGCCCGCGTCGGCGCCGACCTGGAGGTCATCGGTCAACTGCCGCAGCCGATAGCGTGACCAGTTCGCCGGCCACACATCCCGGGCCGTATCTATACAACGTTGATAGTGTACCGCTGCCTCGCTCGGCTCACCTTCCAACTCGGCCAGCTCGCCGGCGAAGAAGTGTACATCATCATGAAAATCGAGCGACCGCTCGGCAAACGTGCTCGTCAGCAAACTCTCAAAACCTGTTTCGAAGAACTGCTGGCTCTCCATCCCGGTGATGAAGCGGGCGATGACGCGTGCCGCGGCCGCCGCCACCGCGTCACCGGGGCGCCCATGCGTGTCCGCCATCGACACCTGCGCCACCGCATCGCGGGCCGCGTCCGGCTGGCCGTCACGCAACAATGCTGCGACGCGTTCCAGCGCCGCCAGGGGGGCCAGCCGCGGATCGAAGTCTGGCCGGGCGATCGCGGCGTCGAGCAGTGTCAACGCCACCTTGTAGTCCCCGGTGAGGTAGGCGCACTCGGCCGCGCGCCAGGTGGTCAGCGAACTGACCGCGCCGACCGACTCGGCACGCCCGCGCATGAGCCAATCCAACGCCAGGTCAAACCGCTCGCCCTCGTAGGCCGCATGCCCGAGCCGCAACAATGCCGTCGCGTTTGCATCGGCAAGCACCGCGTTGAGCCAGGCAGGTTCGATTTCCATTTGCGGTCGGCGCAAGGCGCTGGCCATTACGGCGTAGCGGGCGTTGCGTCCGAATTCAGGTGCGAGGCGTTCCAGTTCGCCGGTGGCGCGCCACGCGCCGCCAATATCGCCCTCTTCGAGCAAGCGCGCGATCTCGCGCTGCCGCGCGTAGCGCAGGTTCCGTTGCAGCAATGCGTCCGCAAACTGGAACCGATGTTCGTACACGCCGTCGTCACCGCCTACCAGCAGCGAATCACTCGAGCCGATCCACGCCGCCAGCGGCTGGTGTGCCGGCAAACGCCACTCAACCAGCAGTTCTCCATTGACCGGATGATGCAGCCGAAGTGTTCCGTCTTCCGTCCGGATGAGCAGCACGTCGTCGTGCGGGTTGAACGCCAGCGCCGTCACCTGCCCGCCCACCAGGATTCGCCGGACGACCTGCCCGCTGGTCATGTCGACCAGACGCACGGCCTCATCGGTGCTCGCCACTGCGAGCCATTCCTCACCCCGGCTGACGGCCACCACCGTCGGCGGCGCTTCGAGGATCAGCCACGGTTGTTGCGGCGTCGCGTCCAGGCCGACCTCGCCCGGAGCCGAGCTCGGCGTGTGCAGGAACAACTGACCGTTTGATCGCACCACCAGCAGCCGGTTTGTCTGCGGCGTAAACAGCATCTCGCGAATCGCCGCCCCCGCGAACTTGACGGCCGGACAACCCGCGCTCGGCCGCAGCTCCTCGCCCCAGTCGAGAAAACTGATGTAATCCTGCCCACCGGCCCGGCTCTGCGCCAGCCGGGCCACGCGGCGTCCGTCGGCGCTGAGCGCCACATCCGTCAGTCGCGGGTACGTCGCGCTGCGCCACACATCCGTCTGCGTGCTCGCGTCGACGTGATTCCCCGTTCGGCTCAACTCTATCAAACGCAGCGTATTCCCGTCACGGATCGCCACGCGGTGCCCGTCCGCGGCCGCCGCCAGCGACAATGGCACCGCCTGAAACCCAAACAGCCGCGGCTTCACCAGCGTTTCAAGGTGCATCTGCGGCTCGGGCCAGTACGCCGACACGCGCCCATCCTCCTCGGCCAGGAGAATCAGCTCGCCCTCGGCGACACGGCCCAGTTTGAAGCCGTCCCGGTGAAGATTCGTCGGCGCTGCTGTGTCCGCGCCGGGTTGAGCCACGTTGTAAGCTCGCCGTGCCCGTCGAGCGAAACCAGCAGCGTGTCGTTGCCCGGAAGACGGACGTCGACAATCGGCTCGATATCCGAACGCCATTCGCTCTCCATGCCGGTTCCGCGGTATAGCGCCAGTCGCCCGTCGCGCGTCGCGAGCGCCACCGTCCGCGACGAATGTCGATAGTCGAACAGTTCCCAATCTGCCGCCACCTGCGCCACGCCGCGCCAACGGTCACGCCCTAGGTCCGTCACTGCGGAGATGTAGATTACGTCGGCCAACACCGCCAGGTAACGATTTCCGTCGAACCGCACGGCCCGCGGTGGGGCTTGCTGCGCGCTCCAGATCGTTTCTACATCGAGGCCGTCACGCTCGACCCGGACCAGCTCGACGCCTGTTGGTGTCGGCACCGCCAGGTAGTGCAGTCGGGCTGACCAACCCATCTGCCCCGTCGGCGGTCCGCTGAGGAGTTGTGTCCGGGCCACCTCGCCCCACGCGCCGCGGAAATACGCGACGTATTGGTCTGTTACGAGCAACAGCGCGCGGCCCTGGTCATCGGGAAAGATTGCGATTGCTTCGAAGCCGCGCGGCAACTGTACCGCGACGCTCGGGGCCGACGCCCCCGGCTCCCAGCCGTGTGCCCAGCCACTGCCGACCGCCGCCAACGCACCATCGTCAGCTACGTTCAGCCGCTCTACCGGCCCCGGCGTCTGGCACCACGACACCGTTCGACCCGTGCCCAGCTCACGCACCGCGATCGCGTCCGCGGCCGTGCATACCGCGGCCAGGTCGCCGTCCGGCGACACCGCCGCCGTTGCTCGACCGCCACAGTCCAGCAATAGCGCCCCCGCGTCCGGCGTCTCGGTGTAGTAGCGCCGCAGGGCCCACACGCTGGCCGGTCCGGCCACGACGTCGTACGCGTTCCAGTAGCTATTGCGCGCTTCGACCAGGTCTGAACGCGCCAGTGCCAGGTCGGCCCGGTTGATGTGCTGCCGCATCAGTGCCCGCCGCAGCCCCTCCTGCGCCCGCAGCGCCTCCGCGTGACGCCGCTGGGCCTCGGCCAGGGCCCCATCGCGTGCTCGCAGCGCCGCCGTCGTTTCCTGGGCCTGTTCGTCCGCCAGTTCGCGTGCGGCACGCTCGCTCTTGAACAAAAATGCGAACGTGATCAGAAAACCGACGAGCATCATCAGGATCATGCCCGCGGTAAGCGCCGGCAGGCGATAACGCCGCAGCGTCTTCTTGAGCATGTACAGGCCGCTGGCACGCTTGGCCTCGATCGGTGCACCTTCGAGCAAGTGCCGAAAATCGCGCCCCAGGTCGCCGGCGGTCTGATAGCGCCGCCCCGGATCCTTGTCGAGCGCCTTGAGCAAGATCGTCGCCAGCTCGTCATCCACCGGGTAGCCGCCCGGGTGCCGCGCTTGTCGACCACGCGGCGACAGCGGCTCGTCCTTCGCAATACGGTTCAGGATTTCGCCCAGCGGACCCGTGACGGGGTAGGGGGGCGCCCCCACAACCGCTTCGTAGAAAATCACCCCCAGCGAGTAAACATCCGTACGCACGTCGACGTCGTGCGAGCCGGCCGCCTGCTCCGGCGACATGTACGCCACCGTCCCCAGCAATTGCCCCTGCGTCGACAACACCTGCATGGTCGATTCGCGACCGGCCAACTGGTGCAGCGGCTTGGCCAGACCAAAGTCCAGCACGTGCGGCTCACCTTCTGCGTCCACCAGTATGTTCGGCGGCTTGAGGTCGCGGTGCAGCACACCACGCTGATGGGCAAAGTTCACCGTCTCGGAAATTCGTGCGAAAAGCTCGAGGGTTTGTTCGAGGGGGAGTCGGTGGCGGGCCAGGTAGCGATCCAGCCGCTCTCCGCGGATCAACTCCATGGCGAAGTAGTACCGGCCCATGCTCAGGCCGGAATCCAGAATCGTCACGATGTTCGGATGACGCAGCGCCGCGGCCAGCTCCACCTCGCGTTCGAAGCGCAGGCGGGTGCTCTCGCCGGCAAAGGGGCCTTCGAGGAGGACCTTGAGGGCGACCTCGCGTTTGGTTCCGAGTTGAATCGCGCGATAAATGACGCCCTGGCCGCCGCGATGCAGCTCCTCTTTCAGAGCATAGCCCTGGATTCGAGGCCCGGTCGGCTGTTCGCCGAAGGCCGTCTCGTCGTTGCTCGGGTTTTCGGGCGGATTGCTCATGGGTAGCTACGTAACCTGCCTCAGCCAAGGAACTGGCCGACTGCCGGGCGATTCTAACCGAAGCGGGTTACCCCCGCAGCCTCGCCAGGAGCGTGCCGCACGAGCAAATGGGGCTATGAATTAACCCCCGCAAGCGAGGGACGCCGTCCGATTGCCGAATCCATCCCGCGCGGGCTTGCCCTTTGGGCCCGGGTCGCGCACAATACGCTCTCTAGGAAAACATGGGATTCTTGAAATAAGGGGACAACATGGGTGCCCGCAGACCACAGATCAACTTCCAGGTCGATGAAGCCATGAAACTGCTCTACGAGGAGGCCAAGCTCAGCGGTCACTGGGTGACGCGTTTTTGTGCCGCCGGCCTGCTCCTGATGGTTGAGGATCCGCGCGTCCGCATGCGCGCCCTCAATCGCCTCCGCGACTGGGAGGCCGAGTACGAGGACGCGACGCCCGACCAGATCCGCGATTTCGTCGCCGGCGCCGAAGAAGCTCTTCAGCACGCTGCTCCAGGTACGCGGCCAGCGCGTCGAGCTCCGAAGCCGAAAAAAGCGGCAAAACGGCGCAAATCCTGAGCATTTGTCCTGCCACCCGCTGGTTTGGTTCAGGCCGATTCCCTGCCATCTCTGGACACTCCTGTAACGGCCGCTCGGTCGGCGCACCCAGCGCTGCCGCCGATACGATCGCGGGCGGACGAAAACCTGTGAACCAGCCCGGCGTGTACCACTCAACGCAGATTTGCAGACGCTGCTGTCAGATCGTGGGTCGCCCCGCCTGACACGCGTCCGTCTACATGCTCATTCACAGGCTCGCTAGCCCCACAGCGGGCGGGAGCGCCCTCCCTGACGCCCAATTCCGTGGCCTTCCGCGGCCCGCGCGTTCCCATCGGGGTGGCATTCGAATGTCCCGAATCCATCCCTAGTGTACGGTTTTTGTTAGGAAAGTCAAGGGCATTGCCGCGCGCTCCCGAAACCGACGTGAAACCTGCATTTCATCCCGCCTGGGGGACATCTCATCAGATACGCTATTGCTTATACCAAGTGGCAGCCGAAACCGGTACCGGGCAAACACCCCTAAGCCATAGCGAAACCCCTACAATCGCGCCCGGGCCTCGCCGATCTGACGTCACGCCGGCGCTTCCACCGCCACCCACGCCAGGCGTATTATCACCATGGACACTGCCCGAACCTGTGGAGCCCATGCCCGTGTCGCTGCTCAACGCCTGGCACCGCCTGCATCACACCCCACGCTACCTCCGTTGGCCAGCGAAGCTCTTGTTTCTCATCCTGATCACCGGGCTGGTGCTCTACCCGCGTTTCTGGCTCATCCCACGCTGGCTGCATCGCCTGGCCGACCTGGACAGTGTCATCACGCCCACTGATTCGGCCCTCGCCCCCCTGGAACAGCGTTGTCGCCAGGACCTGCCGTCAGGGAACCTCACCATCGACGAGCTCGCCGCACGCGTTGAGCAGCTCGTCTACGCGGCCCTCCCATACGCCCACGATTGGGATACCTGGGGGGTGATGGATTACCTGCCTACGCCAGCCGAGGCACTCGCCCGCGGCCAGGAAGACTGTGACGGCCGAGCTGCGGTCGCAGCCGCTCTGCTACGTCGGCTCGGCTACAACGCCCATCTCGTCAGCGATCTCAAGCACACCTGGGTCGAAATCAGCACCTCCGATGACGATTCCCGCGTCATTGCCGCGCTGATGGCCCCCGGGACCGGTGCCCGTTCGCTTGCCGGCACCACCGCCGGCACCCGCACCACGCTAAACGTTGGCATGGTTGCCAACGTGGGCCGGGCATTGGCTTACGGCATTGCGGTTTTCCCCCTCAATCGCGAGCTGATCATTCTGGCGGCCCTGCTGCTCGTCACTCTCCACCCGCGCACTGGCCGTCACCGTGCCGTCGCGGCCGCCATTCTGTTCGTAATCGCGCTGACGCTACTGCGTTGTGCGGGCATTTCTCCTGACGCACTCGCCCAACGCCCGGCCCTGCCCTGGCTTGCTCTCATAATCGCGGTAGGGGGGTGGACTCTCCTGGCCTACAAGCCCCCACGCCGCCGACAGCCAGCTCTATAGCGGCCGCCCCTCGTTGGCGTCCCGCTGCGCCTCGATATGCTCCAGCGGGTGGCTCTCCCCATCGTCGATCCCCGGGCATTCCCGGCTCGCCACCCGCCAGGCCTTTTCAGATTTCAGATTCGATGGCCAGAACGGCCAAGTTCGGCACTGCATTGGCCGAACGGGATGAATCGCGCACCCGGTGGGGGCCCCGGATTCCGCACTTCTGGTCAGGAACTCGCAATCCCCGTCGGCGTGCTCCAGCAGGCTCCGGCCCCGACCGACGCGTCGCAGGTGCTTGCGGCTGAACTCCTCGGGCGTGAGCTTCAGAAAGGCCGCTATCGCCTCGGCTTCTTCCCCATCGACCCAGACATATCCTGGTGCACCGCTGCAACAACGGCCACAGCGTTTGCAGGCAAAACGGAGCCCGTCGGCATACCAGTGGAGGCGGGCATTGGAAGCGGTCACGCCGGCTTCCCGCAGCACTTCTTATATTTTTTACCGGACCCGCACGGACAAGGATCGTTCCGCCCGGGCGTATTGGTAGCCTCCGCCTTCTCGACCGGCGCATCCGGGATCGGCGCATCATCTTCCGAGACGATTTCAGTACGACGACGCTTCTCGCCCTGCTTCCGATCGTAACGTTCCGCGAATCGATCTTGAATCTCAGACACGGCTTACTCCGAGAGGTTGTGGACGGCCCCATTATACGCTGGCGGGCGCTCGCGCACGAACCTAGCCTACAGATTCTAAGAAACTCAGTCGAACAAAACTTGGTCGGGTCTTGACGAAAGCGCCACGGGCTAGTATGTAGCCGCGCGTGGGTGACGATATGCTTCGCCCCCACAAGCGCGTCAACCAGGAAGGGACGCGTCTGATGTCTCGGGAACCAGGGCGCATCAATGTGATTGAAGCGGACATGGAGACGGTGGTACCGATGGAAACGGATGAAGTCAGACCAGGAATAGCGTGGTTCGAAAATGGGGCCTCAGAAGCGTTTTTTGCTGGCGGCTCCGGGGAAGAACCCTGGCGCAGCGGAGGAGCCCTGACGTTGCTCGCGGACGGACGACGTCGTGGCAACTACGACGATGACGATGACGATCTCGACGACGATGATGACTACGACGACGATTACGATGACGATCTCGACGATGACCTCGACGACGACCTCGACGATGACCTCGACGACGATCTCGACGACGACTTCGACGACGAAGACGAAGATCTCTAAGTCGTTGTGCACAAGCCACTAACGCTCTGCAAGCCCGCTCTGGCCGGGGCGGGTTTGCTGCTGCGCCGGTTTCGGTTGTCGGCCCTGTTAGCTGACCACGCCCGGCCGATTCTGCTCTGGTGACCCACTCCGTCTGTGCGTTTACCGGGGCTTTGCCTGCCATGCCTCAGGTAGGCTGTCGGATCCTCCGATAATCCACGGTATGAACCCAGAAACCGACCATCTCAAAAATGCCGGGACTGCTGACCAGGACACCTGCGAAGTGGAGGAGCGGCGCGAGGGTGCCGACCGCCGAGAGCGTAGCGAGCGTCGTGCCGGTTCGGATCGGCGTTCGGCGCTGGACCGTCGTCGGGGCCCGGGGCGTCGCCGCACTGATTACCGCCGCGCTGCCGAAGAAGGCCACATGAACGACGAGCAGGTCGATTTCCTGCGTGCGGTGGACGAGTACAAGCGTGTGAACGACCGTCCCTTCCCGACGCTGACCGAATTGCTCGATATCCTGCTCTACTTGGGCTACCGCAAGGTCGCGCCGGTAGGGGAGTTCAAGCTGTGCAAAGGTCGGCAGCATCCCCCGCGTGAGTAGGTCTCCGGGGCGTTGGCTGTAGAGGGGGAGATGTTAGGGGGGCGCGTCCGCGGGCGTGCTGGTTGGCACCGATAACCATCGCGACGGTGAGGGGGCGTTTCCCGCCACCTTGACAGAGTTGGGTCCACCGCGTAGCTTTGAACCTCCTACGAGGGACTAGAGGCCGTGTGCCGGCGCCAGTAGACCCCGGCAACAGGGTAACTGCCGCGCCGTTTTTTGCCGGCCTCCCAAAAAGGTGACGTTATGCTACCGGTCACGAAAAAAAGCAAAATGCGCAAACGTACTCGCCGGTCGCACCATGCGCTTCGGCCGGTGCACCTGATCGTTTGCCCACAATGCAGTCAGGCCAAGCTTCCTCATGCCGCCTGTGGCAACTGCGGCTACGTGAATGCGCACACGCGCATCAAGGTCGGTGAAGAGGAGTCCTAGGAGGCCTCCATGCGCCTTGGCATGGACGCGATGGGCGGCGACCTGGCTCCGCAGGAGATTGTCCGCGGAGTACAGGCCGGTCTGCGCTTCCTCAAAGACGATGACCAAGTCGTTCTTTATGGCATCGAGGAGCGTGTGGCGGCCGAGTGCCGCGCCGCCGAGTTAACTGATCCCCGCGTATCTATTCAGCACTGTTCCGAAGTCATCGCGATGGGCGAACCCCCGGTCGAGGCCCTGCGCCAACGCCGCAACTCCAGCATCGTTCGCATGGTGATGGACGCGGCCAAGGATCGGCTCGACGTGGTCATTTCCGCCGGCAACACCGGCGCTTTCGCCGCCGCCTGCCAGCTCAAGATCGGCCCGATCGCGGGCGTATCCCGGCCTGGCATTGCGGTGGTAATGCCGACGTTCCGCGGCCCCGTCGTCATTTGTGACGTCGGCGCCAACGTCGCCCCCAAGCCGCGTCATCTTCACCAGTACGCCCACATGTGCGCGTGCTACGCCCGGATGATCCTCGGCATCGAGTCGCCGCGCGTCGGAATCGTTTCGATAGGGGAGGAAGAGGCCAAGGGCAATCCGCTTGTCAAGGAAGCCCGCGCCCTTCTCCGGGACGATCCCGCTATCCACTTCCACGGCAACGTGGAAGGCCGCGATATCTTCGGCGGCGAGGCCGACGTCTTCATCTGCGACGGCTTCGTTGGCAACGTCATCCTCAAGCTTACTGAGGGCCTTGCCGAAGGCCTGTTCAAAACCATCGTCCACGAACTACAGGCCGAAGATGCTGAACTCGCCAAGCGCTTCGAGCCTATCGTCGGCCGCATCTGGAAGAGGCACGATTTTGCCGAGTATGGCGGCGCCCCGCTGCTCGGCCTGCGCAGTGTCGCCATTATTTGTCACGGCCGCAGCGACCAGCGCGCCATCAGCAACGCCATCCGCGTCGCCGGCGAGCAAATCAACCAGGATCTAAACGGAACCATCGCGGCCGAACTCAGCCGCAGTCAAGAGGATGCCGCATGAAGCTGGGCTGGCCTCTGGAAATCGCCGGCACCGGCGCAGGACTCCCCGAGCGAGTTGTCACCAACGACGAAATGTCCACGATCGTCGACACCACCGACGACTGGATCGTCCAGCGCACCGGCATCCGTGAGCGCCGCTTCGCCGCACCCGACGAAGCCACCCTCGCGCTGGCCACACGTGCCGCCCGCCAGGCGCTCGAACGCGCCTCTATGACGCCTGAAGACATCGACGTCATCATCATCGCGACGATCACGCCCGAGCTGGTGTTGCCTTCGACCGCCTGCCTGTTGCAGGCCGAGCTTGGCTGCCGGTGGATTCCCGCCTTCGACGTTTCCGCCGCGTGCAGCGGCTTCGTCTGGGCCTTCCACCTGGCTTGCCAGCAGGTCCAGAACGGGCTCGCCCGCAACGTGCTTGTCATCGGCAGTGAGACGATCACACGCATTACGGACATGCAGGATCGCGCCACGTGCGTCCTTTTCGGCGATGCGGCCGGCGCTGCCATCATCCGCAAGTCCGACGACCCCGAGCGTGGCTTGCTGGCCATGCGATGGGGAGCCGACGGTGGTCGCGGCATGCTCATCAACGTGCCGGCCGGCGGCGCCCGCGAGCCCGCCTCGATCGAGTCCGTCGAAAACCGGCGCCACTTCATGAAAATGGCCGGCCGCGAGGTCTACCGCTTTGCCGTCACCCAGATGCAAGACGTCATCAAGCGTACCTGCGACGACGCGGGCATTACCGTCGACGACCTCACGCTCGTTATCCCGCACCAGTCCAATCTCCGGATTATCGAATCCGCCTGCAATCGCGTCGGCATGCCGCTCGAACGCGTTGTCATAAACATCGATCGTTACGGCAACAGCTCGGCGGCCTCCGTCGCCGTTGCTCTGCACGAATCCGTCGCCGGAGGCCGCATCAAGTCCGGCGACCTCGCCATGCTCGTTGCCTTTGGCGCGGGCCTGACCTGGGGTTCGATTCTCCTGAGGGTCTGATCTGATCATGCGCGCTGCCATTTTCCCCGGACAAGGTGCCCAACTGGTCGGCATGGGACGCGATGTCGCCGACGCCCACCAGGTCGCTGCCGAAACTTATGCACAGGCCGACGCTGTCCTTGGCTTCAAGCTCTCCGAGCTATGTTTCAACGGACCGGCCGAGCGCCTCGACGCCACCGATATTCAGCAACCCGCCATCTTCGTCACCAGCGTGGCCCTGTTCCGCGCCGGGGTCGACGCGGGTTGCTTCAAGGCTGACGATTTCGCCGCCATGGGGGGGCTCAGTCTCGGCGAATACACCGCTCTCCACCTCGCCGACGCGGTCGATTTCGACCCCGCCCTGCGACTGGTCGCCCGCCGCGGCCAGCTAATGCAACAGGCTTCCGAACAGAACGTCGGCGGCATGGTTTCCTTCCTCGGGCTAAACGACGAGGAAAGCGCCCTGGCCCTGTGTGAACGCGTCGCGCAGCACGGCCACGTCCGCCCGGCGAATTTCAACAGCCCCGGGCAGATCGTCATCTCCGGCGACCAGGCCGCCTGCCAGGCTGCTGCCGAGCTGGCTGACGAGTTTAGCTGCCGGGCTATACCGCTGAAGGTCGCCGGCGCTTTCCACAGTGTACACATGCAGTCGGCCGCCGACGGCCTGCGACCGGTCCTGGATGAGACCGAATTTCGCACGCCGCGTGTTCGCGTGGTGGCCAATGTTGACGCCGGCTATCACACCGATGCCGACCGAATCCGTGAGCTGCTTAACCGTCAGGTGGTGAACCCGGTGCGCTGGCAGGCTTGCGTCGAGAAACTGATCGCTGACGGTTGCGATGAATTCTGGGAAATCGGGCCGAATCGGCACCTGACCGGGATGATGCGCAAGATCAACCGCAAGGTCAAAGCCGTGAACGTGTCGTCAGCCGAAACGCTGGCCGCCGCAAAGGAGTGAACGCCATGCAACCGCTGGAAGGAAACGGAGCCATCGTAACCGGCGCCGCTCGTGGCATCGGCCGGGCCATCTGTCTCGAACTCGCTCGTCAGGGTGCCAACATCCTGGCGACGGACGTGCTCGTCGACGAATTGAACGAGACCGTCAAGCTGATTCGTGAGGCTGGCGCCGGGGCCGAGTCAATCGTCACCGACATCACCAATCCCGAGGCCGTCGAGAAGCTCGTCGACACCGCGGTCGAGAAATTCGGCCACCTCGACATCATGGTCAACAACGCCGGCATCACCCGCGATACGCTGGTCATGTCCATGACCGACGAGCAGTGGGACCAGGTGATTAACGTCAACCTGCGCGCCGTGTTTCTCGGCACGCGTGCCGCCGCCAAGGTCATGCTTCGCCAGCGCAGCGGGCGCATCATCAACATGGCCAGCTTCTCCGGGCTCAGCGGCAACGCCGGCCAGGCCAACTATGCCGCCAGCAAGGCCGGCGTCATCGGCCTGACCAAGTCCACCGCCAAGGAGATGGCCAAACGCGGCATCTGCTGCAACGCCGTCGCCCCCGGCTTCATCGAAACCGAGATGACCGCTGTCCTGCCCGAGAAGGTTAAGGAAGTCGCCCGGCAGATCATCCCCGCTCAACGCATGGGCAAGCCCGAGGAGATCGCCAGCGTCGTCGCTTTCCTGGCCGGGCCCGCATCCACCTACGTCACCGGACAGGTCATAAGCGTCGACGGTGGCCTGCACATGTAGAAGCCACCAGACCCGGCGGGACAACTCCGCCACCGCCGCGCTGCTAATCCGCCACGACCGGCACTCCACACGGATCGGACCATGTCCGAGAAAATCTCGCGCATCGGCGTTCTCACCGGCGGCGGCGATTGCCCCGGACTAAACGCCGTCATCCGCGTCGTTACCAAGGCCGCCATCGGGCAGCTTGGACTCGAAGTCTACGGCATCGAAGACGGCTTCCTCGGCCTGATCCGCAACCGCATGCGCCGGCTCGAACTCGACGACGTCTCCAACATCCTCACCGCCGGCGGAACCATCCTCGGCACATCCAACAAGGCCGACCCGTCGCATTTCGCCGTCGACACCGCCCCCGACGGCAAACCCGTCTACCAGGACGTAACCAACCGCGTCCTCGAACACATCGCCGCACGCAAGCTCGACGCCATCGTCTGCATCGGCGGCGACGGAACCATGAGCGGTGCCGCCAACCTCATCAAGCACGACGTACGCTGCATCGGTGTGCCCAAAACCATCGACAACGATCTCATGCACACCGATCTCACCTTCGGCTTCACCACCGCCGCCCAGACGGCCACCGAATGCCTCGACCGCATCCACTCTACCGCCTCCAGCCACCATCGCGTGATGCTCGTCGAGCTGATGGGCCGTAACGCCGGCTGGCTCACGCTCCACGCCGGCATCGCCAGCGGCTCCGATGTCATCCTCATCCCCGAAATTCCGTACAAGCTCGACGTCGTCTGCGAAAACTGCCTCGAGCGCAGCCGCCGCGGCAAGCGCTTCACGCTCATCGCCGTCGCCGAGGGCGCCCGCCCCGAGGGTGGCCAACAGGTCGTCGACCAGATCGTCCACGACAGCCCCGACCCGATCCGTCTCGGCGGCGTCAGTGCCGTCCTCGCCCGGCAGATCGCCAACGAAACTCATCGCGAAACCCGCGCCACCATCCTCGGCCACGTTCAGCGCGGCGGCACGCCGGTCGCGTTCGACCGCGTCCTCGCCACGCATTTCGGCTACAAGGCCGTTCGGCTCATCGCCGAGCAGCAATGGAACCAGATGGTCGTGCTTCAGGCCGGCCGCGTCGGCACCGTCCCGATCGAGAACGTCGCCAACCAGCAACGCCTGGTCCAGCCCGACGATCCGCACATCGCGATGGCCCGTGCCGTCGGCACCTCCATGGGAGTTTGACCTCGCCGCCGCGCTAAACCCCGCATCGGCCCAACACCATGCTCAGATTCATCCTGGCAATGGCACTCGTCGGCGGTGGGGGGGTACTGTTGTGGCAAACCCTCGCTCAGACCGCCGCCGCCCCGCAGCAGGCCGGCGCCGCGGCCGCTCTCGCCGGCATCGGCCTCCTTGCCAATTTCGTCACGATCTTTCGTCGGCGGCTCTCGCTCCGCCCGTGGGTCCGCAATCTCTCCGCGCTCATCGGCCTGATTCTCCTGGCCGGCCTGCTTATCATGCGCTATCGTATCGACACCGTGGTGCTGCCGGACGTGCCGATCCACGATCGCATGCTGCGCCGCACGCTTGAACATTGGGAAGACGCGCTCGTCTGGCTGGCGATTGCGGCCGGCTATGCCACGTTTTCTCTGGCGCTGTTGCCGGTACGTCGCCGCGCCGACAAAGACAACTTGAAATCAGTAACCGCTCCCGACGAATCCGCGGCAGGGGGGTAACGCTGCTCGCTTAGAGCGTTTTGGATGAACTCGTAGCGTTCCAAACATCCAAGTGTCCCGAAGAATACGGCAGGGAGGCCGCTACAAGTAAGTAGAGCTTGCTCTAGCCGCTCAGGAGTACGACATGTCCGGAAATCTTTGCGAACACTGCACCGCCGCCTGTTGCCGTTACGTCGCGCTGCCGATCGACGAGCCCGACGACATGTCCGACTTCGACGACATTCGCTGGTACCTGCTGCACGAGAACGTTTCGGTCTTCCGTGAGGATGGCGACTGGTTCATCTCGTTCGCGACGCCCTGTCGGCACCTGCGTCCCGATCACGGCTGCGGCATTTACGAGACCCGCCCGCAGATCTGCCGGAAGTACACCAGCGACAACTGCGACTATCATTCCGGCGACTACGGCTGGGACGTCCATTTCACCTGCCCGGAACACCTCGACACCTGGCTGAAAGAAAACCCCTTAGAAAAGCCGACCAAACGTGCCGGCCGCAAGCCAAAACCCAACGGCTCCGCCACAAACAAGCAGTCCAACGCCCAAAAGAAACCCCGCCCCGGCAAAGCTCTCGCCGGCAAACCCGTTCCCCCCAATTCTCAAACCGACATCCGCGGCACCCGCCTACCCAAACTGCCGACGGAGCATCTGTAGCAAGGTTGATCGTGCCGGCCGTCCGCGCGCCAAGTGGGGCGGGCGTCCTCGCCCGCCAAGCCCGATCTGCCGGCCAGAGCGCAATTCACACGCCGGAAACAGGTGGTTGCCCCGGTCGATCCCCAGCTACTCCGCGGGCGCCGTGGGTTTTCTGGCCGTACACATGACCTGCCGCCGTTCCCCACAGCTCAAGACGCAACAACAGGACGCTGCCAGCAATACGAGTATCGGATGCTTCACCGTAATCCACATCGTTGGCTCTCCTGATTACGCCGATCCCACCGCCATCGCAGGACCTCGAGTGGAACAGCCGCCATCAGCAGCCCCGCCGACACAGTCCACACTGGAACCAGGTAGAATGTCGCGCCGGAGATGTATGCTACCCGAGGCAGAAACCCGAAATCCGCGGCCGGGCGGTGGCGCCAGAAGAAAGCCGGCCGGTTCGGATGGTACATTGGCCCCAACTGGACACACACGCTTCCACGAAAGATACCGATCCCGCCGCGCCCGCCGATGGAGACGCCGGCAGTAATGCAACTTAGCAACACGCCGAACGCCACCACCAAGCCAACTATCGTAATCCACCGGACGCATCTCATCAGCACGGCCTCGTTACGGGACTCCCAATCGTATACGCCCATGACCGCCGGCCGGTTGCCCAGACGACACTTTGTAACTGATCGCCGCGCATCTCGCCGGCCGCGCCATCCCGTTGCAGTGACCCACGGCCCGCGCCACGTTACGCGGTTATTACGCATGCGTGTTGGGTGCCATCTTTGGCCCGTGCAAAGGGCGATCAAGGCCACCTTCTGGCCGGGGCACCTGCAACCAAGCCGCCGCAGGGGACCTGCAAGTCACAGACAGCCGCCAGCAAACAGCAAACAACCCAACCCGAACCGGAGCAAACCCACCCAGACCCGCGCAGCCGCACACGGGGCCCCCTAGAAATCCCCCAACATTCTACGTCCGATAAGATATCTTATGTAACGTTGCGTATTTCCCATCCGGGGTCCGCCCGGGATTCCACCCGGCTTCCGAGATGCTCTCGGCGTTTCCTGGCGTACCCTCAGCATACCCCCAGCATGCCCTCGTCGGCCTGCACGCCCGTCTCCAGGCCCAAGCCGACCAGCCCCATCCCCCCGACAACCTCACGCGAACGTCAATCCGCCTACCGCCGCCTCGGCCGCGCCAGTTATCAACTCGACTATCGTCTCATCGCCTACCGCCGCCGCAGCAACCCCAACGCCAGCAACCCGACCAGCCCCGTCGGCTCCGGCACGATCGTGTCCACGTACGCAGTCAGCTCGCGTAGCGTGATTTCCGTCGCCGCGTAGCCTTCCTCGGTCGTCACATTCTGACCAACATGAATATGACCGGCCGCCACGCAACGCGCCAGATCATCCGCAGCCGAATGCATGCTCTGATACCAAACCCCGTGGTAGCCAATGTACCCGGACAGGAAATTCCCGCCGCCGCTCAGGTCGACATACGAATTCAACCCCAGCCCGGCATCATTCACCGCGTTACGAATATCCTGCACCGGCAGAGTCGACAGCCGGGCCGCGTCGGCCGGATAATCCGGGTCCGGCGGCACAACGTCCGGCTGGTACGGCTCAATGTAATCATCCGACCATTCGCTATAGTTAAACTGGGCCAGTTCCAGCTCCCAATCCTTATTTCCCGGGGTCCAACTGAACGTGATGATCGCGACCGGATCGACCTCGTCCACAATCCGCCACCAATCCGACGATGTATCCTGATAATCAACCGTGAAATCGCCGGTACCGGTTTCGCCGACCTCAACCTCCGGGAAATACGAGTAAATGTCGTATCCGCGACCCTCCCAATTCTCACCGATCCACCCGTCAGGGTTTTGTTCGGGATTGGTGCTGAACGGCCGAACCATGTCATTCGTCGGCGGCCAATAACCGGTGATCATGATGTTGTTCGTGTTGGCACCCCAGGCGGCAGCGGCTGCCGCGAGCACGATCAACAGGGCCGGATAACGACATCGCATGCTTCTTCCTCCAGAGCCGCCGCATCGACGGAGCCCCAACACAGTTGTGTGATATCAGCCACCGTTGTGGCCGCCGTACACACCGCGCCGGGCATGTTATCGGACTCGCGGCGCGCATCTGCCGCGCACTGCCTAAGAGAATCCCACATCTACATCAAATTCTAGGCCCCCAACGCCCCCAAATTCCACTTCCGCTCTCCAGGCGTTGTTACGTGGACCTCATCACCCTGTGGCACCGGTTTGTAACCGGTGGACAATCGGGCGACATACTCGACGGAGTCGCCTGGCTGTTACGTTGTTACGCCGCTCTCGCACCGCACGCCCACCTCATACTGAGCGTGCAGCGTCTTCCGCGTATGCACCACCCACCCCCGGATTGTTCGCGGCTCACCGGTCAGGTTTGGCACCAGTGTCTCGACCCATGTTCCCAATCGCGGCCGAACCGCAACCTGCATCGCTACCCCCCCATCAGACAAATTCACCGTCTGACCAACGACCGTCCGGTCGGCTCCGCTTTCCGGATCAAACAGCCGCACCTTGCACGGCACGCGGTACGGTACCCGGCGTCCCCGCGGCGCCCGCTCGACCGCGTCACGAGCCTCACCGTCCGCCGCCGACCCCAACGCCGGCCCCTTGCTACCCGCACTAACCGTTCGCATGACTCGTTCTCCATCCGTTAAGTGCGGCCCTTTCCGGCAATCGGCGAATCGTCAATCAAAACGGGCTTCGCCGGCCGCGCGCACACGGCAACACACCCCCACCCCATCCTTATCGGCCGAATCCCCCTCCACCCGCACGTAATCGCGGCCTATTGGCCCGCGCCCATACGCCGCAGGACCGATCGCCCCCCCCATACGTTGCTACGTTGTTACGTGGCTGTTACGCGTACGGCCGGCGTATCGCATGCGACACGCCGGCCGTGACCCCTCCCTACCACCAGGCTCCCTCTGTTACTGACCGACGAGCAGATCAATGAATCCGTTGATGTCGTCGAAGTTCACCGTGTCGTTGCCGTCGCAGTCGCCATTCAGCCACTGGCAATCGGGGTACTGCGCCTCGTAATCCTCCTGGCTCACCAGGGCGGTTACGAACGGGGTTATGTCGTCGAAGTTGATGGCATGATCGCAGTTCATGTCGCCAACTGCATACGTGTCATCGATCACACGCAGCGTCAGGTCGGTGCTGGTGTAGTCAGTCTCCCAGGCCATCCCTTCCGGCAGCGCCGGCAGCATGTGGTTGTTGAAATGCCCGCTCCGCGACCCGTAACTCATCACCGTGAACGCGTCGCCGATGCTCGGCACAAAATCATTGATTAACCGCACGTCCAGCTTGCCGTGCATGGCGGCGTTGCCGCTGAGTGTCAGTCGATCATAGTTGCTCGCGGCCGTGCCACCGATGCGGATACGCAGCGTTGGCGTTGCGTCCGGCACGCTGAAATCGCCGTCGATGTGCAGCCGTCCGACGGTACTCGAGTACGCCGGCAGCAGATAGCCCGCATTCACCACGTCGCCGGTAATATGGGCGTTGTTCAGCCCACTCCCGCCTGCATACATCGCCCCGTTGTTCACCAGCGTCTGGTCGTCGGCGAGCACAATCGAGGCGCTCGAGTACATCGTCAGGTTTCCGTTGTTCTCGATCCCGTTCGTCATACCCGACGCGCCCGCCGTGATCGTCCGCGTGCTGGTGACGTACACGTTTGCGTTGTTGACCAATCGGGCACACACGAACGGCACGTTGTTGTTGAACGTCCCTTCGTTGACCAGCGTGCTGACCGAGAAATCACCGCCGTTGTAGTTGAACGTCCCATCGTTTGTGAGGATTCCGACGAATTCGCTGCCGCTGGCCATGTTGAACTCGTCATTGTTGGTCGCCTGGCACAGCAGATAGCCGAACGGCGTGTAGCGCCCGCTCAGCCGACCATCCGCCATGTCCACCGTACCCTGGTCAATCGTCAGGCTGTCGATCCACACGTTGCCGGAGTCGTCTAACTGAAGCATCGCGCCCTCTTCACTGAGCGTCGCGCTGCTCACCTTCAGCCGGCCGCCGGTGAACTCCGCATACCCGGCCAACTGCAGGGTACCGGCTTCCAGCGTGCCGCCTGACAGGTACAACTCGCCGACCGCAGACACGTCCAGGTCGTCCGTGACCTCAGCCGTCCCCGCGGCTTGCGAATACTGGCCAGCGGTTTGCGGGCCAACGTGGATGTCGCCGCCCACGTTCAGCGTGGCGTCGTCGTCGTTCTCGTTGAGCACGTAGCGTCCTGTCAGGCTGTTCGGCCCCTCACAACCGATGTTGATATTGCCCGCCAGGTTCACGGTCCCGCCGCTCTGCGTGAAGAACCCGTCTCCATACCACGCCAGCGAGATGTGGTCGTAATTCAGTTCGCCACCCTTCATGAAATACTGCCCATAGCCGCCGTTGTTCAGCCCGAGAATCAGGCCCGACGGGCCTTCCATGTCATTGACCACGCCGCCGGTCTGCTCGAACGTCCCATTGGCGGCGTTGCCAACCACAAAGTTGTAAGTGACCTGCATTTCGCCGCCGTTCATCTCATACGTGCCGGGATCGTTCTGACCGATATACAGTTGCTCCGTCTGGGCCAGGCCGCCAACATGGGTGAAATTACCCGCGCAGGCGTAGCCCACGTACAGAAGGCCACCGACCGACAGCCCGCCCGAGGTGTTGCAGGCCATGTAGAAGTTCCCCTCGCCCGATCCGTAGTGGCCAACGTACAGATTGTCGTTCACCGTCAGATGGGCGTCGGCCTCCATCCAGTGCCACCCTTCGCCATCCCGGCCGATCCGCATATCGTCCGTGCTCATCGAGTCCTCGAGGTGCCAGATCGCCCCGTAGCTGCCGCCGTCCTCGTCGATGTACACGAGTGTGAAGTTCGGCACGCTGCTCGAGTGGTAGTAGACGGTACCACCCAGTATCTGGACCTCGTCGCCGGCAATCGGACAACGGTTCAGATCCCAATTAGACGGCGCATTCCAGCTCCCGCCGACCGGACCGTCGTACGTGATCGTGTCGGCCTCGACACCCACGCACAGCGCCATCACCAGCGCCAGTGCCAGGAATACATGTCCTTGCTTCATTGTCTGCCTCATAACTGGCTCCTTCTGTTTGGCAAAGCCTGAGTCGTGCATTTGCGGCTACTGCCCCCGGGAACTCGGCAGATTACCGGTCCATGGCCGCATGCAGCATCGCCATCCGCGTCCGCCGCGGCCGGCAATGTTGCTTGTCTCACTCACCCTGATTCGCGACAATGGATCTGGAACCTCGCAAAGATTGCGGGGGTTTTTGCCATGATTTAACGCCAGCAGACTTCTGCCATGGGTCGACGCACCGATATCACCCGAATCCTCAAGCGGGCCAGCGCCGGCGACGATTCCGCCGTCAATCGACTCATGCCCCTGGTCTACGACGAGCTCCGCGCCCTGGCCGAGAGCTACCTCCAGCGCGAACGCCCCGGGCATACCCTCCAGGCCACCGCCCTGGTCAACGAAGCCTACGTTCGCCTCGTACGCCAGGAGGCCGTCGAGTGGCAGAGCCGGGCCCATTTCTTCGCCGTGGCTGCCCAGGCTATCCGCCGCATCCTCGTCGACCACGCCCGCGGGCGCCAGCGGGCCAAACGCGGCGGCGATCGCGAACGCGTTACCCTCGACGAGGACATCGCCCTGCCGATCGAACGTGACGTCGATCTGATTGCCCTCGACGAAGCCCTTCAGCAGCTTAGCCAACTCCATGCCCGCCAGGCCCAGATTGTCGAACTGCGTTTCTTCGGCGGGCTTACGCTGACCGAGGTCGCCGAGTACCTGGACGTCTCACCCCGCACCGTCGACGGCGATTGGAGCATGGCCCGAGCCTGGCTGCGGCGGGCCCTGCGAGAGGATCGCACCCCGTGACGCCGCAACGCTACGAGCAGATCCGCGACATCTTTCTTACCGCCCGCGACCAGACCCCCGCCGATCGCCCGGCCTTCCTCGACCGCGCCTGTGCCGCCGACGCCGATCTGCGCAGCGAGGTCGACGCTCTTCTCGCCAGCGATCAGCAGGCCGAAACCTTCCTCCAAACCCCCGCCCTGGGCCCACGCTTCGCGGTCGATTCGCCCGAAGCCATCGGCTCCAGCGCACGGTTCGATATTAAACTGCCCGATTCTCCACCCGCCCCACTGCCCAAACAGGTCGGCCCGTACACGATCATCGACCGCATCGGCTCCGGCGGGATGGGCGTTGTCTACCGCGCCGAGCAGGACCAGCCCCGCCGCATCGTCGCCCTAAAGGTCGTCCGACCCGGACTCGAATCCGACGAAACCCTCCGCAGATTTGAGCACGAAGGCGAGGTTCTCGGCTGGCTTCGCCATCCCGGCATCGCCCAGATCTACCAGGCCGGCACGGCCGACACCGGACTCGGACCGCAGCCCTACTTCGCCATGGAGTACATCGAAGGCCTGCCGTTGACCGATTTCGCCGCCCGCCACAAACTCGGCCTGCGCGCCCGCATCAAACTCATCATCCACACTTGCGAAGCCGTCCACCACGCTCACCAGAAAGGTATCATCCACCGCGACCTCAAACCCGGAAACATCCTCGTCGACGAAGCCGGACAACCAAAGGTCGTCGATTTCGGCGTCGCACGCGTTACCCGCCCCGATCACCCCGCCGGTAGCGGCGCAACCATCCCCGGCCAACTCGTCGGCACACTCGCCTATATGAGCCCCGAACAGATCACCGGCGACGCCAGCCAGCTCGACATCCGCTCCGACGTCTACGCCCTCGGCGTCATCGCCTACGAGCTGCTCGCAGGCCACCTGCCTTTCCAGCTCAACGACGTCAGCCTCCCCCAGGCCGCCCGCATCATCACCGAGGAGGAGCCACCCAGCCTCGGCAGCGAGGTGCCCGCGCTGCGCGGGGACGTCGAGGCCATCGTCGCCCGCGCCCTGGCCAAGGACAAGTCCGACCGTTACCCGTCCGCCATGGCCCTGGCCGACGACTTCCGCCGCTATCTCAACAGCGAACCCGTCAGCGCCCGACCGATAACCACCTGGTATCAATTCACCCGATTTGCTCGACGCAACCGCACACTCGTCGGCGGAGTAGCCGCCACGCTCGTCGCGCTGCTCGTCGGCGTCGTCGGCACCACCTGGCAGGCCGTCGTCGCCGCCAACGAGCGCAACAACGCCCGCGCCGCCGAGCTCGTCGCCGAACAACGCCGCCAACAGGCCGAGCAGGAGGCCGCGAAGGCCCAGCAGATCAACAACTTCCTCGTCGATATGTTTGAGGCGGTCGATCCGTCCGTCGTTCAGGGCTACGACGTCTCACTCATGCTGCTCCTGCTCGACGAGGCCGCCCGCACCATCGATCGCGATTTCGAGCAGCAGCCCGCTGTCCGCGCCGCGCTCCAGGACACCATCGGTTGGGTTTATCTGAAGCTCGGTCTTTACGAACAGGCCGCCCCGCAACTCACGGCGGCCTACCAGCGGCGGCTCGAACTGCTCGGACCCGACGATCCCGACACGCTCGATTCACTCCACCACACCGCCATCCTCGATTGGTACCAGGGCAACATCCCCAGCGCCATCCAGACCGCCGAAAAAGTCGTCGAACAGGCCACCCGCATTCTCGGCCCCCGCCATCGCGACACCATCACCGCCCGCTACGATCTGGCCGGCCTCCACCGCGCCGCCGGCGCGTTCGACCAGGCCGAACGCGAGCTGCGCGCCCTCATCCACGAATGTGAAAACACCTTCGGCCCCGAAGACAACCTGACGATCGAGTTACACAACGGCCTCGGGGTATTGCTCAACGATCGCGCTGCCTACGACGAAGCGATCGACATGCTCCGCAGCGTCTATGAAATCTGGAAATCACGCCGCGGCGAGCGCCACCCCTCAACTCTGGCCACCATGCTAAACCTGGGGTCCGCCTTGCGCGCCGGCGGCCAGCTCGACGAGGCCGTACACGTACAGAACCGCCTCGCCGAACTCGCCGACGAGGTCTACGGCCTCAACCACCCCGAAACCATACAGGCTCACATCAATCTCGCCTCCACACTGAACGTACGCGGCGAGTCGGTCGAGGCCGAGCAAGTCGGCCGCACCGCACTGGAGCGCAGCATCGCGGTCAACGGGCCCGATCATCCCACCACGCTGATCGCCCTCGGCAACCTCGCCATCACACTCCGCACCGTCGGCCAGCTCGACGAGGCCGCCGGGCTGTTCGATCGAGCCGTGAAGCTCTCTGAGCAACTTCGCGGCGTCGACCACCCCGCCCACGTCAGCCTGCTCAACGGCTACGCTGGCCTGCTCTACAAGCAAGGTCGGCTCGACGACGCCGAAACGCTCATGGAGCAGGTCATCGCCGCCCACACGGCCATCCACGGCGCCGATCATATCGAGACCATCACAGCTATGAACAACCTCGCGCTGCTCCTGCTGGAGCGCGAGAAGTTCACCGAAGCGGAGGAGCTGTTACGCCGGCTCGTTACGCTCGTGGATCAGGCCGCACCGCCCGGACACTGGTTCCGCGGCAACGTCCGCAAGCTCCACGGCCGCGCCCTTATGCTTCTGGAGCAGACCCAGCCGGCTGAGCAGGAGTTGCTGCTGGCCTACGACAACCTCAGTGCCGCTCTGGGCACCACGCATGACCGCACCGTCGGCGCCGTCAACTTTCTGATCGAGCTATATGAATCGCTCGACCGCCCGTCCGACGCCGACCAATGGCGCGCGAAATTGCCAACCGAGAACGCCCTCGTTCCCTGAGCCCCCCACCACCTACAACTCAGCGGGGGCCGAGTTCGTGATGAACCCGACCCCCGCCGACCACAAAAGTCTGAAGAGATTCGTATCCCCGGCATTCCCGCCGGGGCCCCAGCCCGTTAGGCAGTCCGGGCCGGGGGTTTTTTGGTTTCTGGCTCGGCAGTGCCAGCACAGCCGAGCTCTGCCGGCGTGCTACTGCTCTGCGAGCAGTGCATTCGCAACTGCTTCGGTTCGCCAAGGCGACGGATCGCAATTGAGAAAACGCTCTAGCTCAGCAGTGCCAGCACAGCCGAGCTCTGCTGATTCGCGATACCAAGCAGGGAGATCGCCGACTGCATCAGGATGTTCTGGCGGTTCAACTCGGCGCTCTCTGCGGCGTAGTCAACGTCGTTGATCACGCTCCGCGCCGTCTCCAGACCTTCCTTCGTGTCCTGGAGCGAGTTGATCGCTGTACGCACCTGGAACTTCTGGAAACCTCCCAATCGCCCACGCAGTGTCGCCACTGCGTTGCCCGCAGCGCGGGCAATCTCGGCCGCTTGTGCCGGGTCTTCGAGCAGCGAATTCTCTCCGCCGCTCTTGAGCTCCGATAGGTAACCGTCGTTCGAATTGCCCAACTGGTGCGTGAACGAACCATCGATACCGATCGTCGCCCGCGTGCTGCTCGATGCCCCAAGCTGGAACGTGGCCCCCGTGCCCGTTTTCAGCGTTATCACCGACGTATCACCGACAGCCATGCTGGACGTAATCTCGAACGCCACGCTGTTGCCGCCGCTGGTGAACGCCACGTGATTGCCATCGACCGCGGCCTGCTGGCCGTTGACGGTCACTTCCGCGTCCGTGCCTTCGTCCTCGTCGCCGCCGTAGTTCGTCCCGGCACCGCCAGAGATCAGTTGCGTACGGACAAACGCGTCCGCACCAACCGAGCTGCTGTACAGCCGCAGGCCGGTCGCCGTGCTGGCAGCCTCAACGCCCGTCTGGGCTTTGGCCGCGTTGATCAGGGCCGCTGCGCTGCCGGCGTTCATGCCCGACGTCAGCTCGATCACCACCGATCCCAGCTCGCCTTGCACCGAGAACGTCGTCGTTTCGGTCGCCGCAGCATTCATGATGCCGCTGACCACTGCCGACGTCGCCGCCGTATCCAGCTCTGCCGTCAGCGTAATGTCGCTGCTGCTGGTCTTCATGTTGTAGACTTTGACGTCGCTGATCTTGCTGTTGTTCGTGGTCGCGTAAACGCCCAGTGACCCGTCCAGCAGCTTCTGCCCGTTGAACTCGGTCGAACTGATGATTCGGTCGATCGACGCCAGAGCGTCGTCGATTTGCGACTGGTTCGCCGCAATCTCATCCGCCGACAAGCCGCCTTCGTTGGCCGCCTCGTTGGCCAGGCTCTGAATGTCGGTAATCAGACTGCTGATCTCTGCCAGCGCGCTGTCCGCCACGCCGATAATCGCATCCGTGCGCTCATTGTTCGACAGGGCAGCGTCCACCGACGTAATCTCCGCGTCCAGGCTCGTCAATGCGATGAGCCCCGCCGGATCGTCGGATCCCCGGTTAATCTTGGAACCTGTGGACATGCGTGTGTACACGTCATCCTGGGCCCTCTGTGTCCGGTCCAGGATGTTCAGGAGCGACAATGTCGCGAGGCTGTTTACTGTCAATGCCATGCTGTTTCTCCTTGCAGATCTCCCACGCCTATGGAACCTGCAAGTAGGTTTCAAAACGCGACCACAACCCGCAAAAACCGCGCTCGAATTTGACACCCCCAGCGCCCTTTGCAGCGCTGCACCAGTCACCCCACTACCGCACCACCCGCCCCAATCTGATAATCACCGCCCCACCGCTACATGCGCCAGACAATCACCTTTCCGCCGCCAGTAGAACCCCCCGCTCCGCCATGCATGTCGGCGTCGCCCCACCCTCACGTTATCACCCGTTCGGTGCAGACTAACAGCCCCATTTTCGGACCCAGCGCAACATGGTAGACGGACGTTGCCCACTAGCCTCCGCCTTAGCCCCCCTCTTCACCGCCCGCCTGACCGATACGCACCAGCAACTCTCCCCGCCGAACATGGTTCGGCTCTACCCGCAGCAGCCGTCGATAAACTCCACCCGCATCCGTCACCTTCCCCGTCGACCATAGCGCATCCCCCAGCTGCAGCAACACATCCGGATCTTCCGGCCGCAACTGGCACGCCCGGTACAGCCATTCAATATACAACTGCTCCTCACCCCGCCGGCAGTAACGCTTCGCCAGCAGCACACACGCGTCGAACAACAGCTCCTGCTCACGTGCCGGGTTGCGTTCTACCCGCGTCCGCGTATAGCGCAGATACTCGTCCAGCGCCCCCGCCTCCAGCGCCAACTCCGCGAACAGCTCCAGCGTCGCGTCGTCCGCATCCGCCAGCAACACCGGCCCACGCCCACGCAGCACCGTCCGCGCAATATCCGGACGCCCCGCCCGCTGCCAAATACGCGCATGCAGCACGTACGCCGCCGGCATGTCCAGCCCACCGTCAAGTGCGCTGCGTAATTGGTACAACGCCGAGTTTGGCGGACAGCACAAAAATTGGTCGCGACCCTCACGCGCCTCCAGCAGCAGATACCCGTCGGCGAACTGTCCGATATGTCCCCCCGGGACGTGACGCACCTCGATCGCGCCGAGCAGTTGATCCAGCCGATACCACGCTTGCGCCATCCGCCACTGGATCGTCGGCTGATCGCGCAGCTCGGCCGGCGCCGATCGGCATCGCTGGAGTGCCGTCACGTACAGCCGCCGCGACAACGCGTTGTCGACCCACGCGCACCGGATGTGCAGATCCGACTCAAACCGGCCGATCGCCGAGCGCAAGACCGCTTCCGCCTGGGCTCCGTTGGTCCGTTCCAGCCCCCGCACCAGCAGCAGCACGCCATTGCTCGGCAGGTGCCCCTCATGGGGCTTGAGGGTCGCTACCACACCCCCAAAATCGCCCGCCTGCTCCAGCAAACGGGCCCGGGCCAGGGCCACGTCCAGCCCCGGCCGCGGCTTCTGCGGCACGTCCCCACGCACCACCAGCGCCCCCAGCAGCAGGACTGCCAGGATCGCCGACAATCGGGTTGTCCAAACGCGGGGACTTCGCATAACCTACGACGTTACAATGTCAGCCTTGGGCCGATGTTAGCCCCGACCGATTAATTATTGTGGCAAGTGCCCAGCACAACTGCAAATAACAAACATGGACGATCATTCACTCGACTGCCTGGATTTCCACCGCGTACGCGATCTCCTCGCCGGCTGCGCTCAGAGCGGGCTCGGACGATCGCTCGCCGCTGCCGTGCGACCCGTTTCCCGGCTCGCGCTCGTTCGCCGCTGGCTTAATCAGGTCGCCGAGCTCCAGCGACTGAGCGAAGATCGCGGCCTCCCGCCCTTCGGCGGCATCAGCGATGTACGCGAAGTCCTGATGCGCTGCGCCCCCCCGCTCCGCGTCAGCGTCGAAGAGGTCGCCCGCATCGGCGCCACCCTCGAAGGCACCCACGCCGTCGCTGATTATCTCCGCGACCTCCCCGAAGACTGCCCCGAGTTCACTCACCTGGCCAATCGCGTCGGCGACTTCCGCAACATCGCCGAACGCATCCGCACCGTCATCGACGAACGCGGCCAGGTCCGCGACGATGCCAGCCCCAAGCTCCACACTATCCGCAACGAAATCAATGAAGCCCGCGCCGCGATCCACAGCACCATCCAGCGCCTGCTGACCGATCCGGCCATACGCAAGTTGCTCCAGTTCCCCAACCACACCTTCCACGGCGATCGGCTCGTCCTCCCGGTCCGCGGCGAATACCGCGGCCGACTCGAAGGCATCGTCCACCGCAGCTCCGACAGTGGCGCAACCATCTACGTCGAGCCCGCCGCCGTCGTCGAGCTCAACAACCGCATCAGCAACCTCCGCGCCGCCGAGGTCGAAGAGGTCAATCGCCTCCTCTGGGACCTCGCCCACGAGATCCACCTCAACGGCCGGGAGATCCGCAAGACGCTCGACACTCTCGCGGTCATCGATCTCGTCGTCGCCAAGGTGCGCTTCGCTAAGGATTTCGGGCTGCGCTGTCCAGAGCTCAGCGCGGAAGGTCAACTCAACGTCCGCAACGCCCGCCATCCGCTGCTCATCGACCTCGCCAAACGCCGCCAGAAAGAGAACGCCGAGTCATTCGAAGTCATCCCCATCGACTATCGCCTCGGCCACGATTTCACGCTGCTCATCATCACCGGGCCAAACACCGGCGGAAAAACCGTCACCATCAAAACCATCGGCCTGCTCTCGCTCATGGTCCAGGCCGGCATCCCGATCCCCTGCGACGAAGGCTCCGAAGTCGGAGTGTTCACGCATGTGCTGATCGACGTCGGCGACGAGCAGAGCATGCAGCAATCTCTCTCAACATTCAGCGGCCACATGACCCGCATCCTCGACATGCTCCGCCGCGCCGCACCGCGAACGTTGATCCTCATCGACGAACTCGGCGCCGGCACCGATCCGGACGAAGGCGCCGCCCTAGGCCGGGCACTGCTCGACGAATTGGTGCGGCTGCACTGCCGCTGCGTGGTAACAACGCACCTCGGCGCGCTCAAGAGCTTCGCCCTGACCCGCTCCAACGCCGAAAACGCCTGTGTCGATTTTGACAGCGATACACTCCGCCCAACCTATCACCTGCGCATCGGCGAGCCCGGCCAGAGCAACGCAATCGAAATCGCCCAGCGGCTGGGAATGTCAAAACGTCTGATCGGTGCCGCCCGACGTAACATGTCGAAACGCGCCCGCGCTTTACAGTCGGCCCTGGAATCCACCCGGGTGGTGAAGCGTAAGGCCGAGGACGCCCGGCGCGGTGCAGAAGATGCCCGCGTGCAGGCGACGGCCGCAACGGAAGAGGCCAACGCCGCCCGCGCTCGCTTCGAACAACGCCAGGCCGAGTTCCATCAGTGGGTTCAGCGCGTCGTGCACTTACAGGCCGGCGACGCCGTCCGCGTGCGAGATTTTGATCGGGATGGGAAAATTGTTCGGCTGCGTCTGGACCAGCAGCGCGCCGAGGTCGATGTGGGTGCGTTCTCTGTCGAGGTGCCGCTGGGTGATGTACTGCCGCCCGAGGCCGTCGCACCTCCGCCGCGCGTTCGACCAGCGCCACCCACCCCACCAACTGAAAAGCGGCCGCGTAAAGCGGAGCCTCGGCGTGAAACGCGACCGGCCAAGCCACCTGGCGCTGATGGTGCCGGCCAGCACGCTGCACCGCCGAAACAAAAACCCCAACGCGAACAACCCAGGCATTATCCAGATCCGCCGGCGCTGACAACCGAGCAGGCGGCCGCATTGCAACCGCTGGACACGGTCTTCGTAAGACGATTCCACCGCGAGGGGCGCGTGGTGCGCATCAAGCCCGGCGGCAAAGAAGTCGTCGTGTCGGTCGGAATGCTGGAAATCGAAGTCCCGCTGTCGGGTTTGGCGCGGCCGTTGCGCCCCAAAGCGCCAACCGGCAAAACGACCAAGCCTGCCAAACGCCCTACCCCGCCGAGCGACGACAGCGCTGAAGCAAAAAACAACCCCGCGCCAGCGCCACAAGAGACTGCAAAGAGCGAAGCGGAAACGCCGGCAACACCTGCTGGCGAGCTGCCCGAGTCGCCAACGTCGGCCGAATCGTCGCCCCCAGCCGCCCAACCAGAAGCACAATCGTCCGACGCCGACAGCGTACAGAACCCGCCGACCGACGAGCCCAAGCCCGAGTAAGCCGACCTGAGCGGGCAGTGTTGAACTAATCGAGCTCATAAACCGGCCCGGGAAGAAATCCAAGCGTATCGGGGGCTTCGGTTGTCACATAGACAAGGTCGTCGATGTCCGGGTGCGGCGCCCACGCGCGGATCGGGCGCCGGACAATGGTCCAGGACGCATCCGCAGCGCTGAGCGAATCAACCGGGACAATGTACACACCCGGCTGACCAACCGTCGGCGGCTCCAGGCCGCTGGGATGAGAAACGCTACCCATAAAACTATACTCGCATCAGCCGACCATCGTTTCAGCTATTCCAAACAACATGCGAATACACGCCATCAACTGAACGAAAGGTTGCTGGAGTAATAAACTCGCGCGTGGCGGCTGATGGCCCAACACCACGATCGGCTACCGCCATAGGTAACGCGAACACTGATGATGCCGGTCGTAGGTGTAACAACGAGCCAGCGCTTGTTGGCGGCGGGTGTATCCAGCACGGTGCCGACGTCGAACGTGACGCTGGTTGGTGCAACGGCTGTTAGTCCGCCGCCGGAGGCGTCCGCGAGCCACAGGTCGAGCAGCGTGTAGCTGCCGCTGGCGACGCGAATCGTGGTCTGGATGGTGTTCGAATCCTCTTCGCCGACGTCGGAGGAAACCTGCGCCGCCCAATCCGGCGCGATCCGGTCGGCCAGGCCGCGGATGAAGTCGGCATGATCCTGAATAGCACTGTCAGATCGGCTCAGCGGAGCGCGCAGTTGGGCGATCGCGGTGGCAATCTCGACGGCGGCAACTTCCATGCGCGACGAAGCGTTTGGCCCGCGACTCAGATCGGGGCCGAAGAACTCGAGGTGGCGTTTGCTCATGGCGGACTCCCATGAAATAGGTCGAGTCAACATATCTCTCGTCTGGACCACGCGTCGCGAACATCGCGAGCGTTGCCCGAACGAAGGAAGTGTTGTGCGGCTTTGCTGCCGGGGCAAACGCAAACATGGAGATTGTCACTGGCTGGCGGAATCTGGCGATTTCTGGCGGAGATTGGCGGTTTCTGAAGCATGCAAATGCGCGTACGCGAATAACTGAGAGCGGACGTTGGGGGGAAGGAATCGAGCAAGGCAGACGGATGGGATCGGGGTTTCGTTTGAAAGAGCGCGGATGGGGGCGAGGAGACCGCCGAACTTCATATTGTAAATTCTGGATTAACATTGACTTTCCCGCTTCTCCGGTTCATACTTATAGGGTCTTGGGGGCATGTCGGTTTGGTTGTGGAGGGCAGCCCTGGGGCTTTAACAGCAGAGGTGTAATCATGAATCGGCTGATTGTTGCGTTTCTGGCAGCAGTAGCGCTTGCGGGAGCGTTTTTGGCTCCGCCGGCGCTGGGCGAGGAATACTGGATCGCGTGGGAGGGGGACACATTTCCCGAAGAGGGCGAGTGGAGCCGGTTCTACGGCAACTGGGACGGTCCGTGGCAGGGACAGGCTTACCGAACGTTGCATGACAACATGCTGACGATCGACTCGCTTTACGACCAGGGTGTGTTCGACTTCTACTGGATCGAACGCCCGGGCGCGATCGATCCTGGGCCGGGAGAAATCTTTGTCATGGAGTGGTCGCTGCGCGTTGACGAAATCGATGCCAGTCACCCAACACATCCGTACGATCCTACGGTAGCCGTGCGCAGTAACGACCTCTGGGGCATCGGTCTAGAGTTTGGGATCGATGGCGTATACAGCGTTTTTGAGTACGTTACGCTCGCACTGGACATGACCACGATGCATCAGTTCCGCGTGGTCTCGCCCGACATGCGTACGTATGACCTGTACGTCGATTCGTCGCTGTTTTACAGTGGAGAGTTTGTGGAGGTGCACTCAGACTCCTACGTCGCTTGGGGCGACGGAATACAGGGTGCCGCCAGTGTGCATCACTGGGGCTACTTCCGCGTCGGGGTTGTTCCAGAAGTCGAGGAGATTCCTTCCGCTCACAGTGGTCTCGGCGTTGTGCCGGACCAAGTTTCTGAAGTTTCTGCAAGTCGAAAACAGGAGACGTTCGGGACAGCCGCCCACTAGTGGGGAGAGCAGCCCCGGGGCTTCACATCATTGAGGTGTAATCATGAATCGGCTGATTGTTGCGTTTCTGGCAACGGTAACGCTTGCGGGAGCGTTTTTGGCTCCGCCGGCGCTGGGCGAGGAATACTGGATCGCGTGGGAGGGGGACACGTTTCCCGAAGAGGGCGAGTGGAATCGGACCTACGGCAACTGGGACGGTCAGTGGCAAGGACAGGCCTACCGAACGTTGCAGGATGGCATCCTGACGATCGACTCGCTGCACGATCAGGGGGTGTGCGACTACTACTGGATCGAACGCCCCGGCGCGATCGACCCGGGGCCGGGGGAGGTTTTCGTGATGGAATGGTCACTGCGTGTGGACAAGGTAGATCCGATGTACCCCAGCGTGCCGTACGACCCGGAAATCGCCGTGCGAAGCAATGACACTTATGGGATAGCCTTGAGTTTCGGGGTTGATCGAATATATAGCGCCTTTGAACACATTGTTTTTCCGCTCGACATGACAGTGATGCGTGAGTTTCGCGTCGTGTCCGCTGATATGCGCACGTACGACCTGTACGTCGATTCGGTGCTGTTCCACAGCGGAGAGTTCGTGGACGTGAACTCCGATTCCTACGTTGCCTGGGGAGACAGTATTCAAGGCTCGGCGAGTTTGCACGACTGGGATTATTGCCGGTTTGGCGTGGTTTCTCAAGCCGCGATGCTCAGTGATTATGGTAATTGCGCCGGCATGGTGCCGGAGCAAGTTTCTGAAGTTTCTGCAAGTCGAAAACAGGAGACGTTCGGAACAGCCGCCCACTAGTGGGGAGGTAAACGGGTGGGATCGGGGTTTCGTTTAACAGAGTAACGGTCGGACGCGCATCGGTGGGATTACCGCGCCGATAGTACGAGGCCGTAAAAGGCAGCAGGGGCGGCGTGGTGCGCATGCGCGCTGCGCCGCCCCGGCTTGCGTAACAACATGCCAAGGTCGCAACGTGAGAAAGTAGCAACGTATGTCGGGCTGGGGCAGCCTTTGGACGGGGGCGTCAGGGGCGATTCTGCTAGCCTTGATCTGTGTTGTGTGTACGCTTGCGTTTGCCGTGGGAGGCGATGCGCAGACGCGGGCGGCGCGGCCAGCCGGAAAGATGCAGCTCGCAGCGACCCTCGATCAACTCCACCAGCCGTTGGCCGACGAATTCCTCACGCCAGCCGCAAAGCAGCGCCGGCCGCTCGGGCTGATCCCCGTTGCCGCTGGCGTAGTCCAGCAAATCGCGCAGCCGCTGTGCGCCGCCGAGCAAATTGCGACTGAGCCGCTCTTCATAACAAATGGCCTGCGTAACGGCCGACAGCAGATCGACCATGGCCTTGGCCATCGGCGTCTCTTCGCGGTGCTCCGCCGGCTTGGGCCACTCGCTCCTGGGCGTCTTGCAGGCCTCGGTAATCACTTCGAGCAGCTCCGCGACCACACGCCGATTGCGCGATTGCGGGAACCCGCGCAGCACTTCCAGATCGCTCTGCTTGCTGGGTCGGCGGCGGGCGATCTCGACCAGCACGTCGTCGCGCATCAGTGCGCGGATGGGCCGATTGCGGCGCTGGGCCCACTCGTCACGCCAATCGACCAGCCGCTCGAGCACGACCAGCCCCAACCCGTCCAGTCGACTGCTGCCCTTGAGCCGCTGCACGCGGTCGGCCGTCGGCGGCTGGTAATATTCCGGGCGCTCGACCTGGCGCAGCTCCTCGGCCAGCCAGGCGGACCGGCCGGCCTGCTCGATCTCGCTGGAAAGCCGGCGATACGTCTGGGGCAGGTAGAGCACGTCTTCGATGGCGTAGCGGTGCTGGGCTTCAGTCAGCGGCCGGCGCAGCCAATCGGTCAGCGTCTGGGCCTTGGCGATCCGTTTGTGCACCATGAATTCGACCAGACGCAGCAGGCTCAGCGGGTAGCCATAGCCCACGAACCCCGCCGCGATCTGCACGTCGAACACGTTCCGCGGCACCTGGCCGGTGGTGCGGTAACAAACCTCGAAATCTTCCTTGCCGGCATGGACGACGGTGACGACATCCGGGTCGACGACAAGATCCCAGAAAACACCCAGGTCGAGGTCGGCGGTCGGGTCGACAAGCACGACGTCACCGTCGGTGGTCACCTGGATCAGGCAGAGCTGCGCATCGTAGGTATCGTCGCGGATGAATTCGGTGTCGAAAGCGAACACGCCGGCCTGTCGCCAGGCCTGGCAATGTTTGTCCAGGACGGCCTGTTCGGTTACTAAATCGGTAGAGCCCATTACATATCCGGGTAGCGACCGCGCCGCCGGTTAGCCGCTGGTCGCGGCTGCGCGGTGAGATGCACACCGGCGCCATAAGGCGCGCCGGTTTACAATTGGTACCCGCAAGACCGGCCGCTGTCCAGTTGATCGTCTGGTCACTGGAGCTGTTGTTCTGACACGGCCTGGAACCGCGCGGGTCCGCGCCGTGGGGGCGGACAAATACGGGCCTTGTCGGCGAGGGCAGATTCTCGCTGGCAGATATCCGTACCTGCGTGGGGAATCGGGGGGTGGGTCGCCACCCGGACCCCGAACCCCTCGCTCGCCAAGGTCCGTGCCGTCCGTGGCACAACGTGTTGACAGAGACTACCCGCCAACATGCGCGCTATCGGACCGCAAAGCTGGGCGCGTGGAAATTCTCCGACGCCGCGCTGCTAAAACGCGCCGTTTCTGCGCCACGAGAACACCCGCGACACGGCTTGCCAACCGGGCTAGTCGCCCCCGATCTCGAACCGCTCAAAGCGGCTGATGGTCAGCTCCGGACCGGCCTCGCGCAGCGCCTGGCCGACGGATTTCTTATCATCAACCACGTACGGCTGCTCCAGCAGCACGATCTCCGAGTACCACTTGTTCAGCTTGCCGGTGACGATCTTGTCGATGATGTTTTCCGGCTTGCCGGCCACCTGTTCCTTGGCCAGTTCGCGCTCGCGCTCAACGGCAGTCGCGTCAACGTCCTCGCGCTTAAGATACGGCGGGCGCATGGCGACGATGTGCATACACACGCCGCTCTTGACATCGCCCGGACAACTGCCGGAGAACTCGACGAGCACGCCCTTCTTGGAGTCGTGGTGAACGTAGTAGCCAGTCTCGCCGGTGCAAACGCCGACGCGACCGATCTTGATGTTTTCGCGGATGCGGTTGACGACGTCGTGGAGGAAGTCGCCGATTGTTCCGCTGGCATCAGCGCCGGGCATGGGCTGGCCGAGGATATCATCGGCGGTGGAGGAATCGAGCTTGGCGGCGGTCTCGGCGACAGCCTGGGTCAGCCGCTGGAAATCCTCGGTGTCGGCGACGGGGGCCGTCTCGCACAACATTTCGATGAGCGCGGCGCGCCCGGTATCGGGATCGACATGACAGGCCACCCGGCCTTCGGAAGTCTGCTTGCCGGCACGCTTGGTTATTTGCGCCAAGCCTTTCTTTCGCAGGATCTCAATTGCCTTGTCGCTGTCACCACCGGCTTCCTGGAGCGCCTTCTTGCATTCCATCATTGGCAGGCCGGTTCGCTCGCGCAATTCGCGCACCATGGCAGCGGTAATTTCCATCGTCTGGACTCCTCGCGTCTTAGAGTCTGAAACGTCGCTCGCAGCGCCCGGCCGCGAGCGACGTCGTGGTCATATATCAGTTAGCCGAACACGTACCCGGCTCAGGACGGGGATGGCTCCTCGCCGCCGCCGGTCGAACCAGCGTCCGCGGGCTGCGGCACCGGGACCTCGGGTGTGCTGGCGCTGGGCGCGGAGCCTTGAGCCGGCACGTTGGCGTCTGCCGGAGCAGGTCGCGGCGCATCTGCGTCGCGGCCGCCGGGGCCGTCGGGGCGTCGCGGCCGGCGTCGACCAGCCGGTGCCGACCGACCTGTAGTCGGAGGCTCGACCGGTTCGGGCCGGGCCTTCTTGCCCTCTTCGACCGCGTCGGCAAGCTCGCGGAATACCAGCTCGATGGCGCGCATGGCGTCATCGTTACCCGGAATCACGATGTCGACCTGGTCTGGATCGCTGTCTGTGTCGACCAGGCAGACCCGCGGGATTCCGAGCGCGGCCGATTCACGCAGGCCGTTGTGCTCTTTCCGCACGTCCACCGCAACCAGCACGGCGGGAACCTTGCTCATGTTGCGAATGCCGCCCAGGTTTCGCCGGATCTTGGTCAATTCACGCGTCAGCGTCGATTTCATTTTCTTGGAGTAGCCTGTCTCCCATTCCGGGCTGGCGACCAGCGCTTCGAGCTCTTCGAGCCGCTGCAAACGCGATCTGATCGTCCGGAAGTTTGTCAGTGTGCCACCCAACCAACGCTCGGTTACGTAGTGCATGCCACAGCGGTCAGCATGTCTTTGGACGATTTCTCTCGCCTGCCGCTTCGTCCCGACGAACAGGACGTCTCCGCCGTTGGCGACTGCCCGGGTCACGAATTTCTTCGCGCGCAACAACCCACGCAACGTCTCTCTGATATCAACAATGTGGATCGCGTTCCGCTTGCCATAGATATAGCGGGCCATTTTCGGATTCCACCGGCTGCAACGGTGACCGAAGTGCACGCCCGCATCCAACAGCTCGCGGACCAGTGATGACGCCAAACGTCACCTCCTCAGGGGCACTAACCTCAGGCAATACTCACCCCGCCGCACCACTGGCCGACCCAGCGGCGATCTACGCGGGGCAATATACTGCTTTGCGGATGCCCTATCCGCAGAAGGTTTATCCTACCCTCCTCGGGGCGGGACCGTCAAGCCGGGTGCCCCCCCACCGCCGGAGGCCGGGAACGTTTTCGGACCTTCGCCGATCGTCTCAACCCCGCCACGCGCAGTCCCTGCCCATTACACCCCCCCTTTGCCGATCCCACCGACCCGGGCCTCAAAGCACCCGCCCCAGCGCTCCGATAGCGCTGGTGGAATCCTGAAGCAACCGTCCGCAGCCCGGCATCGGTGTTCGTAGCCACCGACCAGGGCCGCCAGCGCGGACAATCCACCAAAGGACGCCAATCGTCGTGGGTGACGTACTCGATCAGGCCGAAATCGATGCCCTCCTGGCTTCCGTCGAGAACGAGGCCGGACAGGGCAGCGGCGGTGCCAGTGCCGGCCAGTCTGGCGGATCTGCCGCCGCCAACTCGGCACAACCCTACACCCTCCGTCCCGATATCAGCACCTACGACTTCAAACGACCCGAACGCGTCTCCAAAGACCACATCCGCGCCCTCGGCTCAATCCACGACGGATTCGCCCGCAACTTCGGCGCCACCCTTTCCGGCTACCTCCGCACCATCATCGAGGTCCGCGTCGTCGGCGTAGAGCAGCTCACCTACAGCGAGTTCATCCACTCACTCCCCAACCCGACCTGCTTCTGCATCGTCCACGCCCCCCCGCTCGAAGGCCAGATGTGCATCGAGGTCAGCCCGCTGATCGTCTATCCGATCATCGACCGCCTCCTCGGCGGCAGCAACACCAACATGTTCATCCCCCAGCGCCCGCTGACCGCGATCGAATGGCGGCTAATGCGGCGGCTAATCGAACGGGCCCTCGAACACCTCTCCGAGGTCTGGCGAAACCTGGTCGAGGCCGAGTTCTCGATCGTCGATACCGAGTCAAATCCGCAGCTTGTCCACATCGTCGCGCCGACCGAGGTGGTCGTCTTCATCACCTTCGAGATCAAGATGGGCCAGTGTGCCGGCACGATGAGCATCTGCATCCCGTTCAACACGATCGAGTCGGTCCTGAGCAAGCTGACGACGCAATCGTGGTTCGGCTATCGCCCGAAGGGTGCGACCGATGTGCAGCGTCAGCGGATTCTGCGCAACCTGGTCAAATCCCCGGTACAGCTCACCGCGTTCCTGGGGCGTTCGAAGATCACACTGAGCGAACTCCGCGACCTCCGCCCCGGCGACATCATCCAGCTCGAAAAGGAAAAGGATGAAGAGCTGATCATCCAGATCGAGGGCCGAAACAAATACGCCGGCGCTCCCGGCCAGCTAAAGGGTCGCCGCGCCATCCGCATCACCCGCTCCGCCGAAATCGACGAACTGCTGTGAAGCTATTTATCCCAGATGAGCGTTGCCGAGCAACGCTCATCTGTGAAATGTCGGGTAAGATGATAGGTGGCAAACACGCACGAGCCGGGAGTGGGAAATGCGCATGCGTTGGTTGGCGTGGATTATGTTAGGTTGGGTGGCTACCGCTACGCCGGCGATCGCCGGGGCGGCACTGTCCACGCGGAGCTTCACCAATACGAGCCTGGGATCAGACCCGCACACCGTGACCGTGAATGCCAATACGATCACGGTGGATTTGTCCGCGATCCAGGGAGCGACGGTCTATCGGGCGACACTCGATCCGTATCGCCGGCCCGAGTTCTACTACGATCGCCAGCCGTACTACGGGATCACCGAGGTGAGCCGGGCACGGTACGACATCCGACCGCCCGGGGGAACGCCGCTTACGCTGCGCGGGCCGCGGTACCTCTCCCTGGACGCGACGGACGCCGTGACCCAAGCGGTGTTAACGGGAACGCTCGTGCTGACCATCCACGATCCGGGCCCCGGCTTCGGGGCCACCGTCTCCTTGGATGTATTGTGCGATCGGGCTGCGCCGACCCCCGTGCCCCAGGTCACGGGCGCCACGGCCCGGCACCAGGACGGCGACACGTTGATCACCTTCGCCGAACTCGATCCGCCCCACATGGGCGCGACCTGGACGGTGGCGGGATACACCAACGCGTACCTGCACGAATACGCGCCGGACGTGACGCCGAAGGTGCGGTACCGCATCTATCGCTCGGCCACGCCCTTCACCCAACCCGCAGATGTCATCAACGCGGAGCTGATCGATGAGG
The DNA here is from genome assembly GCA_963666925.2 of Phycisphaerae bacterium. Lineage (GTDB taxonomy): Bacteria > Planctomycetota > Phycisphaerae > UBA1845 > Fen-1342 > JANQFV01. The sequence goes on along the minus strand of CAXXTC010000009.1, from coordinate 145,944 downwards.
TCCCGCCGATGACGGGCTGGAACCACGGGCTGCACGGCATTCGCGACATGCAATTCGCTGGCGAATACGAGCAGTGCCCCTATGTGATACCGATGTTGCCGGTGGAACACCTGCAGTTGGCGGATCCGGGCACCGGCATCTACGTGCGTGCCCAGCGCACCGAGCCGGCGGAGTCGGCGTATTACCTCGTCAGCCATACGGTCAACGGCGCGGAGGACTTCGCGAACCTCACGCCAGGAGGGAACACCACCGGCAGCGTGACCGAAAGCGCCGGTCCCGGGCTGGTGATCATGTGGCGGGAGGAGTATTTCCCGGACGGATGGTACTATTCGGGAGATCGGAACCCCACGATCCGGGACTACGTACGCTGGGAATCACCGCCTTACTGGAACGTGCCGAGCCGGCCGTGCAACTACCGGCTGGGGTTCCCGCAAACCGAGTACCAGCTGGCGAATCCGGGCATGGACATCGAATTGCACGCCCTGTTCGGGAACTACGACGGGTGGCGCGAGTGGAACCACTACGAAGAAGGCGCGTTGCTCTTCACGCTGAGCCACCTGCGCTACAACTCGTATACGGCGTTTAACGAGTGCATGACCACGCTACGCCCCTGGGACGAGGGCACCGCCCAACCGTACTTCTACGCGCGCGCCTTGAGCTTCATCCACGATTACGCGGCCGATGCGTACAACCTGGACCTGGAACGGATCACGCTGTCCGGCGCGTCTATGGGCGGCGCAGGAACGCTGATGTGGGGCTTGCGCAGCGGGCATGTGTTCTCGTACATCGCAGCGGGGGTGGGCAACAGCATCCCGGCCGAGGATATCACCTGGGAGTACGAACACTGGGGTGGGTACGGCTTGCTGGAATGGCAACTACTCTTCTCGAATCTCCAGTTGGAGCGCTTCGGGTATCCCTTGATCACGGCCGCAGATGAGTACACCGTGTGGGACTACTTCGACAGCGTCCAGTGGCTCAACGCGAATCCCACGGTGGAGGCGCCGTACGTGTCCTTCGCCAACGCTCCGAACGACGGGGCGATCGGCTGGCCGCAGGCGTGGGCGGTGGCGCAGGCCATCCACGACGGGCGACGTCCGCACAACTTCTCATGGGGACAGGAGGGACACGGTCAGCCAGTGGAATGGAGGGCTGATCCGTTTCGGCTGTCGCAGTCGGTGCCGGCCTTCTCCAACTGCTCACTCGACGACGAGTTGGGCCAGACCCCCGAGGGCTGTGACGACGAAGGGCAACGCAACCGGTATCTGCGGTGGGATATGGCTACCATCACGGATACACCGAACGAGTGGGCTCTGGACTTCTGGCTGGAAACCGCCGCCCCGGCGCCGGTGGCGACGGTGGACGTCACGCCGCGCAGGCTCCAGCACCTGGTTCACGGTTCCGGCGATCTGTACACGTGGCACTGGTGGGAGGGAGAGTCGGAACTGTGTTCCGGACTGGTAACCGCGGACACCCACGGGCTGATCACGATCACCGGGTTGGAGGTGGCCAAGGTCGCCCGGCGGTTGGTGCTCACACGGGACGAGGGCGTGCTGCTCATCGCAGTCAGCGCGCCGCCGACGCTCATGGCACCGGGTGAGCCGGTCACCTTCGCGGTGCGCATCGAAACCAGCGACGAAGAGCTGGTTCCCGGTACGGCACTGCTGCACTACCGGTATGACGGGGGCGACTACACGACGGTCCCCCTGGCCAACCTGCGAGGATCCGACTACGAAGCGACCTTGCCGGCGGCGGCCTGCGCTGATCTGCCGGAGTTCTATGTATCCGCCACGGGTACCGAGTCCGGCCTGCGCACGGCACCGCTGGGTGCACCGGAGAACGTGTTCACTGCCCTGGTGGGGGAGTGGACCGTGCAGACGATCCTGGCCGCGGACTTCGAGACCGGACTGCCAACCGGCTGGACCGCGAGTGGCCTCTGGCACACAACCGGTGCGTGCGCGGTCGAGCCGCCCTGCGAGGGGCAGGCGTGGGCATACTACGGAAAGGACGCCTCCTGCGATTACGACACCGGAACGGCCAACGCCGGGTCGCTGACCGCGCCGTTGGACCTCACCGGCGTGCCCATGGGAAGTGCCGTCACGCTGACCTACTGCTCGAATCTCCAGGAGGAGGAAACGCCCGACTACGAACGCACGTTCCTGCTCGCGAACGGCACGGAACTCGAAGACGTCCCGCCCTCCGCAGCATGGGAAATGCGTACCGTGGACCTCGCGGCCTATGCCGGACAGATGGTGACGCTGGAGTGGTCGTTCGACACCCTGGATGAGCTGTTCAACAACTACCGAGGTTGGCAGATCGATGACGTCCGCGTGGAGGCAGCGCAACTGACCTGCGAGGACGGGGTGGCCGGCGATTTGGATGGAGACGGAGACGTCGATCTGGACGACTGGAGCACGCTGGCAAGATGTCTGGCGGGCCCCGGGCAGACGCTCGCCACGGGCTGTGCAGAGGCCGATCTCGACGAAGATGAAGATGCAGATCTAAGAGACTTCGCGCAATGGCAGGGGTTGTTCGGCACGGGCTCCTGATTCACGGTAACACCGATCTCGCGAGCCGGGGAGGAGCACAGCGGCCTGATCGACGGCCTCTGACGCTCCGAGCCAGCAGAACCCTGATATTACGGTAGTGTATTGGAATCAGGACGCTGTAAAATAGCGGACCCAAGGCCGGAGGCGTGGCCGAGCCGGGTGAAATACTTCCAAACAGTTCGCATCGGAAGGATGAAGCAGCACATGGTAGCTTGTCGTTCCTGATTTCCTCCTCAAGCAAGCGAGTTACGTCTTGGTCGAGCGACAGCAGCTGCATCCAGGTCATGAGCGAATAATCATACACCAGCTCATGAACCGTATGATTACCATCCCGCCCCACTGACCCACAGGCTATTAGCCCGTACCACACATCGAGTGGCTGACCGCCCCCCAACCCGTTGTTGCGTTGTCATATTGTTACGTTGTTACGCTCACGCCCAGTCCAGGCGTTTTACTATTGGCGCCTGGGCCACGAATTGCCAGGCCCGTTCTTCGGACATTTGCGGGTTGCGGTGCTTGATGTCCAGCAGCGTGGTCAGGTGCGTGAACGCGTCCGTGTGGTGCAGCAGGCCGGCAAACAGCTCCGACCCCGGCCCAAACGCCGACAACATCACCAGGTCGGCCGTGTGCGTAACGCCCGTCCACCCCGCCCGTACCGTCATCCCCCGCGCAATCCTGACCGCGACCCCTACCGCGGACAGCCCGGGCGCCGTTCGCTCAACGGACACGTCGTATTGACTACCCCATACTGACTTCGCAGATCGGAATGGCGTTCGACGCGCGGCAGCCTGGAGAATCGAACACCCCAAGATCATCCTTTCTGGTGCTGCTTTGTGACCGGCTGAGCGAGCGGGCCAGCGCGGCTTGGAGCGTGTTCGCGTTGCGATGAACGCGGTCCGAATCGCACGCTGCGGTCGCGTCAGTTAGCTGCGAGTCACCCCGAACGGAGACTCATGACGCGTCGAAAAGAATTGTCGTCCCCCTGGTCGCTATCTCAAAGGGACTTGCAGCAATGCAAGTCCCTTGTTTTTCTTCTGGGACACCGCACAAGCGTCGGCGAGTTACGTCTCATCCACCAAACAAGTGCTGGAGCATATCGAAGTCAACCCTGTCCACGTCTCCATCGCCGTCAAGGTCAGCCATCTCAAAGTCGGCCGGGTCACATCCAGGCGGGGGCGTGGTCACCTCCGGACCAGCCATGCAACTGAGGAAAATCTGAGCATCCGCGAAGTCCACGTCGCCGTTGCCGTCCAGGTCTCCCGGGATCAGGCCCAGCGTTCCGTCGAAGGCCAGGTTCTGCGCATAGATGCTGCCGTTGTCCGACCGTGTGTCGGTCCAGACGACTAGCGCCGTTCCGAAAGGCGACAGAATGGCGTCCGTGTCCCACTTCGCGCCGGGCTGGGCGTTGCTGACATAGCTCGGCGAGACCGGCCAGACCTCCGTCCCCGAGCCGTCCAGGCGAACCGCCATCAGGTTTGTGTTGCTGGGGTTATCCGAGTACAGAACGATCGCTCCGGACTCGCAGATCAATGTCCGGACAAACGTGTTCTGGGCCGCGGTGAGTGGCAGGACCTCGCACCCGGTATTCGTCCACATGCGGCTGCCGGTCGGTGAAAGCTTCTGGCCATACAGGCCCCACACGGTCTGGTAGCTGTCGGTCTCCGTCCAGAAGACGAACGTCTCGCCGGTCGCCGCGTTGTACGCCGCGCTCGGGTCCAGGCGGATGCGGTCGTAGGTCAGGGTCGACACGGCCACGCCGTTGTGCGGGAACACTTCGCCGCCAGAGCCGTCGATGTGCTGAACGTAGACATTGCGCGGATCCCCCGTATCGTACCAGGAAAAGACCGCCCCGCCGCCACAATCGGGCTCGAACGTGGGGTAGCACCCGAATTGCAACGAGCCACCGTCGAAGACGGCGATTGGCGTCAAGCCCCACAGTGGCGTCCCGCTTGACGAGTGTTTCTGGGCATAGAGGTGGTGCGTGTAGAAGGTCGGCCAGTACACGCAGGACACGATGACCGAACCATCGTCGGCCTCGTGCAGGTCGCTCAGGTCAAAGGAACCGGTAGACGGCGCGACGTACACGGCGGGATTCCACTGAGGCACGCCGGCCGCGTCGAGCTTCTGCAAGCAGTAGCCGTCGGCCTGTGACCAGGCAAAGACGTAATAGCCGTCGCTGGTCACCGCGACGCGGGGACTGGCAACGTAGTCCGTGGTGTCCGTGAGCTGAACGCCAAGCGTATTCCAGAGGAGCGTGCCGTCTGGGCTGATCTTGTTGCAGCCGATCTGACTATCGCCGGAGCGGTCATCATTGTAGACGAGAATCGCGTTATCGTCTGCATCGACGGCCAAGCCATAATCCATGGTCCAGTCGTAGCTGCGATTGGCGATTGGGATGCCGTTGTGCGCCCATTGCTCACACCCGCCCGGGCTAAGCCGCTGGAGGAACACGTCGTACCCGCCGGCGGCGTTATCGAACCAACTGATATAGCACCCGCCGTCACTGGTGCCACAGACCTTGGGCTGCACCTGTTCCCCCGTCCGGTCAGCAATGGCCAAATTATCGGCCGCGTTTGGCGACCATTGCGCCAAGACGACCGCTTGCGGCAACACGATCACGGTGACCACACAAGCCAAAACGATTCGCGACACCTGGACGTGCATCTTCTGTCCTCCTGTGCGAGACCCGATCCGATGGGTGCTACCGTATGGGGGCAAAGCTTGCCCCATTATACCATCCGCACTGGAGAATCGGGCGCCTCATTGTTTGGCAATTGGTCCAGCGGTTTTGTCGCTGTGAACGCCAATTCGGGCCTGTAACCCAGCAGCGCAGCTTCCAAGGCGGACCGCCAGCGACGCACCTTCTGGATCCAACTCCGGGACGTGGATCAGGTTCGTGGCCTGATCCACGTCCGTGCGAAGATTGCCACGAACAAGCCCCGGTAACCGAAGACGAGGAAGAACTGGGTCGAGTGGGTGTGCCCGAATCCGCAGGGCACATCCATATCTATCCTCACGCCGAGGCGGCTACGGACACTCGTCGCCTGGTGCTTCGTCCGGTCCGTTCATACAGGTGGAGAAAATGGCGAAGTCCTCAATGTCGGTGTCATCATCGCTGTCAACATCGGAGCACGCACAAACCAGCAGCGGAACCCCCGTACCACCGGCACCAGTGAAGCAGCCCGCAAACGGGGCAAAGTCGATCAAGTCAACGTCTCCGTCGCCATCCGTATCGTACATCGGGTAGCCGCACGCCACGTGGGCGCGGAACTTGCCCACCAGTGGGCGATTGCCGCTCTGGTTGGCGTTAAGCATGATCGTACCCGATTCGTTGTAGACGCTGCTGAACAAGTCACCGGTCGCGGGATCGGTGTACGCGACCAGCCACTGGCCGAATGTATCGCCACCCGGATTGACCGTATCGGGGAACTCGCGGTACTCGACCAGATCGTCATAGCCATCGGCGTTGAGGTCGGCCAACATCGGCACGCGTAACGTGGACGGCGGGTCGGAGTCGATGAACGGGGAGATCCAACTCTTACCGCCGGCGCCGATCGCGAAGCCAGACGGGGTGTCGTCCGGGCCGGTCAGGTCAGCCACCCAAAGGTATTCGCCGGTACCCAAGTAGTCGTCAACCGTCACAATGTCATCGATCCCGTCGCCGTTGATGTCGCCGACCAGCGTAGCAATGTAATTGGTGGCAACCCCAGTCGTGCCCTGGACGAGGTCTGTAATCGATGGGCTGGGAATCAGGCCGCTGCCATCGGCGGCACTCAGGCAGACCATGATCAAGTCCAGCGTGCCGATGTTCAGCCGCTGGGCGATGTCGGTCCGTCCGTCGCCGTTGAAATCGCCGACCAGCGGCGCGTTGCTCACATTACCGGCCGGCGACCAGCTACTCCCATTGGTCGTCGTCAGGCCATTCACGCCGGAGTTGTACGCTTCCCAGAACATCGTACCGTCGCCCCAATCGCGGACGGCGATGGCGTCGTCCCGGCCGTCTCCGTCGACATCTCCGAGGAAGAAGGCGTAGTGGTCGGGGCCCACGCCGAGCGCGTTGTTCGGCCAACCTTGCGAAGGGCTGGGCTCAAGGAGATCGCCGAAGCCGCTGGGATCGACGCCGGTGACACGTCCCAGGAAAACCTGCTCGTTAGCGCTGGCGTCCAGGCCAATCGTCACCAGATCGTCGATGCCGTCGCCGTTGACATCGCCGACACAGGTGTGATTGGGGTTGGGAGTCAGTGTGGCGTCGTTGAACACCGCGTACCCACCCGAGATCGGGTCACCGCTGTAGAACGGGAGCGGCGAAAGCTGTGTGTACGACAGCGCCCAGAGCCCATCGAGCGGTCCGCCGGTGGTGTGGAACAGCAGCGTATCGTCGGGGGGCAACCAGGGGCAACCGTCGTCACGGACCGGCACGCCCGGCTCGGTATCCGGACATAGATCGCAGGCATCGACGACCCCATCTCCGTCGGTATCATCCTGACTCCCGGGACCGATGATTACGCTCGCGTAGTAGTGCACAGAATCGAGTATGACATCGACGACGCCCTCCCCGGTGGTGCTGATAGTCGCGTTGGGGGCGGGTGAATCCGGCGAGACCACGCTGACGGTAAGCGTGCAATCGGCCATCCAGGTTGGCAGGACAACCGTGAACAAGAGCATGCCCGTATCGGTCATTGTGTCAGTCGACGGGTCGATGTCGAAGTTGTTCACGTCCACGAACAGTCGCCGGGTCGCAAAGTCCTGGTGCACCGTGAGACCGACCGTGCTGGGCACGCCGGCTCCCGGGATCAGCGTCACAGGATCGCGGCCGGCGAGAACGGTGTCCATCGCGTGGGCGAATTTCCACAGCAGCGACGGGCGGCCCGTGTCGGCGTTGAAATACTCCAGGCCGATGTTCTCGCGGATGTAATGTACGAGGCCGGCGCCCTGCACTAGCGTCTGCTCTTCAGGAGCCCCATTGATATCAGGGACTCCGGTTAGCAGGGCAAGCGAATAGTCTCCCTCATACGCACTGAACTGGCCCTGTTCACCAGACAATCGACCGCTTACACCGGTGACAATCAGGAGACCGCCGGCGTTGACCCAGGGCCTCAGAACATCGGTCACGTCCTCATTAGTGAAGACGTCTGCGTCGGGAATGATCAAGACGCGCAGGTCGGCCAGTTGATCGGCGGTCAGCTTCCATTCGGGAAGTATGCGGTACTGGTAGTGCAACTCGCCGAGCGCCGTCCCCCAGCCCCAAACCGCGAACTGGTGCGGCTGGTTGGCGTAGTTGAGGCATCCGCCGAGCGTTAAGCGTGACAGGAGCGTCGACGAGGAGTAATAGACCCCGATCTCTTCCAGCGGTGCGCGTGTGCCGTAGATCGGCGCCACCTGCTCCACGAAGTCGAAAAATGCAGCGTTGCCGGCCGATGTACCGGCGACGACGTTCTCGCCCCCGGGCAGCGGGTAGAACATCGGCAGCGTGTGAGCCGCAAGCATCTCATAGTACATCGCCGTGCTGACGCCCGTCTGCGCCAGTTCCGTCTCGTATCCTTTGATGTAGAGCCAAACGTTGACGAAGCGGTTCTGGGCGTGCTCGCGCGCCAGCTTGTAAAAGGAAGCGAGACGCCCCAGCGGCGGAATCATGAAGCCACGCTCACCGCTGCATTGGTTCGAACTGGCGCTGATCTCGGTGCTGACCATGTCCAGGTCGCCACGCACCCAGCCGAGACTGAAGACCGGAATGTCGTTTCCGCAGACGAGGAATTCGTCGATACCGGCCTGGGACGCAGCAGATTTGACCGCGTTGTAGTATCCGGTCAGCGCCTCGGTTCCGGCCTGACGTTTAAAAACCAGGTAGGTTCGCCAGAGAATCTCATCAAGCCACCCGGCATCCAGCCAGATCGAAGAATCCAGATCCGAGCCGTCCCAGCCCCATATGATTGCCTGATCGCGCAACGCCGTGCGGATATCGAACGTCGCCACGTTCGTGACACCCATCGTCGTCAGCTCGGTCGGCGTGAAGTTGGCGCTGAGGTAATCGCGAAACCGCGCTACCGACCAGTCGCCGAAGGCGCGCTTAACCGGCGGGTTGCCGAGACTGTCCCACGCGCTGTAGTTGTCGGTCCACATACCATCCAGCGCGGCATTGGCAGCCATCAATGTTGAGGCGTACGTGAAGTCAATCCACATCGGACACGCCGAGTCCTTGCAGAAACTGAACAGACCGGCGTATTGATCGTCCTCGGGAATGTAAATCAGTCCGTCTAGCGGGCCGCAGGGCTGACCGGTATCGGAGTCAATATAGTTCACGATGTCGTTATAGTCCGGGTCGAGACTCAGCCCGCCGAGGATGTCCTTGGAGCCAGCGGCATCGTAAATGCGACTGTTGCGCGGGTCGGTCGGATCGCCAATATACCCGGTTGCGACGGTCCCGTCGGGGTAGTCCATCGTCACACCGCCGTAGATCGGGTGCGTGCGTGTATACGGCTGGGCAAACGCTTCGTCATCGAAAAAGTTGTGCACGCCCACCCAACCGATCGTACCGCCGCCATAGTTTTGCCAATTCCAGAACGAATGCAGCATCGGGGTGAAGTCGCCGCTCCCGTGCTCACCCAGTTCGGCGATGAAGCACATGCTCTGACCAAACGTCTCAAAGTAACCGATATTCTTGTACCCAGCGTTGTGGAACTGGGTCATGAGCGAAGGCGTGGTCGTGATCATCTGGCCATAAGTCGCCCAACCGGGATCACACTGGGCGCTGGTAAAACCAACGCTGCCGTTCAGAAACGCCATCGCGGAAATGGAATCCGTCTGAACGATGCGCGGGAAGTCATCCCACCAGGGTGTCTCCTGCGCGCCCACGCTACGAGGTAGTAACACCAGGGCCACCAGCACATAGCACAAGTACACCGTTCGCCGCCTCATCGTATCATCCTCCACCGACGCACCCTCTGACGTGATCAACTCCTCTACAGTGTAACAAGTCCACGGCCCGGAATGCCGACGATCTGAGATCCCTTCCATTTCGCCGTCATATTCGCTGACACGTAGCGTCGCCCCACCGCCCGTCACTGCACGCGAGGCCTAACAGCCCGTTGGACAACTGGCGTTTTGCTACGCTGCGGCGAATTGGGGCAAGCTGAGCGTGAGGCGCATCGGTGTCCGCCGTGGGTGGCGCATGTCCGCGGTGCGGGCCGTGATCCAGCGGCACAGAGCCCAGGCGATGGCCGCGGCGGCCCGGCCCTGCAGGCTCCGTGGCGTGCCCACGCCCAACAACTTCCGCAGAATCACCCCCAGGTTGTACGCCGCCGCGTGAATCACGTAGCGTTTGGACACGTTCATCAGCCCCCGCAGCCAACTCCGTCGACCTGGGTCGGTGCATCCGGGACGAAGCGTACGTCGGGGCCGGTCGGAGCGGCGAGCGTGCGGACGCCGTGCACGCGGATTTCGTATTCGCCGATGACGATGGTCCGAAAAGCGGCGTGGGCTTCGTCGCGGAACGAATCGCCGCCGTCGACGCGGGTGCCGTTTTTGGAGCCGCAGTCGCGCACGACGACCTGGCCGCGTTCGTCGACCCAGATCTGGGCGTGCTCGCGTGAGACCTCGCCGTCGTCGCGCAGGACGACGTCGCAGGTGTCGGCCCGGCCAAGCGTGACCGGCTGGCGTCCGAGCGGCACGCGCAGCTTGGTGCCGTCGCGGGCGCGGACGTTCAGCACCGGCGGCGGAGGCATTTGCCGGTCCACGTCAGACTCCCAGCAGTGCCGACACGGCCCGATATGGGAGGACAAGGGCGTTTTCGACTGCGCCGGGTGAGAAGAGCAGATCGACGCCCTGCTCCACCGCCGACAGGCAGCCGCCAAGCAGCAGCAGGCCCGGCGATAGGATGAGACAACACCAGCGCGTGCCCTTTCGGCTTTTCATACGTGACCTTCCTGATCGAAATGTGGCGGCGTCCAGCGCCGCGCCACACGGATAAGCAGAACCAGGGGGGCATTATACGGCGGTTCGCGGGGGGTTACAGGGGCGGGGAATAAAGCTGCCGCCGCCGAATTCGCCTCCCTCGGCACGGGGGAGGCGAATCAAAGGGGAGGGGCACGCAACGCGCATGCGCACCACGCCGCCCCAGCCCGCATCGGCCTCGTACTATCGGCGCAACAATCCCGCCGATGCGCGTCCGACCGTTACTCTTTCAAAAGAAACCCCGATCCCACCCGTTTCGCCCCCGGGAATCGGCTCACAATAGCGCCAGGCCTAATCAGTCAGCGCCGTCCAGACCGCATCCCAGTACGCCTGGTCGGCCGCAGTCCGCTGACGCGTCGCGTGATCAGCAATGATCTCGGCCAACAGCGCTTGCCGCTCCGGCGCTACACCGCCCGCCAGCGCCGCTGCCATCTGAGCTGGTGAACGACCGCCCTTGCCATCGCCGCCGCACGCACCCGCAGAAGTTGGGCATCCGCCGGCGACAACGCAGTCGATGAACAGGTCGAGATCGTCGAAATTGATCACGCCGCTACGGTCCATGTCGCCGTGATACAGCGCGCTGCCACGCAGGCCGGGGTACAACGCGCCGTAGTTGGCGAGGCTCACCGTGGCTGCCACGAAACCGTCGACGTCGTTGAAGTTCACCGCGCCGTTGTTGTCCATATCGGCCACGCACTCGGTGATCTCATACACGTGTTCCGCGGGTGAATTCCCAGTGAGCGCGTTAGTGGCGCCGACCGGATTGTACAGATAGACCACGGCCCCGCTTTGCCAGCCGTCACCACTGTCGTAGCCGTCGTAGTCGATGGCCAAGGCGCCCGTTGATGTGATCTCCCCGTATACTTCCACCTCCCTGGAATCGCCGAGGACGTCGATGAGCGATCCATTAACCGCGAACAGCCCAGCGAGGTCTTCTTCGATTACCACTTCGTACAGATCACCGTTCACCATCAGCATACCGTCCTGGCCGAGTCCACCGGTGAGGTGTGTGGCAAGGAGATCACCACCCACCTTGATGACGCCGTCGATATCGAAACCGACATGCAACCACTCCAGGTCACGCTCCACCTCGAGTTGGCCATCGAAACTCCCGTCAACGGTTAGTCGTCCAAGGTCGCGACTAACGGAAACGTCGCCGTAGAAGTAGCCGACATCGAGTACTTCCAGGCTACCGTCCATGTAAATGTTGCCGTAGAGGAAGCCCTCGATGAGTATCGTATCCTGGCTCCCGGTGAGGTCCATAGTGTAAGCGGCACCGTACGAGCCGGATATGGTGATGTCGTTGCCGGCGCGAGCTTCGACGCTGACGGTGAGATCGCGCATCGTGTTGCACGTGATGTCGCCGTCCAGGATATCCAACTCGATCGCGCTCAGAATGTCGTACGCGACCAGCGGGCCGGCGAGATTGTCCGCCACCGTCGCCCCGTTTGCACCGAGGTTCCCAGTGATCCGCAACTCGGCGATGGTCGTGTTCGCGGTAATGGAGGACAGGTTGCACTCGAGGACATTCGCCGCGCCCGGCGAATCGTCGTCCGTACTCCGTTCGACGTAGATGGTTACGTTGCCAGTCACGCCGTTCTGGACAGTAATCTCATTAATCTGGCCCAATCCGGCACCATCCGTTGCCTGGAACTTGTACTCGCCGGCGCCAGTAATGGTGATCCTCCTAGCCTCTTGATTGATGTCGAACTGGGTGCCGCTGCCTCCCCACTTCTCGATGTAGTTCTCCGCACTGGCTGAACATATCAGGCCCAATGCCATAACCAAAGCCAACATCAGAATCGCTGTCTTCATCGTCGTTCTCCTTTTCTAACTGGTCTTAGATATGCTTGGTCCGGCACAACGCCGAGACCACTGTGAGCGGAAGGAATCTCCTCGACTTCTGGAATAACCCCGACGCGGAAGTAGTCCCACTCGTGCAGACTCGCGACGCCCTGCACGCCGTCTCCCCAGCCGACGTAAGAATCTGATGGAATATCGATGAACTCTCCGCTGTGAAACAGCACCGAATCGACGTACAGGTCATACGTACGCATGTCGGGCGAAACCATTCGAAACTCGTGCATCACGGTCATGTCCAGCGGTAAAACGACATGCTCGAAACCACTCTGAATACAATCGACGCTGAATTCCAGGTTAAAACCAAACGAGTCGTTGCTGAACACACTTGTGCTGGGATCATACGGGTAGGTGGGGTGACTCGGATCCACTTCCTCCACGCGCAACGCCCATTCCATCACGAAGACCTCCCCCGGCCCCGGATCGATCGCGCCGGGGCGTTCGATCCAATAGAAGTCGAACACGCCCTGGTCGTAAAGCGAGTCGATCGTCAGCATGTTGTCCTGCAACGTTCGGTAGGCCTGTCCTTGCCACGGGCCGTCCCAGTTGCCGTAGAACCGGCTCCACTCGCCCTCTTCGGGAAATGTGTCCCCCTCCCACGCGATCCAGTATTCCTCGCCCAGCGCCGGCGGAGCCAAAAACGCTCCCGCAAGCGTTACCGTTGCCAGAAACGCAACAATCAGCCGATTCATGATTACACCTCTGCTGTTAAAGCCCCAGGGCTGCCCTCCCCAGACACGCCTTCTCCGAACCCGGACCAACCTTCAGCTAGATCCCGTCCGCCCAGATGTACACGTACTTCCGCTCACCTGGATCCGGCCGCTTGACGCCGCCGCGTCTTGTCGTTGTCGTAGCCGTCGGGCTTCTCTTCTGAAAGAAGATCTGGAAACAAACTTGGAGGACGCTCCAGCTTGTATTCACTTACCACAGGATCCGATGCTAACTCTGAGGATAAGCAGCCAGGCTCCGGCACAACGCCAAAACGAAAGTAGTCCCAGTGATGCAGGCTGGCGTTGCCCTGTGTCCCGTCGCCCCAGGCCGCGCTCGAATTGAAAAAGCCGTCTTCCAACGATCCCGTGTACACCAACGTGTCGTCCACATATAGCGTGTAGTTACGCATATCGAAAGAAACAACGCGAAACTCGTGCCAGACGCTCATATCCAGGTCAAATTCGATGTATTCGAATTCGCTGTAGAAGCCATCGGTCTCGAAGGCAAGTCCTAATTCGTAGTTTCCATCGCTGCGCATGTCCACGCCGGGATCATACGGATAAATGGGAGTAGACGGATCCACCTCCTCCACGCGCAGTGACCACTCCATCACGAACATCTCCCCCGGCCCCGGGTCAATCTGCCCCGGCTGTACTATCTCGTAGAAATCGTACACCCCCTGGTCATGCAGCGAGTCGATGGTCAGGATGCCGTCATACAACGTCCGATTCGCCTGCCCCTGCCCCGGGCCGTCCCAATTCCCGTACTCGCGCGTCCAGCCCTGATTCTCCGGAAAGTCGTCCCCCTCCCACGCGATCCAGTACTCCTCACCGATCGCAGCTGGTGCCGAGAACGCTCCTACAACCGCTGTCGCCGCCACGAACGCAACAATCAACCGATTCATGATTACACCTTTACCCTGTCAACGCCCCGGGGCTGCCCTCCACAACCGCACTGAAGTGCCCCCAAGACCCTATAAGTATGAACCCGAGAATCCGGGAAGTCAACGTTAATCCGGAATGTCCGGGGGCGCGGCCATCGACGGCTCTGAGCGCCGCCGATCCGCAGCTCCACTCTCCGATAACGAAGATCCCCACACGGGGAGATGGACGAAGGAGAGAAACCCGATGTGCGGAGTTGGTTTTCCCCCGGTATTTGCCCTCACAGACTTCTCATGAAATCTGCCGGCGGGGCGCAAAGAAAGACGGCGGCCTCCTTGCCGCCGACGTGACGCCCAATTGCGCGGCCTGATCCCCCCCCTCAGGACACGTCCTGCCCCCGCACTAGCTGTTGCTCGAGTGTGTCGAGCACGCCGCGTGCGGGCGCATCCTGCATGCCGGCAGGCGTCCTCCACGTGACCGCGCCGTCCCGGTCAATCAGTTCCTGAATACGGCGAACCGCCATCAAAACGGTCGAGTGCTGCTTGTCTCCCATGGCCCGGCCAATCTCCGGGAAACTCATACGCGTGTGCTTCCGAACCAGATACATCGCCATGCCGCGAGCCTGGGTCACCGTGCGATCACGCGAGGCCGAATGCAACGCTTCACGCGTTACGCCGAAATGCTTGGCGACGACCAACTCAATCTCGCCGGCGTCCGGCGGACGCGTCGCGACGACGTAATCCTCGACAACCTTCTGCGCCAACGACACGCAGATCGGGTCCTTCGTGAGCGAGGCGTAGGCCGCCAACTTGTACAGGGCCCCTTCCAGCTCGCGGACGTTGCGCGAGATGCTGCGGGCCAGGAAATCGAGCACGTCCTCCGGCAGCTCGCACGACATGGCCGCCGCCCGGCGGGTGATGATCTCACGCCGGGTGGCATAGTCGGGCGCGTTGATCCGCACCACCATGCTCGCGATCAGGCGATCCATCAGCGGCTCGGAAAGCTTGGTGATCGAACGCGGGTGGCGATCGGACGAGAGTACCACCGCCTTGCCGGTCGCGTCGATGGCGTTGAAGGTGTGGAGGAATTCCTCCTGGGTCGCCTTCTTGTCGGCGAGGAAGTGAATGTCGTCGAGCACGAGCAGGTCGACGTTGCGGAAGCGTGAACGGAAGAAATCGATGCGCCCGGACTTCAGGGCGTAGATGTACTCGTTGGTGAACTCCTCGCCGGAGAGGTACATCCACTGCAAGTCGGGCCGAGCGCGCGACAGGCCGTTGCACAAGCCCTGCAAGAGGTGTGTTTTGCCGAGGCCGCAACCGCCATGAATGACCAGGTGTTTGAAAGAGCTGCCAGGATTGCGCATGACCGCGGACGCGACCGAAAAGGCCAACTCGTTCGACGGTCCGACCACGAACGTGGCCAGCTCGCCGCGCAGCGTGGGCCGCGCATCGGCCGGCCGGCCGGCCAGGCTGCTACGTGAATCGCCGGTTTGCCCGGACTTACGCCCCGCATCGATCTTAGATTCGTTTTCCACCCCGTCTCCATCCTGATTGCCGTTTTCATGAATGCGGACGTGAACGCGTGGCTCGCCGCCGAGGACCTCGCGTGTTACTTCCTCCAACTGCGAGAGGAAGTTTGCGCTGATCCAGTTTCCGACAAAGGCGTTGGGCACGTGTACGCCGAGTCGCTCACCATCGAGTTCGAATTCTGTCGAGCCCCCAAACCAGGTACGGTAGCGGTTGTCCCCAATCCGGTTGGCGATTCGCTCTCGGATGGTGCAGACCTTCTCCGCTGCCGTTTGTTCCACGGTTCACCTCGATCCCTGAAAGCTGAAAGTTGTTACTACTTACCGATCTAGATGCGATCGTTCGGGTTGCTCGTGACTGTGTCCCTCACGTCCACCTGTCAGTCCGATACTACCGCGCGCCTTAACGTGCTGCAATGGGCGGCTTCACACAAAACACATGTCAGACGCGTAACCCGCGCAGCTGTAGTAAGTGCGGCGCGAAAAAATATCCTGGATTCACAGGTTGTTCACAGCGTTTACCGCGAGTGCCGACAACTCATTGGAAGCGTTTTGCGGCGCTCCACCGGTAGAGCCAGGCGTTACGCCGGCAGAGGGTGTCGAATGAGAAGCGCGCATATAGCGCCTGCGCCGCAGTGTTGCGCGCATCCATGACCGTTGTGAGCCGTCGCTGGCGCAACGTCCGGCAACGCTCCAGGGCTCGTTGGATGAGCAGGCTACCCAGGCCCTGCCCGCGCCATTCCGGCCGGACTCCGACGTAAACGATTTCGGCTACCTGCGGCTGAACGGTTCGGCTGAGTAACAAGCAGCCCCCATCGCCGCTTGCGGTGTGGGCCAATTCCCAGAGGTCGGGATCAAACGGGCCACTCGCTCGGTGGGCCGCGAGGGCGTCGTCCGACGTGCGCAGGCCGGCCAACTCCGGGCAATCAGCACTGTCTACGTAGGTCCCCGCTAAAACGTGCGCGAAACGCTCGTGCGTTTCATTGCTGTAACGTACCCATTCGGCAGCGTCGTCGGTTGGGGTGTCCGTCCAGGGGTAGACCACGTCGCGTTCGAGGTAATCGAGCGGTGCCAGATATTGAAACCCGGTTTCCTCCAGCAACTCACGTCGGCCGTCGTTCTCGAGCTCGACCAGCGTCTGGGCGAAGTTCAACTGGCGCGGCTCGAGGCTTGTCAGGCTGGCTTCGAGGGCCAGGCGCTGGCCGGTGTGGTCGGTTTCTGGCTGTGGTAGCAGGATGACGGCGGTGCGTCCCGGGAGAAGCAAGCTGAGACACAGGCCACGTGGCGCGGCTACGGGGCCTACTCGAAACCCCTCCCAGCTCAGGCCGCAAACTTCGACGAAGCGT
This sequence comes from Phycisphaerae bacterium, assembly GCA_963666925.2. Classification (GTDB taxonomy): domain Bacteria; phylum Planctomycetota; class Phycisphaerae; order UBA1845; family Fen-1342; genus JANQFV01. Next base: position 129,125 of record CAXXTC010000009.1, on the reverse strand, counting down.
TTGAAGGAGCGAATTTGCATTGGCGTGGCCAGGTCGCCGCGGCCGGAGATGGCGAGCAGGCGTTCCAATGCTCCGTCGAGTTCGTCAGGGTCAATTGGCTGGGCTGCACTCATTACGACGAACTCCGCTCGCCCCCGTTTCAGGCCCCGGGCCGGCATGGTGTTGCTGGATGCCAGCCGTGGCCGGCCGTGCCGACGATGCCGGGAGTCGAGACGATGACAGTATCGGACTATTCCCGAGCGGAAGAACATTGTGAGAACAAGGGGGCGGGAATGCAATCGGTGCGTGGGGATGGGTCGGGGGGAAAACAGGCTGCTGCCCCGCGCCGGCTTGACGAGGCCGACAAAAAGCACAAGCTGTCGGGTTGGAAACGATTTCAATACTGTGGCGCTTGGTTTGTGGCCGGCATGAATGGCGGGTTTGAAGCCGGCGCTACAGGGGTTCTGGGCCGGTTACAGTCGGCTTGAGCTTGGTACGGGAGCAGGTGATCGGTTATCACTTGCGGACCAGATCCAGGAACCGGACTACAGGTAACGCAAGTGAACAAGTTCATCAGCAGACGTTCCGTCTCATGCTCCGCCCGCGAGCTTGCGGGGATACTTCGGACCAGGTCGTGGCCGTTGGCCCGGCTGGTTTCACTGGCCGTGCTGGCGACGGCGGCCGTGCTCAGCAGCGGCTGCGGCGGCAAGCCCGGGATCAACTGGCGCTTCACCAGCTACGAGGACGGGCTGGTGCAGGCCGAGCGTGAGAAAAAGCTCACGTTTGTTTACTTCCGCGACTGGTACTCGGCCGAGTGCGCACGGTTCGAAGAGGAGGTTCTCAAGGATTCGCAGGTCCGCGGGCTGACCAACGACATGGTCAGTATCCCGCTCGAATTTTTCTGGGTCAGAACGCTGGCTCGGGAGTTTTCCATCCGCAAAGTCCCCGGTTGGGCAGTCGTGACACCGGCAGGCAAGCTGCTCGTCCGCGGCGAAGGGTATACCAGCGTTGCGGAGGTCCTCGCTGCGCTGCGTGCCGCCCAGGAGGACTTTCGCCGCAGCCAGGGTGCTCGTCCGGCGGGATGACCTGCCGGGGCTCCAGCGTGTGTTTCGTACTCGTCGCGATCGCGACGATGATCGCCGGCGGCTGTAGCGGTGCGGACGATCAATCCGCCGCTCGCGTTGAGCTGATATTCGGTTGTACGGGGCTCGGTCCGGGTGAGTTCAGCTATCCGCGTGCCGCGGAGGTTGATGGTGCCGGCCGGGTTTATGTCGTCGATAAATCGGCCCGCATCCAACGGTTCTCGCCGGACGGGAAGTTTCAGCTCGACTGGGCCATGCCGGCCTCGACTGCGGGCAAGCCGACGGGATTTGGCATTGGGGCTGACGGGCGGGTCTTTGTAGCTGACACGCACTACTCACGCGTGCTGGTGTACTCGCCCGATGGCGAGCTGCTGCACACGTATGGCACGCGTGGTAGCGCTCCCGGACAGTTTCTGCTCCCTACCGACGTCGCTGTTTTTGCGGACGGAAAGATCTACGTGGGTGAGTATGGGGGCAATGATCGCATCAGTCGATTTAACAGCGATTGGGAATTCGAAATCAGTTTTGGCGACGCCGACGGTCCGGAACAGGCTCGTCTCCGGCGACCTCAGAGCCTGCTGGCGGGGCCGGACGGGACGCTCTGGGTTGCCGACGCGTGTAATCACCGCGTTTGCCAGTTCTCAGCCGATGGCGAACTACTGTGCACCTTTGGGCAGAGTGGCTCCGAGGCAGGCGAGTTGCGTTTTCCCTACGGGCTCGCCTGGCTTCGTGACGGCACGTTGATCGTGGCGGAGTATGGCAGCAATCGTGTGCAGCGTTTCAGCACCGCTGGTAAATCGCTTGGTACCTGGGGCACGGCCGGGCGCGAAGCCGGCCACCTGGCTTATCCCTGGGACGTCGCGGTCGGTACGAGTGGGCAAATCTATATCGTCGATTCCGGCAACAACCGCGTGCAGGTGCTTGGGCCGGCCGGACAATCACACTGGTGAGGGGGCGGTCATCATCACACCCGGTCTCTGACTGAGGCCAGTCGGGCATTCCGCTGGGGCGCACTTGTGTGGTAGATTATGCGCGGAGTAATCAATGCTGATCTTGGCGCTGCGATTCGAAACGCCTGGCTACCTCGTTCTGCTGGCGGTTCTGCCACTGCTGATGCTCGTGGCGATGCGCTCGATGTCCGGGCTCGGCCTGGTGCGCCGGACGCTGGCCATCATTCTGCGCGTGCTGGTGGTCACCGTCATGGTGCTATCCCTGGCGGGCATGCAACACACGCGCAAGATCGACGACCTCACCGTCGTCTACCTGTTCGATCGCTCGCGCAGTATCCCTGAAGATCTTCAGCGCGAGGCCTTCAGGTTCATCACGCGGTCCGCTGACCATCGTCCACTGAACGACCGCATCGGGGTGATCGCGTTTAACGGCACTGCCGACGTTGAGCAATTGCCCATGAGTGCGCTGGCGCTCGATCAGGTGCCAGCGCCCTACCACCCTGATCAGACCGACATTGCCTCCGCCGCCCGGCTCGGGTTGGCATTGCTGCCGTCCGATTCGGCCGGCCGGGTGGTGCTGATCAGCGACGGCAACGAAAACAGCGGCTCTGTCCTCGACGAGGCCGAGCAGTACGCCGCCGCCGGCGTTCCGCTCGACGTGCTGCCGGTGGAGTATGAACATCGCGACGAGGTCGTTTTTGAGGATCTCAAGGCCCCGGCTACCGCCACCACGAGCGAGACCATCAATCTACAAATGGTGCTGCGTTCACAGCGGCAGATCAGTGGCAAGATCCTGCTGTATCACAACGATACGCTGGTTGATCTCAACGGCGGTGCTGATGGGGCCGGGTATCCGGTTGAGCTACAACCGGGGCCGAATCGTCGCGAGATACCGATCCCGCTGCGTGCGGCCGGCCCGCACCGCTTTCAGGCGCGTTTTGTGCCTGACGACACCGCCGCCGACACGATCGTCGAGAACAACGAGGGTCGGGCTTTCACGGTGGTCTCGGGGCAGGGCAAGGTGCTGATCCTGACCAGTGCCCAGGACGCGACGTCTGATCCATCTTCCGCACAGATACTGCGCCGCGCGCTCGAGACGGAGAAGTTCGTCTGCGTGGTTGATGTGGCCGGCGCAACGCCGATCGATCACGTCCGCCTGCTGGACTACTCGGTCGTGATACTCAACAACGTTGCGGCCGGCGATCTGCGTGACGAAGAGAAGCAAACGCTCGCCACGTACGTGCGTGACCTCGGCGGCGGGCTGATCATGCTCGGGGGGGAAGACTCGTTCGGCGCCGGCGGGTGGCTCGGCAGCCCAGTCGAAGAGGTTATGCCGGTCGCGTTTGACATCAAGCACAAGAAGCAGTTCATCAAGGGTGCGCTGGTGCTCTGCATGCACGCCTGCGAGATCGAGCGGGGCAATTACATAGGCGAGCGCTGCGCGATCGAGGCCGTCAAGACGCTTTCCGCTCGCGACCTGGTCGGCATCCTTGCCTGGCAGTGGCTCGGCGATCAGCAGGGGCACTGGGTCGTTCCGCTCCAGCCGGTGGGAAATCGGGCCCACATCGTCAGCGCTATCAAGAAGATGAGCATGGGGGATCTGCCCGATCTGGACGAGGTGATGCGTCCCGGCGTGGACGCTCTTGCCGCGCGGCGCGACGTCGGCCCGAAGCACATGATCGTGATATCCGATTTTGATCCGCAGGAGCCGCGTCCTGATCTGATCCGCAAGATGAAGGCCCACGGGATTACCTGTTCGACGATCGCTATCGGCTACGGCGGCCACTTCATCAACGAAAAGATGGCCAACGATATTGCCGAAGCGACGGGCGGACGTTTCTACCGCACGCACGACGTCAGCAAGCTGCCGCAGATCTTCATCAAGGAATCGCGTGAGATCCGGCGGGAGCTGGTGCAGGAGGGTGTGTTCCAGCCGCAGGTCGCCGACCCGCTGTCGCCGCTGGTCGTGGGTATTGCCGGCGAGGCGGTGCCGCAACTACGGGGCTATGTGCTGGCAACGCCGCGCGAACTGGCGACGGTGCCGATCGTGCACCCGTCGGAAGATGCTGACGATCCGATCCTGGCGCACTGGCAGGCCGGCCTGGGGAAGACGGTTGCGTTTACCAGTGGCATGTGGCCGCGCTGGGGGCCGGACTGGACCTCCTGGCCGAAGTTCACCAAGTTCTGGGCGCAGGTGGTGCGGTGGTCGTCGCGTCAGTCGGCCGAATCGGCGTTTGACCTGACGACGACGACGCGTGGTGGGAAGGCGGTCGTGCGTATCGACGCGGTGGACAAGAACGCGGACGCGATCAATTTCATGGAGGTGGCCGGGCGGCTGGTTCGTCCGGGAGATGATGCTACGCCGTTGCGGCTTACGCAGACCGGGCCGGGTCGCTATGAGGCGGAGTTCGATGCGCGGGATCGCGGTAATTACATCCTGAGCTTGCGTTATGCGATGGGCCGCGGGGCTGAGGCCAGCTCGGGCACGCTCCAGACCGGGTTGTCGATCGCGTATTCGCCGGAGTACGCCCAGCTCGCCGCCAACGTTCCGCTGCTGAGCGAGATCAGCGCGCGCACGGATGGGCGGCTGCTTGGTGCTGACCAGGCTGACCGCGTTTTTGATCGTGCCGGTCTGCCGCCGGTGGAAACCCGGCGGCCGCTGTGGGAGAGCCTGCTGCACTGGATGCTGGTGCTGTTTCTGCTGGACGTCGCGGTTCGGCGGATTGCGCTGAACCCGCTGAAGATGCTGCGTAATCGGCTGGCGGAGATGGCCGGGCGTGGTCGGCCGCAGGCGGAAACAGCGGCGGTGCTGACGACGCTGCGGGGCACGCGTGATCGGCTGCGTGAACAACAGCGTCCGGCGCAGGGCGAGCCGTCAACCGAAGCCGCCCCCCCACCCAAGCGTTCCGTCCCGACGCCGACGTCGCCGGAACGGTCGACGCGTGAGCTGGACGGCGCCGGTCCCGACCGTCCCGTCAGCGGCAAGCCCAGCAGTCACAAGCCGCCGCAATCCGAGTCTGATTATCTGTCACGTCTGCGCCGAGCCAAGCGCCGGGCGCGGCGGGAGATGGACGAGGATGACGAGGGGAAGCAGTAAGCCGAAGTGCAAAAGAAAAGATGGAAGGTCTAGCCGTGGCGCGAGGGGACCTTCCATCTTCGGCAGCGACCCGCGTGGCGAGTCGCCATGATGTTCTGTTGTACACGCGTTCAAACCAACCGCGTGCAGTAATCTTGCGCTAGATCAGTGGTCGGATGCAAGCGCTTTTTTTTAAAAAAGTTGTATGACTAGAGCCGGCTCCGGAGCGTTCGTTGGCTGTCGGCGCCGCGCGTAACTTACTCGATGCACACGCCGCTCGTGAGCGCCGCGACGAACGGATCAACATCGTCGAAGTTCACGATGCCGTTGTCGTCGCAATCGTTGCTGAAGTAGGAGCACGGCGGAGACCCTGAAAACAGGGCGTTCCAGTTCGATTCGGCTATGAGCGCTGCGACGAAATAGTCGATGTCGTCGAAGTTCACCTGGCCATCACAGTTGGCATCGCCGCGGCAAAGCGACTCCGCAATCTCGACCGTCACGGTCAGCGTCAGCGACGTGCCGGTGCTGGCACCGGGCAGATCCGCATCGGAAACAGAAAGCGCAAAAACCGCCGCCTTGCTCCCCGTTCCGGCGCTGGTGTCGCACGTGACCGCGAATTCGTGCTGGCTGCCAGCCGGGAGATCGGCGAAGGTCGCGAGGTCGGTGCCAATCACGGTGGTGTCGCCGCTGGGCACGATCGCGTCGAGATCCAGGCCGGCGGTGTAGCCCGAAGCCGCCTCCAGGTTGTACACGGAGAAGTTCAGCTCGTACGTACCGCTGTCGGGTGTCAGCGTGCCGAAATCGAGCGTCAACTCATCCTGGTCGGCAACTTCGGAGAACGATGCTTCGGCATGGTCAACGACCAGCGCGGAGACGGTGATGGTGTCGTCGGCGTCGGAACTGCCCTCGCCAGTGGCGGCCGAGGTCAGCTCGGTGTTGTCGATGATCACGGTGCCGAATTGCGAGCCGGCCTGGGTGGTCGAAGTCACGCCCACGCTCAGTGTTACGGACTGTACGCCGGTGGCAAAGGCTTGGCGCTGTCCGGTTGGCGTGCAACTGGCCGGCGTACTGGTGACGATGGCATATGTGGTTGGGGCACTGCCGAGCTTGTGCAGCACGACGCCCACGGGCGTGGGCTGCGTGGCGCCGACGATGCGGGTGCCGAAGTCGATGCTCGCCGATGAGCTGCCGTCGCCGGCGGGTGCCGAGCCGACGTACAACTGGGCATCGCTATCTCCGGTGCCCCAGATGCTCCAGACGAGCTCGGGATGGTCGACGAACGGGTTGCGGTTGGCCTGGTAGTAGCTCGGGTTGTCATTCCAGTCATAGATCAGGTGATTTCGGAGTCGCTCGGCGTCGGTGACGGGATCCTCGTAGTGCCAGTAGAGCAGCTCGCCGAGATCGCCCATCTCAAGGACGTCGGGGGTGCCGTAGACCAGCGACAGTTGGGAGTAGCGTGTGGCCATGTAGAACATGGCGCGGGCACATTCGCCGCGGTCGCTGGCACCATGGTCGGGGTCCCAGTAGCCGCTGCCGACTCCGTAGGGTGAATTCCCGCGTGAGGAATTCACGCTTGGGTTGCAGCCGCGCAGATTGAACACGTCGCCGGTGATGGAGCTGTCGTAGTCGTAGAGGCTCTGGGGCCAGAGGTGCTCGCGGTTCCAGGTGGTGCCGCCGTCCCAGGTGCCGGTCACGGACGCGCCGGTATAGACGAGGATAATGTGCTCGGGATCCTCCGGATCCTCGTCGTAGAACGGCAATGACTGGCGGGCGGTGTCGTACGAACGCGTGATCTGTCCGCTGGAGATGATGCTGCGTAGGGCAGACTTGAGGCTTTCGCCGGTGAGCCAGACACCGCCGGGGCGGGCCGGATCGTAGTAGTCGCTGGGCGGGTCGTAGTCGCTGGTCGGAGCTTCAACGACATAAATGACGACGTCGTCCGTATCGGCTTGGTAATCGGGATCCGTCACCTCCAACGTGAGCGTGTAGATGCCGAGGGTGTCGAAGGTGATGGTAGCGTTGCTGGGATCGTTCGGGTCGCTGACCAGTCCGGTGCGATCGGTCCAGGTGACGATGCCGGCTCCGCTGGCCGGGGTCCACTCGTAGCTCAGGCCGGTAAGGCCATTGTCGTCGCTGGCCGACGCGCCCGTGAGAGTTTCGGTGACGATGCTGCCGTCGGTGAGGTAGATCGTGCGGTCGAGGCCGGCGTATGCGACCGGAGGGACCGGGCCGGCAGCGACGGTGAAGGAGTCGGAGTCGATGTCGCCGGTGCAGCCGGAGACGGCCGTCGCGGAGACGGTCCAGGTTCCGGTGTTGGCCATAGTCACGCTGACCCAGCCGGAGGTATCGGGGTTGCTGATAACTACGTCCACGGGGGAGCTGTCGAAGGCGCCGGAGCTGAGGCTGATTGTTGCCGGCGTGCCGGTACCCGGAGCGTTATCGAGGGTAACGGTCACGACACCGGGGTCACCGGCGTCGTAGTTCGAGTCGTCGGTCGCAACATTGATGACGACGGGCGTGCCGCCCCCACCAACGGTGAAGGACCAGCTTGGCCAGGTTTGCGTGGAGTCGCTGCAGACCCAGTTCGCCGGGTCGGAGATGCTCTCGAGCAACTCACCGGCGGTGCCGGTGGTAGGACCGGCATAGTACCCGTTGTCGCGTTCGGGGCTGCCAAGACTGACGGCGGAGGTTCCGTCGTACACTCCCGGGGGCAAAGCGGTGGTGTTCGAGCTGGTGGCGTTACTCCAGCCGGTGCTGTCGTAGGTTAGTGCATAGATGAAGGTTGGTGTGGCAGCGTCCCCCTGAAATGCGAGGATCTGGTCGCCTGAGGTTGAGAGCATTAATCCGTTGGAACCAACGCCGGTGTTGTTGATGCTCCAATCGCCGGAGTTGAACGGGTTTGAGCCGGTAACGACGGTGCCGGCAGGCAGCGTAGAGGGGGCGGTGTACATGATTCCGCCCTCGGTGTCGCGGAACCCGCTGCCGCTGATCCATCCGGAATCGGTGAAGCGGATCTCGGTGCCGCTGGGAATGGATGCAAGCGTTACAAAGGCGAGTGCATCCGGGTCGTCCGACCGATAGGCAATGACCGCGACGTCACCCGTGGCGAGTTCCGCAACTGCAACGGAGGAGGAGGCGGAAATCGCGAGCAGGGTCAGCGTAATGAAGAGTGCGGTGCGTGAACGGCCCAGGTGAATCGGAATGCTCATCAAATCCTCCGGCCGGGCGTATAGCGTGGCCGAGTCAGCGCCCGCGGTGTCGGGCGGCAACATGTTGTTGTTCCAGGGCAACGCCCGAGAACAGTTGGGTTCCCCATAACGCCAGCGCGTCAGCACACCGAGCGACGCACATGAAACAGATTAGCAAGACGGATATCGCGAATCAATCGGCGTGTGGCCGAATGAGGCCTGTGGGTGCCCAAAGAGGCCTTACCGCAAAGAAGTGTAATCTCCGTGCTCAAAAAGAGACGCGGGCGTCGCGTGGGCGACATCCGCGTCTGAATAAGAGCCGACGGTGGGAGTTGAACCCACAACCCCGGCTTTACGAAAGCCGTGCTCTGCCATTGAGCTACGTCGGCAAGAGGCCGGTAATCCGGCCATAGGTGAGCAAGCTTAGAACTCATCGGCCAGGGAATCAAGAGGGTGCCAGGAAAGTCTGGCGTGGATGGCGGCGGAGAGGGTGATGGTGGTGCGTAAGAACCCGCGCGCGCATGAGTGAGATCGCGCTGGTGAAGCGTTGCCGAGTTAAGGAAAGGTGCCCTGCGCAACGTTAAAACGAGTTTTGTTTCTGGCATGTTGTTTGCTACGCAGATATAATGTCATGAACAACGGAGCAGGCAACTAAGCGGCGGCCTCCCCCCTCCCTTCGGCCCGAACACCCCGGTCGTCGCTGTCTGCTCCGCTTCTTTTTTGCGCCGATATTCACGCGTAGATTCCCAAAACGAAGCGGGTTGTTGCCACGGGAAACCGTGGCCCGATAATGGATGGCATGCTCCCGATTCGCACTGCGCCACAGCTCATTGTGAACGCCCGCCGCGTGTATGTTTCGCATAGTTCTCGACCGGTGCGACGTGCATTGATCATCAGCGACGGTCGTATTGCCGGCCTTGCGACGACACGCTCCGCTCGCCAGATGCGTGGCAGGAAGACCCGCGTGCTCGATCTCGGCGACGCGGTGATTACACCCGGGCTGACCGATTGCCATACGCACTTTTTTTACTGGGCTTTGTCGCGCGCATTGGCGATCGACGTCTCCGGGTTGTCCTCACTCAACGCGACGTTGGATCGAATCCGCAAAAGCGCTCGGCGACGCCGCGTTGGCGATTGGGTGGTGGCACTCGGATTCAACCATAATCTTTGGGGACGTGGTTTTCCCCAGGCGAGTGACCTGGACACGATCGACGCCAATGTCCCGATAATGGTGAGAAGTCGAGATTTTCATACGGTCTGGCTGAACAGCGCCGGCGTACGCCGAGCGGGTCTGACACGGAAGACGTCCGACCCGCCGGGCGGACGGTATGTTCGCGACGAATCGGGGCGTCCCACCGGCATCGTGCTTGAGGCAGCGACCACGCTGCTGCCTGATCCGCTTCAGGAGCTGGCCGCCCGATCGGATGCACCTGCCCGGCGCACGATCGATCGGGCGCTGCGGTCGGCCTACGAACATGCGTGGTCGCTGGGGTTCGTGGGCATTCACAGCGTGGACGACGGGCTGTCGCTGGGTCATCTCCAACGTCATCGCGAGAAAGGTCAACTTGGGCTGCGTGTGTTACACGCTATCCAGGTGGGCGATTTGCCGGCGGCTCGTCGGCTGGGCTTGCGCAGCGGGTTGGGCGATGACTGGCTGAGCATCGGGGGTGTGAAGATGTTCGCTGACGGAGCGCTGGGCGGACAAACAGCGTTGATGTATTCGGACTATCCGGGCCGGCCGGGGTACCGCGGGGTGGCACAGATAGCCGGCTATGAACTGCGGGAGCACGTCCGGACCGCGGTCGAGGGCGGGTTGGCCGTGTGGATTCACGCGATCGGCGATCGAGCGGTGGCGGATGTGCTGGGCGCGTTGGATGCCGTGCGGAAGCTGCCCCCCCCACTGCTGCCGCACCGCATTGAGCACGTGCAATGTATTCGGGCGCGGGACGTACTCCGACTGGCGCGGCTGGGAATTGTCGCATCGGTGCAGCCGGCGCACCTGTTGGGGGATATCCCCATTGCCGAGCAACATTGGCCGCGGGCCAGCCGAAACGCGTATGCGTACGGTCGACTGCGGGCGGCGGGCGTGACGTTGGCGTGTGGCTCGGATGTGCCGGTGGACCCGATAGACGCGCGGCGGAGCCTGTATGCGGGCGTGCTGCGTATGAACGAGCACGGCGAGCCGGCGGGCGGGTGGTATCCCGATCAGCGGGTGGCGGTGGCGGACGTGCTGGACGGGTTCACGGTTGGTGCCGCCCGGTGCCGGGGCCAGGCAGCGCCGGCGGGGACGTTGGCGGTGGGTGCCCCGGCAGATCTGACGATCTGGGGAACGGACCCGCTGCGCAGCGATCCCGCGGATCTGTTACGAATTCCCGTGCAGGGCTGTGTGATTGACGGCGAGCCGCACCTGGCCGGCGAGTGATGAGCGCGTGCCGCGGTTAGAATGAGACAGGCGATGGGCCGCCGGTAGTAACGTTGGCAAAGGACGGGTGCTGATGGCAGCAGAGTACACGATCGGTCTGGATCTCGGCGGCACGAACATCAAGGGCGGGGTCTGTGATGGGGACGCGCAGCTTGTTGTGCAAGATTCGATCGCGACGGAGGCCGACCGCGGGCGTGAGCACGTCATCGCGCGAATGGTGGCGTTCGTGGATCAGTTGTGTGATCATGCACGACTAGAGCCGGTCGCAGATCATCGGCGTCGGCGTGGGGGCGCCGGGGCCCCTGTCTCACGCGGAGGGGGTCATTCATCACGCGCCGAACCTGCCCGGGTGGGAGAACGTTCCGTTGCGGGACGAGCTTGCGGCCGGCAGCGGGTTCGCGGTCACGTTGGAGAACGACGCGAACGCGGCGGCGTACGGCGAATACGCGGCCGGCGCCGGGCGTGACGTCGACGACATGGTCATGCTGACGCTCGGGACGGGCGTCGGCGGCGGGATCGTGCTGGGCGGGCAGTTGTGGCGCGGCGCGTTCGATAGTGCCGGCGAACTCGGCCACACGATCGTCGTTCCCGATGGCCGGGCGTGCCCGTGCGGCCAGCGCGGCTGCCTGGAGCGGTACGCGTCGGCCCAGGCGGTGGCGCAGCGGCTGTGCGAAGCGGTGCGGGCAGGGGCCGAGTCGACGCTGAAGGTGCGTGTGCTGAACGAGGAGGAGCTGGATGCGCGTGATGTGCTGGCGGCGCGAAACGCCGGCGATGCGCTGGCGCAGCGCATCTGGGACGAAACCTGTTACTACCTGGCTGTCGCCGCGGTGAATCTGCAACATCTGCTGAACCCGCAGCTCATCGTGCTGGCGGGTGGGTTGATCAATGCGGGTGCGGAATTGCTCGATCCGGTCCGGAAACACTTTGACGAGCAGAGCTGGAAGATTGCGCCGGACGCTCCGCAGATAGAATTCGCCAAGCTGGGCACGGACGCGGGCACAATCGGGGCAGCCGCCCTGGCGCGGGGGAATTGACGCGGTGCGACCGACCGACGTGCAAGTCAGCCCGGCGAATCCCCCCCTGCCAATCTGGCTGCGCGCCGGGCTGTTGGGTGTGATCACCAGTGGCATTTTGCTGCGTGTGGTGTGCCCGGAGGCGATGGTCTTCTGCAACGATCAGGCGCGCGCGTGTGCGCTGGCGTCCGACGTTGCCGGCGGCTACTGGCCCGCGGCCGGCCTGGTCAACAGCGGCGGCTTCTGCAACCTGCCCGGGCTCGGATATGTTCTGGGGGCGGCCTGGAGAATCTGCCCGCATCCGATCACGCTGCTCGGGCTGATCAGCACCCTGAACGTGCTGGCACTGCTCGCTACGGTCTGGCTGACACGACGCTGGTTCGACAGCACTACCGCCTGGTGGGCAACCGCGTTTCTCGCCTCCGCACCCTGGGCAATTCAGTATTGCCGGTGGATCTGGGCGCAGGACCTGCTATTTCCAACTGCGTTCATAGTCTATGCCGGCCTGGGAGCCTGGCTTTGTCGCGGACGCCGGTGGGCCGGCGCAGTGGTCTTGCTGGGCGTGGCGGCCCGCGCTGCAAATTCACCTGGCGGGCGTGGTTTTGATTATCGCGGCAGCCGTCCTAGTGATCTGGCGCCGACCACGCTGTTCCTGGTGGCCGATCGGGCTGGCCATGGGGCTCGCCATCGCCAGCGTATTGCCGTACCTGCTGGGCGGACACCTGGACGCGCCGACGGCCGAGCGTACCGGGTATCAACACTTCTGGCGTTCAATCCCGGCCGCGTTGATGAGCCTGTCGGGCTTGCTGTGGCAACTGGAATTCAAGGGTGGCTACGGTGACCTGGCGGCGAGCCTGGGGCCGCGGATGCGTATGTACCAGGCGGTAATGGTGGTGCCGGTGGCACTGTTCATTATTTCCGCGGTGGCCGGCGTGATCTGCGCCTGGCGTGAGCGGAAGAGCACGGTGCGCGGACAGATGACGCCGCTGATGCTGGTCGTTGCGCTGGTGCTGCTGATACCGGCCGGCTTCAGTGCACTGGGGACGCGCACAAGCCCGACCTACCTGCCCGTGTGGTACCCGCTGCCGTTTATGCTGATCGGGTGGTTCGTCGCCCGGGCGGGACGGTCTGCGGTGCGTTCACGATCGGCAATCGTCGTGCGCCGCACGTGGCAGATCGGGTTGTTCGTGGTGATGTTGGTGCAGATGACGTTCTTTGCCGAGCAACTGCGTTACATTCGTGCCGAGGGCGGCGTGCCGAATTCGATTCTTGATCGGGCGTATGGGCCGCTGGCGAACGAGATCGCCGGCGTGGCGCAGACCTGCACCGCCGGCGAGGTGTGGATGCAATATGCCGGCTCCAGCCCGATCATGGACGAGGCCTGTGCGTTTTTGTTTCGCCAGCAGGAATGGCCCAGCGCGGGCGGGCGAGTGCTTATCCGGTTTGACTCGTGGCCCGGGGCGGGGACAACAGTGCAACGTTTGCCGGTTGATGTGGACGTGCCGGCCGACGCGTTTTTGATTCACCCGTGGAGGGGGCCGCAACAGATGGGCGGCGGGGTGCCGCAGATACCGGCGGAGGATGCTGCTGGCGCTACTCGCGCGGAACAACGCCCGCTGCGCAGGTGACGTGCATCTCGTTTTCGTGATCGAGCGCCTGGTGATAGGCGAGCAGTTCCACGCGGCGGCCGGGGAAGGCTTTTGTCAGCACATACAGGCAGCCGGTGCTACAGATGCGCGTGGCGTTGTCGTTCGCTCGCAGGCGGTCGAGGAATTCCTCGACGGCGCCAGTCTCGATCAGCGACAACATCTCGCGGTCGGCCTGCTCAACCTGCTGGAGGAATTCCGGGGTGGTCGGGTCGACATCGCCGAAACGCTGGCCGACGTGGCTGAGGTCGGCGCCGGCGATGATAACTGTGCGGCGATCGTCAGCGTCGATTTCGGCACGCATGGCGGCGGCGAAATCGTCCAGCCGCTGGCGGATGGTGTCGGCGCTGTCGCCGGCGCAGTCGTGCGCCGGAGACGGACAGAGCAGCGGCACAATCTCAAAGGGGTGGTCGCCGTGCAGAACCTGAAGGAAGTGCACCTGAAGCTCGACGGAGTGCTCGGCGATGTGCTCGTGCTGATCTGTCTGCAAATCGCGGCCGAGGCGTTCTTCGAGCCGGTGGAGGAAGTCGACATCGGTGCGGGCCAGGGCCAGCGGCGTGAGAAACGGCTTGTCCGTGGCGACGATGTCGGCACTGCTGCCGGCGTGATTGGTGCCAAGGATAATGTAGCGGTCGGCCCGGCCGGCGTCGGCGAGCGCCTGGTAGGCGGCGGCGTAGCACGGTGCGCCGCGCTGATAGTCAAGATGCGGCGCGATCAGACCGACGATCGGACCGCGTGCGGTTGGCTCAGCATCTTCGAGGATGCGCAGCAGTGTATCGCGCAGGGGCGGGTCGTCCTTGTAGTGCATTGAGCCGTCGCGGACCTCGGTGGTGGCGTAGTCGTCGCGGATCTGCCCGAGGGCCTGTTCGTAGCGCTCGTTTTGCAACATGCAGGCCTGGTTGAGGGCGTCGACGAGTTGAAGAATCTGCTCGGCCGGCATTATCACGCCCAGCTCGCGCAGGTAGACCTCCTGGATGTCGGCGCAGGAGTGTTGGCCGTCGAGGCTGGCCAGCGCGTAATAGGCCGTGGCCGACACACCGAGCGGCTGCGGCGAGACGCGGGCCATGTCGTTAATCAGGAAGTAGGGCTGGCCGTCCGGTCCGGCGACGTGGGTGATGTCCAGGGGCCGCAGGGCGGGGAGGATTTCGTCACGTGAATCTACTGCCATCCCGGGTACACCTCATAGGCCCAGCGAGCGCGTGAATTCCAGAACAAGTGTAGGCCGGGATCAGACAGCGGGCGATCAAAAACGAAGCGGAAAGCGGAAATGCCGCGTTCGTCGCGCTGGAGGACCTCGACGCGGAGCCCCAGGTCGGCCATGCGGTCGACCTCGTCCGGAATCCCGTGCTGTAGCGCCCGGCGGGCCAACTCGCCGAGCGGGCCTGAGAAGTAGCGATCGCCGGCGACGCGGACCTCAATGGTGTGATCGTCGATCCAGGTGAGTTCGGTGGCGGTGGCGGGTCCCAGCAATCGCGGTGCCCAGGTGAGGGGGATGACGCGGAGGTTGTCGAGATCCGCGCGTTCCTCGACGGTGAGCTGTAGGTAATGTGCGATGAGCGGGAGATTGGCGATGTAGATGGTATCGCCCGATTTCAGGCCGCCGGCCGTCGTGGCCACCTCGGCGGTGACGGAATCTTCGACCTGTTGCCCGGTCTGAAAGGCCAGGCCGACGAAGAAGGTTGTCAGGCCGAAGCCGGTGACGAGGAGTGCGACGCACGCCCAAAGCGCATAGCGGCGAAGTCGGCGGACGTGTTTGGATCGCTCCGGGTGTGACTTGACGAAGGCAGCCAGGACGAACGCGAGGATGATGGCGGCGCCGATGCCGGGCAGATAGAGATGGTGCGGCGAGGCGAACGCGGGTAGCAGGGGAATCGTGAAGCCGACCAGCCAGGCCGGCCCGATGAGGCCAACACCCTTGCGACACAGCCGGCTGGTAACGAGAGCGAGCAGCAGGACGACGATCGCAGCCGAGCCGTAGAAAAGCAGCGGGTGTTCGTGCAGATATGGCAACCCGCCGATGGGCACGACCGGGAACAGTAGAAACTGGCCGATCAGGTAATAGCAGACCTTGTCAAAGATGAAGCGGGTGAAGCCGGGGTCTTCGAACGGCATCACGTATGGCGGCGGCGGCATCGCGACGCCCTGAAGGCAATACGCTCGGAGCCCGAGGTAGCCCGCGAGCAGCGTGCCGGCGATGCCGTAGACGATCAGCAGCTCGCGGCGTGAACGGCGTGGGCTGAACGGCTCGGCGACGGCCATTACGAGTGGGAACAGGACCGCGTTTTCCCGGCAGCCGAGGGCCAGAACCCACAGCAGCAGCGCGGCTATCAGCCAGAGCCGATCGGAGCGCGTTGTGGGGGCGTTTGCGCTGGAGGGTGTGTCGGCGGTCGGCGGCGTGAAGCCCGGCCAGTGTCGATAGCGTCCCCAGCACAACGTCGCTGCTAGGAGGAAGGCTGTGACCATAAGCTCGGTCTGGCAGGCGATCCATTGGATGGTCGCGAGGTGGCCGGGGTGGAGCGCGACGAGCGCACTGACGCCCCAGGAAACGCCGCGGCCGATGCCCAGTCGCCGGAGGAATATCAGCAGCAGGGTGCACACCAGCAGGTGCCACGTTAACGAGGCGGCGTGCATGGCGGCGGGGCTCCAGTCGGTCAGTTCGTAGGTGAGCTTCATCAGCCCAAAAGAGACCGGCCGGAAGAAACGCAGCGTACACTCGGGCAGCCACCAGAGCTGGACGACGCCGCCGACGAGTTCGAGTCGGCAGGCATCGGTCAGCCCGCGGAGCGACCAGTCGCATTCCTGGAGCTGGCGGAAATGGGCCCAGTCGTCCATGAACAGGCCGTAATCGAGCGTGCGGCCATGGACGAGTGCGATCAGGCCGCCCAGCAACAAGACGGCGACAAGCAGCCAGAGTTTTTGAGTGACGATCGGTCGCGTGCTCATTTGGTCACGGGTGGAGCAGCACTGGCGGCGGCCTGGTTTTCAAGTGCGGCCAGTTCGGTCTGACTGGGGAGGTGGGCGCCGAGCAGCGGCACCAGGACGCCGGGGATGGCCCAGACCAGTTGGACAAGTCGAACCGCCAGCGCCAGAGCCACCGCCTGCGACGGGTCGTTGAGGCTGTTCTGTGTGAAGAACAACACGTAGAAGTACTCCATCACGCCGAATGCCTGCGGCGGGGAGATTGGTACGGCACAGATGAGGAATCCGATGGCGATGTAGATGAAATAATGCGTCCAGTCGCCGTGCATGCCCAGCGCACGGGCCATGACGTAGGCGCTGAGAATGACGATGCTCTGGAGGATCAGCGTGAGTATGAACGCCGTCAGTACGCGGGTGCGGTGGTGGCGCATGGCGACGGTGGCGCGGCCGATGCGGAGCAGTTGTTCGCCGAGGGGGAGCCGGGCCGCCAACTCGGGCAGGCGCAGGGCGTGACGGACGCGCTGGCTGAAGATCACGACAATGCCGACGAGCAGGGCGCCGAAGACGGCCGCCAGGACGATGATGAGGTGGCCGAACTGCTGCGGATCCCACGCCAGCAAAATACCGACGGCCGCCAGGCAAACCATGCCGAGCAGGCCGATCGCCCGATCGAGGAATATCGTCGTTACGACTTCGGTCTTCTGATGGGTGTAGTGTGTGATGTAGTAGGCTTTGATGAGGTCGCCGCCGGTCATGCCGGGCAGGGCGAAGTTGAAGAAATTGCCGGCGAAGGTCAGCTTGGTGGCGTTCCAGGGAGCTAGCCGCAGGCCCTGGATGCCGACCATGATGACGAGGCGGTAGGACTGGATCAGGACGGACGGCAGGAACATGAGTATGGCCAAGGCGGCCAGGCTCTTATCGACCTGCCAGACGACGCTGAGTATGCCAAGCTCTATTTCGGGGACGCGTTGGCCGTTGACTTCCATCTGGTGGATCTGGTCGAGTCCGATCGTCTCGCGCTGGCCGTCGCGCAGGATGACGAATTCGTCGTCGCCGTGCTGTTCGAGCAGGCGGACCTGTGGGCCGGTGGCGCTGTCGAGCCGGATGTAATCGTGGACCTTGACGGCCCGGACCAGGAAGATGATGGCAGCGATGCACAGGCCGTAGCGCAGGATGTGAAGTGCCCAGCGTCCGCGGCGTTTGCGGGGTGGCGGAGTTGCTTCGGGCTGAGGCGGCAACGTGGTCATACGGTACGAATACTCATGCGGGCGTAACCTGGTAGATCTCCACCGGGGCCGGACTGCTATCGGCGGGTGGATACACGCGCTTGAGCCCCGCGTGGGCAAGCTGATCCACCCACTGGCGGGTGACCCAGTCGGGGAACCCGTACGTGGTCGCCAGCCGGTCGATTTCGGTCCAGGAGAATACCACACGCGTCACGTTTTGGGTACGCAACCAGTCGATCGCCTCGGCCGGCGTGGCGTCACGGGCGGCCGCGAGCCAGGGATCCCGGCTGAAGACCACGGTGTAGTGGATGTTGCGGTCTACGTAAAAGACCGCCGCGTCGCCGACCAGCCAGGCGCGGTCGTCAGGCCCGATCAGCTCGGGACTATTGAGATCCTGGACCTGCCGGAAAAGCTGCGGCCCGTGCACGAGGATGGTGTCGAGCGGAGCTGCGAAGCGATTCCAGAAGCGGTCCTCGGCGGCGAGCCAGTTGGAGAGTTGGCGGGCGTTGATGGCGGCGCCGGCCACGGTTGCCAGTACGAACAGCGTGATGCCGGCGCGACGCCGAGTGGCGCTGTGCGAGCAGCACTCGGTGCCCAGGCCCGCCAGTAATACGAGTGGCACGATAATGGGCACGGCGAATCGGCCCGGCATGTGCGTTAGCGTGGCCCAGCAGAGCAGCGTCAGCACGAGCCAGATCGCCAGCAGCATCGCCGCCCGATTGCGAGCGAGCAGCAGGCCGACCAATCCGAGCAATATCAGCGCCGGGCCAAACCTGGCGGAGGCGGGGACTTCGTCCCAGAGGATTTGCAGTCGGCCGACGATTGAGGCGCGTTCGGGGGGGACCTGGTGGCCGCGGTCCCACTGGGCGGTTTGAGCGGCGCTCCAGGCCTGGCCGCCGAAGACGCTGTAAGCGAACGGATAGACCGGGTTGCCGGTGAAGGCGACGTTGCGAATCAGCCAGGGTGAGAACGCGAGCAGGGTGGCCGCGCCGAAAATTACTGCGCGGCGCAGGCGGAGAAGCGGGCCGCCGTTCATCACGATGAGCCAGGCCAGGCCGAGGGCGGCCGCAATGAGCACCAGCGCGGTGTATTTGCAGCCGCCGGCCAGACCGATGCACAAGCCGGCCGCGAGGATCGTTCGCCAATCGGCGCTGGTGGCGTCGCGCAGTGTTTCGAGCAGCAGCCCCGCCGCGACGGCCGCAAAGAGCAACATGCCCATCTCGACGTAGGCCAGGCAGCCGAGATAGGCGACCCAGGGCGTGCTCGCGGCCAATAGCGCGACGACGACGCGTGGCCAGCCGGCCGGCGTCCACGCAATCAATGCCACGACGGTCAATGTTGCACCGAGAACGTGCACGAGCTGGCACGCCAGGGCAGCACCGTACGGCCCGCCCATCAGGTGCATCAGCAACAGGTAGAGCATCTCCACCTGTTGCGGGAAAGAGGCGTAGACGTTGTGCGGGAGGAAATGAATCTGGCCGGCGTCGTAGTACTCGCGCGGGGCCTCGAGATGATATTCGAGCGCATCGTAGGCGCGGTTCTCGCCGGCCCACAGCGTGCCCGGCGGCAGGCTGGCGCCGAACAGCGCGATGCCGGCCGGTATGGCCAGAACAAGCAGCGCCAGCGCGATCAGCACGCGGCGGCGGCGGTCGGTTGGTGAACCGGCGGTGTCCGGCGAAGCGTGATCGGCCGGGGGTGTCAGTTTGAGGCGCAGCAGGCCGAGTGCGAGGCCGACAATCACGAGCGTCCAGGCGGTGATGCTGTTGAGCCCACCGGCGATGCCGAGCGCGAGCGTCAGCGTGCTGAGCAGGCCGAGGCCGAGGGCAGCGGCGAGCGTGAACTGCTGGGTGGCCGATCGACGGCGGGTGCTGAGCCAGCATGCGGGCCAGGCGCCCAGGCCGGCGGCCGCGAGGATGACGGCAACGGCGCGCAGCCCGTCGTCGAGCAGCACGAGCCAGGTGGCCGGCGTGAGGATGGTCACGACGGCGGCGGTGGCGGCGAGGAATATGAAGACGGGCATGGCTGCCGCGGGCGGCTGGCCAAATAGCCGGTGCCAGGATGTGCACTGGCAATCGGTTTTCTGGCCGGGGCGGGAGCCAACCTGCTGATTGGGTGTGCTCATTGTGGCCAGTTTCCCGCTCCGCCGGGCCGCGTCAAGCGATCGGCGGCTATGCACCGGCTATTAGCCGGTGCCACACTGAAAGCCATCTCAGACGACGACAGCGGCGGCGCGGGTTGATGACGGGCCAGAGGTTGTGCAATCTGGCCGGCGCGGGGAGCATGGTGCGTTATGCCCACGACGCAGGTTGGTCAGCCAGGGTTCGCGCTGTTCGGATGGGGACACTGGCTGGCGCTATGCGCCGTTGTCATGACGGGGGTCGGGACAGGCTGGCTCTGGCGCCGGCTCGCACGTCGCGGCAACGCTACCCCCCTGCTGTGCGGGCTGAGTTGGTCGCTCGGTGCAACACTGGCCGTGGCCTGGCTTGCGGGGCCGGTGGTGCAGGCGCTGCGCGGGGAATGGTCGCTGCAAGAGTCGCTGCCGCTGCACCTGTGCGATCTGGGGACGTTTGCCAGCGTGGTGCTGGTGTGGTTTGCGCCGTGGCGTGGGCGGCGAGCTGCACGGGTGGCCGCGGCGGGCCCGGTGCCGAGCGCGTGGTATCGCGTGGGCTGGTATCAGTTGCTGTTCGAGCTGGCGTATTTCTGGAGTGTGGGCGGTTCGGTGCAGGCGTTGTTGACGCCGGACGTGCCTGCACCGTTTCCGGACGTGCTGACCGTGCGGTTTTTCGTGACGCACGGTGGGACGCTGGCGCTCGTGCTGATGTTGCTTATCGGTCCGGGTTTGCGGCCGGCGCGGGGGGCGGTTTGGCGAGCATGGGTGGTTACGGTTGGTCTGGCGCTGGTTGTGCTGTTGCTGAACGGGCTGCTGGGGGCGAATTATATGTATCTGTGTGGGCCGCCGCGGGAGGCTTCGTTGTATGACTGGTTCGGGCCGTGGCCGTGGTCGTTGCTGAGCCTGGTGGCGGTGGGGACGGGCATGTTTCTGCTGCTTTATCTGCCGTTCTATTGGGGTCGGGTGCGGAGCCGATAAGCGGTGGCGTTGGGGGTTGGGGACGGGGGTGATTATCGCGGGGGGAGATTTTGCTGATCTTCGGCTCGTTTCGGGGCGGGTGCGGGGCCTAACATTCGACAAGCCAGGTTTGATTATCGCCTACCCCACAGCGCATGGACCGCGCTTCCGTTGGTTTACATCACAACTGGCCGGCCAGGACCGGCGAAAGGCAGGCGAATCATGCGTTGGCACATCACCACCATCGTAGCCGTAGTGTTTTGGTCGGCAGCCACGGCACTGGGCACCTCCGTTACCAGTTATCTTGCCGCCGACGGGCGTTACGCGATCTATACCGGGACGGCCGCGGGCACGGACCTGATGTTCGTGGGCGATGATCGCAGCGCGCCGGCGACGATCGCTCCGAAACTGCAATTCGAGATGGAGGACGAGCGGTATATCTACGTGGCCGTCTGGGGCAGCCCGTTGAGCTGCCGGGGATTGCTGGCGGAGTTCATGTTTAATGGGCTGTCGGTGCGGAGCGGAGATCCGGCGTGGGAAACGTACCGCACGCCCTATCAGATGCCGCGGGCTGCCGAGCGCCCGCCGGAGTCGGCGGTCGGTACGCAGATTCGGAATGCGAATCGGCAGTATGAGTGGGCATCGGCGGCAGTAGTGGCCGGCAATGGTGCGGCCGGGCCGGCCGTGGAGACGATCAGCCACGACGCAGCATGGATGTGGATGCCCGCGGGCGAGGAGCCCGCAAGTACGGAGCCGTGCTGTGTGCTGTTCCGGATCGCGCCGGCGATCATCTGGCCGGAAATTGAGCTATGGCATACGCCGCAAACGGGTATGGGGACGATGTCGGGCGGGGCATATGTTGGGAAAGAGCGTTTCCATCCGGGCGGGTTTCGCGGAGGTCGGCGTTCGAGCGGCGGCGGGTTGAGCTCGGGTGGATCGTACGATCTGCCGGGCGTTGAGGGCTGGACCCCGGACGAGGAAACGCCGAGCGAGTTGCTGGATCCGCGTGAGCCGCCGGAATATGAGTCGTCGGACCCGGTGCTGCCGCCGGAAGATGATACGGATGATCCAAACGTACCGACGACGGATCCTCCAGAGCGTACGCCGGTGCCCGAGCCGGCCAGCGGGTTGCTGATGACGTGCGGCGCGGTGCTGCTGTTGCGGCGTGGGCGCTGATGCGGGGTTGATGTTGGGGGGAGTGAGTTGCGCGATCAGCAAGTGCCCCGCCCGGGTTGGCCATGCCCGGCGGGGCATGCTTGTGCGCTGGGCGCGCACCGGCTATTAGCCGGCGCCACAAAGATTGGGAACCGGTGCCACACCAGGCAATACGTCGCGGCGGGCGGGATTAGCCTTTGATCACGCCGATTGGGCGGAGGCGGGCGACCTTCTTCGCGATGCCGGCGTCGTGGACGGCGCCGGCGACCAGCGTCGCGTCCTTGTAAGCCCCCGGCTGCTCTTCATCCAGCCCGTGCCGGCCGCGGGCCCGAGCAGTGACGCCCTGCTTACGCAGCTCGTTGCGAATTGAACGGCCCCGGGCCGCGTGGATCGCCGCCTTGCGCGACATCAGCCGCCCGGCACCATGACAACAACTGCCAAACGTTTCCTCCATGCTCCGCGGCGTACCGACCAAGACCCAGCTCGTCCGGCCCATGTCGCCCGGAACCAGCACCGGCTGGCCAACGTCGCGATGGGCCGGCGTCAGCTCCGGATGGCCCGCAGGAAACGCCCGCGTCGCACCCTTGCGATGAACGCAAAGCACACGCCGCTGGCCGTCGACCTCGTGCTCCTCCATTTTCGCGATGTTGTGCGCGACGTCGTAGACGAGTTCGAGCCCCAGCTCCTCCTCAGGCCGGCCGAAGATCTGCGACATCGTCTGGCGAGCGAGGTAGGTCATGACTTGGCGATTGGCCCAGGCGAAATTGGCGGCCGCCTGCATGCCGCCGAGGTAATGTCGGCCTTCGTCAGACTGCACCGGTGCGCAGACGAGCTGGCGGTCGGGCAGGTCGATGCCGTACTGTTTGGGGACGTTGCGCAAGTCCTTGATCGCATCGTCGCAGATCTGGTAGCCCAGGCCGCGCGAGCCGGAATGAATCATCAGCGTAACCTGCCCCTTGCGCAGGCCAAAAGCGTTGGCGGCTGGCCGGTCGAAGATCTCTTCGACGACCTGAACTTCGAGGAAGTGGTTGCCGCTGCCGAGCGTGCCGCACTGATTGTGGCCGCGTTCGATTGCCCGGGCTGAGACGCAATCCGGGTCGGCGTCGGGCAGACAGCCGCCGGCCTCGGTGGTGTCGAGGTCTTCGGGTCGGCCGTAGCCGCTTTCGACGACGTACTTCGAGCCCTGCTGGAGAATCTGGCGGATCTGTTTGTCGTCGAACTTGATACGTCCGCCGCGGCCGACGCCGCAGGGGACGTTGTCGAAGAAACGTTCGACGAGTTGTTCGATGCGGGGTTTGACGTCCTGCTGCTGTAGCTCGGTGCGGATGAGGCGTACGCCGCAATTGATGTCGTAGCCGACGCCGCCTGGGCTGATGACACCGCCCTGCTCGGGATCGGTTGCGGCCACGCCGCCGATGCAGAAGCCATAACCCCAGTGAATGTCGGGCATGGCCAGCGATGCGCCGACGATGCCGGGGAGGCAGGCGACGTTGGCGACCTGCTCGGGCGATTGGTCCTGGCGGATGGCGTCGATGAGCTCCTTGCCGGCAAAGATGATGCCGTCGACGCGCATCTGAGGTTTGTAACTGCGTGGGATGCGCCAGCGGTGATCGTCGAGTTGTTCGAGCGGGCCCTGGTAAGGCTGGGACATGCGACACCTGTGGACTTCTGTCGATGAACGTACGCGTCGGCGGGCGTGACGCCCACCCCATATCAGGTTACGACGGGCGTGAGGGATTGTGAAGCGGAAGATGAGGAGGTTTGGTAGCGTTCGCTTACGCACGGACGGGCGGGCACGCGTATTGACCCGGCGGTGGATTGGGGATACAAGCACGCCAGAGGTGTTTGGGTTCTTGTGGGACATTTCCTGGTGGATTTCGGGGCATGTCGGCTTGTGGCCGAAGGAGAAGAAACATGTTTGATCGATACGGAAAAGTTCTGACGACGGCCGTGGTGCTGGCGGTGTTCGCGGTTGGTGTAGCGGCTGATACGCTGGACGAGGTCGAGAAGAAGATCGCCGCGGCGTGCAAAAAGCTGGAGTCGTATTCCGCTAATTACACCTACGCGATGGAGATGAACGAGCCGTCGTACAAGAGCAGCGGCCATGGCGAGGGGCATCACGAGTTTATGCGCTCGGGCGGCAAATCGCTGTGGCGGTCGGAAATGAAGATGACGCAGGAGATGACGTTTGGCGACCAGGCCCAGAAGATGGAATCCACCCTGCTGACGATCTGCGACGGGCAATACGCGTACACGCTGACCGAACAGAGCGGCATGAAGACGGCCGTCAAGACGAAGCTCGACCCGGCCCAGCAGGGCATCATGGACGAGAACATGTTCGCGTCACTGCGCAAAGACCACAAGCTGGAGCTGCTGCCCGACGAAAAGGTCAACGGTGCGGATGTGTACGTGATCAAGGCGACGCCGAAAGACCCTGCGGCCCAAGCCGGCCCGGCAACCTATTACATCTCGAAGGAGCACGGGCTGATGCTGAAGATGGTCATGACGACCAAGGCCGGCAAGCCGATGATTACGATCATGTATAAGGATGTGAAAACGAACGTGAAGCTGGGCGCAGACCGGTTCGTGTTCAAGGCGCCGGCAGGCGTGCAGGTTATGGATATGACGAATCAGTAATAGCGTTTGCGGACGAGGCGCTTCGCAGAGGACATCGAGGGGGCAATTCGACGCTGGCGCGGTGCCATGTGTGCCGCGCCGGCGTTGGTGTTGTTAGCGGGTCGTCGCTGGGGAATGCACTGCTCACAGAGCAGTGGCACACTCGATCACACCTGAGAATACACTGCTCAAGAGCAGTGGCACCGGGCCACAGGCTATTAGCCTGTGCCACACTTCAAGTTCCCCAACCCCTCCCCCGTGCCAGGAGAGGAGAGGTTTGTCGCGTAGCGTTAGGCGGGGACGGGCTCGGGTTCCTGCTCGTCTTCCCACTCGTCTTCGAGTTCTTCGAGATCTTCCTCGTCGATGCCGTCTTCGACGCCGGGAACGTCCTTCAGGATGCCGATTGCGCGGTCGAGATCTTCGCCGTCTTCGATGCCCTCGAGGTTGCTCGCCAGCCAGGAGAAGCCGTCGACAAGGTTGTCCATATCCGGATCGTCGATCGACTCACCCAGGTCGAGCAGGCCGTCGACCTTGTCGTCGAGCGAGATGTCGCGTAGCAACTCGTTCAGCTCGAAGATGGCGTCGGACAGCTCCGGGGCACCGAGGTCGGCAAAGTCCTGGGCGAGTTTGTCGATGTTGTCGAGCCGATCCTCCAGCTCGCCGCGTGGATCGGGGTCGTCCTTTTCGGTTATGTCGGTGATGTGGTCGTTGAGCACGTCGAAGGCGTCCGTCGCGTCGTCGTCACTCGTCGGCCGGGTAATCTGCTGGAGATGCTTGATATAGTCGAGCATCTCGTCGGTTGAGACGTCGTTGAGGCCGAGTCGCCGGGCGAACTGGCGCGCGGTCTTGTGGGCCTCCTCGCTTCCGGGGTCGATCGGGATTAGCAGGCCGGAATCAATTCCCAACAGCAGACGGCGGAGCTGCTTCTGCGCGTCGGCATCGCCGCTCGACGATTTCTGGCTGAGCTGCTCGACGTGGGCGGCGAAACGGTTCAGCTCCGGGTTGGTGGTGCCGGTGTCGACGGCGACCGCGTCGGCGTCAGCCTCGGGATCGTCGTCATCATCCTCGTCCTCATCGTCAAGATCGAGCAACCCGGTGGTGCGGGCCAGACGCAGGAATTCCTTCAGCACGACATCGTCATCGTCATCATCGTCGTCGCCGTCGTCATCCGCGTCATCCCCACCATCGTCATCGTCGGCCTGATCGCCGTCATCATCGCCATTGTCATCGTCGCCGTCGTTATCGTCCTCATCATCATCGTCATCATCATCGTCTTCGTCATCCTCATCATCGTCTTCTTCGTCGTCGTCTTTGCCGTCGCTGTCGTCGTCCTTGTCCCAGGCATTGCGGATGCCGTCGGCGTCGATGTCGAAGTCGATGCGATCGGGGATGGCGTCGCCGTCGCTGTCGCGGTCGATGAGGTTGAAGAGGCCGTCGCCGTCGATGTCAGCGTCGGTCTCGTTGGTGATTCCGTCGCCGTCGACATCTTCGTCGAGGCAGTTGATGACACCGTCGCCGTCGATGTCGGGCCCGTCACTCGGGTCTTCCGGGTCGAGGCCGTACTCTTCTTCGATGCCGTTGGTCAGGCCGTCGTTATCGGAATCGAGCATGAGCCAGGCGGCGGCACGGCGGGCGCTATCGTCGTCGGTCGTCGCATCGACAGCATCGTTGTCGAGACTGGTTTGCGCACTGGCGTCGCCGTCATAAAGATCGGCTGTTGTGGACTCGTCGGATGTTGGACAGCCGCCCAGCATCAGCAAGACGGCGAGTCCGATCGAGGCGATCCAGCGAACGTTCATAAGCAGCACTCCGATTTACAGAGCGGGCTGGCATAAGTTGTGCGCGGCCCACCGGCCAGGTCGCACGCGCCGCCGGGCGGGGGCGTGCGCGTGGCCGGTGGTCGCGGGGGACAGCTACGTTAGTCGACGTGCATTGCGCCGATGACGGTGATCTCGATGGGATCGCCGTTGAGGTCAGTAACGCCGGTGCCGGTGGTGTAGTTCAAGGACTGTGCCTGCACCGGGACGAACATGTCGACACCGACGCCGAACTCCCACTCGAAGTCCGGCCAGTTCTCGTCACACTCATCGTAGGTGGTGAAGTAGCCATAGACCCAGAACAGCTCTCCGTAGGGCATCACGTAGGACTTGGAACTGGTGACGTACTCGGGCCAGACCCAGCCATACCACGCCAGGTTGACGGAGAGTTGGTCGCAGACCCGGAACCTGCTTTGGCTGCAATCATAACAGTTGCAGTAATTCGACCCGGGGCATTCGCTCAGAGCGGGGCAGTGAGTGATGTCCCAGGACCTGCAGAACGCGTCGGCGTAGGTATCTCCGGGCAGATAGAGACCCAGTCCGAAGTACACGGGGGCAGCCCCTCCGGGGTAGCCGTCTTCGTTCATGCTGAACTCGACCCAGGAAATCGTAACGCGCTGGTCGGGGACGAGCGGATCGCGGGCGCCGCCGGAATCTCCGACAATGCTGGCCTCGGCCGGGTCGGGGGTGCCGTCCTCGTCAGTGTCTGCCAATGTGGGATCGCTGCCGGCATTGGCTTCATTGCCGTCATACCAACCGTCATCGTCGGTGTCGGGGTCAAGCGGGTCGGAGTACACCGGATAACCAACTGGGCCGTGCTCGATATGCACCGTCCAACCTTCCAACTCGTCGCCGTCGTTCAGGCCGTCGCCGTCGGTGTCAGAGAGGACCGGGTCGGTACCGATGAAAGTGCCCGAGACCAGATAGCCGGCACAGTTGGGGATGTTGTCGCAGTAATCCAGGTTGTCCTGGTCCTGGGGCGAGACGGTTCCGTCCCACTCCTCGTAATCGCTCAGGCCATCCGCGTCGCTGTCGTAGCCCGGGGCGGTATCGCCGGGGGCGGGTTCGCCCTGGGCTTCGGTATACCACGGGTTGGTTCCGAGCACCCATTCGAGGTAGTCGGGCAGGTTGTCGTTGTCGCTATCGGGATCGTTGGGGTCGGAGAATACGAGCACCTCGACACCGTCGATCGTGGTCAGCCAGCCGGTTTCCTCGACGCGGTTGGGCAGTCCGTCGACGTCGTCGTCGAAGACGGTGCCGCTGTCGGTGCTGGCCGGGTTGGTGCCGAACTGGTACTCCATACCGTCGAGCAAACCGTCGCCGTCGGTGTCGGTGTTGAGGGGATCGGTGAAGACGAACACGCGCGTGGAGACGCCATCGGTCGGATCGTCGTCGAAGAGGTCGACGTAGTAGCCGTTGACTTCGTCGGCGTCGCTGATGCCATCCTCATCGGTGTCGGCCTTGCGCGGATCGAGCGAGGCGCGGTTGTCGGGGAACTGGGCCGGCGCTCCGGTGCTGGCATCCAGTTGCAGGTGCCAGTTCTGCGGGAGCCCGTCCGAGGGCGGGAAAGCGTAGGGCAGATCCTCGGGCCGGACGTCGTCATCCCAGTCAATGTCGTCGTCATCGGGATTGACGATATCGTCATCGTAGGTGCCGATCGCGAACGCGCCGGCCGGCGGATTGCCATCGCCGTCGTAGTTGTACCGGCACAGGGCGTATTCGACGCCGTCGTCGAGTTCGTCCTCGTCACTGTCCGCCAGATACGGGGCGGCGTAGGTCCGGTAGCCGCCGGGCAGCCGATCGGTGTAGATCAGCCAGGCGCCCAGGCCGTCGCTGTTCCACTGGCCGCGGACTTCAACATAGTCGCCCAGATCATCGTTGTCGCTGTCGGCATGCGAGTCGCTGGAACCCGAATAGAACTCTTCTAGCGAGGTGAGATCGTCGACGTCCTTGTCCTTGACGAACGCGAACACGTAGGCCTCGCCCGCATGGAGGCGGATCTCGTCGAAGTTGTCGGTCAACTGCGTGATCGGGCTGTCCGGGTTGGCGTCCTGCTCATTGGAGGTCGAGATGAACACGGCCCAGAAGCCGCCATCGTTGGACTTGTTCGGCTCGACGGTGTCCAGATCGAAGTCGTCCTGCACGCCGCGCACACGCGTGATCACGCGCAGCTCGATGGTCGAGCCGTCGAGACCGGGGGCGTCGATGGTCCGCATACCGAAGCTATCGAGCACGTCACTATCAGTTGCCTTCGGGCGGGTATCGGAAGCGTCGTCCAGGTCGCCCAGCTCGGGGTCCTCGCCCTCCCACTGGGTAAGGCCGATGGCCTCCATGGCGGCGGACATGCTGATGCCGAGATTCCGCCCCTGGGAGTCGAACTTGCCGGCCGTCGCAATGCGGTAGGTCTCGCTGTAGCCGTTGCCATAATCCATCGTGATCATGGCGGTACGCTCGGTGACCTCCTGGCTGGTGAAGGCAAAGTTGCGGCCGAATTCGTCGGTGATGTTATAGTTCACCGCCTTGACGACCAGACCGCGGGGGTCCTTCATCAGGTCTTCAACCATGTTGGGGAACACATCGCTGTTTTCGAAGACCAGCGGGCCGATTTCGGGTACCAGCGGGCCGACGTGGTAGGTCACGTCGTCAGCACTGGGTACAAGCGTGGCGATCGGGACAAGTTGTGAACGGTCGTCAGCGTCCTCCTGGAGGATGGACAACTCGACGTCGCTCATGGCGAAGGCGATATCGCTGCCGGCACCGAGCGTGACCGCGGCCGTCAGGCGTGCCCCGTACGTCTCGCGCGTGATACCGCTGACCGATGAGATGGCCGAGACGCGATTGAGGGCTTCGTTGTAGACGCGTGAGGTGGCCTGGCTGGTCTCGGTGCCCCAGGCGTTGGTGCGCTCATAGGCAAAACCGGCGCTGATCTCACCACTCACCTTGCCGTAGACCTTGCCGCCGGTGTCCTTGCCCCAGCCTTGCTCGATGCCGGCCTCGAAGCCGGCCTTGGCCTCGGCGTGGGCGGTGTAGACGTCCGAATGGGTGTCGGAGATGGTCGAGCTGGTGTCGCGCTGGAGCGAGCTCGAATACGACTCCTCGACCTGCTGCTCCTGACCAAACTGATCCGTGTAGGTGTAGCGCTCGTCGATTTCCATGTTGAGCGAACCGACCGTAACCACGGGGATCGGCAGGTCGGAGATCAGCGGGTTGCGGTTGCGTTCGAGCAGCTCGCTGCGGTCGGAGAGCTGATCGCCGTCAGTATCCGCCAGGATCAGCGAAGTGCCGAACTCGACCTCGGTCTGGTCGGCGAAGCCGTCGTCGTCACTGTCCTGGTCACACGGATCGCTACGCCAGTCGTAGATCTCCTCGATGTCGGTGACGAGGTCGGCATCGGTGTCGTCGGTGCGCGGGTCGAGCGAGCGGGCGTTCTCCTCGGTATCGTCCAACCCGTCGCCGTCGGTGTCCTTGTTGTACGGATCGCTGGTCACGTAGCCCTGCAACCGCGTGCCGTCAGCCAGCTCGATGGTGATCTCCCAGCCGAGCATTTCGAACCAGTCGGCAAAGCCGTCGCCGTCAGTGTCGACGTGCTCGTCCAGGTCGGCAGGGGCGATGCCGTGGAAAGTGGTGACGGCGGGGTTCACGAGCATTTCCGGGGCGGCAATGGGATTGCCGGCGAGGTCGCTGATGCCGGTGACGGTGAGCTGATAGTTGGCGTCCGCCTGCGAGAGCGTGGTCAGGTCCACCACGGTCTGGTTGTCGCGTAGCACTGGCGCCTGATCGCGATCGAGGAGCAACATGCCACCTTCGGGAATCACGATGCTGTAGTTCGACGAGTCGTTGGCCCCAGTTCGCACCGGCTCATTGAAAGTGACGCGTGCACTGGTGTTATTCAGAGCCACGGCACTCACCAGTTTCGGCGCCCCCGGGAACATGCTCTCGATCTGCGTGATAATCTCGGCGTCGGCGTCGGCGATCGATACATATTCGAACGCCTTGCCCTGCGCAACTGCTCCCTTACCAACGCCGTAGCTCACCGCGACATCCACCTGTCCGGCCGCCTGGGGCGGAATAATGGCGGTTATGGTGGCGTCGTCGACCCATTCCACATCAGTAGCCAGGAACCCGCCGAAGAGGACTTCACACTTTTCCGGGAAGACCGGCGTGATGTCGGTGTCCTGGAGACGGGTGATGGTGACCTTCGTCCCACCCAGCACCGGGCCGCGATCGGGCGAAACACCAAGCAGGTTGGTCGGGATCTCGCGGCCCACGTCCTCGGTGTCATCAGTGGCGGGACAGCCGGCGATGCTGATGGTGATAGCCGCCAAACCAGTCGCGAACAGCAACCAGGGCGAAGTCGTCGCGAAACGGCGCGAGCGATGTCTTGGGCGGCTAGCCTGATGGCGTAAAGGTATAACGTTCCCGGACATAGACACATCTCCTCGTGGACGTTTGAGAATCTCTCACTCACATGGCGACCGACGTGTGGTCCCACCCACCACCAGGGCCAAGGCCCGATTGATCGACAGATGTCATTATGCCCCGAAATCGCCCGCAAAGGCTACAAAAACCCCGGCACATCCACGATTCCTCCTGCCAGGCAGCCGATCCAGGGTTGGCTGCCATGACCCCGACATCTCGCTTAACCCTGTAATAACAATATGTTACGCCTTGATCGCTGGCGGCGATCGCGAGGCCGGCGGATGCTCCGATTCAGATGAATGAGGATTTGGAATCTCCCTGCCGGTGCACGGGAATAACCGTTCTCCCCGCCGAATCGGTGGCGACGAACCCTGATCCTCTCAAACCCCGGTTGGCGTCGGGGGTTATGTGTAACGCCGATCACCTTGGTGCGAAGTGACTGGCAGGTTCACCAGTGGCGTTTTGTTGAGCCGTTGGCCGGGCTTGCTGCGCTCCGTCGGCGGAAATTATTACGGACCTGCCCAGCCCAGGGTGTGGAATTCGCCGGCGGGTACGATCGCCAACTCCGTCGGCAGTATGCCGGGCACTTCCGGGCCCGGAATGACGACGACTGGCGGGGGCTGCGTAGCGCGCTCGAGAATGTTCTCCGGACTGACCCGCGCCCCCCCTACGGGCATCAACGCATAATCACCCCAATACACGTGGACGGATTCCGGCGTCGGCCCGGTCAACACCTTGAGCGCAACCGGAAACGCGGTCGTGCTGTCTGCCAGCACCCAGCCTCGCTCGCCAACCTGGTTCAGCACTGCCGACGCGAATGAATCGGCCGAGTGGTCGCTGAACCGCCACGGCTGAAAAAACGCACGATATTCGTCGCGATAGGGTACGTCGCGCAATCGATCGCGCAACCAGCCCCGGTTCCGGGCCATGCCGGGAAATACCAAGTAAACCACCAGTGGCAGCAAAGCGTTGATTACCAGCAGCAGTACGAGCCAGCGATGCCCCCCTGCCGGCCAGCGATGCCACACCCAACTCAACCCGATTCCGAACCACAGGGCGGTGAGCGCACATACCGGCACGAAGAAGGTGTACAGATCACTGATGCTGTAGCGGGCAACGAAGACGAAGATGATTAGGGTTTGTGCCAGGAGTACGCGCCGCAGTATCCGCCGGCGCCCGCGTGCACGTCGCAATAACCCAACCAGTGCGATCAGCCCAACCGCCGACGGGAAGCAGTACCCGAAGGTCAGGATGGCGAGCTTGAGTTGCCCGAACGACAGGCTCGCGTTCAAGACCTGATCGGCATAGCCCGCGGTCAGCACTCCGCCGCCGAAGAGCGCCGACCGCAACGTCTCCAGCAGATCTCCGCTGCGAAGGAGGTGGGCGCCGACGAGTAGCGCGTAGGGCATGACGCCGACGATCCAGGCGGCCGCCAGCAACGGGAGCGCACGCAGCGAAACCCGGCGTTGATATAGATGAAAGAGCACGAGCAGACCGTAGGTCGGGAATGTGAGCAGCCCGAGGAGATGGTCGGCGACGTGCAGGCCGTTGATCAGGAACAGGAGTGCGAGGTCGAGCGCATTCCCGGTGCGCAGGTAGCGCATTAGCAGGAGCCACTCGATGACGAGCAGGGCTCCCGCCAGGGTGTAGGTCTCGGTGAGCGCGGACATCTGCCAGTAGCTGTGGCTGATCGCGAGTGCAGCGCCGGCGAACAGCGCCGCTACGGGGCTGCGTGTCAGCCGCATCACCGCGGCTGCCAGGGCTCCGACGCCGAGGGCTCCGCAGATTCCGGAGAGCAGGTTGAGCTTGTAGAGAGGTGATCCGAACGGGAGTGCCAGCATGAAGCGGCCGGCGAAATAGTGCAGCGGGTGTGAGAGTGCGAGGCCGACGGGGCTTTCGACTCGGCCGGTGATGATGCGGTACTGGTGCACCGCGCTGTCCTGCCACTCGATTCCGCGTGCACAGGTGCTCGCGTAGAGCACCAGCGCTCCGAAGCCCATCAGCAGCCCGAGCCGCCAGGCCAGCGCCAGCCCCGGGCGCGGCCGGCCGCGCAAATGACGCGCGGTCTGAGCTGACGCGAATGGGGACATTGTTTCTCCGGCTCGGTCGGCCGTTTTCAGCGGTGCCGACTGGCAGGATCGGTGATCGTGGTCCAGAACTGATCTTCGGTGATGGCTCCATCCGACTTGCTGACCTGCTTCCCGTCGGGACGCACCAGCCGAAACGCCGGCTTGCCCGCGTACTCGTACTTGGCAGCCACCAGATCGCCGTGATCGAGTGCCACCCGACAGCAAACAAGGTCGGCCAGCGGCTCACGCGCCCAGCGTTTCGAGAAGACCTGGCGATCGTTCCGCGTCGCGATCGGATCGCCCGGCTCATAGAGATAGAGAAAAACGAGCTTGTTCTCCTGCTTCGCCTGTTTCAGCGCAGCATCCAGGCCGCCATCGATCCACTCCACGGGTGGGCCGGATCGGCTGATGAACTGGTTCACCACCAGCAGCCCCCCCATCAACAGCAGAAACAGCACCACGCCCCAGGCGGGCGGCCCCTTGCGACGTTGTGAGATCCCCTGCTGCGGACCGGCGTCAGTCGTTGCAGGATCCGCTGGTGATGATCCGCTCATCTCAATCTCCGACGCGTCCGCTGGTGGCGATTGGCCACACGCCGCTCGCGACAGTGACTCTACCCGTCCGGCCACTGTTCGTAAATCCGTATCTACACACCTTTTCGGCACGGTCGAGCACCCATCCTGCGGCAGATTGACGTCTGGGGCGGCCCTACCGGCCAGACCCGCGCCACGCTGCCGATTCCCAAAGAGAAATCCGCGCCGGGCCGATAAAATCGAGTGGACGCTGAACCTGGAGGTTGACGTGCTGACCGGATTTCCGCCCGAACTCGAAGAGCAACGCCGCGTTATCGAAGCGGTCGCCCGCGATGAGGGGCTCGATTTCTTCGAAACCATTTTCGAGATGGTCGACTTCGAGCAGATCACCCAGATCGCTGCCTATGGCGGATTCCCTCAGCGTTATCCGCACTGGCGCTTCGGCATGGAGTATGAGCGGCTGCGCAAGCAGCACACCTACGGCCTGGGTCGCATCTACGAGATGGTCATCAACAACGACCCCTGCTATGCCTATCTCCTCTCCGACAACGAGCCGGTAGACCAGAAAACCGTGATGGCGCACGTCTACGCCCACTGCGACTTCTTCAAGAACAACGTCTGGTTCGGGCA
The DNA here is from genome assembly GCA_963666925.2 of Phycisphaerae bacterium. Classification (GTDB taxonomy): domain Bacteria; phylum Planctomycetota; class Phycisphaerae; order UBA1845; family Fen-1342; genus JANQFV01. The sequence goes on along the minus strand of CAXXTC010000009.1, from coordinate 95,318 downwards.
GACCGATCGCAAAATGATGGACGGCATGGCCAACCATGCCACGCGGATGTACCGGCACATCGACCGGGAGGGGTTTGAGACGGTCGAGAAGTTCCTGGATATCTGCCTGACGCTGGACAACCTGATCGACCCGTATTTGCCGTTCATGAAGCGTCAGTCGCCGATCCGCAAGCCGGCGCCGGCTCCGCTGCGCGGGCGGGCCGAAAGCCACGTGACGCGTTTTCCGGCCAAGCCTTACATGGAGCGGTATATCAACCCGCCGGAGCGGCTGGAGGCCGAGCGCGAGGCCCAGGCCAAGGCCGACGATGCCCGCAAACGCGCCTTCCCGGAGAACCCGCTCCGCGACGTGCTGCTGTTCCTGCTGCGTTATGCGCCGCTGGAAGACTGGCAGGCCGACATCCTGGACATCGTTCGCAACGAGGCCTACTACTTCGCGCCGCAGGGGCAGACCAAGATCATGAACGAGGGTTGGGCCACCTTTTGGCACTCGCGGATGATGACCCGCCATCACTTGCGCGACGATGAGCTGATCACGTATTGCGATCATCATTCCGGCACGCTCGCTTCCGGACCGGGGCAGTTGAATCCGTACAAGGTCGGCGTCGAGTTGTTCCGGGACATTGAGGACCGCTGGGACCGCGGCCGGTTTGGCAAGGAATATGACGAATGCGAGTCTATCGCTGATCGCCGCGCCTGGGACACCGGGCTGAAGCAGGGTCGCGCGAAGATCTTCGAGGTCCGTCGCGTTCATAACGACGTAACGTTCATTGACGAGTTTCTGACGCCTGAGTTTGTTGATCGGCACCAGCTCTATCACTATCGCATGGACCCGATGACCGGGCGGATGGTCGTTGTTGATACAGATTTTGACAAAATCAAGCAGACCATGCTGTTCATGCTGACCAATCATGGCCAGCCGTATATCTACGTGGTTGATGGCAACTACGCCAACCGCGGCGAATTGTACCTGGCGCACAAGCACATCGGCGTGGACCTGGACATCAAGTACGCGACTGAGTGTTTGAGGAATTTGCAGCAGCTCTGGCGACGTCCGGTGCACATCCAGGCACGGATCAAGGATGAAATGATGCTCTTCTCGGCCAACGACGAGGGCGTCAGCCAGGAGAAGATCAAGGACGATCTGCCCGAGCCGGCGCACCACCTGGAGTGAGGCGTCGCCGGAGGCCGGCAGCTACTCCCCCCTACAACAAATGGCTCTCGGCACGATTTGCGAAGCTCCCGGCTCATTCGATCACCGAGGCGGCGGGAACGAAATTGTGACGTTTGGGCCGACTGTTTACCCTTGCGTGCTCCGCCTGGCGGTAGTCCAATAATGGCAGGGTCGGCGAAGTTCGCCGATACGCGAGACGGTCGGCGCCGACCGACCAGCCGAAGTGCAGCCGCCGTACCAACACCGGGTTGGCCCGGGGCGGCGGACTTGAGCCCGGGAGGAGCCATGGGGCAGCCGACAGAACTGAGCGACAAGGTATACGACGCGTCGGACAGCCGCCGGATGAGCATGTTGGACCTGCTGGGCTCGTTCAAGCGTCAGGGGACCTCGCGTGTAACCGACCTGCACCTCAAGCTGGGGCGGCCGCCGTGCTATCGCGTGGATGGCAATCTGATGATGACGCAGGCCCGGCCACTGGACGCCGAGACGATGGCCAAACTGGCGCAAACGCTGCTTGATGAGGTGCAACTGCGCACTCTCGAACAGCAGCGTTCGGTCAACGCTTCGCGGCTGATCGAGGGTTTGCGCTATCGCCTGAACGCGTATCACGATCGCAACGGCCTGGCGATGGCCATCCGCGCCCTGGACACCAGCCTGCCGACGATCGACTTCATCGGCTTTCCGAACCGCATTTGGGAAGACATCGTTAACTTCAAGCAGGGGCTGGTGCTGGTGACGGGCTCAACCGGGTCGGGCAAATCGACCACCATCGCCGCCCTGATCAACAAGATCGCGCAACTGCACCCCTGCCACATCATCACGCTCGAAGACCCGATCGAATATGAGTTTCGCAGCGATATTGCGATGATCTCGCAGCGGGCAGTGGGGCGCGACGTGCCCAGCTACGAAATCGGCCTGCGCGATTGTCTGCGCGAGGACCCGGACGTCATTTTCGTCGGCGAGATGACCGACCCGGAGTCGGCCATGTGGACGCTGGCGGCCGCCGAAACCGGGCACCTGGTGTTTTCCGGCATTCACACGCGTGATGCGGCGGGGACGTTGACGCGTGTGCTGGACATGTTCCCGCCGAATCGGGCCGACGAGATTGCCAATCAGCTTGCGCTCGGTTTGCGTTGTGTTATTTCGCAGAAGCTGATTCAGCGTGATGATGAGTTCGGTCGGCTGGTGGCGATGGAGATTCTGAACAACACTTATTCAGTCGCGAACCTGATTCGCCAGGTCAAGCCGGACCAGATTTACTCACTGATGCAGACGCACACGCGTGACGAGCCCGGGCAGCGGATGACGACGCTGGAGCGCACGCTGGCGCGGCTGGTGAAGTCGGGCAAGGTCGCCCGGCACGAGGCCGAGCGGGCAGCCAACCATCCGCCGGTGTTCGAAGATGAAATGCGGCGTGAGTCGGGAGGACTTGGCCGCGGTTAGCCAACAACGCGCTTCATTTTCGTGGAGAAAGGAAGTATGGTGAGTCTCGGGCTACTTGTAGGGTGTGAATAAGGGTGAGGAAACTGGGGTACCAATGACAACTGCCGTGGACAGCAAGCGTGCGGAGCCGACCAAGCGGTCCCGGAGTGAGACCGTCAAGCAGACGGTGTACTGCATCAACTGCGGCATCGACCTGCGGGGGAATCAGGTGGACGGGATCTGTCCGGACTGCCAGGTGCCGGTGGCCGACTCGGTCCTGCCAGATGAAGTCCTCCAGACCACGCCGGCGCAGATCGGCCGGCTCTACGACGCCTCCGGGCTGGTCTATTATCCGGCGATGCTGCTCAGTGCGCTGATCGTGGTGGCGCTGCTGGGCATGGCCGCCACGATGAAGAACGAATACAGCAACCTGATGCTGATCTTCGACGTCGGTTTCTTTGGCGCCATGGTCAGCCCGACGGTGTCGCTGATGGGGATTTTTGTGCTCACGCGCCGGCGCTCGCCGGCTTATTACTCGGCGCACTATGGCAGCCCGCGGGCCGCCCTGCGGCTGGGCTTGTTGCTGGCGGTGCTGATCGCCGGGATGGTCGCCGGCATCTGGTACCTGGGTTACGTGGCCAAGATGCTGGTGCTTGTAGCGTGGTTCGCCTTCCCTAACGCGGTTTTCCTCAACGACCTCAACCACCTGATGCGGCGGGTCAAGCGGGCCAAGCTGGGCAAGCTGTTCCGGGCGTGTGCCATCTGGGCCTACGGCCTCAGCCTGGCTGCATTGGTGGTGCAGTTGCTGCGCTGGGAACGCGTGCAGCAGCCGGCGCTCGAAGGACCACTGGTTGGCCTCATGCTGTTTACGATCGTCGCTGGCGCGGCGCTGTGGTTCGTGGTAGTGCGGGGGTTGCAGGCCGTCCGCCGAACGCTCCGGCCCTTCCGCGGCAAGGGGGCCTAGCCGCGCGCGATGCGTTTGCGTCCCATTACCAATTCATTGCAACAATCCTGCGCTTTAGCCGGGCTGGCGCCGAGCGCGTATGATGTGCGTGGCGCTCGGCGGCACCGGGCCGACAGGAATCTCCGGGAGACGTGCGGATGAAGATGCCACAGGGTGGTCCCGAATGGGGCCGGGCGCTGATCATGTTCGTGATCGCCTGGCTCGTCGCCGTGTATGTGTACGACGTGGTGTCAGCAGACTGGAACTCGACGGGCGGATTCGCGCTGGCGGCGGCCACGTTCATCATCAACGGCATCGCTCGCTGGCGGGCTACCAAGAACGTGGACGCGACCAACTGGCGGTTCTATTTCTGGATGACGCTGCCGCTGGTCCTGTTCCTGCTGGTGCCGGCGACCGTTCGGCTGGTGACCTGCCTGCGCGATGAGACAACCCGGTCGTGGTGGGATTACCTGTGGCCGCTGCTGCCGCCGATCCTCAAACTCGGCGTGCCGGTAGGAGCGTTGTTCGTGGTGTTCCTGATCCTGGGGCACTGGGGGAAGGGCGACGGCGAAAGGACGAACGGGAAGTGTGGCACGGGCTGATAGCCTGTGAGATGTTCCTGCGAAGTGTGGCACAGGCTAATAGCCTGTGGCGAACCTGCCCATGCCACCCAAGTCGGAGCCGGCTACCAACTCAGAAGACCACTGCTGGCACAGCGACGCAGCGTTACGGGATGCGTAGTTGGCCAGTCAGTGTTACGTGACACGTGCCGCCTACGCGAACGTCGTATCCATCACCCTGACTTTCCACGAGCGTGCGAACCAGGCCGGTGCGGCCGCTCGGGCCGCCCTGGGCACAACAGGCGGCCGAGCGATTACCGGCATGCCCAACCAGATCGTTAACCACCAGGTACACCGCCAGCGGGCCGTGCACGCTCCCTGTGACGGGGTCCTCGTTCACGCCGCAGGCTGGCGCGAAGAAGCGCGAATGTACGTTAATGGCGGCCGAAAGCGTCGCCGTCGTCATACAGCAGATTCCGCGGATGTTCTTTTGCCGGCACCACTGCCCGAGCTCGTCAAAGCTGGGCCGCATGTCCATCAGTGTCTGCCAACTGTGCAACGGATAGATGAGGTCATTGTCACGCGTGCGCATCGGTGGCAGTGACGGCTCCAGGTCGTCGCTGGTGATACCCAGTAGACGGCACGTTTTCACCGGGTTGGTGTGATCGGGCGTCAGCTCAGGTTTCGGCATGTGCAGCCACCACACCAGCTCGGTGTGCGGCTCGGGCAGAGTTTCCGGCTCAACGCGCAGTTGGCCAGCCCGGCTATCGAACAGGGCCGCGACCGGATGCCTGTCCGTGGGGTGCCGCAACGTGCCGACCTCGTACAGCGCCCGGGTGGCCGCCAGCGTTGCATGCCCGCAGAAATCCACCTCGGTCGTGGGCGTGAACCAGCGCACCTGCGGCGGGTTGTGCAGATCGTTCAGCCGGGTGACGAAAGCCGTCTCGCTGGCGTTGATTTCACGCGCGATCGACTGCATCTGCGCATCCGTCAGCCCGTCGGCACCGAGCACTACGCCGGCTACGTTGCCCTGGTAGGCCCGCTCGGCGAAGGCATCCACAAGATAAAACAGCAGTTCATCGGGCATCAACATTCCTCAGCGAAGCCGGCCGACCAGGAGCGCACGCAGCGTTCCAGGTTTGTGGCCGTCTGCGATAGAGCCTGCTCCAGCGGCGTTCCCGGCGGCGTGATTATCACGATCGTTCGCAAGCCCAGCGAAGTGGCCAGTTGTTCCAGCGTCTGTCCCGGCGCCAGACGCGCCTGACCGACGAATGCGACTATTGGCACGCGCGCCTGGGCGGCCAGTCGCGCCACACCTGACACCACTTTTCCGCCGGCGGTCTGATCATCAAGGCGACCCTCGCCGGTCAGGCACAGATCACACTGCGCCAGCATATCCGCCAGGCCGACGCGTTGCGCGACACATTCAAACCCGGGCTGCAATCGGGCCCCACAAGCGGCCGCCAGTCCGGCCGACAAACCGCCCGCGGCTCCGCTGCCGAACAGGTCGCGCACATCGCGCCCACAATCACGGGCCAGCACATCCGCCCAGTTTTCCAGGCCGCGCTCGAGCACTGCTACGTCCGCCGGCCGAGCGCCTTTCTGTGGAGCGAACACCGGCGCTGCGCCGAGCGGCCCGAGTAGCGGATTGGTCACGTCGCACAGAACGTCGATCGGTAATTTCCAGCGTTCGGTCGGCGGCTCCACCCGGGCGATGTCGGCGAGATTGCCGCCGGTCATTGGTGACGCCAGCACGTGCCCGTTGCGATCGATCAGGTGCCAGCCCATCGCCTGCAAGCAGCCCGCGCCGCCGTCGACCGTCGCCGACCCGCCCACGCCGAGCAACACCCGCGTGGCGCCCGCTGCCAGTGCCGTCCGTAGTATCTGCCCGGTGCCGAAAGATGAGGTGTGCAGCGGGTTGGCTTCGGGCTCGGCGAGGAGATGCAAGCCGGACGCGGCCGACATTTCGAGCAGAGCCGTTCGATCAGCGCGTGTCAGCCACCATTGCGCCCGTCGCGGCCGGCCGATTGGGTCGTGCACGTCGCACCCGTGTTGATCAGCCGCCGTTGCCGCCGCCAATACTTGCGCGGTCCCCTCGCCGCCATCCGCGAGCGGCTGGAGCGTGATCGTGTCGTCCGGCCGAACGACTGACACGCCCGCGGCCATGGCCCGCGCCACGCCGAAGGCGTCGAGCGCATGCTTGAACTTGTCCGGCGTGATCAGGATTCTCACAGTTGGTCGCCGTTTTAGTCAGCACCGTCGTCGAGTTGCTGAACGCCGTGCCGGTTCAGACCCATGTAGCCGCGTTTGCTGGGCGCTTGCAGGAACGCCACCAGCCGCTGGCCGGCCTCCGTCTGCACCAGGCTGACGACGCGTTCGACCGCGTCGGACCAAGCCAGGCCGCTGCGATACAACAGGCGATGACACTCGCGCAGCTCGTGGCGGGCGGCCTGATCAAACCCCGCCCGGCGCAGGCCGACCACGTTCAACCCCGCTACGCCGGGAATATCCACGAGCATGAACGGCGGTATGTCGCGGTAGATTGCCGGCGCTTTGCCGCTCAGCATGACCAGATCGCCGATGCGGCAGAACTGGTGCACGCCAACGTTGCCGCCGAGGATCGCCCGATCGCCCACGTGCACGTGCCCGGCCAGCTTGGAATTGTTGACCATCACTACGTTGTCGCCCAAGACGCAGTTGTGGCCGACGTGCGCGGTCGCCATCAGGAAACAGCCGCTGCCCACGACGGTGGTGCTTTCCGGCTCGGTGCCGCGATGAATCGACGCGTGCTCGCGCACAATCGTCTCGTCGCCAACCTGCGTGTACGACGGCTCGTCCTTGTACTTCACGTCCTGTGGCAGGTGCCCGACGACCGCGAAGGGGTGAATCTGGCAGCACCGGCCGAGCGTCGTGCCACGAGAAACGTAAGCGTGCGGGTAGAGCCGAGTGTCGGGGCCAATCCGCACGTTCGGCTCAACAATCGCATAAGCCCCGATCTCGACGCTGGGATCGATCTCGGCGGTCGAATCAACAATCGCGGTAGGATGAATCGGCATGACCGCTCCTGCACACCAGTGTACCTTCCCATAAGTTCCGCCCCACCTCGCATAAGATGCAAACAGCCTGAGAAACTGCCCTAACCCGAAATCACCTCGAGCCCTTCCGTCGACTCCGCTAGCGCTCCGTAGTGCACCGCCCGGTCGATGCGCTGTTTCATCTCACGCACCGCGACCCGCAGCCCGATGAATATCGAACGGGCGATGATGCTGTGACCGATGTTGAACTCTGAGAATGCGCCCAGTGCTGCAATCGGCTCGATGTTGCGATAGGTCAGGCCGTGGCCGGCGTGCACCTCCAGCCCGCAATCCCAGCCGAGTTGCAGCGCCTGCACCAGCTCGTCCAGCGTGCGGGTCTGCTCAGCCACGTTGCGTGCGTGGGCATAGGCCCCGGTCCACAGCTCGATGCCATGAAAGCCGCATGCCTGGCAGGCGATGATCTGCGCTTCGATCGGCTCGACGAACGCGTTGACGGTGATCCCGGCACGGCGCAGCTTCTTCACCACCGGCACAATTCGGCTACGAAGTTTGTCCACATCCAGCCCGCCCTCCGTTGTCAGCTCTTCGCGCCGCTCGGGCACCAGCGTGCACTGATCGGGTTTGAGCTTGACGGCGATGCGCACGGTTTCGTCATCGATCGCCATCTCCATGTTGAGCTTGCCGGCCACAGTTTGACGGAGCAGTTTCGCGTCGCGGTCGTTGATGTGCCGGCGATCTTCACGCAGATGAAACGTGATTCCGTCGGCGCCGCCGAGCTCCGCCTCGGCCGCCGCCCAGACCGGATCCGGCTCGTCCGTGTTGCGGGCCTGCCGCACAGTCGCCACGTGATCGATATTGACGCCCAACTTATTCATGCTGACCTACCTCCTATCCAAGGTCCGGTATCGTAGCAGGTCCCGGCAGGGATGAAACCTGGGTCGACAATACCACCCGACCTGTGCCACCCCGGGCAGCGCCAAGCCGGCGAACTGAGGCGATCTTGGGCCCGAGGCCGATAAACTCCGGGCTGGCAATCGTACCGACCGCACACACCGATCTTCCAATAAACGCGCCGAAGCCGGGCGTCATTATGCCCGATACAAGATACTGGCAAGCAGCACCCGGTTATGGAGGCCTCCTGCCGTGCCACAACAGACCATCCTCGAACGCAAAGCCCGGCAATCGCTGCGCTCGGCGCAGATCTGTGCCGTGCTCTTCGGGCTCGGGTTGCTGGCGTGGGCTATCGCGCCGGCAGTCGTCGCCCGCATCGCCCAGAACAAGCCCGAGGTGGCCCTGCACAGCCTGCGGATCATGACGCTCCTGCTCGGCATCGGCTACCTGCTCATTGGTTCGCTGATGAAACGCGAGAACGGCTGGACGCTCTGGACAAGCCTGGTAGCCTCGCTGGTGCTGCTCGGCCTGGCCATTGTCGTGTCAATGGTCAGCGGCACGGACACCGTCGCCCTGTTCCCCCTGCTGCTTGCCCTGGCAACGGCCGCCACCAGTTGGCTGGCGCTCGATGCCCAGCACCTACTCAAGACCTACGGGCACTCCCACCCCGCGACGGACGAATCCTAGTCCTGGGGGCTATTGGCGCAACCTGGCAGAAAGGGGGCCCCGAACCAAGCCGATACAGCAGGTGGAGGCGGCGTGTCCTGACAGCGAGTAACCACTCGCGGGACGCGTCCACGGCCCGTTACCGGGCTCTTATCGGGACGTAGCAAACGCCCATGACCCGCGGCGAGACATTCCCTGGCAACGGCAGGCCGCAGCCCCTGAACCGCGGGCCTGCCGCGGACCCCGAACGCGCTCGTCCCTACCTGACCATGACCGGAGGAGGTCGTATGCCAGCCGCCATCTCGAAGTTCGAATTGCAGGACCTCGGTTCCCAGTGCCTGGTGCTGAGCTGCACCGGCGGGCTCTCGTGGGAGGATCGCGAGCTGCTCGCCAACCAGATCGACGCGCACCTGGCGCACCGTTCCGATATCCGCGGACTGGTAATGGACCTGGCCGGTGTTGAGTCGGTCAATTCCGCCGGCGTCGGGGCGCTGTTCCTGCTCAATCGTCGGCTGCGTGACCACCAGGCCCGCCTGGCGTTTGCCAACGTCCCTCCACTGGTGTTGCGTGTCTTCCGCGCCGTGGGGTTGAATCGTCTGGCAGGTATCGCGGACAACGTCGACCAGGCCCGCGCCTGGGTCGAGCAAGCCGACGACGCCGAGACCACAATTCAGACCACAAACCAGCCCACCAATCCGAACCAGACGTGGGAATGATCTTCCCGGGCCTGTTGGCCACTCGATATTCCGGAGATTCGAACGCATGACTACCACCGCCCCATCAGCCGCCCCGACGCTGGCCGCCGACACCCGTCCGGGTCAGCTCTTCATTGCCGAGGACTTCGCCGTCGCCGAGCTCGAACCCCCGGTCATCTGGGAACGGATACTGACCAGCGCGGTCCGCGAGCAGGCCAGCGATATTCACCTGACCTACCAGGCCGACGGCGCCCACGTCGCTGTCCGTCTCGACGGGCGACTGTGCCCGCAGGGAACCATGCCCGAGGAACTGGCCCAGCGTCTTGCCAACCACATCAAGGTGCTCGGCAGCCTGGACCTGGGCGAACGACGCCGGCCGCAGGACGGCTACGTCGGTATCAATGTCGACGGCCGGCCGATCGACCTGCGCGTGTCGGCTTTTCCGACCAACCACGGCGAGGCGATCGCCATCCGCATTTTCGATCGAGACTCGGGCACGCTCGAACTCTCGCAGCTCGGGTTCTCCTATTCACAGATGGGCGAGATGAAAGCCCTGCTCCAGTCGCCCAGCGGGCTTATCCTGGTCAGCGGCACCACCGGCTCCGGCAAGACCACCACGCTCTACGCCATGCTGCGCCACCTGGCCAGTGATCATCGCAAGATCGTCACCGTTGAAAACCCGATCGAGTATGACCTGCCGGGCATCGACCAATCGCAGGTCAATCGCAAAATCGGGCTGGACTTCCCGACGTTGCTCGGGGCTGTTCTCCGCCAGGATCCGAACATCATCATGATTGGCGAGGTGCGTGACACCGAGACGGCCGACGTTGTTGTCCGGGCCGCCAACACGGGGCGACTGGTGCTGGCAACGACACACGCGCTGCACTCGGCGGCCGGCATCGAAAGCCTGATCGCGCTCGGGGCACACCCGCATTTTGTCTCGCGCTCGTTCCGCGGCGCGCTGGCGCAGACGCTGGTCCGCCGACTGTGCCCCTATTGCACAATTCGCCTGGAAGAGACCAGCGACATGCAGATGCTTGAGGATGTGCGTCGCTGGTTAGGTCCTAACGAGCAGCCGGTGCTGTCGATGGGGCGCGGCTGCCCGCACTGCCGGCACACGGGTTATCGCGGACGGGTGGGGATTTTCGAGGTGCTGTCGGCCAGCGACGAGATCCGCGACATGATCGGACGTCAATGTCCGTCGCGTGAGGTCTACGACACGGCCGCCCAGCAAGGCATGATGACGATCGCCGACGCCGGCAAACTGGCCGCTTTGCGTGGCCTAACGACGATTGAGGAGCTGACGCAGAACGTCTCCGAAATCTGGACCAGCTCACTTTAGGCGGCCGGTTGACAGCGCAGACCTGCCCACAATCGCAACGGGGACGGATCTTGCTTATGTGCCATAACCCCTGTCTTTGCAAGTACTTCCGACCTCGCCGTCACGGTCTTGACGTTGCTTGCCGGGCACGTCTTCGCAGCCGTCCTCCAGGTATTTGCTTGCCGAGCCGACAATAGGAACGTACACTTAAGTTGGATCTGAACCCCGGGCAGTCCGGGTAGTAGGATCCACCAGGGCCTTCGGGCCCCATTTTTATGCGCCCTCTCAGAGCCTGACGATACCTTGGGTGTCTTTGCTGGTAGCGTGTCGGCAAAGCACGGGATCAAGCCTCTTGAAATACGCCGATCCGCCGTGCTTCCTCATGTAGCCACAGGGCAGGATGCTCTGCTTGAGCAGATAGGCTACGCAGTCTGCCATCTGAATGAAATAGGAGCTGCGTGAGTCGCGGAGCACGGGGTCTTCGATAATTACCTTGATCGGCTCGTCCTTGTAGAAGGAAGCGCCGTGTGGCCGGCACACCTTCAACGGATTCCGCAGCCGCATTTCGTTGAGATACCGGGTCAGTCTTCCCCCATCGGTGTTGTCAGGGAAGACGAGTCCTCGGTCATCCGTGTTCCGAGGCCCTGGGAAATTGCGACAGCGAATCGTGTTTTCGAAACGCTGAAACAACGTGTACCACGCTCGACGAAACACCTCCTCGTCGCTTGGCACCCCGCCGCGCTTGTCCACGACGACGTTTATCAGGCTGACATCGGGGAGCCGGGCGATTTGGTCGGCGAAATGGCGAATGACCGCAAGGCGTTCGTGCTTTCTGAGACGCTGAAGCGATGACGCAATACGCGACGGTCTGTTGATCATGTCAGCCGCATGGAGCTCATCGTCGAGGTACACTCGGTACTTCGACTTTAGCCAGTGCCGAAAGCTCAGCAAATCCGCCAGAGTATCTCGCCAGCACAGTTCGTGAATCACAACGCCGGACAGGCAGAAATACCGCGACGGAGAGTTCTTCATTCCGCTGTCGCCGCTTTCATCGACGTACATCAGGTACATGCCAGGCTCCTATGCCGACTTCACGTCTTCATCGCAGCTCGTGCCCATCCGGGAACCATTACCAGCAGGTGATAGTACTACCACAAAACGCAGTCCCACGCGCAGCCGGGAGAGTTACGGTGATCGCTTTCAGTAAGCTGGTTGGTTGTACGGTTGAGATATTCCCCCGCAATGCGAAGTAGCGCCCCCCTGCCGCATTCTCCAGGACACTTGAGCGTTTTTGACGCCACGAGTTCGTCAAACACGCTCCGACTGGCCGATCGCCGCCCGATGCCCTCTCTCCAGCGCGGCGGCGACCGGCGTCAACTTGCCATTCCGCTTAGTCCAGCCAGCGCGGGCCACGCAGGACGCCGAAGACACCGGCGAACAGCAGCACCATTACCGTGCCCGGCTCGGGGATGATGAAGTTCGATTCGGTCACCGCGCTGAACGGACCGATCGTGACATCCGTTGCCGCCAGCCACGAATCCGACTGGTCAAGCCGTAAGGTAATCGTGTCAACATCGGAGAAGTCGACACCCGTGAACCCGGCGAACTTGAACGCGTACGTTTGCTCCTTCATCAGATAGCTGGTCAGCGTAGCCGTCCGCTCATTCGCGGTTCCCAGACCGCTGGTCACACTGACGGCCATCGGAACCGACTGCCGCGAGTTCCAAATGCGGTCAGACTCAGATACGCCGCCGGCCAGCAGGTCAAGTTCGAAGCGACCATCGTCGGCGGCCGTGGTGAAGTCCATGTTGAGTCCGCTGTCACCGCCGTAGACGAGTTCGAGAACGCTTTGTGTTCCCAATTCGCTGCCGAAGCTCAATTGGCCGGCGTCGATGCTGGCGCTGGCGGTCGAGAAGCTCAGCAGATCGCTGCTGAGCGAGCCGTAACGCTCACCGCCCAGCACACCTGCCAGGCCGGTCTGGGTTTGGGCTTCGGAGGTGCGCAGCGTCGGCACAGCGACGTAATTGCCCAGTGTCTTGCCGTCGCTGGGAAAGAGCCAACCCACCTCGAGCCCCGCCTGCGTGTACGCGCTGCTCGCGAGGTCCCGGGAATAGAACTCGACAAACTCCTCGCTCTCGAACGGGTCCGTGAACGCGTCGATCGGGATGATGTCGGCCCGCACGACGTCTGCCAGCATCAGGCCCGCGATGCACAGCAATGTCCAGCCCCAGAGTCTGCGAAGATCGTCTGTTCTCATAACTCTTTCCTCCTGCACCAACGGTACATGCCCAGCGCGTTTCGGCGAACTGGCGCTACAGTCACAGTATTCAATACGCGCAACGCCACTGGCAAACGACCTGAGGCAACTCTGCACCTACTCGGACGTGCCGCTGCCGTCCTGGCAGACTGCGGCGTGTGAGTCCGGTATGATATCCGCCAGATACGGGCATTGTGGGCGCCGCGTTTGACAGTCGGATATCCATGGAAATCGCAGCGATACAGACCCCGGGAACGACGCTGAGCGATTGGGCCCAGACGCTGGAGCTAGGCGCGGAGCTGCTGGCTGAGGCAGCCGGCCGCGGCGCCAAGCTAGCCCTCCTGCCAGAATGCTTCTGGCCGGCGTATCGCCTGCCCGAACCGGCCAGTTATTTCGCCGCCCGGGCGGCCGGCCTGCCCGCACCACAGACGTTCATCCAACGCCTCCAGAAACTCGCCGCCGACTACCACCTGGGCATCTGCGCTGGCTTCGTCGACGAGAACGAAACCCGCCTCGGCAATGCCGCCGCCCTGATTGGCCCCACGGGCGACCTGCTCGGCGTGCACTACAAGTGCTTCCTGTGGGATTTCGACCGCGACTGTTTCGAGCGCGGCAACGCCATCCGCCCGCTCAACACACCCTGGGGCGCCATCGGCCTGCTAATCTGCGCCGATGCGCGTTTGCCCGAGATTCCCGCAACGCTGGCCGCTCGCGGCGCCCGGCTGCTGCTCCAACCCACCGGCTGGGTCGACGTCGGCGGCGCTGCGCCGCTGTGGAACCCCCAACCCGATTTCCTCATCCCGCAACGTGCCGCCGAACTCGGCGTGCCGATGGTCTCGGCCAGCAAGTGGGGACGCGAAGGCGACACCACCTTCGTCGGCCGCAGCCTGATCTGTGACCACGAGGGACACATTCTCGAACAATGCGGACCAACCGAGACCTCGATCATCGTCGCCGACGTTGAGCTGCGCGATCCGCAACCGTGTCAGTTGACCGAGCGCGAGCGTGACGTGCTTATGGGCAATCGCCCGCCGATCAGCCCGGTCGCCGCGGTCCCACCGATCGACCTGTTCCTGGCCCCGCCGCAACTTTCTCCTGAGCACGCGCTCCAGTCGGCCGAGGACCACACGCCGCCCGAACATCATTCGTTGGTGCTGGCATTGCCGCGCGAGGATGTTGCCGACGCCATCTGTGGCGAGCACGGTCTATGGCTCTGTCGACCGGGGACGGGGCCACACTTGCTGGGCCTGATTCAGCTCGTCAGCGTGGACGCCGGCGAACTTCAGCGGTTTGCACCGTTGCGTTGTCATGCGCTGGGCGGCCTGCACCTGGCCGTGGCACATGGCTCGGACACGAACCTGCGCAGCGCCCGTTGCCGGGCTTGTGAGAACCGTGTGATTGTCATCTGGGCCGCCCCGGACCGGGTCACGATCATCGACACCGCGGGAAACGTGATTTGCGACGCCCTCTGGCCGCCGGCGGGTGCACTGCTTCGCCGGCTCGAGTCACTCGACGTGTCGGCGGCCGCGCTCAAGGAAGTGGCGCGGGGCACGCATGTGCTGGCCGACCGCGTGCCGGATCAATACGCCTTCTGAGATCTCCTTCGAGGCGATTTGTGCGTTCGACGACCTGGCCGACCTCGCTCAGCGCTCCACACGATAGGGCTGCTGCGAGGCGTACAGCTCCGCCCGCTGGGCATACATATTGGCCGACGTCAGGTCGTTCAGCATGCGCGCCTGCCGCTGGGCCTCATTGATCCACTTGCGGGCGTCATCAAACCGCCCCACCTCGGCATAGGCCGCCGCCAGCGTATCGAGCGTCGGATGATCTTTGAATCGCGTGACCTGGGCGGCCTGCTCGGCCAGCTCAACCGCGCGAGCGCCGTCGCGATAGGCAGCATCCGGACAAGTTGCCAGCATCCAGGCCAGGTCGTTCATGATCTGCGGCAAGCCAGGCTGGAGCCTGAGTCCCTCTTCCAGCAACTGTTTCACGCCTTCGTAGTCGCCTTCTTCACGCAATATATTAACGAGCATGCCGCGCGGCGGCAGAAAGGTCGGCGCTGTCTCGACGGCCGCCTCCCACTGGACGCGAGCGCCCGCCATATCTCCCCGTTCAGCCAGCTCCATCCCCAAGGCGAAGCGTACATCGGCCGCGCTCGGGTCCAACTCGACCGCCTGCTGCAAGACGGCCACCGACTGTTCCGGACGATTCAGCCCGCGAAACAGCTCGGCCACTTGCAACAGCGCGCGTGCGTCGTCACCGACGCGCTGCTGGAACGCCTGCACCTCGTCCACCGCCTCGTCAACCCGGCCCTGCTCGCTGAGCACGCCGCAGAGCCGCTGCAAGGCGCGAATGTTCTTCGGATCCTGCTTGAGCGCGGCCCGCAATGCCTCCTCAGCCGCCTCGTGCTGCCCCAGCTTGAATAGCGCCAAACCCAACTCCACTTGTGCCGGAATGTAGTCCACCTGTTCGGCCAGCACCTCGCGCAGCAATTCCGCACCTTTCTCCGCCTGGCCCTGCAATATTCGCACCGTTCCCATCAGTGTGCGCGCCGTGATGTTCTCCGGTTCGATCCCGAGAATGAGCCGCAATTGCGCCTCCGCCCCGGCCGGCTCGTTTTGTGACAGGAAGGTGTTGGCCAGTGCGAGGAGTGCATCGACGTCAAGCCCGCGTTGGCGCACCGAGGCCGCCAGCGTATCACCCCACACCACGATCGCATCACTGTCGCCCCCACGTCGGGCGTGCGCCTCCGCTTCGGCTTCGGCGCCGGCCTGGCGCAGCAGCCCGGCGAGAGCCGCGTGGGCCGGTGCGTATCCCGATGCCAGGCCAATCACGCGCTGGAACAACTCGCGGGCCTCGTCCGTACGTCCCGCCGCCAACGCACATTTGCCCAGTCCGAACAGTGCGACGATGTCGTTCGGCTCCGCAGTCAACACGGCCTCGAACACCTCAGCGGCACGTTCGTGACTCCCCTGCTCTTCGAGCAATATCCGCCCCCAGCGCAGCCGGGCCGGCTGATAATCCGGCGCCGCGTTGATGAACTTCTGGTAGCTCGCGATCGCCTGGTCAAACCGTCCGGCCTCGTCCCGTGCGAGGGCCAGATAGTAAGTCCAGGCCAACTCGTCCGGCTGGATCTCGGACGCGCGCTGGAAACATTGGATCGCAGCATCCGGGAACCCATGCACGTAGTACAGCGCCCCCAGTTCGCCCAGACCCAGGACCTCGCGCCAGTCGCGCTCGGCCTTGTTGTGAGACGCCCCGATTTTCATCTGAAGCTTGAGTGGCAGGTTCGAAACGTCCACGTCGGGTAGCGGTGTACTGGGCTCCTGAAGCTCGCTCACCACCGCAGCCTGGCTGGGCGTAGCCTCCGCCGACTCAAGCGGCGTGGTCGCCGACCCTGCCGGAGACGCTGTCCCCGAACTGCGCGGTGCGTTGGGTGTTGCCGCCGGCTGCTTCGATTCGCCCGAAGAGGACTGCTCGCCCCCGCAGCCGACCAGCGTTGCGGCCAGCGTGACCAACAGCATTCCCCGCCAGCAACAACTCCACACAGCACGATGTGTCATGATCGCATTCCTGAAAAAAGGGGCGAACTCTCAGACCCGAGCCGCCGACGCGCCCGCGTCACGACGCCGACCGCGATTCCGCAAAAAGTCCAGAACCCATCCCAAAATCGTGCCACTGGCCTGCAACCAGTGGGAATCACCGGTTTAAAACCGGTGCCACAGGGGGGCTGGGATATCCTCTAGCATACGAGCGGCACGCTTCAGAGACAACTTGCGGGGCCACGCTGATACCGCGATTCGGCCCGCGGAAAACGTCAGTCTTTTATGAAATCGCGTGCGGCGCTCTTCACCACCAGCACTGGACAGGGGGCGTGCTGCACGATGCGCTCGGCCGTGCTGCCAATCAGCACGTGCCGCAAACCCGTTCGGCCATGCGTCGCCACGATGATCAGATCCACATCGTGCTCTTCCGCATAATCACAGATCATCGACCAGGGATTCCCGAAACACACCGTCAGCTTCAGCGTTTCGGGGGCTTGAAACCGATCCGCCACGAGCCGATCGAGATGTGTTCGACAACCCTCCAGCAACTGATCGTCCTGATACGTCGTGGGCGTGTCCGTCGGCAACGTAGCGACCATGTCCGCGCTCGCCGGCGGCGGAACCACGTGCACAACGTGCAGCTCGGCCCCGTACTGCTCGCGGAATGCCTGCGCATAACGGGCTCCCTGGAGCGCCAATGCAGAGAAGTCGGTCGGCCACAGTATCCGCTGCGGATTCATCGACATGTCGCGCACCTCCCTGGAGTTCACCAGTCCGCCCAATCACGCACCGGCACCACACCACAAGATGCTAACAGCATGAGAAACCGAATCAGTCGTCCGGCTCTATCCGAGTGCCGCTCGTGCCGGCCAGGGCCTCGCCCATGTGCTCGATATCGCAGATGATGACCGATGCTTGCCCCTTTTCGCAATCCCGCAGGAACTCGATCGCGGCCTCGATCTTCGGCCCCATCGACCCGGGCGGGAACTGACCATCCGCCAGGTATTGCCGGGCTTCGGAAACGCTCAGGACATCCACCGGCCGCTCTGTCGGCTTGGCGAAATTGAGCGCGACCTGCTCCACGCTTGTCACGATCAGAAATACCGGCGCGTCCAGCATGCGTCCCAGCAACGCACCCGTGCGGTCCTTGTCGATGACCGCCTCGGCACCCTGCCACGTTCCGTCCGAACGGCGCGTCACCGGGATGCCGCCACCACCCGCCGCCACCACCAACTCGCCTGCGTCGACCAGTCGGCGAATCAGGTCTACCTCGACGATGGCCTGCGGCGGCGGCGACGCCACCACCCGCCGATATCCGTGCCGCGGCACCTGCACCATGACCCAGCCCTCGCGCTGTTGCAGCTCGCGGGCTTCCTCCTCGTCGTAGAACGTGCCGATGGGCTTGGTAGGGTTCTGGAAAGCGGGATCGTTGGCGTCGACCTCGACGCTGGTGACCACCGCCGTACAACGCTTCTCCACGCCTCGCTGCATGAGCGCGTTGTTGATGCACTGGGCAACCATGAAGCCCATGCCGCCCTGCGTATGAGCACCACAGATGTGCAACGGCAGCCGATACACCTCGCGGGACGCCAGTTCCGCCCGCCGCAGCACGTTGCCCACCTGGGGGCCGTTGCCGTGGGTAACAACCAGTTGATAGCCGGCGGCAACCAGATCGGCTAGATAGCGGGCCGTGTATGCTGAGTTTTCGAATTGCTGCGGAACGTCACCAAGCTGCCCGGGACGGGAGATGGCATTGCCGCCCAGCGCCACCACAATGAGCTTATCTCGGTAAATCATGCCCATCACTAATCAGCCCGCGAGTCAGGCCGGCGCCCGCGGCCACCAAACGTCCGCCGCCCCGAACACAACAGTGCCCGGGGCAGCCCGGCTGAGACAACAATCCCACCGTTTTTATCGGCAGGTCGCCCCCCGGACTGTTTGCCAACAGCCGGGGGGAGACCGTTTTTTCCGGGGCCTATGCTGAATCACAGGCTATGAGCCTATGCCACGCTTGGCGGGTGTCACACCCTAGGTGCCCTCGCCCGAAGACGACAGATACGCCTTCTGATCGCGGGTCAGCCGATCGATCTGGATGCCCATCGCGTCCAGCTTCAGCTTGGCTACTTGCTTCTCGATCGAATCCGGCACGTCGTGCACCGTGACCTCGAGCTTACGGCGGCGCTTGGCGATCCACTCGGCCGTCAGGGCCTGCGTGGCGAAGCTCATGTCCATAACGCTGGCCGGGTGGCCGGTCGCCGCACTGAGGTTCACCAGCCGACCATCCGCGAGCACGTGGATGTTCTTCCGGCTGTTGACCTGGTATTCGGTAACCATTGCCCGCACATCGCGGACGACCTTCTTCGACATCTTCTTCAGCGCCGGCAGGTCGATTTCGACGTCGAAGTGGCCCGAATTGCACACTACCGCGCCGTCTTTCATCTTGCGGAAGTGCTCGGCCCGCAGCACGTGCTTGTTGCCAGTGACCGTGATGAAGACCTCGCCGATGGCGGCCGCTTCACCCATGGGCCGCACGTCGAAGCCGTCCATGACCGCCTCGAGCGCCTTGAGCGGGTCGATTTCGGTGACGGTTACGATCGCGCCGGCCCCGCGTGCCCGCATGGCCACGCCGCGGCCACACCAGCCGTAGCCGACCACGACCACGCGCTTGCCCGCCAGGAGCAGGTCCGTCGCGCGGATCACGCCATCGAGCGTGCTCTGACCGGTGCCGTAACGATTGTCGAACAGGTGTTTCGTGTCGGCATCGTTGACCGCGACCACCGGGAACGCCAGCGTGCCGTTGTTGGCCATCGCCCGCAGCCGAATCACGCCGGTCGTCGTTTCTTCCATGCTCGCCAGGATGCTGCCGGCATCTTTCTTGCGCGCCGTGTGCAACGTGTTCACCAGGTCGGCGCCGTCGTCCATGGTGATCTGCGGCTTGCGATCAATCACGGAGTTCAGGTGGGCGTAGAAGACCTTGACGCTCTCAGCCCTGCGCGCATAGACACTGATGCCGAAATCCTTGACCAGGCTGGACGCGGTCGGGTCCTGCGTGCTCAGCGGGTTGGAGGCGCACAGGGCTACGTCGGCCCCGCCGGCCTTCAGCGTGCGCATCAGGTTGGCAGTCTCGCTGGTGACGTGCATGCAGCAGCCCATGCGCATGCCCTTGAGGGGCTTCTCCTTGGCAAAGCGATCGCGAATCGCCGCCAATACGGGCATATCCCGATCCGCCCAGAGAATCTTCTTCTTGCCCTCCGGCGCCAGACGAATGTCAGTGATATCTGCTTTCTTTTTGGCCATGCGTTGTTAGCTCCTGTCTTGCGTCGAATGTCGGGCCGCATTGTTCGGGCTAATCGGCGTCCCGCCTCCCGGGTGTGCCGCGCCATAACAAACAGATCGTGGAGCATACCCCATCCGCCGCACACCAACAAGCGCGCAGCAAGCGGGCCTCGTGATACGATGATCACGAGGCCCGCACGAAATCTGCGCTACGACAAACGTTATTGGTTTAACCTCGCGCCGCGCCGGCCGGGGCCTTGGGCGGTTTGAGCATTAAACCAATCACCGCCGCCACCAGGCAGGCCACACCGGCAACAATGAACGGTGTCTGCCAGGCGTTGGCTGTTACGGTCTCCAGGAACTCCGGCGCCGACATGGCTTCGGTTACCTTCGGTGCCGCCGCCTTCGCTGCATCCTTGAAATAGCTCGCGACACGCGGCCCGGCAATACCGGCAATACCGTAGGCCAGGAACACGAACGGGTAATTCGTGCCGACGCGTTTGTTGCCGAAGAAGTCGGCCGTTGCCGCCGGGAACAGAGCGAAGTTGCCACCGAAGTTAAACCCGATGATGCAGGCTCCGATGATCAAACCGAGCGTGTTCACGCCGATGTAAAGGAAGCTCAGCATCATGATGCCCTGCAACAGGCACATCAGGAACAGGGCCGACCGGCGACCAATCTTGTCGGAGACCGTGCCCCAGACAATGCGGCCAAGCCCGTTGAGGATCGCGTACCAGGCCATCGCCGTACCCGCGATAGCACCGGCCCACTTGCTGAATTCCTCAGGGATGTTCACGCCGGTCGAGTCCAGCGCCAGCCCACGCTCGGCCAACGACGCCGTCACACCTGCCGTTGCCGCCTCCGGCTGATTGGCCAGCAGACTGTCAACGCCGAACAGGCGGATGCAGTAGATGACCATCAGGCCGGCCAGTGCCGACCCGACGAACATGAGCAACAGGCCCCAGTACTGGGGCTTGGCAACCATCTGGCCGACGGTCATATCGATTCCGCCGCTGGTCTTGGCGGCCGCTGAGTTAGCCGCGGGCGGGTTCCAACCGGCGGGCTTCCAGCCGGCCGGCGGATTCACCATCCAGATGCTCCCGATCAGCACCATCAGCGTGAAGACGATGCCGTAAATCACGAATACGCTCTGCACGCTCGGCAGCCCGAAGACGTGCGCCGTGTTCAGCAGGCCGCCGAACCAACTACCGGCCAGCTTCACCCAGATCGTGGCGCCGAAGCCGAAGCCCGCTACCGCCAATCCGGTGATCATGCCTTTCTTGTCGGGGAACCACTTCACACACACGGCGATCGGCACGACGTACGCCAGGCCGATACCCGCACCGCCTACCAGGCCGATGCAGATGAACTGGGCCATGAACTTGGAACCCAGAAAACCGCCCAGAACATAACCCGCCCCCAGCACGATGCCGCCGACGATCGCGACCACACGCGGCCCGGCCTTCGCCTGCCAACGACCCGCGAAGAGCATCACGAATGCGAACGCGGCCAGACCGGCGGAAAAAATCCACCCGGTCTGCTCATTGGTGAACTCGTAGCCGCCCCCCGCCAGCTCGAGCTTCTTCGTGAAGACGCTCCACGCGTAGATCGCGCCCAGCGCCAGTTGGATCAGAATCGCCCCGACGGCCACCAGCCAGCGGTTCATCGCTGCCGCGGGCGCTTGCGAACTCGTATCTGCCACGGTCAATCCTCCCGTGCTAGAGGCTTCCACTTGTTAGTCAAACACGCGCGGCCGCGAAGCCGGATGTCCATCCGTTCTCCGCGGCCGCCGTGAACAGCCAATTCCTACCGGCCCGACCGCCAGGCAGACCGCCCTGACGCGTCCGGTCGGCCGACGCAGAGATCGGCCACTACTTGTTCTGAATCAGGTTGTCGACCACGCTCGGATCTGCCAGCGTCGACGTGTCGCCGATCGCTTCCGGCTGACCCTCAGCAATCTTGCGCAGAATCCGACGCATGATCTTGCCCGAACGAGTCTTTGGCAGACCCGGCGCCCAGTGAATCACATCGGGCGTCGCGATCGGGCCAATCTCCTTGCGAACGTGCTTCTTCAACGTGTCCTTCAGCGCGTCCGTGTACTCCTGGCCGACCTTCAGCGTTACGTACGCGTAAATGCCCTGGCCCTTGATCTCGTGCGGGAAGCCCACCACTGCCGCCTCTGCGACCGCGGTGTGCGACACCAGAGCGCTCTCGACCTCCGCCGTACCCATGCGGTGACCGGATACGTTGATCACGTCGTCGATACGACCCGTGATCCAGTAGTACCCGTCCGCGTCACGCCGACAGCCGTCGCCCGTGAAGTAGAACCCCGGCACGCGCGAGAAGTACGTCTCCTTGAAACGCTCGTGCTGGCCGTAGACCGTCCGCATCATGCCCGGCCACGGCTCCGAGATGAACAACGCACCGTCCGTCGCACCGGTCTTCTCGTCGCCCTTCTCGTCCAAAATCATCGGCTTCACGCCGAAGAACGGCAGCGTCGCCGAGCCGGGCTTGGTCGGAACCGCACCGGGCAACGGCGTAATCAGAATGCCGCCCGTCTCCGTCTGCCACCACGTGTCCACGATCGGACAACGCTCGTGACCGACGTTCTTGTGATACCACATCCAGGCTTCGGGGTTGATCGGCTCGCCGACCGTGCCCAGCAGACGCAGGCTGTCCAGCTTGTACCCCTCCACAAACTTCTCGCCCTCACGCATCAGAGCGCGAATCGCCGTCGGGGCCGTGTAGAACTGGTTAACCTTGTACTTGTCGCAAACCGCCCAGAACCGCCCGGCGTCCGGATAGGTCGGCACGCCTTCGAACATCACCGTGGTCGCCCCGTTGCACAGCGGGCCATACACGATGTAGGAGTGCCCCGTGACCCAGCCGATGTCGGCCGTGCACCAGTAAACGTCACCCTCGTGATAGTCGAACACGTACTTGTGCGTCACGGCCGTGTAGACCATGTACCCGCCGACGGTGTGCAGCACACCCTTCGGCTTGCCGGTCGAACCCGACGTGTACAGGATGAACAGCGGATCCTCAGCATCCATCCACTCCGGCGCACAGTCCGGCGACGCCTCGGCCATCACCTCGTGCCACCAGTGATCGCGGCCCGACTGCATGTCGCACGGGACCTTGTCGCCGACGCGCTGATAAACGATGCAGGTCTTGACGTTGACGCCCTGCTTGGCCGACAGGGCCATCGCCGCGTCCGCGTTAGCCTTCAGCGTCACCGCCTTCGGGCCACGCATCACGCCGTCGGTCGTCACGAGATATTCGCAGGTCGAGTCGACGATGCGGTCCGCCAGCGAATCGGGGCTGAAACCGCCGAACACGATCGAGTGAATCGCACCGATGCGTGCACAAGCCAGCATCGCGATCGCCAACTCCTTCACCATCGGCATGTAGATCGATACGCGGTCGCCCTTCTTGACGCCGTACTTCTTCAGCACGTTCGCAAACTTGCACACCTCCGCGTGCAGTTGCCGATACGTCAGCTTGGCATCTTCACCCGGCTCGTTGCCTTCCCAGATGATGGCGACCTGATCGCCGCGCGTCTCCAGGTGACGATCCAGGCAGTTGTACGTGATGTTCGTCTTGGCTCCGATGAACCACTTGATCGAGATGTCATTCTTGAAGTCGTACTCGCGAACCTTGTCCCACCCCTTCTCCCAGTGGAAACCATTCGCGATCTCACTCCAGAACCCCTCGGGGTCATTGATGGACCGCTCGTACATCTTCTTGTACTCGTCCATCGACTTGATGTGGGCACGCTGGATGAAATCGGCGGGCGGGTTGAACACGCGATCACCAGATCCAGACGTTCCTTCCTGCGTCATGATCGTCTCCTAGAGCATCCTCTGCTATGACTTTACGTAAACAGCCTTGTTCGCGACCCGCCCGCTTGCGCGGTTCCCCGCTGCCAATACTGGCGGCGGGTGCGAACCCAAACACTTAAAGTTCAATCTCGACCGGCTGCAACGAACTGCTAAAGCCACCCCGGATCGTTACCCTGCCAGCCCGCGGCCCCCGACATCATGAACATCGCTCCGAATGGCCTTGATATCAGCCTCAGAGGCCAATTGATCGCGGATATGCCTCAGGCGACCTCCCGCCGCACACATGCCGAAGCACCGGGACGAGTCCGCCCGCTTTCTTGCCGGCCGGCACCACCGGCGTCACGAGTGCGCAGCCGGCCACCGCGACAAAACGGCCCTTATAGCAGCTTGACCGCCCCAACGCAAGGCCCGCACCACCCCTACCAGCGGCCCAGATGCCCGCCGCGGCCGCCCGATTTCGCCACGCTCGGCCAGCCCCCATCCAGTTCCATCCCGTTGGCGCTGCACAGGGCAAGAGGCGAACGCCGGGGTCGGCCGCGGAGGCCCCATGCCATTGCGTAGCACAGGGGCGAGGGGAACGGATCGACAACTAACCCGACCACGCAGCGTGGTGGGTGGCATGAGCAGGGCCGCCGCAGGCGGGTTTGCCCGTGCAGAATGCTGAATCACGGGCTATTAGCCCGTGCCACGCTTCCTCGATCCTGCTCCCCCACCTATCCCCCGACGATCAACCCCACAAACGCATCGATATCATCAAAGTTCACGGCCCCGTTGAAATCACAATCCGCCGTTAGCCAATTACACCCCGGATACTGCACCTCATACTCCGCCTGACCAACAATGGCCGTCACAAACGGCGTAATATCATCAAACGTCACATACCCATCACAATTCGTATCGCCGTAAACGGTCGACCCAAACTCGTAGGCCCCCATATCGACAATGGCGACGCCGCTGGGATCGCCATCCCAGAGCCGGAGATGGTGGTCGAGATCAACGCTGCCAGGCTCTGGAATATAAGTCGGATCCCCAGTATCAACACAAGGCGACCCGGCCGCCAGCCGATAGTCGTTATCTTCCCAGGTCTCCGGATCATCATCCGCCCCATCCGCATCAACGAATTGCGGATCAACATCAATGCACCCCTCGCCAAACCAAGGCTCACCGGTCCCGCCCTGAATATCAGAGAACGCAGCCACCACATCCGCTGACGACATGTGGATCTCGTCTGAACCATCGTTCCAGAGGATGCAGCTACTAAGTGTCGCAGTGCTATCCCGAGCATACAAGCCAGCCGCCGTCGAGGACGTGTTCCTGCTGAGCGTGCAGTGCATCAGCGTTGCACTACTGGCCATGAGATAAAAGCCGGCTCCGTATCCCTGGGACGTATTGGCATAGACGCCGCAATCCGCGAATAAGGCGCCGGCACATTCCCTGATGCTGATGCCACCACCGTAGGCACCCGAAGATGAGGAGACATTGCTCCTGATCACGCATCCACGTATGATCGGCGAACTCTGATAGAACCACAGCGCTGCGCCACCCGGCCAACTCTCGGCCGAATTACCGTTTATGGTGCAGTTATTAATTGCCGGAGCGCTGTATGAGCCCCCAATGCCGCCACCGCCATCAGCCGAATTGCCGCTGATTCTGCAGTTCTCTATCAACGGCCTACTACCCCAACAGTAGATGCCACCGCCGTATCCAAATGCACCACTACCGCCAGCCCCACTGTCCTCAATAGCACAGTCGATTATGCTCGGGTTGCTCAAATAACAGAATACGCCGCCGCCGTTCTCTCCATCGTTCCACTCGTCGCTGCCGAATCCGTCCCTGACCGTCATCCCCTGAATGACCGATTTTGCCCCCTCTCCACGCCGGAAGTAAAAACCGCGATGGGGATCGTTGTAGCCGCCCTGGCAATCAATGACGCACGCTCCCCGGCTTCCAGTCTCGCTACGTACGCGAATAGCCCGCCCGCCAAAATCCAGATCCCGATTACCATCTCCCGTATACGTCCCATTAGCGATAACCACTTCGTCGCCTTCAACCGGGTCGCATTCGTCAATTGCTGCCTGAATGGTTCCCTTCGGCCCATGTTTATCACCACGCCACGTCGGCGACAGGCCATCCCAAGCGTTGTTCCCTCCTATATCCACAAAAAGCACGCGCGGGGCTGTATGAGGACATGTTCCCCCCCGATATTCATCGAGGTTGACGCGCTCGTCGCCATCCTCGTTCCCCGTAGCCTCGCCGCCAGTTGCGCTGTCGAAGTGCTGCATTTCCCACCAATCAGGCAGCCCGTCCGCATCTGTGTCCAACCACTCGTCCACCCCAATGTCAATGCGCCCGTCCAGCACGCGGGCCTCATCATTAATATCCAACTGCTCATCATAGTCTCCCTCGGGGTCGCCAGAGTCAATACAAGGGGACACCGCTGTCAGGTACCCAGCCGCAGTTAGCAATGGATTGTTGTCGATGCAGCCGATCCCAAACCAATTCTGCCCGCTACCTGCCTTGACATCGCTATATTGCATGGTCGGCGTGCCGCTTTCCACATGAACCGCTTCGGGGCCCTCTGTCCACACGATACAGTTGACCAGCTCGGGGCTACTCTCGATACAGTGGATGGTATTGCCTTCAAGCGTTGCATCGCCCAGCACGGTGCAGCCCTGCAGTATTGGGCTGCTGCCATCGCAGTATACAGCGCCTCCATAGACCGCATTGCCTCTCACCATGCAATTGATTAACACGGGGGCTCGGCCGGACGAGCAGTATACGCTACCTCCCTTTGGCGCTTGGCCGGATATCTCACAGTTTATCAGTAGCGGGCTGCTATCGGTACATTGTAATGCTCCACCCTGCCCAGACAAGGTCGACGAATACGTCGCCGTTCCATCGAGCACACAATCGACCAGAATGGGATCACTGTCGTAACAACGAACAGCCCCGCCGTACCCAGCAGAATTGCCGCGAATCGTACACCGTACAATCGTCGGACAACCTTCGAAGCAGCTCACGCCCCCTCCAGAATAATACACTTCATTCCCCGTAATCACACAATCGGACACCACTGTGCCGTTATCGTAGGCGCAGCATATTGCCCCGTGCTGTTCACTGCTACCATCTCTGATGGTGCATCCCGTCACCGTCCCGCTGCAACGTAGTAAGTAAATGCCGCCAGTGTAGGTGCCTGAATTACCACTGATTGTGCAATTGATAAGTGTAGGGTTACCATCAGAACAATAAAACGCCCCCCGACTTCCCGTGCTGTTCGCAAACCTGCAGTTGGCAATTGTTGGGCTGCTGCCTCTGCAGCGCACACAAGCCCCCCAGGTCACGTTTCCATTGATGATGCTTATCCCGTCCACAACTGCGTCCGGCCCCTCGCCGAGATGAAAATAGAAGCCGCGCCCGCCTCCTTCACAATCTATGACGCAGGCTTCAGGGTCCCCGGATGCACTTCGCACCGCAATCTCTTTCCCACGGAAATCCAGATCACCGTTGCCCTCGCCGGTGTACGTCCCGTCAGCCAATATCACTTCGTCGCCCGGCACCGCCGCGTCCAGCGCTGCCTGGATTGTCTCATACTCGTCCGGAACGAGCACTGTGCTCGCTATGTGCAACGTTACAATCACTACCCGTGACGAGTTCGCCGCTTGCGGATCCGCCACGTATAGCGTTGCGGTATACGAACCATGTGTTAGCCCACTCGGATCCACGCTGAGCGTTACTTCGTCAACCTCACCCGTGGATTCGCCCGCGAGCGGCCACAGTGTCAGCCACGCCGCCTCACCCGAAATCTGCCAGTCCAGCGTTCCTCCCCCACAATTACGCAAGAACAAGACTTGATCGCTTGGGCTATCCCCGTCCTGTGGCGCAAGGAACTCGAAATGTTGCGCACTCAACGCGAGCGAGGGAACGGCCTGGTTGAACTCGTAGGCCCCCATATCCACCTGGGCTACCTGATCACCGTTGCCGTCCAGGACGCGTGGATTGCCATCCGGATCCTCGGCCGTGAGGCCTCCTGGAGGTTCGTCAGTAGCGACGTCGATGCATGGCGATCCCGGCATCAAGTGAGCGTCGTGCGGAAACGCAAACAGCGGATCAGCGTCGATATTCCCTTCTCCAACCCATCCACCTTGCACGTCGGAGTGCTCAATAGTCACTGTGGAACCGTCGTTGTTCCAGATCTCGCTGCCGCCATTCCACAGAATGCAATTCGATACGGTTACGACACTCGGCGTGTCGTGCCAGAAGGAATCACAACCCAGCGCAGTACCATCGACAGCAGAATTGCCACTTATCGTACAGTTGCTTACGATCGGACTGGCGCCCGAGTAGGCGAAGACTCCGCCGCCTTCCGTGATCGCGCGGTTCGCGACGATGACGCAGTTGACGAGTGTCGGGCTGCTGTCGGAGCAGTGTACGCCGCCGCCGACTTCGCTGGTGTTTTCAGTGATGGTGCAGTTTGTCAGCGTCGGATCGCTGCGCAGACAGAAAACGCCCCCTCCCCAGGACGTAGCGCTGTTCCCGCTGATTGTACAATTGCTGAGGCTGGCACTACTGTCATCGTAGCATGCTATACCCCCGCCGTAGTACTCAGCGGCCACATTCCCACTGATCGTGCAGTTAATCAACGTTGCATTGCTGCCATAGTAGCAGTAAATGCCGCCGCCGCTTTCCTTCGTCCAGTTTCCGCTAATCGTGCATTCTTCCAAGATGGGGCTGCTCGCCGAACACCGAATGCCGCCACCATAACTGCCACTCGAGTTTCCGACTATCCTGCAGTTGACCAGCCTTGGGCTGCTGGAGACGCAGTAGATGCCACCGCCCCCGTAGTAGTTCGTGCCGTTCGTGATCGTGAGCCCCGCCACGATCGAATCAGGCCCCTCATCATTGTAGAAGCCAAACCCGCATTCCTCGCCTCCGCAATCGATCGTGCACGTGGCGGGATCCCCACTGGCGCTGCGCACCGTGATCGCCTTCCCGCCGAAGTCGAGATCGCGATTCCCGTCGCCGGTGTACGTCCCATCCGCGATAACAACCTCATCCCCATCAATGGCCGCATCAATCGCCGCCTGGATCGTCCCATAATCCCCCGGAACATGCAGTTCATCCGCGCGAACCACGCCGGCCAGTGCCAACGACACAACCACAGCACCAGCAACAACCAATCCGCGCAGACACCCCGCGCTGCCGACCTGAAATCGACTCGCACAACTCAGCATGACGTTCCCCTATGAAAGGAGCAGCAGCAGAACCGGACCAACCCCTCATGGCCAGCCCACGCAGCCAGTGTAAGCCGCCTGCCCCACCCGCCACAAGCACAATCCCGAACAGGATCGAGGTTCGAGGATCGAGCTGCGAGGGAGTGTCGGCCTCGTAGCACCCCCCTCCTCCGCGCGCGGGGGAGGGGATCAAGGGGAGGGGGACAGCTCGGGCAGCGCGATACCAACACGCCCGGGTGTTCAGACGGTACACTAAGATCACAGCCGACCACGGACCTCGAGCTGAGCACCGTCTTTCGTACCGACCGGCGCCCCAGGGCCACGCATGAGCACGCTTGAAATCAACGGGCTGACCGTCGAGCCGATCATCGGCCTCGAAATCCACGTCCAGCTCTGCACACGCTCGAAGCTCTTTTGCGGCTGTGCCGTTCAGCCCGACGCCGCCCCCAACACCAACGTCTGCCCCACCTGTCTCGGGCTGCCGGGTGCGCTGCCGGCCGTCAACGAGCAGGCCCTCGAGCTGGCCGTCCGGGCCGGGCTGGCGCTCAACTGCCAGATCGCCACGCGCGTCCGCTGGGACCGCAAGCACTATTTCTATCCTGATCTGCCGCGGAACTACCAGGTCACGCAGTACCACGAGCCGATTGCCCGCGACGGGTACTTCGAGTTTCCGCACGA
The DNA here is from genome assembly GCA_963666925.2 of Phycisphaerae bacterium. Classification (GTDB taxonomy): domain Bacteria; phylum Planctomycetota; class Phycisphaerae; order UBA1845; family Fen-1342; genus JANQFV01. Next base: position 65,785 of record CAXXTC010000009.1, on the reverse strand, counting down.
CGAGCGGTTCGTCCGCGTCCGTATTCAGCGGGCCCATCTCGAAGAGGATGCCGGCAAGAACGTCCACGACCTCCCTGCCGGCACGGGCGTCGACCTTAACCGCGCTGGCACCCCCCTGCTCGAGATTGTCACCGCTCCGGACCTGACCTCGGCCGAGGCGGCCGTCGAGTTCGCCATCCAGATTCACCGCCTGGTCCGCTACCTCGGCGTCAGCGGTGCCAACATGCAGGCCGGCCAGCTCCGGTTCGAGCCCAATATCAATTGCCGCATCAGCCACGACGGGCAGGTGTTCACCACGCCGATCGTCGAGGTCAAGAATCTCAACTCGTTCCGCGCCCTGGGCGGCACCATCGACTTCGAGCTGCACCGCCAGGTGACCGAGTGGCAACATACCGGGGAGGTGGCGGCCGTCGGCAATAAAACCAATCGCGGCTGGGACGATCGGCTGGGGCAGACGGTCGCGCAGCGTGGCAAGGAGGAAGCGCGTGACTACCGCTACCTGCCCGAACCCGACCTGCCGCCGATGCGGCTGGGGCGTCCGTGGGTGGCCGACCTCAAGGAGCGTATGCCCGAGTTGCCCACGTGCCGAACCGAGCGGCTCATCAGCGAATACACCATCGCCCGGGACAAGGCGACGGCGCTGGTGACGGACCGCGCGACTGCCGACCTGCTGGACGAGGCCGCCCACGCCGGCGGCGACAAGACGACACTGGCGCATCATTTCCTGGGTTTCTGGTCGCAGCACGCTCACCAGCGTGGCAGCACGATTGCGGGCTTGCGGATCACGCCGGCGCGTCTGGCCGGCCTCGCCAACCTGGTGGCCACGGGCCGAATTACCGCGACCTCCGCCGGCCAGCTCGCTGTCGCCATGCTCAACAGTCAGGAAGATCCCGCCACCCTTGCCGACGAACTGGGTCTCTACCTGATCAGCGATGCTCAACAGATCGACACCTGGGTGGACGAGACGCTGGCGGAACATCGGCAGGCGGTCGACGACGCGCTCAACAACCGCAGGAAGCTGAACGCCGCCCGCGGGTTCCTGCTGGGGCAGGTGGTCAGACGTTCCGGCGGGCGGGCCGACCCCGGGCTTGTCAGCCAGGCACTCGATCGGAAGCTGGCGGCGCTGCGAGAATCCTCCGACCGATAACTTTTCCCCCTCCTCGCCGGCACCCACACCAAGGGCCGAAACGCCCGGAATTTGCGTACAGAAATCGCCAGATTCCGCCAGAATCGCGCAGCCAGTGACAATGTGGCCACTTTTCTACGCGTAAGCGCCGCCGCCGTGCTATATTGAACTTTCGAAGGTAGTTCGCTTTTCCTGAGTTCGGCATGATCAACATGCCCGGCTCAATAACCGCAGGGTTGCTAATCCTGCTGCCAAGGAGGCTGTTTTATGTCCCGCGCAGTCCTGGCCGTTTTCCTGGTGGCGGTCGTCGCCACTGTCGCCAGCGCCGATCCGTTCGACGTCATCGTCGACGAGTCACAGTCGACACTCAATATGCAGTTGTGCATCTCCGGAACGTGCAGCTCCGACGCGTCGTCTGTCACCGGCTACGTCTCGATCGACCTCGACAACTACTTCACGCCCGAGTCGATCTGGCTCCATGACTTCGACCTGCAACTCAGCAATGACCTCCAGTGGTTCCTGAACTGGGGTTTCCTCGGGAGCTTCAACGCCAACGCGACCGATCTCTCGATGTACTACGCCCAACCCGGGACCATTCTCGGCCCCGAAACCATCACCGCCGGCGCTTATATGTTCGTTGACGTCCCGCTCCAGCCCACCGGGGTGCTGTCCTACGCCGCCACCGGCATCCCCTGCTCCGTGCTTCAGGCCGCCGACATGCCCTGCAACGGCACGATGAACTTCGCCGACATGGGCACGCAGACGGCCGACGAGTTTGGCGGCGAGATCACCATTGAGGCCGGCGTGGCCACCCTCACCAGCACCATCGACGTCATCAGCCCACTGGATCCCGACTACCCCGAGCTCGGCACGGTGCACGTCTCGGGCACAATCGTCGGCCATGGTGATTTGCCGATCGTGCTGTGTCGCGGCGACGCCAATTGTGACGGACTGGTCACGTTCGACGACATTAACTACTTCGTGTCGGCGGTGGTCGGTCAGGCCGACTGGGAAGCGCTCTTCGACGTCGACCCGACCTGCGACTATCTCAACAACGACCTCAACGCTGACGAACTGGTCACGTTCGACGACATCAACCCCTTCGTCGACGCCCTCGTCGCGGGCGAGTGCTACACGGCGCAGTAGGCGACGAGATCGGGCAGCCGTCTTCGTCAGGCAGGCCGCCCGGATCGATCTTCGGCGTTACTCACCATACGGTGCCCAATCGGGCAGGGCGTATCCATGGCCCGTCACGCTGAAGTCCGCCGTCAGTTGTGCCGGAGTGCCGATCACACTGACGGCGTCACCCGTCGCCTGCAAATAGGCGACATACAAATCAGCCCCACCCGGCAGGTAGTAGTTGTACACAATCCGGAACTCCGTCGGTGACATCCACATGTTGCCGAAGCCCGCGCTTGTGCCGGCCGACAAGGCATCCGTCAGATCAGACACCGTCGTGCTCGCCACGGACACCGCCACCAGTTCCTGGACGCCTTCTTCGCTGCAATCGTTCACCATGATGAAGGCACCGTTATGCGACCACGACACCTCCCGGTAGTGGGTCGTGCCCTGACGATCGTAGATGGTTTCCTTGTTCGTCCCGCCTGCGTCCATCACGATCAGAACCTCGTACTGCGTCCCGATGCTGCCGACCTCTCCCACGCGGGCCTGGTAGGCGATCTTTGAGCCGTTGGGCGACCAGATTGGCATGTATTGCCCGAGTGAGATAACGGGTGTCCCATCCAGAAGCGTGTGTGTCTCATCGTCGAAAGTCAGCTGAGTCAGGCCGCTGCCGTCCTCGTTGATAGCATTGACGTGGTTATCGTACGTATTGCTGAATGCCAGCGTGGCTGCTACCGGCGAGGCTTCGGGTGTTGCCGCGCTGAAGTCCGCCAGGTTCGCCGTCAGATTAACGGCTTTCTCGCCAGTCATGGCATCGCAGCCGAAGATGTCAGCTTTGCCGGTTCCGGTGGTCGGGAGGCTGAGGAAGTAGACGCGGTCGCCCTGGTAACCCAGGGTCGGCTCGCTCATGCCGATCGTGTTCGGTTCCACCTCGACAATGTCTTTGCCCGTGTCAGGGTTGACCATGTTGTGCCACCACAACAACGCAAACCCCTCCCACACGCGTGGCGTGTGGGAGGGGTAATTGGCCGACATCCACGGCGAATGTTGGCGTGCGGGTAGCGTGCGCTGCGCGTTACCGAGCAGCGTTGTCGACGGAAGAATGCTCCGGCGGCGTGATGTAGTGCGTGGCGGCGCGTGTGTACCAAGCGTTTCCGTCGAACGTGGTATACGAGGCCGTCGACTTGAAGAAGTCTATCTTCTGCACCACGGGCACCAGCTTGGACATCAGGCCGGAAAGACGTAAGAGAACCTGGCGGGCCTCCGGGTCGGGGATGAACGACCCCGCCATGCCGACCCCCATAGTGACGCCGCCGATGATCTCGCTCATCTGGGTACCCAGGCCGCGCAGGTCGGTGAATGAGACGGAACTGACCGGGCCTTCGGGCAGCAGCGCCTCGGCCATGACGCGCGGGTTCTCGCGTAGGCCGGGATGTTTGCCGGCGGCCGTGTCGAGACACAACGCAACGGCGTCGGCGGATGAGGCGACGATCAGATGGCCCTCAGAAACACCCCACACAATCGGCTGCGGCACGATGGTGAAGCGCAGGCTCTCGAAGCCGGGGAGACGCTCGTCGGCAAGCGGCCCGGGCACCACGCCGAGCATGTTGAGCGCGGGAATCTCGACGGCCAGCTCGCGCAGCTTGTCGGTGGCGAACTGCACGGCGGTACTCACCTTCTCGCGTGCGAGGTCCTCGTCGGTCACCTTCAGGAACCAGACCCAGTCGTCGCCGTCGTTCAAGGAAACGGAGATGGGGTCGCCATCCAGCCAGGAGAGCAGGTCGCGTTTAACGTTGAAGCCGACCTGCTCCTGGATCGCGTCCCAATGCGCAAGGATGACCTCACCGTGCGGTCCGATTTCGCGAACGGTGTCGAGGAGGTAATCGTACACGACCGACAGGTCAGCCATGACCGAGTAGGAAAACGAGTTGGTTTCCTGGGGCAGGAAAGGCATGAAAGCGTCCGGTTGCCCATTGGCCGAGAGCGTTGGGAACAGCGGGCATTCCCGAGCATCGGCGCTGACGACTGTGAGCATTTCGATGTAGACGGTGTAGCCGTCGGTGTACTCGACGGACGCGATGTAGTCGATCACTTCGATGGCATCGATGATGCGGTTCATTATGGCGGTCATGCCCGTGACCCAGCCGGCAGCCTCCTTCGTGGCAGCGTCGGCGGCACGTGTGCGGGCCAACTCCAGAGCAGCGGCATAGCGCGGGTCTTCGCGCACGGATTCGAGGTCGGAATCGCGACTGATGTGTGTGGGGCTGTAGAAGCCGGCGGCGACGGCCTCGTGGAGGAACTCCAGGCCACGGTCACGATCGCCGGTGAGGATGTTGTAGCAGGCGAGGTTGTAGAGCACGCGGCTGTCCTGCGGAGCGAGCTTGTGGGCTTCCTGGATGAGTTCCAGAGCGTGCTGATGATCACCACGCTGATAAGCCTGCCAGGCCTTCTGGTTCAGTTCGTTCACCGGCCCGGACCTGGTGGCGTTCAACATTACATCGGACACAGCGCCGTGGCCGACCGCCTGGGGCAGGTTCTGAAATAGCTGGCGATAGGTCGCCAACAGGGCCCGCAGATTGAAAAACGTCCGGCTGTCTTCGGCGGCCGGCAGCTTCGCAAAGGCGGACTGGTAACGCGGATCGTCAATCATGGCCGGGAGGGTGGATTCGCCGGCCAGGAGTGCCAGAGATTGCTCGAACAAGCGCGGGCCCCAGGCGAGCGTGAGCACGTTGTCGCGAGCGGCGACGCCCACACCCATCTGCGGCATTTCCGGCGGTAGGCCCTCCAGCGTGAACAGCGTCATGGCGCCGCCGTGCAACTGGTCCTGCCGGGACACGATGACCTGCCGCCCGGCCAACTCGTTCACCTCGGTGGCGAGCCGGGTCAGGCTGCGTGTCAGCTCAGCGTAGTTGTGCTGCACCTGCTCGGGCTTGAGCGTGCAGAGCAGGAGCATCTCGGGGGGGCCGACGATCATCTGGTGTTGCGATGCGGCCGGCGGGAAGCGTTCGGCAAACACCACCTCGCGACTGACGAGCTGTTCCCAATCCACGGAGCGGTATAAGTCGAACGCACACTCCTTGAACCGGTCAAACTTTTCGCGCTCGGCGTCGTCCATGTGGACGGCGATCAGATCCATCAGGTCCGTGCCGATGTTGGCCTGAGCGAGAGCGTCCATTACCTCGCGCCAGTAGTTGTCGAGGAACTCGTGCTCGGGGTTGTGCTGGCGGGAGACGCACAGAAAGACGTCGGCGGGGACCGCGCGCACCAGTGAGTCGCGTGCGCCGGCTGCGTGGGCAACGTTGCCAGACCAGCCAGCCGTCAACACCAATACGGCGGCAATCATCCAGTGTGGTTTGTGAGTGTTCATTATTGCTCCTCTGAGTATTGGACAGCGCGGGACGACGTGCCCAACCTGTTGTGCAACTGTCCGTGGCCCGACTGTCATACTATATGAATACACTCCCCTCCGCCGACCGGCTATTACAAGAGCGGGCGCTGTTTGTAGGCGTCCTGACGATTTGCGACAAATCGGCGTGATTCCACCGGCTATTAGCCGGTGCCAGACTCGTCCTGCACCCGCGGTGGGAGCGGTTGCGTTAATAGTAGCCGGCCGGCTCTTGCGCAGGAGGATAGACTGTGCGCAGCGCGGTCAGAATGGTGCGTGTTGCGGGCGATTTGTTGAGCGTGTAGAAGTGGATGCCCGGCGCGCCGCGATGCAGCAACTCCAAGCACTGGGCTGTCGCCTGTGCCACGCCCAGCGATAGCACGGCCGCCGGATCGTTCTGTAAACGCCGAAGTTCGCCAAGGAGGGGCTCGGGGATCGTGGCTCCACACATTTTGGTGAAGCGTTCGATCTGTCCGACGTTGGTGATCGGCATGATGCCGGGAATGATGGGTACGCCGATGCCGGCGGCCCGTGCGCGGCCGACGAAATCGAAATAGTAACGGTTGTCGAAAAACAATTGCGTGATGAGGAATTCACATCCGCTGCGGATCTTGCCCTTGAGGTGGAGGATGTCGGACTCGATGTTAGGGGATTCGACATGTCCTTCCGGATAGCACGCGCCGCCCAGGCAGAAGCTGAAATAACGATGGGGAAAATTCCATCAGCTCGTTGGCGTGTTCGAATCCCTCCGGGTGGGGCTGGAAGCGTTCGGCGTCGGCCGGGGGATCGCCACGCAGCGTCAGGACATTTTCGACTCCGGCCGCGCTGAGGGACTCGAGCACGCTGAGCAGTTGGGAGCGTGAGGTCCCCACGCAGGTAAGGTGGGCCATGGTCTCAAGGCCATAGTCGCGACGGATCCCGGTGACGAGATCAAGCGTGCGGTCGCGTGTGCTGCCGCCGCCGCCATAGGTGACGGAGACGAACGTTGGTTTGAGTTCGCGTACGGCGGCGACGGTGTCCGCGGAGCTGCTGGAAGCCGGGCTCGTCCCGGGGCGGGAAGAACTCGAACGAAAAGCTCGGGCGGCCGGTGGTCAGTAGCTCGCGAATGCGCATCCCTAACAGCCTCCGCAACTTGCGAAGCACCCGCAGCACGCCGGGCGGGTTCGCTGTTTCATTTAACCGGGTCGGGCGTCGGCTGCAACCCGAACCCGGCTGGGGGCCGCTTTGCACAGGCCATATGTTCCCGCTATGATGGCTGATTCTCAGGAATATCAACTCGGCACCAACGCAGGGAGCGAAGATGAAAATACTGGTTGTGGTTCGCCAGGTTCCCGACTCGACCACCAACATCAAGATCCGCTCCGATGGACAGGATATCGAGCGGGCCGGCGTGAAGATGGTCGTTAACCCGTTCGACGAGTTCGCCATCGAGCAGGGCGTCCAGCTCAAGGAGAAGCGCTCCGACGTCGAGAGCGTCACGGCGCTGATCGTCGGAGGCAAGCAGGCGGCCGAAGCGCTGCGCACGGCCCTGGCGGTGGGCTGCGACAACGGTATACACCTTCAGGACGAGGTTTTTGACGGCCTCGACGAGCTTCAGCTAGCTGCGTTGGTGGCGGCGGTCGCCAAGGGCAAGGGCTATGACCTGGTCCTGACCGGCAAGCAGGAGATCGACCTGGACAGCGGACAGCTTGGGCCGGCGCTGGCCGAGTTGCTCGATATTCCGCACGTGGGGGCGACCGTACAGCTCCAGATGGCGGACGATGGGAAGTCCTTTACGGCCCGCCGCCGGGTTGAAGGGGCTGAGGAGGTCGTGCAGGTTGCGATGCCGGCGTTGCTGACGTGCGAGAAGGGTCTGTGCGAGATGCGTTATCCGTCGCTGCCGAACCTGATGAAGGCGAAGAAGAAGCCGGTGGAGGTTCTGACTGCGGGCGAGGTTGGTGACCTGGCGCAGGCGACGGGTGCCGTCGGCGGGACCGCGCTGCACAGCTTTGAGCCGCCGCCCGAGCGTCCGCCGGGCAAGATCATCGACGGCGAGCCTGAGGAGGCGGCCAAGGAATTGGTTCGTCTGCTCCGTGAGGAAGCGAAGGTCATATAGCGACTGGTACCGGCGGTGGTGGCCGGAGGTCATCGCCGTCGGGGGAATGCAGCGATCGAGCGATCGGCCCGAGCCTGGGCCCCAACCAGAGAGAACTCTGATGAGCAACGATATTCTGATATTCGCCGAACAGCGCAACAACCAGTTGCACCCCGCCGCCGCCCAGTGTGTGACGCCGGCCAAGGAACTGGCCGCTGCGACGGGTGGCAAGGTCGTCGCAGCCGTCATCGGTAACCAGGTCGACGGAGCCGCCAATGCGATCGCGGCGGCCGGTGTCGACGCGGTGATCGCCGTGAGCGATGCGGCGCTCGATATTTATAACGTGCTGCGCTATCGCACGGCGCTGGTTGCGATCGTCGAGCAGGTTCAGCCCCAAGTGGTGCTGATGCCGGCCACGTTCATGGGCCGCGATCTGTTGCCGCGCGTGGCTGCCCGCGTGGGCGGTGCGGCTGCCACGGACGTAATCGAGCTGAAGATGGACGGCGATGTGCTGGACGTGAAGCGGCCGGTCTATAACGGCAAGGCGTTCTGCCACGTGCGTTTCCCAAAGGATCGCATCGCGTTCGCTTCGGTGCGGCCAAACACGTTTGCGGCCCCGGGTGCTGCGGGCGCCGGTGCGCCGAGTAACGTGCCCTTCTCGGCGGGTGCTGGTGACGATCGGCTCAATGCACAGGAGCTGGCCCGCGCGGGCGGCACGGTCAAGGACGTGACCGAGGCCGACATCATTGTCTCGGGCGGGCGGGCGCTTAAGAACGAAGAGAACTTCAAGATCATGTACGAGCTGGCGGAAGTGCTGGACGCGGCCGTCGGTGCGTCGCGCGCCGCGTGCGATGCCGGCTATCAGCCGCACAGCCGGCAGGTCGGCCTGACCGGCAAGGTGGTCACGCCGGTGCTGTACATGGCCTTCGGTATCAGCGGTGCGATCCAGCACCTGGCGGGCATGCGCGGCAGCAAGTGCATCGTGGCCGTCAATACGGACAAGGAAGCGCCGATCTTCAAGCTGGCTGATTACGGAATCGTCGCGGACCTGTTCAAGGTCGTGCCGGCGCTGACCGATGAGTTTCGGCGTCTGAAGGGCTGAGCCCGCCTTCTTGATACACGCTGCAAAGCAGGACGGCCTGTCGGGTTGAGTGATTCAGCCTGTCAGGCCGTCCGTGATTTATGCCGGGGATGTGTCGTTGAGATCGAGTGCCGGAATCGGAGAAAGCACTGCTCAAAAGCAGTGGCACGTCGGGCGATTTCTGTGGCATTGGGATTCGTGGCCGGCGCGACCCACCGGCTGAAAACCGGTGCCACAAAGAGGAGAACCGGCGCCACAGTTTTGGGATGGGCGCTAGTTGTTGGCTGTGGTGGCCAGTTGTTCCCAGCCGGCGCGGACCAGGCGTAGGCCGTGGACGCAGAATTCGAACTGTCGGCTGAGTTGTTCGAGGACGTCGGCGGGCGGCTCGTCGGAGCTGCCAGTGAGGTCGCTGGCGATGCCGTAAGAGCGTTTGCCGCTCTGGAGGAAGACTCTCAGGCGGTCAACGTCGCTGGCACGTCGTCTGCGCAGGCTTTCGGGGTAGACGCCGGTCCAGAACAGGGTGAAGTCGCCGATGTACTTGTTGATCAGGCGTCGGCGGGCGGTGTCGCTGATATCGGGCCCGAGGCGGGCGTCGGCCTCCATGCGGGCGAGGTCGCGGATAACGTGGTGGTCGACGTCGTGCAGTCGGTAGATGTGGTCGACGTGGACAAAGTCGGCCAGCAGGTCGCCGAGGTAATCGGTCAGGCGGGGTTCGCACAGCCCGATCTCGACCATGAAGACCTGTTCGATGAGGCCGGAGAAGAGCTGGCGTAACGGATGCTGCGGCTCGAGCTTGCCCGTCATTCGTTGGTCTCTCGTGGTAACCCGGTCGGCCCCGTCAGCGTGTGCGTAATCCGATAATGGGCGTCCGGCTACCGGCCATCCGTGGGCCGCGGCAACACAGCCCCCCCACTGCTGGTGCGGCCGCGGCCGTCCTAACCGGCATCGTCCAGATGTCACCCGCTGGTTAATGGAATCGTGAGCGTTGCTCAGACACGCGGTCGGCCGCGGCGCGGCGGGGGTGCCACGCCCTCGGGACGTCCGAAAATCATCCGGCCGGCCGACGTTTGCAGCACGCTGGTCACCGTCAGCGTGACTTCCTCGTTGATGCTGCCGCGCGAGTTCTCCGCCACAACCATCGTCCCGTCCTCGAGATACCCGACGCCCTGCCCGGACTCTTCGCCAGGCTTGATGACCTTCACCGTCAGCGTTTCGCCGGGCATGACGACGGGCTTCAGCGCGTTGGCGAGGTCGTTGATGTTGATGACGTCTACGCCGCGGATTTGGGCGATCTTGTTCAGGTTGTAGTCGTTGGTGACCACGCGGCCGTCGACCTTTTTGGCAAGGGCGACGAGCTTCTGGTCGACGTCGCCGCTCTCTTCGACGCTGGGCAGGCGAGTGTCGGAGATGCGGATCTCGATTTTGTCGTTGGTCTGGAGCTTGTTGAGCATGTCCAGGCCGCGGCGGCCGCGGTTGCGCTTGAGCTTGTCCGCGCTGTCGGCGATGACCTGCAATTCCTGTAAGACGAAACGAGGAATGAACAGCGGCGAGTCGATAATCCGCGTTTCGCAGATGTCGGCGATGCGGCCGTCGATGATCACGGAGGTGTCGAGGATGAGCGGACGGCTGCCGCGGGTCTGGCGGGCGAACTCGACGTAGGGTACGACGAAACGCACGTCGTCCTTGGTCTGCATGATGAAGCTGATCGCCAGGTAGCAGCAGATGATGCCGAGCATCAGCTTGACCGCCCCGACGGCCGGAGCTAACTGAACATACCCGGCCTCACCCTTGGAGACGCCCCAGAAGACCTCGACCATCATGTCGACGATCAGGCCGAGGGCAAAAGCGAAGGCCATTCCGACAATCAGGCCGAGGAATGCGCCCGACAGCGCTGCCAGCGATTTGCGTGTCAGGAGCAGGTCGGCCCCGATGAGGATCAGCGACAAAACGGTCGCCGCCACGACTAGCATGAATGCGTATTCGGTCGGCCGTCCGGGGTCCTTGGTGATTGCCAGGACCGAGACCGACGCCATAAGTAGAACGAACAACCCCCGCAGAACCCAGAGCACCATGGATAACTCCCTCTTATAATCGGGCCAGGATGTATCCGGAGCCGACGACCGATCTGCACGCCGGCCCCTCGTTATCAAAAGTCGTACGATGAATGGCGCTTATGAGCGCCCGACGTCGAGAGTATTCTAAGGGCGGAGCGGCTGTGCTCAAGCTGGCTATGGAGACGATCTGTCGGGGAGCAAGGCGTTTTATTCGCCTTTGGCGGGCCGGCTCATGGCACCCAATACTCGGATGCGGAGGGTGAGGTTATGTGGAATCCACGTCGGACCGAGCCGGGGAAGGGTGTAACGACGCCGACACGCGATCCGTTTGAGCAGGGTCGGGCACTGCGGCACCTGGGCCGCGCGGCGCCGGCGCTGGCCGAACTGGCGCGGGAGCTGGGGCCGCTCGATATTCGGCTGATTCGCGATCCGCTGACCGCACTGGTGAGTTCCATCACGCATCAGCAGGTGTCGATGAGCGCGGGGAGGACCATTTTCAACCGGCTGCGTGCCGCCTGCCCACGCCGCAGTATCACGGCCAAGGCCCTCATCGCGCTGCCCGAGAGCAAACTGCGCGGCGCGGGGCTCTCGCGACAGAAGGCCGGCTACATCCGCAATGTGGCAGAGGCGTTTACCGAGCGCAGGCTCAGTGCGCCGGGCCTGCGGCGGATGAGCGACGACGAGGTGGTCCAGGCCACGACGAAGATCGTCGGCGTGGGCCGGTGGACGGCGGAAATGTTGCTCATCTTCTGTCTGGGGCGACCCGACGTCTGGCCGGTGCACGATCTGGGTATCCGCACGGGCGTCGCCAGATTGTTCGGATTGGCGGAGCTGCCGCCGGCGACGGAGCTACAAGAGATCGCGGAGCCCTGGCGCCCGTATCGAACCGTCGCGAGCCTGTACCTGTGGCGTAGCCTGGCGCCGGCGCAGCCGATCTGAGCGGGCCATACGCGTAACAATGTGACAACGTAACAACGTTTGGGGGAAGCGGCCGGTCCTCGGCCACAGCGTATTAGCCTGTGGCACACTTGTGCACCCGCCTGCGGCGGCCTGGCCCATGCCGCCCAAGATGAGAACACCGCACTGTTGAGCAACACACTGCTCTGCGAGCAGTGCATTCTCGGCTGTGTGGCAGGCTCCGACTTGCGGCAACCTGCACCGTGCCACCGCTGTGCCAGCAGTGCATTCGCCCCCGTCAGTCCGCCTGCCCCACCCCGTCGCGCGTCACTCGCCCGCACTCCGCGCCAGGTTCATCCGCAGCAGGTTTGCCAGCACCGCCTGGTCCACCTCCGTCCGCCGCTCGGCCAGCGGGTGTTCCTCCGACAGCGTCTGCCCCGCCCCCGTTTCGACCCACACCTCGGCCCAGTCCTCTTCCCAGCCACCCTCCGGATCGACGGCCGCATACGCCCCCAGCACGGCCCGGTCCAGCTTCTCATGTGCCAGCCGCAGCCACGTCGGCCGCTCGTTATACAGGTTTGTCAGTGTACGTTTCTTCAGCCGCGGGTCGCGGGCCGCCGCCGCCATGATGGCCGATTCGCGGATCAACCGCCGCGCTTCCTCGCCGCTGACGGTCGCCACGTCGGCAAAGTCGTCTTCCTTGTCGATCTGCCGCTCGATTATCCCGATCCACTCCGGCGGGTTCAGCCACCGCTCGCGCTGCTCATTCAGCTCCTGTGCCGCCGCACTGATCCGCGTGTGCAGCTCCGTTCCCACCGGCTCCGCCCCCGGCGCCCACGGCAACGGGAATGTCTCGAAGCACGTAGTTGGTGTGTAACGAAAGCCGGATTCCGCCTCGCGAAGCTGCGTCCCCATTCGCCGCGACCAGAGCTCGTGAATGGCACTGTGCAGGACGCCGAAGAAGTAGTCGTCGGACCGTGCAAAGGCGATGATTTGCGCGTCTGGTAAAAGCGAACCTATGAACCAAATGAACAGCCGGTGTTTCGTGACACGCGGTGTGCCGCTGAATCGCGTGAGTGGAGCCAGTTTCGCCCTCATCTCATGGCGAGTATTCCAGAGTTGCCAGAATGGATACTTAGATGAGTGAGCGTACTTCTGTTTGCCGTCTCGAAGCTCATCGCGCTGCGGACGCACGTGTTCCTTGACATATCGAAATGGCATTTCGTACGTAGCGGCTTTGTGCTCGGGCGTGTCCGTGCCAAAGTCAACTATCCACTGGCCGCGTGACCGAGTCGTGGTGTCCCGGCCGTTAGACCATGGGCGGAGAACATCGGCGTTCGCCGCGTCTACGGGGTTCGGCGCGGCGAGCATCTTTCTGGTTTCCTGCCACGAGATGTCAAATGGCCCGCTGTTAATCGTTCCCTGGAAGCCAAGTGAATCATTCTCGCCGAGGCGTCCGGCCTTGGTCAGGTCGACGCCCCTCGTCAGGTTTGAGTTAATGTCGGCTACAGCTTCACCGTCCAGTACCGCTTCTTCGTCCGTATTCCCGGTAAACCCGACCATCGATATCCTGACCGCAGCACCCTCTAAGACCCATTCGCGATCAGATTCTGCGAAGAAGATGTGCCCCGTCTTCTTCATCAGCTTCAAGACCTCGCGGCTCGATCCACCCCGTATTCCCTGTGTCGCGAGCAGGCCCGAACGAGCGGCAGGTGAAATCTCGATTGCCTTGCGGGCCAACTCGAACCAATAGCAGCAGAGGTCCGCGCCTTCTGGGACCTTCGGGAATGCTGACTGATAGGCATCGACGTACTCATCTCCCAGTCCCATTCGTGCCTTTCGTGACCCCAGAAACGGCGGATTCCCGATTATGAAATCCGCCTGCGGCCAATCGGCCGGCCCGGTGCAGACCGCTTCCTCCTGCCACCCTGCCAGCGCTGTCCCTTCCGCCGTCTGCCACTTCAGGATCGCATCCCGACACTCGATGCTCGTCAGTGCCGACAGGATCGGATCGCTCGGCGGAATGAACCCGTTGTCACGCATCCACTGCAAATACCCGATCCAGATCACCACCTGCGCCAGCTCCGCCGCGTATGGGTTGATCTCGATCCCGTGCAATTGCGTCGGCCGCACCCGCGGTATCATCGGCAGCCCGATGTGCGGCTGACTCGCGTATACGATGACTTCCTTCTCGAGCGCCAGCAGCTCCTGGATCGCCACGTACAGGAAGTTTCCCGACCCGCAGGCCGGGTCCAGCACCTGTACGCTCCCCAGCCGATCCGCAAAGCTCTCAATCGCCTTGTAGATCGCCTCGTCCGCCTTCTTCCTGGTGGCCGGAGTTTTCGCCTTCCGCCGCCGACCCAACTGCTCGTCCACCTTCTCCTGCACCGCCGTCCATTCCCGCCGCAGCGGCGCCATTACCACCGGCTCCACGATCAGCATCACATCCTGCCGGCTCGTGTAGTGCGCCCCGATCTGCGAACGCTTGTCCGGATCCAGCGACCGCTCAAACAGCGTGCCAAAGATCGACGGCTCCACCGCCCCCCAGTCAAACTCGCCCGCGTTGCGCATCGCCTGGATGTCCGGCCCCTTCAACGGCAGCGCCGCCGCCTCGTCAAACAACCCCCCATTGAAATGCTTGATCTCCTCGACGCCGAAGTCGCCGCCCTGGCGCATCGCCGCGAACAGCCCGTTCAGCCGCTCCGTCAGCCGCTGCGGGTCCTTCGCACCCGTGGCCAGCAGCTTGCTGAACAGGTCCTTCGGCAACAGGTTCACGTCCTCTGCAAAGAGGCAGAACATGCACTTCATCAAAAAGTGGGCCGCCTCGTGCGGGTCGTGGCCGCGCTGCCGCAACTGGTCGGCGATCTTGGCGAACTCCGCCGCCGCCGTCTCGGTCAGGTGTGACGTCGTCAGCGTCGGCTTGAAGCTCTGGGGGTCGGTGAACACCCGCCGCAACTTCGCCAGGTTGTCCGGGTGCCCGAGGCTGTCCAGCTCGATGACGTGGACTTCTTTACGCGTCCCGGTGAAGTTCGTGTGTATTTCGATCCGGGCAATATCGGAAACGATCAGCAGCGGCGGGTTCTCGAGCGCCTCGCGATACTGGCAAAGCTGGCGATAGGCTTCGGCCAGGTCCTTGTACTTGTCCTTGCGTTTGTATTCCCACCCGAACTTGCCGCGCCACCAGACGTCGGCGAAGCCCCGTTCGCCGCGCGTTCCCCGCGACGCCGGCCCGGTTACCGTCACGCCTTTTTCGAACGTGTATTCGGCCCCGGTGGCATCATGCTCAGCCGGCGTCGGCTGCCCCAATAGCCGGCAAAGGTCGATGAAATGCTCCTGCGACGCCGCCCGTTCTGTCAGGTTCGTACGCGACCATTTCGCTATGAACTTCGCTACGGTTGCCCCATCGCTCATGCCCGGCATTGTATCGGACCAACCCCGCGCCGACGACCCGCCGCGCCACCCCCTCGCCTCTCGATCCTCGATCCTCATTACCAGGACCCACCAAAAACCCGCGCGCAGAATCCGCCAGAAACCAACAGAAATCGCCAATCTCCGCCAGCCAGCGCCAATCCCCAAAACCCAACTTGCCCGGCCCAAAAAGCGCGTGAACACTGAAGGTGCTTGCGCTGTTACAAGGGCGCCGTTGATAACGCCCGCAGCGACCCGGGAGATCGATCCCCCGGCGGCAGGCAGCAAAACTGGCGGCACAGGTTTCTAACCTGTGGCAACTATTTGTGGCACCGGTTTGTAACCGGTGATCCAAAGCTGCCACAAAACGCCAGTGTGAATGGAGAAAGGAATCGCAAGCGTGAAAGGCTCGAATACAACCCTCGATCCGCGCCACGCATTGGGTGGCATGGTCAGGTTCGCCGCAGGCGGATTTGACCGTGTCAGCTTCCGCGCCTCTGTCCCCGCTCACACATCCCGCGGCCCCGTGCTGGCACTACCCCGCGCCGGCCACCCACTTGAGCAACCCGGCACACACCGCGCCGGCATACGTGCCCAGCACGTACCCCGCGACGGCCAGCAGCACCCCCACCGGTGCCAGGGCCGGATGGTACGCCGCCGCCACGATTGGCGCGCTGGCCGCCCCGCCGATATTCGCTTGCGACCCGACCGCCACAAAGAATATTGGCGCCCGGATCATCCACCCGACCGCCAACAGGACGGTTACATGCACCAGCATCCAGATTGCCCCGACGACGATGAACCCCGGCGCCTTGGCGATATCGTGAAAATTCGCATGCGCGCCGATGCACGCCACCAGCAGGTACAGCATCAGCGACCCGACCCGCGACGCGCCGGCCCCCTCCAGACGACGCATTTTCGTGAACGACAGCAGCACGCCGACCGTCGTCACAAAAACATACAACCAAACCGCCCGCCCGGTGGTTTCGTTGACGAACCGCGACCAGCGATAGTGCCCGCGCCGCGCACCCGACAGCCCCGCCAGCGCCCCCGGCTCACGCTCGGCCAACTCGTCCAGTTCGCGGCCGATCTGATACGGCTTTGCTTCTGCCAGTGGCACCAGCGCCTCCGTCGGCTGGGTTGTGCCCTCGGCAATGTGGTGAACGACAACCGAACTCACGCCGGCCTCACTTGCGACCGCCCGGACCGTATTTTCCGCATCGCTCTTCAGCGCCGACGCAAACGCGTTGCCCAACCAACTCGCCCCGAAACCGAGCGCGACGATGATCATCAGATCCGCCAGCGTCGGCACCCGCATGACCCGCTGCTGGAAATCGGCCAGCCGCCGTTCCAGATTGCGGATCGCCGAGGCGTCCGCCCCGGTCCACTTGTCGATCCGGTGCTGGTGGCCCGACAGATACAGCAGCACGCCCATCCAGATGCTGGCGATAAAAACGTCGGGCACGACCATCGTGGCGATCATGTCGTCGGATGCGCCGACCATCTGTCCGATCGCGACAAAGTTGGCCCCGCCGCCGATCCAGCTTCCCGACAGTGCCGCGAGCCCTTGCCAGGCGTCGGGCGGCAGTCCCCAGTATGGCCCGCGCAGCAGCAAGCCGCCCAGCGCCAATGCGATCGGCCCGCCGACGACCACGCCGGCCGTCCCCGCCAGCAGCATAATGCCGGCCTTGGGGCCCAGGCGCAAAATGGCCGGCAGATCCAGCGACAGGATCAGCAGGAACAGCGCGGCCGGCAGGACGTTCGCCTTGATCCAGTCATACAGCGGCGATTCGTTCGGCAGCACCCCCGCGGTGGTCAGCGCGGTCGGCACGAAATAGCACAGCACGAGGGCCGGTATGATTTTGAACACCGGCTTGGCCCATTTTTGCTGTGTGAGCCAAAAGATCAGTGCCAGGACGAGCAGCAGGATGGCGAGAATTCCGCCGGGATCCTGCACCAGTATGCTGCCGGCGGCGGCAGCGTCACTCAGCCCGGTTTCCGCCAATGTCGTGGACATTCCCGAGGTAATAGGCGATGCCGGCGGCCCCGTCCAGTGCCGCGGCGGGTGAGTGGTGACGTGTTCTTTCCAGCCCCCCGTGCAATGCTTCATTGGCGCGGGTCAGCCCTCAAAGACCTGGCCGTCGCGGATTTCAACGACTCGCTCGCAACGCTGGGCCACGTTCATGTCGTGCGTGACCATGATGATCGTTCGGCCGTCGGCGTGCAGCTCGTCGAGCAGCCCCAGGATGATGGCGCCGGTTCGGCTGTCGAGATTGCCGGTGGGTTCGTCGGCGAGCAGGATGGCCGGGTCGTTGACGAGTGCCCGGGCGATGGCGACGCGCTGCTGCTGCCCGCCGGAAAGCTCCTGCGGCCGGTGGTCGAGCCGATCCAGCAACCCGACCCGTTCGATCAGCGACAGGGCCCGCTCGCGGCGTTTGGCGGGTAGCAGGCCACAGTAGAAAAGTGGGGTTTCGAGGTTTTCGAGGACGGTCTGGGTGGGGATCAGGTTGAAGCTCTGGAAGATGAAGCCAATCTTTCGGCCCCGGATGTCGGAGAGATCGTCGTCGTCGAGCTGTGAGACGTCCTGATTATCGAGGATATAGGCCCCGGAGGTGGGAGCGTCGAGGCAGCCGAGGATGTTGAGGAGGGTGGATTTTCCGCTGCCAGATGGCCCGACGATGGCGTTATATCGGCCCCGCTCGAATGCGACGTTGACTCCCCGGAGGGCCCGGACGCCGACGCCGGCACCGGGTGGGCGGTAGACCTTGACGACGTTATCGAGGACGACTACGGCATCGGTCACGGCAGGAGGCCTCGGGCTGGTCCCGCGGGGCACGCACGCGGCAGGTGGCCGGCCGGGCCCGTTAGGGATGAAAAATCGGTTGCTTGAATGGCCGACAGATGAGATACTACTGGGCTCGCAGGATTTGCAAAAGCCCCGCGCGGGGCAGATCAAGGAAATCTGAGCCATGAAGAGCGATATCCATCCTGAGTATCTCGAGACGCAGGTTAGCTGTGCCTGCGGCAACACCTTCACCACGCACTCGACCGTGAAGGAAATCAAGGTCGACATCTGCAATGCTTGCCACCCGTTCTACACTGGCAAGCAGAAGTTCGTCGACGCCACTGGCCGCGTTGAGCGGTTCCAGAAGAAATTCGGCGGGAATTACTTCGCCAAGAAGAGCCAGGCCGACAAGTAGCTGCGGCAATCGGAATTCGTCGACGGCCCGGGTTGTGCGCCCGGGCCGCGCTCTTTGGCAGGCGCCGGGGCGAGGCGTGAGATTGGCGGCGGGCTACGGAAATGGTGAAGACCCATGGCAGCAATCAGCGTTGAAGATCCCTCCTGGATGAAGCGTGTGGCCGAGATGGCCGAGCGCGCCGACGATGTGGCGGCGGAGATGAACAAGCCGGAGGTCGCCACTAACGGTGCGCTGATGACGCGTCTGGCCCGCGAGCACGGCACGCTCCAGAAAATCGCCAAGCCCTATCGCGAATATCGGCGGGTGACCGACCAGTTGCGTGAGTCGCAGGAGCTGATCGCGGACGGGGGTGATCCGGAATTGGCCGAACTGGCCGCCGCCGAGCTGCCGGAATTGGAAAGCCGGCGCGAGAAACTGCTGCAAGATCTTCAGGAGCGGCTGGTCACGGGTAACGAGGCGTCGGTCAGCTCGATCATCGTCGAGATTCGGGCGGGCACGGGCGGAGCCGAGGCGGCTCTGTTCGCCGGCGACCTGCTGACGATGTATACGGCCTTCGCTGCCCGTAAGGGTTTCAAGGTCGAAATGCTGTCGATGTCAGAGTCGGAGCTCGGTGGGCTGAAGGAAGCGATTCTGAACATCACCGGCGAAGAGGTTTACCTGCCGTTCCGGTTTGAGGCCGGCGGGCATCGTGTTCAGCGGGTGCCGAAGACCGAGGCGCAGGGGCGGATCCACACGTCGGCGGCGACGGTGGCGGTGTTGCCGGAGCCGGAAGAAGTCGAGGTCGATATCAACTGGGAGAAGGACGTTCTCGAACACGTGAGCCGGGCGGGCGGTCCGGGCGGCCAGAACGTCAACAAGGTGTCGAGTGCGATCAAGCTCGAGCACGTTGAAACGGGGATCACGGTTTCGATGCGTGACGAGAAGAGCCAGCACAAGAACCGCGCCAAAGCCCGGCGCATCATGACGACGCGCATCTACGAGCATTTTCTACAGCAGCAGCAGGCAGAGGTGGCCTCCGAGCGGAAGGGCATGGTCGGCTCCGGCGATCGCAGCGAGCGCATCCGCACGTACAACTTCCCGCAGAACCGCTGCACCGACCACCGCATCAACATGGACAGCTTTGGCTTGGAAGCGATTTTGGTACGCGGCGAGCTGGACGAATTTCACCAGGCGCTGCACGAGCACGACCTGCGCAAACGGCTGGAGGCGATGTAGGCCGATCCGCGGGGGTGTAACGCTGGGGGGCAAGTCCCGATCGGGGCCCTTCCGTTCTTGATTCCCGCACTCGATTTGCTTGCCGGATTGTACTTGTGGTAAATGGCTCCGAGAGCGTAAACTATTTGTGTGGGCTGGCCATGCGGGGTTGGTCCGGTTCTGCTGCTGCTCTTTTTGTAGGGGAACGCCATGCTTAGTTGTACGAGTCGATTTCAGGTCGGCAGCGCGGTGTGTCTGCGCGGATTGGTTGTTGCTGGTACTGTGGTTGTGTCGTTGGCACTGGCCGGTGCGGTACGGGCGGATGAACTGCATGTTCCGGAAGATTATGGGACGATCCAGGCGGCGATCGATGCGGCCGGCGATGGTGATGAGGTTGTTATCGCCGATGGGACGTACACCGGCGACGGCAATCGCGATCTGGATTTCGGCGGGAAGGCGATCACGGTGCGCAGTGCGTCGGGCAATCCGGCGTTGTGTGTGATTGATTGTGAGCACGAAGGGCGTGGGTTCTACTTTCACAACGGCGAAGGACCTGACTCTGTGCTGGACGGAGTGACGGTCAGCAATGGCTACATGGATTATTACTACACCATGAGCGGCATGTCCGGCGCAGGTATCTGCTGTTTCGCAAGCAGTCCGGCATTGGTGCATTGCATAATCAGAGGTAATTCGAGCGTCTTTGGCGGCGGCGTTTACTGCGGTGGAGGCAGCCCGGTGATAAGGGACTGCACGATCGACGGCAACACGGCTACTTACGGCGGCGGCGTTTACTGCGGCTCCGACAGCTCCATACTCATCAATTGTACGGTTCGTGGTAATACCGGGGAGGAGGGCGGCGGTATCTACTGCAGAGGTGACAGCAGCGCGACGCTAACTAACTGTACGCTCGTGGATAATGCAGCCAGTGTCTATGGGGGCGGCGCGTGCTGCGAAGAATGCAGTTCAGCGCTGACGAACTGCGTTATCTGGAACAACAGTCCGGAGCAGATTATCGTTCTCTCCGGAGATCCGACGCTGACTTTCTGCGATGTTCAGGGCGGTTGGCCGGGGGAGGGCAATATCGACGCCGATCCGCGATTCGCCTTTCCGGCAGATGTTCACCTGATGCCTGACTCGCCGTGCATCGATGCTGGCACTAACAGCCCCGTCGGTGGTTTGCCGACTGAGGATCCGGATGGTACTCCGCGGCCGCTGGACGGCAGTGGAGATGGTGTGGCAACCGCTGATATGGGCGTTTATGAGTTCAACCCGGCCACGCCCGCCATCGCACTTTCAACGACGAGCTTTAGCTTCCTCAGGCCGGCAGGAGGTGAGGGTACCGCGACAGAGGTGCTCTCCATACGCAATTGCGGCGGGGGCACGCTGGATTGGCAAATCTCGAATGTGCCTGCGTGGCTGGCCGTTTTGCCGGTCGCGGGCGAGTCTGCCGGAGAGGTAAATCAGGTGACGTTTGAGGCGGACGTGAGCGGTTTGTCTCATGGCACGTACACTGGCGTGGTGGAGGTCGCAGCTCCGCAGGCGATTAACTCGCCGAGGCTGGTGATAGTGACGCTGCATGTGACGACGACCATCGCCGTGCCCGATGATTATGCGACGATCCAAGCGGCGATTGACGCTGCGGTGCCGGGGGATGAGGTGCTGATTGCGGAGGGCACGTACAGCGGCCCGGGCAATCGCGACCTGGATTTCCGGGGGAAGGCAATCACGGTGCGGAGCGCGTCGGGGGATGCGGCGCTGTGCATCATTGACTGTGAGGGTTCAGAGTCTGACCCACACCGGGGATTCTACTTCCATCGTGGCGAGGGCCCTGACTCGGTGTTGAGTGGGCTAACGATATCTAATGGGTACATGGAGTTCGAGGACATGAGCAGCTATGGCGGGGGTGGACTGTACTTCCGCGGGAGCAGTCCAGCCGTTACCGATTGCATAATGGTCGGGAATTCGGCTGATTATGGCGGCGCCGTTTCCAGCTTCTGGGCTAATGCAACGCTGACGAACTGCACGTGTACGGGGAACTCGGCCACGACCAGGGGCGGGGGTGTTTACTGCCACTACAGCAGATTGACACTGGACAACTGCGCAGTGGTTGAGAACACCGGTTGCGGTTTCTACGTGTTTGAGGGCAGCCCGAGGCTGATTGGCTGCACCATTGACGGCAACTGGGATGGAGGTATCGCCTTCTTCCTTGACTGCGACGCGACGCTGGACAATTGTGCGATCGTGGATAACTCAGCAACTCATGCCGGCGGCGTTGACTGTTCACATAGCAACCCGCAGTTGACCAGGTGCGTCATTAGCGGCAACTCTGCCCACTTCCACGGTGGGGGCTTTTACTGCTATAACAGCAGCCCGACGCTGGACAACTGCATGATAAGCGGGAACACTACCATCGCAAGCAATGATGCCAGTGGTGGTGGCGTCTACTGTTACAACCAGAGTAGCCCGACACTGAGCAATTGTACAATCGTAGCGAACACGGCTATGACCGGCGGGGCGGGGCTCTGCTGTGATTCGGATGACCAGCAGCATCCCAACACAGTGGTCATGACCAACTGCATTGTGTGGAACGGGGTCGAGCAGATTGCCAACTTCGACGAATCCACGTTGGAGTTCGCGTTCTGCGATATCCAGGGCGGGACGGGTGAGCCGTGGTTTGGCGAGGGGGGCATTGATGTTGAGCCGCAGTTTGTTGATGCGGATGGGGCGGATGATGATCCGGAGACTTGGGAGGATAACGACTATCGGCTGGCGGCCGGGTCGCCCTGTGTTGATGCCGGGGATCCGGGGTTTGTGGCCGAGGCTGGGGAATTGGATCTGGATGGGAACCTGCGGGTTTGGGATGGGGATGGTGACGGTGTGGCCGTCGTGGATATGGGGGCGTTTGAGTTTGGGGCGACCGTTTACGGCGATACGAACTGCGATGGGTATGTGACGTTTGATGATATCACGCCGTTTGTGACGGCCATTGTTGGTCAGGCGGAGTATGAAGCTCAGTATCCGGGGTGTAACTGGCTTACAGCCGACTGCGATTTCAATGGGGCCGTCAACTTTGACGATATCAATGCGTTTGTGGAGCTGGTGGTTAGATAGTAGAAAATAGACAGGTGAGCGGAGGATCGGGCGCCTCGCGTATGCGTAATAGCGTGGCAATGTGACAACTTGTGGGGCAGCCTGAGGATGTATTGCTCAAGAGCGGTGGTGCGCCGGGCACTTGCCGGTACGGGAGATTGCTCGTAGCGGGCGAGATGCCCGGTTCACTTTGTGATTCGGGTCAGTCGGTGTTGATGAGGTTGCGGAATTCGGACTCGGTGAGGATGGTGACGCCGAGCTTTTGGGCTTTTTCGAGCTTGCTGCCGGGGGAAGCGCCGGCGATGACGTAGTCGGTGTTTTTGCTGACGCTGCTGGTAGCCTTACCCCCCTGCTGCTTGATGAGCTGCTCGATTTCCTTGCGGCCGAAGTGCTCGAGCGTGCCGGTGACGACGAGGGTTTTGCCGGCGAGCGGTCCGGCGGCGGTGCGGCCACGGCGAGCGTCGGGCTGGGTGAAGTTTACGCCGACGTTTTCGAGGTCACGGATGGTTGTCTGGCCGGCGTCGCTGTCGAAGAAGTGACGCAGGGCGCCGGCGACCTCGGGGCCGATGCCCTCGACTTCCTGAAGCTGTTCCTCGTCGGCGGCCATGAGGCTGTGGATGTCGCCGAAATGATCGGCCAGCAATTCGGCGGTGTTGGCGCCGACGTGGCGGATGTTGAGGGCGGCCAGGACGCGGGCGAGGGGGCGCTGCTTGGAGGCCTCGATGCCGGCGAGGAGATTGTCGACGCTTTTTTCGGCCAAACGCTCGAGGGCGATCAGGTCGGCGCGGCGCTCGTGCAGGCGGTAGAGGTCGGCGCAGGTGTGGACGAGGTCGTTGGCGACGAGGGCTTCGACGAGCTTGATGCCGGCACCGTCGATGTCCATTTGGCCGCGGGCGCAGAAGAAGCGGAGGCGTTCGACGCGCTGGGCCGGACAGGCGGGGTTAATGCAGCGGAGATAGACGCCGCCCTCGTCCTGAGCGACTTCGCCGCGACAGACCGGACAGCGGCGCGGCGGGCGGACGGGTTTGGCGCCGGCGGAGCGGCGGCTGGCATCGACAGCGACGACTTGCGGGATGATCTCGCCGGCTTTCTCTACGGTGACGGTGTCGTTTTCGTGGAGATCCAGTCGGCTGACCTGATCGAAATTGTGCAGGTTGGCGCGTTTGACGGTGGTGCCGGCAAGCTGCACCGGCTCCAGGTTGGCAACCGGCGTGATGGTGCCGAGCTTGCCGACCTGGAAATCGACGCTGACCACGCGGGTTTCGGCCTGTTCGGCAGCGTACTTGTAGGCCATGCACCAGCGCGGGGCCTTGCTGGTGTTGCCGAGGAGGCGGCGCTGCTCGATCGAGTCGATTTTGACGACGAGGCCGTCGGTGTCGTAGTCGAGCTCGAGGCGTTGCGATTCCCATTGGGCAACGAGGTTGATGACGGCGTCGATGTCGGGGCAGAGGTTGAGGTGGGGACTGGTGGGGATGCCCCAGGCGCGGAAGCGTGCGGTGAGCTGGCTGTAGGTGGCGATGTCGGCCGGCAGCGGATCGAGTTGGCCGAAGCCGTGGCTCTGGAAGGTGAGCTTGCGCTGAGCCACTATGCGGTTGTCGAGTTGTTTGAGGGTGCCAGCGGTGGCGTTGCGGGGGTTCTTGAAGGGTTCCTGGTCGTCGGCTAGTCGCTGGCGGTTGGTGGCGTTGAAGTCGGTGCGGGGCCAGTAGACCTCGCCGCGAACTTCGAGGAGGCGGGGATGGTCACTGCCGACGAGGTGTAGCGGGATGCTGCGGAGGGTGCGGAGGTTGGCGGTGATGTCGTCGCCGGTGACGCCGTCGCCCCGGGTGGCGCCGCGGATGAACCGGCCGGCTTCGTAACGGAGCGTGACGGCGACGCCATCGATTTTTGGATCGACTACGTAGCGATAGTCGGGGATGTCGAGGATTTTGCGGACGCGCTGGTCGAACTCGCGGAGTTCTTCGGGCGAATAGGTGTTATCGACCGAGAGCATGGGCACGTCGTGGCGGACATGGTCGAAGCCTGCGAGGGGGCGTTCGCCAACACGCTGGGTGGGCGAGTCGGGCGTGCGCAGCTCGGGGTGTTGGTCCTCAAGCTCGCGGAGCTGGTGAACGAGTTGGTCGTAGGCCTGGTCGGAGATTTCCGGGGCGTTGTGGACGAAATAGAGCGTGTCGTGATGGCGGATCTGGTCGCGCAGGTCGGCGGCCTGGCGGGTCAGGTCCGCAGGCGAATCAGCTTTGCTCATCGCCGGTCGTCCGGACCTTGGGGGCCGGCGCGGTGGTGATTTCGAGGCGGGTGCCGCGGAGTTCGAGCTTGGCGGATGCGGAGCGATCGGCCTCGATGTTGACCTGGGTTTGGCCGGCGAGGAAGACGTTGACGGTTTCGCCTGGGGCGAGTGTCAGGGTGAAGTTGAGGTGTTCTTCGGACTCGCGCTGGGCCGGCCCGCTCTCGGTGGAATGATCAACGAGGGGGATATCGCGGAGGAGTCGGCCGTGCTCGGTGCGGGCGTAGAGGCGGAGGGCGGCCTGTGCGCCGGGGAGGTTGAGAAGGGGCTGCTCGGTAACGTCGAAGGCGTATTGGAAACGCAGACTGACGGTGATGTCGGTCTGTCGCGTGGTGTCGTTGGTGATGGCGTGGCCGAGCTGGAAGCCGGCGGTGGCTTGGCCGGCGGATTCGACCGTGGCCCGGGCGGAGGCAGAGCCGCTGTCTTCGACGCTGGCATCGGATTCGGCGGTGCCGTCGAGTCCGGGTGTGCGGCTGGAACTGGAGAAGGTGATGTTGAAGGGTTGGTCAGCGGGGCTCTTGACGGTCATGCCGTCGGGCTGGGAGAGCTTCTGGGGCTCGGGCTGGGCTGAGATTTCGCTGCCGAAGCGGCCGCTCTGGCAGGCGGTCAGCGTTAGCGCGATGGTGGCGAGGGTGATGAGCGAGATGTGGCGTTGGCGCGATGACATGCGATTCCTCCATGGTTGAACGGGTGCATTGGAGCATGTGAGCGGCCACACAGCAAGCGCCGGTGGTCAGCCGGTCCATTCCTGCAATCCGAAACGGAAGGCCCAGGCAGATTGGATGAGGATGAGGAAGACCATGAAGACGGTGCGGGCGGGCGGGCGCCATTCGCGGGTGCACCAGGCGGCCAGGACGACGAAGGCGGGGACGGTGACGGCCATGTAGCGGGCGATCGGTTCGAGGCCGAACTTGGCGCCGCCGGAAGCCAGGTAGGAATGGAGGAAAATCAGCGGTCCGAGCCAGAGAAGCGGGCGGAAACTGCGTGGCACGCGGCGGAGGCCGGCGATGCAAAGGAAAATGATGAAGAGATTGAGCGGCATGTTCCACATCAGCGTGTTGGGAGTGTTGATGAGGCCGACGGGCGGAGCGAACGCGACCAAGTCGCGGAAGTATTTGAACTGTTCGAATACGGGGGTGAAGGTGATGTAGCCGAGCCAGTCGGCGCGGTTTTTATCGGGTACCCAGCCGGCCTTGAAGTTGGCGATGTAGACGAGCGGTGAGCCGAAACGGAAGGTGAGGAAGGCGGCGTAACCGATGATGCCGCCGGCGCCGACGAGGCCGAGCAGCGCGAGACGTGTGAGCCGCTGGCGGATGGGCGTGTTGCTATGGAGCCAATAGGCGAGGAGCAGGACGGCGACGATGGCGAGGGCGGTGGGACGCGTGGCGGTGGCCAGTGCGCAGACGATGGCGGCGGGCCACCAACGGTGGGCGTCGATCAGCCAGAGTGCGATGACGAACAGCACCAGCGTAACCGCCTCGGCGTAGCCGTAGCTGAAGTAGACCGACGGTGGCCAGCAGAACAGGATGGCGACGCTCATCAGGGCGGCGGGGTGGTCGATTCGCCGACGAATCCAGAGGTAGATAAGCAGGCCGGCCGCCAGTGAACATAGATGCGTGACCAAGATCATGGCGGCGTGGGGCGACAGGACGGCCGTAATGGGCCGAACGATGAGCGGAAAGAGTGGGAAGAAGGCGATGTTCTGTTCGAGCTGGTTGCGGTCGACGGTGTTGGGGTCGGGTTTTTCGTATTGGTAGCCGCCCTCGATGATGGATTGGTAGTGGACGCCGTCGAAGCGGCAGA
Source organism: Phycisphaerae bacterium (assembly GCA_963666925.2). Taxonomy (GTDB): domain Bacteria; phylum Planctomycetota; class Phycisphaerae; order UBA1845; family Fen-1342; genus JANQFV01. The sequence continues at coordinate 39,070 of CAXXTC010000009.1, read as the reverse complement.
GCGGGGCGAAATCGAGAAGTAGATCGCGGGCGGCGTCGACCTGTGGGCCCTGGCCGGTGGTGAATTGCTCTTGCAGGTCGCGCTGGTGTTTTTCGAGGGGTGGGTCGATGCGGTTTTCGATGCGGAAGAGCATCCAGGCGCCGTGGTAGGTGCCGACCCAGGTGACCAGACGGGTGCCGGCGAATATGAGCAGGACCAGGAGCAGGCCGCGGGCGAGCGATGAGGTGGTGCGCACGGCGGCCGGCGGCTGGGGGTGGTCCTCGAAGAGCAGTTTGGCAGGTTTCATGGGCGGTCTATTACGTTGGTTTCAACGCGGCCAGGAGGCCGAAATGCCCGCAGCCGGCTTTCTCGCGTCGAAAGGAGAAGAACAGGTCGCTATGGCACATGGTACACAGGTTGGCGGACTCGATGTTTTCGTTGGGCAGGCCAGCGGCGCGGAGCTGATCGCGATTGGCCTGCCAGAGGTCGAAGTATAGGCGTCCGGCGCGAGTGTGGAAGAGGTGCTCGCTGTTTGGGAGTACGGCGGCGGCGGCGCGGAGGTCCTCCTGGACTTCGTAACAACACGGGCCGGCGCCGGGTCCGATGCCGGCGTGCAGATGGGCAGGGTCGCTGCCAAACGTCGCGTGCATGTCGGCGACGAGCTTGCGGGTGAGCTCGGCGACGGTGCAGCGCCAACTGGCGTGGGCGAGTCCGATGGCGGGAACCTGCGGATCGTAGACGATGATCAGCGGGCAGTCGGCGGAAAAGGTCATCAGAACGACTTCGGGCGAGCTGGTAATGACGGCATCGTAGCCGTCGAGCGGACCAGCGTTGTGCGCACTGTCCACTTGGGCGATTTGCGTCTGGTGGATCTGGACGCAGCAGGCCAGCGGGCGGTCGGCAACGCCGAGGTCACAGGCCATCTGCTGGCGGCTGGCGGCGCGCTGGGGGGCGAGATCGTCGGCGCGCATGCCGACGTCGAGCGGACGGGTGGCGAAGCCGTGGACAAGGCCGGGGGCGTCCCGCAGGGTTTCAAATTGTGCATAGCGGCGGCCGGCGATCGTGAGCAGGTGCATCACGATTCTCCCGGGCGGATGAGGATCTTGAGGTGGTCGGGCTGACGGGCGGCGGCGAAGGCGTCGGCCCCCTGGGACAGCGGATAGGTGGCGCTGATCAGGTCGGTCACGCAGACGCGGTCGCGGGCGAGCAGGTCGAGGGCGGCGGCGAACGGGCCGCAACGATTGCCGACGATGCGCAGCTCGTGGATGACGATCGGGGCGAGATCGATGTCGGCGCGGTCGGCGGAGGTGGTCTTGAGGACAATCGTGCCGGCCGGCCGCGTCAGCTCAATCGCCAGCGCCAGGCCGGCGGACGAGCCGGTGCATTCGACGACGACGTCCTGGTTGGGTTGGCGGTCGAGCTGGTCGAGCGGGATGGTGTCGAGGCCCCACTGGCGGGCGAGTTTGAGCCGGTTAGCGTTGCGATCGACGACGCATGGGCGTGGGCCGTGGGCAGCGACGGCGGCGGCACAGAGCAGGCCGAGTCGGCCGGCGCCGAGGACGGTGACGCGCATGTCAGGTGTGAGTGTGCAGGCGTCTACGACGTGGACGGCGGCGGCGAGGAGTTCGGTGAGGACGGCCTGCTCGTCGGAGAGGTGCGTGGGGACGACGTGGCAATTGGCGGCGGGCAGGTTGAGGTACTCGGCGAAGGCGCCGTCGCGGCCAGCGATTCCCAGGACGGTGCGATTGGGGCAATGATTGCCGAGGCCGGCGCGGCACAGCTCGCAGGCGTTGCAGGGGCAGTTGATCTCGCCCACGACGCGTTGGTTGAGCAGTTCGGCGGGGCCGCGTTCGACGATGCCGACGAATTCGTGCCCGGGGATGCCGGTGAACCCCATGTAACCTTTGGCGATTTCGAGATCGGTGGCGCAGATGCCGGCGAGCGTGACGCGGATGAGGACTTCGCCGTCGGCGGGGGTGGGTTCGGTGTGGTCGTTGATGACGCGGATGACGTCGGGCTGATCAGGGGTGAGCAGCAGGGCCTGCACGGAGACTCCCTTCTCGATGAGGCCGCCCCGGCAGGGCTATTCTTTGGCGCCGGGCCAGAGGAAGTTGACGAGGTCGCGGGTGTCGTAGACGAATTTGCCCCAGCGGCCTTCGTATGGCGGTCGGCGTGATTCGGGCACGTAGCCGGCGTCGGCGAAAAGTCGGTCTTCGTTTTCGGCAACCCAGTTTTTCCAGGCGAGCGCGTCGCAGTCGTGCGTGTGGCCGGTGAGGTGTACGAGCGATTTTTCGCACTCGTGGATTACGGCGAAATCGCGGTCGCTCAGGGCGGCGACGAGGGCGTCGACCGAGTCGCGATTGGGGTAATACGCCAGCCCACCGGCCGCCGCGATGCGAACGTGGCGGTTGGTGCCGGTGGCGAGCTGCTCGCAGAGCGTCTGGCGAACCTGGTCGCGCAGCCCGGGTGGTACGACGCCGCGCTGGGAGAGCTCTCGCAGAGCGAGCGTGGCGTCCCAGCGACAGAGATCCTCGGGGGGCCAGACTTCGCGGGCAGGATGGTCCTGATAATTGAGGATTTTCAGAGCGGCCTCGACGGCGCGGGGGTCGTTGGTGCGGGCGAGGGCACGGATGGCGACGCAGCGCGTCTGCGTATCACTCTCGAGCGTGGCGATGGCGATGAAGCCCTTGATGGCCCATTCCTGGTCATATATGTTGCTCTTGGCGACGTGGGCGGCGGCGTCGCGGCGCTGGTCGGGGTCTTCGGAGGAGACCGCGACGAGCATGTACTGCTGAGGACTGCGGCGCGGGGTGAAAACGGCCTTGAAACCGCGGTCAAGGCTGGCGTCGAAATCTATATTGGCGCAGCCGACAAGCGGGAGGAACAGGATCAGAGTTGGCAGGGCGCTCAGGAGGTTTTTAGACCTGGCTGGGCAGGCGCGGGATGTTGACGTAGCGTTCAGCTTCCACGTGCTCAACGTGTTCAATCCGTTCATCAAGGAAACGCGAGCCAACCAACTGGAACCGCGCCGCGTTGTCGCTCACGTAACAGCGCATGCTACCGGGCGTGGTGCGGTCGGACAAGGCGCCGGCCTGCGCGAGGTGCTGCTGCACGGCGCGCGAGGTTTCGCGGCCACTGTCAACAATGGCGACTTCGGGGCCGAGATAGGCGGCCAGCGCGTCGCGTAACAGGGGATAATGTGTACACCCCAGGACAAGCACGCGGATGTTTTGTTCCAGCAGCGGCTCCAGGTAGGTTTGGACGGTGAGGGTGACGATAGGATCGTCGCAGGCGCGGCCTTCCTCGACGAGTGGGACGAATAGCGGGCAGGCGAGTGCTATGACGTCCTGATCTGGTGCGAGGGCGTGAATAGCGCGGCGATATGAGCTGCTGCCGACGGTGGCTTCAGTACCGATAACTGCAATGCGGCGACCCTGGGCGAGTTCGACGGCGGCGCGGGCGCCGGGCTCGACCACGCCGATGGCAGGGACGGGTAGCTCGGTCTGGATAACGTCCATGGCGACGGCGCTGGCGGTGTTGCAGGCGGCGACGACGACCTTGGGATCGAAGCCCAGGAGGAAGCCGGCAGTTTCGAGGGCGAACTGGGCGACGGTTGGTCGCGATTTGATGCCATAGGGAACGCGGGCCGTGTCGCCGAAGTAGACGATGTCTTCGTGTGGGAGAATCTGGCGCAGGTGGCGGACGACGGATAGGCCGCCGAGTCCGGAATCAAAGACTGCAATGGGGCGCTGCTTCATCTGGTCCTCCATGACCACAGGCGTGCGGTTGATGTAGTCCTTCGCGCTGCTTGCATGTTATGAGAGGCGGGGCGGGCGTCTGGCCCGTCGTCGCTGTTTGACAATCGAAGCATGGCGGGCGGGACGCCCGCCCCACTTGTAACGTGGAACTTATGAGAAGGTGCACCAGCACATAGGCAGGATACGGTGGCAGCGTGGGGAATGCCAGATCAAACTGCGGAGCGCTCGACGAGTCGGCGGACGAAGCGTGCAAAGACTACGGAGAATGCGGTGGCGACGAGCATGAGGCCGACGCCGGTGAGGATGAGATCGGGGCGTTGTTGCCAGGCGTAGGCAAGGTTGTCGCGATAGCCGGCGATGATGCTGGCGGCGGCCCGGCTGAGCCAGAGGGCGAGAAGAAAACCAAGCGCCAACCAGGGGCCGAAGGGAATCATGACGGTGGTTTTGAGGAGTAGCCCGGCGAGCCAGCCAAGGAGCGCGATGCCGACGGAGAGGGCAAGCCCGAGGAGGGCGATGTCCCATCCGGCGGCAGCGCCGGCGGCGGCGAGGATGTAGACGTCGCCGATGCCGAAAGCTTCGCGGCCGAAGAGGAGGGTGAAGACGATGCGCAACATCCAGCCAGCGGTGGCGCCGACGATAGCGCCGTGAATGGCGAAAGCCAGACCGCCGACGAGAGCGAATTGGCCGGCGGGCGACCAGGTGGCGAAGTTGGTCCAGGCGGTTTGGGCGGCGGGGGAATAATGCAGTGCGGCATGGACGGCTCCGCCGGCGATGATTATCGGCAGCAGCCAGAGCAATTCGCTGGCGGCGATGCGGCGGGCGTGGGGCTGTTCTTCCTCGATGGCGTGCCTGATCTCGTCGTCGGCCGGGCGCTGCTGGCCGCCGATGACGACGGTGCAAAGGAAGAGGGCGACCATGCTGATGCCAGCGGCGAGGTGGGCGACTTCGAGATGGTGCGGGCCGTTGCCGAGTGCGATGAGGATGATCCAGCCGGTAATTCCGACGAGGGCGACGATTCCGATTCCGCCGGCGACGACCTGGGGGCGGTGCGGAGGTTGAGGTTCGTCGTCGGTTTCGTCGTGTTGGTCGGTGAGCGGCGGTTCTTCATCGGGTACGCGCCAGACGGTCAGCCAGAGAAGCAGGATGCTGACGAGGAAGGCGGCGCAGGCGGCCGCGGCGCTGGGGGTGGCGGCGCGGTCGGCGAAGAAGTCAGACGCGGGCCAGGCGGCGGTGCAGATCAGGCCGGTGGCGAGGACTATCAGCGTGACGCGCACATCGACGACGTATGACGTGATGTCCATAGCGCTGCACACGACCAGGCCGGCGGTGAGGATCAGCCAGGATACCAGCAGCGGCAGGTCGGTCGGCAGGGTTGCGTGGGCGGCGCCGTCGCGGGCGTGGAGCACGAAGAGGAGGTGATAGACCAGGACGAACGCGAAGCCGGTGAGAGCCTCGACGAGTGGGTATTGGAGCGAGATGGGTTGATGACAGGATCGGCAGCGTCCGCCGAGCATGACCCAGCTCAGGACGGGGATGTTGTCGTACCAGGCGATCATGTGCCGACAGCGGGGGCAGAATGAGCGGACGGGGTCGCTGATTGAGAGGCCGGCGGGGAGGCGATAGGCGACGACGTTCAGGAAGCTGCCGACGCAGAGGCCGGTGAGCCAAAGAAAGACCTCGATGACGGCGTGGAGAATCACGTTTGTTCCCGTCAAGTTGGGTTGGTTGAGCAGGCGGCGGCGACAGCGTCGGCAACCTGTTCGACCGATAACCCGACAGTGTTAATAGTATGACCGGCCAGGGAAGAGTACAGGGGCTGCCGCTCCTGGAGCAAGGCGCGAACTTCTGCGAGTCCGCCGGCTGCTCGCAGCGGGGGGCGTTGGTGGGCGGATTGGGGGTCGGCCTGGATGCGAGCGAGGAGCGTTTCTGGCGGTGCAGTGAGCCAGACACAGATGCCGGCGGCGTGGAGCAGGTCGCGGTTGCGCTGTCCCCCCACCGCCCCACCGCCGACGCTGATGACCTGCTGGTCGCCGCGGACGACGTCTGCGATGACATCGGCTTCGAGCAGGCGAAATGCGGGCTCGCCGTCGGTGGAGATGATGTCGGCAATGGTGCGTTGCTGCTGGGCGGCGATGAGGGCGTCGGTGTCGGTGAAGTGCCAGTTCCAGCGTTGGGCGAGGAGGGGGCCGACGCTGGTTTTTCCGCAGCCACGGAGACCGATGAGGACGACGTTGCGAGCGCCGGGGGCGCTCACTTCAACACCGTGTGGCGGAGAGTGTTGTCCGGGTCGGCGGGGTCTAGGATGACGGCGTGGAGGTTTTCGTGGCCCTGGCCGGGGTTTATGCAGAGGGTTTGGCTGAGGCGTTCGGTGCAGGAGCCGGTGGCCTGGGGCGATTCGTGGACGTGGCCGTGGAGGGCGAGGGCTGGTTGGCGCAGGAGGATGAACTCGCGGACGGCGCGTGAGCCGATCGGGTGTGGGACGGTCGGCAGGCGATCGAGGTTGGTGTTGTGTGGCGGCGGGTGGGCGACGAGGATCCAGGGCTGGTCGAGGTTGGGGATCTCGGCGAGTTGGTCGGCGATGCTGGGGTGGCTGTGGAGATAGTCGGCGAAATTGACTTCGACAGCGCGGGCCTGGTCGGCGTCCCAGGCGAGGCCGGGGAAATCGGGGATGTCGTCGCCGGGACGGTCGAGCCGTTCGTGATCCTTGGCCCAATGGGGCGTGGGCGGTGAGAAGGGATAGCCGACGAAGGTGTACTGGCCGCATTGCCAGGGCTGGTGCCAGTCGAGCATGACGATTTCGCCGCGGTCGTGGTGCTTGCGGAGGAGTTGGCCGGCGGGAGCCCAGTCGTGGTTGCCGAGCAGGCCGGCGATTTGCAGGTTTGGGTGGGCGGTACGCCAGGTGCGGATGCGGGGGATGAACTCGCGTTCGACGTACTGCAACTGGATCTCGACGGGGTTTTCGCGTGGGCCGTCGGCCAGCAGGTCGCCGCCGAGGATGAGGAGGTCGGGGCGTTCGGAGCGGAGAAGGTCGTCGAGCTGGTCGTAGAGTCGGCGGGAGCCGTGGAGGTCGCTGGTGAAGAGAATGCGCATGGCTGCGTGTTAACCGGAATCGGGTTCGGGGTCTACCGCGCCCAGCGGCACGGCTACCACACTATATTGTTCAGGCGCTCGTCGAAATTGTCGAGCGTCTGATCAATTGTGCCGGTGGCGTGCTCGACGTGGTCGAACAGGCTGGGCCGGCCGTCGCGTGGTGCGAACCGATTGTAGCGCGGATTGTTGTGGGTGGCGCAGCCGGGGAGGGCAAGCAGAAGGAGTGTGGTGGCAAGAATGGCGACGACGGCGTGGGCACGGAACGGAACTGCGGCGGATTCTGGTGGCGGGATTGGTAGCATTGTGGCCTGATTCCGGTAGTTGGTGCCGGGGCCGTCTGTCCCGTGCTGCGTTACGGGATAGGGCATCCAAGCTGACACTGTAGAATGCACTGCTCAAGAGTAGTGGCACGCCGGCGGCGCGTGATTTCCCGACTGATCTACTCGATCTATCGGTTCCGCGTGTGGCGGGGCTTCGATTGAATGGCGTCTGGCCATACAATCCGCTTGGTCTTTCGGGAGGAACGACAGCATGTACGAAGTGACCGTGAGCGATCATTTCAGTGCCCGGCACGCACTTTGCGATCAGCGGGGTGAATTCGAGGAGCGACATGCGCACGAATGGCAGATCCGGGCGACCTGGCGCGGGGCGGAGTTGAACGCGCAGGGAGTGCTCATGGATTTTGGGCCGGTGCGTGAGCGGCTGCGTGAGGCGTTGGCGGAACTGGGCGGTGCGGATCTGAATGACCTGCCGGCATTTCGCGGGGTGAGTCCGTCGGCCGAACGGGTGGCGCGGTATATCGCAGCGGGCCTGGTGACGCAGCCCGGCAACGGCGTGCGGCTGGTGTGCGTCGAGGTGGAGGAGGAGCCGGGATGCTGGGCCAGGTATTTTCCGGACGTTAGCGATCAACAACACGCGGATTCATGAACCCGCTGCTGCCCAGTAGCGAGAACAACCTGACGCAGCAACAGCGTCTGGCGCTGCTGATGCTGTCGCTGGTGGTGTTGTTGCCGGGGATCTTCGGCGTCAGCCTGACGGATCGTGACGAGGGGTGGTATGCGCAGGTGAGCCGGGAAATGCTGGTCAGCGGCGACTGGCTGGTGCCGCACTATCTGGGTGAGCCGTGGCTGGGCAAGCCGCCGCTTTTGTATTGGGCGGTGTGCGGGGCGTATGCGCTGGTGGGGGTGAGCGCGGGGGCGGCCCGGCTGGTGAGCGTGGTGTCGCTGGCGCTGAGCGTGCAGTTGCTAGCGACGCTGGCGGCGCGACTTGCAAATCGGCGTGTGGCGTGGATCGCGGGGCTGACGTTTGTGACGGCTGGTTTGCCGGCGCTGGTCGGGAAGATGTTGCTGACCGACGGGTTGCTGCTGGCGTGCACGCTGGGGGCGATCGTGTTGCTGCACGGTTTTGCGCTGCGCGGGGCGGGCTGGGGCCGAGCTGGCGCTTTCTGGGTGTGTATCGGACTGGGAATGCTGGCGAAGGGGCCGGCGGTGCTGGTGTTTGTGGGGTCGTTCGGGTTGGGGCTGCTGACACTGCGAGAATGTCGGCGGGCGTTGTTGGGCTGGCGTTTGTGGGTGCTGATGCCGGTGGCGCTGGTGGTGGCCGGGCCGTGGTATGTGTACGCGTGGCTACGCGTGGGCGACACGCTGGTACAGCAGCTACTGGGGTATGAGATTGTCAGTCGATTGACGAGTGCGCCGCATGGGCACAGTGGGCCGCCGGGATATTACGTGTTGTTCAGCCTGGCGGGCTGGCTGCCGTGGACAGTGCTGGTGCCGGGAGCGGTGCTGGAGTTGTGGCGTGATCGGCGGGTGGTGCGTTATGCGGGGCTGTTGCTGGTGTGGTGTTTTGTGCCGTGGGTTTTGCTGGAGCTGATCCCGAGCAAGCTGCCGCATTACATTCTGCCGTGCTATGTGCCGCTGGCGATCATGGTGGGGTTGATGTGGGACCGGGGGCTGGAGCGGCCGGCGACGAAGGCACAACAGGTTGTTCTGCGTTTGTGGGTACTCGTGCCGGCAGTCTTGGGCGCGGGGCTGGTCACGCTGGGCGTGTGGGGTTGGGAATACGCCTGGTCGATCGGGCTGTTGGTGTGTGGCGTGGTATTTTTGAGCGGGTTTGGGCTGTTGCTGTTTAACCTGTTGCGGCGGCCATTGGCGACGACGTGGTCGCGGGCGGTGGGCATGGCGGTGACTTTTTGCGTGCTGATGGGGCTGATGCTGCTGCCGGGGTTTGAGCCCTATCGGCTGAGCCGAAATGCGGCCGATCAGGTGAATGCCCTGAATCGCGTGGCGGCAGCGGTCCTGGTTAGCGGGTATGACGAGCCGTCGCTGTTTTTCTATCTGGATGAGCCGGCGGAGGTGGTGTTTCCGGATGAGCTGGCCCGGCGGGTGCGATCGCGGACTGATGGTGTGGTGGTGCTGGCTACCGAGTCGGCCCTGGCAGCGGCCGATTTGCCGGAACCGGAGTGCGGGTGGGAGACGGTGGCGGGGGTCAACTATGTCAAGTGGCAGCCAGTGGTGTTGCGGGTGGGGCACTACGAGGCGCGAGGGGGCAAGGCGGAGGGATAAAGGAATGCGGACGGGGCGTGGTGTTCTGCACTGGCAAACCCGGCTGCGTAACAACGTAACGACGTGTGGGGAGGCCGCTGGGGAATGGAGTGCTCAAGAGCAGTGGCACGCCGGATCGGTTTTGAAGACGCGCTAGTCGCCAGGTTGGCGGCGGATGGTGACGGTTCGGCTGTCGCCGGTGGGCTCGCGGATCTGTAGGCGCACGCGGCTGCCGACGGGCGAGGAACGGAGTGCGGCCAGGAGATCGGCAACACGGGCGACGTCGTTGCCGTTGCAGGAAACGATCAGTTCGCCGGGGGAGATTTCGGGCCGCTCGCTCGATTGCGGGGTAACGCTGAGGACGAATACGCCGCGTTCGTCGTCGGAATAGGCGCCGGCGAGCCGGGGGCGGAAGGTAACAACCTCGAGGCCGAGAGGGTCGATGATTCGTCCGCTACGGAGTTGGTTGGCGCGGGCGCGGACGTCGTCGGGCTGGAGGCCGATGCGGACGTTGATCTCGCGTCCGTGGGCGTCGCGGACGACGGCGAACTTGGCGAGTTTCTGGGGTGGGAGATCGGCGACGAGGCTGCGGAAGTGTTCGGTATTGCGGACGCGGACGCCGTCGACGTGGGTGATAACGTCCTCGACCATGAGGCCGGCCTGGTCAGCGGGTGAATCGTTGAGGATGGCAACGACTATAGTGCCGTCGCGACTGGCGAGTCCGAGAATGTCGGCGTCGATGGGGTTGAGTTCGCCTGGTACGACACCGAGCCAGCCGCGGCGGACGGTTCCGCTGGAGCGGAGTTGGCGGGCAACGCTCGTGGCAAGTGCGGACGGGATGGCGAAGCCGACACCGGCGCTGCCGGTGCCGTGGGTGGCGATGGCGGTGTTCACGCCGACGACCTCGCCGCGGAGGTTGAGTAGTGGTCCGCCGGAGTTTCCGGGGTTGATGGCGGCGTCGGTCTGGATGAAGTCTTTGTAGTTGACGTCGATGTCGAGATCGGAGCGTCCGGTGGCGCTGACGATGCCGTGGGTGACGGTCTGGGAGAGTCCGAAGGGTGCGCCGACAGCGATGACCCAATCTCCGACCTGGAGGTCGTCGGAGGATCCGAAGCGGAGCGGGTGGAGGTCGGGGGCATCGATCTTGACCATGGCGAGATCTGTTTTGGGATCGGTGCCGACGATGTTGGCGTCGTAGGTGCGATCGTCGTAAAGGGTGACGCGGATGCGTTCGCGGTTCTCGACGACGTGGTTGTTGGTGAGGATGTAGCCTTCGCTGTCGAGGATGAATCCGCTGCCGAGGGCGGGCGGGGGCTCGAAACGATCGATCCAGCGATCGAGTTGATCTTCTGGGATCATGTCGCGGAGGTGTTCGCGGAGCTGACCACGTTCATCGGGGGAGCGGGACTGGGGTGTGCCGCCGCTGACATCGATGCTGACGACGCCGGGGCGGGCGACTTTGGCGACGAGGTTGAAGGCACGGGAGATGGCGTTGAGCTCAGCGAATTGCTGTTCGAGCTCGGCCAACTCCTGATCGCTGGCCTGGATTCGGCCGCGCTCCAGGGCGTAGGCCCAGTGTGTGAGGAGATGATCTCCAACGGTCACCCAGAGGAGGAGGAACAACAACGGAGTGCCGATAAGCAGGCGACGACGGTTACGTTCGCTGGGCATAGGACGTATCCCTGAGCTATCTGCGGCCGAAGCCCGGCGACAGAGCCGCCCAGTGCGGCTTGGCGAGGTCCGGGCCCCGGTGTCCACTGATGTGGATTCTACCGTGTGATACGGCGGAGCCGTACGATGGTTGTATCCGAAGACGATTTCTGACCAGTGACCACCGTTTAAACGGTCTAAAGTACAATCGCAACATGTGCGGTGGCGGGGCTGCTTGACCCTCTGAAACGAATTTGGTAGAGATTCCAGTTTCAGCCTGTGACGCAGTTTAGGGCGTGCCGGTTGCCCGAAGCAGGCTGGAAGCGAACGCGAGCGGCGCGGCGTGAGTCGCCCCGGGCGGCCTCCCGCGAGGCTGACCGAGTAGCGCAGGTGGTGGCGCATGATTGGTATCCGACACGAAGACAAGAGCGACTGGGAAGGCCGGGTTCCCCTGGTTCCGGAGGACCTGCGCCGGCTGCACGACGAAGAGGGGCTCGAGTTCAAGGTGCAGCACTCCCCCACCCGGGCGTTCAAGGATGTGGAGTTTCAGGCGGCGGGGACCCAGATCGCGGACAGTGTTGACGACTGTCCGATCATCATGGGCGTGAAGGAGATCCCGCCGGCGAAGATCATGCCGGGGCATACGTATGTGTATTTCTCGCACGTGATCAAGGGTCAGCCGGCGAACATGCCGGCGCTGCGTAAGCTGATTGACAGCGGCTGCACGTTGATCGACTACGAGCGGATCGTTGACGACAAGAATCGCCGGCTGGTGTTTTTCGGTCGCTATGCGGGTCTGGCGGGGATGATCGACTCGCTGTGGGCGCTGGGTCAGCGGCTGGAATGGGAGGGCGTAGCCAGCCCGTTTGAGAAGCTGCTGCCGGCCCATCGGTACGACGACCTGGCGCATTATGAGCGTGAGCTGGCAACGGTGGCCGAGAGTATCCGCGCGACCGGCCTGCCGGAGTCGCTGTGCCCGCTGGTTTGCGGTTTTGCCGGGTATGGGCAGGTTTCACAGGGGGCGCAGAAGATCTACGACCTGTTGCCGGTGCTGGAAGTGGCGCCGGAGGAGCTTGGCCAAATAGCGGGTGATCCGCACAAGTGCTACAAGGTGGTGTTTCGCGAGGAGCACCTGGTGACGCGGCGGGAGGGTGATGCGCCGTTTGATCTGCGTGAGTATTACGATCATCCGGAGCGTTACGAAGCGAGTTTCTTCCCGTACGTGCAGCATCTGCATCTGCTGATCAACTGTATTTACTGGGAGCCGAAATATCCGCGGCTGATCACGCGTGAGCAGTTTGGCGAGTTATATGGGGGCGGGCGGCAGCCGCGGCTGCGTGTGGTTGGGGATATAACCTGCGACGTTGACGGTTCGGTGGCGTGCACGACGCACGCGACGGATCCGTCGGATCCGATTTACGTTTATGACCCGCAGACGGGGATCGGCCGCAGCGGAGTGGAAGGATCTGGGCCGGTGGTGCTGGCGGTTGATTTTCTGCCATGCGAGTTGCCGGTGGACGCGTCGCGTCATTTCAGCGGTGCGTTATATGAGTTTGTGTCGCCGCTGTCGCGGGCGGACCTGAGCCGGCCGCTGGCGGAGAGCGGTTTGCCGCCGGAGTTGCAGCGGGCGACGATCGTGTATCAGGGCGAGCTGACCGAGCCCTACCGCTACCTGGAGTCGCATGTGGGTTGACCCCGCGCGGGCAATGCTGGCAGCTTGAGTTATCCCCGCAGAAGTGCAGTACGCTGGAAAGTCGGCTGCACGTATAAGTTCCCTGGAGGTATTCATGAAGAAGGTTCTAGTTCTCGGAGCCGGTCTCGTTTCGCGACCGCTGGTGCGGTACCTGCTCGATCAGCCCGACTTTCAGGTGACGGTGGCATCGCGCACGGTCAGCAAGGCGGAAGCACTGGTTGGTAACCATCCGGACGGGCGTGCGCTTCCGCTGCTGGCGGACGACACGGCGAAGCTGGAGCAGCTCGTCAGCGAACATGACCTGGCGATCAGCCTGCTGCCGGCGCCGCTGCACCCGGTGGTGGCCGAACTGTGCATCAAGCACAAGAAGCACATGGTGACGACGTCGTATGTCAGCCCGAAGATGAAGGATCTGGACAAGCCGGCGCGCGACGCGGGCGTGATGATCCTGAATGAGATCGGCGTTGACCCGGGCATCGACCACATGTCGGCGATGCGTGTGATTCATGGCGTCGAGAAGCGCGGCGGGAAGGTGACGAGCTTCCGGTCGTACTGCGGCGGGCTGCCCGCACCGCAGGACAACGACAATCCGTGGGGCTACAAGTTCTCGTGGAGCCCGCGGGCGGTCTGCACGGCCGGCAAGAACTCGGCTCGCTTCCGCGAAGACGGCAAGCTGGTGGAGATCCCGGGTCCGGACCTGTTTACCGTGAATCACCCGGTGCACGTGGACGGCGTGGGCGAGCTGGAGGCGTACCCGAACCGCGATTCGCTAGGCTACATCGACGTCTACGGGCTGAAGGACGTCGAGACGATGTTCCGCGGGACGTTCCGGTATCCGGGTTGGTGTCGCTGTCTGAAGAAAGTCGTCGACCTGAACATGCTGGACGAAACTCCGGTCACGCCGGCGGCGAACGCGACGATGGCGTCGTGGATGGCGGGTCTGATCAAGTCGGATTCGACCGATAATCTGCGTGAGCAGGTGGCCCGTCACATCGGGCTGGGTGCCGCCGACGATGCTCTGGCGCGGTTCGAGTGGCTGGGGCTGTTCAGCAACGACCCGCTGCCGCACGCGGGCGAGCAGACCACGAATCTCGACATCCTGGCCGGCCAACTCGACAAGAAGATGCCCTACAAGAAGGGTGAGCGCGACATGATCGCGCTGGTGCACAAGTTCGTGGCCAAGTTCCCGGATGGCAAGACCGAGAATATCACCTCGTCGCTGATCGACTTCGGCCAGCCCAATGGTGACAGCTCGATGGCGCGCACGGTGAGCCTGCCGGCCGCCGTCGGAGCCAAGATGATCCTGACTGGCGCGATCAAGGACACCGGCGTGCATGTTCCGGTCAAGCCGGAGATCTACAACTCGGTGCTCGACGAGCTGGCGACGATGGACATCAACTGCGTGGAGAAGACGGAAGGCTAGAGCTACCGTCGTTGTCCACGTAACCGGCCGCCGGTGTGGTGGGCGAGATAGATTGTGAGATATGCAACGGACGAGGGGCTGGCGGATTAAGATCCGCCAGCCCCTTGCTTTTTGTCGCGCAACGGGACGGGGCACCGGTGCCATCTCAGAGCTGTGGCGCTGGGATTCGTAACCGGCGCGACACGCCGGTTTAGAACCGGTGCCACAAGAGTCTGGGTGGCGATCAGCGGCGTGGGAGTGTGCCGCTGGGCGTTGCTGCCGGGGGATTGTCGGCGGTGAGGAATGGGGTGATGTCCAGGCCGTCGGCGGCTTCGGAATAGCGCCGGGCGAAATCGGGGAGATCTTTGGGTAGAACCAGCTCACAGCGAATGGCACGTGAGCCAGCACGCTCCCCTACCGTCATGATGCCCTTGAGGGCGATCTCGGCGGCAGCGTAGCCGATGTCGCCATCAAGCGGGCCGACCAGGGCAGCGGCCTCGCCGGGGCGGTCCGGAGTGCCCAGGTGGGACCAGAGCGCAGGAACGGCTGCGAGGGTGGCGAAACGGAAGGTCGGGTTCAGGTCGCGCAGTTGGCGCTGCCAGCCGGCGCGAGATCGCAACCAGACGTCTGGGTTCAGCGTAATCACGAGCCCAGCATGCGGGAAACGCCTGAGCAACTGCTCGATCACCTCGCTCTGCACGCGGAAGCCGGCGGCCGCATTGACCTCGTCGAGGAGGGTTACATGATCGTCGACGCGGCGAGCCACGGTGATGAAGCGCTGGTAGAGACTGGTGTCGAGCGGTGAGCGCCCGGCGTCGTGAACGAGAAGGTAGCTGCGGCGGTCGGCAGCCACTTCCTGAAGGTGCTTTGCGAGCAGTTCGGCGGCCTCCGGCAGGGAGACATCGACGTGGCCGTAAATGCGGGGATCGTCAACACGTTCACCCATGGTTACGACGAGAACGTGGCGTGAGATGGCCAGCTCTATGCTGGCGCGGACGAGGGCAACATTGGTAACGTAGACACAGACGGCGGCAGGCTGCTGATCAAGGACGGCGCGCATGGTATCGAAAAGGGCGTCGCCGGTGTTCTGGCGTGGGGCGACACACATGCCCCGGACGCCTGGGAGGACGTCGAAGTAGCGTCGGGCCCCGCCGCGGATTCCGGGCCATTGGGGATGATCAGTTCCGGGTCCGATGACGGCGATGAGGGTGCCGCGCATTTCGCGGACGGGGCGATCCAGGTCGGCGGGATCTCGCTCGCATGCTGTAAGTATTGCCAGGGCAAGCACATGCGCCATTATTGCGAGCCATTTGGAGGCCGGTGGGCGGAAGTTTCGAAGGCGGACGTTCATTTTTGTAGCCTCCGGGTCGGGGTATGGTTGCCGCCGGTCCGTGCCGATTTGAGTATAATACGGACAGAGGCGAAGATGCCACCAGTTATCGTGACGCAGAAAGGTGCACACATGTTGCAGAAGGTTTTCGTCGCAGTGGGCTGTGCGATGCTCGTGGGGCTTGCCGTGCCCGCGCTCGGTCAGAATAACACGACCGACACGAGTGACAACCTGGTTCCCGGTGTGTTTCACGGAGGTCTGCCGAATACGTGGGTCGGGGCGGCGATCGCGCGGCACAATGCACTGATCGCGGCGCGGGTGAATTGGGCGGCCTCGGGCAGCGAGGCGGGCGACCAGTCGTCGCTGTCTTCGTCGAGCAGCGGCAGTAGCAGTAGCGGCGCCAGCACCAGTCTAGGCAGTTTGCTCAACCTGGTCGGCTCGACCGGGGCGCTGGGGTCGCTGTCGACACTGACGGGTTCGAGCGGGAGCACATCGTCGAGCGGATCGTCGTCCTCGGGCTATACGCTGGCCGATCTGATCGCTCTGCGCGACGCGTACGAAGCGAGCAAGGATTCCAGCAGCAAGTCGAATACGAGCAGCAGCAAGACCGATGCTTATCAAACGCTGAACAACGTGCGGACCTTCGATGGCGGCACGTCGCGGCTGCCGAAGCCGGACGAGCGTCTGGCGGACAGCGACACGACGGAGACGAAGTTCGTAACGCGCTGGGCCAACGCGATGTTGTCGACGATGTTCAGTGCGGTGGCGGTGGGGTTCCAGTCGAACACGTTCATCGAACTGCTGAAGGACTCGTTGCGCCCGCTGTTCATTCCGACGGATAACAGCAGCGACGACAGTACGGACGACAGCAGTGATGATAGTTCGGATGACAGCAGCGGTGGCATTGAGGACCTGGATTCGGGTGATTCAAGCGACGGCGGCAGCTCGACCATATAGCATGTCGGCGAGTTGTTGCCGCTTCGACGTAGCGCGATGGAGCGCGTGATACAGATCTGGAGCGACCGGTCGAACCGGCCGGTGCACTGACTGGTGTAACGTCAACAAATCCAGGGCGCGCGGGTGGGACGGTGGTCCCTGCGCTGCGCCGGAGCTGACACGGAGGTGAATCATGGCTCCCCCCAGCGGTGGACAAAGCACGCCGCGAACCGCTGCGAATATCGTGGTGGTGCTGTGCGTATTCTGCGGACTGCTACTGGCCGGCTGCGGCCTGTACGGGCTGATCACCGGCGACGCAAACCGCGGCGTAGGTCTGGAGGTGGGGCTGTTCGCAATCGGACTGATTGCGGCTCTGGGCGGCATTCTCCTCTATTGCCAGGTATTACTGCTGCACAAATTCGTGAGCTACTCGTACCGGGCGTACGAGGCGCTGCTGGCGTCGGCGGAGTTGCAGCGTCGCCAGGAAGAGCAGATCCGGTCGATAGCGGAGAACGCCAGCCTGTCAGACTGGGCCAAGCGGATTGTGTATCGCGAAAAGGACTTCGAGTTTCTGCGTGACACCATCCACGGCGCCATCGTGCGACAGGACTGGCAGACGGCGGAACACCTGATTCGCGACGTGGATACGCAATTCGGCTATCACGAGGAAGCCACGCAACTGCGCCAGCAGCTTGAACTGGCGCGCTCGGCGACGAGCGAACAGCGTATCGCCGCGGCGCAGGACCGGTTCGAGAAACTCTGCGGGGATCAAAACTGGGCGCAGGCTGAATCGGAACTGCAACGGTTAAGGGACCTCTTCCCGGACGATAGCCGAATTGTCGAGTTGAGCGCGGAGTTGGAGCGGCGTCGCGACGGCGTCAAGACACACCTGCTGAAGGATTATGAACAGGCGGTGCGTAACGAGGACGTGGAGCGGGCGCATCGACTGCTGTTCGCACTGGATCAGTACCTCGTGCCGGCGGAGGTGGAGTCGCTGAAAAAATCGGCGCGGAACGTGTTCCGGGCGCGGCTGGAACAGATCAAGACGCGTTTCAGCATCGCGGTCTCGTACAAGCAGTGGCACAACGCGCTGGCGGCGGGCGAGCAGATCGTCCGGGAGTTTCCGAACAGCGGATACGCGCAGGAGATTTCCAAGCTGATGCCGACACTGCGTCAGCGGGCGCGGAAAGTGCCGGCCGCTTCTCATGCAGCACCATCGGCTGACGGAGCTGATTCCTGATCATACCTCACGGTGGGCTTAGGCCCGCCGGGCCCGAACACTCGATTATCCGATGAGAAGGCTATGAGTGCCTCAGACGTGTTGGCGCGGATTGTCGCCGGCGACCACCTGTCGCGGGGCGAAGCACGCGAACTGTTCGTCGAGCTGATGAACGGGCGGGTTGATCCGCAGCGTGTTGCGGGACTGCTGGCAGCGTTGGCCACCAAGGGTGAGACTATCGACGAGATTGTCGGGGCGGCCGAGGCGCTGCGTATGCACGCCACCCGTGTCGCGTTGCCGGCCGGCGTAGCGGCGATCGATACCTGTGGCACAGGCGGGGACGGCCAACCGACGTTTAACGTGTCAACGGCGGTGGCGATCGTAGCGGCGGCCGCCGGCGCTACCGTGGCCAAACATGGCAATCGCAGCAACATTCGTCCGAGCGGATCCGCAGAAGTCCTGGCAGCGCTGGGGGTAAACGTCGACGCGGATGTGCCGACACTCGAACGGTGTCTGGAACGGTGCCGTGTCGCGTTTCTGTACGCGGTCAGGCTGCATCCGGCGATGCGACACGTTGCGCCGGTGCGGCGGGCACTGGCGATGCGAACGATATTCAACCTGGTTGGGCCGCTGGCGAATCCGGCCGGCGTGCGGCGACAACTCCTGGGAGTGAACCGGGCTGAGCTGGTGGAGCCAATGCTGGCGGCGCTGCGTGATCTGGGTGCTGAGCGAGCCCTGGTAGTGCATGGCCAGGAAGGACTATGCGATCTCAGTATCAGCGGGCCTACACTGGTGGCGCGATGGGATGGCAGCGCGGTGCGAATCGAGGAGGTGGATGCGTGCGTGGCGGGAGTTGCGCCGGCGCCGCTGGAAGAGCTGTTCGTCGACGGGCCCGAGCAGAGCGCCACGGTCATTCGGGAGATACTGGCCGGGCGGGGCGGGCCGGCACGAGAGATGGTGGTCTTGAACGCGTCGGCTGCGTTGTGGGTGGCGGGGCTGGCAGAGAATTGGGCAGCGGGGGCAGCGTTAGCACGGGAAACGCTGGACTCCGGGCGGGCACGGAGTGTGCTGAAGGAATGGTGTGAAGTCTCGCACGCGATCGCGATGCCGTAGGCGGGACCGATCGGGCAGACGGGCGTAGTCGTCGTTTCTGTAGGTGGTTACGGCAATTGACACTGTGAGCGGGTTCCGATATAGTAACGAATCTGTATCGGACGGTAGCGGATGTCCAGCACCCATAAGCAGTTAGCAACGAGACTGCAACAGCGGGCGAACCCGCGGGAAAGCTGACGGTGGCCAAGAAAAAGACCAAGAAAACCGCCCGGAAGACCACCTCCAAACGCCCAAAGACCAAGGCCAAGGCCAAGGCAAAAGCGACGCGGACTTCGTCCAAGCGGTCCGGCAGCGCTGCCAAGGTGAAGAAGTCGTCCCGTGCCGCCAGCAAGAAGACGGCCGCACGCCCCAAGACGACCAAGCGTAAGAAGGTGGCGAAAACCACGAAGAAGAAGACCGCTACGAAGTCGCCGCGAACCAGCAGTACTGCGCGGAAGGCGACCAAACGGCGGCCGGCGGCCGAAGCGACCACAACTGCGGCGCCGGCACGGCGTGAGCCCAAGCTGAACAGTCGGGATCTTGATCGGTTTCGCCAACTGCTGTTGGAGAAACGGGCTGAGATTCTGGGCGATGTCTCCACGCTTCATAGCGAAGCGCTGCGGAGCAATCGCAGCGAAGCGTCCGGCGACCTGTCGAGCATGCCGATTCACATGGCGGACCTGGGCACGGACAACTATGAGCTGGAGTTCACGCTGGGTTTGATCGAGGGCGAGCGCGCCATGCTGCGTGAGATTGACGAAGCGCTCGATCGGATTCGCGACGGGACCTATGGCTACTGTCTGGCGACGGGCAAAGCGATTGGCAAAGCCCGACTGAAGGCCAAGCCCTGGGCGAAGTATTGCTACGAGTACACCCTCGCCCGCGAACGAGGCCAGACGAGTGGGCCGTAGCCTGGTGAGTACCCCCCTACCGCCATCTGCATCCCCCCCTGCTGCCGGGACGTCGGCGTGCGCCGCTGGCGTTGTGGTGGAACGTACGGCCCTGACCGACGTTGGTTCGCACGTGCGTTTCTGGGTACTGGTCATCGTCGGCTTGACGCTGGATTTGTGGTCCAAGGATTGGGCGTTTCACACACTGCGACAAGGTGGTCGCCGGGTGCTGATCCCCAACGTGCTTGAGTTTCAAACCACTATGAATCCTGGTGCGCTGTTCGGCATCGGCCATGGGTACACGGAGGTGTTCCTGGTGGCGTCGGTGCTGGCGCTGGTGCTGGTGGTGTGGATGTTTGTGCAGAGCTCGCGGCGCAGCCGACTCACGCACATTGCGCTGGGGGCGATAATGGCCGGCGCACTGGGAAACATGTACGACCGCGCCACGGTGCAGCTTGTGCGGGCGGAGTCGCATGGGCCGTGCTATGTGAAGGAGGTCGGGGCGGAGGGACGCACACTGGTACTGACGGAGTATCCGCCGGACGATAAGGTAGAGGCGATCGTGCTGCCGATTGAAGCGGAGAGTACGATCAGCCCGGTGCATGGCTATGTGCGTGATTTCATCAAGATCCCGACGCGCTGGTTCGGCGGGCGGGATTTGTGGCCGTGGGTGTTCAACGTGGCCGACGCGCTGCTGGTGGGCGGGGTGTTGCTGCTGGCATTGCGGCTGCTGCTGGAGCGGAAGGCAACGGTGGCGGCGGCGGCATCCACGGCACACGATGGTGCGGGTGGTTCGGGCGGGTAAGCGGGCTGACAATATCGGCCGGTGATGCTGTGGCGGGGCCGGGCGTGGAGCCCCAGACCGGCGGCTTTGGCAGGCGAGAACGGTAAACGGACTGTGGCCGAAGAGAGGGTTGCCGGCTTTGGCGGCGTCAGGCTTGACGCGAGGGGGCAAAGGTTCTAAGGTTAATTTTGTGAACGGCTTCGGGGCGTGGCGCAGCCTGGCTAGCGCGTCTGCATGGGGTGCAGAAGGTCGCAGGTTCGAATCCTGTCGCCCCGATTGGCCGCCATCGGCCAATCAGAGCAGGTGAGCACAAGAACAGGTGAGCAGGTGAAGGAACCACTCGCTCGCCTGTTGGTGTTCGTGGCGAGTGAAACGCCGGCTCACCTGCGGTCTCCTGTTCCACTGCTCACCTGCTCCGTTCGGGGTACCAGCATGGCCTTCAGGTTCGAGAAGCTCGAAGTCTACCAGAAGGCGGTGGATTCCGCTGACCAAGTGGCGGCGCTTACCGAAGGCTTCCCGCGTGGCTACGGCTTTCTGGCGGACCAACTGAACCGAGCAGCCCTGTCCATCGCAACCAACCTCGCAGAAGGAAACGGCCGCTTCACGAAGCCCGATCGCAAGCACTTCTTTACGATCGCGCGTGGCTCCGCACAGGAATGCGTACCGATACTCGAAGTCGGCCGTCGACGCGGCCTCGTGCATGAAGACCAGGCGTTTGCCCTGAAAGAACGACTTGAAACGATCGCCAAGATGGTCAGCGGGCTCGTCAACGGGATGGACAATCGCGGGGACAAGAGCAGGTGAACACGGGATCAGGTTAGCAGGTGAGGGAGCCCATGCTGATCGACCTTACCATGGACGAACTCGATGATCCGACGTTTGTTGATGTCGTGGGCCGGGTGCTGGATGGAGCCGTGCGGTGCTATGGGCCGCGACAGGTGTATGTGATCCAACTCGACAACTGGTTCGACCACAAATGGAAGTCGTACGCCGGCCGACTTGGGTACTGCTGCAACGTGTGGCTCGACCCGCTGCGGCCGCCGCCGTTTTCGCCCAACCGGGTGAGAAGCCAGGCTGTGTACGAGCGCAGCGCGGTGGAGCCGTTCGAGTTTGACCGGACGAAGGCCCCGCCGCTGCATGTCTGGCAGAATAGCTCCGATAACTCGCATCGGCGTCTGAAAGCGATTTCGCCGGCGGGGCTCTATTTCTGGTACAGCGGCAACACGCAGAAAACGGATCGCGGGAGCGTGATGGTGTATTCCGTGCAGGGGGACGAGAACCTGGGCTGGTACGCGTCACTTCTCCGGGACGGCGACGACTGGAAAATCGGCCGAACCAAGGGGATCTCGCCGAACGAGCTGCGGTTCTTCATGGGGAGCGATTGACGCGTGCGCGTGCCGGCGAGGGTGGTCTGATGGAGGCTATGAGGGCGAGCCGTCGCTCTCGTCGGGTTTGGGGGACTGCTTGACCATGGCTGACGCGATGAGCCCGGAGGGAACGGCCACCACGCTGAGCCCCAGCACGAGAATGACGAAGGTGAAGAGCTTGCCGGCCGCCGTCACGGGGTAGATGTCGCCATATCCTACGGTCGTCAGCGTGCAGACGGCCCACCACATGGCGTGAAATACCGACCGAAACGCCTCCGGCTGCGCATCATGCTCACAGTAGTAGATGCCGACCGAGGCGAGATAGAGCAGGGCAACCGTCAGGCCGAAGTAGACGACGAGTTCGTCCCTGATGTCCGTGAAAGCGGTTCGCAACCGCTGCCACGCCGATCCGTAGCGGTGGAGTTTCGCCAGGCGCAGCAATCGCAGCAGTCGGAATACTCGGACGGAGCGCAGATCGACCACGCCACACGAGATGTAAAACGGCAGTATGGCCAGCAGGTCGATCACGCCGAGGAAACTGAACGTGTAGCGAAAACGCTTGCTGATAAACCTCAAGAGGTATTCTGCCGTGAATACGGCGACGATGATACGCTCGCTCCACATCAGCCAGAGCGAGTAGGGCTCGGCCTCGGGCAGCGTCTCGATGGCAATGGCGATCAGCGAGAGGATGATGAGCGTGTAGATGACGCGGTCAAACGCGCGGCCGATTCTCGTGTTTGGGTCAGTTAGGAGTGCGATCCACTTCACGGCAGACCTAAGCAAGCATGTTCACAACAATGACGAGCACCACAACGATGATGATCAGCAGAACGAGCAGCTTTACAAGAATTCCTACCAAACCAAAGAACTCACCGATCAGGCCCGCCTTGGCCCGTCCCCTGCTGCTATGTCCGTTGATGGTCTTGCGGTATTCAAAACCCTTTCGTCCCACCCGCACTTGCGTGCCACGGGGACCGACAGAAACTCTTGCCCCTTTTACGCCGCCAGACACCCCGACGCCTCGTTTGGACAAGTTCAACCGCAGTCCACCGCCGAGTTTCACGCTTCTACGAAATGAAAACCCCATCAGTTAACCTCCTACCCTGGTGGCCGGCATCGTGAGCAAGGTGTAAGGCCGCGAGCCTTAGCATCTCTCAGCTAGATCGAAATCGCGCCTTTTCGCAAATAGGGACAACCGGCGCGATGATACTTACTACCTGTCCGAGTCCTGTAGACCGTGATGCTCGCGTCATCGGCACCTTGAGGGCTTGTGGGTGACGATCTGGCTGCCGTTGGCTCGGGCTTCGGCTGCGGAAGTTTGGCGCGAGCATCGGCAAGTTCCTGCTGAGCAGATAGCAACTCGGCTTTCAAGTGGCCACATTCGAAACGCAGCTCGGCAAGCTGAGCGTCTTGGGCTTTCACGTCGGCGCGCAAGGCCGCCGCAGTCTTCTCGTTTGCCGCCATCTGACGCTCTTTGTCGGCAATCTGGCCCTCAAGGTCTGAGATCTTACCCTCCAAGACTTGGATCATTTTGTCTTGCGCGCTGCGCTCAACCATGGTGAATGACGCGGCGACGATCATGCCGACCATCAGGCAGATTGCAGCGACCAAGCCCGCTTTCATCCAAAGTGGAAATGCCCCATGCTGCCGAGGTAGCTCGTCCATATGCCACCCGAACTTCAAGTCTGTATTGATTGTAAGCAACGGCAGGCTCGACCGCTAGATGCTCGTCAGACAGTCAGAATCGACGTCGGTTCATCGCTGGGGTAGGCAACGTTCCCCCGGACAGACGCTGCCGGAATGTTGAGAATGGTGTTGTGCGGCGGGGTTTGGGGGATGAGAATACGGCGACGGGTGTTTTTGGCGGACCGCTGCGTTCGGGCGTGATCTGTCTGCGTGTAAAACAGTGAGCCGGCGTTGGGTGTGGTCCCTATGCCGGGCTGATTGTGCTCAGCCCGTGCGGCCGGAATGGCAACGTAACCCGAACCGTCAGCCGCCAGTTTGATGGAACCGGGGACAGGAGACGACGACATGGCACGACTGCAACTTGTAATGGCCCTCAGCATGGCGCTGTGTGGCGCGACGGTGAGCCTCGGGCAGAACGTGATTCTGCAAGATACGTATCAGGATGACGTTATCGGGGATCCGCCGAATGGGCCGGAGGTTGGGAGTTATATCCAGATCAGCGGGAACCACATGATCGACGATTTCGGTGGCGGGGATTTGAAGTTGCTCTCGCATTCTCAGGCAGGGGACGGGTACGTGATCAACATGCGGCCGATTGCGGATGCCGCGGTCGCCGAGACGACGTATGAGTATTTGATCTTCGGGAATGCGCTGCCGAGCGGGCAGAATGCGTTTACGCAGCAATGGATTCTCCGGCCGCTGGGGGACAACCTAAGCCTGTGGTGGGGTGACGACCAGCAGCTCCGCGTACACATCACGCGGGTGGGCGGAGCAAGCGAGACGATCGCCACCGGGTTCACGTGGAACTCCGACACGACCTACTACGTGAGCGTCGCCACGGACGCGCTGGCGGACACGTTCAGCATCCGCATCAACGGATCGCCGGTGCTCGTGGATGAGCCGTTCGGAGCGGATTTCACGCACCTGTACTCGCTGGCGTTCGCAGATAACTTCGCGACGGCGGCACTGCGGCTGCTGAACGATGTGCGTATCGTCAACGACACCTGCGCGAGCGAAACGACTCCGCCGATCGCGGAATTGAACACGCCGCCGCACCTGGGTACCGGCTGCACGTGCACGAATCCGCAGATTATCGGGACGGCGGACGACCCGGAGGTCGGGCTGGGCAGCTACGTGGTGGAATATCGCCCGACCAGTGGCGGCACCTGGCAGGAGATCGCCAGCGGCACGGACATAGTTATCGACGACGTGCTGGGGACATGGGCGAACGCGGGGGTATCGGAGGGGTACTACACGATTCGGCTGCGCGTGACGAACGCCTGCGGGCTGTCGTCGTCGGATGTGCGAACGATCTTCCTGGACAAGCAGTTTTCCAGCCTGGAGCTGCGATCGCCGGGTAGCGGAACCGTCCTTGGCCGGCGGATATGCCTGGACGGGACGGTGTTCGACAGTTGGTGCTTCGATCAATACATGGTCGAGTATCGACCGGCAGGCGGCGGCGGTTGGCTGCCAGTGGACCCGGACATGCCGGTGTATACGTCGTCGGTGGTGAACGATCCGTTCGCGTACTGGGAGACGGTGGAGCTGGGAGTGCCGGACGGAGACTACGACCTGCGTGTGACGGCCCAGACCGACTGCGGCAACACGGACAGCGTGATGACGACCGTGGTGGTGGACAACACGGCTCCGCTGGCGGACATCACGAACATCGACAACTGCGACCAACTCGACGGTGTGGTCCCGATTGTCGGGACGGCCGCCGACGCGAACCTGGAGTCTTGGTCGTTGCAGTACCTGGGCGGTGACGCGACGAGCTGGGTGACAATCGCGAGCGGAACGGCGTCGGTGGTCGACGACATACTGGGGAGGTGGGACACAACCGGTCTGCGGCCGTGCCCGTACGTGCTGCGGCTGACGGTTGTTGATGAGGCCATCCTGAACTGCGACGCGGATAATCGGCACCTCGTGCGGATCCATCGCACGGTACTGGTTGGTGACGTGTGCCTGCACCCGGGCGACATGAACTGCGACGGGGCCGTGAACTTCGACGACATTTCGTTGTTCGTGGAGGCGCAGAGTTATGCGCCGGACGGGGTTGGCTGGCCGTACGATTGCCCGTGGCTGAATGCCGACTGCAACGACGACGGCGCGGTGAACTTTGACGATATCGAGCCGTTTGTGGATCTGATCGCGGGCACGTAGTCAGCCCGCGACGGCAGGCCGGCGCCCCTCTGCCCGCGACGCGGGTGGAGGGGCGAAAGCGTCGAGAGTAGACAGTACACAGGTGAGAACACTCTAGCGATGACGTGCGGTTGCTGAAATGCAGTGGTGCGAGTGTTGCGCTGCGTAAGTTGGCGCAGTGGATCGACTAGCATAATTGGCGCCACGGTCGTCTCGCAACAAGATCTACAACGGTTAACCAAGGACGGCAAAGCCAGGTCGTCATTGGCGGTAGTAGTTTGTATGGACGCCGAACGGCTGAGCCCGGGCTATACTTGTGCAGACACAGTCCAGAATGCGGGGCGGACCTTGGTGAGATGTTGATGTGATCTCGCTCAGGGGGTTTGCAAGACGTCAAAACGCACATTGCCAGGTGTTGACCTGGTATTTTCGTTTCTGTAACATGCAGGCGTCATATCCGTTATGGGACGAACTGAAGCCCGGGAGAGGGAACTGAAGTTCATGCCCGCAGGAATGCCGAACATCGCGCCCAGGTCGCCGCGCTGCGCCAAAGCAGCAGTGCTGCCCGTCCATGCCGGCCCTGCGGCCCGGGCGATTCGCTCCCGAATGCTCCGCCTGGTGCGTCCCCGCGCACCTCCGGCCCCAGCCACCGTTCCAAGCTGGAACTTGCCGAGCAGTACCCACTGATCGTTATAGCGAGAAGTGCTGAATTGCTTATCGGCAATGGGCCTATTGATGCCCCCCTGCCTCCTCTGTGTTCAGATTCGGCCATTCAAGAATGCATATGCGAAATAGCGGGCAGTACGTGCCTGCTATAGGGAGAGGAATGCCATGAGGAATGATACTGTGAGATCCAGTTCACTGAGTCGGATGACAGGTGGCCAGGTATTCATAGCCATCGCGTTGTCTCTTAGCCTTTGCGTTGTCCCAGCGCTTGCAGCGAACAAGGCCGTAATCGTTGGCCCCACGTATCCGGGGGGGGCCGCGTTTGACGACACAATTGCCAACACCAGAGCCAACGCGATCGGTGCGTCGTTGGCGAAGTGGAGCAACTGGAATGCCGGCGACATTAGTGTCCTTCCCGGGAATGCTAACTGCAACGCGATTACCGCGGCTATCGCCGCCGCGGGGCCTGGGATGGTGGCCGGCGATTGCTTCCTTTTCATCTATCATGGCCATGGCAGTTTCGTCACTGACGACGAAGTCGCCCCGGCTGCGGATACCTGCGATGAAAGCATCTGGCCAAGCGCTCACTGCCTTGACGACGCGGTGGCCACCAGCCTTGCAGGGCTGCCTGCCGGCGTTCGTAAATTCGTCATTCTCGCAAGCTGCTATAGCGGCGGCTTCTGGAATGGATCCGATCCTCCGGGCGACCTTGAAACTGTGGGGAACACGTGCCTATTGGCAGGTTGTAGTGAGTGCCAGTGTTTGCCGGAGCCAAGTGCTTTTGTGAACAATCTGCTGGCCAAAATCGATCCTGCGGGGTGGCCCGGTGGTGGAAACGTCACCTTCGCCCAGTTCATTAACGCGGTGATGGCTGGCGCCAATGGTTCAGTAGTTAACGGGCAGCGTTGGGGCACGACACTTCCCAAGTGTCCTTGCGAAGAACCGGATCCGGTGGAGGAGCTTTGTGATTTTGACTTTGACGCAGAATACCAGCTTGATGAGTTGTTCTATCTCACGGAGGACTTCCTCGTGAACGAGCTGGGAGCGTGCTGCGCGGACGACGGCACCTGCACCGAGACGACGGAGGCTGACTGCGACGGCACCTGGCTGGGGTTGGGTACGGATTGCGATCCAAATCCCTGCGCGCAGCCCCCCATCCCGACCGTTTCCGAATGGGGCCTCATCATCATGACGCTGCTCCTGTTGACGGCTGGGACGATTATCTTCGGGCGTCTACGGCACCGTCGGCCCATGGCCACATGAGGTGTGAGGCACTATACGAGGAGCAGTAATGAATGAGCGCCTTTTCGAGTTTGTACCGTCGGTCTTTGTCAGGGTCCTGGCGGCCACGCTATGGCTGCTACTGCTCGGCTGGCTGGGCTCGATCTGGCACTACGGCGAAATGACCCCCGTTGACATGGCTGGCTCGCTGATCTGCGCGCCGATCTTCGCGTATCTGGTCCATCTGTGGATCGTCTATGCGCGGGACGGCGACGCGGGTCGCTAGCCGGCCGCGAATATATGCGGAGAAGACCCGGGCACAGTGTCTTCGTGGTGAGGCCGGCACGGTAGGACAAGCCGGATTGCACCCGAGCTCTCCGCCAGGTACAACCACGTTGGCACGTGGAGCCACTGGCGTTGTCCGGTCGGCCGGTTCGGTGTATAGGCGGCGGATGTGTAGCTGTGCCGCCCATGGGGACAATGTACTCGGGATGAACAGCCGATGCGTAAGCGGCGTTTGAAGGCCAGGAAGCAACCAGAGACGTGCACAACCGGCAAGCAGTCCGTCCAGGGCTCACGCCAATCTCCAGACGGTGCCAGCTCGGCCAAGAGTGCCGCGAGATCATCGTGGTTTCAGGCCAAGCGCCCCGTCCTGCGTTTCGTCGTTACGTTCGGCGTCTGCATGGGCGTGTTCTACGGCTTGACGGCGACCGCGTTTTTCCAGCGGAATGGATGGGATCCATACCTTGATCTCAACGCCAAGGTCTCCGGAACAATCCTGGCGTTCCTGGGACAGGACGTAACGGTCTCCGGCAAATCGATCCTGTCACCGTGGGCGTCGCTGTCGATTGAGCGTGGGTGCGATGCGATTCACGCCTCCGGCCTGTTCATCTCGGCTGTATTGGCGGCCCCCACGCCGCTATTAGGAAAGCTGTGCGGGGCCGTCGTGGGGACCGTGTTGCTGATGTTGACGAACCTGGTTCGGATCATCAGCCTGTTCTACGTTCGTCTGTACTACCCAGCGGCGTTCGAGTTGATGCACATCGAGGTATGGCAGGCGCTGTTCATTTTCCTGGCGATTCTTTTGTGGGTAATCTGGGCGACTTGGGCCGTACGGAGCAAGCTCGCACATCCTCATGCTTCCACTTAAGCCGATATTGAGCTTCTTCCTGCGACTGGTCCTGTTGTACGCGCTGCTGGTAGCCCCGTGGCCCGGTTTGCGTGCGTGCTATGGGAGCGGGTACCGGACAGTGATGAATGCCCTGTTCGGGTCGTTTGGCTCGGACGGAATCGTGCGCTTCGAAGCCCTCGCCGGGGACGTCGAACAGGTCGACACCGAGATTATCGCCGGCAACCGGCGAACACGTGCGCGCCCCATAAGCGCGCTTCACAGTACCGCCGTGACGGGCTACCTGCCGACGGCGGAGGTCGTAGCGCTAATCGTGGCGACGCCAATTCCGTGGTCGCGAAGGTGGAAGTCGCTGTTGTGGGGTCTGCTGCTGGTCAACGGCCTGGTGATCTTAAGAGTAGCGATCGCGCTACTCTACGGGTTCAGCGGCGATCACCCGATCGCGCTGTATTCGCCGGGGCCGGTCTGGATCGCTGTTCTGGCTGGCGCCCACCGAGTGTTTGCCACCTGGATCAACTTCTCCTACGTAGCCCCGCTTTTCATCTGGATTGTCGTGACCTTCCGCCGAAGCGATTGGGAGCGGCTGCTCGGCGCGCGGTCCTCTCTCCTCGGGGAGAACGCGGCGCCCGGCTCTGTTGCGTCTGCCGAGTCAGCCCGGGGAGACCGTTAGGGCACGGCAGACGCCGTGGACGGCTTCGGTCAGCGTGTCGCCGACGATGACGCCGGTGCAAAGCGTGATCCAGTGGCGCTTGGTCCAGTTTGCAAACGTGTACTTGAAAAACGTGCCAATCAGTGCGCCGGCGAGCAGCGTAACCGTGATGCTGGCTGGCCAAACAAACGCGAAGCCGATGCTGGTCGCGGAGGGGATCCACTGGCCAACGCGGGCGGGGACGGTTTTCTCAACGATGGTCAGCACAAATGCAACGATGGCGGCAACTGCAATGGCCGTTCGCGTGCCGGTGGGGAGCACGCCGAAGCCTTCGCGGAACAGTTCGGCAACGGCGAGCCAGGAGGCGGCGGCTGGTGCGGGCAGCTCGGGCGTAAAGAGCTGATGAGCGGGGTCGGGGACGAGCAGCAGGTAGGCGTACGAGCCGACCAGGGCACCGGTCAGGGCGCCGCATACCTGGGCGACGGCTTGCAGCCGGGGCGCGGCGCCGATGAGATGGCCACATTTCAGATCGGCGAGCAGGTCGGCCGATTGGCTGGCGGCGCCGCCGGTGACGTTGGCGGCCATGAGGTTGGGCGCGGGGTTGGAGCCGGCAATGGCGCCGATAAGAAGCTGGCTAACCTTGCCGATGCTGCCGACGGGGGTGATGCCGGCCTCGCCGGCGACGCGTGATGCGACCAGGGCTAGTGCGAATGACAGCAGCACGCCGACGGTCGCTACCCACCAGAGAATCTCGAAGAGGCTGGCCTGGAGGATGACGGAGAGGATCAGCACGAGCAGCAGGCCTAGGAAGAACAGCGGCCGGGCGACGTCGCCGGCCTGATCGGGATCGTCAATCGCATCGGTGCTGGTGGTTTTGCCGAAGGTTGACTTGAAGGCGGCGACGATCGAGCGCCAGGAGAAAACGAAGGAGGTCATGGCGCCGACGACCATGAGGGTTACGCCGGGCCAGATCATCCAGGCACGAGCGCCGGAAAAGGTGGGCTGGTCGACGATGCCGTTGGCGGCAAGTAGCGGTGCGCCGATGGCCCAGGCGGCGACGGCGCCGATCAGCATGGAAAGGCAGGCGCGCAGTCCGATAAGGCCGCCGACGCCGAGCAAGAGCGGCGAGGGGCGGAGGATAAACCCGAGCTTGGTCAACGGATGGTCCATGATCTGGACCGTGTTGGGGAGAGCCAGGCTGGGGATGGCGCCGAACATCTGGTAGATCTGCACGCCGGCGGTTGCGAGAGCGGAGATAGCAAGGACGCTGAAGCGGCGGAAGGCGTCGCTGCCGCGGGAGTACATGCGTTGGAGGACTTCGGCGCTGGCGATGCCGACGGGGAAACGCAGCTTGTCGACGTGGAGCATCTGCCGGCGCAGGCCGATGGCGACGATGATGCCGATCAGACAGACGGAGAGGATCCACACGCTGAGCAGGTGCCAGGGCAGCGTGCGTCCGGTGAGGATGGTGAGTACCGGGATGGGGGCGATCAGGCCGGCCGATGCGACCGACGCTCCCGACGAACAGGCGGTCTGGTTGATGTTGTTTTCGAGGATGTTGAGGTTGCTGACACGCCGGCCGGTGATGTGATGGACGGCGGTCCAGAAGCCGTAGGCGAGCAGGGCCGCCGCGATGGACATGTTGAAGCCGAGCCCGACGCGCAGGCCGGCATAGATGTTGCAAACGGAGAGGAGCCCGCCGAGGAACATGCCGGTGATGACGGCGCGGAGGGTGAGTTGGGGGATGTGGGCCGCATCGAGAAGTACGACGTGGTTGTCGCCGGCCCCGCGCGACGAGATGTCGGCGGTCGCCGATGTGACGGATTGACTATCGCCCCCCGGAGCGGTTGGTGCGTTGTCACCCACGGCGTGCGCTCCTCGTGGCGGCGGTGATGGCGGAGACGTCCGTGCCTCGCGCGTACATCGACTGCGATGTTATGCGCAGGCACACGCCGGCGTCAACCACGGCGACGCTGTGACACTGGTTTGCAATCAGTGCGACAAGGGTTCTGGATACTACATACGGAACAATGGTCCGCTGGCGTCAGTCCCTTACCCCGTGCTGCGCAACGGGATGGGGCATCCGCACATCCACTGCTCAAGAGCAGTGAAACTATGAAGCGAGCCTCCTTCGGGGTATGACCCCGTTGGAACTTCAAAGAAAGGAGGCCCGCATGTACACGATTGGACTAGATCTACATCAGCGTCAGTCGACCATCTGCATTTTGGATTCAGCCGGGAAACTCGTCAAGCAACAGCAGATTCGGGGCGGAGCCAAGGAACTGGTGAAACAACTGCGTAGTGTGTCGCCGCCCTTCCAGATCTGCTACGAGGCGTCGTGCGGCTACGGTTACGTCTACGAACAACTGCAGCAGGTGGCGCAGCGGATCGTCGTGGCTCATCCGGGGGCAGTGCGACTGATCTTCCGGGCCAAACGTAAGCACGATCGGGTCGACGCCCGGAAGCTGGCTACCTTGCTATTCCTGGACCAGGTGCCGCCGGTGCATGTGCCGCCCGTGGACGTCCGCAGTTGGCGGCGGCTGATTCAGTTCCGGAGGCGGCTGGTGGCCCAGCGGACGGCGGTGAAGAACCGGCTGCGGGCCCTGTTGCGGGCGCACGGCGTGGCGGCACCACGCCGCGCCAGTTTGTGGAGCCGGGCCGGCCGCGTCTGGCTGGCGGAGGTGGAGTTTCCAACGCGTACGACGGCGCTCGAACGGGATCTGGGCCTGGACGAGTTGGAGCATCTGGACGCGCGGCTGCGTACGGTGGAGCGGTGGTTGGACAGCATGGCCCGTGAGCATCCCAGGGTGCGTTTGTTACAGACCATCCCGGGCGTTGGGAAGCGTACGGCCGAGGCGCTGGTGGCGTGGATCGACGATGTCCGGCGTTTTCGGAGCAATCGGCAGGTGGGCTGCTACTTCGGGCTGGTGCCGTGCCAGGACCAGAGTGGGCAGACGAATCGGCTTGGGCATATCACCCGGGAAGGTCCCAGTGTCGTGCGGCAATTGCTGTGCGAGGCAGCTTGGCAGGGCAAGGGACGCAGTCCGCTGCTGCGGGCGGTTTACGAACATGTGCAGCGTGGTGATCCGGAGCGGAACAAGATTGCGCTGGTGGCGTTAGCCCGGCACCTGGCGTGCGTGTCGGCGGCAATGCTGCGCAGCGGAGAAGTGTGGCGTGAAGCGGAGGTGGTCACGGAACCGACGCCGAGCGTAGCATAGGAGTCCGTTCTTTCCCCTCCGGAGAGCACCAGGAGGTGAGTGTACCGCTATGGGCGGGACGAAACTTCGAGCGGGTCGAATCGGGCGGACCTCGCGGATGTGCCATGAGGCGTCAACCGGCGGGGGCCAGTTGGAACCGGCGCGTTACCATCGTAGCAGTGACTGAGGCCGCCCCCGAAATCGTTGAGTGGCGTGTCCCTGCGACGACGCCGAATAGATGGTTGGAAAGACCCCGTCGAAAACCCGCTTGACTTTGGCTCGCTCATAGATGGCACACGGAGTCGTTTCTGAGAAGGAAGCACGCTCGTGTGAATCAGCGGCTGTGGGCGACCTCGTCCTTGATGCGTTTGACGTGGCCTCGGCCGAGACCCTTGACCTCGCAACCCAGCTCGAAGTAACGCCGAATCTTCGCATCGTCGAGTACGCCGAAGCAGTCGATAACCGCGACCGGCTGACCGGTCAGCTCCACCACCTTCTCGGGGGCGAGTTCGAGATAGGGCGCGTGGCGGACGGCGAAAATAACGGCATCGACACCCTCGAGCGCCTTGCCGAGGTCCTGCTGGACGCGGAGGTCCTGGAGGCGTTCCTGGTTGCGGAAGAAGCGGGCCCAACTGTAACCCGGCGTCGGATAGGTGTCCTGCGATTCAAGCTCCCACCAATGCTGGAGATAGGGATCGTGGACGCGCATATCGGCGCCCATCTCGGTCAGCTTGCGGACGACCAGCTCGCTGCCACTGTAGCGCGTGTCGCCGACGTCCTCGCGATAGGCGGCCCCGAGCAGTGCAATCGGGGCGGCAGCCACCCCACGGCCCATGTTGCGCAGGGCGTCGCGGGTGATCGACGCCGCGTGCAGGGCACGCGTGTCGTTGATGTTGATGGCGGTCGGAGTGATCTTGAAGATGTCGTCCTCGAAGCCCATCAGGTGACGATAGGCCCACATGCCCAGGCCACCGTCCTTGGGCAGGCAGTAGCCGCCGATGCCCGGCCCGGGGAAGATCATGTTGTTGTGCGTCGGGCGGACCTTGATGGCCTTGATGACCTTGAGGAGATCGACGCCGTTGCGCTCGGCGAACAGGCTCCACTCATCGAGAAACGCCAGGATGGTGGCGCGATAGCTGTTCTCGACGATCTTGGTGGTTTCGCTCTCGAGCGGGCGGTCGAGCACGGTGAGCGGGAATTCGTCGGTATTGAGCACCTCGGTGAGGAACTTCTCGACGCGCTGGCGGGCCTCCGGGTTGGCACCGCTGCAAACGCGCCAGAAGTCGCGAATGCTGCGGACGTACTCCTTGCCGGGCATGACGCGTTCGAAGCTGTGGGCCAGCAGCGGCTCAGAATCGATGCCGCGGTCGCGAAAGGCTCGCTTGAGAATCGGCAGCGCGACGTATTCGGTGGTGCCGGGAGCGACGGTGGTCTCGATCAAAACCAGGCACTTGGGCGGGATGTGCTGGCCGATGGTTTCGAAGCTCTTTTCGAGGGCGGCCATGTCGGCCGGCCGGTGTGCAGGTTGCCGAGGTCTTCCTTGATGTAATCGCACTGGACATCGACGACAACGCAGTCGGCCAGCTTGAGAACTTCGTTGGTGAAGGTGGCGATCAGCGTCTTTTTCTCGTTGACACAGCGCGGGATGATCTCGTCGACCTCGGGGTCCTCAGCCTTGACGGGTGAGACTCCGCGGTTGAGGTAGTGGATCTTCCAGTAACTGCGGGCGCTGGGGCGCTGCATGCCGATGACGAACTTGTTGGGCTGGCCGGTCTTGCGGTCGACCGTGTCGGCGACGACAGCGGCCATGACAGCACCAACGAACCCGACGCCGACGACCACGACGATCTCGCGGCCCAGTTCGCGCTGCTCGGCGACGATTTTCTCCAGGCGTTTGAACTCCGCGGCATATTCATTCTGGCCGGGTAGCGGGAACTGCTCACCATCGGGACTGATCGAAAACGACATACTGGGCTCCTTCGCCCCCCCGAGGAATCAAGTGCGAACGGTGTTGAAACGGGCCGAGCGATAGCACAAGCGGCCCGAGATTGTGGAAGCTACGGGCGGGGACGGCCAGCGTCAATCCCGCCCGCGTGCCGGTTGGCGACCGATCAGTCCTTGCGATCGGCGGCGGGCTTGCTCTTGTCGGGGAGGAACTTTAGAGCGGCATGCTGGGCCACCTGCACCGTATAGGACTTGACCGTGGGCACATCGTCCTGGCCGCCGGATTCGATGGGCGCTCCAAGATTGGCTGAGAGCAGGTCGAAATGCAGCTCGTCGCCGACTTTGCGGTAGGTGATGGTAAGCAGCGTCCCCTCGATGGAGAACTGCGAGTACAGCGTGTCGCCGATGAGGTAGCAATCCAGGATGATGGAATCCTTCTCATCGATTTGGTAGTGGCCGCGATCGGGGTCCTTGATGACGAGTTCGTAGCCGCGGACGTCGAGTCGCCCGGCCGGGCTGTAGATCAGGGTCCAGACGTAGCGCTGGGGATCGTCGGTGGTCTTGATGTACAACTCCATCGGAACCGAGGAGGTACGTCCATTGGGCAGCCGGATGTTGCACTGGCCGACCCAATGACCAAGCCAATCTTGTGGAAACGCAACGGTCGGCTGAGTGGTGGGCGCGGATTGCGTGGTCTGGCCAGCATTGGCCAAGCATAGTGATGAACTGATGAGCAGGGCGCCAGCGATAGCATAGGTCGTTCTCAATGTGGCCTCCGGATGTTGTTTCTGTGGCAGGTCGTGGAGCGGTGTACATGGCCCGAGGCACTGCCGGGGCGTCTGGGGCCGACAGCGGCCGAGCGACGCCCGCCTGCCGAGGTGCAGTCGTTGCCTGGTGCCACGGTAGCGGGCGGCGTGGTAACAGACAAGGCCAATGCCCGCCCCGCCGAGGGGTATGGGGGGCAGCGGCTGGCAGGCGATCAAGGGGGCTGCGTTGACACTGTTGGGCGAGGGACTAAACTGGATGGTTTGGGACAGCGAACGTGCCATGAGGCGGGCAGGATGCCCCCCCTGCCGCGGTCGCCGGCCCCGCTGGAAACGCCGGTGTAGCTCAGTTGGATAGAGCGCCTGACTGTGGATCAGGAGGTCTCCAGTTCGACCCTGGACGCCGGCAATTGCGATGAGCCACTCTCTTTGGTGAGTATGGTTTGCGTGTTGATGGGCGGCATTGCGGGGGATCACTCGTGGATGGTGCAAATCGCGGCTAGCGCGGCGCAGAGCCGGTCCGTGTTGCCGGCAGCGCGGGTATTTTGTGGCTGCTCCAGTTCGCGTTAGACTCGGTTTCCTGAGTCCTGGGCCAACCCGATCAGAATGGAATCCACGTGGACAACGCCTTCGTCAAGCTGACTGTCTTGGTGCTGGTGGCGATCGTCGGCGGTAACGCCAACGGGCAACCGGATGCTGCGCCGGACAGTGACGAGTGGCTGATTCAGTCATGGCAGGTGGATCAAGGGTTGCCGGACAGCTCGGTGACCGCAATGGTCCAGACGCCGGACGGATATCTCTGGTTCGGGACTTTCAACGGGCTGGTACGATTCGATGGCGTCGAATTCACTGTGTTGGATGCTGAGAACACGCCCCAGCTCCCGAGTTCGGGTGTGGTCAACCTCCACGCGGATAATCGTGGCTGGATATGGGTCAGCACGCTAAAGGGCTTGGTCGTGCACGCCGACCAGCGCTGGCTGGACTTCACCCAGGAGCCGCTGCTCGGCGATGGCCTGATCCGAACGTTCACCGAAAGGTCGAACGGCGATCTCCTGCTCACCACGTTCAGGGGCAAGATCATCGAGTTTGACGGGAGAGCTTTTGTCCAGTTACCGGACCCGCCGGGCGAAACAGGCGAAGGCTACTGGGGTTGCGTGGACGAGGATGGCCAATGGTGGACGGTGCAGAACGAGTTCGTCGGGCGGTGGGACGGGCAGCAATGGATGCAGATGGTGCCGACCAGCGAACTCGCCGGCGTGGAACGTGATGAGATTGCCTGCACCGCCGCGCATGACGGGGGGCTGTGGGTACTGGCCGGAGGGAACCTGTATCGCTTTGCCGGCGGAAAGGTCGTGGCCAGACGTCGGCTGTCAAAGCGACCGTATGGAATCTGGAGCTTGTCCGAGGACAGCCACGGTAACCTGTGGATCGCGTCCTACAACGCGGGGATGTATCAGGTTCCGCCGGACGGTCCGCTGCGTCAGTGGACCGAGCTTGGGGGCGTGCCGCAATACGCGTTCCGCTTCGTATTCGAAGATTGTGAAGGGAACCTGTGGCTCGGAACAGGCGGCCGGGGGCTTATCCGCCTGACAGCGCGGCGATTCCACGATTTCGGCACGCGTGACACACTCTACATGTGCGTCACTTCCGTGACCCCGGCTCCGGCCGATAGGATGGTGGTGGCCACGTACGGGCAGGGACTGTACCGAATCGACGAGAATGGTCTGCGGCCCGTCTCGATACCCGGCCGGCCCGGACAGGGCCGATTCATTCAGAGCGTGTTGCGTGACCGGCAAGGGCGCACCTGGATTGGCCTGTTCACCGAGGGGTTATATGTGTTTGGCTCAACCGGCGGGCAATTCGTCCCGGAGGGCCAGCTCGCCGGGGGTAA
This sequence comes from Phycisphaerae bacterium, assembly GCA_963666925.2. Classification (GTDB taxonomy): domain Bacteria; phylum Planctomycetota; class Phycisphaerae; order UBA1845; family Fen-1342; genus JANQFV01. The sequence goes on along the minus strand of CAXXTC010000009.1, from coordinate 2,048 downwards.
CGTAATCGCACTGTTCGAAGATTCACGCGGGCGGATCTGGCTCTCCGGCGGCGAACGCATCGCCGTGATCGACGGCGACGAGAGCCGCGTCTTCGGGCCGGATGAGGGCCTGCCTATCAGCGGCGTGGTGTGTTTCGCGGAGGATCAAGACCACGTCATCTGGCTCTCTAACACGGCCGGCGTGTATCGCGTCCTGGACGACCGTGTCGTCGAGTTGCTCGACACCTCGGGAGATCCGATTCGAGCCGTCGCCTGTCTGAAAGCCGGTGACGATGGAACCATGTGGATGGGCTCGCTGACGGCGGGCCTGCTGCGCTGGCGCGGCGGCGTGCTCGCCACAATCGGGCCGGACAGCGGGCTGCCAACCCGCGACGTGCTGGGGATACTCGACGATGAGCGTGGGTATTTCTGGATGGCCTCCGGGCACGGCGTCGTGCGGGTGGCCCGCAGTGAGATCGACGCGGTGGCCGACGGAGTAGCCACTCGGCTGACCGGCCAAATGTTCAACGCGGCAGACGGCTTACCAACGATGGAATGCTCCGGCCTGCGGCACCCCGTCTGTGCCCGCGATTCACGCGGACGTCTGTGGTTTGCGACAACGAAAGGCGTCGGGATGGTCGACCCGGCTAACTTTCCGCTCAACAAGACACCGCCGCCGGTGCACATCGAGAAGATCGTCTATCGCGAACCGCAGCGGTACGCCCCGGATCAGCAACCGGTGGATCGGGTCATCAGCGTCCCCTTTCCGGAGCCGCTGGAGCTGCCCGCCGGTAGCCGGGGAGTCGAGATTCACTATACCGCACCCAGCTTCTCGGCCCCGGCAAAGGTGCGGTTTCAGGTTCAGCTCGAGGATATCGACCCGACGTGGCGTGAGGTGGGTAACCGGCGAGTGGTCTTCTATGACGCGCCGCGTGCCGGTCGCTACGAATTTCGCGTCCGCGCCGCCAACGGAGACGGCGCGTTGAACCGCACCGGCGCCAGCGTACAACTGGTCGTGCTGCCGTTCTTCTGGGAAACCGTTTGGTTTCGCGTACTGGCCATCGTAGCCGGCTGCGGAATCGTGCTCGGATTGATCCAGCATCTGCGGGCGCGCTACGAGCGTCGTCGAACCATGCAGGCGGAGTTCGCGCACCAGCTCATCTCGCGGCAGGAGGCCGAGCGCAACCGGGTCGCGTCGGAGCTGCATGACAGCTTGGGGCACAACCTGTTGCTGATGAAGAATCGGCTGGCTCTGCTCGCACGGAGTGCCCCGCCCGCCGCGAACACCAGCGACCAGTTCGAGGAACTGTCCGCCGACGTCACGCGGGCCATCAGCGAGGTGCGTTCCATCTCTCGTGCGTTGCGTCCCAGCGCACTGGTGCGAGTGGGGCTGACGCACGCTATCACCTGGACCATCGAGGAACTGCGGGCGGCCACGGAGATCGAATTCGTAAGCCGACTGGACAACATCGACGGCCTGCTGGCACCGGAGATGGAAATCAACTTCTATCGCATCGTGCAGGAGTCGCTCAACAACGTCATCAAGCATGGACAGGCCACGCGGGTGACGGTGACGGTTACACGGGATCCGGCAAGCATCAGTGTATGCGTCCAGGATGACGGCTGCGGCTTCGACCTGCGTCGGCTGCGTAGCGAAAATCGACCAAGCTTCGGGTTGACTGGAATCGCCGAACGGGCAAACCTGCTCAACGGTCGCATCGATCTGGAATCCACGCCGGGAACTGGTACCCGGGTGGCAGTGACGGTGCCTATCCCGGAACGACCGGCATGAACATGACGAGTGTGACAAGCGTCTATATCGTGGACGACCACCCCGTGTTTCGACACGGGCTCAAGCAAATTGTGGCTGGCGATCCGGCCTTCAAGGTCGTGGGCGAAGCTGAGGACGGCCTGACCGCCTTCAACCAGATGCGCGAGATTCGTCCCGATGTGGCGATCATCGACGTCGGCCTGCCCCAGCTCGGCGGCATCGCGCTGGTCGGGGAATTGCGCGCACTGGAGTCCCCCCCCGCTTGCCTGATGCTCACACTGGATTCGGAAGAGGGCAC